>NZ_CP025430.1:1200000-2400000 GCF_002847445.1 Paracoccus zhejiangensis | reverse complement strand
CAGCTCGGGCGGGGCCTATACCTCGGTCGGCTTCTATCCCTGCGACGAGTTCATGGCGCTGGTGCAGGCCTTCAGTGACCGCAGCGCGCTGCCGCTGAACGACTATCTGCGCCGATTCGGCCATTGGATGTTCTGGCGCTACAGCGCGCGCTATTCCCAGTTCTTCGCCGACAAGACCGATGTGCTGACCATGCTCGAATCGATCGAGACCGAGGTGCATATCGAGGTGCGAAAGCTTTATCCCGGGGTCGAGTTGCCGCGCTTCGAAAGCCGACGCCTGGCTAGCGGAGACGGGCTGGAACTGACCTATCACTCACCGCGCCCGCTTGGCGATTTCTGTCACGGGTTGGTCGAGACCTGCATCGAGTATTTCGGCCGCCCGGCGCGGGTGGAGCGTCAGGATCTGACCGTGCCCGAGGGCATGTGTGTCCGCTTCACCATCCGGATGGAGGGCTGAGCGGTCATGTCTCGTGACGGCGATCCGGCGAGCCGGGCTGCGGGACCGGTGTCGCGTGCGCGCTTCGAACGCGAGCGGCGGGCGCGGCACGAGGCCGAGGCGCTGCTCGAGACCTATAGCCGACAGGTCTACGAGGGCAATCAGCGGCTGCACCTGCAAGCCGAGATGCTGGAAGAAACCGTGCGCCAGCGGACCATGGATCTCGAGGCGGCGCGGATCGAGGCGGATGCCGCCAACCAGGCCAAGTCGATCTTCCTTGCGCATATGAGCCACGAGATCAGGACGCCGATGAACGGCGTTCTGGGCATGGCCGAGGAGCTGCGCGAGACCGGGCTGACCCCTGCACAGCAGGATATCCTGTCGGTCATCATCGAATCGGGCGATCTTCTGCTGTCGGTCATCAGCGACGTGCTGGACCTGTCGAAGATCGAGGCCGGCCAGGTCACGCTGGAGCATCTGCCCTGCAATCTGGCCGAGATTGTCGCCTCGGCGAAGCGACTGTTCGGACCCAAGGCGGCGGCCAAGGGGCTGGCCTTCCAGGTTCCGGACATGGCCGCGCTCTGGGTTGACAGCGATCCGACACGGCTGCGGCAGATCGTCGGCAATCTGCTGTCGAACGCCATCAAGTTCACCGACCGGGGCGTTGTATCAATGCGGTTGGACTATCGCCCCGGTGCCGTCGCTGACCTGCCGGGCGAACTGCAGATCGTGGTCGAGGACAGCGGCATCGGCATGACGCCGGAACAGCTTTCGCGGCTTTTCACCCCTTATATGCAGGCCGATGCCAGCATCGCGCGGACCCATGGCGGGTCCGGGCTGGGCCTGGCCATCGCGCGGCAGTTCTGCCGGATCATGGGCGGCGACCTGACGGCGGAGAGCATACCGGGTCGGGGCAGCCACTTTCGCGCGCGGGTTAGTGCCCTCCTGACCAATGAACGCCCGGCAGCGCGCAGCCAGGTCAGTCTGGAGCGCGACCTGGCGGAGCGGCTGAAGACGGGCGGGCTGGATGTGCTGGCCGCCGAGGACAACCAGACCAACCAGCTGGTTCTGGTCAGCATGTTGCGGCGGCTGGGGCTGAGCGCGCGACTGGTCGAGACCGGCACGGCACTGGTCGAGGCATGGCGCGCGCAGCAGCCGGATCTGATCCTGATGGATGTGCAGATGCCCGGCATGTGCGGCATCGAGGCGACGCGGGCGATTCGGCGGGCCGAGGCCGAGGGCGGGTTGCCGCGCACGCCGATCATTGCGCTGTCGGCCAATGCCATGACCCATCACCTGGACGAATATCTTGCCTGCGGCATGGATGCGAGCGTGCCGAAGCCGATCCGTCGCGCGGCGCTGGTCGAGGCGATGCTGGCGGTTCTGCCCGCGCGGCCCTGCGATGGGGGTGGGGCCGGAAACGGCTCGGCTACGGGCGGAATGCCGGACGGCTGATCCGGCAGCAGGCGGCGGGTTTTGCGGTTTCTGCTTTTGACGGCGGCTGGCCGAGCGGGTGGCGACAGATCCCGCGACGTCCGCGATGGTGATGAGCGGCAAGGATGACTGGTCGCGGCCCGCAGTTCATTCCTCGAACCGCCCGCCCGTATCGCGATCGGTCGTGTATTCCCTCATGCCCGCAAATCGTGGCAGCCAGGCCGCGCGGCGGCAGGTCCAGAGCTCATAGGTCGGGACGAACTGGTCGGGCGCGTCCAGTGATCCCAGGTTCACCTCGATCTCGTCCCCGGACCGGCCAAAGACCGGCGAGCCGCAGGTCGGGCAGAAGAACCGCCCCTGGTAGTCGTGCGCCTCGCCCTCGATGGTGACTGCATCCTCGGCAAAGATGGCCGAAGCATGAAACAGCGCGCCGTGATGCTTGCGGCAGTCGCGGCAATGACAAAGGCCGACCCGATAGGGCCGGCCTGTTGCCGTGATGCGAAGTTTGCCGCAGAGACAGCCGCCGGTAACTCGTTCCATGGCCTGCCCCCTTGATCGCCCGGATTGCGGGCGGAATCAGTTCCCGCCCAGAATCCCGTTCAGCGCCTGGCTTAGCGCATCATCGCCCGAGCTGCTCGAGCTACTGGCGCCCGGAGTCTGCGGCGCGGGGGCCGGTGCCTGCTGCGCGGGTTGCTGTGCCGGCTGGTTGTCGCGGATCGCCTCGGCCAGTGCCGCAGCCAGCGGGTCATCGGCCGAGCCGCTGGTGACGATCTGCTGCTCACCCGAGGTGCCGACGATGACACCGCTGCCATCGGGCGAGACGGTCGAGAGCGGCAGGGCCGGCAGACCGTCATGGATCTCGGTCATCACCGCCTGCCAGATCTCGGCCGGCAGACCACCGCCGGTCACGCCCTTCAGCGGCGTGTTGTCGTCATAACCCATCCAGACGCCGGTCACGTATTGCTCGGTGAAGCCGATGAACCAGGCGTCGCGATAGGAGGAGGTGGTGCCGGTCTTGCCGGCGGCCTCGCGGCCCGGCAGCCGGGCGCGGGTGCCGGTGCCGTGCTCGATCACCTGTTCCATCATGTAGATCAACTGGCCGGCGGCGCGTTGGCTGATGACGCGCTCGCCCATGCCGCCCGACTGGCCCATCAGCGGCTGGTCATCGCCCTTGATGCGCAGCTCGATCAAGCCATAGGGGCTGACGGCGGTGCCGCCATTGCGGATGCCGGCATAGGCCCCGGTCATTTCCAGAAGCGTGCTTTCCGATACGCCCAGACCTAGCGAGGGGCCGTTGGCCATGTTGCTGGCGAAGCCGAAATCCTCGGCCACCTTGCGCACCATGTCACGGCCAGCCGATTCCTGAAGCCGGATCGTCGCGGTGTTCAGTGAATTCTGCAGTGCCTGGGTCAGCGTGACATTGCCCTTATAGTTGCGGGTATAGTTCTTCGGCGACCACGGGCCCGAGCCCTTGACGTTGATGGTCAGCGGCCCGTCCAGCACCACGTCGTTCGGCGAATAGCCCAGTTCCAGCGCGGCGGCATAGACGAAGGGTTTGAAGGACGAACCCGGCTGGCGCTTGGCCTGGGTGGCGCGGTTGAAGGCACCGTTCACGGTCGAATCGCGCCCTCCGATCATCGCCCGGACGGCGCCATCGGCACTCATCACCACAACGGCGGCCTCGGCCTTGCTGCCATCCTTGACCTTCTCGTCAAAGATATTGGTCAGCGCCCGTTCCGCCGCGCGCTGGATACGCTGGTCGAACGTGGTCATGATGGTGACGTCTTCGGTGGTTTCGCTGGTCAGGAAGCCGGGACCCGATTCCATCACCCAATCGGCGAAGTAGCCACCGGCGCGGGCCGCTGCCGCGCGGCTCAGCACCGCAGGCTCGGCCTTGGCGGCCGCCAGCTGCTGATTGTCCAGGTAGCCCTCTTCGTGCATCACCCCGAGGATGACACTGGCGCGGTCCTGCGCCCGCTGCAGGTTCGAGGTCGGCGCGTAATAGCTGGGTGCGCGCAGAAGGCCCGCCAGCATGGCGGCTTCCGACGCGGTGACATCGCTGGCCGGCTTGTTGAAGTACCGCTGCGACGCCGCTTCGAAGCCGCGCGCGCCACCGCCCAGGTAAGAGCGGTTCATGTAGATGTTGAGGATGTCGTCCTTGGAATACTTGGCTTCCAGCGCCAGCGCGAAGGGGACTTCCTTGACCTTGCGCCACAGGCTCGACTTGCGGCACTCGGCCTCGTAATCGGCCTCGTTCTTCCAGCGGATCGGGTCGAAGGTCTCGCCCAGGCACAGGAGCTTGGCGACCTGCGTGGTGATGGTCGAACCGCCGTGACCCTCCAGGGGTCCGCGTCCCTCGGCCATGTTGATGCGCATGGCGCCGGCGATGCCGATCGGGTCGACGCCGAGATGGGTGTAGAACCGGCGGTCCTCGGTGGCGATCACCGCCTCTTTCAGCACCGGGGCGATCTTGTCGGAGCTGACCGTGCCGAAGGTCTCACCGCGCCAGGCAAAAACCCGGCCGTCGCGGTCCAGCATGGTGACCGAGCCACGGGCGCGGCCGTCAAACAGCGCCGAGGCCTCGGGCAGACCGCTGTAATAGTAGAACGAGGCCGCGCCGATGATCAGGGCCATGACCAGCGCCAGACGCCAGAAACTGCCCCAGATCACCCGCCAGACCAGGCTGACGAATCCGCTGACGCCACGGGTCACCATGTTGCCGCGCTTGGGCGGTGCGGGCTTGCGTCGCGTGGAGGCCTTGGTCGGCTCAGGCTCGGTGAAGCTGCGCTTGTCGGCAACAGGGCTGCGCCCCGAGCGTTTCGGTGTATCGGTCGTTCGTTTCATGCCTGCGTTCCTGCCCGGCCGATTGATCCGACCCGATTGGCGCAGAGCATACAGGAAGAATCGTCTGGATGGAATGTGGCTGACCAATCCGTGATGGCTGCTGAACCGTCCGGTTTCTGCCGCATTTTGCGGCACTCAACTTCTGGTTTGCCAATCGGGCGGGCAGGGGAAGTTTCTGCACTGCGGAAAAGGGCGGCAATCTTGTCGCGCGCGGATCGGAACGGCCTTGTGGCGATGACGCAGCCTCGTGCTGCCAAAAGATGCCACAGCGAAAGGTGACACCTGATGAGACGCACGCTTTTCCCCACCCTGCTGGCCCTGGGGGCGCTGACCGCGCTGCCGGCGCTGGCGCAGGATGCCGCCGTGCCGGTGCCGGACAAGGGTGACACGACCTGGATGATGGTGTCGGCCATTCTGGTGATGATGATGACCCTGCCGGGGCTGGCGCTGTTCTATGGCGGTCTGGTGCGCTCGAAGAACGTGCTGTCGGTGCTGATGCAGGTGCTGGCGACCTTCTGCGTAATGGCGCTGCTCTGGGTGATCTACGGCTATTCGCTGGCCTTCACCGGCGCCGGATCGGCCGAGGATGCGGGTTTCCTGACCCCCTACATCGGCAATCTCTCCAAGGCTTTCCTGTCGGGCGTCACCACCTCGAGCATCGCCGAGACCTTCTCGGCCGGGGTCTATATCCCCGAGCTTTCCTTCGTGATCTTCCAGATGGCCTTCGCCTGCATCGCCCCGGCGCTTATCGTCGGCGCGACGGCCGAGCGGATGAAGTTCCCGGCCATCCTCGCCTTCGTGGTGCTGTGGTTCACCTTTTCCTACCTGCCGATGGCCCATATGGTCTGGTGGTGGGGCGGTCCCTCGGCCTATGACGCGCCGTCGGGGCTGCTGTTTGGCCATGGCGCGCTGGACTTTGCCGGCGGTACCGTCATCCACATCAATGCGGGTATTGCCGGTCTGGTCGCTGCACTGGTCGCCGGTCCCCGGCTCGGCTATCGCCGCGAGCTGATCGCGCCCCATAACCTGACCTTCACCCTGATCGGTGGCTGCCTGCTGTTCATCGGCTGGTTCGGCTTCAACGCCGGCTCGAACCTCGAGGCCAACGGCCTTGCCGCGCTGGCGATCCTGAACACGGTCGTGGCCACCGCTGCCGCGGCGCTGGCCTGGGCCTTTGGCGAATGGATCATGCGCGGCCATCCCTCGCTGCTGGGTGCGGTTTCGGGCGCGATTGCCGGTCTGGTCGGTGTTACCCCGGCCGCGGGTTTCGTCGGCCCGATGGGCGCCATCGCCATCGGCCTGATCGCCGGCCTTGCCTGCATGTGGGTCGTCGTCTCGCTGAAATCCAAGATCGGCATCGATGACAGTCTCGACGTGTTCGGCATCCACGGCGTCGGCGGCATCATCGGCGCGATCCTGACCGGCGTCTTCGCCTCGCCCTCGCTGGGTGGCGCCGGGGTCTGGGACTATGCCACCGGCGCGGTTGCCGAGTTCAACATGGGCGGGCAGGTCTATGCCCAGACCCTCGGCGTGGTGATCTGCATCATCTGGTCGGGCGTGGTCAGCTTCATCGCCATCCATCTGGTCAAGGCGGTGATGGGGCTGCGCGTCGCCGATACCGACGAGCGCCAGGGTCTGGATGTCACCACCCACGGGGAAAACGCCTACAACTGAGGCAGCTTATGCCTTCCCCCCGGCCCGGCCTCGAAAGGGGCCGGGTTCTTTCATGTAGGGACTTCGCTCAGGCCACGCGGGCGACGACGAAATCGGCCAGATCATCCAGCATGGCGCGGATCTCGTTCCCGGGCAGCAGGGTCAGCGCCGCCTTGGCCTTGGCGACCCAGCCAAGCGCATCGGCCCGCGCCGCCTCCATCGCGCCATGCCGCGCCATGATCGCCAGCGCCTCTTCCAGGTCGCCCTCGCGCTGGTCGCCGACCTCGATGGTGCGGACCCAGAAGGCGCGCTCCTCGGCATCGGCGCGGGCGACGGCCTTGATCACCGGCAGGGTCAACTTGCGCTCACGGAAATCATCGCCGATATTCTTGCCGATGGTGGCGCTGACGCCGCCGTAATCCAGGAGGTCGTCGACGATCTGGAAGGCGATCCCCAGCGCGTCGCCATAGTCGAAAAGCGCCCGCACCTGCGCCTCGGGCGCGCCGGCAATCACCCCGCCCACCTCGGTCGCGGCGGAAAACAGTGCCGCTGTCTTGCCCCGCACCACCTGCAGATAGATGGATTCGTCGGTGCGCAGATCCTGCGCGGCGGTCAGTTGCAGCACCTCGCCCTCGGCGATGGTGGCGCTGGCATTGGCGAGGATGTCCAGCACTCGCAGGCTGCCGGTCTCGACCATCAGCTGGAAGCTGCGGGCGAACAGGTAATCGCCGACCAGCACGCTGGACTTGTTGTCCCAGAGCAGGTTGGCGGTCGGCCGACCGCGGCGCTGGCGGCTTTCATCGACCACGTCATCATGCAGCAGCGTGGCGGTGTGGATGAACTCGACCGTCGCGGCCAGCTTGACGTGATCCTGCCCCGGATAGGAGAGCAGCCGGGCGGCGGCCAGCGTCAGCATCGGGCGCAGGCGTTTTCCCCCGGCCTCGACCAGATGGGCGGTCACCTCGGGGATGCGCGGGGCGTGGCGGCTAGCCATGCGGGCGCGGATCAGGATGTTCACCTGCTCCATATCGCCGGCAAGGCGCTCGGAGAGGCGGTCCAGCGGCGTCGAGGCGCTGTCGGTGGTGGTGGTGATCATCGGTGGCCCCTTTCGCGTCCTGCCATTGCCACGCCATCGACATCGGTGCAACCGCCCCATAACATCAAGGGCATGAAAGAACTGCTTCGTACCACCGATCCGCTGCGTCTGGCCCGTGCGCTGGACCTTCTGGAGCAACATGATATCCCCGCCTTCCAGTTCGACCAGCATATGAGCGTGCTGGAAGGTTCGATCGGTGCGCTGCTGCCGCAGCGGCTGATGGTGGCGGACCGAGACCATTTCATGGCCGGCGCCATCCTGCGCGATGCCGGTCTGGATGAGTGACCTCACCTCTGACGATTTCCTGGATGGCCGGTTGACGATTGCCCAGCCCCGGCACGGCTATCGCTCGGGCGCGGATGCGGTGATGCTGGCGGCGGCCTGTCCGGCAAGCCCGGGTGAAAGCGTGCTGGAACTGGGCTGCGGGGCCGGGGTGGCGAGCCTTTGTCTGGGCTGGCGGGTGCCGGGTGCGGTGCTGACCGGGCTGGAGCGGCAGGGGGACTATGCCGAACTGGCGCGGCAGAACGCCGCACGGAACGCGATCCCGCTGCGGGTGATCACGGGCGATCTGGCGCGGATGCCGGCGGAACTCAGGTCCGAGAGCTTTGACCATATCATCGCCAACCCGCCCTTCTTCCAGGGCGGCACGGCACCCGGGGATGCCGGCCGGGGCGAGGCGCGGCACGAGGAAACGCCGATGGCCGGCTGGATCGATGCCGCTCTGCGCCGGCTGCGGCCGGGCGGGGTGGTGACGCTGATCCAGCGGGCTGACCGGCTGGACTCGCTGATCTTGGCACTGGCCGGCCGGGCGGGTGGTGTCACCATCCTGCCGATTGCCGCGCGGACGGGGCGCGAGGCGGGCCGCGTGATCGTGGCTGCGCGCAAGGGCGCACGCGCGCCGCTGCGGCTGCTGGCACCCTTCGTCATGCATGCCGAATCGAGCCATCTGAAGGATGGCGAGGACCTCTCGCCGGCGGCCGCAGCGGTCCTGCGCGAAGGCCAGCCGATCAACCTCTGGTAGTGTGAAACTCTCGTGACAGAATCGAAATTCTGTGCTCGACTGCCCCTCACTCGCAAGACACAAAGGGAGAACGATATGTCGGTTGCTTCTCATGTCGAGGAACTGCGCAAAAAGCACAACGCATTGTCCGAGGCTGTTGAAAAGGCTCAAAGAAGCCCCGGAACCAACGATCAGGACATCATGGTGATGAAGCGCGAAAAGCTGCGGCTGAAGGAAGAAATCAACCGCCTGTCGTGACGATCCGACCGGTTTTCCAGAATGTGAAACGGCCCGCGAAACTCGCGGGCCGTTGTGTTTTCCGACAAATTTTCTTGAACGGGCTCAGACGAAGAATTGGCCGCCGTTGGCGCTGATAGTCGAGCCTGTGATGAAGCCGGCATCGTCCGAGGCCAGGAAGACCACGGCGCGGGCGATTTCCTCGGGCTCACCCAGGCGACCGACCGGGATCTGCGGGATGATCCGCTCGTTCAGCACCTTCTCGTCGATGGCACGCACCATCTCGGTTCCGATATAGCCCGGGCAGATGGCGTTCACGGTGATGCCGGCGCGGGCACCTTCTTGCGCCAGGGCCTTGGTGAAGCCCAGATCGCCGGCCTTGGCCGCCGAATAGTTGGCCTGGCCCGCCTGGCCCTTCTGCCCGTTGATCGAGCTGATATTGACGATGCGGCCGAACTTGCGGTCGCGCATCCCGGTCCAGACCGGGTGGGTCATGTTGAAAAGCCCGGTCAGGTTGGTGTCCATGACCTCTTTCCACTGCTGCGGCGTCATCTTGTGGAACATGGCGTCGCGGGTGATGCCCGCATTGTTCACCAGAACAGCGATCGGACCCAGCTCGTCCTCGACCTGCTTGATGCCGGCGGTGCAGGCATCGTAATCGGCGACCGACCATTTGTAGGTCTTGATGCCGGTCTCGTCGGTGAAGGCCTTGGCGGCCTCGTCATTGCCGGCATAGTTCGCGGCAACGGTATAGCCCGCGTCCTTCAGCGCCTTCGAGATGGCGGCGCCAATGCCGCGCGATCCGCCCGTGACAACTGCAACTTTACTCATTCTGGTCCCCTCGCGTTTCCGTTGAGTTGAAATCTTGTTATCCAAGCCGTGACCTGCGCGCAAGATCATTGCGCGCAGGAAATTCGGCCGGATAGTCCCCGATCAACGCTCGAGGCAGAGGGCGACGCCCATGCCGCCGCCGATGCACAGCGTGGCGATGCCCTTCTTGGCGTCGCGGCGGCCCATCTCGAAGATCAGGCTGTTCAGGATGCGCGCGCCCGAGGCACCGATCGGGTGGCCGATGGCGATGGCGCCGCCGTTCACGTTCACGATCTCGGGGTCCCAGCCCATCTCCTTGTTCACCGCCAGCGCCTGCGCGGCAAAGGCCTCGTTCGCCTCGATAAGGTCCAGATCGCCGACCTTCCAGCCGGCTTTCTCCAGCGCCTTGCGGCTCGCATAGACCGGGCCCACGCCCATGATCGCCGGGTCGAGGCCGGCGGTCGCGTAGGAGGCGATGCGAGCCAGCGGGGTCAGGCCGCGGCGGGCGGCCTCTTCCTCGGACATGACCATAACGGCGGCGGCGCCGTCATTCAGGCCCGAAGCGTTGCCGGCAGTCACCGAACCGTCGCGGGTGAAGGCCGGGCGCAGCTTCTGCATCGCCTCCAGCGTGGCGCCGTGGCGGATATACTCGTCCTTGTCGACGACCGTGTCGCCCTTGCGGGTCTTGACGGTATAGCCGACGATCTCGTCATCGAACTTGCCGGCCTTCTGCGCGGCCTCGGCCTTGTTCTGGCTGGAGACGGCGAATTCGTCCTGCGCCTCTCGGGTGATCTGGAACTTCTCGGCCACGTTCTCGGCGGTCTGGCCCATGTGATAGTTGTTGAACGCGTCCCAGAGGCCGTCGCGGATCATCGTGTCGATGGCCTGCATGTCGCCCATCTTCTGACCGGCGCGCAGGTAAGAGGCGTGCGGCGACAGCGACATGCTTTCCTGGCCGCCGGCAATGACGATCTCGGCATCGCCAAGGCTGACCTGCTGGGCGGCCAGTGCCACCGCGCGCAGACCCGAACCGCAGACCTGGTTGAGACCCCAGGCCGCCGATTCCTTCGGCAGACCGGCATTGATATGGGCCTGACGCGCGGGGTTCTGGCCCTGCGCCGCGGTCAGCACCTGGCCGAGGATGGTTTCGCTGACTTCGGCGGGATCGACGCCGGCGCGCTCGACCACGGCCTTCAGCACGGTGGCACCCAGGTCATGCGCCGGAACATTGGCGAAGGATCCCAGGAAGCTGCCAACCGGCGTGCGGGCAGCGGAAACGATAACGGCTTTCGTCATGAGGGGGCTCCTTCCCATCCAGGTTTGCCGGCGGGGCCGGCGTCGGCGCCTAGGATGCGATTTCGCGACGTGGCGTCAAGGCCGGGACGGGGGGAATACGGAACTTGCGCGAGATTGGTTGGCGGGCGGCGGAGCCCGGCGACCGGCTTGCAGCGGCTGAGGCCTTGTCCGTCGCGGCGCTGGCACATCGGCTTCTCTGGCCGACAGCGGCCGCCAACTGCGACGATCGGCCCCGAGCGTGGTGGCCGATCCCGGGTTCTAGCGCTGCGCCTTTGCCGGGGGACTTTTCCACGGCGGTGCAATCGTCGGCGCGCCGAAATAGTAACCCTGCAGGCAATCGATCCCGAGATCGATCAGAAAGGCCGCGTCCTCGGCGGTCTCGACCGATTCGGCGACGGTGAACATGTCGAAATGGATGGCGATGGATTGCAGCGCGCGGGTCAGCACCTGGTTGTCGGGGTTCTGGCTGATCTCGCGGATGAACTGTCCGTCTATCTTGATCATATCAAAGCAGAAATCGCGCAGATAGCGGAACGAGGTATAGCCGGCGCCGAAATCGTCCAGCGCCAGGCTGACGCCATAGCCCTGGACCTCGCGCATGAAATGCCCGACCTCGGCCGGCAGCTGGATGGCCGAGCTTTCGGTGATTTCCAGGATCAGCCGTTCGGCGATTTCGGGCGCGTTTCCGAGGCCAGAGCGCAGGGTCTGGATCCAGTGCGGATAGCCGATGGACCGCGCCGACATGTTGATCGAGAGGCGCAGCGAGGGCTCCTCGGCCAGCGCGGTCAGACCGAGTTGCAGCGACAGGCAGTCGATCTGGCGGCCCAGTTCCATCGTCTCGGCCACCGGCATGAAATCCTTCAGCGGAACGATGCGACCGGAATCGTCGACCACCCGGATGAGGCCCTCGTAAAAGGCCGGTCGCCCGGTCCGGCCGGATTGCACCACCGGCTGATAGGCCAGAAGGGCATGGCCCTGGGCCACGGCGGCCTGAACCGCGGGCATGGTGATTCGGGTCTGCTGGTCGATGGCGAAATCCAGCGGTGATCCCATATCCGACTGATTGCCCCCGCTCACATCGCGACTCCTGCATGTCCTGCCTTTGCAGCATGGTCATGATGGCCTAACTTCCGGTTAAACCCGCCCCTTTTCTGGAAATCAGGTTAACCCATCATGACCGAACGCTGCCCCTGGTGCGGGACCGATCCGCTTTACGTCGCCTATCACGACAGCGAATGGGGCGTGCCCGAGCGCGATCCCCGCGCCTTGTGGGAGAAGCTGGTTCTGGACGGGTTTCAGGCCGGGCTCAGCTGGATCACCATCCTGCGCAAGCGCGACAGTTTCCGCGAGGAATTCGAGGGTTTCGATCCCGAGCGCGTGGCCCGGTGGGACGAGGCGCGGATCGAGCAGGCCCTGCAGAATCCGGGCATCATCCGCCATCGCGGCAAGATCGCCGCAACGGTCAAGGGCGCACGGCTGTTCCTGGAGATCGAGGGGGCCGAGGGCTTCACCCCCTATATCTGGGGCTTCACCGGCGGCGAGGTGATCCAGAACCGCCCGGCGGCGATGAGCGACGTGGCCACCGCCACGCCCGAATCGACCGAAATGTCCAAATCGCTGAAAAAGCGCGGCTTCAACTTCTGCGGGCCGGTCATCACCTATGCCTTCATGCAGGCCTGCGGGCTGGTGAACGACCACCTGACCGGCTGCCCGCGCCATGCCGAGGTCAGGGCGCTGTCAACTCCCGGATGACCTGCTTGGCGGCGTCCGAGGCCCAGTCCGCATCGCCGGGCAGGCGGGCGACCTCCTGCCCCTCGGGCGAGATCAGCACCGTCACCGGCAGGCCCAGCACGCCCATGTCGCGGGCCAGTTGCTGCCGGGCATCGGTCAGGATCGGCAGGTGTTCCACGCCGGTTTCCGCGTAGAACTTGTCGATCGCCTCGCGCGCATTGCGCCCGGTGGCCACGGTCAGTACCTGGAACTCGTCACCGCCGAGCTCGCCCTGCAATTCGTCCAGCGCCGGCATTTCCTCGCGGCAGGGGGCGCACCATGTCGCCCAGAAGTTCAACAGGATCGCCTTGCCCTGGTAATCGGACAGCCGGACCTCATTACCATCTGCATCGAGAAACACCGTATCGGGCAGATCGGTCGGCTCGGTCTCGACCAGCTTGGCTAATCCGTTCGCCTTGGCAGCCTCGAAGTCGATGGCCCCGGCGAAAGCCGCATTTGCACCGAAAACCAGCGCCGTATAAAGCAGAAGCGAACGCAGCATGAGACCTCCGAAGGATCGCCGATGACCGACCAGACCAAATCCGCCAACACGATGTGGGGCGGGCGCTTCGCTGCCGGGCCGGACGCGATCATGGAACAGATCAACGCCTCGATCGGCTTCGACAAGCGCTTGTATGCCCAGGACATCCGGGGCAGCCGGGCCCACGCCGCCATGTTGGCCGCGCAAGGCATCATCAGCGATAGCGACGCCACCGCCATCCGGGAAGGGCTGCTCACGGTCTTGTCAGAGATCGAGGGCGGAAATTTCCCCTTCTCCAGCGCGCTTGAGGACATTCACATGAATGTCGAGGCGCGGCTGAAAGAGCTGATCGGCGAGCCGGCGGGGCGGCTGCATACCGGCCGCTCGCGCAACGACCAGGTGGCGACCGATTTCCGGCTCTGGGTGCGCGATCAGTGCGATGCGGCGATCGAGGGGCTTCGCGCGCTGATCGGCGCGGCGCTGGCCCAGGCCGAAGCGGGGGCTGACTGGGTCATGCCCGGCTTCACCCATCTGCAGACCGCGCAGCCGGTGACCTGGGGCCATCACATGATGGCCTATGTCGAGATGTTCGGCCGCGACCTGTCGCGCTTTCAGGATGCGCGCAGGCGGATGAACGAATCGCCCCTCGGCGCGGCCGCGCTGGCCGGGACCGGCTATCCGCTGGACCGCGCGGCGACCGCGAAGGCGCTGGATTTCGACCGGCCGATGGCCAACAGCCTCGACGCGGTCAGCGACCGGGATTTCGCGCTGGAATTCCTGTCGGCCTCGTCGATCTGCGCGGTTCACCTGTCGCGACTGGCGGAAGAACTGGTCATCTGGTCCTCGGCCCAGTTCCGCTTTGTCTCGATGTCGGACAAATGGTCCACCGGCTCGTCGATCATGCCGCAGAAGCGCAATCCCGACGCGGCCGAACTGATCCGGGCCAAGATCGGCCGCATCCTCGGCGCGACGGTCGCCCTCTTCACGGTGATGAAGGGCCTGCCCTTGGCCTATTCCAAGGACATGCAGGAGGACAAGGAACAGGTCTTTGACGCCGCCGACCACCTGATGCTGGCCTTGGCGGCGATGACCGGGATGCTGTCGGACCTGACCGCCAATCGCGAGAAGATGGAGGCCGCCGCCTCGGCCGGCTTCTCGACCGCCACCGATCTCGCCGACTGGCTGGTGCGCGAGGCGGGCTTGCCCTTCCGTGACGCCCATCACGCGACCGGCGCGTTGGTGGCGATGGCGGAAAAGAAGGGCGTCGACCTGGACGAGCTGACCATGGCCGAGATGCAGACGGTCAATCCGGCGATCAACCAGTCGGTTTACTCGGTTCTGGGGGTGCACAACTCGGTCGCCTCGCGGCAAAGCTATGGCGGCACCGCGCCTGACCAGGTGCGGGCGCAGATCGCGCGCTGGAAAGAGGTGTTGGCATGAAACTTATTGCGCTGATCGCGCTTGCGGCGCTGGCTGCCTGTGGTGTTGACGGCCCGCCGGAACGTCCGGTCGAGCCGAAACCGCAGCCCGGCGTGACGGTCTCGGGCGAGGCGCGGATCGGGATGCAGGCGACGCTGTAAATGGATCACTTCAACTATCAGAATGGTCATCTCTGCGCCGAGGACGTCCGGCTGTCGCGCATCGCGGCCGAGGTCGGCACCCCCGTCTATGTCTATTCCACGGCCACGCTGACCCGGCATTTCGGCCTGTTCCAGCAAGCGCTCGAGTGGACGCCGCATCTGGTCTGCTACGCGGTGAAGGCCAATTCCAACCTCGCCATCCTGAAGCTGATGGGCGATCTGGGGGCGGGGATGGATGTGGTCTCGGGCGGCGAATATGCCCGCGCCAAGGCGGCCGGGGTGCCGGGCGAGCGGATCGTCTTTTCCGGCGTCGGCAAGACCATCGCCGAGATGCGCATGGCGCTGGAGGGCGGTATCCGCCAGTTCAACGTCGAAAGCGAGGCGGAATTGCAGGCGCTGTCGCAACTGGCCGACAGCATGGGCGCGGTTGCCCCCATCGCCATCCGGGTGAACCCGGACGTGGACGCCAAGACCCATGAGAAGATCGCCACCGGCAAGTCGGAAAACAAGTTCGGCATTCCCATCGCCAAGGCGCGGGAGGTCTATGCCGAGGCCGCGCGTCTGCCGGGGCTGCAGGTCGTGGGCGTGGACATGCATATCGGCAGCCAGCTGACCGATCTCGACCCCTACCGCCAAGCCTATGCCAAGATGGCCGACCTGGTCCGGGCGCTGCGGGGCGACGGCCACACGATCACCCGCCTCGACATGGGCGGCGGTCTGGGTATCCCCTATCGCCGCGACAACAATGCGCCGCCCTTGCCCATCGAATACGGGCAGGTGATCCGCGACGCGGTGGGCGATCTCGGCTGCGAGATCGAGATCGAGCCGGGGCGCAACATCGTCGGCAATGCCGGGATCCTGCTGGCCTCGGTCATCTACCTGAAAGAGGGAGAGGGGCGCGATTTCCTGATCCTCGACGCGGCGATGAATGACCTGCTGCGCCCGGCCATGTATGGCGCGCATCATGACATCGTACCGGTGAACGAGCCTACGCTCGGGGCCGAGGTCAGCGCCATGGATGTGGTCGGCCCGGTCTGCGAGACCGGCGACACCTTCCAGAAGGGCACACAGCTGCCGGCGATGATGGCGGGCGATCTGGTCGCCTTCCGCTCGGCCGGGGCTTACGGCGCGGCCATGGCCTCGGAATACAACACCCGTCCGCTTGTGCCCGAGGTGCTGGTCAGCGGCGATCAATTTGCCGTCATCCGGGCCAGACCGAGCATTGAGGAAATCCTCGCCCGCGATACCATCCCGGAATGGCTATAGGGCGGTTCCTGCGACGGCGAGAGGAGCCGGGGGTTTCCCACCCCCGGGCCCCGGAGGATATTTCTTCCAGGATGAAGGTCGACGCGCCGGTTGTCGTGCGTGCGCTGCGGTTGACCCATGCCGGCATGGTCTGGGAGCAGGTGGCGCGGGCCTTCTGGCCCCTCGCGGCGCTGGCGGCGGTAGTCTTTGCCGCCTTCTGGCTGGGGCTCATTAGCTCCTTGCCAGCGGCGGTTCTGCCGTGGCTTTTGGGCGCTGCGGTGCTGGCGCTGGTCGTCGCGGCGGTCCGGGGCGGATTGCGCTTTGGCCGCGTGGGCGAGGCGGCGGCACTGGCGCGCGTGGATGCGACCCTGCCGGGGCGGCCCCTCTCGGCCTTGCGCGATCAGGCGGCCCTGGGCGGCGAGGGCGCGCTGTGGCAGGCCCATCAGGCGCAGATGCGGGCGCGGGCCGAAGCCGCGCGGGCCGTTGCCCCCGATGCCGGGCTGAACCGCCGCGATCCGCTGGCGCTACGGCTGGCGGCGATGGTGGCGCTGGTCATGGCCCTGATCTTTGGCGGGGCGGGCAATCTGGGGCAGGGACTCTCGGCCGTGGCCGCGACCTTCCGGCCTCCCGCAAGCCAGATGCCGGACATTGCCACCGGGCCAAGCTGGGAAGGCTGGGCCGAGCCGCCCGCCTATACCCGCCGCCCGACGATCTATCTGAACGCCCTGCCCGAGGGCGAGGTGCTGGAACTGCCCAAGGGCAGCGCCGTCAGCTTCCGGCTCTACGGCGAGGGCGCGGGCGTGACGCAGGATATCGGCCCCGCGCAGGGCAACGAGGCGCAGGCCCCGGCCTTCGAGGCGATGCAGAGCGGGGTGATCGAAGTGGCCGGGCGGCGTTTCGACGTGACCGTGCTGCCCGATGCCGCCCCGCGCATCCGCCCCGGCGATGCTCCGACCCGGCGGGCGGATGGCCGACTGGTGCAGGATTTCACCGCCGATGACGATCATGGCGTGGTCGCTGGCAGCGCCGGGATCGAACTTGATCTGGCCTCGGTGCCGCGGACCTTCGGACTCGCCATCGATCCCGAGCCGCGCGAGCCCATCGCGCTGGAATTGCCGATGCCCAATGGCGCGCGGAAAGAGGTTCAGGCCCAGCTGGTGCAGGATCTGGCGCGGCATCCCTGGGCCAACCTGCCGGTGACGGTGCGGCTGTCGGTGCTGGACGGGATCGATCAGGAGGGTCTCTCCGAGCCGATGCAGACCATCCTGCCGGGCCGGCGCTTCTTTGACCCGCTGGCCGCCGCGCTGATCGAGATGCGCCGCGATCTCTTGTGGTCGCGCGAGAACGCCCGCCGCAGCGCCGAAATCCTGCGCGCTGTGACATGGCAGCCCGAGGGCTATGTTGACCAGCCGCTGTACCTGCAACTGCGCGCCGGCGTGGGCGTGCTGGAGGCCGGTCCGCTGACCCCCGAGGCGCGCGACAAGCTGGCCGAGGCCCTGTGGCAGGCGGCGATCCAGCTGGAGGATGGTGGGCTGGCCGATGCGCTGGAGGCGATGAAGCAGGCGCAGGAAAAGCTGTCCGAGGCGATCCGCAACGGCGCCAGCCCCGACGAGATCCAGCGGCTGATGGACGAGTTGAAGGAAGCCACGGACAACTATACCCGGATGCTGGCCGAACAGGGCCAGCCCGACCCCGCCGACCGCTTCACCCAGAACCAGCAGTCGCAGGTCGTCACCGGCGACATGATCCAGCAGATGATGGACGAGATCCAGCGGCTGATGAACGAGGGCCGCATGGCCGAGGCCCAGCAATTGCTGGAGCAGTTCAACCGGATGATGGAGAACCTGCAGGTGACGCAGGGCCAGTCGGGCGGTCAGGGCCAGCAGGGTCAGGGGCAGGAGGGCAACCAGTCGATGAACCGGCTGGCCGATACGCTGCGCGAACAGCAGCGCCTGTCCGACGAGGCCTTCCGCGAGATGCAGGAACAGTTCGGCCAAGGCGGCCAGCAGGGCAGCCAGGATCTGGCCGAGCGTCAGGGCCAGCTGCGCGAGGAACTGGGACAACAGCAGGGGCTGATGCCCGGGCAGGGCTCGGAACAGGGCGATGCGGCGCGGCAGTCGCTGGACGAGGCTGGGCGCTCGATGGATCAGGCCGAACAGGCGCTGCGCGAGGGCGACATGTCGGGCGCGCTGGAACGGCAGGCCGATGCCATCCAGTCGATGCGCGAGGGAATGCGGGCGCTTGGCGACATGCTGGGACAGGGCCAGCGCGGGGCCGAGGGGCCGGACGGGCAGCAGCCGGGGCAGGAGGGCCAGCAGCCGGGCGGTCAGGCCGGACAGGCGATGCGCGATGGCGAGAACGGCCTGCCCTATGACCGCCGGGCGCAGCGCGATCCCTTGGGCCGCCAGCTCTCCGGCAATGGCAATACCATCACCGATGGCGATCCTCTGGCCGAGGGCATCGATCCGGCGCGGCGGGCGCGTGATCTCTTGGACGAGATCCGCCGCCGCAGCGGCGAGCGCACGCGGCCCGAGGATGAGCGCGACTACCTGGGCCGCTTGCTGGACCGGTTCTGATC
This sequence comes from Paracoccus zhejiangensis, assembly GCF_002847445.1. NCBI lineage: Bacteria > Pseudomonadati > Pseudomonadota > Alphaproteobacteria > Rhodobacterales > Paracoccaceae > Paracoccus > Paracoccus zhejiangensis. The sequence goes on along the minus strand of NZ_CP025430.1, from coordinate 2,381,540 downwards.
GGGGCTATTCGCCGGTGCCGAAGACGCTCTGATGCAGCCAGACGCGACCGTCATCCACCGCGACGCGGAACGCCGCCAACTGGCCCTGATCACCGGTGCCGGGCGTCAGGACATAGGCCAAGAGCAGGCTGGCCGCGACAGCGAGCGACAGGGCGAAGCCGCGCAGGTAGCCAGCGCGATCCTTGGCCCCCGCTTCCTCTTCGTGCAGCGGGTTGACCGTCCGCGCATGGCCGTGGGGCGTGGTGCGGTTGACCGTGACCTCCAGCTTGTCCTGCGCAGGTGCGCTGTCGCCGGGACGCTGCGGCCGGTCGTTGATATGGCGCGAGGGTGCCGGGCCGGCCATCGGCGGGTCGGTGGTCAGGATGACCGTCGACTCTTCCGGCTCGACCGCCTCGCCGCGCTGGCGGCGGGCCAACTCGGCCTCTTCCCGCAGAACCGACAGCACCGAATCGGGCAGGGGTCGGTTCAGCCTCGGGCCGGTCTCGGGCGCAGCCGTCATCGGCCCTTTCGGGACAGCCGCACCCGGTTCGTGCCAGCCATGCCCGCAGGAGGAACATTCGACATCGCGGCCATCCGCAGGGATCGCACTGGCATCGACCCGGTACTCGGCCCCGCATTCCGGGCATGTCAGACGTATTTCACCCATCCCGCCCTCTCGCATTCGGCGCCCTGCTGTTCTATCAAGCCCACGCCCGGCTTCCAAGTCGCCGGGCGCGAAGGGGGTGCCTTTTGATCGAGATGCAGGATGCCGGGTTCGGCTATCAGGGCGGAGAACCGTTGCTCTCTGGCATGACGCTGAGCCTGCAGCCGGGGTCATTCCATTTCCTCACCGGGCCGTCGGGCTCGGGCAAGACCACCTTCATGCGGCTGTGCTATGCCGATCTCTTGCCGAGTTCGGGGCGGATGACGGCGCTGGGGCAGGATCTGCGCGGGCTGACCCGTGACGGCATCGCCGCGCTGCGCCGCAAGGTCGGCGTGGTGCATCAGGACCCGCAGTTCCTGGATCATCTGCCGGTGGCCGAGAATGTCGCGCTGCCGCTGACCATTTCCGGCCAGCCGGTCGATATGGCCGCCATGCGCGATCTTCTGGGCTGGGTTGGCCTTGCGCAACAGGCCCGGGTGCTGCCCGGCTCGCTGTCAGGCGGCGAGCGGCAGCGGGTGGCCTTGGCGCGGGCAGTGATCCTGTCGCCCGACCTGGTGCTGGCGGACGAGCCGACCGGCAACCTGGACTGGGACATGTCGATGCGGCTGATGCAGCTCTTGATCGAGTTGAACCGGTCGGGAAAGACGGTGATGGTGGCCACGCATGACCTGAACCTGATCCGCGCCACCAAGGCGCAGGTCGCGGCGCGGGTGCTGCGGATTGCCAACGGGACATTGCAACTGGCGGGGGCGGATCTGTGAAACTGCCGAAACTCTCGGGCGGGTCGGTCAAGGGGCTGGATCTCAGGGCGCTGGTCACCAGCCTGACCGGCGATGGCGCCTCGGGCGACCGGATCGTGCCGCCGACCGGCTTCACCGCGCAACTGACGCTGTTCGCCGCCGGGGCCATGGCCTTTCTGGCGGTGTTTGCGCTGGCGCTGTCGCTGGCGACCGGGCGGCTGGCCGACCGTTGGGCCGAGTCGCTGGCGCAGACCGTGACCGTGCGGGTCTCGGCCCCCTCGACCGAGGTCGAGGCGCAGACCGAGAACGTGATGCAGATCCTGCGCGCCACCCCCGGCGTGGGCGAGCCGCGTCTGCTCGATGACGCGGAAATCGCCGACCTGCTAACCCCGTGGTTCGGCCCGGACGTGCCGGTCGATGCCCTGCCGGTGCCGCGGCTGATCGAGCTGCCGATCATCGATGCAAGCGACTTCGACGCGGCGGGGCTGCGCCTGAGGCTCGAGGGCGAGGTGCCGAATGCTGTCTTGGACGACCATACCGAATGGCGCCGGCCGCTGGTCTCGGCAGCCAGCCGCTTGCAGATGCTGGGGATCTTCTCGCTCTTGCTGATCGCGGCGGCCTCGGCGGCGATGATCACGCTGGCGGCGCGGGCGGCGCTGGCGGCGAATGGGCAGGTGATCCGGGTGCTGCGGCTGATCGGCGCGCGCGACATCACCATCGCCACCGCCTTTGTCCGCCGCTTTACCCGCCGCGCCGCCCTGGGTGCGAGCGTGGGGACGGTGCTGGGCCTGCTGGCGGTCATCGCCCTGCCGGATATGGAGGACAGCGGCCAGTTCCTGACCGGGCTCGGCTTTCAGGGTTGGGGCTGGCTCTGGGCGCTGCTGATCCCGCTGGTCGCCGCCGCCGTGGGCTTTCTGGCCACCCGTTGGGCGGCGCTGACCATGCTGGGACAGGTGCGATGAGCGCCGCCTTCTCGCCCCAGCCGGGGCGGCTGACGCTCTGGCAATATGTCCAGAACGTGCTCTTCTATCTCCATATCGGCCTCGCCACGCTGATCATCGGCTTCTGGGGCCTGTTCGTGGTGCTGCGCCGGGGCGAAGAGGGGGCCAATCATGTCGCCTCGACCTGGATCGGCTATCTGGTGCGCGCGGCGCGCTGGCATCTGGGGCTGATCTGCGAGGTGCGCGGCACCCCGCCCACCCATGACTGCATTGTCGCCGCCAAGCATCAGTGCTTCTGGGACATCCTCGTGCTGGCCCATTCCGTGCCGCGCCGCGCCTTCATCATGAAGCGCGAGGTGATGCGCGTGCCGATCATGGGCTGGTATGCGAAGAAGGTGGGCAGCGTGCCGATCGACCGCTCGCGCGGGAAGGATGCGATGAAGGCGATCTCGGCGCGCATCCGCGAGCGGATGCAGCGCGGCGTGCTGGGCCAGCTGATCATCTATCCCGAGGGCACGCGGACGCTGCCGGGGCAGCGCAAGCCCTACAAGCATGGCGTCGCCACCATCCGCGCCGCGACCGGCTTGGAGGTCATTCCAGTGGCGGTGAATACGGGCCTGTTCTGGCCGCGCAAGGGCTGGGGCATCCGTCCGGGGCGCGCGGTGATCGAGTTCCTCCCGGCGGTTCCGGCAGATCTGCCGAGCGATCGGGTCATTCCCTGGCTGGAAGAGGCGATCGAGACCCGGTCGGACCAGCTGATGGCGGAAGCGGGGTTCAAGGCATGAAGTGGTTGTCCGAAGGTGATCTGGCGGGGATCTATGGCACGCCCGTCGCGGCAGCATTGCGCAAGGTCACCGATCGGCTGACGCCAGATTATGAAGCCTTTATAAAGGCTTCCCGGTTCTGTGTGCTGTCGACGGTTGGCCCGGAGGGCACCGATGCCAGCCCGCGCGGGGATGATGGCCCGGTGGTGCGCATCCTCGACGAGAAGCATCTGGTCCTGCCCGACTGGCGAGGGAACGAGCGGATCGATTCGCTGAAAAATATCGCCCGCGATGGCCGGGTCAGCCTGATGTTCCTGATCCGTGGGTCCAATACGGTGATCCGGGTGAACGGGCAGGCGCGGCTGACCGACGATGCGGATCTGTGCCAAGCCTTTGAACGCGATGGAAAACTGCCGCGCACGGTCATCGTGCTGCAGATCGGCGAGGTCTATTTCCAATGCGCCCGCGCGGTGATGCGGGCGGGGCTGTGGGCTGGCGCCGATGACAGCGACGGGCTGGCCACAGCCGGGCAGATCCTTGCGGGTCTGACCGATGGCGAGGTCGGCGGCGCGACCTACGATGCCGAATGGCCCGGACGCGCCGCCCTGACTCTGTGGTAGGGCGGCGCGCCGGCGCGGTTCAGTAGTGGTTCCAGTAGCGCGGCGGCTCGGCCGGGATATGGGGCAGAAGCCCCAGATCACGCCTGAGATGCGGGCTGATCTGCTCGGTCGGCAGCATCCGATGCCGCCTACGGCGCTTGCGGCCCGGGCGCAGCAGCGCCATCACCATGCCCATCAGCACCGCCCGGGTACCATGCCGGGCGATCAGCCGTTCAAGCGCCGCGCGTGGGGGGACCGCCCCCAGTGGCAATCTTGCAATCATGTCAGTCACCTGCGGACCCGCGCATGGGCGGGCCCTTGTCAAAAGGAGGATACAGGTCAGGCGCAGCCGAAACGGTCTGCGTCAGTCACCCGGATTTTGTGGGGATTGGCCCTGAGGCCGATCAGCAGCGGCGCAATACGCCGGTGCCAGTCCACGAGGCCGCCAGATCAAAGGCGCGTCGGATCGAGTAATGATGCATGGTCGCCCTCCTCTTGTCAGGCTGGTGGAAAGTCTTTGCAACCTGACCGGGTGGGCGAGTCGCGGCAAGAAAAAACCGGTCACGGGATCGTGACCGGATCGGGGTGTTGCCGATGGGTGACAGGGGCCCGCCTTGGCCGCCGGATCACGCCAGCTTCAGCGCCGCGATCCCGGCGACGATCAACCCGATCCCGGCCAGCTTCAGCGGCGCTGTGGATTCGCCCAGCCAGAGGATGCCCAGCACCGCCACGCCAAGCGCGCCGATGCCGGTCCAGACCGCATAGGCGGTGCCGGCGGGCAGGTGGCGCAGGGCGGCGGCCAGCAGCCAGAAGCTGGCGGCGGCGGCGATGATGGTGACGATCGAGGGCACCAGCCGGGTGAAGCCGTCGGAATATTTCAGCGACAGCGCCCAGACCACCTCGAGCAGACCGGCGAGAGTCAGAAGGACCCAGGGGTTCATCAGGCGGGCAATCCCTTGTTACCCATCGCCAGGAACTTGGCGCGGCGGTCGCGGATCAGCTGCGCGGGCTTCTGGCCCGACAGCTCTTTCAGCATGGCAGCGATGTCCTTGCCCACGGCCTTGATCGTCTCGCCCGGATGGCGCTGCGCGCCGCCCATCGGCTCGGCGATGATGCGATCGATGATGCCCAGTTCCTTCAGGTCCTGCGCGGTCAGGCGCAGCGCCTGCGCCGCCTCGCGCATCTTCTCGGCATCCTTCCACAGGATCGAGGCGCAGCCTTCGGGCGAAATCACCGAATAGATCGAATGTTCCAGCATGGCGATGCGGTTCGCGGTCGCAAAGGCCACGGCCCCGCCCGAGCCGCCCTCGCCGATGATGACCGAGACCAGCGGCACGCCGATCTCGAGGCATTTCTGGGTGCAGCGGGCGATGGCCTCGCTTTGCCCGCGTTCCTCGGCGCCCTTGCCGGGATAGGCACCCGGCGTGTCGACGAGCGTGATGACGGGCAGGCCGAAGCGGCTGGCCATGTCCATCAGCCGGATCGCCTTGCGATAGCCCTCGGGCCGGGCCATGCCGAAATTGTGGTGGATGCGCGACTTGGTGTCATTGCCCTTTTCATGGCCGATGATGACGCAGGGCGCATCGTTGAAACGGGCGAGGCCGCCCATCACCGCATGGTCGTCGCCAAAGGCGCGGTCGCCGGCCAGCGGCGTGTATTCGGTAAAGAGCGCGTTGATATAGTCGCTGCAATGCGGCCGGTCGGCATGGCGTGCGACCTGGGTTTTCCGCCACGGATCGAGGCTCTTGTAGAGATCCTTCAGCATCCCGCTGGCCTTCTTGTCCAGCGCGGCGGCCTCTTTCTCGACATCCACGGCATTCTCGTCCTTGCGGGCGAGGGCGCGCAGCTCTTCGGCCTTGCCCTCGATATCAGCCAAGGGCTTTTCGAATTCGAGATAGGTCATGTGATCGGACTCCGGTCAGCGGTTGCGGACTATATGATCGCATGGCCGGGTGATTGCAACGCGGGCCGGCCATGAGGCGGGATCAGGGCCGGATCTCGACCTCGGTGCCGATCTTGGCGGCGGCAAAGAGTTCGCGGATCTCGGCATCGCTGACGGCGATGCAGCCCGCCGTCCAGTCGCCCGCCAACACCTCGCCATCGGGTCGCTGGTTCGGTTGGCCGTGGATGAAGATGTCGCCGCCCGGATCGACGCCCGCTGCTTTCGCCCGGTCGCGGTCCTGTGGCCGGGGATAGTCGATGCCGAGCGACAGGTGATAGGCGCTGGCATCATTGCGGCGGTCGATGCGGAACAGGCCCTCGGGCGTGCGGCCGTCGCCCTGCCGCAGCTTGGTGCCATCGGGCTGGAAGCCCAGCCCGATGCGATAGGTCTTGAGGCTTTCGCCGTCCCGAAACACCGTCATGCGCCGGGCCGATTTCTCGATCAGGATGCGGTCGACCTGCCCTTGCAGTGCCGCCTGTGGCCGCTCTGGCCTGGTCTCGGGGCGCTGCGGCACGGTGACGACCGGCGCATCGTGGCGCGGGGTCAAGTCGGGGGCCAGCACCAGCCAGACCCCCCAGAGGATCAGCGCCAGACAGAGCGCCGAAAAGACCCGCGCCAGTCGCCTCATTGCAGGTCTTTGAACGCCTGCTGCAGCCGCGCGACCGCCTCGGCCACGCGGGCGCGGGGGGTGGCGAGGTTGAAGCGCAGGAAATCCTCGCCGCCCGAGCCGAAGGTGGTGCCGTGATTGGCGGCGATGGCGGCCTGATCCTGCACCCGGGCGGTGAATTCGTCGCGGGTCATGCCGGTGCCCGAGAAATCGACCCAGGCCAGATAGGTCGCCTCGAGCGGCATCGAGCGGAGGCCGGGAATGGCGCTTACCCCCTCGTCGAACAGCCGCCGGTTGCCGTCGATATACGCGACCAGCGCGTCGACCCATGCCGCCCCCTCGGGCGAATAGGCGGCGGCGACCATGTCCTGACCAAAGAGCCCGGGCGAGAGGCCAAGCGCCATCTGCCGGGCCTGGTAGGCGGCGCGCAGCCTGGGATCGGCGATGATCGCATTGCCGATATGGGCGCCGGCGATGTTGAAGGTCTTGGTCGCGGCGGTCAGGGTGATCAGCCGGTCGGCGACATCAGGCGCGGCCAGCGCGGTGACGATGTGGCGCGGCGCGTCGGGCATCACCAGATCGGCATGGATCTCGTCCGAGACGAGGATCAGGTCATGCGCCTTGCAGAAATCCGCGACCTGCCGCAGCTCCTCGGCCGTCCAGACCCGCCCGCCGGGATTATGCGGCGAGCAGAGAATCAGCATCTTCTCGCGCCCGGTCAGTTGCCCGGCCCAGTTCTCCCAATCCATCTGGTAGAGGCCAGCGCCATCCTGACGCAGCGGGAATTCCGCCACCTCACGGCCATTCGCGCGGATGACGCGGGCAAAGGCGTGATAGACCGGCGTCATCAGGATTACCCGGTCGCCGGGCTGGGTGAAGACATCGACGGCCAGCGCCGTGCCATTGACCAGACCGGCGGCGGTCAGGATCCAGTCGGGCTGAACCTCCCAGCCATGCCGGTTCGACATCCACCAGCGGATCGCGTCCAGATAGGGCTGGTTCTTGCCGGGATAGCCATAGACGCCATGATCGACCGTCGCCTCGACCGCGCGCTGGACGGCGGCGGGCGGGCGGAAATCCATGTCGGCCACCCACATCGAGATGCCCGTCTGCGGGTCGACGCCGTAATGGCTTTGCATGTCATCCCATTTCGAGCAGCGGGTGCCGATGCGGTCGATCACTTCGTCAAAATCGGGACGTGCCATGCCTTACCTCTGATTTCCTTTAAGCACCTGCATACGCGGCTTGTTGCGCAGGGCCAAGGCTTGCCCTATCTCAGCTTGCATGAGCCTGCGCCCGATCCTGATCCATCCCGACCCGCGCCTGAAAAAGGTGGCGGAGCCCGTTGCCCGCGTCACGCCCGAGATCGAGGCGCTGGCCGATGACATGCTGGCCACCATGTATGACGCGCCGGGCATCGGCCTTGCCGGTCCGCAGGTGGGCGTGCTGCAACGCATTTTCGTCATGGATGCCAGCCGTGAGCCCGATGCCGCGCCGCGTCCGATGGTGCTGTTGAACCCCGAGATCGACTGGTCATCGGACGAGCAGAACACCTATGACGAGGGTTGCCTGTCCATCCCCGAGCAATATGCCGATGTGACCCGGCCGAAGCAGGTGCGGATGCGCTGGCTCGGCCTCGACGGCAAGACCCATGTCGAGGAGTTCGACGGGCTCTGGGCGACCTGTGCGCAGCACGAGCTGGACCACCTGAACGGGGTGCTGTTCATCGACCATATCTCGGCCATCAAGCGGCAGATGATCACCCGCCGCATGGTCAAGCTGAAGCGCGAGCGCGCCCGTGCCTGACGGCTTGCCCCCGGGGGTTCTGCGGCCCATCGTCCTGCATCCCGATCCGGTGCTGCAGCAGCGTTGCGCGCCGGCGGGTTACCTGACCGGGCCCGATCTGCGGCAACTCGCCGCCGACATGCTGGCGACCATGTATGACGCCGAGGGGCGTGGCCTCGCCGCACCGCAGGTGGGGCTGCTGCGCCGGCTGTTCGTCATGGATGCCGGCTGGAAACAGGGCGCTGCGGAACCGCTGGTGCTGCTGGACCCCGAGATCATCGCCCGCCACGGCCCGCTGGAAGAGGCCGAGGAACGCTGCCTCTCGATCCCCGACCGCCCGGTGCAGGTGGTGCGCGCGGCCCGCATCGAGATCCGCTGGTTCGACCTGAATGGCAAGGTCCAGCAGCGCGAGATGGAGGGCGACGCCGCCCGCATCGCCCAGCACGAGGCCGATCATCTGGATGGCCGGCTGATCATCGACATTCCGCCGCTCGACAGCGCGGGCCAGATCGGGACGATGCAATGACCGTTCGCCCCTTCATCGCCTATACCGACCCGCGCTTGCACCGCCCGGCCGAGCCGGTGGCCGAGATCACCGAGACGGTGCGGATGATCTGGGACGACATGACCGACACGATGGAGGCGATGCCGGGCGTCGGTCTGGCCGCGCCGCAGATCGGGATCATGCTGCGGCTGGCGGTCGTCGATGCCTCGGAGAAGCGGGGCGAGGTGGTGCGCATGGCCAATCCCGAGGTGCTGCACGCCTCGGTCAAGCTGCGCGGCCATGACGAGGCCAGCCCCAACCTGCCCGGCGTCTTTGCCAAGATCGAACGCCCCCGCGCGGTGACGGTGCGCTTCCTGAACGATCAGGGCGAGATCGAGGAACGCGATTTCGTCGGCCTCTGGGCGACCTCGGTGCAGCACCAGATCGACCATCTGAACGGCAAGGTCTATGTCGACCACCTGTCGCCCCTGCGCCGCAAGATGCTGGTGCAGAAATCGGGCAAGCTGGCGCGGCGGTGAGGGTTTGTGCTGGGGCTCTGCCCCAGACCCCGGGATATTTATGCCAAGATGAAAGGGGCTGCCATGCGCGTGATCTTCATGGGGACGCCGGATTTCTCGGTGCCGGCGCTCAGGGCCATTGCTGCCCAGCATGAGGTGGTGGCGGTCTATTCGCAGCCGCCGCGCGCGGCGGGGCGCGGGCAGAAGCCGCGACCTTCGCCGGTGCAGCTTGCCGCCGAGGAGTTAGGGATTCCGATGCGGGTGCCGGTCAGTTTGAAGGGGGCCGAGGCGCAGGCCGAGTTCGCGGAGCTGGTGGCGGATGTGGCCGTGGTCGTGGCCTATGGGCTGATCCTGCCGCAAGCGGTGCTGAATGCGCCGCGCCTGGGGTGCCTGAACATCCACGCGAGCCTGCTACCGCGCTGGCGCGGGGCTGCGCCGATCCATCGCGCGGTGATGTCGGGCGATGCCGAGACGGGCGTTGCTATCATGCAGATGGAGGCGGGGCTGGATACCGGCCCGGTTCTCGCCGAGGCGCGCACCGCCATCAAGGCCGGGGAGACCACGGCAGACCTGCATGACCGGCTGTCGGTGATGGGGGCCGAACTGGTGGTCGATGTGCTGGGGCGATTGCCCCTGCCCGCCAAGCCGCAGCCCGAGGATGGCGTGACCTATGCGCAGAAGATCGACAAGGCCGAGGCGCGGGTCGACTGGAAACAGCCCGTCGCCGAAGTGGACCGGCTGATCCGGGGGCTGTCGCCCTTTCCCGGCGCCTGGTGCGAGGTGGCGGGCGAGCGGGTGAAACTGCTGCGCAGCCGTGTGGCCCAAGGCAGCGGCGCGCCGGGACAGGTGCTGGGCGGGTTCACCGTGGCTTGCGGAGATGGCGCGGTCGAGGTGCTGGAGGCGCAGCGGGCCGGCAAGAAGCCGATGGCGGCTGCGGAGTTGCTGAAGGGCTGGGAGCTGCCGGCGCAGCTTGACTGACTACCCCGTTGCGTCGCGTGTCTGCCGGCGCGGCCGCAGCAGTTTCCGGCGCAGATGATCGCGCAGGGGCCTCTCGAGCAGCAGGTAGACCGCCACCGCCAGCAGGTTCACGAGCACAAGTGACAGGACCAGTGCCAGCATCTGCTGGGTCGGCGTGCCGCTGAACCAATGGGTCACCTTGTCGAAGACCTGGATCACGTAGGGATGGGTCAGGTAGAGCGCATAGCTGGCCCCGCCAAGGGTCAGCAGAAGCGGCGGCAGGGTCTTGTCAGCGAACATGATCAGCGCCAGTGCGATCAGCACCGCCGCCGGCAGCCCGAAGATGTAGAAGCGATGCGCGAAGCTGTCATCCGACAGCGCCGCCGCCAGCAACAGGATCGCCACCAGCATGGCCGCCTGATCCAGCGATCGCTCGGCCAGAAGCAGGTAGACCAGCATCCCCAGCACGAACTCGTAGACGATGAAATTGTGGTAGACCTGCAGCGGAAAGCTGTCCGATCCGGCGCCGATCAGCCAGACGGCAAAGATGCCGAGCGCGGCAAGCGGGGCGCGATAGCGATGCGAGATGGTCAGCGCGATGGCGAAGACCAGGTAGAAATACATCTCGTAGTTCAGCGTCCAGCCCAGGAACAGCACCGGCAGATGGCCGGCGCCGTTCTTGTCGAAGGGGATGAAGGCCAGGGATTTCAGCAGGTGTTCGACATTGGCGGTGGTGTTGTTCAGAAGCCCGGGCAGAACAAGCGCAATGGCGAAGACGCCTAGGGTGAAAAGCCAATAGGTCGGCACGATGCGGATCAGGCGCTTGAGAAAGAACTGCTCGCCCGAGACCCGGGTGGACAGCATCATCACGAAGCCGCTGATGATGAAGAAGGCATCGACGCCGAAATGCCCGGCCCGAACGGTCGGGATATGGACGAAGACGACCGACATGGCGGCGAAGAAACGCAGCGCCTCGATGATGTCGAGCTTTGCGGTGGGGGATCGGGTCATCGGACAGGGGACCTTCTGACGCGCTGCCTTGCCGGGGCATGGCAGCCTGAACACAACAGTTACACACGCAGGCGGGTCTGATCGGCTGCGACACCCCTTGGCATCGGCCTCTGGGTGCACTCGGTCAATGGCGGGATACCTTTCCCGGCGGGTTGCCGCCGCTGGATTGCGGGGCAAACTGGCGGAATGATGCCATGCGGGTGGCGCTCATCTCCTTGACGCTGTGCCGGGACTGTCGAACTCGCCCGATACGCCGTAGGCCGGGGAGCGCCTTGCCCGCTCAGGGACTGTGCCGCGACGTCGAGACGAGGATGATCCTATGCAAGCAGTAGACCATAAGGGCATCAGCCTGATGACCGAAACTCTTGGCCAGCCGGGGGATCCGGCGGTGGTTCTGGTCATGGGCGCGACGGCCTCGATGCTGGGCTGGCCGGATGATTTCTGCACCGCACTGGTCGAGCGGGGCCTATTCGTGATCCGCTTCGATCATCGCGACACCGGCGGCAGTACGACGCTTCCACCGGGCGAAGCGACCTATGCCGTCGAGGATATGGCGGGCGATGTGCTGGCCATTCTGGATGCCTATGGGCTGGCGCGGGCGCATGTCGTGGGCATGTCACTGGGCGGCTATATCGCGCAGATGCTGACCCTCAAGCATCCGGACAGGGCGGCATCGCTGGTGCTGATCGCGTCCGAGCCGCTGGGCTGGGACGGCGCACCCTTGCCGCATATCTCCGGCGCGTTTCTGGATCACTTTGCCGGTCTCGGGACATTGGACTGGACCGATGATGCGGCAGTGACCGAGTTCCTGCTTGCCAGCGAGCGGCTGTCGGCGGGAACGGCGGTTCCGTTCGACGAGCAGGGCCAGCGCAGCCGGATCGCGCGGGTTCTGGCGCGTACTGACAGCCCGGCCAGCATGTTCAACCATGCCGGCCTGACCCTGCGCGAGGATTGGACCGGGCGCTTTCGCGACATCGCCGGCCCGGTCTCGGTGATCCATGGCGACGAAGACCCGATCCTGCCGGTCGCCAACGGGCGTGCGATTGCCGAGGGCATTGCCGGCGCAAGGCTTCTGCTGCTTCCGGGCATCGGGCACGAGCTGCCGTCTCCGGTCCTGCCGTTGATCGCCGACGAGATTGCGGCGCAGGTCCGCGCGGCAGGCGCGTAGGGGAGCCTTGCGGCGGAATGATCAGATCGCACAGTGGCGGTATGGCCGGGTGATTTTGATTGACTTTAAATGCGGGTATGAACAAAACGAGAACAAATGATGCGCGATGCCGGCTGCGTCGCGCGAAGCCGGAGGGTGCGATGTCCAGCGATTTCGATTTCGAGTTTGGCCGATGGCATGTGCGGCATCGCCGGCTGCGCGAGCGGCTGGTCGGCTGCGAGGAGTGGGACGAGTTTTCCGGCACCTCGGAGGCGCGTCCGGTTCTGGGCGGCAATGGCAATATCGAAGATAACCTGATCCACTTTCCCGATGGCGCCTATCGGGCCATCGCGATCCGGGCCTTTGATCCGGCGAACGAGTCCTGGGCGATCTGGTGGCTGTCGTCGGCCAGCCCGCACCAGCTGGATGTGCCAGTCATCGGCCGCTTCAAGGACGGAGTTGGCAGCTTTTATGCCGAGGACAAGCTGCAGGGCCGCCCGATCACCGTCAGGTTCCTGTGGCTGAACACCGAAAGCGGGTCGCCGCGATGGGAACAGGCCATGTCCGCCGATGGCGGCGCGACCTGGGAAACCAACTGGGTGATGGAGTTCGAGCGCGCCTGAACGGCGCGCCGACCTTTTTCAGGACCGCAGGGACGGCGCGATCAGATCGCGCCGTGGCAGTGCTTGAACTTCTTGCCCGAGCCGCAGGGGCAGGGGTCGTTGCGCGAGGGGTTGCCCCAGGTGTCGGGGTTCTGCTCGTCAAAGCCCTGGACCAGCGGGGCGGGTTTGTTGGCATCGTCTTCCGACTGGTGCTCGTCGCCATGCTCCATGGTCAGGTGGCTTTGCGCCGCCTTCTGCTGCTCGGCCATCTGTCGCAGCATCTCCTGCCGCTCGTCGTCGGTCAGCGGACGGATCTGGGCGAGACGCTGGGTCACGTCGCCGCGCAGCCCGTCGAGCAGGGTTTCGAACAGCTGGAATGCCTCGGTCTTGTATTCCGACAGCGGGTCGCGCTGCGCATAGCCGCGGAAGCCCACGACCGAGCGCAGATGTTCCAGCGTCACCAGATGCTCGCGCCATTTCTGGTCGATCATCTGCAGCAGCACCTGCTTTTCGATCTGGCGCATGTTCTCGGCGCCGAAGGCCGCGGTCTTCTCGGCCATGTAGGTGTCGGTGGCGGCCTCGATGCGCTCGGCCATGACCTCCTGGTCGACGCCTTCCTCGGCGGCCCAATCGGCGATGGGCAGGTTCATGTTCAGCTTGTCGCGCGCCGCCGTGGTCAGCCCGGCCACGTCCCACTGCTCGGCATAGGCCTTGGGCGGCAGGTGCTCGTCGACCAGGTCGTCGATCAGCTGGTGGCGCATGTCGGCGGCGATTTCCTCGACCTCGCCCGATTCCATGATCTCGCGGCGCTGGCTGAAGATCGCCTTGCGCTGGTCGTTCATCACGTCGTCGAATTTCAGCAGCTGCTTGCGGATGTCGAAGTTCCGGCCCTCGACTTTGGCCTGCGCGCGCTCCAGCGACTTGTTCACCCAAGGGTGGATGATCGCCTCGCCATCCTTCATGCCGAGCTTCGACAGGACCGAATCCAGCCGCTCCGAGCCGAAGATGCGCATCAGGTCGTCGTCGAGCGACAGGAAGAACAGCGAGCGGCCGGGGTCGCCCTGACGGCCCGAGCGACCGCGCAACTGGTTGTCGATGCGGCGGCTTTCATGGCGCTCGGTGGCCAGTACGAAGAGACCGCCCGATTCCAGCACCTTCTGCTTGTCGCCGGCATGTTCGGCCTCGATCCGCGCGCGCAGCTCGTCGGGATGGGCGTCGGGATTGGCCTTCAAGGCCTCCATCACCTTCATCTCGACATTGCCGCCCAGCTGGATGTCGGTGCCGCGACCGGCCATGTTGGTGGCGATGGTCACCGCGCCGGGCTTGCCGGCATCGGCGACGATCTGCGCCTCGGCCTCGTGCTGGCGTGCGTTCAGCACGTTATGGGCGATACCGGCCTGGGTCAGCATCTGCGACAGCAGTTCCGATTTCTCGATCGAGGTGGTGCCGACCAGCGTCGGCTGGCCCTTGGCGTGCGATTCCTTGACCGCATCGATCACGGCGGCGAATTTCTCGGCCGCGGTGCGATAGACGCGGTCGTGCTCATCCTCGCGCGAGACCGGGCGGTTGGTCGGAACCTCGACCACGCCCAGCTTGTAGATCTCGGCGAATTCCTCGGCCTCGGTGGCGGCGGTGCCGGTCATGCCCGCCAGCTTGTCATAGAGGCGGAAGTAGTTCTGGAAGGTCACGCTGGCCAGCGTCACGTTCTCGGGCTGGATCGCCACGCGCTCCTTGGCCTCGATGGCCTGATGCAGACCGTCCGAGAGGCGGCGGCCCTTCATCATCCGGCCGGTGAATTCGTCGATCAGGACGATCTCGCCATCGCGCACGATATATTGCTGGTCCTTCTGGAACAGCTTGTGGGCGCGCAGCGCCTGGTTGGCATGGTGGACGATGGTGGTCGATTCGGGATCATAGAGCGTCTGGCCCTCGGGCAGGATGCCCGCGGCACTCAGCATCTGTTCCATCCGCTCGTTGCCATCCTCGGTATAGGTCGCGTTGCGGGTCTTTTCGTCCAGCTTGTAATCGGCTTCGGTCAGCTGCGGGATGAACTGGTCCAGCGCCATGTAAAGTTCGCTGCGGTCCTGCGACGGCCCTGAGATGATCAGCGGCGTCCGGGCCTCGTCGATCAGGATCGAATCGACCTCGTCGACGATGGCGAAGTAATGGCCGCGCTGGACCATCTCGGCCAGTGTGCCCTTCATGTTGTCGCGCAGATAGTCGAAACCCAGCTCATTATTGGTCGAATAGGCGACGTCGGCCTGATAGGCGGCGCGCTTCTCGGCCTCGGGCTGGAAGGGATAGACGGCGCCGGTGGTCATGCCGAGCTGGGCAAAGACCTTGCCCATCCATTCGGCGTCACGCTTGGCGAGGTAGTCGTTGACGGTGACGACATGCACGGGCTTGCCGGTCAGCGCGTTCAGATAGGCCGGGAATGTGGCGACCAGCGTCTTGCCCTCGCCGGTCTTCATCTCGGCGATATTGCCCTGGTGCAGGAAGATCCCGCCCATCAGCTGCACGTCGAAGGCGCGCAGGCCAAGCGCGCGGCGGGCGCCCTCGCGGCAGTTGGCGAACGCCTCGGGCAGCAGCGCATCCAGCGATTCGCCACCCTGCGCACGGGCCTGCAGCGCCCGCGTGGCCGCGATCAGCTCGTCATCGCTGCGGGCCTTGGCCTCGTCTTCGAGAGCGTTGATGCGCGCCACCAGCGGACGGACGGATTTTACCTTGCGGTCATTGGGGGTGCCAAAGACCATCTTCGCCAGATTGCCGATCATGTTACCTTCACAGCTTTGGGAAAGCGCGTGGCCGGTGGGCCACTTGCCCGCACCCTCCGCCTTGCCGTATCAGGGGCCGGAACGAAAAGCGGCGGGTGCGCCTTTCTTGGTTGCGCCGGATGTATGCGTGCCCCGCCAAAGTGTCAACGCCAGAGCCCCGTCACAAGGCCGGGATCGGCCTGTCCGACAAAGGAATTCCCATGCTGAAACGTACCGTCACCGCCGCCCTCTTCGCGCTTGCCCTGCCCTTTGCCCCGGCCATGGCGCAGGACGCGGACACCGTGGTCGCCAAGGTCAACGGCCTCGACATCACCCTGGGCGAGATGATCACCATGGGCCAGCGCATGGGCGCCGAAGGTCAGCCGATCACCGCCGATGACGCGACCTGGCAGATGATGCTGGATCAGCTGGTGCGCCAGACCGCCGTGGCCTCGGCCAAGGGCGACACGCTGACCGCGGCCGACCGCGCCAACCTGGAACTGCAGCGCCGCGCCTACCTGGCCTCGGCGGCGCTGGAAAAGGTGGCCGAGCCCGAGCCGACCGACGAGGAAATCAAGGCGGCCTATGACAAGTATTTCGGCGCGACCGAGCCGAAGACCGAATACTCGGCCGCCCATATCCTCGTCGAGACCGAAGAGGACGCCAAGGCGGTGAAGGCCGAACTGGATGGCGGCGCCGATTTCGGCACCGTGGCTGAGGAACGCTCGACCGGGCCGTCGGGGCCGAACAAGGGCGATCTCGGCTGGTTTGCCGCCGACCAGATGGTGCCGGCCTTTGCCGAAGCGGTTCAGGCGATGGAGAAGGGCCAGGTCTCGGACCCGGTGCAGACCGAATTCGGCTGGCATGTCATCAAGCTGAACGACACCCGCACCGCCGAGCCGCCGAAGCTTGACGAGGTGAAGGAGCAACTGGTCCAGCAGGTCCGCCGCGACAAGGTCGATGCCGAGATCGAGCGGCTGGTGACCGAGGCCAAGGTGGAAAAGACCGAAGGGCTGGACCCGAAACTGCTGGAAAACGCGGAACTGCTTGACGCGGAATGATCCAGCTTGTTGATCTGACGCCGGTAATGACCTGACGGAGCGCGCGATGGCCAAGGACAAGAAGAAAGACAAGTCGGACAAGGCCGGTAAGAAGGCGCGCAAATCCGACAAGGTGAAGCAGATCGAGGCCGAGATGGCCGAGGTGAAGACCGCCTCGGCCAAGCTGGTCTCGCCGCTGGCACCGGCGGCCTTCCCCGATCTGCCCGCGATCGAGGGCGTCGATTTCGCCAGCGCCTCGGCCGGGATCAAGTATCAGGGGCGCACCGATGTGACGCTGATGCGGATTGCGCCGGGATCGTCGATCGCCGGGGTCTTCACCCGGTCCTCGACCCGCGCGGCCTGCGTGCTTGACAATCAGGCGAAGCTCGCAGGGCCGCAGGACATCTCGCGCGGCGCGGCCATCATCGTCAATTCCGGCAATGCCAATGCCTTTACCGGCGCGCTGGGGCAGAAATCCGTCGATGCTGTGACCGGCGCCGTGGCGAAGAAGCTGGGGATGCCGATCGAGCGGGTGTTCTCCTCCTCGACCGGGGTGATCGGCGAGCCGCTGAAGGCCGAGCGCATCACCGCCGTCATCGACCAGCTGGCCGGCGGGCTGGACCCGGCGGGCATCGCCGGGGCGGCGCGTGCCATCATGACCACCGACACTTTCCCCAAGGGTGCCTTCGCCGAGATCGAGGGCGAGGGCGGGGTGATCCGCATCACCGGCATCGCCAAGGGCTCGGGCATGATCGCACCCGACATGGCGACCATGCTGGTCTATATCTTTACCGATGCCGCCATCGCGCCCGAGCTGCTGCAGAAATTCCTGTCGGCGCGCGTCGACGGCACCTTCAACAGCATCACCGTGGACAGCGACACCTCGACCTCGGACGCGCTGATCATGGCGGCGACCGGGCGCTCGGCGGCAAAGCCGATCACCAGCGCCAGCTCGGCCACGGGCAAGGCCTTCTCGGCGGCGCTGGACAGTGTCATGCTGGACCTGGCCAAGCAGGTGGTGCGCGACGGCGAGGGGGCGACGAAGTTCGTCGAGGTCCGGGTGACCGGTGCGGCCAGCAAGGCCGACGCCCGCAAGATCGCCAGCGCCATCGCCAATTCGCCGCTGGTGAAGACAGCCATCGCCGGCGAGGACGCCAACTGGGGCCGGGTGGTCGCCGCCGTCGGCAAGTCCGGCGCCAAGGCCGACCGCGACAAGCTGTCGATCAGCTTTGGCGACATGGTTCTGGCCCGCGACGGCTGGCGCTCGCCGGATTACGACGAGACCAAGGCCAGTATATACATGAAGCGGCAGGAGCTGGTGATCGGCGTCGATCTGGGGCTGGGCAAGGGCGAGCAGACCATGTGGACCTGCGACCTGACCCACCGCTACATCGACATCAACGCCGATTACCGGTCGTGAAGGTCGGTTCGGAGATGCGCCTGTGAAAGTCGTACTGGTTTCCGCCGTCCTGCTGATCGACCCTGACGGGCGCGTGCTTCTGGCACAGCGCCCCGAGGGCAAATCGATGGCCGGTCTGTGGGAGTTTCCGGGCGGCAAGGTCGAGCCGGGCGAGACCCCCGAGGCGGCGCTGATCCGCGAATTGCACGAGGAACTGGGGATCGAGACGTGGCAATCCTGCCTCGCCCCCATGGCCTTCGCCAGCCACAGCTATGCCGATTTCCACCTGCTGATGCCGCTGTTTGCCTGCCGAAAATGGAACGGCATCGTGCAGCCGCGCGAGGGGCAGGGGCTGGCCTGGGTGCGGCCCGAAAAGTTGACCGACTATCCGATGCCGCCCGCCGACATCCCGCTGATCCCGCAGATTCGTCTGTGGCTTTAATGCCGCAAAACGCCGGGTACCTCGAGAAAAGTTAATGTTTCACAACCCCCTTGTGAAATCCCCATTCCCGCAAGGGGTGGGTCGCGGCATTCTGATTCCACCATGAAGTCAATGCAATGGGATGGACATGATTCGCACGATCACGATCGGTAGCTGTATCTCGGTCCAGGGGGTGTTCGAACGCAAAGACCCGAACGGCAAGATCGCCGTGCGGGTCGGTGACAAGATTTATGTCGGCAAGCCGGTAGGCGCCTGACAACGACCCTCGTTTTTACGAGTTTGAAAAACGAGAAAGGGCGCCGGGGAGGGCGCCCTTTCTGCTTTTGGGGTCTGGGGATGGCGAGCGCCGCTTACAGCTTGCGCTCGACCTCCTCGCGCTCGAAGATCTCGATGACATCGCCCGGGCGGATGTCGTCGTAATTCTCGAAGGCCATGCCGCATTCCTGGCCGGACTGCACTTCCTTGACCTCGTCCTTGAAGCGCTTCAGCGTCTTCAGCGTGCCTTCGTGGATCACCACGTTGTCGCGCAGCAGGCGGACGCCGGCCGAGCGGCGGGCAACGCCCTCGGTGACCAGACAGCCGGCAACCTTGCCAACGCCGGTGACCTTGAAGACCTCGCGGATCTCGGCATAGCCGATGAAGGTCTCGCGGACTTCGGCCGACAGAAGGCCCGAAGCGGCGGCTTTGATGTCATCCACCAGATCATAGATGATCGAGTAGTAACGGATCTCGACACCCTTCTGGTTGGCGGCATTGCGGGCGGGCGCATTGGCCCGGACGTTGAAGCCGATGACCGGCGCGCCCGAAGCCTCGGCAAGGCCCACATCGCTTTCGGTGATGGCGCCGACGCCGTAATGCAGCACGCGGACGCGCACCTCGTCATTGCCGACCTTTTCCAGCGCCTGAACGATCGCCTCGGCCGAGCCCTGCACGTCGGCCTTCACCACCACCGGCAGTTCGGCAACGCTCTGGTCGGCCTTGGCCTTGGCCATCATCTGGTCCAGCGTGACGGCGGCACCGGCAGCGGCGCGTTTGTCCTTGGCGGCCTGGATGCGGTAGTCGGCGATCTCGCGGGCCTGCGCCTCGGTCTCGACCACGTTCAGAACGTCGCCAGCCTCGGGCGTACCATTGAGACCCAGAACCTCGACCGGAACCGAGGGACCGGCCTCTTCGACGCGCTCGCCCTTGTCGTTGATCAGCGCGCGCACCTTGCCCCACTGCTCGCCGACGACGAAGATGTCGCCGCGCTTCAGCGTGCCGTTCTGCACCAGAACGGTGGCGACCGGGCCACGGCCCACGTCAAGCTGCGCCTCGATCACTGCGCCCTGTGCGGCGCGCTCGGGATTGGCACGCAGTTCGAGGATCTCGGCCTGCAGCGCAATGGCTTCCAGCAACTGGTCCAGCCCCTGGCCGGTCTTGGCCGAAACCTCGACATCCTGCACGTCGCCCGACATCTGCTCGACCACGACTTCGTGCTGCAGCAGAGCGGTGCGGACCTTGTTGGGGTCGGCAGCCGGTTTGTCGACCTTGTTGATCGCCACGATCATCGGCACCTTGGCGGCCTTGGCGTGGTTGATCGCCTCGACCGTCTGCGGCATCACCGCGTCATCGGCGGCGACCACCAGCACGACGATATCGGTGACATTGGCACCGCGCGCGCGCATCGAGGTAAACGCCGCGTGGCCCGGCGTGTCGAGGAAGGTCAGCACCGCGCCGCCATCGGTGGTCACCTGGTAGGCACCGATATGCTGGGTGATGCCGCCGGCCTCGCCCGAGACCACGTTGGCGTGGCGGATGGCGTCCAGAAGCGAGGTCTTGCCGTGGTCGACATGGCCCATGATGGTGATGATCGGCGGCCGGGGCTGGCGATCCTCGTCCTTGTCCTCGACCGTGTCGATGACCTGTTCCACATCCGAATCCGAGACGCGGACGGCGCGGTGGCCGAATTCCTCGATCACCAGTTCGGCGGTGTCGGCATCGATCGGCTGGTTGATCGAGACCATCATGCCCATCTGCATCAGCGACTTGACCACATCGGCGGCGCGTTCCGCCATCCGGTTGGCCAGTTCCGAAACCACGATGGTTTCCGGCAGCTGCACGTCGCGCACCTGCTTTTCGGCCCGGACCGACTGGCCCATGGCTTTCTGCTTGGCCCGCTCCTGCTTGCGCTTCATCGCCGCAAGGCTGCGTTGACGGCCGCCTTCGCCACCGGACAGCGCGTCATTCAGCGACAGCTTGCCGGCGCGCCGGTTGTCGCGCTCGCCGGCGCGGCCGGCGGGTGCACCGCGGTCGGCGCCGCGTTCCGGGCGGTCGCGTTCGGATTTGCGCGGGCCGGTGGTCGAGACACCCTTGGCCTCGGCGCGTGCGGCGGCGGCCTCGACCGCGGCCTGGTCAGCCGGGGTCGCCGGCTTCTCGGCGGCGGCGGGCTTGCGCACTTCGGCCTTCTTCTGCTCGCGCAGCTGTGCCTCTTCGGCGCGGCGGGCATCCTCGTCGGCCTTGGCCTTCAGGGCCTCTTCGCGCTCGCGATCCTCGCGCTCCTTGGCCTCGGCCTCGGCGCGGCGGCGCTCGCGTTCTTCCTCGCGGGCCTTTTCCTCGGCGGCGCGGGTCGCAGCTTCCTCGGCCTCACGCGCCTTGGCGGCAGCCAAAGCCTTCAGCCGGCGCTCCATCTCGGCATCGGTGATGCCGGCGGGACGCCGCGACCCGGCAGCAGAGACCTGAGCCACGGTCGGAGCGATGCCAGCAGGCTTTTCGGCAGCAGCGCCGGGCTTGGGCACCACGACGCGCTTGCGCTTGGTCTCGACGACCACACTCTTGGTCCGGCCGTGGCTGAAGCTCTGCTTCACCTGACCCGAACGCCCGCCGATGCCCAATGTCTTGTTACCGTCTTTATCGCTCATCTCGCGTCCGTATCCTTTCCGGCGGCCACGCCGCCGTCATGCTCGCGCAGACCCGTCAGTCTGCCCGCATCGTTGATTACACTGTCGGTCAGCCCACCCGGCGCAAGCGCGCCGTGTATGACATGATCGCGACCGAAGGACAAACCCAATTCTGCCGCCGTCAGGCAGCCAAACCAGCGTCCACCCTCGGGTGTCCACAGCTTGCCTTTTCCCCGGTCGGACCCGTCGCTGGCCTGCAACAGAACCTTTGCCTGCCCGGCTGCAAGCCAGGACTTTACCTTCTCGAACCCGGCCACTGCGCGGCCCGCCTTGCGCGCCAGAGACACCAGATCCACGACCCTCTGCGCCATGCCCGCCTCGACCAGCGCGCCCAGACCTTCGGGCGTCGTCACCGGGGCCTTAAACCCGCGCGCAAACAGCCCCTTCGTGGCCGCCTTGTCGATCGCGGCGCGATCCGCAACCACCCAGACCCCGCGACCCGGCAGCTTTTCGGCCAGATCAGGCACCACCATGTTGTCGGGCCCCAGCACGAAGCGGACAAGGCCGCGCTTCGGCTGGACCTCGCCCGTGACGATGCAGCGCCTCTCGCTCGGCGCTTCGCGGTCCTTGTCCCGGCCCCCGCGGCTCATCCTGCGGACCTCCAGGGCTTACGCCCCGGCCTCCTCGGTTGCGGTGTCCTCGTCGTCGCTGTCGTCGTCCTTCGGCTCCAGTTCGGTCGGATCGACCCAGCCCAGCATCACGCGGGCGGTCATCACCATGGTCTGCGCATCTTCCAGCGAGACATTGAAGGGTTCCAGAAGGCCGTCATCCTTGACGCGCTGGCCGTCGACCGTGGTCCAGCCACCGGCCAGTTCCCAGTCCGCACAGGTGGCGAAGTCTTCCAGCGTCTTCACGCCATCCTTGGCCAATGCCTCTACCATCTGGGGCGTCAGGCCCTCGAATTCAATGAGGCTGTCCTCGGCGCCAAGGGCACGGGCATTTTCCAGCGCGGCCTTGTTGGCGGCCTCCAGCACGTCGCGGGCGCGGGCCTGCAACTCTTCGGCGGTGCCTTCGTCGACGCCATCGATCGCCAGCAGCTCGTCCAGATCGACGTAGGCCACTTCTTCCAGATTGGTGAAGCCCTCGGCCACCAGCAGCTGGGCGAAGAATTCGTCCAGATCCAGCTTGTCCATGAACAACTGGGTGCGCGAATTGAACTCGGCCTGACGGCGCTTGGATTCTTCTTCCTCGGTCAGGATGTCGATGTCGAGCCCGGTCAGCTGGCTGGCCAGGCGCACGTTCTGGCCGCGACGACCGATGGCGAGCGACAGTTGCTCGTCGGGCACCACGACCTCGATGCTGGTCGAATCCTCGTCGAAGACGACCTTCGAGACCTCGGCCGGCTGCAGTGCGTTCACCAGGAAGGTGGCTTGATCGTCATTCCACGGAATGATGTCGATCTTCTCGCCCTGCAATTCGCCGACAACAGCCTGCACGCGCGAACCGCGCATACCGACACAGGCACCGACGGGGTCGATCGAGTTGTCATAGGAGATCACGGCGATCTTGGCGCGCGAACCCGGATCACGGGCCACGGCCTTGATCTCGATCACGCCGTCATAGATTTCCGGCACTTCCATCTTGAACAGCTCGGCCATGAACTGCGGATCGGTGCGCGACAGGAAGATCTGCGGGCCACGGGCCTCGCGGCGCACATCCTTGACATAGGCGCGGATGCGGTCGTTCGGGCGATAGCTTTCGCGGCCGATCTTCTCGTTGCGGCGCAGGATCGCCTCGCCACGGCCGACATCGACGATGATGTTGCCATATTCCTCGCGCTTGACGACACCGTTGATGATGGTGCCGGCGCGGTCCTTGAATTCCTCGTACTGGCGATCGCGCTCGGCCTCGCGGACGCGCTGCAGGATCACCTGCTTGGCCGATTGCGCGGCAATGCGGCCCAGATCGACCGGCGGCACCTGCTCCTCGAAAACGTCGCCGGCTTGCGGGGTGTTGCCCTTGAACTCGCTGATCGCCACGCCCTCGCGCAGCCAGATGGCGCGGCCATCCTTGGACGGCTCGAAATAGGGGCGGGCCTGATCGGCGGTGAATTCGGCCTGGTAGTTCTCGACGGCCTCGTCCTCGACCACGGTGCGGGCGCGGGTGAAGGTGGCATTGCCGGTCTTGCGGTCGATGCGGACGCGGATGTCCATCTCGGCGCCATAGCGCGACTTGGCTGCACGGGCGAGGCTGTCTTCCATCGCTTCGATGACCAACTCGGGCTCGATCATCTTCTCGCGGGCGACGGCCTCGGCGGTTTGCAGCAGTTCAAGCTGGTTGGCAGAGGTGATTGCCATCACTTACTCCTTCACTGAGCCGGCGTCCTGCGCGGCCTCGTCTTCGGTTTCGATCTCGTCAAAATGGGATTCGTCGAGATTGTCTATCTCGACCCCCGCATCCTTCTTCTGGCGCAGCATTTCCCGGATCAGCTCGTCGGTCAGCACCAGCTTGGCGTCGCTGAGCCAGTCGAAATTCAGCCCGATGGTCTGGGTCTCGCCGGCTTCCTCGATGTTCAGCAGAACCTCGTCGCCACCCTCGCCGGTCTCGACCCCGGCCAGGATGCCCTTGAAGCGCTTGCGACCGTCGATCGGCTGGTTGGTCTCCAGCCGGGCCTCGTAGCCTTCGAAAGTGGCGAAGTCCTTCAGCCGGGTCAGCGGCCGGTCGATGCCGGGGCTGGAGACTTCCAGATGGTAATTGTCCTCGATCGGGTCCTCGACATCCAGCGTGGCCGAGACGGCGACCGAGATATCGGCGCAGTCATCCACGTTGATGCCGCCCTCGGGACGGTCGGCCATGATCTGCAGCGTGGCGGTCTTGCCGCCCTGCAGGCGCAGGCGCACAAGTTCGAATCCCAGATCCTCGATCACCGGGATCAGGATCTCGGCCAGGCGCCGGTCGATGGCAGTCTTGGCGATCAGGTCATTGGACATGTCAGTCCCCAGAAATGAAAAACGGGCCATCAGCGGGCCCGGTCGTCTTGCTCGGTGGGGCAGGTGGTGGAAGCCTGCGCCGCTGTTGAGGCGGTATATAGGCGCAAGCTTCGTGGAATGCAAGCCGAGTCTCGGGCCGGTTGTCTAGGCGGAGCTGGCCCTGTCGCGCAGCTCGTCCATCACCCGCACCAGTTCGGCGGCAATCGGCGCTTCGGACAGGGCATGGCCCGCCGCCGGGACGATTCGCAGCTCGCAGCGGTCCCAGCCCTCGGCCAGTTGCCAGGCGCTTTGCGGCGGGCAGACCATGTCATAGCGGCCCTGCACGATCACCGCCGGCAGATTCTCGATCCGGGCCCTGTTGCGCAGCAGCTGGCCCTCGTCGAGGAAACAGCCGTTGACGAAGTAGTGGTTTTCCAGACGGGCGAAGGCGCGGGCATATTCGGTCGGCGCCGTGGTCGAGGCCGAGGATTGCAACCCGGCCAGCGCGTTTTCCCAGATCAGCCAGGGCAGCGCGTAACGTGCCTGCCGCCCGGGATCATCATCGAAGAGGCGGCGATGATAGGCGGCGATCAGGTTGCCGCGTTCCCCCTCGGGGATCACCTCGCGGAAGCGCGCCCAGAGATCGGGGAAGAACCGGCCAGCGCCGCCGCCATAGAACCAGTCGAGCTCGCTCTGCATCCCCAGGAACACCCCGCGCAGCACCAGCGCGGCAACACGATCGGGATGGGCCTCGGCATAGGCAAGGGCCAGTGTCGCCCCCCAGCTGCCACCGAAGAGGGTCCAGCTCGCGACACCGAGAATCTGCCTGATCGCCTCGATATCGCCGATCAGATGCGCCGTGGTATTCGCCTCGACGCTGGCGGTTGGGCGCGAGCGGCCGCAGCCGCGCTGGTCGAAGAGGACGACACGGTAATGAGCCGGGTCGAAGAAGCGCCGCATGAACGGGCTGCAACCGCCGCCGGGGCCGCCATGCAGCACCAGCACCGGCTGGCCATCGGGATTGCCGCATTGCTCGACGTAAAGCTGATGCCCGTCGCCGCGGTCGATCATGCGCTGGTCATAGGGGCGGATGTCGGGATAAAGCCGCCCGGGTGTCGCGCCGATTTGTCCTGCCAATCTGTCCATTGACGCAGTATAGATCGCCCGCGACAAACCTGCCAGCCGAAGGACACGCCATGACCCAGGACAGTACCCTTGTAACGGGACGGAATGCCGAAGGCAGCAGCGTCGATCCGGCGGAACTGGCGAAATTCGAGGCCATGGCCGCCGAATGGTGGGATCCGAACGGCAAGTTCAAGCCGCTGCACATGCTGAACCCGACCCGGCTCGACTATATCATCAGCCGCATCGGCGCCGAGTTCGGCCGCGATGCCCGCAGCCTTCGGCCCTTCGAAGGCTTGCGGCTTCTGGATATCGGCTGCGGCGGCGGCCTGCTGACCGAGCCGATGGCGCGGCTGGGGGCCGAGGTGGTGGGTGCCGACGCGGTCGAGCGCAATATCTCGGTCGCCAGCCTTCATGCCGAGCAGCAGGGGCTGGAGATCGATTACCGCGCCACCACCGCCGAGGCGCTGGCCGACGCGGGCGAGCGGTTCGATGCGGTTCTGGCGCTGGAGATCGTCGAACATGTCGCCGACCCGGCGGCTTTCGTCGCCACCTGCGCGGCGCTGACGAAGCCCGGGGGGGTCATGATCGTCTCGACCCTGAATCGCACGCCGAAAAGCTTTGGCGCGGCGATCATCGGGGCGGAATGGATCATGCGCTGGCTGCCCAAGGGGACGCATGAATGGCACCGCTTCATCACCCCCGAGGAACTGGCCGGGATGATGGCCGCAGCGGGGATGCCGGCGGTGGACCGGCGTGGCATGGTCTTCAACCCGATTCGGTGGGACTGGAGCCTGTCTGAGCGCGATCTGTCGGTAAACTACATCATGACCGGGCGGCGCTGAGGCTCAGCCGTTCTCGTCACCCGCCAGCCGCAGCCGCAATTCGCGCAGCACCGGCAGGGTGGCCCGCACCCGGTCCGCGCCGATGTCGCGGACGATATCGGCGATCAGCGGCATGAAGGCAGCGATGGCCGCATCGCGCGCGGCACGGCCCGCCGGGCTGATCGCCACCAGCTTGCGCCGGGCATCATCCCAATCAGGGCGGATATGGACATGCCCGGCCCATTCCAACCGCGACAGCGTATTGGTCATCGCGCCCCGGGTGACGTGGAAGGCCGCCGCCAGTTCGGCCGGCGTGCGTTCCTCGTTCATATGCGCCAGCAGGTTCAGCACCGAGAAATGCGAGATCTGCATCCCGCGGGGCAGGGCCTTGCTGATCAGGTTGCGCGACAGCTGATCGGCGATCAGCACCTCGGCAAAGAGGCTCGCGGCCAGACGGTCGGGCGTCTGGTCCTTGGGCTGCGGCGCGTTGGGGGCGGTAGTAGTGGTCATCTGCAGGTCAGGGGCCGCAATAGTCGCGATCATGGGTCAGGGACGGAATGCGCGACCGTGCCCTTTCCACTGCCCCCAGGTCAAGCTCGGCGATGACCAGACCCTGCGTCGTTTCGCCATCGGCCAGCACCTCGCCCCAGGGATCGACGATCAGCGAATGACCATAGCTTTGCCGCGGGTGGCGGTCGGGGCTGTGCGGGGCAGGGTGGGTGCCGCATTGCGCCGGGGCGAGGATGAAACAGCCGGTCTCGATGGCGCGGGCGCGGAGCAGGACATGCCAATGCGCTGCACCCGTGGTCGAGTTGAAGGCGGCGGGCACCGTCAGGATGCGCGCCCCGGCCTGTGCCAGGCGGCGGAAAAGCTGCGGGAAGCGCAGGTCATAGCAGACGGTCATGCCGATCGGCCCCGGCCCCTCGGCCAGCACCGCCTGCGCGCCGGGACGATAGGCGGCGCTTTCGCGATAGCTTTCGGTGTCCGAGATGGTCACGTCGAACATGTGGATCTTGTCATAGCGTGCGGCGATGCCGCCATCCGGCGCGATGAGGAAACTGCGATTAGCAAAGCGGCCGTCGCCTTCCGGGTCGTCATCGCGCAGTGCAAGCGAGCCGATCAGCAGCCAGAGGCCGTGCTGCCGCGCGGCGTCCCGCAGGGCGGCCAGTGTCGGGTCTTCGGCCTCGGGTCGCAGCGCCTCGCGCTGCCAGTCGCGCGAGGGCGACAGCAGGTTCGTCGCCTCGGGTGTGGCGATCAGCGTCGCGCCCTCGGCCGCCGCCTTGGCGATCAGGTCCAGCGTCACCGGCAGGTTTTCTGCAGGATCGTCGCTGACCGTCAGCTGCAGCAGCGCGACGCGCAGGAGATCGCTCCCTGCACCGGGTTTCGCCCCGCCGCTGCCCGCTGACTGTGCCACCGTCTTAGCGACCGACGGGCGCGGCATCCGCTGCCAGCAGCGCATCCAGCTTGCCGGCCTGTTCCAGCGCGTAAAGATCGTCGCTGCCGCCGACATGTTCGCCATTGATGAAGATCTGCGGCACCGAGCGGCGGCCACCGGCGCGGTTGGTCATCGCCAGCCGCAGGTCCGGGTCCATGGAAACATCGGTCTCGTCAAAGGCTGCCCCCTTCTCGCGCAACAGGGCCTTGGCCCGGTGGCAATAGGGGCAGGAGGGGGTGGTATAGATCTCGATCTGGGCCATGGCAGCAGGACTCTCGCGTGGAAAACGGTTCGTTCAATTCCCTATCTAGTGAGCCTTGACCGCCCGCGCCACCACCGCGACCGAAATCGGCCCCGATCCGGCGGCGCGCAGCGCCTCGGCCGCCTGCGCCAGCGTTGCGCCCGAGGTCATCACGTCATCGACTAGCAGCACCGCGCGTCCCTGCAACCGCGCGGCATGGCGGCGGCTGGCCCGGATGCTGCCGGCGACATTGGCGAAGCGATCAGCCACGCCCTTGTGATCCTGCCCCTCGCTATGCCGGGTGCGGGCGAGGAACTCGGGTCGATGCTCAAGCTCAAAGACCTGCGCCAGGTGCGAGGACAGCAGTTCGGACTGGTTGTATTTCCGCTTGAGCAGCCGCCAGGGATGCACCGGCACCGGCACCACCAGCATCCCGGGCCGGATCAGCGGACGCGCCGCCCGCGCCAGCCAGTCGCCAAGTGCCGGCGCAAGGTCGGGCCGATCGGCATGTTTCAGCGCCAGCACCAGCTGCCGCCCGGTGCCGGAATAGACCATCGCCGCGCGGCCATGGCGCCAGGGGCGGGCAATGACCAGGCAATCGTCGCAGACCAGTTGCACCTCTCGCCCGCCCGATGTCTCGACTTCGCCGGGCAGCGGCGCGCCGCAGCGGCCACAGCAAGCGCCGGTGATGAACTCCGCCTCGGACCAGCAGCGCCCGCAGAGCGCGCCTTCGGTCGCGACCGGATCGGCGCAGCACAGGCATTGCGGCGGGTAAAGGATACGCAACGCACCTTTCAACATCCCGCCAAGGCCCCTATGTTGCATCACCATGCAAGCCCTCTCCTCTTCTGACAGACCGGCTCTGACCGACCGCGCCGCGCTGACCCGCAACCGGGCCCGCGCCACCCGCGCCGGTCTGGCGGATTTCCTGCATCGAATCGCCGCCGACGAGCTGCAGGATAGGCTGGCCGAGGTTAAAAGATCGTTTCGGGACGTTGCGGTCGTGACCGGCCATCCGGCGCTCTGGGCCGAGGCCTTTCCCGGGGCGCTGATCCTGCCCGACACGCCGGTTCTGGACCTGCCGCCGCCCGGCAGTCTCGATCTGGTCATTCATGCCATGTCGCTGCACTGGGCCGATGATCCGGTCGGCCAGATCATCCAATGCGCCCGCGCGCTGCGCCCGGACGGGCTGTTCATCGCCGTCTGCCCCGGCAACCAGACGCTTTCGGAACTGCGCGCCGCGCTGGCTGAGGCCGAGGCCGAGGTTTCGGGCGGGCTGTCGCCGCGCGTGTTGCCGATGGGCGAGATCCGCGAGATGGGGGCGCTGCTGGGCCGCGCCGGGCTGGCGCTGCCGGTGGCCGATCTGCTGAACCTGCCCGCCAGCTATCGCGACCTGATCCATCTGGCGCAGGATCTGCGGGCGATGGGCGAGGGCAATGCGCTGGCCGCTCGGCTGCGCCAGCCCACCCGGCGCGAGGTTCTGGCCCGCGCCGCCGCCATCTATGCCGAGCGTTTCCCCGACCGCGACGATCCCGCGCGTATCCGCGCGACCTTTGACCTGGTCTTCCTGACCGGCTGGTCTCCCGCCGAGAACCAGCAGAAGCCGCTGCGCCCCGGCAGCGCCCAGATGCTGCTGGCCGATGCGCTGAACGATACGAAAGACAAGACATGACGCCAGCTGCAAAGCCCGCCGACCATCCCGCCGTCACCCCGCCGAAGACCGGCATCCTGATCGCCAACCTGGGCACGCCCGACGGCTATGACTACTGGTCGATGCGCCGTTACCTGAACGAGTTCCTCTCGGACAAGCGGGTGATCGACCTGCCGCGCTGGAAATGGCAGCCGATCCTGCAGGGCATCATCCTGACCAAGCGGCCGTTCAGTTCGGGCGCGAATTACAAGCTGATCTGGAACGAGGAAAAGGGCGAAAGCCCGCTGATGACCATTACCCGTGACCAGACCGCGGCGCTGCGTGCCCGCGCCCATGCCGAATGGGGCGACCAGGTCATGGTCGAGTTCTGCATGCGCTATGGCAATCCCTCGACCGGGGAAGTGCTGGAGCGGATGGTCAAGGCCGGCTGCCGGCGCATCGTCTTCCTGCCGCTTTACCCGCAATATGCCGGCGCCACCTCGGCCACCGCCAATGACCAGCTGTTCCGGGCGCTGATGGAACAGACATGGCAACCCTCGGTACGCACGGTCGATGCCTATTTCGACCGGCCCGATTACATCGCGGCGCTGGCGGCTTCGGTCCGCCGGGTGCTGGGCAATCGTAAGCCGGGGCGGCTGGTCGCCAGCTATCACGGGATGCCGAAACGCTATCTGATGCAGGGCGACCCCTATCATTGCCAGTGCCAGAAGACCTCGCGCCTGTTGCAGGCCGCGCTTGGCTGGGAGGACGGGATCATCGATACCAGCTTCCAGTCGGTCTTCGGCCGCGAGGAATGGCTGCGCCCCTATACCGTCGAGCATGTGGCCGAGCTGGCCAAGCAGGGCGTCAGCGACATCGCCGTCATCTCGCCGGCCTTTGCCGCCGATTGCATCGAGACGCTGGAAGAGATCAATGGCGAGATCCGCGAGGCCTATGAACATGCCGGCGGCAAGGAGTTCACCTATATCCCCTGCCTGAACGACGATCCCGCGCATATCGACGTGATGATGAACGTCATCCGAGAGAATATCGGCGGCTGGGTGACGCCGGCCTGAGCGCGCGCCGGCTTATCGCGCCGCCCATGACCTGCTAGTGTTGGCAGCAGCGGCAGAGGGAGGACAGCATGGCGACCAATGACCTGAGCCAGAAGACCTGCGAGCCGTGCCGGGGCGGCATCGCCCCGTCTTCGCCCGAGGCGGTGCGGGAGATGATGACGCAACTCGACGCGGGCTGGGTGCTTGCCGAGGATGGCACGAAGATCAGCCGCCGCTTCGAGTTCAAGGGCTTTGCCAAGGCGGTCGAGATGGCCAACCTGGCGGCATGGCTGGGGAACAAGCAGGGCCATCATCCCGACATCGCCTTTGGTTGGGGCTATTGCGAAGTGACCTTCACCACGCATGAGGCCGGCGGGCTGACGGAAAATGATTTCATCTGCGCCGCCCGGCTGGACGTGCTGGTCGCCTGAGACCGAACGCGAGACAGCAAAAAGGCCCCGTTCCCGGGGCCTTTTCTTTGGGCAGCTGCGCTGCGCCTCAGATGATCAGAACCTGCGTGCCGACGGTCGAGAGGGCGAACAGTTCCTTGATGTGCTCGTTGTAAAGACCGATGCAGCCGTTCGAGGACTTGCGGCCGATCTTGCGCGTGTCGTGGGTGCCGTGGATCCGGTAATACTGCCACGACAGGTAGAGCGCATGGGTGCCGAGCGGGTTGTCCGGCCCGGCGGGCACGAAATCGGGCCATTCCGGGTTGCGCTTCTTCATGTCCGGCGTCGGCGACCAGGTCGGGCCTTCGACCTTGCGGATCACCTCGGTCCGGCCACGACGGGTCAGGTCTTCGCTGACCGGGATCGAGGACGGGTAAAGCTTGTAGACCGACTGGTCCTCGGACCAGTAATGCACCGCGCGCGAGGTCAGGTCGACCAGGATCGCGCCATTGGTCAGGGTGTCGAAATGCGGCTGCCAGCTTTGCGAATGGAAGCTGGAGATGTTCCGGCGGCTGTCCTGACCGCTGTCATATTGCACCGCGCCGGCATCGGGCGTGGCGCCGGCGGTCGCGCCGTAGATCGGCTGGCCGGTATAGGGATCGATCTGCTGGCCAAAGGCCGGAAGCGCCAGGCCGGCGGCACCGGCGGCGGCGGTCGTCAGGAACGCCCGGCGATTAAGCTGGTGAAACTTGCTCATGCTCTTGTCCTTCGTTCTGGGCCGTTCTGCTGGCGGCCTCTTGCTGCCCATCGAGAGAGATGCGGGTCTGTTGGCGGATTTATGCTTATGAACTTGCCATTTCAAATCAAAGGACCGTCATCGGCCGGGCAGGGGCGAAAGGCTGTTGCAGGACTGCCGCATCACGAATTCTTGCGTTTGATCGGAGGCCCGGGTTTGGGTAAATCACCGGAAAACGCCTATGAGGGACACCCGAAATGTTGAACATCCGCACGATTGCGGTCCTGTCCGTGCTTGCGCTGACCGCCTGTGCGCCGCGACTTGCCCAACCGCAGCTTGGCCCTGACGGCCAGCCGATCCCGGTCGCCTACACGATCGACCAGCGCGAGGCGTCGCAGATCCCGCTGCGCGTTCAGGGCCAGATCAACCAGTTGCGCGCCAATATCGGCCTGACGCCGCTGATGCTGAACCCGCAGCTTTCGGCCTCGACCGTGGCGCATTCGCAGGACATGGCGGCTCAGAACCGGGCCTGGCATTTCGGTTCGGATGGCAGCTCGCCCCTCGACCGGGCCAAGCGGCAGGGCTATTTCGGCGGGATCATCGGCGAGAACATCTCGGAATCCTATGAGAACGACATCCAGACCCTGAACGCCTGGATGCAGACCCGCGACACCCGCGACATCATCATGGACCCGACCGCGACCCAGTTGGGCATCGGCTGGTACCAGGAGCCGTCGAAGAAGATCTGGTGGACGCTGGTTACCGGCAACTGATCCGCATCAGGCGGTGAACAGACAAAACCCCGGCCTGATGGCCGGGGTTTTTTCGTTTCGGCGGGTCTGTGAAAAATAGTCCCTGCCGCGTCTTGACCGGGGACTTGGACCTCCCATTTATGTAAATGTGATTAACATTAACATGGAAAGGTCACAAGAAATGCACAGCGCCTCTCAAACCTGGCCGGTCTATCAACTGCCCCAGCAGCGCGGAAATGGTCCGCTTGGCCGTGCCCGTGACTGGCTGGACGAAAAGGGCAAGCCCGCATGGATCGTTGCCATGATCCTCGGCTTCGTTGCCTTCTGGCCGGTCGGCCTCGCCATCCTTGGTTACATGATCTGGAGCAAACGCATGTTCGGACATCGCAGCTGCGGCCATCGCGGCCATCGCAGCCACTACTACGCCGCCCCCACGGGCAATGTCGCTTTCGACGCCTATCGCGATGAAACGCTGAAGCGGCTCGAGGACGAGCACCGCGAATTCCTCGACTTCCTCGCCAAGTTGCGCGAGGCCAAGGACAAGGCGGAGTTCGACCAGTTCATGAACCAGCGCGACCCCAAGACCGACGAGTAAAGTCCTGATCGCGCGAAACGGGGCCGGAGAAATCCGGCCCCGTTCTGCTGTCCGGCGCTACTCCCCCCAAGCTATTCACCGCGCGGGAAGCGCTTGCTTTCCTCCAGCACGTTCAGGTCCATGTGGTTGCGCATGTAACGCTCCGAGGCCTGCATCAGCGGCTGGTGATCCCAGGGGTAATAGGCGCCGTTCCGCAGCGCCTCGTAGACGATCCAGCGCCGGGCCTGCGACTGCCGCACCTCGGCGTCATAGGTCGACAGATCCCAACGCGCGGCCGCCATCTGCCGGAAATGGGCGAGGGTCTCGGCATGGGCCGGATCGGCGGCAAGGTTCATCCGCTCGCCCGGATCGGCCTCGAGATCGAACAGTTGTTCGGGATCGGCCTTGCAGGCGATGTATTTCCACTGCCCTTCGCGCAGGGCGACCAGCGGGGTGATGCTGCCCTCGGCGGCATATTCCATCGCCACCGGCCCGTGCGACGCGCCGCCATCCGCAAGCGATTCCCCATCCGTCCAGGGGGCAATCTCGTCCATCGGCAATCCGGCCAGATCGCAGATCGTCGGCAGCACATCGATGGTGCTGACCGGGCGATCCACGCGCCCCGGCGCCATGCCGGGCGCCGCGATCATCAGCGGCACCCGGGCCGAGCCTTCGAAAAAGCTCATCTTGAACCACAACCCGCGCTCGCCCAGCATCTCGCCGTGATCCGACAGGACAATGATGATCGCCTCTTGCCGGCTGCGTTCCAGCACGTCGAGGATCTCGCCGAATTTCTCGTCGATATAGCTGATATTGGCGAAATAGCCCTGACGCGCGCGGCGCACATGTTCGGGCCGGATTTCCAGTCCCTGCCAGTCGCAGGCGTCCATCAGCCGCTGCGCATGGGGGTCCTGTTCGGCATAGGGGATGGCTTCCGGCGGTTCCAGCTCCGGCGCGTCCTCGTAGAGATCCCAGTATTTGCGCCGGGCGACGAAGGGGTCATGCGGATGGGTGAAGCTGACCGTCAGGCACCAGGGTCGCGCATCCCCGCCCCGCGACAGGTCATAGAGCTTGCGGCAGGCGTGATAGGCGACCTCGTCGTCATATTCATACTGGTTGGTGATCTCGGCCACGCCGGCGCCGGTGACGGAACCCAGATTGTGATACCACCAGTCGATCCGCTCGCCCGGCTTGCGGTAGTCCGGGGTCCAGCCGAAATCGGCGGGATAGATGTCGGTGGTCAGCCGCTCCTCGAAACCGTGCAGCTGGTCGGGGCCGACGAAATGCATCTTGCCCGACAGGCAGGTCTGATAGCCGGCGCGGCGCAGGTGATGGGCATAGGTCGGGATGTCCGAGGCGAACTCGGCCGCATTGTCATAGACCCGGGTGCGGCGCGGCAATTGCCCCGACATGAAGCTGGCGCGCCCCGGCGCACAAAGCGGGCTGCCGGTATAGGCATTGGCAAAGCGGGTCGAGCGTTCGGCCAGCCGCTTCAGGTTCGGGGCGTGCAGGAAATCGGCGGGGCCGTCGGGGAACAGCACCCCCGACAGCTGATCCGCCATCAGGATCAGGATATTCGGCTGCGTCATCCGGCGATGGCAGCCTTGACCGCATCACCGCCGGGCTGACCGTCCAGCGTGGTCACGCCGTCAAGCCAGGGCGTCAGGGCATCGGGATTGGCGGACAGCCAGTCCTTTGCCGCGTCCTCGCCGCTCATCCCCTCGTCGAGGATCTTGCCCATCAGCTGGTTTTCCATGTCAATCGAGAAGACCATCTGCTGAAACAGCTTCGCCGCATTGGGGCAGGCGGCGACCCAGTCCTTGCGGGCCAGCGTATGCACCGTGGCACCACCGAAATCGGGGCCGAATTGCTTGTCGCCGCCCGACAGGTAGGTGACGGCGAAATTCACGTTCATCGGATGCGGTGCCCAAGCGAGAAAGACCGTGGGCGTGCCGGCGGCGTCATTTCGCGCCAGCTGCGCCAGCATCGCCTGTTCGCCCGATTCGACCAGTTCCCAGTCACCCAGCCCGAACTCGTCGGCCTCGATCATGCCCTGGATCGACTGGTTCGCCGGGGCGCCCGGCTCGATCCCGTAGATCTTGCCCTCGAAGGCGTCCTTCTGCGCATCGAGATCGGCGAAGTCCTTGACCCCGAGATCGGCACCCGGCGTGGTCACCGCCAGGGTGAACTTGGCACCCTCGAGATTCTGGCCCAGCAGGTCGACCACGCCCGAGGCATCCAGATCGTCGCGGAATTTCTGCTGTGCCGGCATCCAGTTGCCCAGGAAAACGTCGGTATCGCCGTTCTTCAGCGCCTCATAGCCGACCGGCACCGACAGGGTGCTGATTTCGGGCTCATAGCCCAGACCCTGCAGCACCACGCTGGCAACGCCATTGGTGGCGGTGATGTCGGTCCAGCCGGGATCAGACAGGCGGACGGCCTTGCAGGCCTCGTCATCGGCAAGGGCCGGCGCGGCCAGAAGGGTCAGCGCCGTCGTCACAATCACTCGCTTCATCATCACACTATCCTCGCTTCGGATCGGGTCATCCTGTGGCGGCGAGGCCGGGCCGGCCGGTCTGAATGCGGCATTCAGCGCGTCGGAACCGGCTCCTCGCCGCGATAGTCATAGAAGCCGCGCCCGGTCTTGCGACCCAGCCAGCCGGCCTCGACATATTTGGTCAGCAGCGGGCAGGGGCGGTACTTGGTATCCGCCAGCCCCTCATGCAGCACGTTCATGATTGCCAGACAGGTATCCAGCCCGATGAAATCCGCCAGTTCCAGCGGTCCCATCGGGTGATTGGTGCCGAGCTTCATGGCGCTGTCGATCGACTTCACGTTGCCCACGCCCTCGTAGAGCGTGTAGACCGCCTCGTTGATCATCGGCATCAGGATGCGGTTGACGATGAAGGCGGGGAAATCCTCGGCACTGGCGGCGGTCTTGCCGATCTTCTCCACCACCTCCAGCATCGCCTGATAGGTCGGCTCATCGGTGGCGATGCCGCGGATCAGCTCGACCAGCTGCATTACCGGCACAGGGTTCATGAAGTGGAAGCCCATGAATTTTTCGGGCCGGTCGGTGCGGCTGGCAAGCCGGGTGATCGAGATCGACGAGGTGTTCGAGGTCAGGATCGTGTCATGCTTCAGATGCGGCAGCAGGTCCTCGAAGATCGCCTGCTTCACCGTCTCGCGCTCGGTCGCAGCCTCGATCACCAGGTCGGTCTTGCCCAGATCGGCCAGCTTCAACGTGGTCTTGATCCGGCCCATCGCCGCCGCCTTGTCCTCGGCCGTGGCCTTGCCCCGGCTGACCTGGCGTTCGATGTTCTTGTCGATCAGGGCGACGGCCTTGTCCAAGGCCTCCTGGCTGATATCGGTCATCAGCACGTCATAGCCGGCCAATGCGAAAACATGGGCGATGCCGTTGCCCATCTGCCCTGCGCCGATCACGCCCACCGATTGAATCGCCATCTCGTCTCACCCTCGCTTGACTGGGGGCGACGATAGGGCGGCATCGGAGGCGCTTCAATGAGAAAACCGCCCGGGCCGGTTGGCGCGGGCGGTTCGGTGTTCTGGCCGGGGCGGGGGCGCTGCCCCGTCGCGCTTTGCGCGACTCCCCGGGATATTTAAGCCAAGATGAAAGCTCTTACAGCTTCTCGGTCAGTTCCGGGACCACGGTGAAGAGATCGCCCACCAGACCATAATCGGCGATCTGGAAGATCGGGGCCTCTTCGTCCTTGTTGATGGCGACGATGACCTTCGAGTCCTTCATGCCCGCGAGGTGCTGGATCGCACCCGAGATACCGACGGCGACGTAAAGCTCGGGCGCCACGACCTTGCCGGTCTGGCCGACCTGCCAGTCGTTCGGTGCGTAGCCACTGTCGACGGCAGCGCGCGAGGCACCGACGGCGGCGCCCAGCTTGTCGGCCAGGGCCTCGATGATGGCGAAGTTCTCTTTCGAGGCGACACCACGGCCACCCGAGACCACGCGGCCGGCCGAGGTCAGTTCCGGGCGGTCGGATTTGGCGACCTCGTCGGCAACCCAGCTCGACAGACCGGGGTTCTCGGCAATGGCGGCGTCGGAAACGCTGGCCGAACCGCCATCGCCCGCAGCATCGAAGCTCGCGGTGCGGACGGTGAAGACCTTCTTCGCGTCTTTCGACTTGACCGTCTGGATGGCGTTGCCGGCATAGACCGGGCGCTCGAAGGTATCGGCATCGATCACCGCCGAGACATCCGAGATTACCATCGCGTCGAGCAGCGCGGCGACGCGCGGCATGACGTTCTTGGCGTCGGTCGTGGCAGGAGCAGCAATGTGCGAATAGTCGCCGGCCAGCGACACGATCAGCGCGGCGGTCGGCTCGGCCAGACGGTGGCCATAGAGCGCATCCTCGGCGACCAGCACCTTGGCAACACCGGCGATCTTCGCCGCTTCTGCAGCGGCCTCCTTCGCGGACGCCCCGGCGCAGAGCACCGTCACATCGCCCAGACCCTTGACCGCGTTCACGGCCTTGGCCGTGGCATCGACGCTCAGCACACCGTTGGTGACTTCACCCAGCAGAAGAACAGCCATCAGATCACCCCCGCTTCTTTGAGTTTGCCGACCAGCTCGTCGACCGAGCCGACCTTGATCCCGGCCTTGCGGCCCTCGGGTTCCTTGACCGAGACGATCTCGAGCCGCGGGCTGACATCGACGCCGTAATCCGCCGCCGTCTTTTCATCGAGCGGCTTCTTCTTCGCCTTCATGATGTTCGGCAGCGAGGCATAGCGCGGCTCGTTCAGCCGCAGGTCGGCGGTGACGATCGCCGGCAGCTTCACCTCGATGGTCTGCAGACCACCGTCAACCTCGCGGGTGACTTTCGCCGCACCGCCCTCGATTTCGAGCTTCGAGGCAAAGGTCGCCTGACCCCAGCCCAAGAGCGCGGCCAGCATCTGGCCCGTGGCGTTCATGTCATTGTCGATGGCCTGCTTGCCGGCGATGACCAGCTGCGGTCCTTCGGCATCGACCACGGCCTTGAGGATCTTGGCGACGGCCAGCGGCTCGATGTCCTGGTGCACGTCATCGGCGGCAACCACGAGGATCGCCCGGTCGGCGCCCATGGCCAGCGCGGTGCGCAGCGTCTCCGCCGCCTGCTTCACGCCGATCGAGACAGCGATCACTTCTTCCGCGACGCCCTTCTCCTTCAGCCGGATCGCCTCTTCCACGGCAATCTCGTCAAAGGGGTTCATCGACATCTTCACATTCGCCAGATCGACACCCGTGCCGTCCGCCTTCACGCGGGCCTTCACGTTGTAGTCGATTACGCGCTTCACCGGCACGAGGACCTTCATCCGTCTCTCTCCCAAAGTTGCGTCATCGGTTCGCGGCCCGTGTTAGCTGCCGAAAGGCAAGCTTTACAAGACCAATTTCCATGACGTTACGTTTACGCCAACGTAAGCCTTAGCGGCTGGCCCCCGGCACCCAGAGGATATCGTCGAGCCCGCCGTTATTGGCGACCCGACCGGCGACGAACAGCCAGTCCGAAAGCCGGTTCAGGTACTTGATCGCGACCGCATTGGCATCGCCACCCGCCGCCAGTTCGGTCGCCCGGCGCTCGGCCCGGCGCGCCACGGTGCGCGACAGGTGCAGATGCGCGGCCAGCGTCGAGCCGCCCGGCAGGATGAAGCTGCGCAGCGGTTGCAGGTTGGCATTCATCGCGTCGATCTCGGATTCGAGCCGGTCAACCTGCGGCTGGACGATGCGCAGCACCTCGTAACCGGCCTCGCCGTCGGCAGCCATGTTCGGTCGCGACAGGTCGGCCCCGAGATCGAAAAGATCGTTCTGGATCACCGCGATACGCGCGGCCAAGTCGCCGGTCGCGTGCAGCCGGCACATGCCAAGGGTGGCATTCAGCTCGTCCACCGTGCCATAGGCCTCGACCCGCGGATCATGTTTCGCCACCCGGCTGCCATCCGACAGCGCGGTGTCGCCCTTGTCGCCGGTGCGGGTGTAGATCTTGTTCAGAACGACCATGGATTACCCTCTCAGCCAGACGTAAAGCAGGATCAGTGCGATGGCGACGGCCTGGGCGATGATCCGCCAGCGCATCATCCGGTTGCCATGCTTGCGGTTCCAGGCGCCGCCGCGGGCAAAGCCGCCGATCCCGGTCACCAGGATCAGGGTCGTGGCCAGCACCGCCAGCACGATGAGATAGAACAGGGGATCGTCCTTCATGGGACCTCGCTTTCGCGCCGGACCCTAGCTGCGGCGGGCGAACCAGTCCAGTGCGCGCGTCGGCAGAATCCGCCGTCCGATTCCCGAAACCCGGGTCGGAACGGTGACATAATAGCGCGGCTTGGGGCGCGGGTCTTCCAGTGCATGGGCGATGCGGCGGCTGACCGCCTCGGGCGGCAGTTCGAAGCGATCCTTCTTTGCCGAGGGCTGGTAGAGCCGCTTCAGCAGCGTATCGCGGTAATCCTGCACCCGGGCGCTGTCTTGCCAGTTCACCCACCGCTCGAAATGCGGAATGGCGTTCACCCGGATCCGCGAGGCGATCGGGCCGGGTTCGATCAGGCTGACATGGATCGGCGTATCCGCCAGTTCGATCCGCAGCACGTCGGTCAGCCCCTCGAGCGCGAATTTCGTCGCCACATAGGGGCCACGCCATGGAATGCCGACAAGCCCCAGCACCGAGGAGATATTGACGATCCGGCCCCGGCCCAATTCGCGGAAATGCGGGATCAGCCGCACGGTCAGGTCATGGGTGCCGAAGAGATTGGCCTCGAAGATCGACCGGAGGCCGCCGCGCGGAATATCCTCGACCGCGCCGGGCAGGGCGAAGGCGGCGTTGTTCACCAGCGCGTCGACCGGCCCGCCGGCGAGCGCCTCGGCGACGCATTCGGCCACGCTGGCCTCATCGGCCAGTTCCAGATGCAGGCATTCCATGCCTTCGGCCTGGCGGGCGGCAATGTCCTCGGGCTTGCGGCAGGTCGCCACCACCTGCCAGCCTCGACCCTTGAGGTGCCGCGCGGCATCCAGCCCGATGCCCGAGGAGCAGCCGGTCAGCAGAACCCTGCCGGACATCTAGTTCGGCCGCTCGGGCGACAGGAATTGCAGCGACATGTAACCCTCGCGCCCGCCGGCATCGCGCAGCTGTACCCAGCCTTCGGTCTGGCCAAGGATCTCGACCGGGCTGCCGCGCAGGATCGCGCCGATCACCCGGTCATTGGTCGAGGGGCCGGCGCGGAAATTCACCCGGTCGCCGGTCACGTACATGATCTCGGCGCCGCCTGCCGCCAGTGCCTCGGCCTCGGCCAGTTCGGTCTCGGCTTCGCCGGCATGTTCGGGCGAGGGGCGCAGCGGCGGGCCGGGGAAGGTCTGCACCTGTTCGGGTGTCTGGGCCACCTCATCGGCAGGGACTGCCGGGGCCGCCGCTTCAACCACCGTCTCGACGGGTGCGGCCTCCGGCGCGGGCGCGGCCTCCTCGGTCGTCGGGTTGAAGGGCCGGTCCGGGTCCCGGTCGCCAAGAAGCGCCAGAACTGCGAACAGGCCCAGCAAAGTCAGGATCGTCAGTCGAATCATCTTGCGTTCGTTCCCCCGCGGCACCGATCTTAACGCCCTTTCACGCGGCTGTGTTCCGCAGCTTGTCGCAGGGCGCGGATTTTCCCGCTGGACCGAGGCCCCGCCGCGCCCTATCCAGTCGCCATGTCTGACGAATTGCCCCTCGACCCCGACCGCAATACCGAATCCGAACCGCTGTCGCGGGCCATCGGCGAGCGCTACCTGACCTATGCGCTGTCGACGATCATGAACCGCGCGCTGCCCGATGCGCGGGACGGGCTGAAGCCGGTGCATCGCCGCATCCTTTACGCCATGCGCGAGCTGCGGCTGTCGCCCACCGGCGCGTTCCGCAAATCCGCAAAGATCACCGGCGACGTGATGGGCAACTATCACCCCCATGGCGATGCCGCGATCTATGACGCGATGGCGCGCTTGGCGCAGGATTTCGCCATGCGCTATCCGCTGGTCGACGGGCAGGGGAACTTTGGCAATATCGACGGCGATAACCCCGCCGCCAGCCGCTATACCGAGGCCCGTCTGGCGATGGCCTCCGAGGCGCTGATGGAGGGGCTGGCCGAGGATTCGGTCGATTTCCGCCCGAATTATGACGGCACGCTGACCGAGCCTGTCGTGCTGCCCTCGGCCTTCCCGAACCTTCTGGCAAACGGCGCCTCGGGCATCGCGGTCGGCATGGCCACGAACATTCCGCCCCATAACCTGCACGAGGTGATCGACGCCTGCCTGCATCTGATCAAGATGCCCGAGGCCCGCGACGATACCCTTGCTGGCCTGATCAAGGGGCCGGACTTCCCCACCGGCGGCGTGCTGGTGGAAAGCGCGGAATCGATCGCCGAGACCTATCGCACCGGGCGCGGCGCCTTCCGGCTGCGTGCAAAGTGGGAGCAGGAGGATCTGGGCCGGGGTCAGTGGCAGGTCGTCGTCACCGAGATCCCCTACCAGGTGCAGAAATCCAAGCTGATCGAGCGTCTGGCCGAGCTGATCCAGACCAAGAAGATCCCGATCCTTGCCGATGTGCGCGACGAATCGGCCGAGGATGTCCGCATCGTGCTGGAACCCCGCGCCCGCAGCGTCGATCCCGAGCAGCTGATGGCGGCCCTGTTCCGCGTCAGCGATCTGGAGATCCGCTTCAACCTGAACATGAACGTGCTGATCGATGGCCGCGTGCCCAAGGTCTGCTCGCTGAAAGAGGTGCTGCGCGCCTTTCTGGACCACCGCCGCGAGGTGCTGGTCCGGCGCGCGAATTTCCGGCTGGAAAAGATCGCCGCACGGCTCGAGGTGCTGGAAGGCTATCTGATCGCCTATCTGAACCTCGACCGGGTGATCGAGATCATCCGCTTCGAGGATGACCCGAAATCGGTGATGATGGCCGAGTTCGGGCTTACGGATGTGCAGGTCGAGGCGATCCTGAACATGCGCCTGCGCGCCCTGCGCAAGCTGGAAGAGATCGAACTTCGGGCCGAGCGCGACAATCTCTTGGCCGAGCGGGACGGGCTGCAGGCCATGCTGGCCGATGAGGGCGCGCAATGGTCGCGCATCGCCGACCAGTTGAAGGAGGTTCGCAACCTCTTTGGCAAATCCGCGGCCGAGGGCCAGCGCCGTACCCTGATCGGCGATGCCGTGGAGGTCGAGCCGATCGACATGGAGGCGATGATCGAGCGCGAGCCGCTGACGGTGATCCTTTCGAAGATGGGCTGGATCCGGGCGATGAAGGGCCATCAGGCGCTGGATGCCGAGGTCAAGTTCAAGGATGGCGACGGGCCGGGTCTGGCGCAACATGCCGAGACCATCGACAAGCTGATGATCTATGCCAGCAATGGCCGCTTCTACACCCTGCCGGCCAACAACCTGCCCGGCGGGCGCGGCATGGGCGAGCCCCTGCGGCTGATGATCGACCTGCCGAACGAGGCCGAGGTCATCGCCATGTTCCCGTGGCGCGAGGGCGAACGCTACCTGGTCGCCTCGAAGGCCGGGGACGGATTCATCGTCTCTGCCGCCGATATCCTCGCCCAGACCAAGAGCGGCAAGCAGGTGCTGAACGGCGAGGCGCTGCTGATCCGTCCGGTCAGCGGCGACCATGTCGTGACCGTCGGCCAGAACCGCAAACTGCTGGTCTTCCCGCTGGACGAACTGCCCGAGATGGCGCGCGGCAAGGGCGTGCGGCTGCAGAAGTTCAAGGATGGCGACCTGTCGGACGCGGCCTTCATCACCTTGGCCGATGGCCTGCGCTGGCAAGAAAGCGGCGGCCGCACCCGCACCGAGCCGGACCTGACCGAATGGCTGGGCAAACGCGCCAGCGCCGGCCGCATGGCCCCGCGCGGATTCCCTAGGGACAATAAGTTCAATTGAAACGGGAGCAGGGGCTTCGCCCCGGTCATCGCTCGGGCGATGACCTCCCCAGGATATTTTCACCAAGATGAAATGGCGGCGCCCTGACCCGCCGGTCCCTTGCGGAGCGGTCGGGCAGGGCGCTTTCACCTTGGGCGGTCATCGGCGTCCCCGCCTGTACCGCTCATCCCGGATAACCGGAAATGCTCTCAGCTTGGTTTAAATATCCCCGCCGGAGGCAAGAAAATCAGGGCGTCAGCCCCTCGGGATCGGGCAGGCCATTGGCGCGGGCGGTGGCCGTCAGCGTATTGGCCAGCAGGCAGGCAATGGTCATAGGACCGACGCCGCCCGGCACCGGCGTGATCGCGCCGGCGACCTGCTCCGCCTCGGCGAAATCCACATCACCGACCAGCCCGTCATCGGTGCGGTTGATTCCCACATCGATCACCGTGGCCCCAGGTTTCACCCAATCGCCCTTGACGAAATTCGCGCGACCGACGGCGGCCACCAGAATATCGGCGGTGCGGCAAAGCCCCGGCAGATCCTGCGTGCGGGAATGGGCGATGGTCACCGTGGCGCTGTCGCGCAACAGCAGCTGCGCCATCGGCTTGCCGACGATGTTCGACCGCCCGATCACCACCGCATTCTTGCCCGAGAGCGAACCCAGATGCTC
The DNA here is from genome assembly GCF_002847445.1 of Paracoccus zhejiangensis. Classification (NCBI taxonomy): domain Bacteria; kingdom Pseudomonadati; phylum Pseudomonadota; class Alphaproteobacteria; order Rhodobacterales; family Paracoccaceae; genus Paracoccus; species Paracoccus zhejiangensis. Next base: position 2,338,010 of record NZ_CP025430.1, on the reverse strand, counting down.
GCGCAGCATCATCAGGCAGCCAAGCGGCGTGCAGGGCACCATGGCCTTCTGCCCGGTCGCCAGACGGCCGACATTCAGCACAGTGAAGCCGTCCACGTCCTTCTCTGGCAGGATGGCATTGATGACCGCTTCCTCGTCCATATGCGCGGGCAGGGGCAGTTGCACCAGGATCCCGTTCACCGCCGGATCGGCATTCAGCCGCTCGATCAGCGCCAGCAGATCGGCCTCGGGCGTCTCGGCCGGCAGCTTGTGCTCATACGAGTTCATCCCGACCTCGAGCGTCTGCTTGCCCTTCGAGCGGACATAGACCTGGCTCGCCGGGTCCTCGCCGACCAGCACGACCGCCAGACCCGGCGTGATCCCTTGGGCCTTCATCGCCGCCACTTCGGTGGCGATACGGGTCCGCAGCCCGGCGGCGAAGGCTTTTCCGTCGATCAGCGTGGCGCTCATTCCTGCTCTCCCTTCAGATGGCGGTCTTCCTGATCTATGGCGGCATCGATCAGCCTGCGCCAGATATGCTCGATCAGAGCGGGGTCCAGCCCGGCATCGGCGGCATGACGGCAGACGTTTGCGACCACCTCCTCGACGCGGTCATCGATCCGCGCCGGCAACCCGTCCCGCGCCTTGATCCGCGCCGCCCGGTCGATCAGGGCGCTGCGTTCGGCCAGCATGGCGATCAGCTCGGCATCCAGCGCGTCGATGCGGGCGCGCAGGGCGGTCATGTCGGGGATGTTGTCAAACTGGCTCATCTTGGGCGGGGACATGCACCCATGCGCCGCCAGAGGCAAGGGGGCGCGGGGAAAACCGCCCGCGCCTCATGGTCACAGCCCAACGAAAAACCCCGGCCGCGAGGGGCCGGGGTTCCAGTTTTGGGAAAGCCGTGGCTCAGGCCGGGGCAGGGTCGCCACCGGGGGCGGGCTTCGCCTCGCCCGCCTTCGGCACCGAGGTCACCGAGGGGATCGAGCTGCCCGGCGTGTTGTCATCGCCGCCCAGCTGTTCGCCGCGAATGACCTTGCCGATCTCTTCGCCGGTCAGCGTCTCGTATTCCAAGAGGCCCTTGGCCAGTCGCTCGAATTCCTCGTCCTTTTCCAGCAGGATGCGGCGGGCGTCCTGATAGCCCTGTTCGATCAGGTCATGGACCTCCTGCTCGATCAGTTCCTTGGTCGAGGCCGAGATCGAGAAGCCACCGGTCGAGCCGTTATAGCCCTCATGCGCCTCGGCATAGTCGATATTGCCGACCTTGTCAGACATGCCCCAGCGCATCACCATGGCGCGGGCCAACTGGCTGGCCTGCTGGATGTCGCCGGCGGGGCCGTTAGACACGCCTTCTTCGCCGTATTTGATGATCTCGGCTGCCTTGCCCGCCATGGTCATGGCCAGCTTCTGCTTGGCCTCGTCCTTGTGGAAGTTCAGCCGGTCCATCTCGGGCAGCGACACCACCATCCCCAGCGCACCACCGCGCGGGATGATCGTCGCCTTGTAGACCGGATCGCATTTCGGCAACGACAGGCCGACGATGGCATGGCCGGCCTCGTGATAGGCGGTCTTTTCCTTCTGCTCGGGGGTCAGGACCATGCTGCGGCGCTCGACGCCCAGCATGACCTTGTCCTTGGCGTTCTCGAAATCTTCCATGCTGACAAAGCGGCGGCCGATGCGGGCAGCGGCCAGCGCGGCCTCGTTCACCAGGTTCATCAGGTCGGCGCCCGAGAAGCCGGGCGTGCCGCGGGCAATGATGCGCAGGTCGACATCGGGGCCGACCGGCACTTTGCGCGAATGGACGCCGAGGATCTTCTCGCGGCCCTTGATATCGGGGTTCGGCACATGGATCTGGCGGTCGAAACGGCCCGGGCGCAGCAACGCCGGGTCCAGCACGTCCTTGCGGTTGGTGGCGGCGATGATGATGATGCCTTCGTTGGCCTCGAAGCCGTCCATCTCGACCAGAAGCTGGTTCAGCGTCTGCTCGCGCTCGTCATTGCCGCCGCCGATGCCCACGCCACGGGCGCGGCCCACGGCGTCGATCTCGTCGATGAAGACGATGCAGGGGGCGCTTTTCTTGGCCTGCTCGAACATGTCGCGCACGCGGCTTGCGCCGACGCCGACGAACATCTCGACGAAATCCGAACCCGAGATGGTGAAGAAGGGGACACCGGCCTCGCCAGCGATCGCGCGGGCCAGCAGGGTTTTACCGGTGCCCGGAGGACCAACCAGCAGCGCGCCTTTCGGGATCTTGCCGCCAAGACGGCTGAACTTCTGCGGGTTGCGCAGGAATTCGACGATCTCTTCCAACTCCTCCTTGGCCTCGTCGATACCGGCCACGTCGTCGAAGGTCACGCGGCCATGCTTTTCGGTCAAGAGCTTGGCCTTGGACTTGCCAAAGCCCATGGCGCCGCCACGGCCACCGCCCTGCATCCGGTTCATGAAGAAGATCCAGACGCCGATCAGCAGAATGAAGGGCAGCCAGACGCCCAGCATCGACATGAAGCCGGATTGCTGCTGCTTGACGACCTGAACCTCGACACCCTCGGCGATCAGCTTGTCGGTAATCTCTTCGCCCATCGGGCGCACGGTGACATAGTTCTGCCCGTCGGTGCCGACGATGGTGATATCCTCGCCGTCGATGGTGACGGACTGGATCTGGTCGCTCTGGGCGCGCTGGATGAAGTCGGAATAGGTGATCTGGCGGCTGTTCAGCGGTGCGCCACCGTCATTGAAGACGTTGAACAGCATCAGCACCATCAGGAACAGGGCGACCCAGACGGCCAGATTGCGTGCATTGCCCAAGACGGGACCTCCGAGCGGAAACAGTTGCGACAGAAAATAGGGATTATCGGGCGGGGTTCAATGCGCGCTTTGCCGCGCGCGCGGGTTAATGTGCAAAGATCAGCCCCCGAAACTGCTCGAGCCCCCGCATCGGGCGGGCGGTATAGGGTGTCTGACGCAGAACCGGGGCGGCAACCAGCCGCTCGCCCTCCCAGATGGCCGGGCTGCTGGCCGCCTCGTCGCGCGTCAGGCCCGAGGCGCGCCAGGCGGCTTGCGGCAGGGTCAGCGACTCGAACCCCAGCGCGGCGACATGCTGGCCGGGCTGAAGCCCACCGACCCGCCAGCGGTTGTCCCAGACCAGGTCGCTGTCATCGCCATCGGGCAAGGCGGGGGCGGCGCGCAGCGCGGCGGCGGGTTCGCGGACGATCCGCAGCCGGTCGCCCGAGGGCGCCAGCAGCGCGCCATCCAGCGTCACCCGGCTGCCGGCGGCGATGCCCGCCAGCGCATGGCTGACGGTGGCGCGGCGGGGAGAATAATCCGCGCCGGTGATCCAGCGGGTTGCGGCGATGATCAGGCGGCGGTGGATCTCGGGCGGGCTGCGACGAAAGGGGCCGCGCGGCAGGACCAGCGTGCCATTGGCGGTCCCGGCATCCTGCGCCGCCTCGGCGGTGTAGAATTGCAGCGCCTCGCGCGCCAGCGCGATGTTCTCGGCGGCGAGTGCCAGCGGCTCGGGACGCAGACCGGTCGCCGCCATTGCCTTGCGCATCCGCACCCGGTCGAAGCCCTCGTTCTCGTTGCTCGGATCATCGATCCAGCCGATCTGGCGCGCGGCCAGCCAGTCGCGCAGTTCCGCCCGGCCCACGCCCAGCATCGGCCTGATCCAGCGGATGCCGAAGGCGTCGCGCCATTCGGCCATACCGGCCAGACCGTCGACGCCCGCGCCGCGCGCCATGCGCATCAGCAGCGTCTCGGCCTGATCGTCCAGCGTATGGCCCAGCAGCACCGCCGTCAGGTTGTTGCGCTGCGCCCAGCCCGAGATCAGCCGCAGGCGCGCGTCCCGGGCATTGGCCATCAGGTTGCCGGCCTCGGTATCGCGCCGCCAGAGCAGGGTGGCATGGGGGATCTCCAGCGCCAGCGCCGCCCGGTGCGCCGCCTGCGCCTCCTCGGCGCTGCCCTCGCGCAGCCCGTGATCGACGGTGGCCGCCATCAGCCGCCGTCCGCGCGCCCAGTCTTTCGCCAGATGCATCAGCGCGGTCGAATCGCCCCCGCCCGACAAGGCAATGCCAAGGCCCGGCAGATCGCCCGCCAGTCTGTCCAGCGCGGCATGGACCCGGAAGGCAACAGGGTCGCCGCCCGCGCTCTCAGCCTTCATCGGCCAGATCGGCAGCGGCTTCCGGGTCGGTGCCCTCCGGCAACTCGCCCGCACCGCACTCCAGCGCCGCCATCCGCCGCTCGGCCTCGGTCGCTGCATCCGTGCCGGCAAAGCGCACCGGGATCTCGGAGAGATAGAGGCAGGCGGTCTGCGGCTCATCGGTTTCGCTGATGATCCGGGCAATGCCCAAGAGGCTTTCGGCCGAACGGCTGCCCTGCGGATCGGCGGCAAAGGCCTCGAGCCATGCAGTCGCCGCGCCCTTGGCATCTCCCGCGTTGTCCAGCGCCGAGCCGCGCATGAACAGCGCCTCGGCGGTCAGCGGTCCGCCGGCATGGGTTTGGGCAACGGCCGCGAAGAGTTCTGCTGCGCGGAGAAAGTCACCCTGACCGAGCACCTCCTGGGCCCGGTCGAAATCCTGCTGCTCGGCCCCGGTGGGCGTTGCCGCGCCGGTTTCCTCCGCCGTTGCGGGCGCTGTCTGCCCGCCGACCGAAACGCCGCCGCCGCCGCCCTGGCTGCCCAGATCGGGCTGGGTCATCAGCGCGCCCAGATCGCAATTCGCGTCCATCTCGCACAGGCGGAACTCGATATCGCCGATCCGCCGGGTGCCGTCGCGCACGACGCGCTGGATCTCGTGCTGCAGCTTCTCGGTCTGGCCGGTCAGCCGGCTCAGCTGCGCCTCCATCGCGTTCATCCGGTCGATGGCGCTGTCGCCCCCCGCCGCCTGAAACCCGGCAGCGCCCGAGGCGACCAGTTCGCCCCGCAGCGCCTGCAGCTCGTCGGTCAGTTGACCCAATTGCGTGCGCAGATCAGCCAGCGTCGCCGCATCGGCCTGCGAATTGGCCGGTGCCGCGTCCAGTGCGGGCATGGCGGGGGCATCCGCCGTTTGCGCGGCGGCCAGGCCGGCCGACCCGAGGGTCAGCGCCAGGGCAAACGCCGCGCTGCGGATCATGCGCCGGCCCCTTGCGTGACCACGGTCTGCGCCCGGCGGTTCTTGGCAAAGCAAAGCTCCGTCGAGCAGACCTCGAGCGGGCGTTCCTTGCCATAGGTATTGGTGCGCACGCGCCCGGCCTCGACCCCTTGCGAGATCAGGTATTCCTGCACCGAATTGGCGCGCCGTGCACCAAGCGCGAGGTTGTATTCCCGCGTGCCCTTCTCGTCGGCATGGCCGGCAACGCTGGCGGTGAAGCCGGTATTCTCGGTCAGCCATGCGGCCTGACGCGCCAGGATGGTGCGCGCTTCGGCGGTCAGCGTGGTCTGGTCCGCCGGGAAGATCACCGTGTCGCCGACCGTGCTGCGGAAATACTCGGCGCTGGCGGTGCCGCCAAGCGAGCCGCCCTGCAGGTCGCCCTGGTAGATCGCGCCCGCGCCGGCATTGGCATAGGGGTCGCTGATCATCTGCGGCGGGGTGGGCTGGGCGCAGGCCGACAGCAGGCCCGCAACGGCAAGAAGCGCAATCGTCACATGGTGTTTCATCTTGTCCCTCATGGCAGCAGCGGCCCCCAGGCCGGGTCCGAGGCCGCAAAACTCAGATCCAGCGGTCGCATGTTGCGACCGGTAATGTCCACCGAATGCAGCCGCGGCTCGCCATTGCCGCCGGGCGTGACGCGGGTGAACATCACCACCCGGCCATTGGGCGCCCAGGTGGGGCCCTCGTCAAGGAATGATTCCGTCAGGATTTTCTCGTTCGAGCCATCGGCCCGCATCACCCCGATGTGGAATTTCTCGCCGATCTGCCGGGTGAAGGCGATCAGGTCCCCCAGCGGCGACCAGACCGGCGTGCCATAGCGGCCCTCGCCAAAGCTGATCCGCGTGGGCTCGCCGCTGCCATCGGCGGCGATGGTGTAAAGCTGCGGCGTGCCCGAGCGGTCGCTCTCAAAGACGATCTGGCTGCCATTGGGGCTGTAGCTGGGCGAGGTCTCGATCGCGGGCGATTCGATCAGCGGGCGCGCGGCGCCGCTGGCCGGGTCCATCTGCCAGATGTCGGAATTCCCGGCCTTCTCCAGCGAGAAGACGATCCAGCGGCCATCAGGCGAATAGCGCGGCGAAAAGGCCATGCTGTCGGCCGACTGGGTCAGCGGCCGCGAGGTGACGCTGGCCACATCCATCAGCTTGATCTGCGGAAAGCCCGATTCGAAGCTGGTGAACAGGATGGAATTGCCATTGGGCGACATGCGCGGCGACAGGACCAGCGCGGAATCGTCGGTCATCCAGTCGATATTTGCGCCGTCGTAATCCATGATCCCCAGCCGCTTCATCCGCGCGTCCTTGGGACCGGATTCCTGCACGAAGGCGACGCGGCTGTCGAAATAGGGCTTCTCGCCGGTCAGCCTTGCATAGACCTGGTCGGCGACCTTGTGGGCGGCGCGGCGCCAGTCGGCCTTGGCCGATTGCATCTGCATCCCGTCGCCAAGCGGCTGGCCCGAAACCACGTCGAACAGCCGGAACTTGACGCTGACCGTGTCGCCCGTAACCGTCACCTCGCCCGTCACCAGCGCCTCGGCATTGACTGCCCGCCAGTCCTCGTAGGCGATCGGCTCCTCGAAGCTTTCGCGGCTCGACAGATGTGCGCTGGTCGGAATCTCGCGGAACAGGTCGGTGCCGGTCAGGTCGGCGGCGATCAGGTTCCTGACCAGCCCGGTGACCTCGTCGCTGCCCTGGAAAGCGGCGATGGCGATGGGCAGTGGTTCGACCACGCCATCGGTGATCTCGATGCGCAGCGGGCCGTCATCCTGCGCGAAGGCGGGGGCGGTGAGGGCGGTGGTCAGGCCGAAGGCAAGGGCCAGGGTCAGGTGTCGCATCATGGTCACGGTCTACCTTTGTATCGCGGCACGGGGAAGCGCCATCATTCGGGAACTTCGCGCAGGGGCGCGTTTTCAATGACAATAATCTTGCGGTTGTGACATTTCGCCATCGCGGCAACCCTCGCGCGCAGGGCCGGCATCACTTCACCCCCACGCCATTGGGGCTGAAGTCGATGATCACGTCCTTCCAGCGGTTGTATTTCTCGACCGGCAGGCCGTAGCCGGTGCCGGCGCAGTTCAGCACCGCGCGCTGCGCTGCCTCATAGGCCTGCTGCGCCGCCGCCGGGCTGCCGCCGGAATGGCCCATCAGCCGCATCGTGCCCGGTTCGGGCATGCCGTTCTGCGACATCGAGAAGGCCACGGTCACGCTGGTCGCCTGCGCCTCGCGAGACAGCGAGCCGACGCGCCAGCATTCGTTGATCGCCAGCCGGAAGCCCTCGCGCTCGCTCAAGGACAGGGGTGCGCCATCGGTGGCGCCGCCGCCGCTGTCGCTGTCCGCTGCCGGGTCGCCAAGCGCCTCGGAGAGGGCAGCGGTCAGCGCGTCCTGATCGGGGCTGGCTTCCTCGGCGCGCTGGCGGGCCTCTTCTGCGGCGGCTTCGGCGTCGCGGGCGGCCTGTTCGGCCTCTGCTGCCTCCTGACGCGCGCGCTCGGCCTCTTCGGCGGCGATGCGGTCACGCTCGGCCTCAGCGGCTTCTGCGGCTTCGCGCTCCTGCTGCTCGCGTTCGGCGGCGAGGCGTTCATCCTCCTGCCGCTGGCGCTCAGCTTCCTCGGCGGCGAGGCGATCCGCCTCTGCCCGCTCCTGCTCCAGCCGTTCCTGCTCCAGCCGCTCGGCTTCGGCCTCTGCGGCTGCCTGCCGTTCCGCTTCGGCGCGTCGGGCCTCCTCGGCCTCGCGTGCGGCCGCTTCCTCGCGGGAGCGGGCCTGATCCGCCTCGGCACGGGCACGGGCTTCGGCCTCGGCCTCTGCTGCTTGCCGCTCCGCCTCGGCGGCCTCTTCGCGCGCGGCCTCCTCGGCTTCGGCCTGACGGCGCGCGGCTTCCTGCGCCTGTCGCGCCTCTTCGGCCAGCCGGCGGTTGCGGTTCTCGACCAACCCATCGGGCCGGCCGCGCGGACGCGGTGAATTGTCGAGCGCCAGCTCCGAGCGCGGCGGTGCCGGCGGTTCGGGCAGGCTTGGCGGGGTCACTGCCGCATCGGGCAGGGCCGGGGTTTCCGGCGCCTCGGGCTGCGGCGTGGCGGTCTCGGCTGCCGGCGGGGTCACCGGCTGCGGCGCGGTTTCCGCCGGCTCCTCGCTCCGGCTCGGCAGTGCCTGCTGCGGCAGGGCCGTTGCCACCTCGACCGGCGGCTGCGCCTCGGCGAGATCGGTCAGGTCGGGCGCGTCCTCGGTCTCGGGTTCGGGCAGGGGCTGCGCCTCGGCCTCGGGCTCGGGCGATTGCGCGGCTTCCAGCGCGCCCGATTGCACGTCATCGGCGGCAGGCTGGGGCAGCGTTGCCACCTCCTGCTGCTGGCCCTGCACCGGGCCAGCCCCGCGCGAAGCGGCGGCGAAGTCCTGAAACTCGGCCTCGGTCATGGTCGCGACCTGGGTCATCTGGATCGGCGGCGAGGGCTGTGGCCCAAACAAGGCCCCCCCAATCGCGGCCCAGCCCAGGATGCCGACATGGCCTATGCCCGAGACCCATCTGCCGATCCGTTCCGAACGGTCCATCGGCTCAGCCATCCATGCGCGGGCCGCCAGCATCGGTGACCAGCACGATATTGGTGAAGCCGGCGACGTTCATCGCGCCCATGACCTGTACCACGCGGGCATAGGGGATCGCCCCGTCGGCGCGCAGGAAGATGCGGTCGGTCTGGCGCTCGCCAATGACCGCCTGCAGCTTGCTGACCAGTTCGGTCTCGGCGATTTCCTCGTTCATCAGCACGATCGGACCCTCGGCGGTCACCGAGATGACCAGCGGCTCCTCGGGTTCCGAGGGAACGGCGGTCGCGGCGGTGCGCGGCAGTTCCAGCGGCACGCCCACGGTCAGCAGCGGCGCGGCAACCATGAAGATGATCAAGAGCACCAGCATCACGTCGACGAAGGGCGTGACGTTGATCTCGGCCATGGGCTTGTTGCGCCGGCGGCCCCGGCCTTTCCTGCGCTCGCGCGTGACGACGTCGGCCATGGGTTACTCCCCGTCCAACTGCCGCGACAAGATGGTCGAGAACTCGTCGGCGAAGGCACCCCAGCCGCCGACGACCCGGTCGGCATCGCCCGAAAGCTTGTTGTAGAAGACCACGGCCGGGATCGCGGCCAGAAGGCCAAGCGCGGTGGCGACCAGCGCCTCGGCAATGCCCGGCGCGACCACGGCGAGGTTGGTGTTCTGGCTGACGGCAATGCGCTCGAAGGCGGTCTTGATGCCCCAGACGGTGCCGAAAAGCCCGATGAAGGGCGCGGTCGAGCCGGTGGTGGCGAGGAACGAGAGGCCGCGCATCAGCCGGCTTTCCTCGCGCTGGATGGCGACGTTCATCGCCCGGTCGATGCGCTGGGTGGCGCCGGGGATCAGCCCGCCATCGTCACGATGGCTGCGCCGCCATTCGGTCATGCCGGCGGAAAAGATCCGCTCCATCGCGCCCTTGGGGCGGTCGCTCATCCGGTCGTAGAGATCGTCCAGCGGCTCGCCCGACCAGAAGCGGCGGTCGAAGCCATTGGCATCGGTCCGCGCGGCGGTATAGGCGATCAGCTTCTGGATGATGATGGCCCAGGACCAGAACGAGGCCAGGATCAGCACGATCATCACGATCTTGACCGTCAGCGAGGCGCGCAGGAAAAGCGCGATCAGCGAAAAGTCGATGGCCTGCGCGGCCTGTAGGGGTTCCATCTCACTGCCTCATGATTTCGGTCTGCCGTTCTGGGGCGGCCTCATAGCGGCTGTTTACCAGAATGGTCAGGGGGTTGACCAACACAATGGCGCGAGGGAGGCGTGTGTGCCACAGGTCGCCGTGGCGTAAGATGGGGGTTCAGATGACCAGCTTCCGCGCCGCCACCGCCTCGTAATCCGCCCGCAGGCTCGCAGCCAGCGCCGCCAACTCGCCCTCCAGCACCGGCAGCGGCCCCTCGGCCCCGGCAAAGCCGGTCGAGCCGTTCACCGCATCATACCAATGGGCGCCCCAGACCCCGTCCTCGGGCTTGGCGCCCGGCGTCCAACCCAGCATCCGCGGGGTGAAATCAATCCCGATGGCGGCGCAAAGCGCCCTGAGCGCCGGTTCCGGCGCGCGGCGGATATCGGCGCTGTCGATCACCACCGGACGTTTCCCGCGTGAGACCAACTCCTCGTAAAGCTCACGCTGGCGCCGAAAGCCCAGTTCCCCCGCATCTGGCAGACCACGCTTGGCCGAAAAGCTCGCCACCACCCGCTCGGGCTCGCGGATCAGGAAGACATTCACCAGCCCGTCCAGCCAGTCGGTCTCCATCCCGGGCAGCATGTGCTGGACCATGTGCTTCTGGTACTGGATCGGCTGCACCACCGGCCCCATCAGCGCCTCCCGCGCCACCCGCCAGTCCTGCGGCTGGCTGGCCAGCACCGCCGCGCGCATCGGATGGTCAAGCCCCGTGGCCGCCAGATAGGCGGCATAGAAGGGTTCGTCCACGCAGGCGCAATCGCCCCGCGCGCCAAAACTGCGCATCATCGCGGTCGAGAGGTTGCGCGGCCCCGACCACATGGCAATGCGCGTGTTCACGCCCCCACCTTCGCCTTGTAGAGATCCCTCAGACGCCGCGTCACCGGCCCGGCCCCGCCATCCCCGATCCTGCGGCCGTCGATCTCGGCCACGGGCGTCTGCGCCCCGAAAGTGCCGGTCAGGAAGGCTTCATCCGCCGAATAGGTCTCGACCAGCGAGAAATTCTTCTCGCGGCAGGTTATGCCGTTCTCGTGGCAAAGGTCGATCACCGCCTGACGGGTGATGCCGTTCATGCAGTAATCGCCGTTCGAGGTCCAAACCTCGCCCTTCCGCACGATGAAGAAATTGCAGCCATTGGTGGTCGAGACGAAACCCTGCGGGTCCAGCATCAGCGCCTCATCGGCCCCCGCCTTCTGCGCGGCGATGCAGGCGAGGATGCAATTCAGCTTGGAATGACTGTTCAGCTTGGGGTCCTGCGCCATCGGCATCCCCCGCACATTCGGCACCGTCGCCAGCCGGATGCCCTTGGCCATGCGATCGACCGGCACCGAATGCTCCATGATGATGACCATGGTCGGCCCGCTCCGCGACAGGCGCGGGTCCTGGAAGGGCCGCACCTTCGGCCCCCGAGTCACCATCAGCCGTGCATGGGCATCGCCGGTCATGCCATTGGCCCGCGCCGTCTCCTCCAGCGCCGCAACGATCTGGTCGGCGCTCATGCCGATCTCCAGATCGATGGCCTTCGCCCCCTCGAACAGCCGCTCCACATGCAGGTCCAGAAACGCCCACCGTCCGTTGTAAAGCCGCAGCCCCTCCCAGATGCCATCGCCCATCATGAAGCCGCTGTCATATACGCTGACCACCGCCTGATCCTTCGGCACCAGCCTTCCGTTCACCCAGATCAGGATGTCGTCATTGCGCGGGTCATGGGCGGCGTCGTGGCTGGAACGGTGTTCGGTCATCGCAGCGCCTTTCGGACGGTTTCGGGGATGCGGGCAGGGCGGCCCGAGGCCGAGAGGCAGGCCACGGTGACGCGGGCGGCGAACAGGACCGTCTCGCCCCGCAGCACGCGCTGATCCATGACGATCCGCGCCGGGGTCATCTGGTGCAGGCTCGACTCAACCACCAGCAGGTCGTCGAAGAGGGCCGGCGACAGGTAATCCGCCTCGACCCGGCGCACAGCAAAGACCACGCCCTCGCGCTCCTTCAGGGCGCTCTGATCGACGCCCAGATCGCGCAGCCAGTCGGTCCGCCCGCGCTCGATGAATTTCAGGTAATTGGCGTAATAGACGATGCCCGCCAGATCGGTGTCTTCGTAGTAGACGCGGAGCGTGATGCGATGGTTCATGGCGGCGAGACTAGGGCGGGTCCGAGGCGACCGCAATTGCTGCCGCGAGGATTGCAGGAACCGCAGGCTTGTGCAGACTGGCCGGGCCCGAGGCGAGATCCGACATGCCCCATGACGCCAGCCCAGCCCCGCCATCGCCACGGCTTCATGTCATGATCGCCAGCGCCGCGCCTGTTGCCGTGATCTTCAGGCGCAGCCCATCCCGACTGGTGCAACTGATCCGCTGGCACCTCGGCGATGACCAGATCGAAGCCGGGCAGTGGTTCAAGGGCCTTATCCACGCGGCACGCTGCGATCTTTCACCCTCGGGGCAATACCTGATCTATTTCGCCGCCATCCATCGCGCGCCCTATGGCAGCTGGACGGCGATCAGCCGCCCGCCCTATCTGACCGCCCTCGCGCTCTGGCCCAAGGGCGACAGTCGGGGTGGCGGTGGCATGTTCACCGGCGAAGCGCAGGTGGTTCTGGATCACCAGCCGAAGGAGATGGTGCTGGCCGAGGGGTTCGACCTGCCCGAGAATTTTCGACCGACATCGATCGCGGCCCATTCCGGCTGGACACCGGGCGATCTCGAGGAACGCAAGGCGCTGCGCGATGGCTGGCAGGTGATCGCCGAGGCCGGACTGCTCTATCCCGTGCCGGGCAGTCGCCCTCGGCCGTTCATGCCGATGCGGCAGCATGAAAAGCCGGGCGAAGATGGCCTACGTCTTCGCCGGCTCCGAAGCAGCTTCGAGCGCGGGCACAGAACAGAATACGCGGTGACCGACCGCCACGGGCGCATGATCCTGACGCTGCCGAACTGCGACTGGGCGGATTGGCAGGGCGGCGATCTGCTCTATGCCCAGGGCGGGGCGCTCTATCGCCTGCGCGGCGGTTCATTGGCGCAGGGCTTGGCGCAGGCCGAACAGGTCCATGATTTCAACGGCACCCAATTCGCCCCGCTGGCCCCGCCGGACTGGGCGACCCGCTGGTAGGCCCCGCTGGTTCGCTATGCGCCTGCCGCCATCCGCGCCGCCAGCCGCAGGGCAAGGCTCGGATCGGTCGAGGCCACCGGCAGCACCGGGTCATAGGCCGCCCGGATCAGCGCCGCCAGGGGGCGCGAGGGCGTCACGTCGCGGGCAAAGGTCAGCATCGCCCGCACCGCCAGCGCCTCGGCCAGCTGTGCCGGATGGGCATCGGCCAAGGCGCCTGAGAGGCGGGCGAAGGTCAGGCAGGCGCGGATGCCGCCATCGGCGTCGAAACGGAAAAGCCGGTACTGGTCCGCCCCGGCTTCGGCCAGCCGCGCCGGCAGGCCGGGCTGGCCGGTCAGCCGGTCCAGATCCGGAACGTCTGCCAGCTCGTCCCAGTCCCGGGTGAAGAAGATCATCAGGTTGCTGCCCATCTCGGGATCGGTCTCGGCCAGTGCCAGACCGGCATGAGAGGTCACCGCCCGGATGGCGCTGCGAAAGATGTCCAGCGTCTCGTCCGCGAGACCAAAGATCACCGGCGCCACCGGCCGGCCCCAGCGGGCGCAGAGAAAGCTTCCATCCGCGCGGGTGAACAGCGCGGCGATCTCGTCGGGGGTCAGGTTTGGTTCGGTCATGGCCGAGCCATACGTCCTTCCGCCCCGCGCGGCAATCGCGCCCGGACATGCGAAACGGCGCGCCCTGCCTGTCGCAGCGCGCGCCGTTTCTGTCTCGCGGAACTATCCCGGGGTGCGGGGCAGCGCCCCGCCAGACCCCTCAGTTGACGATGGTCGCCTCGGTCGAGGCGCGCAGCTCGTCCTCGCTGACGCCATCGGCCAGCTGCACGATCTTCAAGCCCCCCGGCACCACGTCCAGCACGCCGAGATTGGTGATGATCCGGTCCACCACGCCCTTGCCGGTCAGCGGCAGGGTGCAGGCCTTCAGCACCTTCGACTCGCCGGCCTTGTTGGTGTGATCCATCACCACCACCACACGGCCCACGCCGGCGACCAGATCCATCGCCCCGCCCATGCCCTTGACCAGCTTCTTCGGGATCATCCAGTTCGCCAGGTCGCCATTCTCGGCCACTTCCATCGCACCCAGGATCGCCGCCGCGATCTTGCCGCCGCGGATCATAGCAAAGCTGGTGGCGCTGTCGAAATAGCTGGTGCGGTTCAGTTCGGTGATGGTCTGCTTGCCCGCATTGATCAGGTCGGCATCCTCTTCGCCCTCAAACGGGAAGGGCCCCATGCCCAGCATGCCGTTTTCCGACTGCAGGGTGATGTCCTTGTCGCCGACATAGTTCGCCACCAGCGTCGGAATGCCGATGCCGAGGTTCACATACATGCCGTCTTCCAGTTCCTCGGCCGCACGCGCGGCCATCTGGTTGCGGTCCCAGCCCTTGGTTTCACCGGCCATGGATCAAGCCTCCTCACGCTTGCGGGTGGTGCGCTGTTCGATGCGCTTCTCGTGCGGACCCTGGATGATCCGGTGGACATAGATGCCCGGCAGATGGATGTGATCGGGATCGATCGAGCCGCGCGGGACGATCTCCTCGACCTCGGCCACGCAGACCTTGCCGCACATGGCGGCGGGCGGGTTGAAGTTGCGGGCGGTCTTTCGGAAGATCAGGTTGCCGGTGTCATCGGCCTTCCAGGCCTTGACGATCGACAGGTCGGCGACGATGCCGCGCTCGAGGATGTATTCCTGGCCGTCGAATTCCATCACCGGCTTGCCTTCGGCGATGACAGTGCCGACGCCGGTCTTGGTGTAGAAGCCCGGAATGCCCGCGCCACCGGCCCGCATCCGCTCGGCCAGGGTGCCCTGCGGGTTGAATTCGAGTTCCAGCTCGCCCGAAAGATACTGGCGCATGAACTCGGCATTCTCGCCGACATAGGAGGAGATCATCTTCTTGACCTGCCGGGTCTGCAGAAGCAGGCCCAGACCGAAATCATCGACACCGGCATTGTTGCTGGCCACGGTCAGATCCTTGACGCCGCTGTCGCGGATCGCCGCGATCAGCAGTTCGGGAATGCCCGAAAGGCCGAAGCCGCCGGCTGCGATCAGCATGCCGTCCTTCAAGAGGCCATCGAGTGCCTCGGTTGCGTTGGCATAGACCTTTTTCATCGGTCCCCCCTTTGATCTGACGGTTCGCGCCTTTCTTCGCGTGCAGGGGCAGAAGTGTCAATGTGGGCTGGCGGTATCGGGCGATGCGCAACGGGTTGCCTCGTCAGGGCCGCCGGGCCTCGGACAGAAAGCGATCCCGCGCCGCGCCGCGCCGCTTGACTAACCGCCACCGCTGGCGCATTCCCGGCCTATGAACCCGTGTTTCGCCCTGCTGAACGCCTATTACCGCCCGCTGACATAGCGGGGGCTGGAACATGTCAACCGCGCGGGGCCCGCGGTTGATCTTTGACCTTCACCACGACCTTGCGCCACACAAGGAAAGATCGTGCCGTGAAGACCCCGAAACCCCGTCTCGCCATCATCGGCTTTGGTGCCTTCGGCCAACTGGCCGCGCGGCACCTGCGCGACCATGCGCGGATCTGCGTCTCCGATCCGGTCAGCCGCGCCGATGACCTGCCGCAGGTCGGGCTGGCCGAGGCCGCCCGCGCGGATGTCATCCTGCTGGCCGTGCCGCTGTCGTGTCTGGAACAGGTGCTCACCGAGATTGCCCCGCATCTGCGGCCCGGTGCGGTGGTGATCGATGTCACTTCGGTCAAGCTCCGCCCGGCCGAGCTGATGCAGGCGCTGCTACCGGATCATGTCGGGATCATCGCGACCCATCCGCTGTTCGGTCCGGAAAGCGCGCGCGACGGCATTGCCGGCCATCGCCTCGCCTGGTGCCCGCTCAGGGGCGGCGAGCATCGCCGGCTGGCGGCCTTCCTGCGATGGCTGGGGTTGAAGGTGCTGACCACGACTCCGGATCAGCACGATGCCGAGATGGCGATGGTGCAGGGCCTGACCCACCTCATTTCCCGCAGCCTCGGCGCGCTGGGGCCGATGCCGACACGGCTGGCGACCGCCAGCTTTCAGCACCTGATCGAGGCGGCCCGAATGGTGCAGGCCGATTCGCCCGAGCTGCTGCGCACGATCCTCTGCGAGAACCCCCATGCAGAGCCGGTGCGGCGCCGGTTTCTCGACGCCGCAGCCGCAGTCACAGGCTGATCACTCGGCCTTCTTCGCCGCCGCTTTCTTGGCCGGGGCCTTCTTCGCGGTGGTCTTCTTGGCGGCCGGCTTCTTCGCCGCTGCCTTCTTCTCGCCCGCGGGCTTGGCCGCCGCCTTGCGCGTCGCCTTCTTCGGCGACTTCGCGGCCTTGGCGGCGATCAACTCCAGCGCCTGCTCAACGGTGATCGACTCGGGCGTCACGTCGCGGGGCAGGGTGGCGTTGATCTTCTCCCATTTCACATAGGGACCGAAGCGGCCGTTCATCACCTGGATGGCGCCGCCATCGGGGTGATCGCCCAGCTCGCGCAGCGGCGCGACCGCCGCGCCGCGACCGCGCGACTGCTTGGCCGCCAGCACCTCGACCGCGCGGTTCATGCCGATGGTGAAGACCTCTTCGACATCCGGCAGATTGGCGTATTTCGGACCATGCTTCACATAGGGGCCATAGCGGCCGATGCCGGCCTCGATCAGCTCGCCATCATCGGGATGCGGCCCGACCGGGCGCGGCAGGTCCAGAAGCATCAGCGCCCGTTCCAGATCAAGGCTGGCCGCGTCCCAGCCCTTGGGCAGCGAGGCGCGCGGCGGCTTCGGTACCTCTTCGGTGGCCTCGCCGCGCTGGACGTAAAGGCCAAAGCGCCCGTTCTTCAGGCTGATCGCCTCGCCGTTGTCATCGCCAAGGATGCGGTCGCCCATCGCCTCGTCGCCATCGGGGGCCGACAGCGGGCGGGTATAGCGGCAATCGGGATAGCGGGTGCAGCCGATGAAGGCCCCGCCCGAGCGCGCGGTCTTGAGGTTCAGCCGGCCCTGGTGGCACAGCGGGCATTCGCGCGGATCGCCGCCATCGGCGCGGGCCGGATAGAGATGCGGCGCCAGCGCGTCGTCGATCGCCTCCAACACCTCGGTGATGCGCAGCTCGCTGGTGCCTTCCAGCGCCTTGGTGAAATCCTTCCAGAAGCGCGCCAGCACCTCGCGCCACATCAGGTCGCCGGCGCTGATCTCGTCCAGCTCGTTCTCCATGTCGGCGGTGAAGTCATAGCTGACATAGCGCGGGAAATATTTCACCAGGAAGGCGGTGACCAAGCGACCCTTGTCCTCGGGGAACAGGCGGTTCTTGTCCTTGCGGACATATTCCCGGTCCTGGATCGTGGTGACGATGCTGGCATAGGTCGACGGCCGGCCGATGCCGAGTTCCTCCATCCGCTTCACCAGAGTCGCCTCGGTATAGCGGGGTGGCGGCTGGGTAAAATGCTGGCGCGCAGCGGTCGAGGCGGTTTCGCTGGCGATGGTGCCGGGCGCGGTCAGCTGACCTTTCGGCGCCTCGGGCAGATCACCGCCCTTGTCGCGGGCCTTGGCGAGTTCGGCGGTAAAGGCATCGGCCACCTTGCGCGCGGCCTCGCCCTGCTGAATGACCGGCAGGCGGGCGCTGTCCTCGCCCTCGTCATCGTCGCGGCCCTGGTCATAGACGCGCAGGAATCCGTCGAACAGCATCACCTGACCGGTGGCGCGCAGACCGACCTGCTTGTCCTCGCTGCCGATCTCGACCGTCGTCCGCTCCATCCGGGCGGCTTCCATCTGGCTGGCGATGGTGCGCTTCCAGATCAGGTCATAGAGCTTCTTCTGGTCATCTGCGCCGACCTTCAGCTTGTCGGGCGACAGCATCATGTCGGTCGGGCGGATACATTCATGCGCTTCCTGCGCGTTCTTGGCCTTGTTCTTGTACATGCGCGGGCTGGAGGGCAGGTATTTCTCGCCGAACTTCGCCTTGATCGCATCACGCGCCGCCATCACCGCCTCGGGCGCCATGTCGATGCCGTCAGTCCGCATGTAGGTGATGTAACCCGCCTCATAGAGCCGCTGCGCCGCCGACATGCAGGCCTTGGCCCCCATGCCCATCTTGCGGCTGGCTTCCTGCTGCAGGGTCGAGGTCATGAACGGCGGCCAGGGATTGCGGCTGGCGGGCTTGGCGCTGACCTCGGTGACGAAAAGATCGCGGCTCGACACCGCGCTGACCGCCATGGCGGCATCCTTGGCGGTGGGAAGGTCGTAACGGTCCAGCTTCTTGCCGGCGAGGCTGGTCAGCGTGGCGTCATATTCATCGCCGCCCGGCGTCGCCAGGCGAGCATGGACCGACCAGTATTCGCGGGCCTTGAAGGCCTCGATCTCCATCTCGCGGTCGACGATCAGCCGCAGGCAGACCGATTGCACCCGGCCCGCCGACTTTGCGCCGGGCAGCTTGCGCCACAAGACCGGCGACAGGTTGAAGCCGACCAGATAATCCAGCGCGCGGCGCGCCAGATAGGCATCGACCAGCGCCTGGTCGATCTGGCGCGGATGCTGCATCGCCTCGGTCACGGCGTTCTTGGTGATGGCGTTGAAGGTGACGCGGTTGACCTCGCTGCCCTTCTTCAGGGATGTCTGCAGCGCCTCGAGCAGGTGCCAGCTGATCGCCTCGCCCTCGCGGTCGGGGTCGGTGGCGAGGATCAGGTTCTGATCGTCCTTCAGCGCATCCTTGATCGCCTTCAGGTGCTTCTTGCTGTCGGAAGCGACCTCCCATTTCATGGCGAAATCGGCCTCGGGATCGACGCTGCCATCCTTGGGCGGCAGGTCGCGGACATGGCCGAAACTGGCCAGCACGCGGTAATCGCCACCGAGATATTTCTCGATGGTCTTGGCCTTGGCCGGGGATTCGACGACGACAACGGGCATGGGCTACTCGCGGCTTTGCAATTGGGCCGGGAACATGGGCAGCCCGGCGGGCAGTGTCAACTGGCCCCGTCGCCACGGTCAGGATGGCCCAGTTCGACCAGGTTGCCATCCGGGTCGCGCAGATAGACCGAGAGGATCGGCCCGCTGGCCCCGGTCCGGGCGACCGGACCCTCCTCGATGGCGATGCCGGCGGAGCGCAGCGCCGCGAGGGTCTGGTCGGGGCGGTTCGCCAACAGGAAGCAGAGATCGGCCGAGCCGGGCAGGGGCGATCTGGCCTTGGGTTCGAACTCGTGCCCGGCGCGGTGCAGGTTGATCTTCTGGCTGCCGAAATGCAGCGGCGTCCGGCCCGCGCCGAAGGTGACGGCCCTCATGCCCAAGATACCGGAATAGAAGGCAATCGTGAGGTCGATGTCGCGAACGGTCAGCACCAGATAGTCCAGCCCGGTGATCTCGATCATCTTGCCCGCCCTCGCCGTTTCGCCCGTGACGCCGCAGGCAAACACGAAACGCGCCGGGGCAACAAGGGGAGGGCCTCAGCGGGAAGGGCTAGTTGCGTGCCAGCCGACCACCGGCCAGCCGTGTCAGCATCCCCTGCAGTTCCAGCGATAGGATGGCGCTGTTGGCAACCGAGGCCGGCACCCCAAGCCGCCGGATCAGGTCGTCCTCGTCGCTGGGGCTGGGCGAGAGCCAGTTCATGATCCGCGCCTCCAGACCGGCGGGACCGCCCGAATCACAGGCGCGGTTCGGCAAGGACGGGCGCGGCGTGACGGGTTTGGACTCCGGCAGTTCGAGTCGCGTCTTGCGCTCTGCCTCCGTCCCGAAACTCACGGCGATCACATCCGCCGCGCAGCGCACCAGCGCCGCGCCGTCGCGGATCAGTGCATTGCAGCCGGCGGCGCGGGCATCCATCGGGTGGCCGGGCACCGCCATCACCTCGCGCCCCTGATCGAGGGCATTCTTCGCGGTGATCAGGCTGCCGGAACGATGTGCCGCCTCGATCACCACCACCGCGCGCGAAAGGCCCGAAATGATGCGGTTGCGGGCGGGGAAATGGCGGGCCGCTGGTTCCACACCGGGCGCCTGTTCCGAAACCAGCGCGCCCATTTCGGCAATCTGGGCGGCCAAGATGGCGTTTTCGGCGGGATAGATCTGGTCGATCCCGCCCGCCATCACCGCGACCGTACCGGTGGGCAGCGCGGCGTTATGGGCGGCGGTGTCAATGCCGCGCGCCAGCCCCGCGACGACGCAATGCCCGGCCTCGCCAAGACCGGCCGCCATGCCCCGCGCCATGCGGAGGCCGAGGGACGAGGCGTTGCGCGCGCCGATCACGGCAAAGGGGTCGCCCTGCAGCCAGCGTGCATCGCCACGGATCCACAGGACCGGGGGGGCGCCGTCGATCTGGCGCAGGGCCGGGGGGTAATCGGGGTGATCGCAGCGCAGGAAGCGGGCACCGACCCGACGACCGGCGCGCAATTCGGCTTCGGCGGTGGCTTCGGGGCAGGTCTCGTAGCCCTCGAGACCGGCGCTGCGCGCAATCTCCGGCAGCGCGGCAAGGGCCGCCGCGACCGAGCCCTGTTCGGTGATCAGGCGGTGAAAGGTCGCCGGCCCGACGCGGCGAGAGCGGATGAGGCGAAGGAAGCTGAGATCGTCGTCCTTCGCGGTGGGTGGGGTGTTGGGGGTGTCGAAAGAAAACGGTCCAGTCGTCATTGCCGCCCTCGCCTCATCCTGACGTCAGGTCTAAGGGCGAAAGGTTAATAACTGGTTAGCGACTGGAAGGTTTTCCTGGCTGCCTCAGGCCGCCGAGCCGCCCACGGTCAACCCGCCGATCATCAGCGTCGGCTGGCCCACGCCGACCGGCACCCATTGGCCCTGCTTGCCGCAATTGCCCATGCCGGGGTCCAGCGCCATGTCATTGCCGATGGCCCGCACCTGCTGCAGTGCCGTGGCCCCGTCGCCGATCAGCGTGGCGCCGCGAATCGGATCGCCGACCACGCCGTTCTTCACCCGGTAGGCCTCGGTGCAGGAAAAGACGAACTTGCCATTGGTGATGTCGACCTGCCCGCCGCCGAAGCCCACGGCATAGATGCCGTCCTTGAGATCGGCGAGGATCGCCGCCGGGTCGGCCGTGCCGCCGGGCATGTAGGTATTGGTCATCCGCGGCATCGGCGCATGGGCAAAGCTCTCGCGCCGCCCATTGCCCGTGGGCGCAACGCCCATCAGCCGGGCGTTCTGGCGGTCCTGCATGTAGCCGACCAGAATGCCGTCCTCGATCAGCACGTTGCGGGCGGGGGCGGTGCCCTCGTCATCGACGCTGAGGCTGCCGCGACGGTCGGGAATGGTGCCGTCATCGACCACGGTCACGCCGGGCGCGGCGACTCGCTGGCCCATCAGCCCGGCAAAGGCGGAGTGGCCCTTACGGTTGAAATCGCCCTCGAGCCCATGGCCGACTGCCTCGTGCAACAGGATTCCGGGCCAGCCCGGAGCCAGCACAACATCCATTACCCCTGCAGGGGCGGGAACCGAGCGCAGGTTCACCAGCGCGATGCGCAATGCCTCGTCCACCAGCCCGCGCCAATGGGCCGGATCGACCAGCCCGCCGATGCCGATGCGCCCGCCGCCGCCGGCGCTGCCGGATTCGCGGCGGTCGTTGTTCTCGACGATGACTGCGACATTCAGTCGCGCCATCGGGCGGATGTCGGTGACCAGCCCGCCCTCGGGCCGCAGGATCGCGACTTCCTGCAGCGATGTGGCGATCGAGGCGCTGACCTGCACCACCCGCGGATCGGCGGCGCGGGCATAGGCGTCGATCTCGCGCAGGGTCTCGATCCGGACCGCGATGGGAATGTCGCCGGCCGGATCGATCGCCGCGTAAAGGTCGGGGCCACGCGGACCGGGGGCCTCGGCCGCGACGCCGCCGCCCTGACCCACCGCCAGCCGGGCGGTTTCGGCGGCGCGTTTCAGCGAGGCTTCGGAGATCTCGGTCGAATGGGCATAGCCGGTCACTTCGCCCCGGACGGCGCGCAGGCCAAAGCCCTGCTGGGCGGTATAGCCTGAATTCCTCAGCCGCCCGTCATCGAAGACCAGCGTCTCGGCGGTCGAGCGTTCCAGGAACAGCTCCCCGTCATCGGCGCCGGCCACCGCATCCTGCAGCACCCGCTGCGCCACCGCGCGGTCAATCTGTTCGTCGAACGGGGCAAAGGGCTTGCGGCTCATCGAAACGGTCCTTTCCGTCAGGAAAATTCACCCATTAGACGTTCCTACGTCTTGCCGGATGGGCTGAGATATGGTCATAGAACGGTCACTGAACAAGGAAAAGGGGCGGCTTGTGCGGCCTCTGACCCATGCGCGTCCGGCAGGCCGCGCCAAGGTAACGGGATGGGACGATGGCAAAAGCGATGATTCGCCGTGCAACCGCGGCAGTAACGGGGTTCGCGGCGAGTGGGTTGGCCGCCACGGCCGCCTTTGCGCAGGACAATCTGGGCGATCTGCCGGTGATCGGCAAACCGCATGCGCGCGGTATCAACTTCCAGGAGGCGGTGACCGAGATCGCGCACCAGCAGCAATGGCTGGACCATTTCGTGCTGATCATCATCACCGCCGTGACGATTTTCGTCTGCGCGCTGCTGCTGATCGTGATCCTGCGCTATAACAGCCGCGCCAACCCGGTTCCGGCGAAATTCACCCACAACACCCCGATCGAGATTGCCTGGACCATCGTGCCGGTGCTGATCCTGATCGCCATCGGTGTGTTCTCGCTGCCGCGCCTGTTCTATTCGCAGGAAATGCCGGCCAATCCCGACCTGGTCATCAAGGCCATCGGCAACCAGTGGTACTGGTCCTATGAATACCCGGATAACGGTCTCAGCTTCGACGGCATCATGCTGGCGAAAGAGGAACTGGCCGAATACGGCTATGCTGAGGATGAATACCTGCTGGCCACCGATACCTCGGTCGTCGTGCCGGTGGGCAAGGACGTGCTGGTGCAGGTCACCGCGAATGACGTGATCCATGCCTGGACCGTTCCGGCCTTTGCCGTGAAGCAGGACGCGGTGCCGGGCCGCATCGCCCAGCTGTGGTTCAATGTCGAGAAAGAGGGCGTCTATTTCGGCCAGTGCAGCGAGCTGTGCGGCATCAACCACGCCTATATGCCGATCGTGGTGAAGGCCGTCAGCCAAGAGAAATTCGACGCCTGGGTGGTCGAGCAGGGCGGCACGCTGGGTGAGGAAGAGGCCGTGGCCGAGGCCGAGGTTCCGGCCGGCGCCGCCGCTGCCGCCGAAGTTCCGGCTGAAGCCGCTGCCGAGCCGGCCGCTGAAGAAGCTGCTGCCGAAGAACCGGCTGCTGCTGAGCCCGTCGCTGCCGGGCCTGCAGCCGAAGAACCCGCTGCCGAGGGCGAAGCTGCCCCGGCCAGCAACTGATCGGGCCGATGGCGGATATTCACGCATATGAAGGTGCCCCCGAGGCCGAGTTTGGCGATTATGTCGCGCTCCTGAAGCCCCGGGTCATGTCGCTGGTGGTGTTCACGGCCTTTGTCGGGCTGTGGATCGCGCCGGTCGATGTGCATCCCTTTGTCGCCTTCTGCGCGGTGCTGTTCATCGCGCTGGGGGGCGGTGCCTCGGGCGCGCTGAACATGTGGTATGACGCCGATATCGACGCGGTGATGCGTCGGACGCAAAGCCGGCCGATCCCCTCGGGCCGGGTCGCCCCCGGCGAGGCGCTGGCGGTCGGTCTGGCGCTGTCGGGCATTGCCGTGATGATGCTGGGACTGGTGGCCAACTGGTTCGCCGCCGCCTTCCTCGCCTTCACCATCTTCTTCTATGCCGTGGTCTATACCGTCTGGCTGAAACGCTCGACCCCGCAGAACATCGTCATCGGTGGAGCTGCCGGGGCCTTCCCGCCGATGATCGGATGGGCCTGCGCCACCGGCGGCATCAGCATCGAATCGCTTCTGATGTTCGCGCTGATCTTCGTCTGGACGCCGCCGCATTTCTGGGCGCTGGCGCTGTTCATGAAGGAGGATTACCACAAGGCCGGCGTGCCGATGCTGACGGTCACCCATGGCCGCCCGGCGACCCGCCGCCATATCTTCGCCTATACGCTGGTGCTGGCACCCTTCGCGATCTGGCTGGGGCTGACCTCGGTCGGCGGACCGGTCTATCTGGCGGTCTCGGTCGTGCTGAACGCGCTGTTCATCCTTGGCGGCTGGCGCATCCTCCGCCGCGACGAGGCAGCGGCAGAGGGTGACCACTACGCGGTCGAGAAGCGCTTCTTCAAACTGTCGCTGATCTATCTGTTCCTGCATTTCCTCGCGCTTCTGGTGCAGCGCGGAATGGGAGCGTGGTGATGGGCCTTGCCAACGAACACGAGATCTTCCGCCGCCGCCGCTCGCGCAATGTCGGGCTGGGGCTGGTTCTGGTCGCCTTTGTCGTGCTGGTCTTTGGCCTGACGGTGGTGAAGGTCCAGCAGGGCGACATGATGGAAGGCTTCGACCACCAGCCGCGCGTGTCGGTGCTGCCGCCTGAACCGGCACCAGCTGCCGAGGCGCCTGCCGCAGCGGAGGCCAGCCAATGAGCCCCGAAAAGCGCACGGTCAGCTGGCTTCTGGGCGTCGTCGTCCTGATGGGCGCGCTGTCCTGGGCGGCGGTGCCCTTCTATAACTGGTTCTGCAAGGTGACCGGCTATGGCGGCACCACGCAGGTGGCCGAGCAGCCCTCGGATCACGAGATCGACGAGGTGGTGCGGGTCCGCTTTGACGCCAATGTCGACAAGAATCTCGACTGGTCCTTCAAGCCGATGCAGAACCGCATGGACCTGAAGATCGGCGAGAATGCCCTGGCCTTCTACGAGGCGGTGAACACCTCGGACGAGCCGATCACCGGCACGGCCAGCTTCAACGTCGCGCCGGAAGTGGCGGGCTATTACTTCATCAAGGTGGAATGCTTCTGCTTCACCGAGCAGACGCTGCAGCCGGGCGAAAGCATCGAGATGCCGGTCAGCTTCTATGTCGACCCGGAGCTGGTGAACGACCGCGATGCAAAATGGGTGCGGGACATTACCCTGTCCTATACCTTCCACAGAACAGAACCCAAGCAGGCCGCGCTGGACGAAGATCCGGCCAAGGCCGTCAATTGACGAAAACGAGGAACGACGGGGCTCATCATGGCGCACGCTAAGAACCACGACTATCACATCCTGAAGCCGTCGATCTGGCCGTTCATCGGTGCAGTCTCGGCCTTCATCATGCTGTTCGGCGGCGTCATGTGGATGCAGGACCACGGGCCCTGGATGTTCCTGATCGGCCTCGTCGGCGTGCTTTACGTCATGTTCAGCTGGTGGACCGAGGTGGTCCATGAGGGGCAGGAAGGTGACCACACCCCGGTCGTCCGCATCGGCCTGCAATACGGCTTCATCCTGTTCATCATGTCCGAGGTGATGTTCTTCGTCGCCTGGTTCTGGGCCTTCTTCAAGAACGCGCTTTACCCGATGGGGCCGATGAGCCCGATCAAGGACGGCGTCTGGCCGCCGGAAGGCATCGTCACCTTCGACCCCTGGCACCTGCCGCTGATCAACACGCTGATCCTGCTCTTGTCGGGCGTCGCGGTGACCTGGGCGCACCATGCCTTCGTCCACGACAATGACCGCAAGACCACCATCAACGGGCTGATCGTCGCGGTCATCCTTGGCCTCTGCTTCACCGCGCTGCAGGCCTATGAATACAGCCACGCCGCCTTTGGCCTGTCGGGCAACGTCTACGGCGCGGTCTTCTACATGGCGACCGGCTTCCACGGCTTCCACGTGGTCATCGGGACCATCTTCCTGATCGTCTGCCTCGTGCGTTTCATGCGTGGCCAGATGACCCAGGACAACCATGTCGGCTTCGAGGCCGCCGCCTGGTACTGGCACTTCGTCGACGTGGTCTGGCTGTTCCTGTTCTTTGCGGTCTATATCTGGGGCCGCTGAACCCGACCCGATCTCAAGAACGACGCGCGGGGGCAGTTTCCCGCGCGTTTTTCGTTTCACACCTCCCTGTTGCCCGAAAGACCACTGCCATGCGCCGGATCATCGTTCCCCTGCTTTTCGGCCTGATCGGCTGCGCCATCCTGATAGGGCTAGGTGTCTGGCAGCTGCAGCGCATGGGCTGGAAAGAGGCGATGCTAGACGAGATCCAGTCGAGCATCGAGGCCGCACCTGTGCCCTTGCCCGCAGCTGTCGATCCGTCGATGAAATACCTGCCGGTCACCGTCAGCGGCACCACGACGGGCGAAGAGATCGACGTGCTCTCGGGCACCAAGGAGCAGGGCGGCGGTTACCAGATCGTTTCGGGCTTCGTCACCGATGACGGCCGGCGTATCCTGGTCGATCGCGGCTTTGTCCCACAGGAAGACCGCCATGCACAGCGTCCGCCCGTGCATCTGAACATCACCGGCAACCTGCACTGGCCTGCCGAGAAGGGGTCGTCCACGCCCGACCCGAACCTGTCGGAAAACATCTGGTTCGCCCGCGACGTGCCGGCGATGGCCGCGCAGCTGGAAACCGATCCGATCCTTGTCGTCGCCAGCTTTGTCGAGGGCGATGCGCAGGGCGTCGAACCGATCCCCGTCGCCATCGAGGGCATCCCCAACAACCACCTCTCCTATGCCGTCCAATGGTTCATGATCGCGGCGGTCTGGGCAGGGATGACAGTGGCTTTGATCTGGCGTATCAGGCAGCGCACATATTGAAGGAAAGCCGATGCGTTACGTCTCGACGCGGGGAGAGGCCCCGGTTCTGAACTTCGAACAGGCGATGCTGACCGGCCTTGCCCGTGACGGCGGGCTGTATCTGCCCGAGACGATCCCGGCGCTTTCCGATATCGGCGCGCTGGAGGGCCTTAGCTACGAGGACGCCGCCTTCCGGGTGCTGAAACCCTTCACCGGCGACAGTTTTTCGGATGACGAGCTGAAGGGTGCCATCGCCCGCGCCTATGGAAGTTTCGGCCATGTCGCCCGCGCCCCGCTGGTGCAGCTGGCGCCGGGGCATCACCTGCTGGAGCTGTTCCACGGCCCGACGCTGGCCTTCAAGGATTTCGCGATGCAGCTGATCGGTCAGCTGTTCCAGATCGCGCTGGCGCGGTCGGGCCAGCGGATCACCATCGTCGGCGCGACCTCGGGCGATACCGGCAGCGCGGCGATCGAGGCCTTCCGCGGCCTCCCGAATGTCGATGTCTTCATCCTCTATCCGCATGGCCGCGTCTCGGAGGTGCAGCGCCGTCAGATGACAACGCCGGCCGAGGCCAATGTCCACGCACTGGCGATCGACGGGCATTTCGACGATGCGCAGGCGCGGCTGAAGGATCTGTTCAACGATCACGGCTTCCGCGATCAGGTGGGGCTGGCGGGCGTCAACTCGATCAACTGGGGCCGGGTGCTGGCACAGATCGTCTATTACGTCACCTCGGCGGTCAGCCTTGGCGCGCCGCATCGCGAGGTGGATTTCACCGTTCCGACTGGCAATTTCGGCGACATCTTCGCCGGCTCCATCGCCCGGGCCATGGGCGTGCCGATCCGCCGGCTGGTGGTGGCGACGAACCAGAACGACATTCTGCACCGCGCGCTGACCACCGGCGAATACCGCATGGGCGAGGTTCACCCCTCGATCAGCCCCAGCATGGACATCCAGATCAGCTCGAACTTCGAACGCGCGCTGTACCTGGCCTATGGTGGCGATGCCGGTGCGATCCGACAGCTGATGGACGAGCTGAAGACCGGCGGCTTCACCATCAGCCAGGGCGCGCTGCAATCGCTGCGCGAACAGTACGCCTCGGGCCGCGTCTCGGAGGCGGAGACCACCGAGACCATCCAGACGATCCGCGCCGAGACCGGAGAGATCATCTGCCCGCATACCGCCGTGGGCGTGAAGGTCGCGCGCGAGCATCTCGAGCCCGGCGTGCCGATGATCACGCTCGCCACCGCCCATCCGGCCAAGTTTCCCGATGCGGTCGAGGCCGCTGTCGGGGTCCGTCCGGCACTTCCCTTGCACATGGCGCAACTTTTCGACTTGCCCGAGAGGGTCACCCGGGTTGAAAACGACAATGAGGCGCTTAAATCGCTGATCCTTGAACGGAGAACAGCTTGACCCAGACCGATCCCCATCTGCGCATTTCCTCGCTTCCCAACGGCTTGCGCGTCGTCACCCGGCTGATGCCGGGCCTGCATTCGGCCGCCATCGGGGTCTGGGTCAGCGCGGGCGGGCGGGACGAGCGGGTCGAGCAGAACGGCATCGCGCATTTTCTGGAGCATATGGCCTTCAAGGGCACGCAGCGCCGCACGGCGGTGCAGATCGCCGAGGCGATCGAGGATGTGGGCGGCTTCATCAACGCCTATACCTCGCGCGATGTGACCGCCTATTACGCCCGCGTGCTGCAATCGGATGTCGATCTGGCTTTTGACGTAATCTCGGACATCGTCTTGAACCCGATCTTCGATCCGCGCGAGATCGAGGTCGAGCGTGGGGTGATCCTGCAAGAGATCGGCCAGGCGCTGGATACGCCCGACGATGTGATCTTCGACTGGCTGCAAGAGGCCGCCTATCCCGATCAGGCCATCGGCCGCACCATCCTTGGCCCCGCCGAGCGCGTCAGCTCCTTCTCCCGCGCCGACCTGTCGGGTTTCGTGGCCGAGCATTATGGCCCCGGCCAGATCATCGTCGCGGCCTCGGGCGCCGTGGATCACGACCGCATCATGCGGCTGGCCGAGGCGACCTTTGGCCATCTCGCCCCGCGTCCCTCGGGCGTCCGCGATCCGGCCCGCTGGTCGGGGATCGAGGCGCGGCATCTGAAGGGGCTTGAACAGGCGCATTTCGCACTAGCGCTGGAAGGGCCGGGCTATCGTTCGGATGATTTCTACGCGGCGCAGATCTTTTCCAGCGCGCTTGGCGGCGGCATGTCCTCGCGCCTTTTCCAGAAGATCCGGGAAGAACGCGGCCTCTGCTATACCATCTTCGCGCAATCCGGCTTCCACGATGATACCGGCATGCTGACCATCTATGCCGGCACCGGGGCCGAGGATATCGCCGATCTGGCTAATCTGACCGCCGACGAGATCCGCCGCGCCGCCGATGGGCTCAGCGATGCCGAGATCGCCCGCGCCAAGGCGCAATTGCGCGCCGGGCTACTGATGGGGCTGGAAAGCCCGTCGAACCAGACCGAACGTCTGGCGCGGACCTTGGCGATCTGGGGCCGGGTGCCGGACGCCGCCGAGGTGGCCGACCGCATTGCCGCCGTGACCGCCGCGCAGATCCGCGACCATGCGCAGCGCCTGCTGACGAATGCCCGCCCGGCGCTGGCGCTTTATGGCCCGGTCGATGCGGCGCCCTCGCGCGAGGCCTTGGCCGAAAGGCTTGCCGCCTGATGTTCCTGCGCCGCCGTCCGGTCCGTCTGGAATCCGAACGGATCGTTCTGCGATTGCCGGCGCATTCGGATTTCAGTGCCTGGACGGCGCTGCGTCAGGAGAGCCGCGATTTCCTGACGCCTTGGGAGCCGGTCTGGGCTGCCGACCACCTGACCCGTAAAAGCTTCACCAACCGGGTCTACTGGGCGCAGCGCGCCAGCCGGGGCGGCACCTCGCTGCCGCTTTTCGTGCTGCGCCGTGACGGGCTGCTCTTGGGGGCGATCACGCTCGACAATATCCGGCGCGGCCCGGCGCAGATGGGCACCATCGGTTACTGGATCGGCCAGCCCTTCGCCCGTCAGGGCTACATGCGCGAGGCGATCAAGGCGCTGGTTCATCACGCCTTCACCGAACTGGACCTGAGCCGGATAGAAGCCGCCTGCCTGCCCGAGAATGCCGCCTCACGCGGGGTGCTGGAACAGGCCGGCTTCAAATACGAGGGCGTCGCCCAAAGTTACCTGCAGATCAACGGCCGCTGGCGCAACCATGTGCTTTACGCCAACCTTCGCAGCGATCGCCGGGGCCGCACCGAGGTGCGCTGAGGCCCGTCACTCCCCGTCGAATTCGGCCAGGGTGTGGACCTCCATCCCCAGACCTTCCAGCCGCTTGCGGCCACCCAGTTCCGGCAGGTCGATGACGAAGGCACAGCCGATCACCTCGGCGCCGAGCCGGTGACAGAGCTTGATCCCGGCCTCGGCGGTGCCGCCGGTGGCCAGAAGGTCATCGACGATCAGCACCCGCTCGCCCGGTTTCAGCGCGTCGTCATGGACCTCCATCACCGCCTCGCCATATTCCAGCTGATAGGCCTCGGAAATGACGGCGCCGGGCAGCTTGCCCTTCTTGCGGATCGGGACGAAGCCGGTCGACAACTGATGCGCCACCGCGCCGCCGAGGATAAAGCCCCGCGCCTCGAGCCCGACCACCTTGTCGATCGGCCGGCCGGCATAGGGGTTAAGAAGCTGGTCGATGGCCATGCGAAAGCCGCGGGCATCGGCAAAAAGCGTGGTCACATCGCGGAACATGATCCCCTCATGGGGGAAATCGACGATGGTGCGGATGTAATCCTTGACCGTCTTCGTCATGCCGGACGGTCCATCTCGAAGAGATCGGTCACCGCGCTGTAATCCTTGTAGCCAAGTCGGGACAGCCAGCCGCCGGCCGCGCGCGGGTCAAAGCGGCCATCGATGATGCAATCGTCGCGCAGATGCACGCCGACCACCACGCCGAAGACGGCGAAGTTCGACTTGCCGGCCAGCGGCACGATCCGGGTCATCCGGCATTCCAGCGATGCCACCGCATCGGCGACGCGCGGGCAGTCGATGGTCTCGCATTGGGCCGAGGGGATGCCGGCGCGCTCGAACTCGCTGGTCCCTGCGGGCAGAGGCGCGGATGAGGCATTCACACGGTCGCGGTCGGCACCGCTGGCGATATTGACGCAGAACACCCCGGTCTCGGTGATCTGCGCGACGCTGTCCTTGGTGCCGTTGCGGTCGGGCTTGGAATTGGTCGAGGAGAACATCACCTGCGGCGGCACATAGGCCACGGCGTTGAAGAAGGAATAGGGGGCGAGGTTGTCGCCCAGTGACCCACGGGTCGAGATCCAGCCGATGGGCCGGGGCGCGACGATGGCGTTGAAGGGATTGTGCGGCAGGCCGTGCCCGGCCTCGGGGTGATAGAACATGCTGGGCGCTCCTGACAGTCGGGCCACAGTGCCACTGCTTTGGCGGCGCTGCAATATTTCGTGCGGAAGTCGCGACGGCGGCGGTTGAGGGTTCAGCCTTCCCGCATGGCGTGCTAAGCCGCGACGGCAGAGCGATGAACAGGTGCAATGTACGCGATCCAGCCGGAAACCCCTGCCGATTACCACGAGGTCGAGGCGCTGTATGACCTGTGCTTCGCGCCGGGGCGGACGGCGCTGTCCTCGTATCGGCTGCGCGATGGGGTGCCGCCGGTTGCCAACCTTTGCCTGCTCTACCGCAATCCAGATGGTGTGCTGCAGGCGGCCATCCGCTATTGGCCGGTGCGGGTCGGCGGGCGCAAGGCGCTGCTGCTGGGGCCGATTGCCGTGCACCCGACCGCGCAGGGCGAGGGGCTGGGCGCGCTTCTGATGCTGCAAAGTCTCGAATATGCGGCCATTGCCGGCTGGTCGCGGGTGATGCTGGTGGGCGATGCGCCCTATTACGCGCGCTTTGGTTTCAGCAAGCTCGAGGGGGTGGTGATGCCGCCGCCGACCAACCCCGACCGGGTGCTGGGGCTGGAACTTTGGGACGACGCCTGGGTTGATGTCCGGGGGCCGGTCACGCGCGAGGATGGCCCGAAAGACGAGGCCGGACTAGCAGAGTAACCGAAGCGCCCCCATATCTAGCTTGGCCCTGCCGGGCCTGTGACATGGGGAAAGGTGCTTGATGACCGCATTGCAGCAACATGTTCTGCCGCCGATCAACGACCCCTCGATTCATGCCGAGGTGGACCGTCTGGCGCGTCGCTATGTCGATGCGGGCGGGCTGGGCATGGATCTTCTGAACACCATCGGCACCAGCGCCGAAAGCCTGATCGAGCGCCTGCCAAGCCCGATCCGCAGCCGCATGGACAAGATCACCCGCAACGCGCTGAACCGTGCCTTTGACGCCGCCGGCAGCTCGCGCCGGCTGGTTCGGGACCGGGGCGACTGGTTCAATCGGCTGGTCAGCACGGCCTCGGGTGCGGCGGGCGGCGTTGCCGGCCTGCCGGGCGCGGTGGTGGAACTGCCCTTCACCATCACCATGTTCCTGCGGGGGATGCTGGAGATCGCGGTCGAGCACGGCTTTGACGCCGAGAGCGACGAGGTGCGGATGGAATGCCTGCGCATCTTCGCCGCCGGCGGCCCGATGGCCGAGGATGACGGCGCCGATCTGGGCCTGCTGGCCGCGCGGCTGTCGATCACCGGCCAGACCGTGCAGGGCCTGATCGCCCGCGTCGCGCCGCGCTTTGCGACCGTGCTGGGCCAGAAGCTGGCGGCGCAGGCGACGCCGATCTTTGGCGCGGTCGCTGGCGCCTCGATCAACTACACCTTCTCGCGCTATTATCAGGAACTGGCGCGGGTCCATTTCGGGCTGATGCGCCTGTCGCGTGAGACCGGCCTGCCCAAGGAGGCGCTGATCGAGGCGCTGCGGCTGTCGATCGAGCGGATCGACAAGCGCAAGCGACTGCGCCGCGCTTGATGGGGCCGACGACGCTAGCGCCTCGTCCTCAATTCGCTTAGACGCAGGCCGGAGCCGCTTGGGAGGTGCAACATGACCAACGAGACAGCGCCTCGCGCCAGCATGGTCCGGCTGCTTGTGGTCTATTTCCTGTCGGCGATCTTTACCACGACGCTGCTCTTGGTCCTGGTCTGGGCGCTGGCAACCTATGCCTCGGTCGATTACCCGGTCGGCATCCTGCTTGTCCTTGTCCCGATGCTCGCTGCGATGCAGGCGGGAGGCAGCTATTTCCGGCAGACCGGGCAGGCGGCCAGTTTCAGCCATGCCTTCAGCTTCGGAATGATTGCCACTCTTCTGGTGCTGATGCTAGTCATCGTCGCGTTTCAGGCGGGTCTGCTGGACGGGATGCTGCGCCAGATCGACCCCGCCGCCTTCGACCAGCGTGCGCTCGGCCGGATCTTGATGCCGCTTCTGGCGGTGCTGGCCGGGGTCACGCTGTTCAGCAATGTCATGCTGTTCTGGGCCGGGGCCCGCAGCCAGTGGAAGCAGCGCGAACGCCAGAACCGCATCGCAACAAGACGGGCGGGGAAGGGCGACCCGGGCTAGGTCGCGTCGGCGTCCTGCACCTCAAGGGCGATGGGCGCCGGTGGCTGGTCGAGATCGCCTGTGGTCAGCGCGCCCGAGGGCCGGGCAAGGCGCGAGCGGGTGATCCAGTGCAGCCGCTCCTGCGCCCGGGTGATGGCGACATAGGTGAGGCGCTTCCACAGCGGGATCCCGGCCTCGGTCCGGTTCGACCATGCGGCGGCGCTGATATCGGGGGCAAAGACCTGCACATCGGGCCATTGGCTGCCCTGCGCCTTGTGAATGGTCACCGCCGCCCCATGCAGGAAGGCCGCGCCCATGCGGGCGGCGGAGGGGATGAAGGGTTCCTCGATATCGGGCATTTCGATCTTGATGATCGAGGCGGCGGACAGCCGCGGTTCCTCGGCGCCGATGACATGAAGGCGCGAGAAGCCGGGCTTGTTGCCGGGGCCGAGATAGACCACCTGCGCCCCCTTGATCAGCCCGCGTGCCTCAAGGTCGATGCGCTTCTTGCGATGCTTCAGCGGCAGTTCCAGCCCGTCGCAGATCAAGGGCTCGCCCGGCAACAGCGCGTCGCCCGGCGCGCCGTAAGCCATGCGGAAGGCATGGATCAGCCGGATGCGGGTTGCGTTGCGCCAGACCAGCACCGGGCTGCGCGCCATCAGGTCGCTTTCCACCCGCTCGGCCCAGATGACGCGCGGATCGCGGGCGGCGGCCTCGCGCACCATGCGCTCGAAGGCGGGGAAATCGACGCTCTCGTCGGAGAGCGCATGGGCCAGGTCGAGGATCGGGCTGTCATCGGCCTGCCGGTGGATGCGGTTCAGGATCAATTTCTGCGACGCGGCCAGCCGGTCAAAGACCATCTCGCCCGATTGCCCGACCGGGGCCAGCTGGGCCGGATCGCCGAAGAGGACCAGCGTTGGAAAGATTTCCCGCAAATCCTCGAACTGGCGTTCGTCCAGCATCGAGCTTTCATCGACAAGGCCGATATCCAGCCCGTCCTCGCGCCGTTTCCAGCCCTTGATGAAATCCGAGCCACGCAGCCCCGCCGCCGCCAGCGCGCCGGGGATCGAGGCGTGCTGGTCATAGAAGGCCTTGGCCCGGTCCAGCGCCGCATCGGTCAGCCCCTCGACCGAGGGGCGGTCGCCCGTGCCAGCCAGCCAGTCGGCGATCTTCTCGTATTCCGGGTCATAAACCGGGGTATAGAGGATGCGGTGAATGGTGGTCGCCGGAACGCCCCTTGTTCGCAGGACGAAGGCGGCCTTGTTCGTCGGCGCAAGGATGGCCACGGTGCGCCGTTCCTTGCGCTTGCGGCCCTCGTAATCGCCGCTGATCACCTCGACCCCGGCCTCGCGCAGCGCGCGGGTCATCTCGGACAGCAGCAGGGTCTTGCCCGAGCCGGCCTTGCCGATCACCGCCATCACCCGGCCCTTGCCGGGCTGGGGCGGCTGGATCTCTTCGGCGGTCAGGTCGATGCCGGCCAGGGCGAAGGTTTCCGCCAGGCTGTCCCAGGCTTCGGCCTGATCGGGGGAAAGGGTGGGCAGGGTCATGGCCCCTGATAGCCCGGCGGCAGGGGAAAGCGAAGAGTGCTGCAACTTTTCGACGCCGGCGCGCGTGTCATGTATCATGGGCAAGGGCGGGACCACCCAACCCGCAGCGGAGGCGCCGCGATGATCGAGCTGTTCTTCATCACCTGTCTGGCCGATGCGCCGGATGTCTGCCAGCCCCACAGCCTGCTGTTCGAAGAGCAGAACGGGCTGTTCACCTGCATGTTGCAGGGCCAGAACGAGTTGGCGCGATGGGTCGAGGCGCATCCCAAGGACCGGGTGCGGGAATGGAAGTGCCGCGTGGCCGGGCAGGACCAGCGCAAGACTTGACCGACGCGGGTCGCCGCCCTAGCGATGGGCGGGCTGGTCTGTTCTCAGGTGGTTCCATGTGCGCGCATCCCTCGCCCTCCGAAACCGATTTCCGCCGCTTCCGCCATCGGTGGGAAATGCCGATGATCTGGATTTCGGGGCTGATCACGCTGATCGGCTTCACCGGCGCGCTGACGGTGCTGATGGTCGATGCCGAGACGGTCCTGACCCCGGCACTGGGCGAGGAGGACGCGGCGGCGCTGGTCGATACCGCCTCGCTTCTCATCCTCCTGCCGCTGGCACCGCTGATCTTCTATGCCTATCGCTTCTACATGGCGGCCGGGGCGCGGGCCAATGCGATCCTTGTGGGACCTGCGCAATTCCCCGAGCTTCATGCGCTCTATCGGGATCTGGCGCAGCGGCTGGACATGCCGAACCCGCCCCGGCTGTACCTGACCAATGGCAATGGCGTGGTGAATGCCTATGCGCTCGAATGCAACCGGCGCTATCGCTATGTCGTCATCCATGCCGAGATTGCCTTGTTGCTGCCGATGGCGCCCGATGTGGTCGAGTTCGTGCTGGCGCATGAACTGGCCCATCACAAGCTGCGCCATGTCTCGCTGTGGCGGCTGGTGATCGGTGTGGTCCCGAATTTCCTGCTGCTGCCCGGCATCACCACCACCCGGGCGCAGGAATATTCCGCCGACCGGGTGGCGCTGGCCGTCTGCCCGAACCATGCCGCTGCGGTGCGTCTGCTCGCCGTCGGGCCGTGGATGGCCGATGGCGTGAACCCCGAGGCCTGGGCCGCGCAATGCGAGGCCGAACACCGCGAATGGCTGATCCGGCTTACCAACGGGCTTTCCAGCCATGCCGTCATGGTCAAACGCTTCAAGGCGCTGCGCGATATCGAACGCGACGGCTTTTCCCGTCAGGGCGAGATGTTCTGATCCGGGCGGTCCGGGCTGGCGCACCCCCGCCAGTCATGGCACAGGGCGGCCCCACGTTGAGGCTGCGCGAATCAAATGCGTGCTGCGCAACTTTTTGGATGTATCGTGGGCAGATGTAACGAGGGGGATAGACCATGAGCAATGCTACGCCGAGCGCGACCGGACCTGCGACCGATCGCCTGGCCTGGACGAAATACGACACCACCTGGATGTTGAGCCTGTTCGGCACCGCCGTCGGCGCCGGCATTCTGTTCCTGCCGATCAATGCCGGGATCGGTGGCTTCTGGCCCTTGGTCATCATGGCGCTGCTGATCGGGCCGATGACCTACCTGTCGCACCGGGCGCTGGCGCGCTTTGTCTGTTCCTCGGAAAACCCGGAGAATGACATCACCACGGTCGTCGCCCAGTATTTCGGCCCCGGTGCCGGACGGGCGATCACGCTGCTCTATTTCCTCGCCATCTATCCGATCGTACTGATCTATGGCGTCGGCATCACCAATACCGTCGGCAGCTTCATGGAGAACCAGTTGGGCATGGCCCCGCCGCCGCGCTGGCTGCTGTCGGGCATTCTGATCGCCGGGATGATGGGGGTGATGCTGGCCGGCCAGCGGGTCATGCTGATCGTGACCGAATGGCTGGTCTATCCGCTGGTGGCGATCCTGATCTTCCTGTCGCTCTACCTGGTGCCGCAGTGGAACCTGTCCTCGGTGCGCGAGGTGACGCCCATCGGCCTGTCACTGAAGACCATCTGGCTGACCATGCCGGTGCTGGTCTTTGCCTTCAACCATTCGCCGGCGATCTCGCAATTCGCCTGCGCGATGAAGCGCGACTATGGCCGCGACGCGAGCGAGAAATCCGACCAGATCCTGCGCCGCACCTCGATGATGCTGGTGGGCTTCGTGATGCTGTTCGTGTTTTCCTGCGTGCTGGCGCTGAGCCCGGGGCAGCTGGTCGAGGCCAAGGCGCAGAACCTGCCGATCCTCTCCTACCTGGCCAACGTGATGGAAAGCCCGTTCATCAGCTATTTCGGCCCGCTGGTCGCCTTTGTCGCCATCGTCTCGTCCTTTTTCGGCCATTACCTGGGCGCCAGCGAGGGGCTGCATGGCATCCTGCGCGGCAACGTCTTCCGCGATTCCGCGGCCATGCCGGACCGGACGCTTTACATGCTGATCGCCGGGTTCATCTTCTTCACCACCTGGGGCGTGGCGATCCTGAACCCGAGCATCCTCGGCATGATCGAGACGCTTGGCGGGCCGGTCATCGCGGCGATCCTGTACCTGATGCCGATGTATGCGATCCACAAGGTGCCGGCGCTGGCGAAATATCGCGGGAAGGCCTCGAACATCTTTGTCACCGCCGCCGGCCTCGTCGCGATCAGCGCGATCCTCTACGGGCTGTTCTGAACCCGGCGCATCGAGCACATGAAAACGGACGGTCCCGAGGGGCCGCCCGTTCTTCATTCCGGCCGCTCAGCGGGATCAGCGATTGCGGCCAGCCTCGAGCGCGTCCTCGAAGGTCCGAAGCCCGGTGATCGGGGCCTGAACCAGAACCGCCATGTTCCCCGGCTTGTGCTGGTTCTTGTACATCTTCGTATGCGCTGCCGGGATCTCGGCCCAGGGGAAGACCTCGGACATGCAGGGGTCCAGCCGGCGTTCTAGCATCAGCTTGTTGGCCGCCGAAGCCTGCTTCAGATGGGCGAAGTGGCTGCCCTGGATGCGCTTCTGGTGCATCCACAGGTACCGCACGTCGAAGGTGCAGTTGAAGCCCGTGGTGCCGGCGCAGATCACGACCATGCCGCCCTTCTTGCAGACCAGCGTCGAGACTGGGAAGGTCGCCTCGCCGGGATGCTCGAAGACGATGTCCACGTTGTTGCCCTTGCCGGTGATGGCCCAGATGGCAGCGCCGAACTTGCGCGCCTCGGTGAACCACTCCTTATATTCGGGCGTGTTCACCGTGGGCAATTGCCCCCAGCACTTGAACTCCTTGCGGTTGATGACGCCCTTGGCGCCAAGACCCATGACGAAGTCGCGCTTGTCCTCTTCCGAGATGACACCGATAGCATTGCCGCCAGCCGCATTGATCAGCTGGATGGCATAGGAGCCGAGGCCGCCAGAGGCCCCCCAGACCAGCACGTTCATGCCCGGCTTCAGCTCGTGCGGTTCATGCCCGAACAACATCCGGTAAGCGGTCGCCAGCGTCAGCGTGTAGCAGGCCGATTCTTCCCAGGTCAGGTGACGCGGGCGGGGCATCAGCTGCTGCGACTGGACGCGGGTGAACTGGGCGAAGGACCCGTCCGGCGTCTCGTAGCCCCAGATCCGCTGGGTCGGCGAATACATCGGGTCGCCGCCGTTGCATTCCTCGTCGTCGCCATCGTCCTGGTTGCAATGGATGACGACCTCGTCGCCGACCTTCCAGCGCTTGACCTTGTCGCCCACCGCCCAAACGATGCCCGAGGCATCCGAGCCGGCGATGTGATAGGGCTGCTTGTGCACGTCGAACATGCTGATCGGCTTGCCCAGACCCGCCCAGATGCCGTTGTAGTTGACGCCCGCCGCCATCACCAGGACCAGCACCTCGTTGCTGTCCAGCGTCGGCACGTCGACCACCTCCATCTGCATGGCCTGTTCCGGCTCGCCCTGACGCTCGCGCCGGATGGCCCAGGCATGCATCTGCTTCGGCACATAGCCAAGGGGCGGCATCTCGCCGATGTCGTAAAGATCCTTCTCGGGGGCCTCATAGGCAGCGATCGGGGTCGGGGCATCAAGGGCCATGGTTCTCTCCTGTCTCGTGCTGCGGCGCAGAATCGCAGCGGCATTGACGCCTTCGTAAGACGTGAAACGCAACAATGCAACAGTCCGAAGGTATAATTTGTAACTTTATGTCGCGTCCGATGGCGCGCTGCGCCCGGTTTCGTGCTGCGAGTGCAAAGGGTTCATTGGGTGAGTCAGACGCGGGTGAGGCTGTACCGCCCGCTCAGCTAGTGGATGGCAACACGCAGCACGACCTAGAGCGTGACAGCTGGCAGGTTTCCACAGTGCTTCTAACTTGATCCGGCTGCAGGAGCTGCTGTCCAGAGGTGAAGGCGTTCGTAGATCCTGGTCGGTCGTCCTTGCTTCTGACGACTTGCACGATCATTCAAAGTAACGGAACTGCAGCTGGGCTTCGGCTGGCGACATGAAGAAAGAACGTGCCGAAGGCGTCAGAAACCGGGAATTGCCGCAGCGCAGCGAATTGACAAGGTCAGGAAGTTTCGCATATCCCTTCCATCGAGTAACAAAGTTTCACGACGATGCAGGAGCCGGCGATGACCCAGACCGTGAGCCCGACCAAGGACAAACCCTGGCTGTTCCGCACCTATGCCGGCCATTCGACGGCCGCGAAGTCGAACGAGCTCTATCGCAGCAACCTCGCCAAGGGGCAGACCGGGCTTTCGGTCGCCTTCGACCTGCCCACCCAGACAGGCTATGACAGCGATCACGTTCTGGCGCGGGGCGAAGTGGGCAAGGTCGGCGTGCCGATCAGCCACCTGGGCGACATGAGGGCCCTGTTCGACCAGATCCCGCTGGAGCAGATGAACACTTCGATGACGATCAACGCGACGGCACCCTGGCTCTTGTCGCTCTATATCGCCGTGGCCGAGGAGCAGGGGGCCGATGTCTCGCAGTTACAGGGGACGGTGCAGAACGATCTGATCAAGGAATACCTGTCGCGCGGCACCTATATCTGCCCCCCGAAGCCCAGCCTCGCGATGATCACTGACGTGGCCGCCTATACGCGCGAGCACCTGCCGAAATGGAACCCGATGAATGTCTGTTCCTATCACCTGCAGGAGGCCGGGGCGACGCCGGAGCAGGAACTGGCCTATGCACTGGCGACCGGCATCGCGGTGCTGGACGACCTGAAGGCCAAGGTGCCGGCCGAGGGCTTCCCCGAGATGGTGGGTCGCATCAGCTTCTTCGTGAACGCGGGCATCCGCTTCGTCACCGAGATGTGCAAGATGCGCGCCTTTACCGAGCTTTGGGACGAGATCACCCGCGACCGCTATGGCATCACCGAAGAGAAATACCGCCGCTTCCGCTATGGCGTGCAGGTGAACAGCCTCGGACTGACCGAGCAGCAGCCGGAAAACAACGTCTACCGGATCCTCCTGGAAATGCTGGCCGTCACGCTCTCCAAGAACGCCCGCGCCCGCGCCGTGCAGCTGCCGGCCTGGAACGAGGCGCTTGGCCTGCCGCGCCCGTGGGATCAGCAATGGTCGCTGAGAATGCAGCAGATCGTCGCCTATGAGACTGACCTCTTGGAATATGGCGATCTCTTCGACGGCAACCCGGTGATCGCGGCCAAGGTCGAGGCGCTGAAGGATGGCGCGCGCGCCGAACTGGCGACGCTGGACGGCATGGGCGGGGCCATCGCCGCCATCGACTACATGAAGTCGCGGCTGGTCGAGGCCAATGCCGAGCGGCTGAACCGGATCGAGGCCAACGAGACCGTGGTGGTCGGCGTGAACCGCTGGCAGCAGGGCGAGGCCTCGCCGCTGACGGCGGGCGATGGCGGCATCATGGTCGTCGATCCGGCGGTCGAGCAGGAGCAGATCGCGCGGCTTCGGGACTGGCGCGATGGCCGTGACGAGGCG
The DNA here is from genome assembly GCF_002847445.1 of Paracoccus zhejiangensis. Classification (NCBI taxonomy): domain Bacteria; kingdom Pseudomonadati; phylum Pseudomonadota; class Alphaproteobacteria; order Rhodobacterales; family Paracoccaceae; genus Paracoccus; species Paracoccus zhejiangensis. Next base: position 2,297,640 of record NZ_CP025430.1, on the reverse strand, counting down.
GCCGTGAAGGCCGCGCTCGAGGCGCTGCGGGCGGCGGCGGCGAGCGGCGAGAATGTCATGCCCCATTCCATTGCCGCAGCAAAAGCCGGTGTGACCACGGGCGAATGGGCCGGGGTGATGCGGCAGGTTCATGGCGAATATCGCGGCCCGACCGGCGTGTCGGCGGCGCCCTCGAACAAGACCGAGGGGCTGGAGGACATTCGCGAGGCGGTGAACGCGGTCAGCACACGGCTGGGGCGACGGCTGAAATTCGTGGTGGGCAAGCCGGGTCTCGATGGGCATTCCAACGGCGCCGAGCAGATCGCCTTCCGCGCCCGCGACTGTGGCATGGACATCACCTACGAGGGCATCCGCCTGACCCCCGAGCAGATCGTGGCGCGGGCGCGCGCGGACGAGGCCCATGTGGTCGGCCTCTCGATCCTCTCGGGCAGCCATCTGCCGCTGATCGAGGAGCTGATGGAGCAGATGCGGGCCGCCGGGATGAGCCATGTCCCGGTGATCGTTGGCGGCATCATCCCCGACGAGGATGCGCGGCGGCTGTTGGGCATGGGCGTCACGCGGGTCTATACGCCGAAGGATTTCCAGCTGAACAGCATCATGATGGATATCGTGACGCTGGTAGAGCCGGGGGCAGCGGCGGCGTGAACCACGGTCCTTTGACTGAGGCGCGTCCGTGCCGAAAGGCGCTGGCATCTGCATGTCTCACAACGGCTGCGCACGGAGCTGTTGTTTAGAGGGTCGTGCTGGCACCGGGTCAGGCAGGAACGCGAGAATTCGTAACTCGTAGCCTGTGCAGACGGAGCACAGCGCTTGGAGGGCAACAAGCATTGTAGGTTGTAGCTGGCTGCGCCGAACACTAACTTGCCTGAAAAATGGTCCTAAGTCGGAGTCGCCAATTTGGCTAAGAACAAAAACATGACTAAGAAGCGGTTGGATGAATTCTTGGCCGCGCTTCGAAGCGTAGGGGGAAGCTCCGGAAATGGAAGTTTGCGAGCGAACCTAAATTGGGACGAAGAGTTTTATTGGAAGGTTCAAGGTCACCTAATTGAGACCGGAAAAGTTACTGCTGGGAGGGGGCGCGGCGGTACGGTCCGCATCTCCGAAGCAATTGCTGAGGAGATAGAGATTAAGTCGGACGACGAAACACTGGCGGCGGAGAAAAATTTTGAAGCCGTAACTGAGCGCGATTTGTACGCGCCACTGTATGAAGCAATCGAGAGTAGATGGATTAATAGATTTGGTCTCGACGAAGCGGTTGTCGCGGAGACTCACTCTCGTGGCTCTAAGGAGACTGGCGGGACCTACACTCGACCAGACATAACAGCAGTAGGTATTCGTCGATATGTCTATCTTCCCAAGAGGCTGGAGGTTGTCACTTTTGAAGTAAAGCCCGCAAATAACATAACGATTATGGGAGTTCTTGAAGCGATTGCGCACCGTGAAGCGGCGCACCGCTCCTATGTTGTATATGCGGCTTCGGCTGACAGTTTCGAAGGTGCAATTGAGAGTGAGCGGATATTGCAGATGGCCCAAAAATACGGGGTCGGAGTTGTGATAGTTGAAGACCCTGGAGAGGTCGGTACATGGGATATTCTAGTCGACGCGATACGGCACGAACCGGACCCCGTTCGACTCGATCGTTTTCTTGGCGATCTACCGAGTGACCACATGAAGAAGCAGCTATCTAAGTGGAAAGAGTAGTGCAGATTTTCGAGATTTGAACGGAACATTATCTCGGCAAATGGACAAGTAGCCCGGTGTGTATGCTCCGATCCCCCTTCCCACACCCCCGCTTTTCCTGTAAACGCCCCCAATCTGTGACGTAGCGCCCGGCCCCGGGGCGACGCTTAAGGATTCGGGGCGCGAAGGGTGGCAATGGGGCCGCCATATGAACGGCGCGGCCAGAGGGCTGGTGCGCGCCTAGAGGAAACAAGATGTTTGATGAAGTGAAAAAATCGATCCAGTGGGGCCAGGAAACGCTCACGCTGGAGACGGGCAAGGTTGCGCGTCAGGCCGACGGCAGCGTCATCGCCACCCTGGGCGAGACCAGCGTCATGGCCAACGTGACCTTCGCCAAGGAACCCAAGCCGGGGCAGGATTTCTTCCCGCTGACCGTGCACTACCAGGAAAAATACTATGCCGCCGGCAAGGTGCCCGGCGGGTTCTTCAAGCGCGAGGCGCGGCCGACCGAAAAGGAAACGCTGACCGCCCGCCTGATCGACCGTCCCTGCCGTCCGCTGTTTGTCAAGGGCTTCAAGAACGAAGTCCTGGTGATGTGCACCGTGCTGTCTCACGACCTGGTCAATGACCCGGATATCGTGGCGATGATCGCGGCCTCGGCGGCGCTGACCATTTCCGGCGTGCCCTTCATGGGTCCGATCGGTGCGGCGCGCGTCGGCTTCGCCAATGGCGAATATGTTCTGAACCCGGAAGTTCAGGACATGGACCAGCTGCGCAACAACCCCGAGCAGCGTCTCGATCTGGTTGTCGCCGGCACCAAGGACGCGGTGATGATGGTCGAATCGGAAGCCTATGAGCTGACCGAGGAAGAGATGCTGGGCGCGGTCAAGTTCGGCCACGAGCAGATGCAGCCGGTCATCGACCTGATCATCGACTTCGCCGAAGACGCCGCGAAAGAGCCTTTCGACTATCAGGCGCCGGATTACAGCGCGCTGTATGCTCGGGTGAAGGGTCTGGGCGAGACCGGCATGCGGGCCGCCTATGCCATCAAGGACAAGGGTGAGCGTCGCGATGCCATTCAGGCCGTGCGCGAAACCATCGTCGCCGGACTTAACGAGGACGAGCTGGCCGACGCCAATCTGGGTTCGGCCCTGAAGAAGCTGGAATCGGCGATCCTGCGCGGTGACATCATCTCGGGTGGCGCCCGCATCGACGGTCGCGACACCAAGACCGTCCGCGGCATCGACGCCGAGGTTGGCTTCCTGCCGCGCACCCACGGCTCGGCCCTGTTCACCCGCGGTGAAACTCAGGCGCTGGTCGTGACCACGCTGGGCACCGGCGATGACGAACAGATCATCGACGCCCTGCACGGCAATTTCCGCTCGAACTTCCTGCTGCACTACAACTTCCCGCCCTATTCGGTCGGCGAGGTTGGCCGCGTGGGTTCGCCCGGACGTCGCGAGATCGGCCATGGCAAGCTGGCCTGGCGTGCGCTGCAGGCGGTTCTGCCGGCGGCGACCGACTTCCCCTATACCATCCGCGTTGTCAGCGAGATCACCGAGTCGAACGGCTCGTCCTCGATGGCTTCGGTCTGCGGCGGTTCGCTGTCGATGATGGATGCGGGCGTGCCGCTGAAGGCGCCGGTTGCCGGCGTGGCAATGGGCCTGATCCTGGAAGATGACGGCAAATACGCGGTCCTGACCGACATCCTGGGTGATGAAGATCACCTGGGCGACATGGACTTCAAGGTTGCCGGCACCGCCGAGGGCATCACCTCGCTGCAGATGGACATCAAGGTTGCGGGCATCACGCCGGCGATCATGGAGCAGGCCCTGGCGCAAGCCAAGGACGGCCGGATGCACATCCTGGGCGAGATGGCCCATGCCCTGACCGAAGGTCGCCGCGAGTTCTCGGCCCATGCCCCGCGCATCGAGACCATGTCCATCCCGACCGACAAGATCCGTGAAGTGATCGGCTCGGGCGGCAAGGTCATCCGCGAGATCGTCGAGGTTTCGGGTGCCAAGGTCGACATCAACGACGACGGCGTCATCAAGATCGCCTCGGCCAATGCCGATTCGATCAAGAAGGCCTATGACATGATCTATTCGATCGTGGCCGAGCCGGAGGAAGGCCATGTCTACACCGGCAAGGTGGTGAAGCTGGTCGATTTCGGCGCCTTCGTGAACTTCTTCGGCAAGCGCGACGGTCTCGTGCATGTCAGCCAGATCGCCAACAAGCGTCTGGGCCATCCTTCGGAAGTGCTGAAGGAAGGTCAGGAAGTGAAGGTCAAGCTGCTGGGCTTCGACGACCGTGGCAAGGTGCGCCTTGGCATGAAGATGGTTGACCAGGAGACCGGCGAAGAGATCGCCGAGAAGAAGGAAGAAACCGCCGAGTGATCGGTTGTTTCTGACCAGATAGGAAGCCCCGGCCTGAGCGCCGGGGCTTTTTAGTTGGCGATGCCGTCGGCTTCAGGGTGCGAGGTCGGGGAATGCGGTGATGAAGCTGCCGAGTTCCCTGCGATAGCGAAGAACCGCCCGCGCGCGTGCCGACCACAGATCATAGCGCGGCGCTTTCCACGGCTTCTTCGGGCCGTGGTAATGGATGATCGCGTCGGGCAGGTCGCGGGTTTCCTCGACCTCACCTCCCAGCTTCTTGGCAAAGCGCCGCTGCGCCGGGCTGCGCTGCCAGGACGAGTTCCAGGCGGGGTTCAGCAGATGCGTCCGACCCGAGAACAGGAAATTCAGATGGTCCTGATCGCCCCAGTCCGTCGCGGTCGCGGCGGCGACATCCTCCAGCCGCGCTTGCAGGTCGGGCTCGGCCCGGATGGCATCGCAATCCATCAAGAGGACGCCGGAGTTGAAATAGCCACGCGGGTCCATGTGCTTTTCCAGCGCCGCAAGACGCTGCCTGCGGCGGTCGTTCAGCCGGCCTCCCGCCAGCCATTCCGCGGTCACATAGTCCCGCGCGGCACCGATGCGTTCGCCGGGTAACAGCGGCAAATCGAACAGGGGTGCTACATCGCCCGTGATCAGCGTGTCGCCGTCGATATAGAGCACGCGACCCGACAGATGGCGCGGGATGAACAGTCGCCCCATCGCGGCGGCCGAGATATGCGCGGCGGGACTTCCGGCCCCTGCCAGTTCGGTCGGGTCGATGGCGCGAGACTGCAGGGATGCCTTGCCGCCGGTCTCAGCCACGCGGTGAACGGCCTGCCAGTCCGCGTCGCCAAGACCGTCTCCCCAGAGATGCAGATCAGCGGGGCACGACAGGTGACGCAGCAGGCTCCAGATCGCGACCAAGGTAGGACGCAGCAATCCCCGATCGGTGACGAAGACGATCTGGCAGGCGGGCGGGCTGGTTGTCGTGGTGGCAGTCATGGCGCCCTTATCCGGTGAAATGCTCTAGGGGGTCAGCGAGTCATCAAGGGGATAGCCCAAGCCAAGCAGCGCCGAAACCGGCGAGGCGCAGGTGATCGCGATATCGCGCCGTGCTGCCGCCTCGCGTGCCAATCCGAACCCCGCCAGGATCCGCTCGATCCCCGCCGAAAGGCCTGAGGGTGCAGTATCGGTGCCCTCGTAAAACCGCGGTTCGGCGTCATTGGTCAGGTCGATCCCGGCCAACAGTATCTGCCGGGGCGCGGCAGCCAGTGCGAACTGCACGGCCGAGAAAGCCACCGTGCCGGTGATCACCACGCCTTGATCGGGGGCCAGCGACAGCGCGCCGCGATGGCCGCGCAGCACGATGTCGCGCAGTGCCGGGGCCGAGAGCGGGCGGCGGGGACCTCCAAGCGGGCGCTCGAGGTTTTCGATCAGGGCGATCGGGCGGTTTTCCAGTGAACCCGGGTCGCGCTCGGCCCAGGCCCGGATGGCGGCTGGCGACAGAAGCAGCGGGATGTCGCGGGGCAGGGCGGCCAGCATGGCGTGGTGGCGGAAGACAAAGCGCTCGTCCTCGACCGCGACGGCGAGCGGACGGATGCGGTCCGTCAGACTTGCGGCGCCGTTGCACAGGATGGCGGTGCCATCCCCAAGCGCCTCGATCCGCTGGTTCTTCAGCGAGGGGCCGGAGCCGACCGCGGCAATCAGCGGCAGGTTTGCCGGGATCATCGCGGCGGGTGCGGTCAGAGTGAACAGCAACCGTCCGCGCCAAGTGACGCCGCCGCTGGCGCGGTCGATGGCGAGACCCGGCCAGAGATCCTGGCGATGGGCGCGGCTGCGCCCCATCGCCTGAAACCCCAGCCGGATCAGCTTTCGCGACAGTGGCCGGTCAGAGCGGGCCACGACCGGCGATCAGGCCGGGTCCTTGGCAAAGCGCAGATAGGGCAGCTTCTTGTCGAGCGCGCCATATTTCGCCTCGGCGGCGGCATCGTCCAGTGCCAGTGCCACGATGACATCCTGACCCGGCACCCAGTTCGCGGGCGTCGCCAGCGGCACTCCGTCGGTCTTGCGCACCGCGTCGAGCGCGCGCAGGATCTCGGCGAAGTTGCGGCCGATGGACATGGGATAGGTCATGGTCAGCCGGACCTTCTTGTCCGGACCGATGATGAAGACGCTGCGCACGGTGGCCGAATGCGCCGGCGTCCGGCCCTCGGTCGGCAGGTAGTAATCGGCCGGCAGCATGTCATAAGCCTTTGCCACGGTCAGCGAGCTGTCATCGATGATGGCGAAATTCGCCGGAACGCCGGCGACGCTTTCGATGTCGTGCTTCCATTTGCCGTGATCCTCGACCGAATCGACCGAAACGCCGATGACCTTGGTGCCACGCGCCTCGAATTCCGGCACCAGCTGCGCCACGGCGCTGAATTCGGTGGTGCAGACCGGGGTGAAATCGCGCGGATGACTGAAGATGATGCCATAGCTGTCGCCCAGCCAGTCGTGGAAATGGATCTCGCCTTCGGTCGAATCGGCGGTGAAATCGGGGGCGATGTCGTTGATGCGCAGGGACATGCGGAGTCCTTTCGGATTGGGTGCCTGATGGGAACATAGGCGAGAACGCGGGAAATGCCAGCCCTATTTCACGACTATACATGTCGTGATTAATCGAACGGCTGATTGATTGCAGATCGGGCAATCTGCCGGGCGGATCGGCCTTGAAGGTGGAAAAGCCCGGTGTCAGGTTCACAGACAACCGCAAGACAGGAGGGCGACATGGCCGAGCTTCAGGACAAGCGCAAATTCTATATCAATGGCGAATGGGTGAACCCCGCCCGCGCCGCCGATCTCGAGGTCATCGACCCGACGACGGAAGAGCCGGTGGCGATCATCAGCCTCGGCGATGAGGCCGATACCAATGCCGCCGTGGCCGCCGCCAAGGCTGCCTTCCCGGCCTGGTCGGCCACCCCGCCGGCCGAGCGTCTGGCACTGGTCGAGAAACTGCTGGAGATCTACAAGCGCCGCAACAAGGACATGGCGCTGGCGATCAGTGCCGAGATGGGCGCCCCCGCCGACATGTCCGAGGGCGACCAGGCGCAGGCCGGCAGCTTCCACATCGAGACCTTCATCGACGCCTTCCGCAATTTCGAGTTCATCCGCCCGCTTGGCGCCCATGCGCCCTCGAGCATGGTGGCCTGGGAGCCGATCGGCGTGGTCGGGCTGATCACGCCGTGGAACTGGCCGATGAACCAGGTGGCGCTGAAGGTGACGCCGGCGCTGCTGGCCGGCAATACCGTGGTGCTGAAGCCGTCCGAGATCGCGCCGCTGAGCTCGATCGTCTTTACCGAGATGGTCGACGAGGCCGGGTTCCCGCCGGGCGTCTTCAACATGGTCAACGGTGACGGTCTGGGTGTCGGCACTCAGCTCTCGACCCATCCCGACGTGGACATGATCAGCTTCACCGGCTCGACCCGCGCCGGCATCGCCATCACCAAGGCGGCGGCCGATACGGTGAAGAAGGTGGCGCTGGAACTGGGCGGCAAGGGCGCGAACCTGGTCTTTGCCGATGCCGACGAGAAGGCGGTGACGCGCGGCGTGCGCCATGTCTTTTACAACAGCGGCCAGTCCTGCAACGCGCCGACCCGGATGCTGGTCGAACGCTCAGCCTATGACAAGGCGGTGGAAGTGGCGGCCAAGGTGGCTGCAGAGACGCCGGTTGGATCGGCCCATGAACCGGGCCGCCATATCGGGCCGGTGGTCAGCAAACAGCAATGGGAGAAGATCCAGGGGCTGATCCAGCAGGGTATCGACGAGGGCGCGCGGCTGGTGGCCGGCGGTCCGGGTCTGCCCGAGGGGGTGAACCGGGGCTATTTCGTCCGCCCGACGGTCTTTGCCGATGTGAACAACGACATGACCATCGCCCGGCAGGAGATCTTTGGCCCGGTGCTGACCATCATCCCCTTCGACAGTGAAGATGAGGCGGTCGGCATCGCCAATGACACGATCTATGGTCTGACCAATTACGTCCAGACGCAGGACGGCGCACGGCGCAACCGGCTGGCACGCAAGCTGCGCTCGGGCATGGTCGAGATGAACGGCATCGGCCGCGGCCGGGGCTCGGCGTTTGGCGGGGTCAAGGCCTCGGGCCGGGCACGCGAGGGCGGCGTGGCCGGGCTGGAAGAGTTCATGGACAGCAAGGCGATCTCGGGCTGGGACCAGGACGCGTGAAGAAGCGGGGGGCTTTGCGCCCCCCGCACCCCCCGCAGGATATTTAAGCCAGGTGAAATGGGTGAGATTCCGGCCTCGCATGTGCGGTTGAAGCGCGCTTATGACCCTGTCTCACCGGATGATGGTACGCGGATTCTGGTGGATCGGCTGTGGCCGCGCGGGGTCAGCAAGACGCGGGCGGCGCTGAGCGACTGGATGAAGGACATCGCGCCCAGCACCGCCTTGCGCGAATGGTTCGGCCATGAGCCGGCGAAATGGGCCGAGTTCCAGACCCGCTACCGTGCCGAGTTGCAGGGCCATCAGGCCGAACTGGATCAGCTGCGCGATCTGGCGCGGAAAGGCGTGGTCACGCTGGTCTATGGCGCGCGCGACCGGCTGCATAACGAGGCGGTGGTGCTGCGCGACGTGCTTCTGGCTCAATCATGAGCGGCATGGGCGCGGGCATCCTGTGGATGATGGCCTGCCTTGCCTCGTTCATCGGCATGGCCATCGGCTCGCGCGAGCTGGCCGATACCATGTCCATCGCGCAGATCCTGGTCATCCGCTCGCTGGTCGGACTGGTCGTGGTGCTGATCCTGGCGCGGCATCTTCTGCCCGAGCTTCGGCAGATGCGCGACTTCCGCCTGCATGGGCTGCGCAACCTGGTGCATTTCGGCGCGCAATATTGCTGGACGCTCGGCGTGGCGCTGATGCCCCTGGCCGAGGTCTTTGCGCTGGAATTCACCATGCCGATCTGGGTGGCGATCTTTGCCTGGGCCGCCTTGGGCGAGCGCATCGGCCGGCCGCGGATCATCGCCATGGCCGTCAGCTTCATCGGCGTCTTGATCGTGCTGCGCCCCGGTGCCGCGATCATCGATCCGGCAGCCTTTGTGGTGTTGCTGGCGGCGGCGGGCTATGGCGCCTCGACGGTTTTTGTCAAACGGCTGACCCGCAACTCCTCGCCGCAGATCATTGTTGTCTGGATGGTGCTGATGCAATTGCCGATGGGGCTGGCGCTGCTGGCGCTGCGCGGCGGCTGGGTGGCGCCGGGCTGGGGTGATCTGCCATGGATGCTGATGGTCGGCATCACCGCGCTGACGGCGCATTACACCATGGCGCAGGCCTTGCGGGTCATGGATGCCTCGATTGCCATTCCCATAGATTTCCTGCGCGTGCCGCTGATCGCGGTGATTGGCTGGCTGCTTCATGACGAGCCGATCAGCGCCGCCGTCTTCATCGGTGCCATCATCATCTTCACCGCGAATTTCACCGCCATGCGCAGCGAGGCCCGCAATCGCCGGGCCGAGGTCGTGCTGGCCGAGACCGGCGCGGACATTGCCGCAGGGGCCGTCATCGCCAGCGAAACCGGGACGCCGGAAACCCGCCGCTAGGTCGGTCTGTCGCAGAATTGCGGCTGTAACATTTCGTTGGATTTCCGAAAAACTGGGGCAATGATTGGCGGCGAAGTTCCGCAACAAGGAACGCGACGCGACTGGGGAGGACGTATGACGGACCGGCAATCGCCTGCGGGCGAGGCAGAATCGATCCCTGCGCTTCTGGCGCGGAACGCGGCCCGTCTTGGTGGCCGGCCAGCCTATCGTGAAAAAGAATTCGGGGTCTGGCAAAGCTGGACCTGGGCCGAGGCCGCCGAAGAGGTGCGCGCCATCGCGCTGGGTTTCCTCGTTCTGGGCCTGAAACCCGGCGATCATGTCGCCGTCATCGGCCGCAACCGTCCCGCCCATTACTGGTCCATGATCGCGGCGCAGATGTGTGGCGCCGTTCCCGTGCCGCTCTATCAGGACGCGGTGGCCGAAGAGATGGCCTATGTGCTGGGGCATAGCGGCGCGCGCTTTGTCGTCTGCGGCGATCAGGAGCAGGTGGACAAGGTGCTCGAGGTGCAGTCGATGCCCGATGCGCCGAAAACCATCGAGCAGATCGTCTATACCGACAAGCGCGGGATGCGGAAATACGACCATTCCCACATGAACGCGCTGGCCGATGTGCAGGCCGAGGGCTGCGCCGCCGAGACCCGTCTGGGGCCGGAACTGGATGCCCGCATTGCTGGCCTCGGCTATGACGACACCTGCGTCATGCTCTATACCAGCGGCACGACCGGCAAGCCCAAGGGCGTGGTCCTGTCCTATCGCAACATCATCGAGACCTCGAAGAACACTGCCGATTTCGACCATCTGACCGAGGGCGAGGAGGTTCTGGCCTATCTGCCGATGGCCTGGGTCGGTGATTTCATCTTCTCGATGGGTCAGGCGATCTGGTCGGGCTTCACCGTCAACTGCCCCGAGGGCGCGCATACGATGATGACCGACCTGCGCGAGATTGGGCCGACCTATTTCTTCGCCCCGCCGCGCGTCTTCGAAGGCCAGCTGACCAATGTGATGATCCGCATGGAGGATGCCGGCCGGTTCAAGAAATGGTTGTTCGACCATTACATGAAGGTCGCGCGCCGCGTCGGCCCGGCTATCCTTGATGGCGAGACCGTGGGCTTCGGCGACCGGCTGGCCTATGCGCTTGGCAATCTCTTCGTCTACGGCCCGCTGAAGAACACGCTGGGGTATTCGCGCATCCGCGTCGGCTATACGGCGGGCGAGGCGATCGGGCCCGAGATCTTCGATTTCTACCGCAGCCTCGGGATCAACCTGAAGCAGCTTTACGGCCAGACCGAGGCCTCGGTCTTCATCACCCAGCAGCCCGACGGGCAGGTGCGCTCGGATACGGTGGGCGTGCCCTCGCCGGGGGTGGAGTTGAAGATCGCCGAGAATGGCGAGGTCTTCTATCGCAGCCCGGGCACTTTCGTCGAATATTACAACAATCCCGACAGCACCGCCTCGACCAAGGATGCCGAGGGCTGGGTGGCCACGGGCGATGCTGGCTTCTTCGAGGAGGGGACCGGGCATCTCAGGATCATCGATCGCGCCAAGGACGTGGGCAAGATGGCCGATGGCCGGATGTTCGCGCCCAAATATGTCGAGAACAAGCTGAAGTTCTATCCCAACATCCTCGAGGCCGTGGTGATCGGCAATGGCCGCGACTTCTGCACCGCGATGATCAACATCGATCTGGGCGCCGTCGGGAACTGGGCCGAGCGCAACAACATCGCCTATGCCAGTTACCAGGAACTGGCCGCCCATCCGCAGGTCTATGCGACGATCAAGAGCCATGTCGAGGAGGTGAACCGCTCGGTGGCCGAGGACCCGATGCTGTCGGGCTGCCAGATCCATCGCTTCCTCGTGCTGCACAAGGAACTGGACCCCGATGATGGCGAGATGACCCGCACCCGCAAGGTCCGCCGTTCAGTCATCAACGAGAAATTCGCCGATCTGGTCAGCGCGCTCTATGACGGCTCGCCGACGGTCTATACCGAGACCGAGGTTACCTATGAGGACGGTCGCAAGGGCCATATCAAGGCGACGCTGCAGATCGAGGATGCGCAGGTCTTTGGCGAGGCCCTGCAGCAGAAGGTGGCGGCGGAATGACCGGGATGCAGACGAATACAGCCGCCGAGGGCTATGTGACCGCCGATGGCCGCCAGATCGGCGGCGTGCTGATGGACCTCAAGGGTATCACCCTGCGCTTTGGCGGCGTCGAGGCGATCAAGAACATCAGCTTCGACATCCGGCAGGGCGAGATCCGGGCGATCATCGGGCCGAACGGTGCCGGCAAATCCTCGATGCTGAACGTCATCTCGGGCTTCTATGTCCCGCAGGAAGGCGAGGTCTGGTTCAAGGGCGAGAAGCGCGGGCCGATGAAACCCTACGAGGTCGCGCGGCTTGGCATTGCGCGCACCTTCCAGAACATCGCGCTGTTCGATGGCATGTCGGTCTTGGACAATATCATGACCGGGCGGCTGAACCGGATGAAGGCCGGTTTCCTCAGCCAGGCGATCTGGTGGGGCGCGGCCGAGCGCGAGGAGATCGAGAACCGCGCGGCGGTCGAGCGGATCATCGACTTTCTGGAGATCCAGAACATCCGCAAGACGCCGGTGGGCCGGCTGCCTTACGGGTTGAAGAAGCGGGTGGAACTTGCCCGCGCTCTGGCGGCCGAGCCGGGCCTTCTGCTTCTGGATGAGCCGATGGCCGGGATGAATGTCGAGGAGAAGGAGGACATGTCCCGCTTCATCCTCGACGTGAACGACGAATTCGGCACCACCATCGCGCTGATCGAGCATGACATGGGCGTGGTCATGGACCTCTCGGACCGGGTGGTGGTCATGGATTACGGCCGCAAGATCGGCGACGGCACCCCGGACGAGGTGCGCAACAATCAGGAAGTCATCGATGCCTATCTGGGGGTCGCCCATGACTGACGCGAAAAACCGGAGGGCTGCCTGATGGACCAGTTGATCTTTGCATCCGAGGTGCTGGTGAACGGTCTGATGACCGGGGTGATGTATTCGCTGGTCGCGCTTGGCTTCGTGCTGATCTACAAGGCCTCGGGCGTGTTCAACTATGCGCAAGGCGTGATGGCCCTCTTCGCGGCGCTGACGCTGGTCGGCATCCAGCAGGGGCAGGTGCCCTTCGCCCATCTGATCAATGCCATGTTCGGCACGCATCTCGAGCATTTCGGCTGGACCGTGCCCTCGGTGCTGGCGATCCTGCTGACCGCCGTGGTGATGATCGGGCTGGCCTGGCTGATCGAGAAGCTGGTGCTTCAGCATCTGGTTGGGCAGGAGCCGATCATCCTGTTCATGGCGACGATCGGCCTGGCCTATTTCCTCGAAGGCTTCGGCGACGTGATGTGGGGCGCCGATATCAAGACGCTGGATGTCGGGCTACCTCAGGGGATTTCCGACACGGTCGAGGCGACCACGGCGGAGTGGTTCGGCTATGGCTATTTCATCGACCGGCTGGACATCTGGGCAACGATCATCGCGGCGATCCTGGTGGCGGCGCTGGTCGCGTTCTCGCAATATACCAAGCAGGGCCGGGCCATGCGCGCGGTGGCCGATGACCATCAGGCGGCGCTGTCGGTGGGCATCAGCCTGCAATTCATCTGGATCATGGTCTGGTCGATCGCCGGTTTCGTGGCGCTGGTCGCGGGGATCATGTGGGGTACCAAGTCGGGCGTGCAGTTCAGCCTGTCGCTGATCGCGCTGAAGGCGCTGCCGGTCCTGATGCTGGGCGGCTTCACCTCGATCCCCGGCGCCATTGTCGGCGGGCTGATCGTCGGCGTCGGCGAGAAGCTGTTCGAGTTCTTCATCGGCCCGCTGGTCGGCGGAGCGACCGAGAACTGGTTCGCCTATGTGCTGGCGCTTTTGTTCCTCGTCTTTCGGCCGCAGGGCCTGTTCGGCGAGAAGATCATCGAGCGGGTGTGACGATGCAAAGGATCGATGCCTCCGGCGGGGATATTTGGACCAAGATGAAGCCCGGCGCTGTCATCTTGGCGGAAATATCCTCCAGGGGTGCGGGGGTGGAAAACCCCCGCTGCAACAGATTTCGGGAAGGGGACCACGATGCTCTATCGTGAGGCGGGCGATTTCAAGACGGGCTATCGCTCGGACGGGCAGACCTTTCCGATCCGGCTGGATCGCTGGGGATATTACGCGCTGGTCGCGGTGGCCTTTCTGGTCGTGCCCTTCCTGATCAACGATTACTGGGCCAATGCGGTTCTGGTGCCGTTCCTGATCTATGCGATCGCGGCTTTGGGGCTGAACATCCTGACGGGCTATGCCGGGCAGGTCAGCCTCGGGACCGGCGGGTTCATGGCGGTGGGGGCCTATGCGGTCTACAAGCTGATGACGGCCTTTCCCGATGTCAGCATCGTCATCCATATCCTCTTGGCCGGCGGCATCACCGCCATCGTCGGCATGCTGTTCGGCCTGCCGAGCCTTCGGATCAAGGGCTTCTATCTGGCCGTGGCGACGCTGGCGGCGCAGTTCTTTCTGGTCTGGCTCTTCAACAAGGTGCCGTGGTTCTACAACTATTCGGCCTCGGGCCAGATCACCGCGCCCGAGCGCACGGTGCTGGGCATGGCCGTCACCGGCCCGGCCACCAGCGCGCCGGCGAAATACCTGATCTGCCTGTGTTTCGCCTTTGTGCTCGCCTGGATCGCCCGCAACCTGACCCGCGGTATGCTGGGCCGTAAATGGATGGCGATCCGCGACATGGACATCGCCGCCGAGATCATCGGGGTTAATCCGCTGACCGCAAAACTCTCGGCCTTCGCCGTCTCGTCCTTCTTCGTGGGCATTGCCGGGGCGCTGCTCTTCTCGGTCTATCTGGGCGCAGCCGAGGTGGGCGAGGCCTTCGGCATCAACAAGAGCTTCCTGATCCTGTTCATGATCATCATCGGCGGCCTTGGCAGCATCTTCGGCAGCTTCGCTGGCGCCGCCTTCATGGTGCTGTTGCCGGTGTTGCTGAAGAACGTGCTGGTCGGCGGATTGGGATGGCCGACGGATCTGGCCGCCCATATCGAACTGATGATCGTGGGCGTGCTGATCATCGCCTTCCTGATCGTCGAGCCGCACGGGCTGGCGCGGCTTTGGGCGCTGGCCAAGGAGAAGCTGCGGCTCTGGCCATTCCCGCATTGATTACTGCAAGAACCGGATAACCGGACATACATCCAAATGGGAGGAAACCTCGGATGAAGACCCTGAAATTCGCCGCTCTGGTCGCGGCCGGCCTGATGGCCGCAGCCCCGGCTCTGGCCGATCTGGTGGTGCCGAACCTCAGCTATCGCACCGGTCCCTATGGTGCGAACGGCACCCAATATGCCGACGGCTTCAATGATTACTTCACCCTCCTGAACGAGCGTGACGGCGGCATCGGCGGCGAGAAGGTTCAGGTGCCGGAATGCGAGACCGCCTATAACACCGAGAAAGGCGTCGAATGCTACGAGTCGACCAAGGGCTCGGGCGCGCTGGTCTATAACCCGCTCTCGACCGGTATCACCTATCAGTTGATCCCAAAGGTCGGCGTCGACAAGATTCCGCTCTACACCCCCGGCTATGGCCGCACCTCGGCCAAGAACGGCAAGGTGTTCGAATGGGTGTTCAACGCGCCGACGAACTATTGGGATGCCGCCTCGGTTGCGGTCAAGCATTTCCTCGACCTGAACAATGGCAGCCTCGAGGGCAAGAAGATCGCGCTGGTCTATCACAACTCGGCCTTCGGCAAGGAGCCGATCCGCACCCTGCAGGAACTGTCCGCGAAACATGGCTTCACCCTGACCGAGCTGCCGATCGAGCCGCCGGGGCAGGAGCAGAAAAGCCAGTGGCTGCAGATCCGCCGTGACAAGCCCGATTACGTCATCATGTGGGGCTGGGGCGTGATGAACCAGGCCGCCATTCAGGAAGCCGCCAATATCCGCTTCCCGATGGAGAATTTCGTTGGCGTCTACTGGTCGGGGTCCGAAATCGACGTGACGCCGGTGGGCGCGGGGGCCAATGGCTACAAGGCGCTGACCTTCCACGGTGTCGGCATGGATTATCCGATCTATGACGACCTGAAGACTCATGTGATCGACCCGGGCAAGGCCAGCCAGGGCGGCGAGCATGTCGGCTCGGTGCTGTATTCGCGCGGCATGTATGCGGCCGTCGTGATCTCCGAGGCGATCCGCAAGGCGCAGGAAATCCACGGCACCTCGGCCATCACTGCGGTGCAGCTGCGTGACGGGTTCGAGGCGCTGGAAATCTCGGATGCGCGGCTGGAGGAGCTGGGCCTGCCGGACTTCGGCCCGGCCTTCACCATCACCTGCGACAATCATGGCGGCAACGGCATGGCGCGGATCCAGCAATGGGATGCCGAAGGCAAGACCTGGAGCCTGATCACCGAGTTCACCGAACCCGATGCCGAGGTCCTGGACCCGCTGATCCTCGAGGACAGCGAAGCCTATGCCAAGGAAGCCGCGATCACGCCGCGCGACTGCGCATCCTGATCGGCACGACCCTTCCGGTGGTGGCAGCGCGCCGCCACCGGACCACCCTCTGACGGAGGCCGCCATGTTCGACACCGAAAACAGCGAGACGCTGCTGGAAGTCAACAATATCGAGGTGATCTATAATCACGTCATCCTCGTCCTGAAGGGCGTCAGCCTGTCGGTCCCGAAGGGCGGCATCACCGCGCTGCTGGGCGGCAATGGCGCCGGCAAGACCACCACGCTGAAGGCGATCTCGAACCTTCTGGCCTCGGAACGCGGGGCCGTCACCAAGGGCAGCATCACCTATCGCGGCGAGCGGGTCGCCGATCTGAACCCCGCCGCGCTGGTGAAGAAGGGCGTCATCCAGGTGATGGAGGGCCGCCACTGCTTCGAACACCTGACTGTCGAGGAAAACCTGCTGACCGGCGCCTATACCCGCAGCGATGGGGCGGCGGCGGTGAAGAAGGACCTCGAGATGGTCTATGACTACTTTCCCCGTCTTCGGGAAAGGCGGCGATCTCAGGCCGGCTATACTTCCGGGGGGGAGCAACAGATGGTGGCCATGGGCCGCGCGCTGATGAGCCGGCCTGAGACCATTCTTCTGGACGAGCCCTCGATGGGTCTTGCACCGCAGCTGGTCGAGCAGATCTTCGAGATCGTCAAGGCGGTGAACGAGGGCGAGGGCGTGACCTTCCTTCTGGCCGAGCAGAACACCAACGTCGCCCTGCGCTTTGCCCATTACGGCTATATCCTCGAAAGCGGGCGGGTTGTGATGGACGGGCCGGCGGCGGCGCTGCGCGAGAACCCGGACGTCAAGGAATTCTATCTCGGCATGTCCGATGAGGGCCGCAAGTCGTTCCGCGACGTGCGCAGCTATCGCCGCCGCAAGCGCTGGCTGGCCTGATCCGCCCCATCCTTTCCCTTCAGCCTACAGGATTGCCCATGGCCGGCTATTACGACGATCTGGAAATCCGCGACCCTGCGGAGCGGGAAGAGGCGCTGGCCGAGGCGCTGCCGGCGGCGCTTTCGCGCGCCCGCACGGCGCCGGCGCTGGCGCGGCTGTTGCGCGAGGTCGAGCCCGATCAGGTCACGGACCGCGCCGCGCTGGCGCGGTTGCCAGTGATCCGCAAGTCCGAACTGTCGGCGGCGCAGTCGAAGACCCCGCCCTTCGGCGGCTTCACCACCCGCGTCGCCGCCGAGTTCGACCACATCTTCCAGAGCCCCGGACCGATCTATGAACCGGGCCGGCGCGAGGGCGATTGGTGGCGGCTCGGTCGCTTCCTGCATGCCGCCGGCGTCGGACGCGGCGATATCGTGCAGAACTGCTTTGGCTATCACCTGACCCCCGCCGGCATGATGTTCGACAGCGCCGCCCGCGCGGTCGATGCCGCCGTGCTGCCCGCCGGCACCGGCCAGACCGAACAGCAAGTCCGCGCCGCCGTCGATATCGGCACCTCGGTCTATGCCGGCACGCCGGATTTCCTCAAGGTGATCCTCGAAAAGGCCGACCAAATGGGCGAGCGGCTAGCCATCACGCGCGCCGTCGTCGGCGGCGGGGCGCTGTTTCCGTCGCTGCGCAGCTTCTATGCCGATCGCGGCATCGCCACGTTGCAAAGCTATGCCACCGCCGATCTGGGCAGCATCGCCTACGAGACCGATGCGATGGACGGGATGGTGGTGGACGAGGGCGTGATCGTCGAGATCGTCCGCCCCGGCACCGGCGACCCGGTGCCCGAGGGCGAGGTGGGCGAGGTCGTGGTGACGACGCTGAACCCGGATTACCCGCTGATCCGCTTCGCCACCGGCGATCTGTCGGCGGTGCTGCCCGGCATCTCTCCCTGCGGCCGCACCAACATGCGCATCAAGGGCTGGATGGGTCGTGCCGACCAGACCACCAAGATCAAGGGCATGTTCGTGCGCCCCGAACAGGTGGCCGCACTGGTGGCCCGCCACCCCGAGATCGCCCGGGCCCGGGTCATCGCCGAGCGCGATGGCGAGATGGATGTGATGACCGTGCAGGTGGAAGCAGCCGGCGGTGCCGCCGAGGATTTCGCCGGTTCTGTGTCGGATACGCTGAAGCTGAAGGGCCGGGTCGAGATCGTGCCGCCGGGCAGTCTGCCCAATGACGGCAAGGTCATCGAGGACCGTCGCAGCTATGACTGAGGACCGATAATCCCGCGCATTTGAGCCGTTAACTTGTTCTGAACCGCATTTGTGCCAAGGCTTTACCCTGTATCTTAGTGATCGGGTGCGGGATGGCCGGGCAGGACAAGAAGGAAAAGGCGAAGATCATCGTTCGCCAGATGGCCGGCGGTGGCGCCGAAGCTCATCATGGCGGCGCATGGAAAGTCGCCTATGCCGATTTCGTCACCGCGATGATGGCCTTCTTCCTGCTCATGTGGCTCCTGAACGCCACCACCGAGCAGCAGCGGGACGGGCTGGCCGACTATTTCAACGCCAGCCTTGCCCGCGTTCCCGGCGCTTCTGGTGACGGCTCGGATATCGGGGTGAAACTCGCCGTCGAGGTTGAGCTGGCGAGCACACCCAAGGCCTCGTCCTTCGATTCCGTGGCACGGCAGGTGCAGAACCAGCTGAACGGGCTGGGGGCGGAATCGATGCAGATGAAGAACCTTCTGAAACATGTCGTCACGCGGATGACCGACGAGGGGTTGGTCATAGAACTGACCGACCTGACAGGCGAGCCGCTGTTCATCGAGGACAGCGACCAGCCGCAGCCAATTCTGCGCGATCTGGCCAGCGTGATCGCGGGGGCGGTCAACGGCTTGCGCAACCAGATCGCGGTCGCGGGCCATGTCCGCTCCTATCCCGAGGCGCTGATCACCTCGCCGGTCTGGGCGCTGTCTGCTGGACGGGCCGAGGCGGTGCGCGATCTGCTGCAGCGCGCCGGTCTCGGCGATCAGCGGATCCAGCGGGTCACCGGTTATGCCGACCGTCGCAACCGCGACATCAACCCCATGGCACCCGAGAACAACCGGATCGAGGTGATTTTACTCAGATAGAAGCAGGGGATTTGGCGAACTTAGGTGAATCTTAAAGCCTTTGCGCAAATCTTGGGCCAGCAGCGAAAGCAAGGAACAGTCAACATGTCGATGTCCTCCGCCCTCAATGCCGGCGTGTCCGGTCTGGCCGCACACTCGACCAAGCTCGCGACCATCTCTGACAATATCGCCAATTCGGGCACCTATGGCTACAAGCGGGTCGAAACCGACTTCGAGTCGATGGTGCTGAACCAGAGCCGCAGTTCCGGCCTCTATTCCGCCGGGGGCGTCCATGCCAATTCCCGCCGGATCATCGACCAGAACGGTGCGCTGGTCACCACCACCAATGCCATGGATATCGCCATCGCCGGCCGCGGGATGCTGCCGGTCACCTCGGCGGTGGATCTGGACAACGGCTTTTCCGATCTCCCGATGCTGATGTGCCGCACGGGCTCGTTCCGCGCGGATGCCGATGGCATCATGCGCACCGATTCCGGTTTGGTGCTGATGGGCTGGCCGGCACGGCCGGACGGCACGATCCCGGTGGTGACCCGTGATACTGCCGGCGGGCTGGAGCCGGTGCGGATCGAGACGAACCAGGGGTCCGGCGACCCGACAACCGCGGTCTCCCTGGGGGTGAACCTTCCCGCACAGGAAACAGCGGTGGGGGCCAGCGGCGCGCCGCTGACGCTGCAGGTCGAGTATTTCGACAACCTGGGCGCTTCCGAGTCGTTGAACCTGACCTTCATCCCCGATGCCACAGCCGTCGCCGGCCGGACGAACACATGGACGGTCGAGGTGCGGGATTCGGCCTCGAACCCGGCCACCAATCTTCTCGGGACCTATCAGATCATCTTCGACGACAGCCAGGGCTCCGGCGGCAACATCGCCTCGGTGACCACCCTGTCGGGCGACCCGTTCAACCCGGCGACCGGCGAGATCATGTTGAACGTCGCGGGGGGATCGATCGATCTGGAGATCGGCATTCCGGGCGAGATCACCCGCCTGAAACAGCTTTCGACCAGCTTCGCGCCGACCAACATCACCAAGGATGGCTCGCCCGTCGGTAACCTGACCTCGGTCGAGATCGACGAGAACGGCTTCATGCGCGCGACCTATGACACCGGCTTCATCAAGACGCTCTGCCAGGTTCCGCTGGTCGATGTCCCCAACCAGAACGGCCTGATCTCGCTCGATTCCCAGACCTACATGGTTTCGCCGACCTCCGGCTCGTTCTTCCTCTGGGATGCGGGTGATGGCCCGACCGGATCGATCAAGGGCTATGCGATGGAAACCTCGAACACCGATGTCGCCGCAGAGCTGACCGACCTGATCCAGACCCAGCGCGCCTATTCCTCGAATGCCAAGGTCATCCAGACCGTCGACGAGATGTTGCAGGAAACCACGAGTATCAAACGCTGATCTGACCACAGCGCGCTGCCAAGCTGACCCAGGAGGAAACGCAGAGCCATGAGCATCGCAAGAGCCCTGTCAAACGCCCTGTCGGGACTGGCGGCGACGGCGCGCGGGACCGAAACCATCGCCGCCAACGTCGCCAATGTCATGACCCCCGGCTATGCGCGGCGCGAGGTTGCGCTCTCGACGCAGGTGCTGGATGCCGGCTCTGGCGGGGTTCGCATCGATGGTGTCCGGCGCATGGTCAACGATGCGCTGCTGTCCGAGACCCGGATTGCCCTCGCCGCGCGCAGTGAAGGTGACACGCTGGCAGCCTTCTTCAACCAGGTCGAGGATGCCGTGGGCCTGCCCGGCGATGCCGGCGCGATCAGCACGGCGCTCACCCAGTTTGAATCGGCGCTGATCGCCGCCTCGGTCCGACCCGACGAGGACCTGCGTCTAGCCAATGTGGTCGAGACCGCCGCCAGCCTCGCGGATCGATTGAATGCGGCGTCGAGCACGGTTCAGGACGCCCGCACCCAGGCCGACATCAGCATCGGCCGTCAGGTGATGACCCTGCAGACCGCGCTGGAACAAGTGGCCGACCTGAACCGGCAGATCGCGTCGTTCAGTTCCGGCGGACAGGATATCTCGGCGCTCCATGACGAACGCCAGGCGGTTGTCGACCGAATTGCCGAGATCGTGCCGATGCGCTCCATTCCGCGCGACTTCGACCGGATCGCGCTGTTCACCGCCGAGGGCGCTGTACTGCTGGACGGGCTAGAACCGGCGCGGCTGTCTTTTGCCCCGGTCGGTGTGCTGACGCCGGGAATGCAGGTCGGAAGTGGTGGTGTCAGCGGGCTGATTTTCAATGGCGACGAGTTATCGGGTGAAACGCTCAGGCTGTTTACCGGCGGATCACTGGGGGCCGCTTTCGCGATTCGCGACAGCCATGCGCCGCAGGTCCAGATGGAACTGGATGCACTGGCGCATGATCTCTATCGGCGCTTTTCCGATCCCGCGGTCGATCCCTCGCTGGCCTCGGGCCAGCCGGGACTCTTCACCGATGATGGTTTGGCGGCAGCTCCACCCCCTGCACTGGGCCTGGCAGGCACGATCAAGATCAATCTGGCAGTTCTGCCCGACTCCGGCGGTGCGCTTTGGCGTCTGCGCAGCGGGTTGCAGGCGGGCGTGCCCGGCCCGGTCGGTGATGGCGACCTGATCGTCCGGCTCGCCCAAGCGCTGAACTCCGTCCAGGCTGTCGCCGCGCCCGGTCCGTTTACAGGACGCCATGATGCGTCCGGGCTTGCCGCCGATCTCGAAGCGCGGGTGGCCAGCCGTCGCCTCTCGGCCGAGGCCGAGGCGACCCGTCAGGGCGTCCGGGCTGCGAACCTGAGTGAACGGTTGATGGCCGAGGGCGTGGATACGGACGGCGAAATGCAGCGTCTTCTGCAATACGAACAGGCCTATGCCGCCAATGCCCGGGTCATTCAGGCGATAGACGACATGATGAACGCGATCTTGAAGGTGTAACATGACCATTCATTCCGTCGGCGATCAGTCGCGTGCCCTGATTTTACGAAGTGAGACCACCCGCCTGCGCGAAAGGTTGCAGGTCCTGACCGGCGAGATGTCAAGCGGTATCACCGCCGATCGCGCCGGGCGGCTATCGGGCAATACGGTCCTGCTCAACCATTACGAAAGCCAGATCACCCTGCTGACACAGTACCAGCAGGCGGGCGCCGAGGCCGGTGCAATCGCCTCGGCCGCCCAGGACGTCCTCTCCGCGCTGCGCGCCGACGCGGCGACCTTGCGCGGCTCGCTGCTCTCGGTCACGCCGGCAGATAGCTCGGGTTTCATACCCTTGCGCGCGGCCGAGGCGCGCGGGCATTTCATCTCGGCCGTCGGGCGGCTGAATACGGAGGTTGCCGGGTTGCATCTCTTCGCCGGCCAGAATTCCGATACGCCGCCGCTGATCGAACCCGAGCCGATTCTTGCAGAACTGCGGCTGCTGACTAGCGGATTGACCACTGCGGATGCCGTTGCGACGGTCATTTCCGACTGGTTTGATGCAGCGCCCGGTGCCGGCGGCTTTCTCGACTTCGCCTATCGCGGGACGATTGACCGACCCCGTCAGGTACAGATTTCCGAAGATCGTAGCATCGCCTTTGCCACCAGCGCGGCAACGCCGGTCATTCGCGATCTGCTGGCATCGCTTGCCCTGGCGGCCGTCGCGGATTCAGCCGCCCTCGCGACGCCCGGCGCGGAGCGGCTGGCGCTCATACAGCGCAGCAGTGAGGCCCTGGTCACGAATGAGGCCGGGCTCGTAGACGAGATGGGACGGGTTGGCTTGCTGGAGGCGCTGACCGCGCGCTTCGGCAGCGAAAACGCCAATGCCCTGTCCGTGGTCCAGGTCGGCCGCGCGGGCCTGGTGACGGCGGATCCGTTCGAAACCTCGACCGCCCTGCATGAGGTGGAGACCCAGCTCGAGACACTCTACACACTGACGGCGCGGTTATCGCGCCTCAAGCTTGTGGATTACCTGCGGTGAGTGTCCTGCTGCGACTGATCGTGATCTGGTCGATGCTCTGCGCGAGTGCCGTCGCGGCGCCGGTCCGGATCAAGGATCTGGCCGAGTTCGACGGTGTCAGGGGCAACGATCTCGTGGGCTATGGCCTGATCGTCGGCCTCGATGGCACCGGCGATAGCCTGCGCAATGCGCCCTATACCGAGGATATCCTGGCGGGGCTGCTGGAACGCCTGGGGGTGAACGTCGGCGACAAGGAGTTGCGCTCGAAGAACGTTGCGGCCGTGGTCGTGACCGCCGAACTTCCCCCCTTTGCGCGGTCGGGCAGCCGGATCGACGTGAACGTGGCGGCCATTGGCGATGCGAAAAGCCTGCTGGGCGGAACGCTGGTGCTGACGCCGCTGAAGGCCGCGGATGGCAATGTCTACGCGGTGGCGCAGGGCTCGGTGATCGCCGGGGGTGCCTCGGCGCAGGGCGAAGCCGCACGGGTGGTCGAGGGCGTGCCGACTGCCGGGGCGATCCCCGTCGGGGCGAGAGTCGAACGCGAGGTTGCCTTCGAACTCGCCACGATCCAGAATATTCGCATCGCACTCCGGACCCCGGATTTCACCACCGCGGGCCAGGTAGAGGCGGTGATCAACCGCGCCCTGCGCAGAGAGGTCGCGACCACGCTCGATTCCGGCACGGTGCAGGTCGATTTTCGTGCCCTCGGCAGGGTCAACCCCGCGCATGTGCTGGGCCAGATCGAAAATCTTGAGGTTCGGCCCGACAATCGCGCCCGGGTGGTGATCGACCACAAATCGGGAACCATTGTCATGGGCGACCGGGTGCGCATCTCGCGCGTGGCCGTGTCGCAGGGCAATCTGACCTTGCGGGTGCAGGAGGCGCCCGAGGCGGTGCAACCCAATCCCTTTGCCGCCGGCGAGACCGTGGTGGTGCCGCGCAGCTCGGCCGAGTTGCGAGACGAGCCCGGCATCGGCTTTGCCGAAGTCAGCGGTGACTCGTCCCTGACCGAGGTGATCGCCGGGTTGAACGCGTTGGGTGTTCGTCCGCGCGACATGATCGACATTCTGAAATCGATCCATGCCGCCGGTGCGCTTCATGCCGACCTGGTCATCGAATAGACGCGACGGAGGTGCTGATCACCGGCTGCCCTGTCGGCCATGGGTGCGCAATCAGGCGGGCAGGAGGTAGATCAGTTTGCACGCTCGGCTTCCGTGGCACTGTCCGCGCGTGATCTTGTCCGGCCGAAGCAAGTCGGGTCAGCCCGGGGCGGGCGACCTCTTCCGATCCTGCCAGGCATTCATGAAAGTTGCTGTCGTTGGGGGAGCGGGCCGATGGGTGCGAGTCGATTGGTGCCAGCCTGAGCCGCGTTCAGGCGAGTACCGCGACGGGGCGCCCCTGAACCTCGTCGACCAGGATCTCGGCTTCGAAGAGATCGCTCAGGTTGCGGCTGGTCAGGGCCTCGGCACGGGGGGCGGATTGCACCAGCCTCCCGCCCTTGAGGCTGACCACCCAATCGGCGCAGCGGACGGCCATGGCGAGGTCGTGCAGGACGACGACGATGCTGCGGGCCTCGGGACCCGGGCGCGACAGCGTGCAGAGCCGGTCCATGATGTCGCGGGCATAGCGCGGGTCGAGCGCCGCCAGCGGTTCATCGAGCAGCATCCAGGGCGTGGTCTGGGCATGGGCCATGGCGACGAAGGCGCGCTGGCGCTGGCCACCGGACAGGGTTTCCAGACGGCGATGGGCCAGCGGAGCAAGGTCGAAGCTGTCGATCGAGGCCTGAACGAGGCGGTGATCTTCGGGCGAGGGTCGGCCCTGGTGATGCGGCCAGCGGCCGAAGCCGACCAGTTCACCGACGGTCAGGCGCGGCAGGGCCGGGCTGCCCTGGCTCAAGAGGGCGACGCGGCGGGCGCGCTCGGCGGGTTTCGCCGCCGGGATGTCGATGCCGTCGATGAGGACGCGGCCCTGCGTGGGCCGGACGAGACCGGCGAGGCAGTGCAGCAGGCTGGACTTGCCGGCGCCGTTCGGGCCGATCACCGCCGTCAACCCGCTTGCCGGGATCTCGGTGTCTATGCCCTGCAGGATCGGGGCGCCGTCGAGGCTCAGGTCAAGGTTTTCGATGCGGATCATGCCGCCCTCCGTCTCAAGACGAGCATCAGGAAGACCATGCCGCCGAGGAATTCGACGATCACGGACAGGGTGGATTGCAGGCCCAAGAGGCGCTCGAACAGGAATTGCCCGGCGACCAGGATCAGTGCGCCCAGCATCGCGGCACCGGGCAGCAGCAGGCGATGGCGATGCGTGTTCAGAAGGCTGGCGGCAAGGCTGGCCGCCAGTAGCCCGAGAAAGGTCATTGGCCCGGCCAGCGCGGTCGCCACCGCCACAAGGCCGGCGATCAGGGCCAGCACCTTCAAGACCAGCCGGTCATGATCTACCCCCAGCGCACGGGCGCGGTCGCGCCCCAATCCGGCCACGTCCAGCGCCGGGGCCAGCCGGTGGCCGGCGATCAGGGCGGCAGCCAGAAGCGGGGCGGCGAAGGCCAGTTGCACCGGGTCGATGGCAGTGAAGCTGGCGACGCTGGCGCTTTGGACAATGGCAAACTCGGACGGATCGAGGATGCGCTGCAGGAAGGTCGCAAGCCCGCGCATGAGGATGCCGAAGATGACGCCGGTCAGCACCAGCCGGGTCATGTCGCCCGCCCCTTGCCGCAGGATGGCGCTAAAGAGCAGCGTGGCGGCACCGGCCAGCGCCAGCGTCTCGATGGCGAATTTCGGGATCTGCGGCAGGGCGGCATAGCCGATCCCGCCGAGGAGCAGCACCAGCAGCGTCTGGATCAGCACGAACATCGCGTCGAAACCGACGATGCCAGGGGTCAGCAGGCGGTTGGCGGCGACGGTCTGGAACATCACCGTGGCGGCACCGATGGCCGCGCCAACGACGACCAGCGCGGCCAGCTTCGTGGCCCTGAGCGACAGGATGAAGCCATAGGGGCTGCGCAGCCCCCAGAGGAGATAGAGGGTCGCCGCGACCAAAAGGCCGAGCCCCAGGAAAAGCAGCCGACGATCAGCCATTCTGCCCCGCCGGTCGCGGTGCGGCATAAAGCAGCCACAGGAACAGGCCGGCCCCGATCACGGCGAAGACCGTGCCGGCCG
Organism: Paracoccus zhejiangensis; assembly: GCF_002847445.1. Classification (NCBI taxonomy): domain Bacteria; kingdom Pseudomonadati; phylum Pseudomonadota; class Alphaproteobacteria; order Rhodobacterales; family Paracoccaceae; genus Paracoccus; species Paracoccus zhejiangensis. The sequence continues at coordinate 2,271,434 of NZ_CP025430.1, read as the reverse complement.
GGATCTCGTAGGGCCAGCGGATGACCCGGCCAACGACATCGGCGGCCAGCACCACCGCACCGCCCGAAACCGCGATAAGCGGCAGGTTACGGCGCAGGTTGTCGCCCCGCCAGCGCGAGATGATGTTCGGCACCACCAGCCCGACGAAGGGCAGGGTACCGACGGTGACGACCACGGCGGCGACGGTTGCGGCGACGATGGCAAGCCCCGCCAGCATGGTCTGCCTTGCGTTCAGCCCAAGGCTGCGGGCGCGGTCTTCGCCCAGTCCCAGGATGGTGATGCGGTCGGCCAGCAGGTAAAGCAGCCCGGCCAGCGCCGCGATCAGCCACAGGAGTTCATAGCGGCCGCGCAGCACGCCGGAGAATTCGCCCGCCTGCCAGACGCCCAGATATTGCATCAGGTCGGTGGTCCAGGCGACCCAGGTGACGCCGGCGCCCAAGATGCCCGCATAAATGAGACCGACCAGCGGCAGAAGCATCGGGTCCTGCCGCGGCACATGGCGGGCGAGGATCAGGAAACCGGCGGTTCCGGCCATCGAGGCGAGACTGGCGGCCAGCATCTTCAGCATCAGCGGCGCGCCCGGCGCGATCAGGGTGATCGCCAGCAGCCCGGCCATGGCGGCCTCGGGCGTGCCGGTCAGGCCGGGTTCGACCAGCCGGTTCTGCACCGCGAGCTGTACAACCGACCCGGCCAGCGCGAGGCCCGCGCCGGCCAGAAGCGCGGCGGCCGTGCGCGGGATGCGGCTGACCCAGACCAGCAGGTCGGCATCGACCGACCCCGACTTCAGGTCAGCCGCGCCGATCATCAGGCTTGCCGCGATCAGGCCCAGAAGCCCGACCGCGCTGGCGAGGCGGACCATCTCAGCTGCCAGCGCCCCCGAAGGCCGCGGTCAGCTGTTCCAGCGTGCCTGTCACCGAATGGAAGCCGCCCCCGGCGAGATACATGGCCGAGCCGTCGAGATAGACGATCTGGCCGGTCTTGCCAGCGGTGGTGCCGGCGATCAGCGGGTTGTCCAGCGTCGCGGCCGCAGCCTCGCCGCCTTGACCCACGGCGGCACCGCGGTCGATGACCAGCAGCCAGTCGGGATTGGCCTCGGCCACGAATTCGAAGGACACGGCTTCGCCGTGATTCTCGACCACCAGACCCGGATAGGCCTCGGGCAGATCCAGCGCGCTGTGCAGCCAGCCAAAGCGCGAGTTCGCGCCATAGGCCGAGATCTTGCCGCCATTGGTCAGGATGATCATCGCCTTGCCCTTGCCGGTAATGGCGTCGCGGGCGGCGGCGAGGTCGGCATCCAGTTCGGCCTTCAGCGCGGTTCCGGCGTCCGTGCGGTCATAGATCGCGGCATAGGCATCGATCCGCGCCGTGGTCTCGTTCAGCAGGTCGGCGCCGCCGATGGTCATGTCCAGCGTCGGCGCGATCTGTGACAGCGGCTGGACCTGCGCCTGCGAGCGGCCGCCTGCGACGATCAGGTCGGGGGCCAGCGCCGCCAGCGCCTCGAAATCGGGTTCGAACAGGGTGCCGACGGTCGGAACGCTAGCCAGCGTCTCGGACAGATAGGCGGGCGGGGCGATGTCGGGGCGGCCGATGATGGCGACGTCCAAAGCGTCCAGCGTATCGATGGCGGCCATGTCCAGCGCCACGGTCTTGGCCGGGGTCAGGGGGGCCTGCACCTCGCCGGCGGCGGTGGCGACGGGAACGGTTTCAGCCTGCAGCGCGGTCGGCAGGACCAGCGCGAGCGCACAGAAAAAAGCCTTCATCGGTGCGGTCTCCATGTCAAATTTCGGTTGTGGCTTTGTTGACAAGGCGGGGTCGCGCTGCCAATTGGCTAATGTTGTGTAAAAAACTCGGGAAATAGGAAAATGCAAGGGCAGTTCAGGTCTACGGGGCGGTTTTCCACCCCGAACGCGCAGAAATACATGGTCCAGCTGTGCAAGCATTTCGGTCACAAGGTGCCGGCCGAGGTCGAGGGCGATGCCGGTCAGGTGACCTTCGGCATGGGCCTCGCGCAGATGCAGTCCGACGATCAGGCGTTGACGGTGGTGCTGTCTGGCGACAGCGGCGAGGCCGTCGCCAGCCTGCAGGAGGTGATCGACAGTCACCTGCAGCGCTTTGCCTTCCGCGAAGAGTTTTCGGGAATGGACTGGTCGGTCGTCGCGGCCTGAGGCGGGGCGTCAGGTCAGCGCCGGCTCCAGCAGGTCGGCTAGCCGGGTGTCGCTGCTAGCCGTCAGGGCACGGCGAAGAAAGCCCGGCAGCCCGTCGCAATGCTGCCGGAACAGCGCTTCCGAGGTCAGTGCCGGATCGGCGTCGAGGTAAAGCATCAGCCCGTCGCCCCGGCCATTGGCGGCAAAGGTTGCGTTGAAGCCATCGCCCGGCCCGGCGGCCAGAACCTCGCGCTGCGCCTCGCAGCCGGGAAAGACCGGCGGGTCGAAGGGCATGACATTCACCAGCGGCGAGAAGAAGAAGCGGTGGCCGGCGCCAATGCCGCGATCCGCCGTGATCTGCTCGATGCGATAGCGGCCATGCCGCCTGATCCGCCGCAGGTCTGCCGCAAGGTCGCTCAGCGCCAGCTCCAGCGGGGTGTCGAGCCGGGTGGTGATGCGGAAGGGCAGGATATTGACGACCATCGCCGGTAGCCCGGCGCTGATGCTGCCAAGCCGGTTCATGAAGGGCAGCCAGATGACCCGGTCGGCCTCTACCCGGTCGCCGTCGCTGGCGGGTCTGGACCAGAGCCAGAGCCCGCTCAGCAGGATCAGGAGGTCGGGCCAGCCAAGTCCAAGCCGGCTGGCGCTGTCGCGCAGCGCATCCGACAGATCGCCAAGCGGCAGTTCGGCGCTGCGCGGCTCGCCGGGGTAATTCTCAGATCCCTTGCGTAAAACCGGCAGATCCGGGCCGGTGGAGAGATAGTCAGACCAGAACTGACCGGCAGTTGCGTTGCGCGGGCCGCAGCGAAAATCACTCTCTTCGCGCAGGAAATCGGTGAAGCGGGCGAAGGGCTGGCCAGAGTCGCCAGCGCCGGTCAGGGCCGCGTAATGATGGGCTACCCGCCGCTCGATCAGCGCCATGGCATATCCGTCCAGAAAGATGTGATGGCCGCGGCAATACCAGATCCAGGTGCGGTCGCCGGTGCGGATCAGCCATTGCGCGGCCAGCGGCGCGTTGAGAAGGTCCAGCGGCTTCGCAATGTCGGCCTGCATCCGGGCCTGCGCCTCGGCCTCGGGATCGGCATGGCCGCGCAGGTCCAGCTGCCGCAGCGCCGGGGCCAGCGCCGGATTGACCCGCTGGCGCGGCGGGGCGCCGGCGGCCTGCTCGAATTCCAGCGCCAGCACATCGGCCTCGGCTGTGGTCATACTGATCGCCTGCGCCAGCGCCGCGCCATCGACATTTCCTTCGATCCTTGTGGCATGGGCGACGGTCGAGACCACGGTTTCCGGGTGGGCGCGAAACTCCTCCCAGAAATCGAACTGCCCGAGGGTCAGCTCATGCCAGTCGCTGGCGGGTCGCGGATCGGTCATGGCGGGCCTCTTTTCCGGGTGGGGCGGGTTGGTTGACAATTTCCGACAGAAATACTTATGTATCCGCCACGGTCAACTGTCCGCGTCGCGCGGGTGGCGGATCACCGCAGCAAGACGCGTCATCCCGCCGTCCAGCCAGCCTCGCGACCTGCCCGCCCGTTCCCGCGCGCGGCCCTTTTGGTTTGGAACAGATGATCGATTTCACCCGCTGGCCCGAGGATCTGGCCCGTCAGTATCGCGCCCGTGGCCATTGGATCGGGCGTCCGCTTTCCGCCGGCGTCGAGACGCAGGCTTCTCGCCGCCCCGACGCCATCGCCCTGATCTGTGGCGAGCGTCACATCACCTATGCGGCGCTGGACCGGGCGGCGACCGCGCTGGCGGCGCGGCTGGCGGGGCAGGGGCTTCGGCGCGGCGACACGGCGCTGGTGCAGCTGCCGAACGTAGCAGAGTTCTACATGGTCTTCGTTGCGCTCTTGAAGATCGGCGTGGCCCCGGTGAATGCGCTTTACAGCCACAAGCAGTCCGAGCTTTCCGCCTATGCCGCCCAGATCGCCCCGCGCCTTCTGGTGGCCGACCGCGCGCATCCGGTCTTCACCGACGACGCCATTAGCGCCGGTTTTCCGCTGGTGCTGATGCTGAATGCCGCAGCCGGCGATCATGACCTGGGCGACTGGCTGCAGGGCGACGCCCTCCTTCCCGCCGATGCCGGGCCAACGCCGGCGGACGAGGTTGCCTTCTTCCAGCTGTCGGGTGGCAGCACCGGCACGCCGAAGCTGATCCCGCGCACCCATGACGACTACGATTACAGCATCCGCGAAAGCGCCCGCATCTGCCAGGTGAGCGAGGCGACGCGGTTTCTCTGCGCGCTGCCCGCGCCACATAATTTCCTGCTGAGTTCGCCGGGCGCGCTTGGCGTTTTTCATGCCGGCGGCACGGTGGTCATGGCCGCCAGCCCCGATCCGCGCCTCTGCTTTGACCTGATCGCCCGACACGGGGTGACCATGGCGGCGCTGGTGCCCTCGGCGGTCGGGCTGTGGCTGCAGGCGGCCGAGATGCGCGGCGCGCCGGCGCCGCTGGATCACCTGCTGGTTGGCGGGGCGAGCTTCCCCGAGGCGATGGCGCGGCAGGTGCCGGCGCGTCTGGGGTGCCGGTTGCAGCAGGTCTTCGGCATGGCCGAGGGGCTGGTCAATTACACAAGGCTGGATGACCCGGACGAGGTGATCTTCACCACGCAGGGCCGCCCGATCAGCGCCGATGACGAGGTGAAGATCGTGGGTGAGGACGGCCAGCCGGTGGCCGAAGGCGAGGCAGGGCAACTCGCCACGCGCGGCCCCTATACCTTCCGGGGCTATTATCGCGCCCCCGAACAGAACGCCCTCGCCTTCGATGCCGATGGCTTCTATTACAGCGGCGATCTGGTGCAGCGCGGTGCCGGTGGCAATCTGCGCGTGGTTGGCCGGGTCAAGGATCAGATCAACCGGGGCGGCGAGAAGATCGCGGCGGAAGAGGTGGAGCATCTGCTGATGCGCCCTCCCGAGGTGCTGGCCGCCGCGCTGGTTGCCATGCCCGATGCCGCCTTGGGCGAAAAAAGCTGCGCCTTCATTGTCGCCCGCAACCCGGTTCGCGGCATCGAGCTGCGCCGTCACCTGATGGCTCTGGGCATCGCGGATTACAAGCTGCCCGACCGGTTCCGCCTGATCGACGAGCTGCCGCTGACGGCGGTGGGCAAGCCCGACAAGAAGCTGTTGCGCGCGAGGATGGAGCACGCCGATGCCTGAAGGAGAGATGATGACCACGATCGCCACAGACCCGCTGAGCCGCGACTGGCTGACTCGCCAGATCACCGACCTGATCGGCGAGGACGAGCCCATCGATCCCGCCGAGTCGCTGGTGCTCTACGGGCTCGATTCGATTGCCGTCATGCGGCTGGTGCTGGCGCTGGAGGAGCGGGGCGTGATTGTCGGGTTTGACGATCTCGCCCGCGATCCGACGCTGGATGGCTGGTGGGCGCTGATCGCGGCGCGCACCAACTGAGCCTCAGGCGCGCAGCGTCGCGCCGCCATCGACATAAAGGTCGGCCATGGTGACATGTCCGGCCTGATCCGACAGCAGGAACAGCGCGGCCTGGGCGATATCCTCGGGCGTGGCGATCTTTCCGAGGGGGATGCCGGTCTTGAAGCTGGCCAGATCGCCCGCGATCACCCGCGCCGCACCCTGATCATCGGCCCACATGCCGGTCTGCATCGGCGTCAGCGTCGAGCCCGGCGCGACGATGTTGCAGCGCACGCCGAGAGGCGCCAGTTCCAGCCCCAGACAGCGTACCAGCATCGCCGCCGCCGCCTTTGAGGCCGCGTAACTGCCCATGTTCTGCCGCGGCACGCCCCCGGCATTCGAGCCGATCACCACGATCGCGCCCTTGCCCTCGGCGGCCATGTGCCGCCCCAGCGCGCGGGTGACGCGGAAGGTGCCGCCGGCATTGATGTCGATGACCCGCTGCCAGTCCTCATCCGTGGAGGCGAGCAGGGGTTGCGTCGACAGCACCCCCGCCGCATGGACGCCATGGGTGACGGGGCCGAAGACCCGCACCGCTGCGGCCAGCGCCGCATCCACCGCCGCGCCGTCGCGGACATCCAGCGGATGCCACATGATCCCGCAATCGGTGGGCAGGGATTGCACGGCCAGCGCATCGGCCCGGTCAGTGGCAAAGACCTTGGCCCCGGAGGCGCGCAGCAGCCGGACCAGCGCCACGCCGATCCCGCCCGCAGCGCCGGTGACAAAGGCGGCGCGATCCTCGAAACCCGTCAGGCGCATGTCAGAGCCTCGGCGCGGATGGCGGCGAGCGCGGCGTCGGTCTCCATCACCACGCCGCAGGCCCCCGCCACCCAGTCCATCGCCATCGCGTGTCGGGCAAGGTCGAAATCGGCCTGCGCATCGCTGATGGCAAAGGGCTGGATATCGCGCTGGAAGGCCTCGGCGGTGGTGCAGAGGCAACCGATATGGGCATAGATTCCGGTCACCATCAACTGATCCCGCCCGCGCGCGCGCATCAGCGTCTCGAGGTTCGAGCGCTGGAAGGCGCTGTAGCGGTGCTTGACCAACAGATGATCGCCCGGCTCTGGCGCAAGCTCGGGCAGGATGGCCTCATGCTCGGGCAGGGCGCGCATGCCCGGCCCCCAGAGATCGGCCTGCAAGCCGCGATCGGGGCGGAACTGGTCGCCCTTCTGCGCGGTGTAGAAGACCGGGATGCCGGCGGTGCGTGCGGCGGTCAGCAGCCGCGCGATGTTCGCGGTGACGCGGTTCAGCGGCTCGGCGCCCGGCGTGAAGGGGGCGCAGAAATATTGCTGCATGTCATGGACCAGAAGCGCCATCCGGTCGGGGTCGGGCCGCCAGGGCGCGCGGCTGTCACGCGGGGCGGGGGGCGGGGCATAGGGGGCGATGCGGGGCAGGGCCATGATGGGTCTCTCGGTCAGTCGGTGGGGTAACGGGCGGCATCGGCGGGCAGGCCGAAGGCGCGGAGCAGGGCGGCGAATTTGCTGGCGGTCTCCTCGGTCTCGGAATCTGGGTCCGATCCGGGCACGATGCCCGCCCCGGCATAAAGCCGCGCTTGAGCACCGCAGACATCGGCGCAGCGGATCGCGACGAACCAGGCGCCATCGCCATCGGGCCGGCACCAGCCGACCGCGCCGGCATAGAAGTCCCGCGCAACCGGCTCGAGTTCGCCGATCAGTGCGGCAGCGCGCGAGCAGGGCAGGCCGCAGACGGCGGGCGTCGGATGCAGCGCGGCGGCCAGCAGCACCGAGGGCGTATCGGGATCGCTCAGCCGCCCCTCGATGCGCGTGCCCAGATGCCACATGCTGCGGGTCGAGGTCAGCCCGGTGCCTTCGGGCGCGGTCAGATGGCTGCACCAGGGCGTCAGCGTGTCCATGATGAACTCGACCACCATCGCATGTTCGCGCCGGTCCTTCTCGGACCGCGCGAGTGCCGCGCAGGCATCGGCATCCCTGATCGGGTCGGGATTGCGGCGGGCCGAGCCGGCCAGCGGGAAGGAGAAGATTTTCGAGCCGGTCTTTTCCACCAGCAGCTCGGGCGTTGCGCCGATCAGCGCCCGGTCGGGCTGGGGCAGGGCGACGCGGAAGGCGGTGACCACCGGGTCATCGGCCAACCGGTCCATCAGCGCCTGCTGCGGGATCGGGCCATTGGCCTCGATGGCCAGCGTCCGGGCCAGCACGATCTTGCGCAGCCCCTCGGGCTGGGTCGCCTCGGCGCGCATGATGCGCAGCGCCTGCTCGACGCTGCCGGCATAGACGCGCGGGGCGGGATCGGCCCGCCAGCGCTGCGGGCTGGGGCGGTCGGCAGGGCTGGCCGTGGCCGGCAGGTCATGGCGGCAGCTGTGGGCGAGCCAGAGGCAATCGGTCTGGTGACGCGCAAAGGGCAGGGCCCCGCCGATCACCGCCGAGGGTCCGGCTCCGGCAAAGGCGCGGGTTATGCGCGCCGGCAAGCTGTCGCCGGTGCCGCTTTCGATCGCGCGCGTCGGACCATCGGCGCGCAGCGTGCCATGCGGGCCGCGAAAGGCAAAGGGACCGCCCGTATCGGCGGCATCGACGCGACAGGCAGCCAAGTCTGGCGAAATCATCATGTCAGCTTTTCATGTGGCTTGGCCCGGAAAGGGCGGATTGTTCAAACGGAACTGGCTGAACGCGGCAGGCCGCCGGGATTGGCTGTCCGGGTGCGGCTGGCCGCGAAGAGGAGAGAGGCCGCGAGGGATCAGCTCATGCGGCCTTGGGTCGCGGTCGGGCCGCTGCCTGCGCGGAACCTGCCGAAGGGCGAAGAGATAGTCAACTAAAAAACTCGGAAATATGACACACGCACAGGTTGAACGACCTTTGTGTCCGATCGCCGGCAGGAATTTGCCTGCAGGTACTGGCCGAACCCTGCCGCGCGACATTGAGTGCTAATATCCGACAATTTTACTGTGACATTTTTGGCGCAGAGCTCGGATGCCTTGAGTAAATAACCAAGTAAAATAGTTGAGAATCTGTCGCGCCGCCCGCTAACCAGCCGAAAAGTTCAATCAGGCACAGGAATTGGCTATGACACTTTCCCGCATCCTACCCTTGGCGAGCGTCTCGCTGATGGCCCTGTCAACGGCGCTGGCCGCGCAGGAAACCGCGATCTCGCAGACCCCGGGCACCATCGTTCTCGACCAGATCACGCTGGTTGCCGACGGTCAGGAGAATGTCGAGGCAACGGGCGGTTCCGTCGTCACCGCCGAGGATATCGAGACGCTGCAGCCCGCCGACATGTCGGAACTCTTCTCGCGCAACTCCTCGATCAGCGTCTCGGGGGGCGGTGGTCAGGCCAAGCGCATCCATGTCTTCGGGCTGGAACAGTCGAGCCTCGCTGTCTCGGTCGATGGTGTGCCGCAGTTCAAGGACAACTGGCATCACAGCGGCTCGAACGTCATCGACCCGGCCTTCCTGAAGCGGGTCGAGGTCGAGGCCGGGGCCGCCGCCGCTGATGCGGGCTTTGCCGCAGGCGCCGGTGCCGTGCGTTACGAAACGCTTGGCGCACGCGATTTGTTGACCGACGGCCGGACCCAGGGCGGGCGCGTCGGCCTGTCCTATGGCAGCAATGGCCGCGGGCTGTCGGCCAGCATCGCCGGCTATGGCGTTTACGAGGGCTTTGACTGGTTCGCCATGATCCACAGCGCCAATGGCGACAACTACGAGACCGGCGAGGGCTACGAGATGCCCGGCACCGAACCCGCCACGCTCGGCGGCCTGCTGAAGGCCGGCTACGAGTTCGAGGGCCACCGGGTCGAACTGTCCTATGAGCGGACCGAGGATGATGCCGACCGCGTCACCCGGATGAACATGGATCAGGCCCATACCCGCGATGTCTTCCCGCTGAAGGTGACCCGCAACACGCTGAGCCTGAAATATACCGAAGTGTCGCCCACCGCGACCTGGGGTCCCGAGGCGATGATCTATGTCAGCCGCAACGAATACTGGCGCCCGAACTTCATCGAGGGTGGCTTCGGCGGCGACATGGACATGGAGGCGCAATCGGTCGGCGGCGTGCTGAAGAACAGCTTCGACGTGGGCGTCGGCACGATCTCGACCGGGGTCGATTTCAACTACAGCGACTATCGTATCGACAATTACGGCGATACCGATGTGCCGATCCACACCATCGAGACCATGCAGGTCGGCACCTTTGTTCAGGGCCGTTTCGCCTTTGCCAACGGCATCGACCTGTCGACCGGCCTGCGCTTTGACCACCAGCGCTTCACCGACTGGAACGGCGACCGCCGCACCGACAGCGGCGCCAGCGCCAATGCCACCGTCTCCTACGAGTTCGCACCGGGCTACGAGGTCTTTGCCGGGGCGTCCCATACCTGGCTTGGCTATGATATCGGCGAATACGGCTATCTGCACGCTCGCGGCAGCGAACTGACGATTGCCGAGGGCTATGAGCCGGCGACTGCGCGCAACTACAAGCTGGGCGTCAGCGCCACGCAGGACAGCTGGACCGGCAACGTGACCTTCTTCGACACCACGCTGTCGGGCCTCGCCAATGACTACTATCGCGAAAGCGACGATTCGCTGACCTTCGACAACTCGGCCGACTATCGTAGCCGCGGCGTCACGGTTCAGGCGAATTACAGCTGGGGCAGCGGCCGCGCCGGTGCCAGCCTGACCAAGGCCGATGTCGAGTATGACGGCGATGACATCCTGCCCGATGGCGGTGATGCCATGCCCATCGGCGAGATCGCCACGCTGTTCGTCGACCAGGACCTGCCGCAATACAACCTGCGCTTCGGCGGCACGGTGGAACTGGCGGGCCGTCTGGACGACAGCTACATCACCGAGGGCGGCTTTGCCGAGATCCCGGGCTATGGCGTGGTGAACGCCTATGCCGAATGGCGTCCCGAGGATTACCAGAATGTCGTGGTCCGGCTTGGCGTCGACAACCTGTTCGACAAGACCTATTTCGAGCGCACGAGCTATGCCCAGTTCGCCCGTCGCGAGGTCTACCCGGTCTACGCCCCGGGTCGCACGGTGACGCTTGGCGTCAGCATGGATTTCTGATCGGTCCGATCAGCGAGCAAGGGCAGGCGGGTGAGCGATCACCCGCCTGTTTTCGTTTCGGGGCAGGGCAAGGGGACTGTGGAGGTCAGACGATCAGGTGCTGTTTTTCAGGCGCCACCAGTGTCTTGACGACTACCGCGGAGAGCGGGGGGCTGCCAGACGTTGGCATTGGTCGGCATAGGGGGCCATGCCGGAAGCATCTCAAGGCAGTTTGCGGGGCTGCCCGGTTGACCGGTTCGGTCGCCAGGAAATCAGCAGGCCGGCCTCGCCAAGGTGTCTATTGACCTGTACCAGCGCTTCGGCCGGCACGATCCAGATCGCGGCCCGGCTGCTCCACTCGACAAGCCGCCCCCGATCGTCACGGCCCTGAATCCAGTCGCCAAGCGGCTGACCATCGATGGAAATTGCAAGGTGGCTCTGGTTCAGCAGGTTATAGGGATAGACCATGCGCAGGCGGCTGCGCTTGAACGTATCCTTGCCGCCCGACCATTCGGACAGATCGTCGGTGAAGGAAAATGGGTCTTCGTTTCCTGCAAACAGGGTTGCCCCATTCATGTTCGCATAGGACATGACCTGCTCCGGACGGTCTGTCGTGAAGGCAAAGCCATAGGCGGGCGTGAATGCCGCGTCGATGATCCGGAAGACGTTGATGACATCCTGATCCGGTAAGGCATCTGCTCGGCTCACGCTCAGATCGACCAGCGAGAAACCGACATTACTGCCATCGTCGAACCCGCCTACCAGCTCGGTCTGGCCGTCGGAAGAAACCGCGCTGAAGCGGATGTTTGGCGATTTCGGATCACTCGCGACAACGTCCCAATCGGCATCGACAAGGTGCAGGCTCTCGCCTTGGTCGTCGGGGCTGGACCTGACATATTGGCTGATTTCGCCTTCCCTGAGCGATAGGGTGGAGGCCAGAGCCGATGCAGCTTCAACGCTGGGCGCAGGGTCAACAGGGGACAATCCGTAGAAGGCAAAGCCGGTGACCATCAATTGAGTCCGTTCACAAGGTTGTCGAGGGCAGGTGCGATGCGCGGCATTTCCGCTGCGATGTGCAATCTATCTATTCGACGGATGGGGCGATCACGAGGGGGCATCAATCCCTGATTGCATGGACATTCGAGCAGCGCAAATTACTCGGCCGCTTCTTCCAGCCACGTGTCAAGGACAGGTCCGGGGCGGTTCAGGCAAAGTGCGCGTTCGGTATTCCTTACATCTGGAGGCATCATCTCGACCAGAACGACCATGCCGGCCCTGCGCGCGCCGGTCCCGAACAGACCCTCATCATCCAGCATCTTCATGGCGCTCTCCATTGCCGCGACGCGCCGGTCAATCTCTTCGACGAAGGCACCTTCCGTCGGCAGGCTGTGCGGATCGACAAGCTCGGCAAAGCGCCGCCTGACCGGCTCGAAGGCCTCGTCGCCGAAAAGCCAGTAGGGGCTTTCCGAATAGGACCATTTCAGTAGCGGTTTCGCCTTTTCCGGATTCGGTTGTGCTGCAGAAGTTCGATCCAGGGCCTGCCAGGACCATGCCGAGGGCGCGGGAGGCAGCCCCTCGCCGGTGGTTATCAGCGTGCAGTAGTAGAAGTCCTCTGGATGCTCCTCGAAAAGCCTCGAGAAGGCAGTTCGCGCTGCGGTGGCGATCTGATTGGCTAGGTCCTGGCTCATCATGGCCTCGTCGGAGCATTGGATGATGTCGCGTCCGCTGGCACCTGCCAATCCGCAATTCGCACTGAAGGAGGTTTCCAACCCGCGGCCGGCGGCATGGGACGATTGTCCGGCGTCAGTAACCCCCCGGATAGTCCTTTGCCTGTGCGATCCAGATCTCTGCCATCTGCTTGAAAAGCCCTTCAGCAGCCGGCGGCGCGCCTGCCAGTTGTTCCAATGCCAGTGCCGCCTCCGTGAACAGCCAGCCCGTCCCATTGAGGGTCAGCCATGCCGGGCCGAACTCGCCACGATCGAAATACTGTCTGAAAAGCGCGGGCTTGTCGGATTGGGGGTGAAGCCACTCAGGGTGATCGGGGATCGTCTGGATCACCTCAGGGTTATAGTCGAAATAGCAACGATATGCGCCATCCTCTCGACCCGGGACCGCGAAGCCGCCGTCATAGGTGGCGATATCGGCCGAGGCCAAGGGCGTGTTCGTCGCGAAGGCCGGCAGCTTCGCCAAGCCTTTTGCTTCATCACCGGTTTCGACGGTTACCTGATCGATGGCCGCCAGATCGCTCACATCAAGGGCGTTTGCCAGATCACGAACATCATCGCTGACCTCGTCGGCCGCAACAATCAGTTTTGCAACGAGCCATTCGGAAAGCTGGCCCTCGGTTCGCGCAATCTCGTCGGTGCGATGGTCATCCGAGACGCTGAGCGTGGCAAAGCTTGGCTCTCGCGCAATGAACCAGTGCTTCCAGAGGCCAAGATAGGACGGCAGGGAACCATCGCTGAGCAGTGGTATCAGTGCGGGTGGATAGCCATACCAGCCGGGCGGGGCATCAAATGTCTCGAACAGAGACGCGATTCTCGCGCCGCTTGCGCGCGCTGCGACCGGGTAGCCCATGGCGGAAATCAGATCTTTGTAGCGGTTCATTTGCAGGGCAGGGGATTGAAGTAGTTGGGAGGAAGTGGCGTAGAGAAGTCCTTGATCAGCAATGGGACCCAGCCGGGTATTACCCGATTTGGCCTCTTCGGCCGGTGCGACGTAGCATGCCTATCGTCGAATAGAGATGAACGCATCATTTTCGAGATAGAAGTTCAAGGCTTGAAGCCGCTCTTCGGGGGAACCTGCGCGCCCCTGTAGCTGCAGATTCTCGACGATGCTCTGAAGGGTCTGCATCGCGAGGACATAGCGGAACCCCGTGTCGATTGCGGCCTTCGGGAGGTCCGTATCGTTGTCTTCGACATCGTTCGGATCATGGACCAGGCACGGCGTCCCTGCCGAAAGCAGTTTGACTGGCTCGGCATAGAGCGCATCACTCCAGAGAAACCCCTCTGGGTTAGCCAGCACATCCGAGATGATCACGACCTTTCCTTTCGTGTGGAATCGCTTGGTCAGAAACGACGCCGCGGTCACGGGAGCCCCGCCTTGTACACCTGCAGAAAATCCAGATAGGTCGCATGGCTACCCCTGAAAACCTCTCGGCCAAACAGATCCAAGACGCGCTGGAAACTCGCCGCCGCCGTATCCCTTTCGCCAAGCTCGTAGTGCGATGCGCCTTCGAGCATCAGCGTGTAGAGATTCCTGTGGTCGGGATCGTCATACACCTCGTAAAGCGTTTCGATCCACCTTTTCGCTTCCGGCAGATCACCCAGATCGGCGCAGTCCTCGAGGAAATCGACGGCGAGCGTCTGGGGATACTAGTCCCATCCGCTTTTCGGTTCGGGGATCAGCACCCAGGCTTCAAGTTCAGGGCCAATGCGGCGCGAATGTAGCCCTTGGCGAAATGGGCCTCGGATTGGTCGAGGACAGCATCGATCTTGGCGCGCTCGACAGAAGGAATGTCAGGTCTACGGACCACCGATGCGACCCAGATTCGGCGACCCGTATTGCAGGGGGCTGGCTTGGCCGCGCCCGTGGCACAGGGGGCGGCGTACGACACAGGACCTGTCGGGACGACGCGCCTCGCCTTTCGCGAGGGTCATCGCATCTGTCGCATCACGAGATGGCATATGGAAACTCCGGTTCGATTCTGATGGAGATTCCGGAAGCCCGAAGCTGCTCGGCCGCCTTCGCAATTTCGGGTGCCCTGCCTGCGACGACCTCTGTGTCAACCGATGACAAGGTCTTCTTCGACCATATCAGGTTTCGCGCTGAGGCAGCAGAGACGGCCTTCATCTGTTCAATATTGTCGGGATCGCCGTTTACCACGAAGAGGTGATAGACCGTCGGTTCGGTTGCTATCGCGGACAGACAGGTAGTGACCATGGCCCAGGTATCGCAGCTCGGGCAGTACCAGCCCTGCGCGCTTCCATCGACCCGGAACTCCAGCTGTCCGCCGCAGCTGTCGCAGGTCGGCTGATCGTTACTCATCTTCCCCCTCCGGGCGTGAACAGGTTGAACTGGCCGGTCTGGCTGAGAACGGGCTGGCCGCCGGATGACATCGGAGCGACCACCATGTTTCCATTTGGATAAGCCCAAAGCACCTCGCTGGGGGCAAGCACGTCCACCCCGAGCTTGTTTGCAAGATTCTGTGCAAAGCCGTTCGGCAGTTGTCCGGTCGAGCACGAGAGAAGGCGAATCTGCTGACTGTTGCAATTCTCCCGATGGCCAGAAGGCATGCTTTGGCAAGGAGGCCACGTCTCGGAAATAATCAAGCTGCTATGAAGACTCCGAGTACCAAAGGCTTGCCGCTTGTAGTCACTCACCTGCCTCGTCGAGCCAGGTCTCGATCGCCGGGCCGGGGCTGTTCAAACGCAAGGCGCGCTCGGTATTCCCTTCATCGGGAGGCATGACCTCAACAAGAACCACCATTCCTTCCCTGCGCGCGCCGACACCAAAGAGTCCTTCGTCATCAAGCATCTTCATGGCCTTCTCCATTTCTGCAAGGCGATGGTTCACCTCCCGAACAAATTCACCTTCCGTGGGCAGGCTATGCGGATCGACAAGCTCGGCAAAGCGCCGCCTGACCGGCTCGAAGGCCTCGTCGCCGAAGAGCCAGTAAGGGCTTTCCGAATAGGACCATTTCAGCAGCGGCTTGGCCTTTTCCGGATCCGGTTGTGCCGCAGAAACCCGATCCAGAGCCTGCCAGGACCATGCCGACGGCGCGGGAGGCAGCCCCTCGGCGGTGGTTATCAGTGTGCAGTAGTAGAAGTCCTCTGGATGCTCCTCGAAAAGCCTCGATAAGGTAGTTCGCGCGGCGGTGGCGATCAGATTGGCTAGGTCCTGGCTCATCATGGCCTCGTTGGAGCATTGGATGATGTCGCGTCCGCCGGCACGTGCCAAGCTGCAATACACACTGAGGGAGGTTTCCAGCCCTCAGCCGGCAGCATGGTCGATTGTTCGGCCTCAGTAGCCCCCTGATCGCCCGTTGCCTGTGCGATCCAGATAGCTGCCATCTGCTTGAAGCGCTCGTCAGCAGCCGGTGCGCCTGCCAGAGGCTCCGATGCCTGCGCCGCATCGGTGAACTGCCAGCCTGTCCCGTTGAGCGTCAGCCATGCCGCGCCCAATTCGCCGCGATCAAAACGCTCTCTGAACAGCCCGGGCTTGTCGGATCGGAGGTTCAGCCACGCAGGGTGATCCGGGACCGTCTGGATCACCTCAGGACGATGGACGAAATGGCACCGATAGGCTCCATCCTCCCGACCGAGTACCGCGAAACCCAATCTGATGCACCGCATCACGCTTCAACATGGCGCTGTAGTTGCTTGTCCCCATCTCGACCTCCTTGCCTGAAATCTAGGTGGCAAAGCGTCTGGAAATCCAGAGGAATCGCACATAATGGGTGGGCATCGTATGGGAAATGCACCGCATCAGAACGTGATGAAGGCGTCGTTCTCCAGATAGAAGTTCAGCGCACGAAGGCGGTCTTCAAGGCTGTCCCCGCGACCCTGAAGTCGGGCATTTTCGACGATGCTCTGCACGGTCTGCATGGCGATCACATAGTCGAAACCAGCTTCAACCACGGCGTTTGGCAGATCAAGTTCGTCATCTTCTACGTCATTGGGATCATGAACCATGCACGGCGTCTCTGCCGTCAGCGGTTTGACGGGTTCAGCAAAAAGCGCATCTTTCCAAAGATACGCCGTCGGGTCCGCCAAGACTTCTGAAATGATCATCCAATTCTCCTTAGTCTCTTAGGTCTCTGCCCGGCATCTCAACGACCACCGCCCCATATTTTCATGCCGCCTTGCTGACCCGGATGCAATGATTGCTGTACCGGACCCGGTGCTTGGTGCTGTGCTGTCGGGATCAACTCCATTGCACCGGGGCGCGTCGCATTGTGATGCCAGGTCAGATCGGGATGCGGCGAGTTGCGCGGGAACGCCCCTCTGGGTCCAGGCTGCACACCTTGAGAGATGCCTGGGTAAAGTGCTTCCATCGACTGCGCAAACTGTGGGTCGCTTTGCATCGCTTCATACAATTGTCTGTTTGACTCCTGGAAGTGACGTGCATCGCTGCGACCCGGGTAGTGCACGCCCGGAGTCAGATTTGCCTCATAGGCAACAGAATAATTAGGGCTTGATAGCGGCCTGCCGCTCGCGTCTTTGCAGCCCACCAACCCAAGCGGATCAACCCAGCCGTTCGGATCCCCGACATACCCCTGCGGCCGCACACCCCCGGCCATCCCGATCGGGTCCGGCGACAGGTATTGCGTCGCCTCGGGGTCGTAGTAACGGAAGCGGTTGTAGTGCAGCCCGCTTTCCGGGTCATGCCACTGGCCCTGGAAGCGGATCGGGCAGTCGAGCGGCGGGGCGTCGTCATTGGCGGCCTTGCGGCGCAACTGGGCCATATCGCCCCAAAGTGACAACTCGGCCCGCCAGGCGACCTCGGTGCCGTCCTCGGAAAACATCTCGCGCGGGGTGCCGAGGTGGTCGGTCACGACGTAATGCAGGGCATCGCCGTCGACCTGGGCGAGCGGGCGGAAGTCGTCCGGCTCATAGACCCAATGGCGCGCCTGGTCCCAGGCCACGGCGCCATCGGCGGTCATCGGCGCCTCGGCGATCAGCCGGTCGCCCTCCCATTGATAGGCATGGCCCGGCCCGTTCGCCGACCTGCGGGCGATGCGGCGGCCAAGCGGGTCGTAGGCATAGTGCCAGACCGCCCCCTCGGGCGTTTCCAGTGCCACCATCTGGCCTTCGCCGTCCCAGGCCATGCGCCAGATGCGGGGGCGGAAACCGGGCTCCTCGACGCGCTTCTCGGTCACCCGGCCGCAGGCGTCATGGCGATAGCTGACGCGGCCGCCGCGTCGCTGGACACGGCCGGCGGCTGTCTGCACCGGCTGGTGATGGCCGGCCTCGATGACCGCGGCGATGTTGCGGGCGGGGTCGTATTCATATTCGGTCAGCAACGACTGGCCGTCCGGGCCATCGCGCCGCGTCGCCGTCACCTGGCCGCGATCATCATAGCCAAAGGCCTGCCAGCCCATCTGCCGGTCATGGATGGCGACGGCGCGGCCGGCCCGGTCCCAGTCAAAGCTGCGATGCAACCCCGCGCCCATGCGGGTGGCGAAGTCGAGCGGGCGACCGCGCCCCAGCGCGCCGGTCCGCGCCTCTTCCGGCAGGCGGGCGAGGGGGCCAGCGATCTGTTCGGCCAGATTGCCCATGATGCTGTGGCCCTGCGCCAGCGCGAAACCGCGATCCGATGTTCGCAACTGCTCCAGCCCGCGCGGGTCGTGCTGGAAGGTCAGCGGCGCATGATCGCCGATGCCAAGCGCAGTCGGCAGGCCGGCGCGGCTCCAGCCCGCGGTCAGGTGCAACACGTCGCCCGAGCGTGCGATGCGCTGGCCGGCCAGTGAATAGTCCGAGGTGATCTCGCGCCCGTTCAGCCGCTCGGCCACCACCCGGCCAAGCGCGTCATAGTCGTATTCCACCGTAGCCGTGGCATTCTCGGCCCGGATCATCAGCCCGCGCGGGTCATAGGCAAAGCTCGTCACCGCCTCGCCCGTGCCAGACTGAACCCGCATCTGCAGCAGCCGCCCGGCGGGGGAATAATCGTACCGCGTCCCCGCCCCGTCCGGCGCAGACTTGCCGATTACCCGTCCCGCCGCATCGCGGTCATAGCGCGTCACCAGGCCGGAATAGTCGCGCTCGGCCACCACGCGGCCCGCGGCATCGCGCTGATAGTCATGGCGCTCGCCCAGCTCGTTGATAACCGCGCTCAGCCGGGTCTCGCGGTCATGTTCCAGCCGCAGTCGATGGCCCTGGGCATCGACGCTTTCCAGTGGCAGGTCGAAGGCGCCAAAGCGGAAATGCCGGGTGTCGCCGACGGGATTGGTGATCGAGGTCAGTTGCCCCTCGATGTCCCAGGTGACCGTCGAGACCGCGCCGTCCGGCGTCTCGACCCGGCGGATCGCACCGCGCGGATTGTCGGACCCGCGGCCGAGGTCATAGCGGGTGGTGGCCCCGATCGCGTCGGTGAACCAGACCAGCCGACCCTCGGTGTCATAGCCCATCCGCGTCTCGTTCCCGTCCGGGTCGCGGCGGCGGCTGGGGCGGAGGAGCGGGTCGTAATAGATCCGCTCCTGCACCCCGCCGGGCAGGTCGACACGCAGCACCTGTCCCTGATCGCCAAGCCCCAGCGTGGTGACGCGGCCGAGGGGATCGGTGGTGCCGACCAGGTTTCCGTTCTGGTCATGGCGGTATTCGCTGCGATTTCCGGCAGGATCGGTCATGGCTGTCAACAGCCCGTCACGGCCATAGTCCCAGGCCGTGACATTGCCATCGGCATCGGTCGAACGGATCAGGTTGCCAAGGTCGTCAAATGCGAACTCGGTCTTCTTCCCCAGCGGATCAGTGCGGGTCGTGACATGGAAGGCCTTGTCCCAATCGGTCAGCCAGACATGCCCCAGCGCGTCGATCTCGCGCCAGACGAGGCCGTCCTTGTCCCAGTCATAGCTGACAACACCCTCGGAATCCCGGACCTGCGTGCGCTGGCGCGCCAGGTCATAGTCGATCTGTCCGCCCATATGGCCGCTATCGGTCCAGGTGCGGATGATCCGGCCATTGCTGCCATATTCGTAATGGACATGGGTGTCCTTGGCGTCGTGCCAGCCGGTGATCCGCCCCTCGCCGTCATGGTCATAGCGCATGAAGCCGGTCTGGGCCGAGCGGACTTCGCGCAGCCTGCCGTCGGCGGTGTAATCCCATTGGAAAGTGCAATCGCCGCCATCAGGGGCGTCCAGAACCGCCTTGCGGATCAATCCGCCGAGGCTGTGGACCTGCAGCGCGAAACCGTCCGAATGCTCGACCCGGCGCAGCCCGTCCGGGCCATAGGTCAGGCTGATCCGGTTGCCGTTGCGATCCTCGATGCGGGACAGGCGGCGGATGCCGCCGCCCTCGTCGGCAAAGACGTAAAACAGCTGCGCCGGTCGGTCATAGACGAACAGGTCGCCCGAGCGCCGGCCGATGAGTTCCAGATGCGGGAAGCGCAGGTTGTGGCTCAGCACCTCGTCAGTGGGGGCGTGAAAGACGATCAGGCAGCCTTCCGGGTTCTGGAAGGTGATGGTCTCGCCTTCCATGCGCAGGTGCTGCGCCCAGGTGCCGGACCAGCCTTCGCCCTGAATGCCCCGTGACTCGCGTGCATGGCAGCGATCCAGCCGCAGGGGGATGGTGCCGGGGATGAAGATGTCGGTGCGCAGATCGACGAACTGCCCGGTCGCCACGTCGATCGGGTCCTTGCAGGTCGTGCGACAGCTGTTCGGTGCATCGCCCCCGCGCGCGGTCGACGGCGTGCCGTCGCGGGCCTTGCCGCGCGGCAAGGGGGCGACATCGGCCACGATGGCACCTGTCCGCAACAGACGGTTCAACCTGCCGACATCCCGCTCCAGCGACATTGCGCTGGTGTCGATGTCGATCGCGATGGTTTCCAGGCCTTCGTTGATGGTGCCGTCACAGGTTGTCTTGTGCCCGATGCGGGCAATCGGCATCCCGTTCGCAAAGACACGCTCGGCCCCCTCGGAAACGGCGGCGTCGGCGTGATCATCGCACTGGATCTTGTCGCCCATCCGTGCCACCGGCTGGTTCTCGAAATAGACATCCGGCGAGCCCTGGATGATCTTGCCCTTGACCTTGCCATATTGTCCGACGGCCTCGGAAAAGCCGCCGATCAGCCCTGCGACGGCGCCGCCGGCAATCGCGCCGACGACCAGCGCCGCGCCGCCGGTTCCGACCACCAGGGCACCGACGGCAATCCCGACAAGCGCGCCCACAACCACGCTGGCCAGCATTCCGCCAAGCGAGAAGCCGGTATTTGCATGGGCAATGGGGTGCAGCAGCCGGGCCGGCTTTTCGCCCGGCCCCGCGATCGGCACGAAGCCTTTCGCCTTCATGAAATCGGTCTGCATGAGCCAATGCCCGACCTTGCCGCCGACCGGCGACATGATCTTGTAGGCTGCGAAACCGCCGGCAGCGGCAATTACAACCGGCAGCGATGCCGCCAGCGCGGCGAGGCTGGCCCCACCAAGGGTCGCGCCACCGGCCAATGCCGTTCCGCCGGCAAGTGCACCGGGCCCGAGGATCCCCGCCGTCAGCAGGGCGTTCTGGACCCCCTGGCTTTCGGCAACGGCCAGTGCCTGATCCCAGGCCCTGTCGCCATCGCTGAGCGCATATTGCTGGCGCAGCTGCTCGTAGCGCTCGTTGCCGCTGAAGCCCGGCGGCGGCGCGTTGTCCTGCCAGCCATCGCCGCCCTCGAAGCCGCCGCTGGCCCCGTCGGGTTCCTCGGTCTCGCGCCGGTGCCTGCCGACATAGTTCCAGCTTGTCGTCGAGCCGGGCGAACCGTCAGGCGCGCGATGTTTTCCGGGTGTGGGCGGGGCAGGGCTGCGGCCGCCACCGGCGCTGGCGCTGCCCCCGAACCTGATACCGTTCAACACACTCATGACACAAATCCCCAAGCAAAGGGCGGCTAGCCCTGGCGCGGCCGGAACGACGCGATGACCTGCTGCATCTGCTGTTTCTGGCCATCGCTGAACGCGCCCGGCGCCGTGGCGGTGATGATCAGCACCCGCTTGCCCGGCATGAGCGATGTGATCAACTGGTGCATCGGTCCCTGCTTGGCGACCCATTTGCATTCGGTCTGCAGCGCGCGATGACCGCCGATCTGCATCTCCTGCTGGTGCAGCACGGTGAAATCCTTCAGCGTTTCGCCCGCCTGGCGCAGCTGATCGGCGACATACTCGTCAAAGCTCATGCCCCAGGGAATGTCGTCACGGGTCATCGTCATCGACAGGCTCGGTTCGCCCGTCTGGCTGGCCGAGATGATGTTGATCGACTGGTCTTTCCACTCGACCGGCAGTTCTATGCTGCCTTCCTGCACGTAATACATCAGCCGTCCTTGTTGAGATGGATCATTGCCGCAACCTGATCGAGCGTTTCGGCATCGAACGAGATCCGCGTGTTGCCAAAGCTGATGACAATGGATGACTGGGTCATCTCGATCTTGCCATTGCCCACGGTCAGCTTGATGCTTTCCCCGCCCTCGATGTCGATGGCCTTGGACTTCTGCGTCATCTTGTTCAGCGCCGCGATGTCGATCTTGTCCTTCGATTCGGCGTTGATCAGGTCAACCGCCGACATGGTGATGACATTGTCGGCGTTGTAAGCGATCACCCCCGGCCCGCCCTTGCCGGCCACGGCGGATTCGACGATCTTGTTGGCCTGCGACGCCCGGGTCAGGGCGATGGTCTCGGTCAGGTTGCCGCTGAGCACGCCCTTGGTCTCATCCCCGGTCTGCACGGTGATGCTGCGGTTACCGCCCTCGACAAAGGTGGACTGGTTGTCCTTGATGTATTCCTCCATGTCCTTCTGGGCGTGCATGAAGATCTTTTCGGCGCCGTTCGCATCCTCGAAGCTCAGCTCGTTGAAGCCCGAGCCTTCATGGGTCTTGGTCTTGAAGCCGCTCTTGGTCTTGCTATCGGGCAGGCCGTAGATATTGCCATTGGTGCCATTGACGACGCAGCCGGTGACAATGGGCTTGTCGGGACTGCCGTCGATGAAATCGACCACGACCTCCATGCCGATGCGCGGAATCACGACGCCGCCGAGGCCGTTGCCGGCCCAGTTCTGCGCCACCCGGCAGCGCATCGACTTCGCGCCTTCCAGGTCCCAGTGAAAGCGCACGAGGATACGGCCGAACGAGTCGCAGTCGATCTCGCCATCGCCCACGACCACCGCCGTTTGCGGCCCCTCGACCACGGGCGAGGGCGTGCGTTTCATCGGCGTCATCGGTGCGGTCTCGGGCATCACCAGGTAGTTTCCGGTGAAGGCATAGCCATCGCTGCCCGGCCCGCCCGAACCATAGGCCTCTGAGACGAAACTGTAATCGGCCTTGAGGCACAGGTAGTTCTCGCCCACGCCCGGCGCGGGATCGCCGGTCAGCGAAAAGACCTTGCCGGCACCAAGCGCGACGCAGTCACCGGTGGCGCGGTTGCGGCGGTCCTGACCGCGTTCCTGTTTCATCCGCACCTTGGCCAGTACCCGGCCGCCCTCCTGATCGAGGTAATCGCCCGGATATTCATAGCTTTCCAGCTGACCCATCGCATAGGCCGCATCGCCAAGCCGATCGACCTCCATCGCCGCCGAGGGGGATTTGAAGTTGTAATCGATCAGCCGGATCGCGCCTGTGGTCAGGTTGCGCTCGGGCGACCAGTCCCAGAAATGCTCGCCCTCGGCCTGATGATGGCCGTCATAGCTTTTATAGGGACGCTCGCCGATCGATTCATGGGACATGACATCATCGGTCAGCACCATCGTGTGGTTGCCGGCCGAATAGCGGAAATGGAAGCTGATGCCATGCCGCTCGAGTTGACGGCGGACGAAATCCAGATCGCTCTCGCGGAACTGCACTGTGTATTCGAGCACCGGGTAGGTCTCGCCCAGCTTCACCTCCAGCGCCGGATCGCCAAGCGAGGCATATTCGCCCAGCACCTGCTCGACGATCTGCACCACGGTCTTGTTGTGGAAGATCTTCTGGTTCTTCCGCCGTCCCGCCAGCCACAGCCAGGGTCGCAGCACCAGATCATAGCGGTGGCCGTTCTCGCCCACGCCGGCCCAACGGGTGCGGGTGACGATCCCATCAAAGACACGCGGCCCGGTCCGGCCCTCGATCTCGACCGAGGCATGGGTGCCGACCAACTGGTCGAAATCGACATCGCCGCTGGGGGCCAGCGCCTCGACCCGGTATTCGAACAGCTCGTTCATGTAATCGGTGCCGTCGAAGCGCAGCAGCACCAGCGCATCCGGCCCCAGAACGGTCGTCAGCCGACCCAGCCTTTCGGCCTGCTTGAATGGCGCGTTCATCCGGCGGCCCCCTTGAAACTGTCAATCATCCAAAACAGCGGCAGAATGGCATCGTTTCCGAGGCGAGGCCAGATCAATTGGCCAAAACTTGCATTTGCAAGGATGTGTGTTCAGGGCCTTGAAAATGCGTCTCTTTCGCGCTTGGATCGAGAAAGGCCGGCGACGATCCGCAAGAATCTGCCAAGCGAGAGAGGCGATCAGGGAAAGTCGATCTCAACCCAGACCAGCCGGTGGCGCGATGCGGCCGCGACGGTTTTTCCCGTCTCGCTGGCCGGATCGGGCCAGAGGACGGCGGCATCCGTCACCCTCAGAGCTTTCGCCGGCAGGACATAGTCCACGCGCATATTGCCCGGCCCGTCGGCATCGGGCCAGTCGGCGGTATCGGGCCAGTCGGCGGTATCGAGCGCCGGATCGCCCTTCTGCACCACATTCGCGCCCTCCTGCGCCGGTTGCCACTCGCCGCGCGGTTCCGGGTCCTGCGCCACGCTCATCAGCGCGTCAAACGCCTCGCGCCGGCCATCGCCATCGACGGGGTCGATGTTCAGATTGCCGATGAGGAGGAAGGGGGCATCGGGCAGGTGGCTCAGCCAGAAAACCGCCTCGTCATGATTGCGTCGCCCGTTGCGATCCTCGGGGCCATCAAAGACCGGCGGGGTTGCCGACCATGCCAGAAGGTGTAGCGGTCTTTCCCCGATCATCAGAGGCACATCCCAATGCGCGGTCGAAGAGAGGCGCTGGACCCCGGCAATCTCGGGCGCGCTTTTCGGCATCAGGGCCCCCGGCAGGTCGCGCCACAGCGCCGCGCTGTGATCGGTGACCTCGCCAAGGGGCAGGCGCGAGAGGATCGCCATGCCCGCCTCGCCGCTGAAGAGGCCGAAACCCTGCGCGTCATCGGCAGTGCCGGTCTGGCCGTCGCCATCGAGGTCCAGACCCGTCGCCATGCCGCTGTTCGGCCGGGCGGCAAAGCGGTGGGGCAGGTCAAGCCCGGCCTCGGCGACCAGCGCGGCGAAACCCGCCAGTGCCAGCCCGTCATGGTCCCAGTCAAACCCGGTCAGCAGGATCGCATCGGGCCGCGCCCCGGCAATGGTGGCGGCAGCGGCCAGCACCTGCGGATCGCGGGCGCGGATGTCCCGCAGCAGCAGTCCCGGCCCCTTGCGGGTCAGGTCAGGAGAAAAAGTGGCGATGCGAAGCGTTTCGGCACTGGCCGGACCGGCCAGCGCCAGAGCGACGAGACCCGCCTTCAGACCCAAGGGCGCGCCTGTGCCATCTGCGTCTCGAACCGGTCGATCGCCGGGGCCTTTTCCATGGTCAGGCCGATATCATCCAGCCCGTTCAGCAGCGTGTGCTTGCGCGCGGGATCGATCTCGAAAGCAAAGACCTGCCCGTCCGAACTGGTCACCGTCTGCGCCTCGAGGTCGATGGTCATCCGGGCATTGGCACCCTTGCGCGCATCGTCCATGAGGATGTCCACCACCTCTTGCGGCAGGACCAGCGGCAGGATGCCGTTCTTGAAGCAGTTGTTGTAGAAGATGTCGGCAAAGCTGGTCGAGATGACCGCCCGGATGCCGAAATCCAGAAGCGCCCAGGGGGCGTGCTCACGCGACGAACCGCAGCCGAAATTGTCGCCGGCGACGATGATCTGGGCATGGCGATAGGCCGGCTGGTTCAGGACGAAATCGGCGATCTCGTTGCCATCCTGGTCGAAGCGCATCTCGTCGAACAGGTTCTTGCCAAGGCCCGAGCGCTTGATGGTCTTCAGGAACTGCTTGGGAATGATCATGTCCGTGTCGATATTGACGAGCGGCATGGGCGCGGCGATTCCGGTAAGGGTGGTGAACTTTTCCATGGCTGGCTTTCTGGATTAGGTTAGGACTGGTGCTGCGGCAGGGGTGCCGCGGCGCGGGAATGTGGGTTGCAGACGGTGAGGGTGACGTGGGTGTGATGATCGGCTGCCTTGGCGGGGACTGGACGCCGGCTTTCGGCGACCGGGGTGTGCTGGCCTGGATCACGGTGCTGGCCTACCTGGCCTGTGCCGCGCTGTCCGTGGCGGTTTGGCGCGGCGTGGATCAGCGGGCCTTGCGCCGGTTCTGGGGCGCCATGGCGATCGTGATGCTGTTTCTGGCCGTGAACAAACAACTGGACCTGCAAACCGCCCTGAACGAGACCGGCCGTTGCATCTCGATGGCGCAGGGCTGGCATGACTATCGCCGCTATGCGCAGATGCTGTTCATCATCCTTGTCGTCGTAGCGGTGGCGCTGGTCTTCAAACGTGGCAGTCAGATGATGCGCGGCCATATGCAGTCCCATTGGCTGGCGCTGGCCGGGGCTGCACTGGTCTGTGGATATGTACTGATCCGTGCCAGCAGCCTGCATTCGGTCGACGCGATCGGCAATCTCAGCGTCCTGGGCCTCAGCGTGAACTTCCTGCTCGAGAATGCCGGGCTGGTGCTGATCGCGCTGAATGCCACCCGTTTGCTCAGGCTGCGCTCCGCCCGGCGCGCGGCAGAGCGGGCTGCCGAGGACGAACGCCGCCAAGCCGAAGAGACCATGAGCCAGACCACTGGCATGACTTCGCCTCGCCGAACAGTCGGCCCGACGGCGGGCGCGAGCAAGGGCGAGGCTGCCGAAGCGCCGCGCCCGTTCAGGCCGCTGAAGCCGCGCGGGCACTGAACCTTCCCGGTCCTTCGGATTGCCGAAACCGGCTGCGATTGCCATGACCTGACCCCGTCAGGCCGGCTGCGTCTCGCCGGTCAGCGTGCGCACATCGGTCAGATGCCCGGTCACGCCCGCCGCCGCCGCCATGGCGGGCGACATCAGGTGGGTGCGGCCCTTGTAGCCCTGACGGCCCTCGAAATTGCGGTTCGAGGTGGCGGCGCAGCGTTCGCCCGGGGCCAGTTGGTCGGGATTCATGCCCAGGCACATCGAGCATCCGGCCTGACGCCATTCGAAGCCCGCCTCCTTGAAGATGGCATCCAGCCCCTCTTCCTCGGCCTGCAGCCGCACCAGACCCGAGCCCGGCACCACCATGCCGCGCACGCCTTGCGCCAGCTTGCGGCCCTTGAGGATGTCGGCGGCGGCGCGCAGATCCTCGATCCGGCCATTGGTGCAGGAGCCGATGAAGACCGCGTCGATCTTGATCTCGTCGAGCGGCATCCCGGCGGTCAGGCCCATATAGTCGAGGCTGCGCTTTGCCGCCTCGACCTTGCCGCCGGTGAAGTCTTCGGGCGCCGGCACCTTGCCGGTGATCGGCAGCACATCCTCGGGCGAGGTGCCCCAAGTGACGACCGGGGCGATATCCTCGCCGCGGATGGTGACGACCTTGTCGTAATGCGCGCCCTCGTCGGATGTCAGCGTCTTCCACCAGGTCAGCGCGGCCTCCCATGCGGCACCCTTGGGCGCATGGGGGCGGCCCTTCACATAGGCGAAGGTGGTCTCGTCCGGGGCGATCAGGCCAGCGCGGGCGCCGCCCTCGATCGCCATGTTGCAGACGGTCATGCGGCCTTCCATCGACAGGCCGCGGATCGCCTCGCCGGTATATTCGATCACATATCCGGTGCCGCCGGCGGTGCCGGTCTTGCCGATGATCGACAGGGTGATGTCCTTGGCGGTCACGCCGGGCATCAGCTTGCCGGTGATCTCGACCTTCATGTTCTTCGATTTCGACTGGATCAGCGTCTGCGTCGCCAGCACATGCTCGACCTCCGAGGTGCCGATGCCGTGGGCCAGCGCGCCGAAGGCGCCATGGGTCGAGGTGTGGCTGTCGCCGCAGACCACGGTCATGCCGGGCAGGGTCCAGCCCTGTTCCGGGCCGATGATATGAACGATGCCCTGACGGATGTCGTCGACCGGGTAGTAGGTCACGCCGAATTCGCGGGCGTTCTTGTCCAGCGCCTCGACCTGGATGCGGGATTCCTCGTTGTCGATATGGGTGAAGCGGTCATCGGTCGTCGGCACGTTGTGATCGGGTACGGCGATGGTCCGCTCGGGCGCGTGAACCTTGCGGCCCGACATGCGTAGCCCCTCGAAGGCCTGCGGGCTGGTCACCTCATGGACCAGGTGGCGGTCGATATAGATCAGGCTGCTGCCGTCGGCGGACTGGTCGACCAGATGGGCGTCCCAGATCTTGTCATAGAGGGTGCGGGGTTTGCCGGCGGCGGCGGTGGAGGCAGAATCGGTCATGGCTTTCTCTCGAATGGTTTTCGAATGGGCTGTGAATCGGGGAATGATGGGCAAAAGCCCTCAGACCCGCGCGGTTACGCCCAGGATCTCGCCATAGAAACGGCCCGGCAGGCGGGCGCGGTCATGGATGTCGAAATAGATAAAGCCGCTCATGCAGGGCAATCTAGGGTGGTTCTGCCGCTGGGGCAAGCATTCCGTCGGACAGATCGCACAGGCTTGCCGCAGGCCCTCGCCCCGGTATTTACTGGCGGAAGGGAGGGAGACAGATGACTGAGAGGACATGGAGCAACTGACCCCGGACATGGTCGATGCCGCCGAGGGCCTATGGGCCCATGTGCGGCTGTTCATGCAGACCATGCTGCTGCCCTGGCGCCTCTATCAGATCGCCGGGATCGTCGGGCTGGCCGCCGTCGCCTGGCTGGCCGCGCGGATCGTCTCGCCCTATTTCACCGCCTGGCTGCGCTCGCGCGAGGGCTGGCCCAAGGGGCGGCTGCGGCTAGGGCTGGTGATCGACCGGCGGCTGTGGCTGCTGTTCTTCGCGCTTTTCGCCTGGATTACGGTGCTGGTCATGCGCGAGGTGACCTGGCCCTCCCGCAGCCAACTGATCGCGCTGGCGGCGGTGGTGACGACGGCCTGGTTCTTCATCGGGCTTCTGGTCCGCGTCATCTCGAACCGCTTCCTGCGCCGCATCGTGACCTGGGGCGCCTGGATCTGGGTGACGCTCTATTTCATCGGCTTCACCCAGCCCGTCGCCCAGTTTCTGGACAGCATCGCGCTGACCTTTGGCGATATCCGCATCTCGCTGTTGACGGTGGTCAAGGCAGCGGCGGTCAGCGGGCTGCTGATCGCCGGCGCGCGGCTGCTGTCGCGCTTCGTCACCGGGCGGCTGGCGACGAACGAGGATATCTCGCCCTCGATGCGGGTGCTGACGGCGAAGCTGCTGCAGGTGGTGCTGTTCACCGTGGCCATCGTCGTCGGGCTGAAGGCGGTGGGGCTGGACCTGACCGGGCTCGCGGTGTTCTCCGGCGCGGTCGGCATCGGCCTTGGCTTCGGCCTGCAGAAGGTGGTCTCGAACCTCGTCTCGGGGGTCATCATCCTTCTGGACAAGTCGATCAAGCCCGGCGACGTCATCTCGATCGGCGACACCTTCGGCTGGATCGAGGAACTGGGCGCGCGCTATGTCAGCGTGGTCACGCGCGACGGCAAGGAATACCTGATCCCGAACGAGGACCTGGTGACCGGGCAGGTGGTCAACTGGTCCCATACCAACAATTTCGTCCGGCTCGACCTGAAATTCGGCACCTCCTATGACGACGATCCCCACGAGGTCAGCAAGATCGCCATCAATGCCGCCATGACGGTCAAGCGGGTGATGGCGCAGCGCACCCCGGTCTGCTGGATCACCGGCTTCGGCGACAGCTCGGTCGATTATGTGCTGCGCTTCTGGATCACCGATGCCGAGGGCGGGCTGACCAATGTACGCGGGCAGGTGTTTCTGGCGCTCTGGGATGCGTTCAAGAAGAACGGGATTTCCATTCCCTTCCCGCAGCGCGAGGTGCGGCTGCTGAACGAGCAGATTGCCGTCAGCGAAGGCAAATCCGCACCACCCCGTCCCGAATTCGTGAGCGGCGATTGAGATGGGGGGAAAAGATGCTATCTTTAAGGCATCCCCTGCGCCGGGGGCGATCGGCGCGTTGACCGGAGGATTAAACCCTGTCCCAACACG
Source organism: Paracoccus zhejiangensis (assembly GCF_002847445.1). Classification (NCBI taxonomy): domain Bacteria; kingdom Pseudomonadati; phylum Pseudomonadota; class Alphaproteobacteria; order Rhodobacterales; family Paracoccaceae; genus Paracoccus; species Paracoccus zhejiangensis. The sequence goes on along the minus strand of NZ_CP025430.1, from coordinate 2,241,976 downwards.
TCACGCCGGCAGATCAGCCGGCCGCGACCGCCGCGGTTCCAGACCTGACGAGCGATGAGGTTCTGGCCCGCGTCCTGTCCTCGCTTGATGATGACAAGGCCGAGGATGTCGTTCAGATCGACCTGCGTGGCCGCTCGGCCATGGCCGATTACATGGTGATCGCCTCGGGCCGCAACGCCCGGCAAGTCACGACCATCGCCGAAAAGCTCGCCGAACGTTACAAGCAGGCCACTGGCCGTTCTGCCCGGATCGAGGGCAAGGATGCCGGCGACTGGGTGCTGGTCGATACGGATGATGTCGTCATCCATGTCTTCCGTCCCGAGGTGCGCGAGTTCTACCAACTGGAAAAGATGTGGATGCCCGCAGATGCGCTGACGCGCCTGCGCCATGAACCGCAGCTTGCCGGACATTAAGCCCGCCCGCCAGCACAGGACGGGCTGATGAAGATCACGATTGCCGCCGTCGGGCGGCTGCGGAAGGGGCCGGAATCGGCGCTGATCGCCGATTATCTGGACCGCTTCGCCAAGACCGGCCGAGGCCTCGGGCTGCCGCCGGCACAGGTCGTTGAGATCGAGGACAAGCGCGGCGGTGGCATGGCCGCCGAGGCCGAGCTGTTGTCGCGCGTCCTGCCCGACGGCGCCGCCATTGTGGCGCTGGACGAGCGCGGCGAACAGCCTACCTCGCCGGATTTCGCGGCGCGGCTTGCCGGCTGGCGCGATCAGGCGCGGGATGTCTGCTTCGTCATCGGCGGGGCCGATGGCATCGATCCGGCCCTGCGCGCCCGCGCCGACTGGCAGATCAGCTTCAGCCGCATGGTCTGGCCGCATATGCTGGCCCGGGTGATGCTGACCGAACAGCTTTACCGCGCCGCCACCATTCTGGCCGGCGGCCCTTACCATCGCGAGTGACTGGCGGGGCGGTTGCCCATGGGCGCGGCGCGGCGTATTGAGGCGAAAACCCGCGAGGCAGCGATGACGAAACCTGTGGTCCTGTGCATTCTGGATGGCTGGGGCATTTCCGACCGGCCCGAGCAAAGCGCCCCCGACCAGGCGCGGACGCCGAATTTCGACCGGCTGATGAGTGACTGCCCCCATGCGACGCTGACCACCTTCGGCCCCGATGTAGGCCTGCCCACCGGCCAGATGGGCAATTCCGAGGTCGGCCACACCAATATCGGTGCCGGCCGGGTGGTGGCGATGGACCTGGGCCAGATCGATCTGGCGATCGAGGATCGCAGCTTCTTCGGCAATGAAACCCTTGGCAGCTTCATCGCGGCGCTCAAGGCCAGCGGTGGCACCGCCCATCTGATGGGCGTCGTCTCGGATGGCGGGGTGCATGGCCATATCGCCCATGTGCAGGCGGCGGCGCAGGCCGTGGCCGAGGCCGGCGTGCCGGTGGTCATCCATGCCATCACCGATGGCCGCGACGTGCCGCCAAAATCGGCGCTTGGCTTTGTCACCGAATTGCAGGGCAACCTGCCCGAGGGCGCGCGCATCGGCACGGTCATCGGCCGCTATTACGCCATGGACCGCGACAACCGGTGGGATCGGGTCAGCCGCGCCTATGCCGCCATCGTGCAGGGCAAGGGCGAGGATGCGCCCGCTGCCGACGAGGCGGTTAGCATCGCCTACCAGCGCGGCGAGACCGACGAGTTCATCCAGCCCTTCGTCATCGACGGCTATAACGGCGCGATGGACGGCGACGGCTTCTTCTGCCTCAACTTCCGCGCCGACCGCGCGCGCGAGATCCTGATGGCCATCGGTGGCACCGGTTTCGACGCCTTCGATACCGGCGAGCGGCCGCATTGGGCGGCGCTGCTGGGCATGGTCGATTATTCCGAGGCGCATAACGCCTTCATGACCGCCGCCTATCCCAAGCGGCAGGTGGTGAACACGCTTGGCGCCTGGGTGGCGGGCAAGGGTCTCAGGCAGTTCCGGCTGGCCGAGACCGAGAAATACCCCCATGTCACTTTCTTCCTGAACGGCGGCAAGGAAGCGCCCGAACCGGGCGAGGACCGCTTCATGCCCTCCAGCCCCAAGGTCGCGACCTATGATCTCGCGCCGGAAATGGCCTCGGTCGAGGTGGCCGACAAGCTGGTCGAGGTGATCGGCGCGGGTTACGACCTGATCGTGGTGAACTTCGCCAATCCCGACATGGTCGGCCACACCGGCAGCCTGCCCGCCGCGATCCGCGCCTGCGAGGCGGTAGACCAGGGCTTGGGCCGGATGCTGGCGGCGCTCGAGGCCGTTGGCGGTTCCGCCGTCATCTGCGCCGATCATGGCAATTGCGAGACCATGATCGACCCGGTCAGCGGCGGGCCTCATACCGCCCATACCATCAACCCGGTGCCGGTGATCGTGGTCAACGGCCCCGCAGGTGCCACGCTGCACAAGGGCCGGCTGGCCGATCTGGCGCCGACCGTGCTGGAGCTGATGGGGCTGGACAAGCCGGCCGAGATGACCGGCGAAAGCCTGATCGGTCGCGCATGATCCGCCTGATTCCTTCGGCAATTCTGGCGCTGGCGCTGGCCATGCCCGGCGCCGGCATCGCCGCCGCCCAGACCGCCAGCGAGGCCCGCGCCATGGCCGAGGCCGCCGCCGCGCAGTTGCGCGCCTCGATGGACAAGCTCAGCTCTGCCCTGACCGCCGACGATCAGGTGACGGCGCTGAGCGAGGTGATCCGGGGCTACGAACAGGGGCAGGCGGCCTTGCGCGAGGGGCTGCGGCAGGCGGCCCTGCGCGAGACGGAATTGCGCGACCGCTTCGAATCGCAGCGCGAAAGCCTGTCGGATGTGTTGGGCGTGATGATGTCGATGGAGCGCGCGCCCGAGGCGACGCTGCTGCTGCACCCCTCGGGCGCCACGGCGACCGCGAGGGCGGGAATGATCCTGTCGGCGGTGACGCCGGGACTTCGGGCCGAGGCCGACCGGCTGCAGACCGATCTGGACGAGATCGCCGCCGTGCGCGAGTTGCAGGAAAACGCCGCCGGGATGCTGAGCGACGGGCTCGCCTCGGTGCAGGAGGCGCGGCGGCTGCTGACCAGCGCCGTCACCGACCGCTCGACCATGCCGGTGCGCTTTGCCGAGAACCCGGAGGAATTGCAGCAATTGCAGGTCTCTGCGGCCAGTCTCGACGAATTCGCCAAGGGCATTGCCGAACTCGAGGATGATGTCGGCCCGCCGATGGAGGATTTCGAGGGCGCACAGGGCAGTCTGCCCCTGCCGGTGACCGGCGAGGTGGTGCGCTATTACAACGAGGCCGATGCGGCGGGCGTCAAGCGGCCGGGCATCGTGGTCGCCACCGCCCCGGCGGCGCTGGTCTCGACCCCCTGGCCTGCGACCATCCGCTATCGCGGTCCGCTCTTGGATTACGGCAATGTGATGATCGTGGAACCCGCGCGCGGGTATCTTCTGATCCTGGCCGGTCTCGATCAGGTCTTCGGCGAGGTTGGCGACGTGCTGTCGACGGGCGAGCCGGTTGGCCTGATGGGCGGCTCCGAGGCGCGTGCGGCGGAATTCGGGACGCAATTTGTGGCCGACGCCGCGCGCGGCGGGGGTGCAGGGCGCACGGAAACCCTGTATGTCGAGCTGAGACAGGGTGGAGAGACCGTTGATCCGACGGAATGGTTCGTGATGAATCCGGTCGTTGAGCCGCAGGAATAGAGGCGAGTAGGCAAATGAAACACTATCTGATGGCAGGGATCGGCGGCGTGCTGGCGGGCGCCCTGGTGACGACGCAGATCGCCGGTCCGCTGATCGCGCAAGAGGCCGAAAGCAATGCCTCGATCTACGAGCAGCTTGAACTCTTCGGCAACGTGTTCGAGCGGGTGCGTGCCGATTATGTCGAGGCACCCGACGAGAAGAAGCTGATCGAGGCCGCGATCAATGGCATGTTGACCTCGCTTGACCCGCATTCCAGCTTCCTCTCGGCCAATGACTACGAGGACATGCAGACCCAGACGCGGGGCAGCTTTGGCGGCCTCGGCATCGAGGTCAGCCAGGAGGACGGCATCGTCAAGGTCGTCTCGCCGATCGATGACACCCCGGCCAGCGAGGCGGGCGTGCAGCCGGGCGATTTCATCACCCATGTCGATGGCGAATCGTTGATGGGGCTGACGCTGGACGAGGCGGTCGACAAGATGCGCGGGCCGGTCGGCTCCGAGATCACTGTGACCATCCTGCGCGAAGGCACGCCCGAGCCCTTCGACCTGACCATGACCCGCGACACCATCAAGCTGACCGTGGTCAAGACCCGGATCGAGGGCCATTCGGTGGTGCTGCGCGTCTCGACCTTCAATGACGAGACCTATGACACGCTGGAAACCGAGCTGACCAAGGCGGTCGAGGAAGCCGGCGGCATCGACAAGGTCACCGGCTTCGTGCTGGACCTGCGCAACAACCCGGGCGGCTTGCTGAACCAGGCGATCAGCGTCTCGGATGCCTTCCTCGATGCCGGCGAGATCGTCAGCACCCGGGGCCGCAAGCCCGAGGAAAGCGAGCGCTGGAATGCCGAGATGGGCGATCTGGCACAGGGCAAACCGATGGTCGTACTGATCAATGGCGGCTCGGCCAGCGCCTCGGAAATCGTCACCGGCGCGCTGCAGGATCACCGCCGTGCCATCGTCGTGGGCGAGAAATCCTTTGGCAAGGGGTCTGTCCAGACCGTCATGCCGGTCACCTCGGACAGCGCCATCCGGCTGACCACGGCGCGCTACTACACGCCGTCGGGCCGCTCGATCCAGGCTTTGGGGATCAATCCCGACATCATCGTGGCCCAGCCCGCACCGAAGCCGGTTGACGAGGAAAACTCCGACGAGCCGCTGAGCCAGTCGAGCTTCTCGCGCTCCGAGGCGGAACTGCGCGGCGCGCTGAACAACGATTCGATCAGCGACGAGGAACGCAAGCAGATCGAGGACGAGGCCGCCGAGGTCGAGGCCACCGCCAAGCTGCGCGACGAGGATTACCAGCTGGCCTATGCGGTCGACATCCTCAAGGGTCTGTCGGCGGTGAACTTCACCGCCAGCGACGTGATCTCGGCCGATACCCCCGCCGTCACCGGCGAGGGTTCGGGCACGACCGAGGGCGAAGGCGCCGCGACCGAATGAGCAAGGCCGAGGGTCAGCCGGGGCCGGGCGGTCTGCCCTATCGCGCGGGTGCCGGGGTGGTGCTGGTCAATGCCGAGGGGCTGGTCTTTGCCGGCCGCCGCATCGACAGCCCCACCGACCGGCCCGCCGCATGGCAGATGCCGCAGGGCGGGATCGACAAGGGCGAGACCCCGCGCGAGGCCGCGCTGCGCGAACTGGTCGAGGAGACCGGGGTCGCCGCCGATCTGGTGACGGTTGAGGCCGAAACCGCGGATTGGGTGACCTATGACCTGCCGCCCGAACTTCTGGGCAAGGTCTGGAAGGGCAAGTATTGCGGGCAGAAGCAGAAATGGTTCCTGCTGCGCTTTCACGGCACCGATGCCGATGTACAGATCGAGACTGAGCATCCGGAATTTGCCGAATGGCGCTGGATGCCGGCGGGGGATCTGGCCGCAGGGATCGTGCCCTTCAAGCGGGCGATCTACGATCAGGTTCTGGGCGAGTTTGCGGCGCGGCTGACCGCCGGCTGACGCTGACCCGCCGCGCGAAGGGAGAGACCGGGATGCAGGCGGAGTTTTCGATCGGGATCATCGGCGGCTCGGGTATGCTGGGCCGGGCCATCGCGCTGGCCCTGCTGCGAAGCGGCTGGCCGGAAACGCGCCTTTGGATCGCCAATCGCAGCGGCAGCCGCGCGGGCTTCGAGGATCATACTGAAGTTACCCTGACCGCCGACACCCAGGCGCTGGCAGATGCCTGCGATCTGGTGCTGCTGTCGGTGCCGCCGGCGCTGGTGGGGGATCTGGGCATCCACGCGCCCGACCGGCTGATCGTCTCGGTCATGGCCGGCGTCCCGGCCGCGCGCCTTTCCGAACTGACTGGGGCAAGACGGGTGGTTCGGGCGATGAGCAGCCCGGCGGCGGAACTGGGCCTTGCCTATTCGCCATGGTTCACCACGCCCGAGGTGACGGACGCGGATCGGGCCCGGGTCACCGCGCTTTTCACCGCCTGCGGTCTGACCGACCGGGTCGAGACCGAGGCGCAGGTCGAGATCTTCACCGCGATGACCGGGCCGGTGCCGGGCTTCGTCGCCTATTTCGCCGAATGCATGGCCGATTACGCGATGGGGCAGGGCGTGGCACCGGACGTGGCCGACCGCGCCACGAGACAGCTTTTCCTTGCCGCCGGGCAGATGATGGCCACGGGCGCAGATCGTCCGGGCGATCATGTTCAGGCCATGGTTGATTATGACGGCACGACAGCGGCGGGTCTGCGGGTGATGCGCAACTCGGGCATCGCCGCCGGGGTTGTCGCCGGACTGGACGCCGCCATCGCCAAGACCCGCAGCATCGGCAGCTGAAACGACCGAGGGCGGCCCTTTCGGACCGCCCCCGTCATCGTGTCAGGTCGCCCTGTCTCAGCTTGCGAAGCGGCGGGCGGCGGGCAGGTATTGCATCAGCAGGTAGTAGCTGAGACCGGCCGGGATCAGGCTCGCATACCAGCTGATGCCCGAGAAGGTCAGCGCCGAGATCACGCCGATCACCGTGGCGATCACGGCAGCCGGGTTGATGCCGGCATAAGGCCCGGTTTCGTCGTAAAGCTTGTCCAGGTCCAGCTTCTGGCGGCGGATGGCGTAGAAATCGACGACCAGGATGGCGAAGATCGGACCGAGGAAGGCGCTGTAGGTCTGGATGAACAGGTTCAGGCCAGCGGCGCTTTCGTCGCGGACCAGCATCCAGGGGAAGGTTGCGAAGGCCAGAAGGCCGACCAGCACCGCCGAGGTTTTGAACTTCAGCTTGAAGATATCCATCAGCGCATAGGCAGGCGGGACGACGTTGTTCAGGATGTTGGTCGTGACCTGCGCGAAGACGATGAACAGCAGCGTGATGATCAGCAGGAACTTGTTGTCGACGGCGCTGGAGAAGACCTTGATCGGATCAACCTCGCCGGTGGCACCGGAGACCATCAGACCGATCAGCCCCATGAACAGCGTCGCCGGCAGGATCGAGTTGGCATAGATCGCCACCTGCCGCAGCGGGCCGACGCGCTTCTGCAACTCGCGGGAATAGTCCGACACGTTCAGCATCATGGTCGAATAGACACCGAGGAACAGCATGGTGGCTCCCCAGAAGGGCGCGCCCCAGGTGCCTTCGACATTGATCAGGTTGGCGCTGATCTCAGCGCCATACTTGTTGATCACGCTGATGAACATGTAGACCAGCGCGCCGATGATGAAGACCGAGCCGATGTTCTCGAGCCACTTGATGCCGTGGAAGCCGAGGACAGACAGGCCGATCTGCAGGAACTGGAAGCCGATGAAGAACAGCCAGATGTTGGAGTAGCCGAACAGTGTCTCGGCCACCAGGTTCAGCGCCCCCGCGCCGATCCAGCTTTGAAACCCGTACCAGACGATCGCCGGGACCGAACGCACCAGTGCCGGCAGGCGGGTTCCGGCAAAGCCGAACGAGGACCGCGCCTGTACCATGAACGGGATGCCATAGATGTGCCCGGCGCGGCCGTTGATCATCAGGGCCAGTCCGATGACGGTGCAGCCGATGGCGATGGCGACGAAGGTTTGCAGCAGGTTCAGCGTGCCGACGAGGCCCGAGCCGACGGTGAAGGTGCCGATGGACACGCAGCCGCCGAGCCAGGCGAAGAGATAGGACCAGGGGTCCATGATCCGGGTCTGCTGCGGGGCCAGCGATTCCTCGCCGATGGCCTTGTCATGGCTGGTTGCGGTTGTGGCAGTTACGCCGTTGGGCGGGGCGGTGGTTGTGGCGGTTTGGGTCATGATCTCTCCTCCCAAAGTGATCCGTGAGTGGCGGAATTACTTGCTGTTCGGCTTGGCGTAGGCACCGATCTTGCTGGTCTTCAGTCCGGCGCCGACCAGCGCCTCGGCGAACTTGGTGGCCACGGTCACGCCGTCGATCACCGGGATGCCGGTCTCCACGCTCAGCCATTCGGTCAGGTCAGACATGCCGGCGCAGCCCAGCACCACCGCCTCGCAATTGTCCTCTTCGATGGCGCGCAGGATCTCGTCGCGCACCAGTTGCCGGGCGTTCGAGCCGGGCTCCTCCAGCGCCAGCACCGGGATGGCGGCCGAACGGACCTTGCGGCATTGGTGGTCGAGGCCATAGCGGCGGACCAGTTCCTCGATCACCGGGACAGAGCGGGGCAGCGTGGTCACGATGCTGAAGGACGTGGCGATCATGCTGGCGGCCTTGATGCCAGCCTCGCAGATGCCGATGACCGGGCCGGTGGCGATCTCGCGGCAGGCACCGATGGCCGGATCGTCGAAACAGGCGACAACGATGGCATCGGCGGCCTCGGCCTCGGCCTGCTGAACCTCGCGCAGCAGGTGGGCGGCGGCCATTACCTCGTCATAGTGGCCCTCGATGCTGGCCGGCGCGCCATGGGCGGTGCGGCCCTCGACGACAACACCGTCAGCGGCGGCGGCGCGGGCGGATTCCAGGATCTTGTCGGTCATGGATTGGGTGGAATTCGGGTTGATCACGACGAGCTTCATCAGGTCCTCCAGCTGAGTCGCATTTTTTGTAACATAAATTGTTAACAATTTTAAGAACTATTTTTGCCGAGGCAATTGTGCGAAAGATTGTTGCTGAGACGGGGGCCAGATGCCATTTATCGGCATATGGACAAGCCGATCGACCTCGTCATTGTGGACAGCGTGCTGGACGCGATCGCGGATCAGCGATTGCGGGCCGGCACCAAGCTGGGCGAGCAGGCGCTGAGCGATCTGTTCGGCGCCAATCGCGCGCTGGTGCGCCGGGCGCTGGCGCAACTGACCGCCTACCAGGTGGTCGATCACCTGCCGAACCGGGGCGCCTTCGTCGCCACGCCTACGCCCGATGACGCCCGCAACGTTTTCCAGGCACGCCGCGCCATCGAGGCGACGATCTGCCGGAATGCCGTGCGGCAGGCGGATGAGGCGGATCTGGCCGACCTGCGCGCCCATCTGGCGGCCGAGGCGGCAGCGCATGGCGACAACCGCCCGTCGGCCGTGCGCCTGTCGCGGCAGTTCCACCTGCTGCTGGCACGGGTGGGGCGCAACCCGGTGCTGAGCCGCTATCTGGAAGAGCTGGTGATGCGCAGTTCGCTGATCATCGGCCTCTACGCCGCGCGGCAGGGGGTGCTGTGCGCCGAGGACGACCACAGCCGCATCGTTGACGCCATCGCCGCGCGTGACGAGGCACTGGCCTTACGTCTGCTGGACCAGCACCTGCGCCAGATCGAGGCCGGCGTGCGCTTTGGCGATGTGCCGCCCGTCACCGGGGCGCTGTCGGCAATGCTGCAGCGGCCGGGAGAGTGAGCCCTAGGACGGCTTGAAGGTGAGACGGGCAGCGGTCACCGATGGGCGCCCGCTGCCGTTCTAACGGTCTTACCCGCGCAACTGCCCCAGCAGCCGCGCATCGGCATAGCCGTCGGGCGTCGCGCCGATGGATTGCTGGAAGGCGCGGATCGCCTCGGTCGACTTGGCGCCCAGCTTGCCGTCCACCTCGTCACGATAGAAGCCGCGCTGGGTCAGCAGGCGCTGGATCTCGGCCTTTTCGCTGTTCGACAGCGGCCGGTCGCCGCGCGGCCAGCTGCCCTGCACGCCCGCGCGCCCCGCGATGCGGTCGCCCAGGATGCTGACACCAAGCGCATAGCTGTCCGAGGTGTTGTAATCGAGGATGGCGCGGAAATTGTCCGAGATCAGGAAGGCCGGGCCACGCGCGCCTGCGGGAACAAGGATCGAGCCCGCCCAACGCGGCATGGCCGTGCCATTGGCGGTGCGTACGCCCATGCCCGACCAGCTGGCCCCCGACTGGCGGTTGTTCTTGCCCGACAGCGCATAGTTGAAATTCGCCGGCAGCACGACCTCGACACCCCAGGGCGTCCCCGGCTGCCAGCCCGCCTGACGCAGGTAGGCGGCGGTCGAGGCCAGCGAGTCGGTCGGGTCGTTCGACCAGATGTCACGGCGGCTGTCGCCGGTGAAATCGACCGCGTGGGCGAGGTAGGAGGACGGCATGAACTGCGTATGGCCCATCGCGCCGGCCCAGCTGCCGACCAGTCCCTCGGGCGTGGTGTCGCCCGACTGGACGATGCGCATGGCCGCGATCAACTCGTTGCCGAAGAACTGCCCGCGCCGCCCGTCATAGGCCAAGGTCGCCAGCGCCGGTATGATCCGGGTCGAGCCGCGATTGGCGCCGAAATTCGATTCCATCCCCCAGACCGCCAGCACGATCTCGCGCGGGACGCCATAACGGCTTTCGATGGCGCCAAGCGTGCCCGACAGCTGCGCTGCCTTCTCGCGGCCGATCGAGACCCGGCTGCCCGAGGCGGCATCGTCCAGGTAGGCCCAGACCGGGCGCGAGAACTCGCTCTGCCGGCCATCCAGCGCGACGATGCTGCTGTCGTAATGCGCCAGCGCCATCGAACGGTCGAAGGTGGCGGGGGTGATCCCGGCGGACATGGCGGCGGGGCGGAAGGCCTGCACCCATTGCTGCAAGCCGGCCTCGCTGGCAGCCGAACCCGCGGGGCGCTGCGGGATGGTCACCTGCGCGCCGGCGCTGCCGGGGCTGCGGCTCATTGGCACGCCACCGCAGGCCGCGAGGGTGAAGACAAGGGTGGTCGCCAAAAGCGTGCGGATCGTCAAACGTGCCATGGAATGCGCCTGTCGGTTACTGCTGTGATTGTTCGTTGACCGGCAGTCTAGCGAATGTGATTCGGGTTGAATAGGGCGCGAGGACGGGTGGCGCGGCGCGTTCAGTCCTCGCCGTCCTCGGCACCCTTGCAGCCTTCAAAGAAGGGGTCCATCTGCGCGATGATGACCGAGTTTTCCGCCAGCGCGCGATCCATCAGCGCGCGCTCCTCGTCGGGGATCTCGTGCCCTTCGGCCAGCCGGTCCTCGATCGAGCCATAGCCGGTCACCTCCAAGGGTGCCAGATCGGCCTGCTTCAGGATCGCCACCGTCTCGCGCACCGCCTCGGCCTGATCCTTGCCCGAGGCATAGCAGACCAGCGCCGCGCCCGTCGCGCCATCGGGCAGCCCGTCGCCCGTCTTGCGGCCGACCTCGACCAGCAGGGTGTAAACCTTCATCGCATGTCCTTTCCGGCGGCAGATCACCCTTGCCTCACCATGCCGCGACCCGCTTCGCAAGGGGTTTTCGTCCCCGGCGCGGAAGGCTAGCCTCGGCGCTGGACAGAAGGAGAGCGGGGCATGAGCAAGAGCTTGGCACGGGTCAAGGCAGCACTTGAGGCGGCGGGTGCGCCGGTCGAGGTGCTGGAAATGACCGAGAGCACGCGCACCGCCGAAGAGGCGGCGCGGGCGGCGGGATGCACGGTCGACCAGATCGCCAAGTCGATCATCTTCCGCGGCGAGGAGACCGGCCATGTCGTGCTGTTCCTGACCGCCGGCGGCAACCGCGTCGATCCGGCCAAGGCGACAGTGGTCGCCGGCCAGCCGCTTGGCAAGGCCGATGCGGACCTGATTCGTGCCGAGACCGGCTTTGCCATCGGCGGCGTCGCGCCGGTCGGGCACCTGAACCCGGTCAGCGCCTATTTCGACCCGCGCCTTTCCTCCTTCGACCGGGTCTGGGCGGCCGCCGGGACGCCGCGCCATATCTTTGCCATCGACCCCGGGACGCTGCTGTCCATCACCGGCGCAGAGATCGCCGATTTCACCGATTAAGCATCAGTCCTTTGGCAGGTGACAAGCCGTGATGATCCTGTGCTAACCTGAATTCGTTCATTGCGGAGAATCCGATGATTCAACCCAGAATGACCCTGAACGACGGCAACTTCATGCCGCAGCTTGGCTTTGGCGTCTGGCAGGTGCCCGAGGCCGATACCGCCCGCGTGGTCCGCGACGCCCTTGCCATCGGCTATCGGCTGTTCGACGGCGCTGCCGCCTACCAGAACGAGACCGGGCTGGGCGAGGGGCTGCGCCAAGCCGATGTCCTGCGTGATCAGCTGTTCGTCACCTCGAAACTGTGGAACAGCGATCACGGCCATGACGCGGCGCTGCGGGCCTGCGAGGCGAGTCTTGACCGGCTGGGGCTGGATTACCTGGATCTCTACCTGATCCATTGGCCGGTGCCAGCGGCGGATCTTTATGTCGACAGCTGGCGGGCGCTGATCCGGCTGAAGGAAGAAGGCCGTGTCCGCTCGATCGGCGTGGCGAATTTTCACGAGGCGCATCTGCGCCGGCTGATCGATGAAACCGGCGTCACCCCGGCGGTGAACCAGATTGAACTGCACCCGACCCTGACGCAAGCCGCGCTGCGCCAGACCGACCGCTCGCTGGGTATCGTCACGCAAAGCTGGTCGCCCCTGGGGCGCGGCGATCTGGACCTGCCCGAGCTGCGCGCCATCGCCGAGCAACATGGCTGCACCCCGGCGCAGGTGGTGCTGCGCTGGCATCTGCAAAACGATTTGTCGGTGATCCCGAAGTCGGTCAGCGCCGAGCGGCTGGCCGAGAATTTCCACGCGCTGGATGTCGAACTGTCAAACGCGGACATGGCGATTCTAGACGGGCTGGACCGCGGTCATCGCACCGGCCCCGATCCCGACACCTTCGACATGCGCTGAGCCTCAACGCCCCAGCAGCGCGCGAGTCAGCGGGCTGTCCGGATCACTCAGCCCCTCGATCACGTCGAAATGGTGGCGTCCGGGATCGATGACCCAGTCGGTCGCCGCGCCAAGCCCGGCCCAGATATCTGCCAGAAGCCGCGACTGGCGCAGGAACTCGGGGCGCTCGGCCCCGCCGACCCATGCGGTGACCGGAATGCTGGGGCGGGGCGTCAGCAGCGCGGGGCTTTCCGCCATGGCCTCGGCCAGGTCCAGATGCAGCGTCGCGTTCATCGCCGTGCGCATCAGCGGGCGCAGATCGAAGAGGCCCGAGATCGGCACACAGCGCGCCACCCGCGCGGCAACCTCGTCGGGTAGGGTGCCATCGTCACAGATCATCCGCGCCGCCAGATGCCCGCCCGCCGAATGGCCGGTGAGCGCGATGGGGCCCGGAATGCGGGCGGCGGCCTCGGTCAGATCGCGGGCGACATGGGCGGTGATCTCGGCAATGCGGACCGTGGGCGTCAGCGGATAGCCGGGCAGGGCGACGGCCCAGCCCCGGGCCAGCGGACCGGCGGCAAGATGCGACCAGAAGCTGGGGTTGGAATGCAGCCAGTAGCCGCCATGAATGAAGACGGCGAGGCCCTGAGGCTCGCCTTCGGGCAGGAAAATTTGGCCCAGACCCAACGGCTCGATCCGCGCGCTGTCGCGAAAGGCCGCCGCCGCCGCCGCGAAGCGGTCGGGATAGGACTCACCCTGCGGGATATGGATCGTATTGGCATAGGCGTCGTCCCAGTCAGTGACCTGATACAGCATGATTTCTTCCCCTTTCACCCAGCAGACCCGGCTGATAGCGTCGGGTCAAGGGGGACCAGCCATGACCGACTTCAACCGCACCCGAGCGGCCTTTCACCTGCCCGAAGGGGTGACCTACCTGGATGGCAATTCGCTGGGTCCGATGCCCCTGGCCGCGCGGGATCGCGTGGCGCGGATGATGCAGGACGAATGGGCGGAAGAACTGATCCGGGGCTGGAACAGCGCCGGCTGGTATGAACAGCCCCGCCGCGTCGGTGACCGGGTGGCACGGCTGATCGGCGCGGGGCCGGGGCAGGTGGTCATGGGCGACACGCTGTCGATCAAGGTGTTTCAGGCGGTCAGCGCCGCCCGCGCGCTGCGCCCCGAGCGCCGGGTGATCCTGTCCGACAGCGGCAATTTCCCCTCGGATCTTTACGTCGCCGAAGGGCTGGCCCGCGCCGTCGGGGCCGAATTGCGGGTGGTCGAGCCCGAGGCCGTGGCCGATGCCATCGGCCCCGATCTCGCGGTGCTGATGATTACCGAGGTCGATTACCGCACCGGCCGCCGTCACGACATGGCCGGTCTGACCGCCCGCGCGCATGAGGCCGGCGCGCTGACGGTCTGGGATCTGGCGCATTCGGCGGGGGCAGTGGACGTGGACCTTTTGGGTGCAGATGCCGATTTCGCCGTCGGCTGCACCTATAAATACCTGAACGGCGGGCCGGGGGCGCCGGCCTTCATCTGGACCCATCCCCGCCATGCCGAGGCGGCCGAGCCGATCCTGCAGGGCTGGATGGGACATGCCGCGCCCTTTGCCTTTGACCTGGGCTATCGCCCCGCGTCGGGGATCGAGCGGATGCGGGTCGGCACGCCGCCGGTCATCGCCATGACCGCGCTCGACGCGGCGCTGGATGTCTGGGAGGGCGTCGCGCTGGCCGATCTGCGCGCCCGCTCGATCGAGTTGACCGAGGCCTTCATCGCCGGGGTCGAGGCGAATTGTCCGGGTGTCACGCTGAACTCGCCGCGCGATCCGGCGCTGCGCGGCTCGCAGGTGGGCTTCCGCCACCCGCAGGCCTATGCGGTGATGCAGGCGCTGATTGCCGAGGGGGTGATCGGCGATTTCCGCGCGCCCGACGTGCTGCGCTTCGGCTTCGCGCCGCTTTATAACGGGCTGGATGATGTGGCCCGCGCGGTCGATGTTCTGGCGCGGCTTCTGCGTGACGGATCATGGGACAAGCCCGAGTTTCACCGCAAGGCCGCCGTCACCTGAGCCCGTGACCTGACGTCAGTGCACCTTTCTTTTGGCGATTGAATCCGGCAAGCTGTCGGATGGTTGTTTCATGAGGCCGGCAATGACGCGCAAACTCTTGTCGACGCTACTCTTTTCCACAACGATTGCCGCTTCAGCCGGGCTGGCCGAAGAGCCCCTTGCGGTGGAATTCGTGCCGGTGCGCGGCACCGAGTTGACCTTTGACTCCTCGCTGACCGGAACGCTGGAGGCCAAGGACACGGTGGATCTCGGCTTCCGTCAGGGTGGCCGCGTCATTGAAATCATGGTGGACGAGGGCGACCGGGTCAGTGCCGGGCAGGCGCTGGCGCGGACCGATCCGGTGCAGCAGGACCAGGCGCTGTCGGTGGCCGAGGCCAGCCTTTCCGCCGCCGAGGCGACACGTGCGCAGGCCAGTCAGGCCTTTGACCGGGCGCAGGCGATGCTGGATCGCGGCGTCGGCACCCGCGCTGCCCGCGATCAGGCACAGCAGGCGTTGTCGCAGGCCGATGGCGGGGTGACCCGCTCGCAGTCGCAGGCCGATCAGGCCCGCCGCGCGGTCGAGGATACGGTGATCCGCGCACCCGAGGATTCGATCGTGACTAGGCGCAATGCCGATCCCGGCCAGATCGTCGGGGCGGCGCAGGTGGTGCTGTCGCTTGCGGTTCTGGGCGGCTTCGAGGCGGTGTTCCAGACCCCGGACATGCCCAATCTGGACAAGGCCATGGGCGCTCAGGTGGAGCTGGAACCGCTCGACGTGGATGCGCCAGACATGGTTGGCCATGTGACCGAGATCGCACCGCTCGTCGATCCGCAGACCGGCACTGTCACCGTGCGCGCCCGCGTCGATGGCGCGCCGACCGATACGCGGCTGCTCGGTGCGGCGGTGCGCGGCACTGTCAGCTTCCCCGCCGGCGCGGCGATCACCGTGCCCTGGACGGCGCTGACCCGCGACGGCGCCGCACCGGCGGTCTGGCTGATCGGCGAGGACGGGCGCGTTGCCATTCAGCCGGTCGAGATCGAACGTTTCACCAATGGCGATGTCTATCTGAAAAGCGGCATCGAGCAGGGGCAGACCGTGGTCGGCGCCGGCTCGCAGATGCTCTATCCCGGCCGAGCGGTCGTCGATGCGACGGCGGCGGTGGAAGCGGAAGCCGAAGCGGAGGCCGGTGAATGAACCCCGTTGGAACTCTGGGGCTTGCCGCCCTCTGCCTCGCGCTGGCGCCCCCTGTCCATGCGTTTGAACTGCCCTGGCAGAAGGCCGAGGAGCCGGTGGTCGAGGGGCCGCCGCGCCCGGTGGTCAGCGTCATCGTTTCGGACAGCGACATCAAGGCCCGCTCGGTCCCCGGCGTGGTGACGGCGCGCAATCAGGTGACGCTGGCCTTCCAGACGCTGGGGCGGCTGGTGCTGCGCAATGTCGAACTGGGCGATGACGTGGCCGCAGGCGATGTGCTGGCCGAACTGGACCCTGACGATCTGGCCGCCAATGTCAGCGCCGCCGGCGCCGCCGCCGAGGCGGCAGAGGTTCAGCTGTCAACGGCGCAAGCCACGGCCGAGCGGACCCGGGCGCTGGCCGATCGAAACGTTGCCTCGACCGCGCAGCTGGAACAGGCCGAACAGGCGCTGGCTGCGGCCGAGGCGGCGGTGGAACAGACCCGGTCGGAACTGATCCGGGCGCGGGATGCCGAGGGCTTCGCCCAGATGACTGCGCCCTTTGACGGTGTCATCAGCGATGTCTTTGCCAATCCCGGCGCGGTGCTGAACGCCGGCGAGCCGGTGGTGCAGCTGTCGGCCGAGGACAGCCGCGAGGCGGTGATCGACCTGCCCGAAGCGGCTTTGTCGGAACTGGATGACAGCGCCGTCTTTACCGTCTGGCAGGACGATGACCCCGACACCGAGACCCGCGCCACCGTCGACCGGATTGAGCCCTTGGCCGACAGCGCCACCCGCACCCGCCGGGTGCATCTGTCGCTGGACTCGGGTCACCATCTGCGGCTCGGCTCGCTGATCCGGGCGCGGCTGGCCGGCGAGACGGATATCGCCATGACCCTGTCCGAGCGGGCAGTCTTTGATCACGAGGGCAAGCCCCATGTCTGGCGCGTAACCCGCGAGGGCGACAGCGCCACGGTGTCCCTGACCCCGGTTGTCACCGGGGCGGCGCTGCTGGGCGAGGTCTTCATCAACGAGGGGCTGGATCAGGGCGACGAGGTTGTCGTGCGTGGCGTCCATTCGCTGAGCGAGGGTCAGCAGGTCGGCCGGAGGATCGCGCCATGAACCGCTTCAACCTGTCGGACTGGGCGCTGAGCCATCGCAGCTTTGTCTGGTTCCTGCTGATCATCTCGATGATCGCGGGCACGATCAGCTATCTCAATCTCGGCCGCGAGGAAGACCCGAACTTCACCATCAAGACGATGATCATCGGCGCGGCGCTGCCCGGCGCCACCATCGACGAGACGTTGAAGCAGGTGACCACCCGGATCGAGACCAAGCTGGAGGAGCTGGACGAGCTGAAATTCACCCGTTCGGTCACTTCGCCCGGTCAGTCGGTGGTCTATGTCGAGCTGCTGCCGACGATCCGCGGCCCGCAGGTGCCCGAGGTCTGGAAGCGGGTGCGGCAGATGATGGCGGATATCCGGCCCGAATTCCCGCAGGAATTTGCCGGCTTCCAGTTCAACGACAATTTCGGCGATGTCTACGGCAACATCTACGCCTTCACCACGGACGGGTTCAGCCAGCGCGAGCTGCGCGACCGCGTCGAGACCATCCGCAAGCAGGTGGCGGCGCTGCCGGCGGCGGGCAAGACCGAGCTTCTGGGCGTGCAGAAAGAGGAAATCTATCTCGAATTCTCGACCACGCGGCTGGCGGCGCTGGGGCTGAACCAGCAGCAGGTGATGGCGACCTTGGCCAGCCAGAACGCCATCGCGCCCTCGGGCGTGATCCAGGCCGGGCCCGAGCGGGTGCTGGTTCGCGTGGGCGGGCAGTTCGTCGATGCCGACACCATCGCGGCGGTGAACCTGCGGGTGGGCGACCGCTTCTTCAACCTGGCCGATGTCGCCACCGTGCGGCGCGGCTATCAGGACCCGCCGGAATCGCTGTTCCGCTATAACGGTCAGCCGGCCATCGGCCTGCAGATCGGCATGCGCGGCGGCGAGAACATCCAGAAATTCGGCGAGGAACTGGACGCGCTGATGCAGGGCATCGCCGCCGATCTGCCCATCGGCATCGAGATGGCGAAATTCGCCGACCAGCCGCATGTGGTGAAAGACGCGGTGGGCCATTTCATTAAGGCGCTGGCCGAGGCCGTCGGTATCGTCCTGATCGTCAGCTTCATCAGCCTTGGCGTCAGGGCCGGGCTGGTGGTGACGTTGACCATTCCGCTGGTACTGGCGATCACCTTCGTTGTCCTCGATCTTTACGGCATCACCCTGCAGCGCATCTCGCTTGGCGCGCTGATCATCGCGCTTGGACTGCTGGTCGATGACGCGATGATCGCCATCGAGACGATGATCTCGCGGCTGGAACTGGGCGAGAACCGGCGGCAGGCCGCCAGCTATGCCTGGACCTCGATTGCCTTCCCGATGCTTTCGGGCACGCTGGTCACGGTCGCGGGGTTCATTCCCATCGGGCTGAACAGCTCGGCCGCCGGCGAGTTCACCTTCTCGCTGTTCGTGGTCATCGCGGTCTCGCTGCTGGTCTCGTGGATCGTCGCGGTGCTGTTCGCGCCGATCCTCGGCGTCACCTTCCTGCCCAAGACGCTCCATCACGACACCGCCCGCGCGGGCCTGCTCAGGCGCGGCTTCCGCCGGCTGCTGCTTCTGGCGATGCGCTTCAAATGGCTGACCATTGCCCTGACCTTCGCCCTTTTCGCTTTCTCGGTCTGGAGCATGCGTTTTGTCGAGCAGCAGTTCTTCCCGACCTCGGACCGGACCGAGGTGATCGTCGATATCGGCGAGCGGCAGAACGCCTCGATCGCCAAGACCCGCGCCGATATGGACCTCTTGGAATCGCATCTGCAGGGCGACGAGGACGCGCTGTTCTGGACCTCCTATGTCGGGCGCGGCGCGCCGCGTTTCGTGCTGTCGATGGACGTACCGACCGCCGGGCCGCATATGGGCCAGATCGTCATCCAGACCCCGAACCTCGAGGCGCGAGACCGGCTGAAGGCCAAGCTGAACAGGATCGCGTCCAGCGATCTGGTCGGCACCGATGTCTATGTGAAGAATCTCGAGATCGGACCGCCGGTCGGCAAGCCGGTGCAGTATCGCGTCAGCTCGCCCGATATCGACGAGGCGCGCGATGCCGCGCGTGGGCTGGCTGCCGTTCTGGCGACCGAGCCGCGGCTGCAGGGGATCGCGCTCGACTGGAACGAGCCGGCGCGGGTGGTGCGGCTGATCGTCAATCAGGACAAGGCCCGGCAATTGGGCGTGACCAGTCAGGACATTGCCGGCGCGCTGCAGGCGCTGTTCTCGGGCCAGACCGTCACCCAGCTGCGCGACGATATCTTCCTGATCGACATCATCGCGCGGGGCGACGAAGAGGACCGCGGTTCGCTCGATTCGATCCGCAACCTGCAACTGGCGACGGGGGCGGGGGCGCATATCCCGCTGGCGACACTGGCGACGCTCGAATACGAAACCGAACAGCCGCTGATCATGCAGCGCGACGGGATGCCCACGGTCACGGTGAAGGCCGCGATCTCGACCAAGGACCAGCCCGCCACGCTGGTCGACGCACTGGCGGGACGGGTGGCCGAATATCAGGCCGGGCTGCCGGCTCAGGTCAAGGTGGTGGTCGGCGGCACAGTCGAGACCTCGGGTGAAAGCCAGGAACCGATTGCCGCCGTCGTGCCGGTGATGATCCTGATCATGGCGCTGCTGGTCATGGCGCAGATGCAGAGCTTCCGCCTGTCGCTGATCGTCTTTGCCGCTGCACCCTTGGGCCTGATCGGCGTGGTGGCGGTGCTGGTGCCCTTCGGTGTGCCGATGGGCTTCGTGGCGATCCTGGGGATCCTGGCGCTGATCGGCATCCTGATCCGCAACTCGATCATCCTTGTCCACGAGGTTCAGGCGCTCTTGGCCAAGGGGATGACCGCGTGGGAAGCTGTCTACGAGGGGGCCGACAGCCGCGCCCGGCCGATCCTTCTGACGGCGGCGGCGGCCTCGCTGGCGCTCATCCCGATCTCGCGTCAGGTCTTCTGGGGGCCGATGGCCTTCTCGATGATGGGCGGGATCATTGCCGGCACGCTGGTCACGCTGGTCTTCGTCCCGGCGCTTTACTGCGCGGTCTTTGGGGTGAAGCCGCCGAAGGGCGAACCTGCGACCACTGACGTCTGATCCGCAGACCCGGCCCGGGAGCAAGGGCGAAGCCCGCCCGGGCCAGCGCCTGCCCGTCCCGGCGGGCTGGCGCTTTGGTCACGCTGGTCCCGCGTTCAGGCAAAAGAGGGGCTTGGCACCATAAAGCGCCTCGGCGCAGCGTGGCGGCGCCATCCCACGGTCCGGCGCTGGCCCTCCGCCGCGCTTGGCCTCACCCCATCTCGGGGAAGAACTTGTTGCCGGGCGAGAGGGTGAAGATCTCGAACCCCGTCGCGGTCACGCCGATCGAATGCTCGAACTGCGCCGACAGCGACTTGTCGCGGGTGACGGCGGTCCAGTCATCGGCGAGGATCTTGGTGTCGGGGCGGCCCAGGTTGATCATCGGCTCGATGGTGAAGAACATGCCCTCTTCCAGCGTCGGGCCTTTGCCGGCACGTCCGAAATGCAGCACGTTCGGCGGCGCGTGGAACACCCGGCCAAGTCCGTGACCGCAGAAATCGCGCACCACCGACATGCGGTGCTTCTCGGCATGGGCCTGGATCGCGGCGCCGATATCGCCGAAGGTATTGCCGGGCTTCACCGCCTCGATCCCGTACATCAGCGAATCATGCGTGACCTGGATCAGCCGCTGTGCCTTGATCGGCGCGCGGCCGGCCACATACATGCGGCTCGAATCGCCATACCAGCCATCGATGATGACCGTCACGTCGATGTTCAGGATATCGCCATCCGCCAGCACCTTCTCGCCGGGGATGCCGTGGCAGACGACATGGTTCACGCTGATGCAGCTGGCGTGCTGATAGCCGCGATAGCCGATTGTGGCGCTGACCGCGCCTTCCGCTTCCACCCGGTTGCGGATGAAATCGTCCAGCACGCCGGTGGTCACCCCCGGCTCGACCAATGCGCCGACCTCGTCAAGGATCTGCGCCGCCAGCCGGCCTGCCTTGTGCATGCCGGCGAAATCCTCGGCAAGGTGGATGCGGATACCCTCGCGGGTGATGCGTCCTTCGTTCATCGCTCAAACCTTTCGCTTCATGCCTAGATAGCGATGCAAGGCGGGTTGTTCCAGCCCTGCGGCCCGGCGTAAAAGACCCCAGAGCCATGCCAAGGAGCCGAGGATGCAATCCGACAATCCCACAGCCGCAATTCTGGTCATCGGCGACGAGATCCTGTCGGGCCGCACGCGCGAGGGCAATGCCCATCATCTGGCGCAGGTCTTGAACGCCACCGGCTTCGATCTGCGCGAGATCCGGGTGGTCTCGGACAATCAGGACCAGATCGTGGCGGCGGTGCGCGCCTTGGACAGCAGCCTTGGCGGCACCTATGATCTTCTGTTCACATCGGGAGGCATCGGCCCGACCCATGATGACATCACCGCCGATGCGGTGGCCGCCGCCCATGGCACCACGGTCGAGGTCAGCCCGGATGCCCGGGCGCTGTTGCAGGCCCGTTGCGACCGCATGGGGGTAGAGCTGACCCCGAACCGCCTGCGCATGGCCCGCATCCCGGTCGGTGCCACGCTGATCGACAATGCCGTCTCTGCCGCGCCGGGCTTTTCCATCGGGCATACGCATGTCATGGCCGGCGTGCCGGAAGTGTTCCGCGCCATGGTCGACTGGCTGATCCCGCGCCTTGCCGGTGGCCGGCCGGTGCAATCGCTTTCGGTCGAGGTGCGTCGCGGGGAAAGCGACGTGGCCGAAGGGCTGACCGAGATCGCGGCGGCCTTCCCCGATCTCTCGCTCGGCTCCTATCCGTTCCGCGACCATGATGTCTGGGGCACGCATCTGGTGGTGCGCGGCCTCGATGGCGCGCGGGTGGCCGAGGCCATGGGGGCGCTGAAACAGCGGCTGTCGCTGTGATGGACGCCGGTCTGTCCGAGGCTTTCGAGGCCACCTGGCCCGCCGAGGATTATGCCGATGCCGGCGGTTTCCGTATCGGTCGCGCGCCGGGGGCCGGCGGGCGGGTGAACTCGGCCCGTGCGGCGGGCGTGTGGTCCGACGCCGATGTCGACGCCGCCATTGCCGTCATGCGCGGCTGGGGCCAGCCGCTGGTTTTTCGCGTGCTCGATGGCGATGAGCGTCTGCAAGACGCGCTGACGGCGCGCGGTTTCCGGCGCGAGAACCCTACGGCGATCATGGCCGCGCCGATCGCCCGGCTGACCGATCGCGAGCTGCCGCCGGTCACCGCCTTCGCCATCTGGCCGCCCATGGCGATCCAGCGCGACATCTGGGCGGCGGGCAATATCAAGGCCGCGCGTCAGCAGGTAATGCTGCGCGTGCCCGAGCCCCGGACATCGATCCTCGGCCGGATCAAGGACCGGGCGGCGGGGGCGGGCTTCGCGGCGATCCATGGCGATGTGGCGATGGTCCATGCGCTCGAGGTGCTGCCCGACTGGCGGCGGCTGGGGCTCGCCGGCTGGATGATGCGGCAGGCGGCCTTCTGGGCGGCCGAACACGGCGCGGCCCGGATCGGGCTGGCGGTCAGCCGGGCGAATGCGGGCGCCGTGGCGCTATACCGCGCGATGGGTTTCGACGAGATCGCGGGCTATGCCTATTACGAAGCCTGAGCCCGCCCTGTTCGCGCTGGCCCTCGATGGCGGCGGCTCGGGCTGCCGGGCGCTGCTGGTCGATCCGGCGGGGCAGGTCATCGGACGCGGCGAGGGCGGGCCGGCCAATGTGAATTCCGACCGGCAAGGGGCGCTGACGGCGATCCTCGCGGCCTGCGATCAGGCGCTGGCGGGTCGTGCCGAACCGGGTCAGGTCGCCGCCGTGCTGGGTCTGGCGGGCGCGGAAGTTTCGGGCGCGCGCGACTGGCTGACTCCGCATTTGCCCTTCGCCCGGGTCAGGGTGGTGCAGGATGCGGTGACGGCGACCATGGGGGCGCTTGGCGGAGCGGACGGGATCGTCGCGGCCATCGGAACCGGCTCGGTCTTTTCGCGGCAGATCGGCGGCGAGACCACCGTGATTGGCGGGCGCGGGCCGATCCTTGGCGATCAGGCCAGCGGCAACTGGTTGGGGCGGCAACTGCTGGCCCATGCGCTCGAGGCGGCCGACGGGTTGCATCCGGTCACGCCGCTTGTCGCCGATCTGCTTGCACAGATGGGCGGCATCAGTGGCATCATCACCTTCGCCGCCAGTGCCCGCGCCGCCGATTTCGCCACCCATGCGCCGATGCTGATGGAACGCGCCGACGATCCCGCCGCGCTGACGGTTCTGAGCCGGGCCGATGCGGGCATCGCCGCTTTCATCGACCGGTTGCAGCCCGAAGTGCCGCTGCCCGTCGCCTTCAGCGGTGGCCTTGGCGCGGGTTTCGCCAGACGGCTGGCCGGGCGCTGGACGATCCTCGATCCCAAGGGCAGCCCGCTCGATGGCGCGCTCAGAATGGCGCGGGATCTGGCCGGTCACTAGACCCCTGCCTGTCCGGCCTCACAGGTCCGTCCGCAATTCCCAAAGATCGGGGAACAGCACCACATCCAGCATCCGCCGCAGATAGCTGACCCCCGAGGTGCCGCCCGAGCCGCGCTTGAAGCCGATGATGCGCTCGACCGTGG
Source organism: Paracoccus zhejiangensis (assembly GCF_002847445.1). Classification (NCBI taxonomy): domain Bacteria; kingdom Pseudomonadati; phylum Pseudomonadota; class Alphaproteobacteria; order Rhodobacterales; family Paracoccaceae; genus Paracoccus; species Paracoccus zhejiangensis. Next base: position 2,218,405 of record NZ_CP025430.1, on the reverse strand, counting down.
TGACATGGTTGAAGCGCCAGCGGCGGAAGTAATCCTCGAAATCCACCAGCTTCTCGGCCAGCTCGTAAAGCTCCCAATATGTGCCGGGATTGCGATAGACCTCGGCCCAAGCTGCGCGGGCCCTGGGGTCGGGCTGGTGCGGCTGGTCCAGCCTCTCGCGCGGCGGCACGTCGAAGCCCGCCGCCGCCAGCCGCGCCAGAACGGTGTCGTAGAGGGATGGCCGCGCCACTTCCGCCAGCAACGGCGCGACCAGCTCGGGCCGATGCTCGTGCGGGCGGACCATCGCCATGTTGCGGTTGCCGGCGACGAATTCGATCATCCGGTATTGCTGCGACTGGAAGCCGCTGCTTTCGCCAAGGGATTGCCGGAACTCGGTATATTCGCTGGGGGTCATGGTGCGCAGCACATCCCATGCGGAATTCAGCTGCTCCATGATCCGGGCCACGCGGGTCAGCATCTTGAAGGCCGGTTGCAGGTCGCCCGCCGCGATCCGGCTGCGCGCCGCGCCCATCTCGTGCAGCGCCAGCTTCATCCAGAGCTCGCTGGTCTGGTGCTGGACGATGAACAGCATCTCGTCATGGGCCTGCGACAGCGGGTGCTGCGCAGTCAGGATGGCATCAAGCCCCAGGTAATCGCCATAGGACATGCGGTCCCTGAAGGACATGCGGGCGCCTTCGCCCTCGGGGTCATAGCTCATGATTTCAACCTGAATCGCTGGATCTTGCCGGTCTGGGTCTTGGGCAGGGCGTCGGTAAAGAGCAGGCTGCGCGGATATTTGTAGGGCGCGATCACGGCCTTGCAATGCGCCTGCAGCCGCTGCCGCGTGGCCTCGTCGGGCGCGACCCCTTGCGCCAGCACCACATGCGCCTGAACGATCTGGCCGCGATCCTCGTCCGCCACGCCGATGACCGCGCATTCCAGCACGTCGTCATGCGCCAGAAGCGCGGCCTCGACATCCGGCCCGGCGATGTTGTAGCCGCCCGACAGGATGATGTCGTCCGAGCGCGCGGCGAAATGGAAACGCCCGTCCTCGTCCTGCCAGAAGGTGTCGCCGGTGATGTTCCAGCCGTTCTGAACATACTCGCCCTGCCGCGCGTCGTTCAGATAGCGGCAGCCGGTCGGCCCTATCACCGCCAGCCGCCCCGGCTCGCCCTGCGGCAGGTCGCGGCCCGCCTCGTCGACGATCTTGGCGCGATAGCCGCCGACCGGGCGGCCGGTGCAGCCGGGATAGCTGTCATCGAAGCGGTTGGTGATGAAGATATGCAGCAGTTCGGTCGAGCCGATCCCGTCCAGCATCGGCTTGCCGGTCTTCTGCCGCCACTCCTCCCAGACCGGGGCCGGCAGGGTCTCGCCGGCGCTGACTGCGGCGCGCAGGCTGCTGAGGTCCGCGCCTTCCTCCATCGCCCTGAGCATCACCCGGTAAGCGGTCGGCGCGGTGAAGCAGATGGTTGCCCGGTGGTTCTGGATGATCTCGATCATGTTCGGCGGCGAGGCGTTTTCCAACAGCACCGCCGAGGCCCCGAAGCGCAGCGGAAACACCGCCATGCCGCCCAGCCCGAAGGTGAAGGCCAGGGGCGGGCTGCCCACAAAGACATCATCGGGCCGGACCGCCAGCACCTCCTTGGCATAGCCATCGGCGATGATCAGCAGGTCACGGTGGAAATGCATCGTGGCCTTGGGCTCACCCGTGGTGCCGCTGGTGAACCCCAGCAGCGCCACATCGTCGCGCCCGGTCCTGACCGCGTCAAAGCGCACCGACTTGGTCAGTGCCGCCCGGTCCAGTTCAGCATCGTGATTGGCGGTGCCATCGAAGCCCACCACGGTCTTGAGGAAGGCTGAATCCTTGGCCGCCGCCACCAGCTCGTCCATCAGCCGCGTGTCGCACAACGCATGGGTCACCTCGGCCTTGTCGATGATCTTGCCCAGCTCGCCCGCGCGCAGCATCGGCATGGTATTGACCACCACCGCCCCCGCCTTGGTCGCCGCCAGCCAGCAGGCCACCATCGCCGGGTTGTTGGCGGAACGGATCAGCACCCGGTTGCCGGGTTTCACCCCGTAATCCTCGACAAGCGCATGAGCCAGCCGGTTGGTCCAGTCGGTCAGTTCCTTGTAGGTGCGCGCCCGGCCATTGCCGATCAGCGCGTTGCGGTCGCCAAAGCCGTGATCGACCATGCGATCGGTCAGTTCGGCGCCGATGTTCAGCCAGTCGGGATAGTCAAAGCCCGACAAATCGATTTGCGGCCAGTCGGCGGCGGGCGGCAGGTTGTCGCGCGCGAAGCTGTCCTGATGCCCGCTTGGTCCCAGATGTTGCATCTCTTGCTCCTCCCAAAGCGGTCAGTCGGGGATGACGGCGGTGGCCTCGATCTCGACCTTGGCGCGGTCCTCGACCAATGCTGCCACCTGAACCAGCGCCATGGCCGGATAATGCCGCCCGATTACCTCGCGATAGGCCGCGCCCACCTCGCGCAGCGCACCGAGATAGTCGCGCTTGTCCGTGACATACCAGGTCAGCCGCACCAGATGCTGCGGCCCGGCCCCGCCCTCGGCCAGCACGGCCACGATGTTCTCCAGCACCTGCCGCACCTGCAGGGCGAAATCATCGGTCAGGAATTGCTGGTCGGCATCCCATCCGACCAGCCCGCCGGTAAAGATCATCCGCCCACGGGCCGAAATGCCATTGGCATAGCCCACGGCGCGCTTCCAGTTGGCGGGGTGCAGGGCATCATGCATGATAGGCCTCCAGTTTCGCCCGGAACGCCTCGGGCCAGGGCGAGGGGGTGAAGTCGCGTTCCATCCACACGACTGTGCTGCGCGCCTCGATCCGGTCTTCGGCCCGGACCAGAAAGCGCGCGCTGCTGCGACCCAGATGCTCGACCGCCAGCGTCCAGTTGAGCCGGTCGCCAAGCCGCGAGGGCTTGCGGAAATCGACCTCCAGCCGGGCGGTGGGCATCCCCTGACCTGCCGCCATCATCTCGGCAAAGGAATAGCCGAGCACATCGATGAAATAATTTTCTACCATGTGATTCACCATCTCGGCATAGCGCGGATAGAAGACGATCCCCGCCGGGTCGCAATGGCAGAATTCGATTGGGATGGTGCGGGTATAGATCATCAGTCTCCCCCTAATACGGAACGGGCGATGACCAGCCTCTGCACGTCACTGGCCCCTTCATAGATGCGCAAGGCCCGGATCTCGCGGTAGAGGCTTTCAACTGCCATGCCGACCCGGACGCCATCGCCACCGAACAGCTGCAGCGCCTGATCGATCACCTCTTGTGCGGCTTCGGTGGCATAAAGCTTGGCCATCGCCGCCTCGCGGGTGATGCGCGGCGCGCCCTGATCCTTGGCCCATGCGGCGCGATAGACCAAGAGCGCCGCGGCATCGACCTTCAGCGCCATCTCGGCGATATGGCCCTGAACCATCTGCAGCTCGGCCATCGGCGCGCCGAAAAGCTGTCTCTCGCGTACCCGCGCCAGCGCCTCGTCGAGCGCGCGACGGGCAAAGCCCAGGGCGGCGGCGCCGACGGTCGGGCGGAAATGATCCAGAACCGTCATGGCGACGCGGAAGCCGCCCCCTGCCGTGCCGATCAGCGCGGTTTCGGGAAGGCGCAGATTGGTCAGCCGCAGATGCGCCAAGGGATGCGGTGCCATGACCTCGATGCGGCCCACCACTTCCAGCCCCGGCGTGTCGGCGGGCAGCAGGAAGGCCGACAGGCCCTTGGCCCCCGGCGCCTCGCCGGTGCGGGCGAAGATCACGTAGAGATCGGCGATGCCGCCGTTGGAGATATAGGTCTTTTCGCCGTTCAACACCCAGTCGCCACCGTCGCGGACAGCCGTGGTTGCAGTCCGCGCCACGTCCGAGCCCGATCCCGGCTCGGTCAGCGCGAAGGCCGAGATCGCCTCGCCCGCCCGGGTCCGGTCGAGCCATTGCCGTTGCCCGGGCGTGCCGAACAACGTCACTGCCCCCATGCCCAGCCCCTGCATGGCAAAGGCGAAATCCGCCAGCCCGTCATGGCGCGCCAGCGTCTCGCGGATCAGGCAGAGGCTGCGGATGTCCAGCGCCTCACCGCCCGAGTGCTTCAGCCAGCCGCCCGCGCCAAGCGCCTGCACCAGCCCGCGGCAGGCCGCATCGACATCGCCATGGTCGACCGGCAGATTGGCCGAGGCCCACGCCTCCAGCCCCGCCGCCAATTCGCGATGGCGGTCCTCGAAAAATGGCCAGTCCAGAAAGCTTCTATCCATTCACCTGGTCCAAATATCCTCTGGGGGTGCGGGGGGCGAAGCGCCCCCGCTCTGTCAGTTACCCTCGAAAACCGGCGTCTCCTTGGCGACGAAGGCGCGATAGGCGCGTTCGAAATCGCGGGTCTGCATGCAGATGGCCTGCGCCTGCGCCTCGGATTCGATCGCCTGGTCCAGCCCCATGTTCCATTCCTGGTTCAGCTGGGTCTTGGTGATGCCATGCGCCCAGACAGGCCCCGCCGCTATGGCCCGCGCCAGATCCATCGCCGCTGCCTCGACATCCTCGTGCAGGCTGTTCCAGAAGCCCCAGCGCTCGCCCTCTTCGGCGCGTAGCACCCGGCCGGTATAGAGCAGCTCTGCCGCCCGCCCCTGACCGACGATGCGCGGCAGCATGGCGCAGGCGCCCATGTCGCAGCCTGCCAGCCCGACCTTGGTGAACAGGAACGCCGCCTTGGCCGAGGGCGCGGCCAGCCGCAGGTCGCTGGCCATGGCCATGATCGCCCCGGCGCCGACGCAGATGCCCTCGACCGCTGCGATCACCGGCTTCCCGCAATGGATCATCGCCTTGACCAGTTCCCCTGTCATGCGGGTGAAGGCCAGCAGTTCCGGCATCTCCATCCCGACCAGCGGGCCGATGATCTCGTGCACATCACCGCCCGAGCTGAAATTGCCGCCATTGCTGGCCAGCACCACCACATCGACATCGCTGGCATGGGCCAGATCGCGGAAGGTGCGGCCGAGTTCGGCATAGCTGTCGAAGGTCAGCGGGTTCTTGCGCTCGGGCCGGTTCAGCCGGATCACGGCGATGCGGTCGCTGACGCTCCACAGGAAATGCTGGGGGCAGAGGCCCGCCATCTGGATCGGTTTCATGTTGCCTTTCCTGCGCGGGTCAGAATCTCGCGCATCGTGTCTAGATCGTTGTCGCTCAGCCGGTCGAAGATCGCATCCACCTCGGCCTCGTGGCCGGTGGCCATCGCCTCGAAGCTGGTCAGCCCTGCCGGGGTCAGGCGCACGCGGATGCGGCGGCGGTCGCCATCCTCGGCCTCGCGCCGGGCGAGGCCATCGGCTTCCAGCCGGTCGACGACGGCGGTGGCATTGCCGTTCGACACCAGCAACATCCGCGACAGTTCCGACATGGTCACGCCGTCGCGCCGCCTCCACAAAGCCGCCATGACATCGAACCGGGGCAGGGTGGTGGCATGTTCGCGGCGAAGGTAGTCGCGCAGGTGGTTTTCCGCCCCGCGGGTCACGCCCAAGAGGCGGATCCACAGCTTCAGCCGGCGCTTCGACAGATCGCTCATGCGCTTTCGCCCCCATCGAGGGTGATCGCCTGACCGTTGACGCAGGCCGCCGCGGGCGAGGCCAGCCACAGGGCCGCCGCCGTCACCTCTGCGGGCGGGATCAGCCGGCCCTGCGGGTTCTTCCCGGCCAGCGCGGCAATGGCCTCGTCGCGCGAGCGCCCCGTCTTCTCCATGATATTGGCGATGCTGCGGCCGGTCATCTCGGTATCGAGATAGCCCGGGCAGATGGCATTGACTGTGATGCCCTTCTTCGCCACCTCCAGCGCCAGCGAGCGCACGAGCCCCATCACGCCGTGCTTGCTGGCGGCATAGGGCGCGGCATAGGCGGCTCCGCGCAGTCCCGTGATCGAGCAGATGGCGATCAGCCGCCCGCCTTCACCCATCTGCGCCAGTCCTTGTTGGAAGGTCAGGAAAACCCCGGTCAGGTTCGTGGCGATCATCCGTTGCCAATGCTCCAGCGTCACCTTGCCGAAGGGCGCGGCCTCGGCCACGCCGGCATTGGCGATGACGATCGGACAGGGCCCGGCCTCGCGGAACATCGCGGCCACGCTGTCCGCGTCGGTGACATCGCCCTGAACCGCGCGGATCGGCCCCTCTGCCACGTCGGTCAGCCGGTCGAGGCGGCGCCCGGTGATCACCACCTCATGCCCGGCTTCGGCAAAGGCGCGGGCCATGTCGGCGCCGGTGCCCGATCCGCCTCCGGTGATGAGGACGCGGCTCATGCCCGGATCGCCTCGGCTTCACGCTCGGCCAGCCGCCGCGCCTGATCGCGCCCGGCGAGGTAGGGCAGGGGCCAGCTCGTCGCCTTGTCCCCGAGCGCGGTGGCGGCGTGCAGCGTCCAGTAGGGGTCGTTCAGATGCGGCCGGGCGAGGCAGACCAGATCAGCGCGGCCCGCCATGAGGATGCCGTTCACATGGTCGGGCTCGTAGATATTGCCGACCGCCATGGTGGCGATGCCGGCCTCGTTCCTGATGCGGTCGGAAAACGGCGTCTGGAACATCCGGCCATAGACCGGCCGCCCCTCCACGCTGGTCTGACCAGCGGAAACATCGATGATATCGGCCCCGGCCTCGCGGAACATCCGGGCGATGCTGACCGCCTCTTCCGGGGTGACGCCATGATCGCCGACCCAGTCGCAGGCACTGATCCGGACCGAGATGGGTTTCTCAGCGGGCCAGGCCGCGCGCATGGCCGCAAACACCTCGAGCGGGTAGCGCATCCGGTTTTCCAGCGAGCCGCCAAACTCGTCCGTCCGCTGGTTCGAGAGGGGCGAGATGAAGCTGGAGATCAGGTAGCCATGGGCCGCGTGCAGCTCCACCATGTCGAAGCCCGCCCGCGCCGCCATCCGGGTCGCCGCGACAAACTGATCGCGGACCTCCTCCATCTGCGCGCGCGTCATCGCCTCGGGGACGGCATTGCGATCCGACCACGGGATCGCCGAGGCCGAGAGAAGCGGCCAGTTATCGTCCGCAAGCGGCTGGTCCATCCCCTCCCACCCGATCCGGGTCGAGCCCTTGCGGCCCGAGTGACCGATCTGGCAGCAGATCTTGGCGTCGGTTTCCTGATGCACGAAATCGACGATCTCGCGCCACGCCGCCTCGTGCTCGGGCGCATAGAGGCCGGGGCAGCCCGGCGTGATCCGGCCCTCGGGCGAGACGCAGGTCATCTCGGTATAGACTAGACCCGCGCCGCCCTTGGCGCGCTCGCCGTAATGCACCAGATGCCAGTTGGTCGGCTTGCCGTCGATGGCCTTGTATTGCGCCATGGGCGAGACAACGATGCGGTTCTTCAGCCGCATCCCGCCCAGCTGATAGGGCGCGAACATCGGCGCGCGGCCGGGCTGGCCGCCGACCTGTTGCTGAAACCAGTCCTCGGCGCGGCGCACCCAGTCGGGATCGCGCAGGCGCAGGTTCTCATGGCTGATCCGCTGGCTGCGGGTCAGCAGCGAATAGGTGAACTGGACCGGGTCGAGATCGAAATAGCGTTCGACCTGCTCGAACCATTCAAGGCTGTTGCGCGCCGCCGATTGCAGGCGCAGCACCTCGAGCCGGCGTTCCTCTTGGTAACGTTCGAAGGCGGCTTCCATTGTCGGTTCCGAATGCAGGTACTCAGCCAGCGCGATGGCGCTGTCAAAGGCCAGCCGCGTGCCAGAGCCGATCGAGAAATGCCCGGTCGCCGCCGCATCGCCCATCAGCACGACATTGCCTTCATACCAACGCTCGCAGATCACCCGTGGAAAATTCATCCACACCGCCGAGCCGCGCAGATGGGCGGCGTTGGACATCAGGGGATGACCGCCCAAATGACCCGCGAAGACCTCGCGACAGGTCTCGACGATCTCCTCCTTGCTCATGCCCTCGAAGCCGAAATTCTCCCATGTCTGCTGGCTGCATTCGACGATGAAGGTCGCGGTCTCGTCGTCGAACTGATAGACATGCGCCCAGACCCAGCCATGCCGGGTCTTCTCGAAGATGAAGGTGAAGGCGTCGTTGAATTTCTGGTTGGTGCCCAGCCAGACGAACTTCGCCAGCCGCATGTCGATATCCGGCTTGAACACCTCCGCATATTCGCGCCGCACGGTGCTGTTCAGCCCGTCCGAGGCGACCACCAGATCATAGTCGCGGCGATAGTCCTCGGCAGCCTTGAACTCGGTCTCGAAGCGCATCTCGACGCCCAGCTCGGTCGCGCGGGCCTGCAGGATGGTCAGCATCTTCTTGCGGCCGATGCCGGCGAACCCATGCCCGCCCGAAACGGCGCGATGGCCGTCGCGGATCACCGCGATATCGTCCCAGTAGATGAAGTTCTCGCGGATCGCATCGGTGGATTGCGGGTCGTTCCGCTGCATCCGATCCAGCGCGTCATCCGACAGCACGACGCCCCAGCCGAAGGTGTCATTGGCGCGGTTGCGCTCGATCACCGTCACCTGATGCGACGGGTCGCGCAGCTTCATCGAGATGGCGAAATAAAGACCCGCAGGCCCGCCGCCGAGGCAGAGAATCTTCATGCCGGTGCTCCCCCTTGCCGGGCCAAGCTGGCATGGAGGAAAATTTATTTCAAGTTTAAAATTTCTGCCCGGATCGCGGCGGCGATGAGGCTGGGAACCTCGGGTGCCAGCCCGATCGGATCGAGGCGCGGGCCGGTGAAGCCTGCACCGTCCAGCGCCGCCGGAAGGTCATCGGTCACATGCTCGGCCCGCAGCGCGAACAGCGGCAGGTGAACCGCGCGATCGAGCCCCCGCGCGGCATCCGCGATGAAGGGCTCCTGCTCGACAAAGCCAGTGACGACGCGGGCAAATTGCGGGGCGATCTGACCGGCGATGGCCGTCGTGATGGTGAAACTGGCTTGGCTCACCTGCGAGCCATGGGCAGAAAGCAGCAGGGTGGTCTCGGCGGGCGCCCAGCCTTCGGTTGCCGCAGCCGCATGGGCCTTGGTCACGATCAGTCCGGGTAGCGCCGGATCGGTGCCGAAGGGCAGCAGGATGCGGGCCTCGGTCGCGCCGGCCTCGGCCAGCTTCTTCGGCAATTGTTTCCGCGTGAACCAGCCCTCGGCCATGAACATCGGATAGATCAGGCTGTCCGCGTCAACCACCGCCGCCAGCGCGCCGGGCATGGCGAGCGTGGCACCCGTGACCGTGCAACCGGGATCATGCTTCGCAACCTGCGCCGCCAGATCGCGGATGGCCTGTTCCTGCGGCCCGGGATCGCCGGGCTGGCCATGGGCAACGATGACGGCTTTCATCGCCGGATCACTCGGCGCGGAAGAACTGCGCGAACTCATCAGGCATGGGGAATTCCGCCAGCACCCGGGCGCGTCCATCGGCGGACATCTTGCGGGCGGTCAACTCGATGATGCGGGGCATCTTCTCGTCGGGCTGATCGGCCATGAAATCGCCCAGATACCAGCGGATGAAGGTAAAGCAGATCACGTCTTCCAGCGCCTGCACCTCGGGATCGCGCTTGATCCCCTGCTTGGTCAGCATCTTGCGGGCGCGGTCGATCTCGTCACCGTGATAGCCGGCTTCCTCCATGATGCCGCCGACGCGGTTGGCATGGCGGCGGCCCTGCTCGGTCCGCCATTGCAGATAGCCGGCGCGGTCCATCGGGTAATCCTGGCGCGGCAGCTTCCAGCGCTCGATATGCTGGCCACGGCAAGCGATGCACAAGACGTCCGAGGCTTCGGGGAACAGCCGCACCTGCTCGGCCGTCATCCGCTCGCCATAAAGCAGCGCGGCGGGGTGGCCGTGCTCCAGCGTCGGATCGGCGGCATTGGCCTTGTCGATGGCGGCAAAGACGGTTTCGAGCGGGGTCATGGCGGCTGTCCTTTTCCCGCAAGTGTCGCGCGGGTAGGGGCGTGGCGCAAGCGTGATGTGGCCGTTACGCGGCGGGCAGGCGGAAGCCGTCGGGGATGCTATCGCGGCCCTCAAGGATCAGGTCAGCCATCAAGCGGGCAATCTTCGGGGCCATGCCGAAGCCGATCTTGAAGCCGCCATTGGCGATGAAATGCCCGGGCCGACCGGGGAAGGGCCCGAGGATCGGCGCGCGGCTTTGCGCGCGGGGACGGATGCCGGCCCAGGTCTCGATCAGCGCCGCGCCCTCCAGCCCCGGGCAAAGGTCGCGGGCGCGGGTCAGCAGCGCGTCGATCTGGTTGTCGGGGCGGTCATGGTCGAACCTGTTCTCGCTGGTCGAACCGATGGCGGTGGTGCCATCCGCATGGGGCACGATGTAAAGCCCGTCGGCAAAGACCTGCGGGCTGTCTGGCAAAGCGAGATCCAGCAGCGCCGACTGACCCTTGACCCCCTGACCGATCTTGCGCCCGGTGGCGGCGTTCAGCGCCAGAAGCCCCTCGGTGCCAGTGGCCCAGATCACCGGGCCGGGCAGGTCGTTGGGCGCGGCCTTTCCCTCGATCACCTCGCCGCCCTTGGCGCGGATGGCACCGGCGAGCGCCTGTAACGCGGCGCGCGGGTTCAGCCGGGCGGTCAGGTCGTCCTCGAGCCAGAGGCCGGCTGTGGCCAGCGGGCTGGCCGGGTTCTCGACAATCCGCATCCCGATCCCCTCGGGCCAATGCCGCGCCGCGCCGTCGAGCCGGGGTTGCAGGGCGGCGGGATCAGTGACCGGCTGCAACCGGCCCATGCGGGCATATCCGCTGGACAGCCCCGATACGGCCTCGACCTCGGCCCAGAAGTCCGGGGCCATCAGCAGGCTGTCCAGCTGAAACGCCTTCTTGTCGTTCCATGTGTCGGGGGTATGCGGGGCCAGCGCGCCGACATGACCGCCCGAGGAGCCGGCGCAGATCTGTCGGGCCTCGTGGACGCGCACCCGCGCCCCGCGCCGTGCCATTTCCCAGGCACAAGCGAGGCCGAAGATGCCGCCGCCGATCACGCTCACGCTTGCCAAACCCTGCGCCTTTCCCCTAGCTGCCGGCATGAGCGAGTTACCCGAGAACGGCAGCGGCAACCAGCCGCATCTGGAATGGCGCGAGGGCGGCATCCCGGTCTCGACCCGCTTTGACGACCCCTATTTCAGCCTCGCGGGCGGGCTGGCCGAGACGGCCCATGTGTTCCTTGCCGGCAATGACCTGCCGGAACGACTGCGGCCGGGGTTCCATGTCGCGGAACTGGGCTTCGGCACCGGGCTGAACCTGCTGGCATTGGCGCGGCTGGCGACGGTGCCGCTGCGGTTTACCAGCTTCGAGGGCTTCCCGATGAGCGTCGAACAGATGGAACAGGCCCATGCGGCCTTCCCCGATCTGGCGGACCTCTCGGCGCAGCTGCGCGCCGGCTGGCCTGCCCGGCGGATGCAAGTGGGATTGGTCGAAGCCGAGGTGATAACCGGTGACGTGCGCGCCACGCTGCCCGATTGGCAGGGGCGGGCGGATGCCTGGTTTCTCGACGGCTTCTCGCCGGCCAAGAACCCCGAGATGTGGGGCGAGGGGTTGATGGGTGAGGTGGGCCGTCACACCGCGCCGGGCGGCAGTTTCGCCACCTATACTGCCGCCGGCCACGTGCGGCGCGCGCTGGCGGCGGCGGGCTTTGTGGTCGAGCGCCGCCCCGGTTTCGCCGGCAAGCGACACATGTCGGCGGGGCGGTATCCCTAGCGTCGCACCGTGGGGATGCGGCTCTGCGGATAGTCGATCGCCGGATGCGGCGGATGGCCGTGGGTGCGCTGCCAGAAACCCGGCCCGCCACGCCGCAGGAACAGCGGCAAGGCCAGCACGATCCCCGCGACGAAACCGCCGGCATGGGCCCAATAGGCCACGCCCTCCTCGGCGCCAAGGGTCGAGAAGCCGCCAAAGACCTGCAGTGCGAACCAGAAGGCCAGCATTACCCAGGCCGGGATGGTAAAGATCTTGATGATAATGATGATGATGACCAGCACGTCCACCTTGGCGCGCGGGAACAGCAGCAGATAGGCGCCCATCACCCCGGCAATCGCCCCCGAGGCCCCGACCATCGGCACGCCGGAATTCGGGTCGGGGATGATCTGCGCGAAGGCCGCCGCCAGCCCGCAGGCGAGGTAGAACAGGAGGAACCCCAGATGCCCCATCTGGTCCTCGAGATTGTCGCCGAAAATCCACAGGAACAAGAGATTGCCGCCGATATGCAGGAAACCCGCATGCAGGAACATGTGGCTGACCAGCCCCCACAGCATCTCTCCATGCGTCACGGCGACGGGATAAAGCGCAAGCTGTGCCCAAAGCGCGTTGAACTGGTCGCTCCAGCCCTGAGTCAGCACGAACATCAGAAGGTTCAGCGCGATCAGCGCCATGGTGACATAGGGCCGCCGCGTCGACGGGTTGTGGTCGCGGATCGGGAACATCGGGGGGCCTTTCGTGGTCGTCTGCTACAACCTGCCCCTTCGCGCGCCATCTGGCAAGCGGGGCGCGGCCAGAGTAGAAATGGCGCCAGACCATGGGTGAGGAGCCTTGCCATGAGCACGATGACCGACCGCAAGAATGCCGCCATTTCCCGCGGTGTCGGCATGACGACGCAGATCTATGCCGACCGCGCCGAGAATGCCGAGATCTGGGACAAGGCGGGCAACCGCTATATCGACTTCGCCGCCGGGATCGCCGTGGTGAATACCGGCCACCGGCACCCCAAGGTGATGGCCGCGGTCAGGGACCAGCTCGACCGCTTCACCCATACCTGCCACCAGGTCGTTCCCTACGAGAATTACGTCGAACTGGCCGAGCGGCTGAACAACCTCGTGCCCGGCGATTTCCCGAAAAAGACCATCTTCGCCACCACCGGCGCCGAGGCGGTCGAGAACGCGGTGAAGATCGCGCGCCATTACACTGGCCGCCCGGGCATCGTCGCCTTTGCCGGTGGCTTCCATGGCCGCACCTTCATGGGCATGGCGCTGACCGGCAAGGTCCAGCCCTACAAGGCCGGGTTCGGACCGATGATGAACGATGTCTGGCACCTGCCTTTCCCAAATCCGCTGCATGGCGTCAGCGAGGCGGACGCGCTGGCGGCGCTGGACCGGCTGTTCAAGGCCGATCTGGAACCGGGCCGGGTCGCGGCCTTCATCATCGAGCCGGTTCAGGGCGAGGGCGGTTTCTACGAGGTGCCGACGAGCTTCGTGCAGAAGCTGCGCGAGATCGCCGACGCTTACGGCATCCTCCTGATCGCCGACGAGGTGCAGACCGGCTTTGCCCGGACCGGCAAGCTTTTCGCGATGGAGCATCACGGCGTTGCCGCCGATCTGACCACCATGGCCAAGGGGCTGGGCGGCGGTCTGCCGATCAGCGCCGTCACCGGCCGGGCCGAGGTGATGGACAGCCCCAATCCGGGCGGTCTGGGCGGCACCTATGCCGGCAACCCCCTGGGCGTGGCGGCGGCCCATGCGGTCTTGGACGTGATCGAGGAAGAGGGGCTGAACGACCGCGCCACCCGTCTGGGCCAGCGGCTGAAGCAGCGTCTGGCTGCCCTGCGCGACGAGGTGCCCGAGATCATCGACATCCGTGGCCCCGGCTTCATGAACGCGGTCGAGTTCAACGTCGCGGGCAGCGACAAGCCTAACCCCGACCTTGCCAACCGGGTCAGGGAAGAGGCGCTGAAGCGCAACCTGATCCTTCTGACCTGCGGCGTTTATGGTAACGTCATCCGCTTCCTCGCGCCGCTGACCATCCCCGATGCGGTCTTCGACGAGGCGCTGGATATTCTGGAAGACAGCATCAAGGCCGCGCGGGGCTGAGACCTGCCCGCCGGGCTTGTGCGAATTTGAACAGGCGCGGTGAGTGGACAAGCCATTCACCGCGTTCTAGCTTGCGCGTCTTGCAAACCGAGGAGCCGCGGCATGGGCGCGATCATCGAGGTCGATCATCTTTCGAAACAATATGCCAGCGGCACCAAGGCGCTGGACGATGTCAGCCTGACCATCGAGGAGGGCGAGATTCTGGCGCTGCTGGGGCCGAACGGCGCCGGCAAGACCACGCTGATCTCGATCATCTGCGGGCTGGTGGTGCCGACCGGCGGCACCGTCCGCGTCGGCGGCCATGACATCCGCACCGACTGGCGCGCCGCGCGCGAGCTGATCGGGCTGGTGCCGCAGGAAATCTCGCTCGACCTCTTCGAGACGGTCGAGAACAGCGTGAAATTCTCGCGCGGGCTTTACGGCAAACCGGCCGATCCGGCCTATGTCGAGCAGGTGCTGCGCAGCCTGACGCTGTGGGACAAGCGCAAGGCGCAGGTGCGGGAACTGTCGGGCGGGATGAAGCGCCGGGTCCTGATCGCCAAGGCGCTGGCGCACAAGCCGCGCGTCCTGTTCCTCGACGAGCCGACCGCCGGGGTCGATGTCACCCTGCGCCGCGAGATGTGGCAGGTGGTGCGGCAGCTCAGGGCCGATGGCGTGACCATCATCCTGACCACGCATTATCTGGAAGAGGCCGAGGAGATGGCCGACCGGATCGGCGTCATCGACAAGGGCCAGCTGCAACTGGTCCGGCCCAAGGCCGAACTGATGGGCGAGTTCGGCTGCAAGACCCTGACGATCGAGCTGGACCAGCCGCTGACGGCGCTGCCCGAGACCCTGCAGGGTCGCAGCCTGACGCTGTCAGATGACCGCCAGTCGATCAGCTATGACTATGAATCGCGCGCCGGCCGCTCGGGCATCGGCCGCCTGCTGGCTGACCTGTCGGCGGCGGGGGTCAGCGTCCGCGACGTCTCGACCCGGCAATCCAGCCTTGAGGATGTGTTCCTCAACCTGTTGGAGGACAAGGCATGAACTGGCAATCCGTCCGCGCCATCTACCGCAAGGAGATGATGCGCTTCTTCCGCACGCTGACCCAGTCCATCGCCTCGCCGGTGATCTCGACCACGCTTTACTTCGTGGTCTTCGGTGCCGCACTCGGCAATCGCATCCAGTCGGTCGAGGGCATCGATTACGGCGCCTTCATCGTGCCGGGGCTGATGATGCTGACGGTGCTGCAGCAGTCGGTCGCCAATGCCAGCTTCGGCATCTATTTCCCGAAATTCTCGGGCACGATCTATGAATTGCTGGTAGCCCCCACGGGTTGGGCCGAGGTGGTGCTGGGCTTTGTCGGCGCGGCGGCGACCAAGGCGATCTTCGTCGCGCTGCTGATCCTTGCGACCAGTTTCTTCTTCGTCGACATGCACGTCGCCCATCCGATCTGGATGATGGCCTTTCTGATCCTCTCGGCCATCGGCTTCTCGCTCTTGGGCTTCATCATCGGTCTCTGGGCGAAGAATTTCGAACAGCTACAGATCATCCCGATGATGGTCATCACGCCACTCGTCTTCCTTGGCGGCGCCTTCTACTCGGCCAGCATGTTGCCGCCCTTCTGGGAGGGCGTGGCCAAGCTGAACCCGGTGCTCTACCTGATCTCGGGCTTCCGTTGGGCCTTTTTCGGGCTGGCCGATGTGCCGGTTGGCGTGTCGCTGGTGGCGGTGGCCATCATGATCGGCCTCTGCATGGCGCTGATCCGCTGGATCTTCTACACCGGCTGGCGGCTGCGCGAGTAATCGTCGCACCCTGCAACCTGCCGTGGACAAGCCCGGGAGCCTGTGAGAGATTTTTCCAGCGAAACCAATGTTGGAGAGACTATTATGGGTTCTCGAGTTCTCTGGATCGTTGTCGGCGCAATCTCGGTTCTGGCCGGGATCTTCGCCCTCGCCAATCCGCTGGCGGCTACGCTGGCCGCCGAGACACTGGCCGGCTGGGGCTTCCTGATCGTCGGCATTTTGCAGGTCGTCTTCGCCTTCCGCGATATCGGCTGGGGCGCGCGCATCTGGGCGATCCTGATCGGCCTCGCCTTCGTGCTGACCGGCATCTCGCTTCTGGGCAATCCGCTGGCGGGGATCATCTCGCTGACGGTGCTGGTGGCGGTGATGTTCCTTGTCGCCGGGCTGGGCAAGGTCATCATCTCCTTCTCGCTGCCGCGTGGACCGGGCTTCTGGCTGATGCTGCTCAGCGGCGCGCTGTCGGTGGTGCTGGCGGTGATGATCTTCTCGAACTTCCCGCAATCCGCCGCGGTGATCCTTGGCGTTCTGCTGGCGATCGAACTGATCTCGAACGGGGTGGCGATGATCACCCTCGGCTCGATGCGGCGCGAGGCCTAGCTGCCCTGCCGGGCCCCCAGGTTGCAGATCTTGATCTGGGGGTCCAGCCGACGGTACTCGGCGGCGGACATCACGTGCATGTCCAGTGAATACTGCCAGCTTGCGTACCAGCGACGACGAATCTCGCCGCGATAGAACTGGCCCATGATGTCGCCCACCATCGGCGGGATGATCTTGGTGCCGGGAATGCGCGGCGCGTGGAACCCGACCCGCGCCTTGGGGCCAAGGCAGGCATTCGGCAGGGTCAGGTAGATGGTGCAGGCCGAACGGCAATAGCCGCGGATGCGCACCAGCCGGCCCGAGCGCTGCAGCTCGTTCCGCCGCTGGATCGTTTCCAGCACGTTCCCGCCGGAATCGTTCGAGATGTCGATGGGACGCTGTGTCTGCGCCGCGACCGGCGTCGCGGTGGGCAGGCTCAGCAGGAGGGACAGGGCGATCAGGACAGGTTTCAACATTCGGTCACTTTGCGTCAGTCGCGCGCCGGGGGAAAGCCACATTGCCGCGAGCGAGAGGCCCGCCGGCGTGAGCCTGCCCTTGCCCGGTGACGGGCGGGGCCGTATATGCCGGCAATGACCCAGAACCCGCCCAACCTGCGCCCGGATCTTGCCCGCGCCCATATCCCCGAGCTGCGCCGCCCCGGCCAGCCGACCATCGGCATGGTCAGCCTCGGCTGTCCCAAGGCGCTGGTCGACAGCGAGCGCATCCTGACCCGCCTCAGGGCCGAGGGCTATGCCATCAGCGCCGATTACAACGGCGCGGATGCGGTGATCGTCAACACCTGCGGCTTTCTGGACAGCGCCAAGGCCGAAAGCCTCGAGGCCATCGGCGAGGCGTTGCAGGAAAACGGACGGGTGATCGTCACCGGCTGCCTCGGGGCGGAGCCCGAATACATCACCGGCGCGCATCCCAAGGTTCTGGCCGTCACCGGTCCGCATCAATATGAATCGGTGCTGGATGCCGTGCATGGCGCGGTGCCGCCCGCGCCCGATCCCTTCGTCGATCTGCTGCCGGCCTCCAGCGTCAGCCTGACGCCGCGCCATTACAGCTATCTGAAGATCTCCGAGGGCTGCAATCACAAGTGCAAGTTCTGCATCATCCCCGACATGCGCGGCCGTCTGGTCAGCCGCCCGGCCCATGCCATCGTCCGCGAGGCCGAGAAGCTGGTCGCTGCCGGGGTCAAGGAACTGCTGGTGATCTCGCAGGATACCAGCGCCTATGGGCTTGACCGCAAGCACGAGACCGAACGCGGCCACCGCGCCCATATCGTGGACCTCGCCCGCGACCTTGGCTCGCTTGGGGCCTGGGTGCGGCTGCATTACGTCTATCCCTATCCCTTCGTGCGCGACCTGATCCCGCTGATGGCGGCCCATTCGGAATCTGGCGGGCTGGTGTTGCCCTATCTGGATATCCCGTTCCAGCACGCCCATCCCGATACGCTGAGGCGCATGGCCCGGCCCGCTGCCGCCGCGAAGACGCTGGACGAGATCGCGGCCTGGCGCGCGGTCTGCCCCGAGATCACCCTTCGCTCGACCTTCATCGTGGGCTATCCCGGCGAGACCGAGGCCGAGTTCCAGACGCTTCTGGACTGGCTGGACGAGGCGCAGCTGGATCGCGTCGGGGCGTTTCAATACGAGAACGTCAAGGGCGCGCGGGCCAATGATCTGCCCGACCATGTCGCGCCCGAGGTGAAGCAGGATCGTTTCGACCGCTTCATGGAAAAAGCGCAGGCCATCAGCGAGGCCAAGCTGGCCGCCAAGGTCGGCCAGCGCCTTCATGTCATCGTGGACGAGGTCGATGACGAGGGTGCCACCTGCCGCACCAAGGCCGACGCACCCGAGATCGACGGCAACCTGTTCATCGACGAGGGGTTCGAGGGCCTGCATCCCGGCGATATCGTCGAGGTGACGGTGGACGAGGCCGGCGAATACGACCTCTGGGGGCACCGTTAGGGCAAAGGGTCCGGCCCTTCACCGGGGCCGGCCCAGCCTTACATGCAGCTTTGCACCAGCCGCTCGATCTCGGCGGCATCGCGACGATAACGGGTCATGGTGCGTTCCATCACCGCCTTGAAATTCGAGCGGCTGGCGTTCAGCCCGCCCGAGATCTCCAGCCGGCGGTTGAAAGCTCCTTCCAGCTCGCGGTTATAGGTGACCATGGCCCGCGCGATCTGCGCCATGGCGCTGACCTGCTTGGCGGTGCGGGTCTTGTTGCTGGGGTCGGCATCGGCGACATCGGCGACCCGCTGGACCAGACCCGCCAGCCCGTCCACCCCGCCTTCGATGGTGCGCGTGCCCCGGCTGGCGGCATCCGCCTTGGCGATCTCGCCGAGGTTTTCAGCCCCCGACAGCGCCAGATCGGCCGATCCCTTGGCAAAGACACCGCCCGCCGAGGTTGGCTTGATGCGGCCCATGGCCCGGCCAAGAACCGTGCGGCCGAACTCGTTCCAGCTGGCCTGACCCGAGACAAGATCGGTCAGCGCGCCGTTCAGATCCGAAATCTCGCGCGTCTGGTCCGACAGCTCCCGGACCGCCTCGCCGCCCTTCAGCCCGCCCACTTCCATCAGACTCGCGCCAAGGTCCAGCGTCGCCAGCGAGGTCTTGTGGATCAGGTCGACGATCAGCCAGACCCGGCCCTCGCGATCCAGCCGGTCCAACTCGGCCATCATGCTGCGGTATTCCTGGTCGGTCGCCGCGATCAGCCGCTTCAGGTTGGCCAGCTTGGCGCGGTTGTCGACGCATTGGCTCGAGGCAAGGATGCGATGGCGGCGCATGGCATCGCTGACGCTGTGATGGGACTTGATCGGCCGCATCGGACGCGCGGCAAGGGGCAACTGGCTGGACATGACGAAACCGGATCGCTGATGACGGACACTATGCCGCAGAGGCTAGGGCGCGTGCGGCCTGCTGTCCAGCGCAACGGCGCGATGGCCGGGCTTGGGCTTGCCCGCGTCTTGTGGCAAGAGGGGCGCGGTGTCACCAGCAGACAGGACGGCATGACCACCGAACGCGAAATCGACTGGAACGCACCCGGCAAGCCCCGCAAGCCCACCATCATCGGCATCGGCGCGCAGAAGGCCGGGACCACCTGGCTGTCGCAGATGCTGGCCCAGCACCCCAAGATCTGGACCCCGCCTTTCAAAGAGGTGCAGTTCTTCAGCCATCGCTTTGTCGAGGAGCACCGGCAATGGCTGCCCTGGCATTTCCGCCGCTCGCGCCAGACCATCGAACGTCGCTGGGGCCTGCGCGGCGATCCGATGCCGCAGGGGCTGATCGACTATCTCGACGGCATCACCGCCGACCCGATGTTCACCAATGACTGGTATCGCCGCGTCTTCGCCCCGGCGCCGCCGGGCAGCCAGACCATGGATGTCAGCCCGGAATACTCGACCGTGCCCGAGGAAGGTGTCGCCTTCATCCGCGATTTCCTCCCGCGCGCGCGGTTCATCTATATCCTGCGCGACCCGGTCGACCGGGTGGTCTCGCAGATGAAGATGCACATGACGCGGAAGAAGAAGAACCCGCGCGAGGCCGGGCCGTGGCTGGAGCTGCTGGAGAGCGAGCCGGCCCTGTTCAACCGGGGCGACTACGCCGCCTACGTGCCGCGCTGGCAGGCGGCCTTTGGCCCCGAGAAGCTGATGATCCTGCCCTTCGGCCGCATCAGTGCCGATCCTGCCGGGCTGCTGTCCGAGATCGAGGATTTCCTCGGCCTGCCGCATCACGCCTATGAGAATGCCGAGCGCAAGGTCTTCGCTGCCCCGGATGACCTTCTCGCCCCGCCGGAACTGCGCGCGATCCTGGCCGACCGTCTGCAGGACCAGACGGATTTCCTGCAAAGTGCCTTCCCGCCGGAATTCACCGCGCAACTGCGCTGACCTTTCCTAAAGCCGCGCGATCCCCTAAATAGCCTGCAACATTTGCAGGAGATTCCCATGGCGTCCTATCAGTATGTCTATCACATGGACGGCGTGTCCAAGACCTATCCCGGTGGCAAGAAGGTCTTTGAGAACATCCGGCTGAACTTCCTGCCGGGGGTCAAGATCGGCGTCGTTGGCGTGAACGGCGCCGGTAAGTCGACGCTGCTCAAGGTGATGGCCGGGCTCGACAAGGATTTCTCGGGCGAGGCCTGGGCCGCCAAGGGCGCGACCGTCGGCTATCTGCCGCAGGAACCGCATCTGGATCCGAACCTCGACGTGCGCGGCAATGTCATGCTGGGCGTGGCGGCGAAGAAGGCCAAGCTCGACCGCTATAACGAGCTGGCGATGAACTACTCGGACGAGACCGCCGAGGAAATGGCTACGCTGCAGGACGAGATCGACGCCGAGAACCTCTGGGACCTGGACAGCCAGATCGACGTGGCGATGGAGGCCCTGCGCTGCCCGCCCGACGATGCCAATGTCGAAACCCTGTCGGGCGGTGAACGCCGCCGGGTGGCTTTGTGCAAGCTGCTTCTGGAAGCGCCCGACATGCTGCTGCTGGACGAACCGACCAACCACCTCGACGCGGAAACCATCGCCTGGCTGCAGAAGCACCTGATCGAATATCCGGGCACGATCCTGATCGTGACCCATGACCGCTATTTCCTCGACGACATCACCGGCTGGATCCTCGAACTGGATCGCGGCCGCGGCATTCCCTACGAGGGCAACTATTCCGCCTGGCTCGACCAGAAGGCCAAGCGGCTGGCGCAGGAGGCGCGCGAGGACAAGGCCAAGCAGAAGACGCTGGAGCGCGAGTTGGAATGGATCCGCGCCGGTGCCAAGGCCCGCCAGGCCAAGCAGAAGGCCCGGATCAACGCCTATAACGAGTTGGCCGGCCAGTCCGAGCGCGACAAGCTGACCCGCGCCCAGATCATCGTCCCGAATGGCGAGCGTCTTGGCGGCAAGGTGATCGAGGTCGCCGGGCTTAAGAAGGCCATGGGCGACAAGCTTCTGATCGAGAATCTGGATTTCACAATTCCGCCCGGCGCCATCGTCGGCGTGATCGGCCCGAACGGCGCCGGTAAATCCACGCTGTTCCGCATGCTGACCGGCCAGGACCAGCCCGACGAGGGCCAGATCACGCTCGGCGATACAGTGCAGCTCTCCTATGTCGACCAGTCGCGCGACGCGCTCGACGGCAACAAGACGGTCTGGGAGGAAATCTCGGGCGGGGCCGAGCAGATCGAGCTGGGCGATGCGACGATGAACAGCCGCGCCTATGCCAGCGCCTTCAACTTCAAGGGCGGAGACCAGCAGAAGAAGGTGGGCCAACTGTCCGGCGGTGAACGCAACCGCGTCCACATGGCGAAACTGCTGAAATCCGGTGGCAACGTGCTGCTGCTGGACGAACCGACCAACGACCTCGACGTGGAAACCCTGCAGGCGCTGGAAGCCGCGCTGGAAGATTTCGCCGGGTGCGCGGTGATCATCTCGCACGACCGTTTCTTCCTCGACCGCCTTTGCACGCATATTCTTGCGTTCGAGGGTGATGCCCATGTGGAATGGTTCGAGGGCAACTTTGAGGCCTATGAAGAGGACAAGGTGCGGCGGCTGGGGCCGGACAGCATCGAGCCGAAGCGGGTGAAGTACAAGAAGTTCACGAGGTAGAAAAAGGGCGCCGAGAGGCGCCCTTTACGGTTGCTCGATCAAGTGTTTCATCCGTGCCCGCGGACTGACGCTGCACTGCCGTTGCACAGCAAGCGTAGGGTGGGGTTAGACCCCACCATCGCGGTGGATCGTGGTGGGTTGGAAAAACCACCCTACACCGAGTCCAGATCAGCCGCGCCGATGGCCCGGGCGGCCGCTGCAACCCCGCGCATACCGTGTACGCCCTGTGCACCCCTAGGTGCACGCTCTTTGCAGCAATCGTAGGGTGGGGTTCCACCCCACCGATTGCCCGTTTCCCTGTTCGCATGGTGGGGTGAAACCCCACCCTACGCCCAGACCCGTCGTGAACGGCCGCACGCACCATTCCGCTCAACCCCGTGCACGCCCGGTGCACCACCTGTGTATCCCCGGTGCACGCCCTGCGCAGCCAAAACCCCAGCATTTGCTGACGAAACCCGTTCCCCGGCCCCGCTGTTGCGCCACCCACCGCACGCAGCCGTTGCACCCCCGCAAACGAAAAGAGCGACCCCGAGGGGTCGCCCTTCCGTCTCACGCGGATCAGCTTCGATCAGAAGCGGAACGAGGCGCGGACCTGCACCATGTCGCTGTCCAGGTCCAGACCATCGACGTTCTGCACGTCGCTGAAGTCCTGCTTGGTGTACTCGGCGCCGACGGTGAAGCGGTCGGTGACCATGTATTCACCACCGATGCCATAGGTCACGTCGGTTTCCGACAGGTCGTTGTCGCCCGAGATATGGGCGGCGCCCAGGGTGACGTAGGGCAGGAATTTGCCCATGTCATAGCCGGCGCGGCCACGCAGGCGCCACAGGTCGGCATCGCCATCGGCGTCGTCGAGGTCGACCTTGTTATAGTCGAGTTCGCCGCCCAGGACGTAGTTGCCGAAGTCGTGGTTATAGCCGCCATGGACACCGTAGGCGTCGAAATCGGACTCGACGTTGTCGCCGCCAAGCGAGGCCTCGGCGTTGCCCTGGCCGTACTGCAGACCGGCGTAGAAGCCCGTCCAGTCGGTGCCGGCATCAACGGCAACCGGGGCGACCGGGGCGATGACCGGGGTCTCGACGACCGGCGAGGTATAGCCGCCAGCGAAGGCCGAACCGGCGGTGAGGGTGGCTGCAACAGCCGCAATTGCGAGTTTCATCTGAAACATCCTTCTTCTGTGTTTCGCCAGCCGATCTAGGTCTGGCTCTGACAGGGTTGAAGGGCCGATGACGGGCATCTGCGGGCTGCGTGTCGCTGCCGCAACCAACGAAACGTGATCGAAAGTGACAGGAAGTCCAGCATTTGCTGGTGTTCTCGTCTCGCAGACGGTTACCTCTGTGCGGCGTGGCACAGGGTCTGCGCATCCGCGCATAGGTCAATCCGGGCGGAGCGGCCCGGTGTTACGAGGTCACGGCCTTGCTCATCCCGCAGCGCGAGCCGCTGGCGGGTTTGATCGTCTCGGGCGTGGTTTGCAGATTGGCGTCGGTTTCCTGCGGTGCCGGCAGGATGACCACGGGCTTTGTCGTCTCGGTGCCGGTCGTGGCCTGCTGCGCAAGGGCCGGCGCGGCCAGAAAGGCGGCGGCAAGCGCCAGGGTCAGGGCATGGCGGGGCATGGGTGATCCTTTCGATTGCGGGTTAAGAACCTTCATCCTGCGCCCGAATCGCCAGATCACAAAATCACGCTTTCCCGATGCCGCGAAAGCGAGCAGGCTTGGCCCACCCGATCGTGACTGTCTCGCCGCCCGTTTCACGTCTAGGGTTCCGTCGCGACCGCCCTTGACCGAAAGGACCGCCACATGCCGAGCCGCCGCCACCTTCTCATCGGTGCCACCGCCCTTGGCGCCAGCGCCGCTCTGCCGGCTTTCGCCCAGGGCGCCGACCGCCCGAACCCGATGCCCGAGGATCTGCGCAAGGCGATCGAGCGTGACCCGAATGCGCCGGTCCTCGGCAATCCCGAGGGCAACCTGACGCTGACCGAGTTCTTCGACTATAACTGCCCGTTCTGCCGCCAGATGGTCGGGGTCGTGCAGCAGCTGATCTCGTCGGACCCGCAGTTGCGCGTGGTCTACCGCGAATGGCCGGTCTTCGGCGAGGGCTCGGAATTCGCGGCGCGGGCCTCGCTGGCCTCCCTGCGACAGGGCAAATACTGGCAGTTCCACGCCGCGCTGATGGCGATGAAGGACCGCGCGGCCGAGGCGAGCGTCATGCGCATCGCCCGGCAGATCGGGCTGGACGTGACCAAGCTGCGCGCCGACATGGAGCGGCCCGAGATCGACGAGCATATCACCACCTCGTTCCAGCTGGCCGATCACATGGGGCTGATGGGCACACCGACCTTCATCGCGGGCGACGAGGCCGTCTTTGGTCGCATGTCGCTGAAAGAGGCGCAGGACCTGGTGGCGCGGGGGCGCAAGACGCTGGGGGTCTAGCGCACCTTGCCCTTCCAGCCGGGTGGCCTTCGCGCCACCCAGGCGAAGAAGCGGGCAAGGTCGGGATGCCCACGCAGCGCCTCGACGCTGTTGAACTGCCGGGCAAGCTCGGTCTCGCTCAGGGTCTTGTGGATGGTCGAATGGCAGACCTGGTGCAGCAGCACTGTCTCGCCGCCCTTGCCGCCGCGCAGTTTCGGGATCAGGTGATGGCGGCTCTGCGGCGCACCGGGCGGGATCGGCCGCCCGCAAAGCGGGCAGACCGGATGTTCGGGGTCAGGATCGGTCAGACCCATTCCCAGGGGCGGGTGAATTCCCCCAGCTTGGCCTTGATCGCGGCCTCGTCCACCTCGCCGTCGCGGGCCAGACGCGCGACCAGACCGCGCTTCTTGTCCTCGACCACCTCGGCCACATGGGCGCCGGTGCCGTTCAGCGCGGCGTCGTAGACGCGGGTGATGGCCATGCGGCGCAGGTCGGGCTTGAAGATCTTGCCCACCGCCGTCTTCGGCAGCTCGGCCATGATCTCGATATGCTTGGGCAGGGCGGCGCGCTCGTGGATATGGGTCTTGGCGTGTTCCATCAACTCTTCGACGGTGACGGTCGCGCCCTCGGTCAGTTCGACATAGGCCGTGGGCAGTTCACCGGCAAAGGCATCGGGCTGGCCGATGGCGCCGGCAAAGGCGACCTGCGGGTGGCTCAGCAACCCGTCCTCGATCTCGGCCGGGTCGATGTTATGGCCGCCGCGAATGATCAGGTCCTTGGCGCGGCCGGTGATCCACAGGTAGCCATCGGCATCGATGCGTCCCAGATCGCCGGTGCGCAGATAGATGCCTTCGGCAAACAGGTCCTTGTTCTTGTCGGCCTCGGTATAGGTCGAGCCGGCATAGACGCCCGGATTGGCCACGCAGATCTCGCCCACCTCGTCGGCACCGCATTCCTGCACGCCGCCGGGGATGTGCTTGAGGATGCGCACATGGGTATGGGGCAGGGGAATGCCGACCGAGCCCACTTTCTTGGCACCGTCAACCGGGTTGCAGCTGACCAGACAGGTCGCCTCGGTCAGGCCATAGCCCTCGGCGATCTCGACGCCGGTGGCGGCCTTGAAGCGGTTGTAAAGTTCCAGCGGCAGCGGCGCCGAGCCCGAGATGGCGGTTTTCAGCGACGAGACATCGGCATTCACCGGGCGCTGCATCAGCGCCGAGATGGCCGTGGGCACGGTGATCAGGAAGGTGACCTGCCAGCGCTCGATCAGCTTCCAGAAATTGTCGAAGACGCCGTCGCCGCGATAGCCGGCGGGGGTCGGCATGACCACATGCGCGCCCGAGGCGATGCAGGACATCAGAATCGGGTAGGCGGCAAAGACGTGGAACATCGGCAAGGGGCAGATCAGCACGTCGGTTTCATCAAACAGCAGCCGCCCGCCCAGCCAGCCATTGTAGATCATGCCCGAGTAAAGATGCTGCGCCACCTTGGGCGTGCCGGTGGTGCCGCCGGTGTGGAAATAGGCGGCGACGCGGTCTTCCTGCGGATCGTTGAAATCCAGCCTTGTATGCTTGCTGCCGCTGGTCGCGGCCTCGAAATCCAGCACCTTGGCGTGATGCTTGACCGGAACCTTGGGGCGCACCAGCGGCACGATGAATTTCTTCAGCCCGGTCAGGTGGCGGTTCAGGTCGATCTCGACCACATGGGTCACGTTCGGAGCTTTGCTGACCGCCTCGGCGGCTTTCTGCGCCACGTCCGTCTTGGGAAAGGCCTTCAGCGTGACCAGCACCTTGGCCTTGGTCTCGCGCAGGATGCCGGCGATCTGCTCGGCGTCCAGAAGCGGATTGATCGGGTTCACGATGCCGGCGGTGGCCCCGGCCAAGAGCACGATCGGTGTCTCGATGCTGTTCGGCAGCAGGTAGGCGACGGTATCCTTGGGCCCGACGCCGAGGCTGCGGAACAGGTTCGCGGTCTCGGTCACCCGGGCGTGGAATTCACGCCATGTCAGGGTGGTGGCATGGTCGCGCTCGCCCGAGAGCAGCTGGAACGAGAGGGCAGGGCGGTCCGGAAAACGCTCGGCCGTGGCGGACAGAAAGCCGTAGATTGTCTTCGGTAGCTGCCGGCTTCCATAGTCCATCTCGGACTCGATCCGGTTGCGATCTTCCATGCTGCCAAAGCGGCTCATCAACGCCTCCCCCCGATTACGCGTCTTGTCCAGCCGGCCTCCTGCCATGCCGGGTGGCGCAAAGAATGAGGCAAAATTACCAATGAGGGCAAGGGTCTTGCCCCTGCCCTCGGGCGCTGCAACGCAGCGTCAGAATGGGTCACGCAGGGTCAATTTGCCTGCGGAATGCGCAATGTCTGGCCCGGATAGATCTTGTCGGGGTCGCTGAGCATCGGGCGGTTGGCCTCGAAGATGGCGTTATACTTGTTGGCATTGCCCAAGTACTTCTTGGCGATGGCCGACAGGGTTTCGCCCTTGGCAACGGTGTGGAACACCGGTGCGGCCGCGGCGGGCTGGGGCGCGGCTTTCGGCGCGGCGGGTTTTTCGGCGGCGGGTTTTGCTGCACCTGCCTCGGCCTTAGGCGCCTCGGCCTTCGCAGCCGGTGCGGCGGGCGCGCCGGGCAGATCGGCCTCGACATGGGCGATGCCCTTGATGTTGCCGACGGCCAGGATCAGCTTCTCCATGGTCTCACGGTCGGCACCCTTGGATTCCACTATCACCGTGTCTCCGCGCAAGCGCAGGTGCACATCGCCGCTGTCCAGCCCCAGACGCTTCACTTCGGCTTCCAGCGCGGCGACCTTGGCCTTGGTTGCCTCGTCCAGCGCTGGACCGCTTGGCTTCGCCTCGGCGGCTTCGGCTTCCGACCCGAAGATCGATTTGCCGGCGTCCTTCACGAAATCCCACAATGCCATGGACTGTCCTTTCAGGTTCATGTCTCGATCGTCAAAACGCCAGCCGGATGACGAAGTTCCGCAGCACGGTCGGCATTGCCAAACTGCACCGAAATGTTCGATTCGTTGAAGCCTTGAAAAATGCGGGCTATACAACCTTAGCGAGAGCGGGAGGGATGCGGCGAATGAGCAGGTACTTTCTTGCGTCACTGATGGCGCTGATGCTCGCCGGATGCGCGGGGGACAGGGGTGGGCTGCACGCCTCGGCCAGCAGCAAATACCCCGATGTCCAGGCAAGCCCGCCGGGTGCGGCGCAATGCCATGCGACCAGCGCGGCCGAGAACGCGACAGCGGCGGCGGCAACCAATGCGGCGCGCCGGGCCGCAGGTCTGCCGGATGTACAGCCGAACGCGGTGCTGGCGCGCGCCGCCGCCGCCCATGCCTGCGACATGGCCGAGCGCGGGATGATGGCGCATCGCGGGCGGTCCAGCAGCGGCCCGGCGGCACGGGTCAAGTCGCTTGGCTATGCCCCGCGCCTGACCGCCGAGAACATCGCTGCCGGTCCCTATTCGCTGAACCGGGTGCTGGCCGAGTGGAACGCCTCGGGCGGGCATCTGGAGAATATCCGCATCCCGCAGGTGCGCGAGGTGGGCATCGGCCGCGCCGTCGGTTCGGATGGGCGGACGGTGTTCTGGTCGGCGGTCTATGGCGCGCCGAAATAGCGTCAGGCGGTCGCCTGAACCTCGTCCCCGGCCATGTCATCCTGAAGCTGCCCGGCGGTGAACTGCAGCCGCGCCAGCCGGGCGTAAAGCCCGCCCTGCGCCACCAGCTCGTCATGGCGACCCTCGGCCACGATCCGGCCATGATCGAAGACCACCGTGCGGTCTGCCGTCTTTACCGTCGCCAGCCGGTGGGCGATGACGATGGTGGTGCGGCCCTTGGACAGACGGTTGATCGCCTCCTGCACCGAGGCCTCGGATTGCGCGTCCAGCGCGCTGGTCGCCTCGTCCAGCAACAGGATCGGCGCATCGCGCAGGATGGCGCGGGCGATGGCGATGCGCTGGCGCTGGCCACCCGACAGCATCACCCCGCGCTCGCCCAGCTGGCTGTCAAAGCCCTGCGGCAGGGCCGTGATGAAGTCATAGGCATTGGCGGCGCGGGCGGCAGCCTCGACCTCGGCATTGCTGGCCTCGGGGCGGCCGAAGCGGATATTGTCGCGCGCGGTAGCAGCGAAAATCACCGGGTCCTGCGGCACCAGCGCCATCGCCTTGCGGAAATCGGCCCGGGCCATGTCCTTGAGATCGATCCCGTCCAGCGTGACCTGGCCCAGATCGGGGTCCCAGAAGCGCTGGATCAGCTGGATCACCGTGGTCTTGCCGGCGCCCGAAGGCCCGACCAGCGCCACGGTCTCGCCGGGGCGGATGGTCAGGCTGACATCTTCCAGCGCGGACATGTCGGGACGCGAGGGATAGTGGAAGGTGACGCCCTCCAGCGCGATGGCACCCCGGACGGGGCGGGGCAGGGCGACGGGATGGAGGGGGTCGTGGATGTTGTCCTCGGCGGTCAGCAGCTCGGTCAGTCGCTCGGTCGCGCCGGCGGCGCGCTGCAACTCGCCCCAGATCTCGGACAGCGCCCCGGTCGAGCTGGCGACGAGGATGGCATAGATGACGAATTGTACCAACTCGCCCGCCGTCATGGTGCCAAGCCGCACGTCGCGCGCGCCAATCCACAACACGCCGATCACCCCGGCGAAGATCAGGAAGATGACGATACTGGTCATCACCGCGCGGGTGCGCACGCGCGACAGCGCGGTGTCGAAGGATTTCTCGGTCACCCGGTCAAAGGCCGCGCTGCTGGCGGCCTCGTGGGTATAGGACTGCACCGTCTGCGCGGCCAGCAGGCTTTCCGAGGCCGAACCCGAGGAGGCCGCGATCCAGTCCTGGTTCTCGCGCGAGAGCTTGCGCAGGCGCCGGCCCAGCACCACGATCGGCACGATGATCGCCGGCACGATCAGCAGGACAAGGCCGGTCAGCTTGGCCGAAGTTACGGCCAGCATCACCAGCCCCCCGACGAGGATCAGCATGTTCCTGAGCGCGATCGAGACCGAGGAGCCGACGACGGACTGGATCAGCGTGGTGTCGGTGGTGATGCGCGACAGCACCTCGCCGGTCATCAGCCGTTCATAGAAGCGCGGGCTCAGCGTGATGACCCGGCCGAAAACCGCCTTGCGGATATCGGCCACCACCCGCTCCCCGAGGCGCGTGACGAGGAAATAGCGCAGGCCGGTGCCCACGGCCAGCAGCGCCACGATCATCAGCGCGGCGCCGAAATACTCGTCCAGCAACTGCGCGCCCTGACCGAAGCCATCGACGACCCGGCGCACCGCCAGAGGCAGGACCAGGCTGATCCCGGCAGTCACCGACAGCGCGATCAGCGCCAGCACCACCTGAATGCGATAGGGCCAGATGAACGGGCTGAGCGCCCCCAGCGCCCCGACGCGGCGGGTGGTGGGGCGGTCTTCGATCACGGACGGGCTGCGTGCCATCTGGTTTCCTTCGCACGTGGCTCAGGACCGTTTAGGGGGCCGGGGCGGCAGGGGCAAGCGGGCCTAAAGGCGCAGCTCGTCCCTCGACAGCGCCCCGGCCAGCAGATCGACGGCCTGCGCCAGCTTTTCGTCGATGATGTGCAGATACTGGGTCCAGTCGGTCAGGGTTTGCAGCTCTTCCTTGCCATCCGAAATGCCCCTGAGCCCGATCAGCGGAATGTCAAAGCGCATGGCGGCGCGCAGATGGGCGAAGGTTTCCATGTCCACCATGTCCTCGGCAATGCCGTCATAGCCCGCGCCGCTGACGATATTCGCGCCGGTCGAGAGGCTGGCCTCGGGGATGCCGGGGATGCGATGGGGCAGCGCCACCTGTCGCGGCAGATCCAACAGCGGTGTGCGACCCTTGTCGAAGCCGAGGGGCGAGGCATCCATGTCACGATAGGCCAGATGGGTGGCCTGATAGACATCGGCCTGCGCCAGATGGCGCGAGCCGGCCGAGCCGAGCGAGACGATCAGCGCCGGTTTCTCGGCCATCGCCGTCAGGGTCGAGGCCAGCACCACCGCCGCCTCGACCGGGCCGATGCCGGTCATCAGGGGGGTGATCCGCTGGCGCAAGTGCGGGCCGTATTCGGGTTCCGCCGCCATGACGAACAGTACCCGCTGTCCAGCGATGCTGTCACAACTGGTCAAGTCCATTTCTGCCATCCGTCCTCGAACTCCACCCGCTCGCATTGCGCGAAGCCGGCCAGTCGCTGCAATTGCGCCTCGATCTTCGCCAGCCGCCCCTTGGCCGGGCGGATACCCGGTTCCAGCCAGAGGCCCGCGACCGTCAGCGCGCCCTCGGCCCGCCGCGCGCGGGCATCGACGCGGCCGATCAGGCGGTCATCCTCCATGATTGGAAAGACGTAATAGCCGAACTGGCGCTTGGCCTCGGGGACGAAGACTTCAATGCGATAGCAATAACCGAACAAGCGTTCGGTCCGCTTGCGGTCGCGCAGCGCCGGGTCGAAGGGCGAGAGGATGCGCAACCCGCGCACCTCGGGGGCGGCGTCGGTATCCAGATCGGCACGGGCCAGCGCGCGGCGATGGCTGCCATCGGCGGATTCAATGCGCACCGGCACCACCTCGCCCCGGTGCAGCGCGGCATCGGCCCATCGCGCGGCCTCCTCGGGTCGGATGCGGCCCCAGAAGGCCGCCAGTTCCCCGGTGGTCGCAAAGCCGAGCCGGTCCAGCGCGGCTTGCATCGCCCAGTCTATCGCGTCGTCATCGCTCATCTCGGGGCCGGGCGGATGCACCCGCTCGGCCAGGTCATAGAGTTTCGCGAAGCCCTCGCGCCGGGTGACGGCGATACGCCCGCTTTGCCACAGGAATTCCAGCGCCGCCTTGGAGGGATGCCATTCCCACCAGCCGCCCTTGCTGCGGGCCTCGTCCTGCCCGACATCGCCGGTGCCAGCGGGGCCGTTCTCGCGGATATGGGCGATCACCTCGTCCAGCCGGTCGACAAAGCCATCCCCTTGCCACTTGCGATAGCGCGCGAGAATGCCCGGCGCGTCGCGCCGCATCCGCCAGCGCCAATGCGGCAGGAAGGCCGAGGGGATGACGGCGGCGTCATGGGTCCAATGCTCGAACAGGGTCCGGTCGCGGTCCACCATGCGCCGCAGCAGCTCGGGCCGATAGGCGCGGCGGCGCGACCACAGGATCATGTCATGGGCGCGGGCGACGGTGTTGATGCTGTCGACCTGCACGAAGCCCAAACGCTCGATCAGCGCCAAGAGATCGGCGCGCGTCGCCGTGCCGGTCGCCGGCTCGCAAAGGGCATGGCGATCCAGAAAGATGCGCCGCGCGGTCGGGTTGTCGATCAGCCGCATCAACCTGTCCGTTCATGGTGCGGGCCGCGGGACTCGAACCCGCACGGGCTTGCGCCCCAGGGATTTTAAGTCCCATGCGTCTACCATTCCGCCACGCCCGCGGATGGCTTTGGCTATCCGCTGGCGGGGGTGGTGGCAAGGGGCGAGCGGGCGCCCTTGCCGGTCAGTAGCTGCGGGTCGGGCGGTCGAAGACCTTGCGGCCCATCAGGCTGCCGACCAGATCGACCATCAGCTTGGCGGTGCGACCGCGATCGTCGAGGAACGGGTTCAGCTCGACCAGATCCAGCGAGGTGACAAGGCCGGATTCGTGCAGAAGCTCCATCACCAGATGCGCCTCGCGGAAGGTGGTGCCACCGGGAACGGTGGTGCCGACGGCGGGCGCGATCGAGGGATCGAGGAAATCCACGTCGAGGCTGACATGTAGCAGTCCGTTCGCCTCGCGTACCCGGTTCAGGAAGGCGCGCAGCGGCGCGACGATGCCCTGCTCGTCCAGCACCCGCATGTCATTCACCGCGATCTCGGTTTCCTGCATCGCGGCATGCTCGGCTGGATCGACGCTGCGGATGCCGAACATGCAGATATTCTCGCCGGGGATCGGGGCGGGGAAGGGCGGGAAGGGATCGAAGCCCGGACGACCGGCGGCATAGGCCATCGGCGTGCCGTGCAGGTTGCCCGAAGTCGTGGTCTCGACGGTGTGGAAATCGCTATGCGCGTCCAGCCAGATGACGAATTGCGGGCGACCGAGCTTAGCGGCGTGCTGGGCCACGCCAGCCACCGTGCCGAGCGCCAGCGAGTGATCGCCGCCCATGATGATCGGCATGCCGTCGGGCAGCGCATTGGCCATGGCGCTGCGCAGCGCCTCGGTCCAGGCCAGCATTTCGGGCAGGTGATGGACGGCGGGGTTGGCGCAGGTCTCGTTGCCGGGCGCGCGCGGGGTCACGTCGCCGCGATCCTCGACCGTGTGGCCAAGGTCGCCAAGCGTGCGCGACAGGCCCGCCACGCGATAGGCGGCGGGGCCCATCAGGCAGCCGAGGCGGCGCTGACCTTCGTCGACGGGGGCGCCGATCAGGATGCAATGGGTCATGGTAGGCCTCCTACTTGCGCACGCCCTTGAAGCGGTCTTCCCACTCGGCGCGCTGGTCGTCGGTGATCTTGGCGAAAAGATTGTCGGGCGTGGTGAAAACATGGCCGGGCTGAAGCGCCATCATGGCCTGTTCCACATCATCGGGCCAGCCCGCATCCGCAGTCCCCATTGCCTCGGCCATGGCCTTGGCGGTGAAGGGGATGAAGGGGGCAGAGAGCACGGCATAGAGACGGATCAGGTTCAGACCCAGACGCACCTGCATGGCGGCCTTTTCCGGGGCGGTCTTGAAGCTGGACCAGGGCGCGGCGCTTTGCAGGTATTCATTGCCCAGAACCCAGATGGCGCGCAATTCGGCGGCGGATTTGCGCACTTCCATGTCCGCCATGAAGCCTTCATAGGCACGTATGCGGGTGGTCAGCGCCTCGATCAGCGCGCGTTCCTCGGCACCGTATGCGCCGCCCTCGGGGACGGTCTCGCCGAACTTGCTGCGGCAGAACTTGGTGATGCGGCTGACGAAATTCCCCAGCACATCGGCGAGGTCCTTGTTCACCGATTGCTGGAAATTCTCCCAGGTGAACTCGCTGTCGCCGGATTCCGGCGCATGGCTCAACAGCCACCAGCGCCAGTAATCGGCGGGCAGGATCTCCAGCGCGTGATCCATGAAAACGCCACGGCCTTGGCTGGTCGAGAATTGCCCGCCGGCATAGGTCAGGTAGTTGAAGGACTTGATGTAATCGACCATGCGCCACGGCTCGTCCGAGCCGATCAGCGTGGCCGGGAAGCTGAGCGTGTGGAAGGGCACGTTATCCTTGCCCATGAACTGGGTATAGGTGACATCCTCGGCGCCTTCATCCTTGCGCCACCAGCGGCGCCAGTCGGCGTCGGTCTTGCCATTGGCATCGGCCCATTCGGCGGTCGCGGCGATATATTCGATGGGCGCGTCGAACCAGACATAGAAGACCTTGCCCTCCATCCCCGGCCAGTCCCTGTCGCCGCGCTTGACCGGCACGCCCCATTGCACGTCGCGGGTGATGCCGCGATCCTGCAAGCCGTCGCCGTCGTTCAGCCATTTGCGGGCGATCGAGGTGGTCAGGATCGGCCAGTCGGTCTTGCTATCGATCCAGGCTGCGATCTCGTCTTTCAGTGCTGACTGGCGCAGGTAAAGATGCTTGGTCTCGCGCACCTCCAGATTGGTGCTGCCCGAGATGGCGCTGCGCGGGTCGATCAGGTCGGTCGGGTCCAGAAGCTTGGTGCAATTCTCGCACTGGTCGCCGCGCGCCTTGTCATAGCCGCAATTCGGGCAGGTGCCCTCGATATAGCGGTCGGGCAGGAAGCGGGCGTCGTCGATGGAATAGACCTGCTTTTCCGAGACCTCGCTGATATACCCGTTATCCGCCAGCTTGCCGGCGAAATGCTGGGTCAGGGCGCGATTGCGGTCGCTGGACGAGCGGCCGTAATGATCGAAGCTGAGGCCAAAGCCGCGCGCCAGCGCCGCCTGTTCGCCATGCATCCGGGCGCAATAATCGGCCACTGCCTCGCCGGTCTTGGCCGCCGCCAGTTCGGCGGGCGTGCCATGTTCGTCGGTGGCGCATATGAACATCACCTCATGGCCGCGACCCCTGAGATAGCGCGCATAGAGGTCGGCGGGCAGCTGGCTGCCGACGAGATTGCCCAGATGCTTGATGCCATTGATATAGGGCAGGGCAGAGGTGATGAGGTGGCGGGCCATGCGCGTGCGTCCTTGGGTCGATCGGCGCCGTATGTAGCCGCGATGGACCGCGAATGAAAGAGAGCGGGCGGGGCGACAGCGGCGAGCGCCGGGCTAGCACTGTTTGGTGCGATCGAGAGGGGCGACAGCAGTTCTCTGGCGGCGGCGCTGCGGCTGCTGCGACAGATCGCCACGCCGGCCCGTTTCAATGCTGCAAGATCGGCATTGTTCTCCGGTTTGTTAATGAGCCGCTGGTGCCAGCCACCGCATGGCCCGATCGACAAGGGCGGCGACGAGAACAGGAATGAACCCGCAAATTCATTCGCTTTTTGCCCGGCGATCATCGCTGCGGCCGAGGTCAATTCACCGCTTTAAACAGGAAATCTGCAAGCGAATTAACCGTTTAACCAGTTAACCCGGCGGCCGCTGGCTTGGTCGCGGGGGTTGGTGTTCAGGATGGCACATTCAATCGAGGATCCAATCTCTGGGAGAGACCTTTCGTGCCGACCTATACCGTCAACCAGTTCTATCTTGGCCAATTCGCGGACATGGACACTGTCGAGTCGACCAGCCTGTTGAACATCAACACGACGATCGAGAACCTTGCCGTCGCCAATCAAGGTGCCGGCACCAATTGGGCCGTCGGCTCGGTCTTCGGCGGTGACGAGCTGCAGTTGACAACGATCACCCAGAACGACGTTGTTCGGGATCGCGAGGCGGGCCGTCTTGAAGAAGATGACCGTGCCAACCTCAAGAGCCCGATCTTCCAGCGCGATGCTGACAGCTACAGCTATGACATCGGCAACGGGCCGGTGACCTCGGCCATCGATTCGGTCTCGACCTGGGAGGTCGAGGTCCTGCTGGGCGACGGCACGGCGGTGACCAGGACGCTGGAGATCGTCCAGCTGCAGAACGGCGCGATCTTCACCAATGCCGACACCGCATTCGACGGTCTGCACATGCAGTCGTTCAAGATCGTCAAGTTCATCACGAGCGATTACTACGGAACGACGCACAGCCGGACGATCGATGCCGTCGATATCGTCTGCTTCGCGGCGGGCACGCAGATTCTGACCGAGCGCGGCGAGGTTGCCATCGAGGACATCACCATTGGTGACATGGTGCAGACGCTGGATCACGGGCTCCAGCAGGTGCGCTGGATCGGTTGCAAGCGGCTGGACAGCATCGATCTGGCCGCCAATCCCAAGCTGAAGCCGATCCGCATCGCCGCCGGCTGCCTGGGCGGCGCCCTGCCGTATCGTGACCTGCTGGTCTCGCCGCAGCACCGCATCCTGGTCCGGTCGAAGATCGCGCAGCGCATGTTCGGCACGCAGGAGGTTCTGGGCGCGGCCAAGCAGTTCCTGCGGCTCGAGGGCTTTGACATCGTACAGGATGCTGAGGAAGTGACCTATCATCACATGCTCTTTGACCAGCATGAGATCATCTTCGCCGAGGGCGCGCCGAGCGAAAGCCTGTTCACCGGCCCGGTCGCGCTGGATAGCGTCGCTGCCGAGGCGCGCGACGAGATCCTGGCGATCATGCCCGGGATCGCCGAGGCCGGCCGCGAGATCGAAGGTGCCCGGATGCTGCTCAGCGGACGGCCGGCGCGCAAGCTGGCAAGCCGCCACCTGCAGAACCGGAAACTGCTGCTGGCTGACGCCTGATCGCAGGGACTGAACCGCCCGGCTGGCCGGCCCCGTCTCAGGCGGTGGCTTGCCAGCCGGCACGCGACGGGGCAGGTTGCCGCCATGATCCCCGAATCCGATGTCACCTTCGCTGGCAGCTTCCTCGACCGCGCCGACCGGCTGCGCAGCGATGCCGCTTGGCAGGACCAGCAGCTCGCCGATCCCGCCAGCCGCGTCTCGCCCTTCTGGCGTGGCAAACCGCTGTTCGACCTGACGCCCGAAGGCCCGCGCCTCGCCTGGCTGTCGGCCACCGATCCACTGATCGTGGACGGCCCCGAGCCGGTCGTGTTCATGGGCCTCGACGAGACCGGCACGGCGCATTTCGCCGCCGATGTCTCCTATATCGCCCCGCCCGACGTGGCTCCGGCCGAATTCGTCGATCGCCGCACGCTGGACCTGTCCGAGACGCGCAAGTTCATCGACCTGCGCGCGATCATGGGCGATATCGACCATCGCGATGCCGGCATCGCGGCGGCGGCCAAGGGCATTTTCGAATGGCGGCTGACCCATGGCTTTTGCGCCAATTGTGGCACGCGGAACGTGGTCAGCCATGCCGGCTGGCGCTTTGATTGCCCCGGCTGCGGGCGGCAGCATTTCCCGCGCACCGATCCGGTGGTCATCATGCTGATCCTCGATGGCGACCGGGTGCTCTTGGGCCGGCAATCGAACTGGGACCCGCGCATGTATTCGCTGCTCGCGGGCTTCATGGAGCCGGGCGAGACGGTCGAGGAGGCGGTGCGCCGCGAGGTGATGGAAGAGGCGGGGATCACCGTGGGCGAGGTGCGCTATGTCACCTCGCAGCCCTGGCCCTTCCCGGCCTCGCTGATGATCGGTTGCGCCGGGCGGGCCGAGACCACCCGGATCGCCATGGACCCGAACGAGCTGGAAGATGCGCTCTGGGCCAGCAAGGCCGAGATCGCCCTGGCGCTGGAAGGGCGGCACGAGAAGATCGCCCCGGCACGCAAGGGGGCCGTGGCGCAGGTGATCCTGCGGGCTTGGGTGAACGGGCAAGTGAGGGGCTTCGACTGAGGCTCAGGCGTAGCGCGGCCCGAAGAGGATGATGCCCGCAGCAAAGACGCCGCTCTCAACGAAAAAGGCCGCCCGAAGGCGGCCCTGTCTCGTTTGCCGAACCCTCAGCGCCGGCGGTCGCGGCGCGAGGACATCGGCTGGAAGGCCACGCCGACATGGGCCTCGCAATAGGGTTTGCCGGGCTGGCTGGGCAGACCACAGAACCAGAACTTCTCGGTCGCCGGGTCGCCGATCGGCCATTTGCAGGTGCGCTCGGTCAGTTCCAT
Source organism: Paracoccus zhejiangensis (assembly GCF_002847445.1). Classification (NCBI taxonomy): domain Bacteria; kingdom Pseudomonadati; phylum Pseudomonadota; class Alphaproteobacteria; order Rhodobacterales; family Paracoccaceae; genus Paracoccus; species Paracoccus zhejiangensis. The sequence continues at coordinate 2,181,214 of NZ_CP025430.1, read as the reverse complement.
CAGGCTCAGCTTTCGCGCCTTCTTCTCGACCTCGCGGACCGAGGCCAGCGCCTCGGGGCTGATCTCGTTGGCCGAGGGCTGCGGCGGCAGCGGCTGGCCGGCGGGCACGATCATCCGGCGGTTGGCCGGGTTGAAGGCCGGCTGGGTCGAGGGCTCGGCCTCGTCGTCTTCTTCCGGCGCGGCGGCTTCGGGTTCCTCGAGCTTCTCGGGCTTGGCGTCGACCTTGACCTCGGGCTTCTTGGCAGGCTTCTTCGCCGGCTCGGGCGCAGGGGCCTCGGCCACGGGCGCGGCAGGTTTGCCGGCCTCGGGCTCGTCATTGCGGTTCGACAGGCCAAGGCGATGCACCTTGCCGATCACCGCGTTGCGGGTGACGCCGCCCAGTTCCTTCGCGATGGCGCTGGCCGACTGGCCCTCGCTCCACATGCGCTTCAGCGTCTCGACGCGCTCATCCGTCCAGGACATGATTGCCTTTCCGGCAGGGCGTATCCCCGCCACATCTTGAAACCCGTGATTGACCCCGCCAGAAACGGGATGCCGAGAGATATCCCCGCAAAGCGGGAAATTCAAGGACGGGAAATGGCCGATCACATGACAAACGCCGCGAAAACACTGGGCGTGCGCCGCTTTGGCCGGGTCAACTGGCTGGGGATGCGAACCTTGGCCCGGCGCGAGATCATGCGCTTCATGGCGGTCTGGCAGCAGACGGTCTTTGCGCCGCTGATGACCGCGGGCCTCTTCGTCACGGTCTTTGCCCTCGCCATGGGGCGCGAGGGGCAGGTGGTGATGGGGGTGCCTTATCTCGCCTTCATCGGGCCGGGCATCCTGATGATGACGGTGATCCAGAACGCCTTCGCCAATACCTCCTCGTCGATCATCTCGGCCAAGATGCAGGGAAATATTGTCGACACGCTGATGCCGCCGCTGTCGGCGGGCGAGTTGCTGACGGGCTATCTGGCAGGCGCCGTGGCGCGGGCCGGGCTGGTTGCGGTGGTCATCGCCACCGGCATGGCGCTGGTCATCGGGCAGGGCGTGGCGCATCCGCTCTGGGCGATCACCTTCATCCTTCTGGGCGCGCTGCTGATGGGGGGGCTTGGCATCCTTGCCGCGATCATGGCGCAGAAGTTCGACCAGATGGCGGCGATCAACAATTTTGTCGTGACGCCGCTCAGCTTTCTCTCGGGTACCTTCTACTCGGTCGAGCAACTGCCCGAGCCGTTCCGCACGCTGTCGCACTGGAACCCGATCTTCTACCTGATCGACGGCGCGCGCTATGGCTTTGCCGGGGTCAGCGATGCGCCGCCAATGCTGGGGCTGATGGTCTGCGTGCCGGTCGTGGCCCTGGTTCTCTTCACCGGCTGGCGCTGGCTGAAAACCGGATACCGGATGAAACCGTGATTGCGCGAGCGCGGATTAGCCGCTATGGCGGATGCCATGATCAGCCGGACCGCCAGCTTCGCCCGTCCCCGACGTTGATTTTCAACGTCCGATCCCGTCTGCCATTCACATCCCTGTACTGCTGAAGGAATCTGCCATGATTTCGCATGTCCTGCCGACCTATAACCGTGCACCCGTCGCCTTCGAGCGCGGCGAGGGCAGCTGGGCCATTGCCACGGACGGGACGCGATATCTGGACCTTGGCGCGGGCATCGCGGTCAATGTGCTGGGCCATGCCAATCCCGATCTGGTTGCCACGCTGACCGGGCAGGCTGGGCGGATCTGGCATGTCTCGAACCTCTACCGCATCCCCGAGCAGGAGCGGCTGGCGGATCTGCTGGTCGAGAATACCTTTGCCGATACCGTCTTCTTCACCAATTCCGGCACCGAGGCCGCCGAGCTGGCGATCAAGATGGCGCGGAAATACTGGGACAGCGAGGGCGATCCCGAGCGCGTCGAGATCCTGACCTTCGACGGCGCCTTTCACGGCCGCTCGACCGGCGCAATTGCCGCAGCCGGCTCCGAGAAGATGGTCAAGGGCTTCGGCCCGCTGATGCCGGGCTTCCGGCAATTGCCCTTCGGCGACATGGCAGCGCTGCACGCGGCGATCAGCGACACGACCTGCGCGGTGATGATCGAACCGATCCAGGGCGAGGGCGGCATCCGCACGCTGGCCGATGACGACCTGCGCGAGATCCGTGCGCTTTGCGACAAGACCGGCACGCTGCTGATCCTCGACGAGGTGCAATCGGGCATGGGCCGCACCGGGCGTCTGTTTGCCCATGAATTCGCCGGCGTTGCCCCCGATATCATGATGGTCGCCAAGGGTATCGGCGGAGGCTTCCCCCTCGGTGCGGTGCTGGCAACCGAGAAGGCGGCGGCGGGCATGGTGGCGGGCACGCATGGCTCGACCTATGGCGGCAACCCCTTGGGTTGCGCGGTCGGTTCGAAGGTCATGGAGATCGTGGCCGATCCGGCCTTCCTCGCCGAGGTCGGACGCAAGGCGGGCCTCTTCCGGCAGAAGCTCGAGGGTCTGGTCGCCGCCCATCCGAACCTGTTCGAGGCGGTGCGCGGGCAGGGGCTGATGCTGGGGCTGAAATGCAAGATCGCGCCGGGCGATCTGGTCAAGGCCGGCTATGATCAGCAGATCCTGACCGTCGCCGCCGCCGACAATACGCTGAGGCTCTTGCCGCCGCTGAACATCTCGGATGAAGATATTTCCGAGGCGGTGGTGCGGCTGGACAGGGCCGCCAGTGCCGTCGAACAGGGATAGGGACCATGCACGACCACGCCGATCATCAGCACGGGCACAGCCACGACCATGGCAGCGAGCTGGACGAGATGACGGCGCGGGTGCGCGCGCTGGAGACGATCCTGACCCGGAAGGGCCTGATCGATCCGGCGGCGGTCGACCGGATCATCGACACCTATCAGAACAGGGTCGGCCGCCGGAACGGCGCCGCCGTCGTCGCCCGCGCCTGGACCGATCCGGCATACGCCGAGCGGCTGCGCGCGGATACAACCGCCGCCATTTCCGAGCTGGGCTTCACCGGCCGCCAGGGTGAGCATATGCGGGCGCTGTTCAATGCGCCCGGCACGCATCACATGGTCGTCTGCACGCTCTGCTCCTGCTATCCGTGGTCGGTCCTCGGACTGCCGCCGGTCTGGTACAAATCCCCTGCCTATCGGTCCCGCGCGGTGCGCGAGCCGCGGGCGGTTCTGGCCGAGTTCGGGGTGACCCTGCCGCCCGAGACACAGGTGCAGGTCTGGGATTCCACCGCCGAGCTGCGTTATCTGGTGATCCCCCAGCGCCCCGAGGGCACCGAGGGCTGGGCGGCCGAACGGCTGGCGACGCTGGTCACGCGCGATTCGATGATCGGCACCGGGCTTGCCCTGACACCCGGGGCGGCGTCGTGAACGGCCCGCATGATCTGGGCGGAATGATGGGGCATGGCGCGATCGCGCCGGAAGCCGATGAACCGCTGTTTCATGCAGGCTGGGAGGCCCGCGCCCTCGGCGTGACGCTGGCCTGCGGCGCCTTGGGTCACTGGAACATCGACGAAAGCCGCCATGCCCGCGAAAGCCTGCCCTGGCCGATCTATCTCGACACCTCCTATTACGAGATCTGGACCCGCGCGCTGGAGACCCTGCTGACCCGACACGGTCTGGTCAGCGCGGATGAGCTGGCGACAGGCGAGGCCGAGCCCGCACCCGTCCACCCCCGCCGCCTTGCCGCTTCTGCGGTCGATGCCGTGCTGGCGCGCGGTGGCCCGACCGATCGCCCGGTAACCGCCGCGCCGCGCTTTGCCATTGGCGATCTTGTGCGGACGCGGAACCTGCAACCCAAGGGCCATACCCGCCTGCCGGGCTATGTCCGGGGGCATGTGGGCACGATCATCGCCGCGCATGGTGGCTTCATCCTGCCCGACGCCAACGCCCATGGCCGGGGCGAGGCGCCAGAACATCTCTATACCGTCCGCTTCGAGGGGGCCGATCTCTGGGGCGACGAGGCCGAACCCGGCAGCGAGGTGATGATCGATGCCTGGGAGAGCTATCTTGAGCGCGCCTGACCAGCCCTTTGACGAGCCCTGGCAGGCGCAGGCCTTTGCGCTGACCGTGGCGCTGAACGAGGCCGGCTGGCTCGACTGGCCGGACTGGGCCGTGGCCTTCGGGCAGGCGCGGGCTGGCGAGGGGGATTATTACGCCGACTGGCTCGACACGCTTCAACGCCTGCTGGCCGAGCGCGGTGTCGCCGATGCCGACACCATCGCCGCGCTGGCCGCGTCCTGGCAGCGCGCCGCCCGCGCCACCCCGCATGGCCAGCCCATCGAGTTGGACAATGACCCGCATCGGGACACCCGTCTGCGATGAGGCTTTCAGCTTGGTGAAAATATCCCGGGGAGTCGCGCCGCAGGCGTGACGGGGCAGCGCCCCCTTGACCCCGCAGCCCAAGATCGGCTTGCTGGCCGAAACGACGAAAGCCTATGTGATGAAGAACTTCCTCGATATCCACAAGACCGACGCGACCGAACTCAGAACGATCATCGACAATGCCCGCGCGATGAAACTCGCGCGCAATGGCCGGCCCAAGGGGACGCCCGACGATGACCAGCCGCTGGCCGGGCGCATGGTCGCGCTGATCTTCGAGAAACCCTCGACCCGCACCCGTGTCAGCTTCGACGTGGGCGTGCGGCAGTTGGGCGGGCAGACCATGGTGCTGTCGGGCTCGGAAATGCAGCTGGGTCATGGCGAGACCATTGCCGACACGGCGCGGGTGCTGTCGCGCTATGTCGACCTGATCATGATCCGCACCTTCGAGGAACAGACGCTCCTCGACATGGCCGAACATGCCACGGTGCCGGTCATCAACGGGCTGACCAACCGCACCCATCCCTGCCAGATCATGGCCGATGTGATGACCTTCGAGGAACATCGCGGGCCGATCACCGACAAGAAGGTGGTCTGGTCGGGCGATGGCAACAATGTCTTTGCCAGCTTCGCCCATGCCGCCGGGCAATTCGGTTTTGACCTGACCTTCACCGGCCCCGAGACGCTGGACCCGGAAAAGACATGGCTCGACTATGCCGCCGGCAAGGGCCGCCCGATCACGATCGAGCGCGATCCGGCCAAGGCGGTCGAGGGGGCCGATCTGGTGGTTACCGATACCTGGGTCAGCATGCACGACCCGCAATCGGCGCGCGAGCGGCGGCACAACCAGCTGCGCGGCTACCAGGTGAACGAGGCGCTGATGGCGCTGGCCAAGCCCGATGCGCTGTTCATGCATTGCCTGCCGGCCCATCGCGATGACGAGGCGACCAGCGCGGTGATGGACGGCCCGCATTCGGTGATCTTCGACGAGGCCGAGAACCGTCTGCACGCGCAAAAGGCGATCATGCGCTATTGCCTCGGCCTGTGAGGGGCGGTTTCGCCCCTTACCTCGCCGAGTGGCAGCTGACGCCGGACGGAGAGCCGATCCGCACGCTCAATGCCGAGTTGCTGCCGGTGCAGCGGGACGGCCGGCCCTTTATGTTGAAACTGCTGCATGCCCCCGAGGAGCGGCGGGGCGCGCTGCTGCTTGACTGGTGGGCGGGCGAGGGCGCCGCGTGCGTGATCGAGCACCGCGAGGAGGCACTGCTGATGGAGCGGGCGACCGGCTCGGCCTCGCTGTCCGACATGGCGCGGGAGGGGCGGGACGATGAGGCGACGCATATCCTCTGCGCCACGGCCGCGCGGCTGCACGCGCCGCGATCCCGCCCGCTGCCGGTGATGAAACCGCTGGCCGAACAGTTTCGCGAGCTTTGGCCGATGGCGGTCGAGCGTGGCGGTATCCTTGCCCGTTCGGCCGAAGCCGCCGCCGCCCTGCTGGCCGATCCGCAGCAGGTGGTGCCGCTGCATGGCGATCTGCACCATGACAACGTGCTGGATTTCGGGCCGCGCGGCTGGCTGGCGATCGATCCGCAGGGGCTGATTGGCGAGCGTGGGTTCGACTATGCCAATATCTTCACCAATCCCGACCTTTCGGACCCGAGCCGCCCTGTCGCCACCGTTCCGGGCGTGTTCGAGCGGCGGCTTGATGTCGTGGTCTCCGCGTCAGGTCTGGACCGCACCCGCCTGCTGCACTGGATCCTTGCGTGGTGTGGGCTGTCGGCCAGCTGGTTTCTGGAAGACGAAGACCCGCTGACCGAGATCGATCTGGCCATTGCCGAGAAGGCGGCGGCGCTGATCGGCTGAAAAGCCAGATGTCACAAAGGCTTCACCGGCCTGTCGTCCACCTGTCACCCCGCTGGCCTAACTCCGCTGCAACCGCGCCATCTTCGGCGCGTGACGCACAGGAGCAGCCGATGAACGACGAGTCGTCCCGCCACGTTTTCCGCACCAGCCAGCTTGAGAATGCTGAAGGTCCGGGCCTGAACCCCACCAACAACCGGACCATGGGCGAGATCATCGCCGCGCGCTTCTCGCGCCGTGGTTTCCTGCGCGGCTCGCTGGCGACCGTGGCGATCAGTGCCACGGTCAGCCCGTTGGCGCTGCTGGCCGCCGATGGCGCCCATGCCGCGACCGGCGCCTCGGCCTTCGATTTCCCCGAGGTGACGGCGGGCATCGATCCCGATCATCACGTGGCCGAGGGCTACGACGCCGATGTGCTGCTGCGTTGGGGCGACAAGGTCTTTGCTGACGCGCCGGAGTTCGATCCGACCGCCCAGAGCGAGGCGACGCAGGAACGCCAGTTCGGCTATAACAACGATTTCGTCGGCGTCATCCCGCTGGACGGTGCTGCCGATCACGGGCTTTTGGTGGTGAACCACGAATATACCGACCCGCACCTGATGTTCCCCGGCATCGTCACCATCGTCGATGGCGAGGTGCAGATTGCCGAGGCGACCGAGGAGCGGGTGAATATCGAGATGGCCGCGCATGGCGGCACCGTCATCGAGATCCGCAAGGTCGATGGCAAATGGCAGCCGGTGCTGGACGGCGAGCTGAACCGCCGCATCACCGCCAAGACCGAAATGGCGATCAGCGGCCCCGCCGCCGGTCACCCGCGCTTGCAGACCGTCGCCGATACCAGCGGCCGCAAGGTCTTCGGCACGATCAACAATTGCGCCGGCGGGGTGACGCCCTGGGGCACCTACATCATGGCCGAGGAAAACATCCACGGCTATTTCATCGGCGAGCTGCCCGAGGGTCATCCCGAGGCCGCGAATTACGACCGCATGGGCATCCCCGAGAGCGCCTATGACTGGGGCAAGTATCACGACCGCTTCGATGTCTCGAAAGACCCGAACGAGCCGAACCGCTTTGGCTGGGTGGTCGAGGTCGATGTGATGGACCCGAATTCGGTGCCGAAAAAGCGCACCGCCCTTGGTCGCTTCAAGCATGAGGGGGCGGAAAGCGTGCTGAACAAGGACGGGCGCGTGGTCTTTTATCTCGGCGATGACGAGCGGTTCGATTATGTCTACAAGTTCGTGACCAAAGGGATCTACAACCCCGAGGACCGTGCGGCGAACCTTGATCTGCTGGATGACGGCACGCTCTACGTCGCCCGCTTCCATGACGATGGCCGGGTCGAGTGGCTGCCGCTGGTGCAGGGCGAAGGTCCGCTGACCGAGCCGAACGGCTTTGCCAGTCAGGCCGATGTGCTGATCGAAACCCGCCGCGCCGCCGATCTTCTGGAAGCCACGCCGATGGACCGGCCCGAGGATATCCAGCCGAACCCGGCGACGGGCCGCGCCTATGTCATGCTGACCAACAACACCAAGCGCGAAGAGGCCAATGCCGCCAATCCGCGCGTCGAGAATGCCTTTGGCCATATCATCGAGATCGCCGAGGAGGGCGGGGACTTCGCCGCAACGACCGGCACATGGGAAATCCTGCTGAAATGCGGCGATCCCGCCATTGCCGAGGTCGGCGCCACCTTCTCGACCGAGACCACGGTGAACGGCTGGTTCGGGATGCCCGACAATTGCGCCGTGGATGCCGAGGGGCGGCTCTGGGTTTCGACCGATGGCAACTCGCCCTCGAAGACCGGCCGCACCGATGGGCTCTGGGCGGTGGATACCCAAGGCGCGGCACGCGGCACCTCGCGGCTTTTCTACCGCGTGCCGGTGGGGGCCGAGATGTGCGGTCCTTGCGTGACCGATGACATGGAGACCTTCTTCGTCGCGGTCCAGCATCCGGGCGATGGCGGCGATGACTGGGAGGGCTTCGGTCGCCCGTCCTATTACGAGGACCTGTCGACCCGCTGGCCGGATTTCAACGAGGCGATGCCGGTTCGTCCCGCCGTGGTGGCGATCACCCGGCAGGGCGGCGGCAAGATCGGCATGGCCAAGGATCAGGCCTGAGCCGCAAGATGCGGTGTCCCCGGGGTTCCGGGGGCACTGCGTTCCCTTATGGCTCAGGCGACCAGCAGCTCATCGCGACCAAGGCTGTCCACATCGACCCCGTCCAGCACGATGGTCAGCCGGCCATGGGTGATGATGGTGTCTTCGCCGAACTGGCGGGCCGAGGCCAGCGCCGCCTCGGCCACGCCGTTCAGGAAGTACAGCAGATCGGCATCGCCCGCCGCAGCATTGAAATCCTCGACATGGACGGTGCCGCGGGTCGCCGCGTCAAAGACGAAGACATCATTGCCATGGCCGCCGTTCAACCGGTCGCCATGGCTGTCGGCGACCAGCCGGTCGGCATCGTCGCCACCATAGAGCCGGTCGGCGCCCGCGCCGCCCTTGATGTGGTCCGCGCCCGCGCCGCCATGCAGCAGATCGGTGCTGCCGGTGCCGGTGATCACGTTGGCCCCGCCCTGACCAAAGACCGCGCGCCCGGTCAGCGTATCCACGCCATTCGTGCCCTCCACTCCGGCTTGGAAGGCAAGGTCCTGCCGACCCCAGAGCAGCCACCAATGCGAATCCACCAGACCCTTCTCGGCAATTTCATAGGCGCGGATCGTCTCGAGCCCCAGGGGGCCGCCGGCGAATTCCACATCCTCGATATTGCTGGCTAGCGTCAGCCCGCTGGCCGAGGCAAAGGCGAGGCTGCCATCGGACAGCGCGAAGACGGTGTAATCCGAGGGGGTGCCGGTCAGGCGCAGCGTGTCATGACCCGCGCCGCCATCGACGACGTTCAGCCCCGAGGACACCCGGATCGTGTCGTCGCCGCCCAGACCCTCCAGCCAGTCATTGGCCGCGCTATCGGCCAGCCGGTCGCCAGCCTCGCTGCCGATGACGAAACCCGCAGAGCCGAAATGGTCCGAGGTCGGGGCGGCCTTGTCACGCACCCAGACATGCTCGCGCAGATCGGCACCCAGCCCCGACACGATGACGGTGCTGTCCTGATCCATCAGGTGATAGAAGCGCGAGGCCCCTGCGCGCTCGATCGCATCTCCGCTGGCGCCCTCGATATGCGCCAGCCAGGCAAGCGGGTTCAGCAGCGAATCCACCCCGAGCGTGATCTCCGCTGCGGCATAGGTATCGTCGAACAGCACGAAATTGTCGGTCGAGGTACTGAACTCGCGGTCGGGGTTCGACAGCGCGGGATCGGCCTGCGCAACCGCCTGCCAGAACGAGTGGGAATCGCCGGTGGCGCGATGGACCACGTCATTCTCGAAGCCGACATTCAGGATGCGATCGCTTTCATGGATGACCGGCGAGGCGAAGCCGTAATAGTCGGAGTCCGCAAAGAAGCCGTCGATCAGCGTATCGGCATGGCGCGACATGATATTGGTCATGCCGCCGCCAAGGCTGTAGCCGGTGATGGTCACGTCCTGCCCGTCAAGCCCGTTGGCCAGCGCCAGATCGCGCACGGCTTCCAGCACCGGAGCCATGCTGGGGACCAGCGCATCGGCGTTCATCTGCAGGTAATCCAACACATCCAGCATCGAATTGGTGCCTGAAAAGCAGACCGCGAGGCCGATGATCTGGCCGCTGGCATCGGTCTGGGCCAGAACCTTCAGTTGCGGCCCAGTCTCGGCCCATCCGGTCAGCGGGCTCATGAACTTGATGAATCCCTGCGAATCCACCAACGCCGGGTCAAGCCCCAGCTCGGTCGCGCTGACATTGCGCCAGCCGGCGGGCAGGGCAGTCTCGGAACCGCTGCTGCCTTCCGCGGTCGACGGCACCGAGGCCGAAACCGCCAGATTCTTGGCCAGCGCCAACCGTTCGACGGCCTCGGAATCCGAATAGTTCTTGTAGTCGTAAAGCCCCATGGGCGTCTCTCCTCCCTGATTATCGCTTTGCGCGATTCTTCTTTCGGGGGATCAAAGCAGTTTATTTTCAACCTATTGGGGTGACCTAAGGGCAGGCTGATCCGTGACGTTGCGTCCGAAACGCAAAAGGCCGCCCGAAGGCGGCCTTTCGGATGTCGGGCGGTCAGCCTCAGCCGATGGCGGCGGCGCGCACGTCGTCGTCGATGGCCGGCAGGTACTGGGCAAAGTTGTCGCTGAACATCTGCACCAGTTTCGCCGCCTGCTTGTCATAGGCGGCCCCATCGGCCCAGGTCCGGCGCGGGTCCAGCAGCACGTCCGAGACGCCCGGCACCGAGACCGGAACCTCGAAGCCGAAATTCGGATCGCGGCGGAACTGCACGTCGTTCAGGCTGCCATCCAGCGCTGCGGCCAGAAGCGCGCGGGTCGCCACGATCGGCATCCGCGAGCCGGTGCCATAGGCGCCGCCGGTCCAGCCGGTGTTCACCAGCCAGCAGGTGGCGCCGGTCTCGGCGATCTTTTCCTGCAGCAGCTTGCCATAGACCTCGGGACGGCGCGGCATGAAGGGCGCGCCAAAGCAGGTCGAGAAGGTCGGAACCGGCTCGACCACGCCGACCTCGGTGCCCGGGGTCTTCGAGGTGAAGCCCGAGAGGAAGTGATACATCGCCTGCGCCGGGGTCAGCCGCGCGATCGGCGGCAACACGCCATAGGCGTCGCAGGTCAGCATGATGATGTTCTTGGGCTTGCCGCCAACGCTGGTGGGCGAGGCGTTAGAGATCGCCTCGAGCGGATAGGCCGCACGCATGTTGTCGGTGATCGAGTTATCCTCGAAATCCAGTTCCAGCGTGTCGGGGTCATGGACCATGTTCTCGATCACGGTGCCGAAACGCGAGGTGGTCGCATAGATTTCCGGCTCGGCCTTGGGCGAGAGGTTGATGGTCTTGGCGTAGCAGCCGCCTTCGAAGTTGAAGATACCGCGCTCGGACCAGCCATGCTCGTCATCGCCGATCAGCACGCGCGAGGGTTCGGCCGACAGCGTGGTCTTGCCGGTGCCCGACAGGCCGAAGAAGATCGCCACGTCATCGGCATCGCCCGGCGCGTGATTGGCGCTGCAATGCATCGGCATCACGCCCTTGGCCGGCAGGATGTAGTTCAACAGGGTGAAGACCGATTTCTTGTTCTCGCCGGCATAGGCGGTATTGCCGATCAGGATCAGCTTCTTCTCGAAGTTGAGCGCGATCACGGTCTCGCTGCGGGTGCCGTGGCGGGCCGGATCGGCCTTGAAGCCGGGGCAGTTGATGATGGTGAATTCCGGCACGAAGGTCGCCAGCTCGGCCGCGTCGGGGCGGCGCAGCAGGTGGCGGATGAACAGGTTGTGCCAGGCAAGCTCGGTCACCAGCCGCACGTCAAGGCGCAGCTCGGGATCGGCGCCGCCGAACAGGTCCTGCACGAAATAGTCGCGACCTTTCATATGGGCCAGCATGTCCTGATGCAGCAGGTCGAACTGCTCGGGCGCCATCGGCTTGTTGTTTTCCCACCAGATGCTGTCCTCAACGCCGGGCGTGCGGACCACGAACTTGTCCTTGGGCGAGCGGCCGGTATGGGCGCCGGTATGGACGAGGAAGGTGCCACCCAGACCCAGCTGACCTTCGCCACGGGCGATCGCCTCGTTCATCAGGGCGGGTTCCAGCAGGTTGTAATAGACCCGGCCGAGTCCCTCGATTCCCTGATCCTCCAGTCGGCAATTCGGGTTCACGCGCGTGGTCATCGGTGTTTGGCTCCGTGCAGATGTGATAGGGCGGTCCAAGGGGCCGCTGGGGTCGCTATAACATGGAGTGTATATGAAGAAAGTCTTACCCCGGCATGGGTTAGCGCAAACACCTTATGTTATCGCCATCAATTCATTTTTCGGTCATGATGCGGAGGACAGGGGCGGCAATCGGGGCCTCCAGAGGGGGCGGAATGGCGGGTGATTCGGGTCTGCGACTGCGCGGCAGCAGCGTCGCGCTGGACGGGCGGGGCGTTCTGCTCACCGGAGATTCGGGGGCGGGCAAGTCGTCGCTGGCGCTTGACCTGATGGCGCTTGGCGCCGGGCTGATCAGCGATGACTGGACCCTGATCCAACGCGAGGGCGGGCGGCTTCTTGCGGACGCACCGGCCAGCATTCGCGGGCAGATCGAGGCGCGGGGAGTCGGCATCCTTGCGGCCGATCCGGTCGGGCCACTTCCACTGACGCTGGTGGTCGAACTGGGCAACGACCGGGGCGAGCGTCTGCCGCCGCTGCGACAGGTTGAAATCGCAGGAATTTCGCTGCCCCTTGTCAAAACGGCCTACCAGCCTCATCTTGGTGCTGCGCTGCGGCAATTGTTGATCGGCGGTCGCCTTGCCTGACCGCCCACCCCTGCCGCCGACAGGAGAAACATGGCTGAGGACAGCCCGATGATCAGACCGGCCGTAGGTACCCCTCGGGACGAGGGTGTACAGCGGCTGGTGCTTGTCACCGGACCTTCAGGCGCCGGCCGGTCGACCGCGATCAACGTGCTGGAAGATCTGGGCTTCGAGGCCATCGATAACCTGCCGCTCACGCTGATCCCGCGTCTGCTGGACGGCCCGGCGCGACCCGTGCCGCTGGCCCTCGGACTGGATGTGCGCAACCGCGATTTCTCGGCCTCGAATGTCATCGAACTGATCGATGCGCTGACCCGCAACCCGGCCTATGCGCCCGAGATCCTCTATCTTGACTGCGCGCCCGCCACGCTGGTCCGCCGCTTCAACGAGACCCGACGCCGCCATCCGCTGTCGGTCGATGGCGCGCCGCTGGACGGCGTTGCGGTCGAGATCGACCTGCTGGCGCCGATCCGGGTGCGCGCCGATGTGCTGCTCGACACCAGCGAGATGTCGCCCCACGACCTCAAGGAAGAACTGAACCGCTGGTTCGGCTCGGCCGAGACGGCAGGGCTGACCGTTTCGGTGCAGTCCTTTTCGTACAAGCGGGGCGTGCCGCGCGGGGTCGACGTGATGTTCGACTGCCGTTTCCTGGCGAACCCGCATTGGCAGCCCGAGTTGCGTGCGCAGGACGGCCGCGACTCGGCGGTGCAGGCCTTTGTGATGGCCGATCCGCGCTATACCGAATTCTTCGACCGGATTCGCGCTCTGGTTGAATTTACCCTTCCGGCACACCTGCAAGAGGGGAAAACCCACCTTGCCATCGGATTCGGGTGTACCGGAGGGCAACACCGTTCCGTCACATTGGCTGAAAAAATGGCAGACGCGCTTGCAGATGCCGGGTGGCGGGTGTCAAAAAGGCACAGGGAACTTGAACGCCGTGGTTCGGCGCCGGCACCTGCAAACGATTCGGCCTCGGCCGGGCAGGGCACGGCATGACCCGGATCGATTGCACTGGTAGGTCGGATTGATCGGAATCGTCATCGTGGCTCATGGTGGACTGGCGCGGGAATATCTCGCTGCCGTCGAACATGTGGTGGGGCCGCAAAAGGGTATCGTGGCTGTGGCGATCGAGGACGATCATGACCGCGCCGCCAAACAGGCCGAGATCATGGCGGCTGCTCAATCGGTTGATCAGGGGCAGGGCGTGGTGGTGGTGACCGACATTTTCGGCGGCTCACCCTCGAACCTGTCGATGCCGGCCTGCGCGCTGCGCGACCGTACCATCCTTTACGGCGCCAACCTGCCCATGCTGGTCAAGCTGGCCAAGTCCCGCAATCTGCCCGTGCGCGAGGCGGTCAGCATCGCCAAGGATGCGGGGCGGAAATACATCAATTCCTATACCGTTCCCGAACAGATGTGCGAACGCGGCAACCGGGCGGCCGGATGAGTTCGGCGCCGATTACCCGCGACCTGACGATCATCAACGTCAAGGGGTTGCACGCCCGTGCCAGCGCCAAGTTCGTCGAATGTGTCGAGCGTCATGACGCGCAGGCGCAGGTGACGTTGGACGGCATGACCGTCTCGGGCGATTCGATCATGGGCCTCTTGATGCTGACCGCCGAGCGCGGCAAGACCATCAGCGTCACCACATCGGGGGCCGAGGCCGCCCTGCTTGCCGACGCGCTGCAGGCGCTGATCGCCGACTGTTTCGGCGAAGGCATGTAGGGCCACCGCGTGGCCGACCGTAAATCCTATCACCATGGCAACCTGCGTCAGGCGCTGGTCGATGCCACTGCCGCGCTGGTCGAGGAATCCGGCCCGCAATCTTTCACCCTGACCGAGGCCGCCCGCCGCGCCGGTGTCTCGCCCGCCGCGCCCTATCGCCATTTCAAGGGTCGCGACGACCTGCTGGAAGAGGTCGCCCGACAGGGCTTTCTGGAATTTGCCGACCGGCTCGAGGCGGCCTTCGATGACGGTCGGCCCAACCCGATGACGGCCTTCCTGCGCATGGGACAGGCCTACCTGGATTTCGCCCGCGAGCGGCCCGGCTTCTACATGGCGATGTTCGAATCGGGTATCTCGATCACCGGCAATGCCGAACTGGCGCGCGCCTCGGACCGGGCTTTCGGGATGCTGGTCCGTGCTGCCGAGAACCTGTTTGCCGAGATGCCGCCGGACCGGCGCCCGCCCGCGCGCATGGTCGCCAATCACATCTGGGCGCTGAGCCATGGCGTGGTCGAGTTGTTCTCGCGCGGCAAACCCGGCGGACGCACGCCCATCGCTCCGGCGGACATGCTGGAAAGCGGGGTGCTGATCTATCTGCGGGGTCTGGGCGTCCTGCCGGGCTGACCGCCGGATGCACGAAGGCGCCGCCACGCGAAGCGGGCGACGCCTGTCTTCCCTGATCGTCGTGTTGTCCCTGCACGCCACCCGTCCCCACGGGCGGCGGATCGATCAGGGATAGATCACCACCGGCACGCCGGTTTGCAGCATGGCATAGACTTCCTCGATCTCGGTATCGGTCACCGCGATGCAGCCCGCCGTCCAGTCCTTGCGCTTGGGCGCCAGGGCATTGCCCTCGCGGCCGCGGCCGTGGATGAAGATGTCGCCGCCCGGCTGGCGGCCATACATCAGCGCGCGCGCCACATCCTCGGGATCGGGATAGGAGATCCCGACCGAGAGGTGATAGGAACTGCGCGGGTTGAACCGGTCGATGAAATACATGCCCTCGGGGGTCTTGCCATCGCCCTCGAACATCTTGTGCCCGACCGGCTGGTTGCCAAGACCCACGTCATAGGACCGCACCACCTTCTGCCCGCTCAACAGGAACATCCGACGGTTGTCCTTGTTGATAACGACCTGGGTGACCGGGGGGCCACTATAGGATTTGAACTTGCTGGTTTTGGAGCCGCCGCAGGCTGCCAAACCCGCAACCCCCGCCAGCGCCATCGCTGAACGCCTCGTCAGAATCATCACTGCCCTTTAGTCGCTGTTTTCGCGTTGTTGATTATGTTTGAAATACCATATGGCCGGTCACCGCGCTAGCGTCGGCGGAATTCCGCGACCGTTTCGACATGTGGCGACCAGCGGAATTGATCTATCAGCAACAGTCGGACCAGATCGAAGCCGCTTTCGGTCAGAATCCGGGCGTCCCGGGCGAAATTCACCGGATCGCAGGCGACGAAGGCGACCCGATCCACCCGCGACTCCGCGATCTGGCGTGCCTGTTCCACCGCCCCGGCACGCGGCGGATCGATCACGATCGCGTCAAAGGGTGTGAGTTCCTCGGCCAGAAGCGGGTTCCGGGCGAGGTCGCGAGTCGCCACGGTCAGCCGCTGCAACCCGCTGGTACGCCGCCAGCCGGCCATCAGCGAATCGAGCGGCGCGGCCAAACCCTCGACCGCGTGAACCTCGGCGCGTTCCAGCAGCGGCAAGGTGAAGGTGCCGATCCCGGCATAAAGATCGACGATCTTTCGCGCCCCGGTTGTCATCTCCAGCACCGCCCGACGCAGCGCCGCCTCGCCCTCAACGGTGGCCTGCAGGAAAGCCCCGGCGGGCGGCACCACCAGCGCCCTGCCGAGCGGAAGCGCCGGCGGGCGGCGGGTGATCGCCTCGCCGTCCCAATCGAGCCGGGCCAGATCGCCTTCTTCGGCCAGCGCGGCCAGTGCCTGCAGCAGGTCCGGAATCATCGGCTTGCCGCCGGTAACGGCCACATCCAGCCCGGCAGGCCCGTGGATGACGCTGATCGACAGTTCGGCGCTGCGCGAGGCCCCGGCAATCACGATCCGGCGCAGCAGCGGCAATGCCGCCTGTATTTCGGGGCGGATAACGCGGCAGTCGGTGATGTCGGCGATCACGTCCGAGGCCCGGGCATGAAAGCCCAGCAGCGCGCCCTTCTTGGTCCGCCGGCCCGAAAACACCGCCCGCCGTCGCGAACGGGGTGGCGAGGTCAGCACCGCCTCGACCTCGGCGGTGATCCCCTGCGCGGACAGGGCCGTCTCGACCACCTGCCGCTTCCAGCCGCTGGTGAACTCGTCCGAGGCGTGCATCAGTGAGCACCCCCCGCAGGCGCGGTAATGACCGCAGACCGGTCGCACCCGATCGGGCGAGGGCGTCAGGATGCGCGGGGCGGCGATACGGCCCTCGAGTGCCTCACCCTCGATCTCCTCGCCGGGCAGGGTGAGGGGCGCCAGCGCGCGGCCCACCGGCCCCAAGGCAACGCCATCGCCGCGCCGGCCCAGTCTTTCGACGGTCCAGCGGCTCATCGGGCAGGGCGGGGCTGAAGGCAGGAATTCATGTGCAGGGCCAGTGTTCGGAATGATTGTGTGTAGGTCGGCGAGTTTGCCGCGTGGTTCAAGCCCCCGCCGCCGGGTCTGAGGGCTTGATCACTGATTTTCGGGACCAATCTGCCAACGCTCTTGCCGAACGGAGGCAATCTTGCCACCATCGGCCCGACCGGGAGGTGGTTCACATGC
This sequence comes from Paracoccus zhejiangensis, assembly GCF_002847445.1. Classification (NCBI taxonomy): domain Bacteria; kingdom Pseudomonadati; phylum Pseudomonadota; class Alphaproteobacteria; order Rhodobacterales; family Paracoccaceae; genus Paracoccus; species Paracoccus zhejiangensis. Next base: position 2,164,222 of record NZ_CP025430.1, on the reverse strand, counting down.
ATGATTTCGGCCTGCTGATCGCCCGCTTGCTGCTGGGCGTTCCCTTTGTCATCTGGGGTTTCCTGAAGCTGCGCGGCGGCGAGGCCAAGCTGGTGCCGGTACTGGCCGGGCTGGGCCTGCCGGATGCGACCGCGCTGGCCTATCTCGTGGGCCTCTGCGAACTCGTCGGCGGGATCGGCGTGGTCCTGGGCTACCCGGTGCGGACCTTCGGCGTGCTGCTGGGCCTCTGGTGCCTCGTCACCGGCTATGCCGCGCATCGCAAGGACCTGAACGCGATGCTGTCCCATATCGCCATGGCGGGTGGCTTCTTCGCGCTGGCCGCTGCCGGGGCCGGTGCGCTGGCGCTGTTCGGCGGCGATCCGACCGGGGTGCTGGCCGACGTGCAATAAGGCGCCCGCTATTCCGCCGCCTCCTCTGCCGCCTCGTCGAGACCCAGGAAACCGCCGGATTGCCGGTTCCAGTAGCGCGCGTAAAGCCCGTTCTCGGCCAGCAAGTCCTCATGCGTTCCCGCCTCGACGATCCGGCCCCGGTCCAGCACGATGATCCGGTCCAACTCGGCGATGGTCGACAGCCGGTGGGCAATGGCCAGCACGGTCTTGCCCTGCATGGCGCGGGCCAACGCCTCCTGCACCTGCGCCTCGACCTCGCTGTCGAGCGCGCTGGTGGCCTCGTCCAGCACGAGGATCGGGGCGTCCTTCAGAATGGCGCGGGCTAGGGCGATACGCTGGCGCTGTCCGCCCGACAGCTTCACCCCGCGCTCGCCCAGATGCGCCTCGTAGCCTTTGCGCCCGGCATAATCCTCGAGCCCCAAAATGAACTCATGCGCCTCGGCCGCCTTCGCCGCCGTCTCGATCTCGGCCATGCTGGCATCGGGTCGGCCATAGAGGATATTGTCGCGGGCCGAGCGGTTGAACATTGCCGTTTCCTGCGTGACCATGGCGATCTGCTGGCGCAGGCTTTCCTGCGTCACCTCGCGGATGTCATGCCCGTCAAGGGTGATCTTGCCCTTCTCCACGTCGTAGAGCCGCAACAGAAGCGCCACCAGCGTCGATTTCCCCGCGCCCGAGGCGCCGACAATGCCGATCCGCTGTCCCGGCAGGATGTGCAGCGACAGATCGTCCAGCCCCCCGGTCTCGCGACCATAGGCAAAGCTCACATGGTCATAGTCGATCCGGCCCTTGACGCGATTCAGCGTGATGGCCCCCGGCGCATCGCTCAGCGCATGGGGCGGGGCGAGGGTCTTCATTCCGTCCTCGACCTCGCCGATGCTGCCCCACATGCCCATCAGCGCCATGCTGACCCAGCCGGTCATCTGGCTCAGCCGCATCGAGATCGCCCCGGCGGCGGCCACATCGCCGGGCGTCGCCAGCCCGTCGCGCCACAACATGACAGAACCGCCGATCAGGATCACCGGCAGGACGCCCGCGATGAACATCAGCGACAGGCGGAACCAGCTGGAGACGACACCGAAATCCAGCGCGCGTTCGCGGAAACCGGCCATCGCGCCCAGTGCCGCGCGATCCTCGTGATCGGTATGCGCGAACAGCTTCACCGTCTTGATATTGGTGATGGTGTCCACGACCTGCCCGGTGACCATTGCCCGGGCCGAGGCGCGCGCGCCCGAGCGTTCGCGTACCAGCGGCAGGAAGAAGCGGATCAGCGCGAAATAGCTGGCCAGCCATACCAGCAGCGCCAGCGCCCCCCAGCCATCGACCGCGACCAGGAAGGCTGCCGAGCCCAGTACCGAGGCGAGCGCGAAGGCCACAACGTTGACCATCTCGGTCGCCACATCGGTCACTGCCCGCGCGGTCTGCATCTGCTTCTGCGCCAGTCGCCCGGCGAAATCATTGTCAAAGAAGGTGACCGACTGCCCCATGGTCCAGCGATGCAGCCGCGACAGAACCAGCGGCAAGATGTTCGGGCCGACGATAACGCTGGAACTGGCGGTGGAGAGGCCGAAGATGACCGGCCGGATCAGCAGGAAGAACCCCAGGAACAGCGCGATCAGCGCCGCCTGCTCCGACCACGGATCGGTCGGGTTGCCCGTCGCCACAGCATCGACCGCCATGCCCAAAAGGATCGCCGTCAGCACGTCGCAGACCCCGGCCAGCGCCGAGGCGATCCCGGCCAGCGTCAGCCCGCCCCAGGCCCCCGAGAGGCACCAGCGAAAGAAGGCCAGAAGGGTCCGCGGCGGCGGGCCATCAGCGGGACGAAAGGCGTCGACCATATTGCCCATGCGGCGATGCAGGCTCATGCGCCCTCCTTTGCCGCCAACCGGGCGGTCTCGATCAGGTTTGCGGCGGGGGTGGCAAAACCCTCGGCGATCCAGCGGGCTTCGGCGGCCTTCAGACCTTGGCCGAGGGCTGGCCCCTGCAACTCGGGCATCAGGTCAGCGGCGGCGATGGGCAGCCGGGCGCGCGCAGCGGCGGCAATCTGATCGCGCCACCCCTCAGGCAGCCGCAGGCCGCGTGCCGCCCGGACCAGCGCGATATCGGTCGCCAGCGCCGCACCAAGGCGATAACCGGCCTCATTGAGCGACCAGTTCGCCGCCAGCGCCCCCGCCAGTTGCGCCTGCTCCCCGGCCTCGGCGCGCGACAGGCGAAGGGCGTCCGCTGCGTCGTCTGCGCCCAGCAGCGCCAGTCGGCGCGGCCATGCGGGCGCGGCATCCCCTTCAGCCGCGATCAACGCGGGCATCTGCGCCGGGTCCGCACCGGGTAGAACCCGCGCCAGAATTCCGGTCTCGGTCATCAGCGCCAGCGCATCGGAGGGGTCGGGCGCAGCCAACAGCTTGCGCATCTCGGCCCCGATCCGCTCTTTCGAGATGCCCGCGAGGCCACCCGCCAGCGCCGCGCAGGCAGCCAGCGCCTGCGGCTCGGCTTCGCGGCCATACCAGGCGTGAAAGCGGAAGAAGCGCAGGATGCGCAGGTAATCCTCGTGGATACGCTCCTCGGGATCACCGACAAAGCGCAACCGCCGCGCCGCCAAGTCATCCAGCCCGCCGACCGGATCAATCACCTCGCCCGCGCGGGTCGCGTAAAGCGCGTTCATGGTGAAATCGCGCCGCTCGGCATCCTCCTCGATGCTGTCCGAGAAGGCGACGATCGCGCGGCGCCCGTCGGTCTCGACATCGCGGCGGAAGGTGGTGACTTCGAAGCCGGTCCCGCCCGAGACCACGGTGATCGTGCCATGTTCGATCCCCGTCGGCACCGGCTTCAGTCCCGCCGCCTGCGCCAGCTCCACAACCCGCTCGGGTCGGGCGTCGGTGGACAGGTCCACATCCCCGATTGGCTCGCCCAGAAGCGCATTGCGCACCGCGCCGCCGACTAGAAACACCCGATGCCCGCCCGCCTCGATCGCATCGAGGACGGCCAGCAGTGCCGGATCGGTGAGGAAGGGGCCGGAGATCCGCATCAGGCCGCGAACCTGTTGGCCAGCGACCAGAGGATGCGCGCGGTGGCACCCCAGAGGTAATATGGACCGTAGGGCGCGGCGTGATAGCTGCGCCAGCTGCCGCGCCAGTATCGCCCCTCGACCCGGTAGCAGGCAGGATCTGCGATATGGTCGAAGGGCAGGTCAAAGACCTCGGCCACCTCGCCCGGCTCGGGAATCGGGTCGAAGCGGCCGCGAATGACGGCCAGGACCGGGGTGATGGCAAAGCCGGTGACGGTGCGGTGCGCGGGTAGCGTGCCGATCACCTCGACCTGTTCCGTGGGCAATGCAATCTCCTCGCGCGCCTCGCGCAGGGCGGCGGCAATCACGTCGGCATCACCCGGATCGACCTTGCCGCCGGGCAGGGCGATCTGGCCGGGATGGTGGCGCATCGTGGCGGCGCGCTTGGTCAGCACCAGGCGACCGTCATCCTCGTGAAAGGCGGCGAGCACGCCGGCCGGGCGCAATTGCCCGGCCGGCGGCGCGACCTCGGGGTTCAGATCGAAATCCGAGGTCGGCCCTGCCGGAGCTGCCAGGGCCTGTCTCAGCAGGTCTTCCGACCAGCCGGTTCTCACTCGGCCGCCCGGTCTTGCGGTTCGATCGGATTGCCCTCGGCATCGACGGTCGCCTCGAAGCCGAGGCTTTTCGGGTCGAACTCGTAATGCGCGCCGCAGAACTGGCAATCTGCGGTGACGATGCCCTCGGGCGTGGTCATGTGGCCGATATCCTTCGCCGAGTAGATCGACAGCGTGTCGCGCACGCGGTCCGCGGTGCAGGAACAGCCGAACTCCACCCGCTGCGGGTCAAAGACCCGCGGGGCTTCCTCGTGGAACAGTCGCACCAGAAGGTCGGTCGGCGCGAGCGAGGGGCCGATCAGCTCCAGCGGCTCGACCGTGTCCAGCAGGATATTCGCCCGGTTCCAATCCTCGGATTCCGCGCCCTGGAGGATGTCGGCTGCCTCGATCAGCCCGCCTTCACCACTGCCGCCCTCGGACCCGCTCATCGGCGTCGCCGGCAGGGTCTGCAGCATGACGCCGCCCGCGCGCCAATGCTCGGCCTCGCCGGCCATCTGCGAGCGGCCATGGGTCAGCGCAAAGCGCGTGGGCAGCTGTTCGGATTGCGCGAAATAGGTCTGGGCGCAGGCCGAAAGCGAGCCGCCGGCCAAGGGCGTGATACCCTGATAGGGAGTGGTCCCCTGGCCCTGATCGATCAGGATGGCGAAATAGCCCTCGCCGATCTGCTCGAAGGGCGGGCGACCGTCCAGCCGCGCCTCGTCGAAACTGGCCCAGGCCCGGATGCGCGCCGGTTCGCCCTCGGTTGCGGGGGCGTAGTAGTCGGCGGCGATGGTGCGGATGGCGCCGCTGCCCCGCACCTGCAGGCTCAGCTTCCAGCGCAAGCTGATGGTCGGGCCGATCAGCGCCGCCAGCAGCGCCACCTCGGCCACCAGCGCGCTGACCGGGGCCGGATAGTTGTGGCGCGACAGGATATGCTCCAGCACCCCGTCCAGCCGGGCCACCCGGCCACGGATGTCGGAACGGTCAAGCTGGAAGGGAAGGACCGTATCGTCCCAGGCGATCTGGTTGATCTTGTTCATCATAATTCCTTGCAATCGGGGCAGCGCCGGCACGGGCACGGCAATATGGCTCGACCCCAATATAGGCAATTGCGGCCCGATCCCAAGGGTGGGCTTTCCACTCGCGCAGCGGGCGGCTAATCCATGCCGGATGACCCAGAAGGACGACGGTCGATGATCCCCCGCTATGGCCAGCCGCCCGAGTCCGGCCACCGCTATCGCGCCCGGCCCGGCGCCTATGCCTTGCTCGTTCGGGACGGGCAGGCGCTGCTGACCCTGCAAACCCGGCCCGAGCCCGAGCTGCAACTGCCGGGCGGTGGCATCGATCCGGGCGAGTCCCCCGTTGCGGCCCTGCACCGCGAAGTATTCGAGGAGACCGGCTGGTCCATCGCCGCACCGCGTCGGCTCGGCATTTATCGCCGCTTCGCCTGGCTGCCCGAATACGGCTACCATGCTGAGAAGATCTGTTCGATCTGGCTGGCCCGTCCCCTGCGACGACTCGGCCCGCCAAGCGAGCCGGATCACCTGCCGCTGTGGTTGCCACTGGACGATCTGCCCGATGCGCTGGCCGATCCGGGGTCCAGGGCGCTGGTGACCCGATGGCTTCGGGCGGGCCGGCCCTGGCGCTGATCGCCGCCCCTCCGTCATGGCGGCAAGTTGCCCCTGCGGTCTGGCCCGGACCGCAGCGGGTCAGCGTCGCGATCTCCCCATTCACGATGCTCGATCAGCACCGCCGAGATGTCGTCGCGCCTTTCGCCATGGGTGAATTGCGAGACGCAGAAGGACATGGCGTCGAGGAAGTTGTGACCACTCAGTCCCCTGTGGCCACGGGCAATGTTCATGACCCCCTCGTCGCCGAGAAGATTGCCATCGGGATCGGTCGCCTCGGTGATCCCGTCCGAGGCGATCAGCAGGCGGTCACCGGGGTTCAGCCTCAGGCGAAATTCGTCGAACCGCGGTCGGGCAAGCACCCCGATGGGCATGCCGCCATCCCCCACGGGCTCGATTTCGCCGGTCCGGCGCTGGACCAGCGGATGGGGATGCCCGGCCTGCACGCCGCGCAATTCGCCGCTGTGGAAATCCAGATCGGCATAGACCATGGTGAAATAGGTGTCGGTCTGGGTCTCCTCCAGCAGCATGGTGTTGAAGAACTGCGCCAGCGCCAGCGGTGAGACCGCCTCGGTTCCGGCTTGCGCGGCGCGCAGCGCCACGTTCTGCTCGGTCGAGCCGGACAGATGTGCCGCCAGCCGCGCGGTCAGCAATGCGGCGGTGACGCCATGGCCGGACACGTCGATCGAGAAGATTCCGGCCCGGTCCTGATTGATGGGAAAGAAGCCGACCAGGTCCCCGCCGATATGGCCCGCAGGGCGCAGCAGCAGAGACAGCTCAAAGTGCTGGAACCGGCCCGAGCGTTCGCGCACCAGGCCCTGCTGCAGCTTGCGCGCCTCGCGCAGGTCGCGATCCATCGCCTCCTGCGCCAGGTTCAGCCGGTCCAGCGTCTTCTGCAGCTGGGCATTGCTGGCCCGCAGCTTCTCCTCGAATCGCAGGATCCGGTCGCCGGCGCGCAATCGCGCCCGCAGCTCAGCCCCCGAGATCGGCTTGGTCAGGAAGTCGTCGGCCCCGGCCTCCAGCCCGTAGGCGATGTCCGAGGCCTCGGTCTTCGAAGTCAGCAGGATGAAATAGCCATAGCCTTCGCGGCTGAGCCCGCGGAACTCGCGGCAAAGCTCGGGGCCGGTCATCCCCGGCATGATCCAATCCGAAAGCACGATATCGGGTTCGTATCGCCGGCAGACCTGCAGTGCTTCGGGCCCGGATTCCGCCTCGATCACCTGGTAACCGGCGCGCTGCAGCTGGATCGACAGCATCCGCCGTTGCGCCCGGCTGTCATCCACGAGCAGGACCAGACGGCCCGGAGCGGGCGTCAGCGCCCCCGGCGGCAGCGGGTCGTCAAGGCGAATCGGGTCACTCACCCGCCTTGGATAGGGCAGGGGCGGTAAAGATCAGGTAAACCGGGAAAACCGCCGAACCTGCCCGAGGTTTAAGCATTCCGTAAGTCGCTGCTGCTAGACAGGTCGGGAAGGATTCGCGACCGGATGGGGCGTTGGGCATGATCGACTGGACGAGGGTGTTGGAACTGCGCGAGGAGGTCGGACAGTCCGAATTCGCCCCGGTGCTGGAACTGTTCATGGACGAGGTCGAAGAGATCGTCATGCGCCTGTCCAGGGACGATCCCGCCAAGCTGGCGCGCGACCTGCATTTTCTCAAAGGCAGCGCGTGGAATCTTGGTTTTGCGGAATTCGGTGCCCTGTGCCAGAGCAGCGAGACGCAAACCCTGCGCGGCCAGTTGGCCGAGATCAGCATCAAGCAGATCATCAGCTGTTATTCGCGATCGAAACAGCTGTTCATGCGCGATCTCGCCCGCATGGTCGATGACCGCGAGGGCGGCCAGGCCGGGGTGGCCTGAACCCTTGCCGGCTCAGATCAGGAATTCGGCCAGCACCGCGTCCTTGGTGATGTCGCGATAGGTGAATCCGGCCTGGTCCAGACGCCGCAGCATGGTGGTCAGGTTCTCGGGCCGGCTGCTTTCGATGCCGATCAGGATCGAGCCGAAGTTCCGCGCCGATTTCTTCAGGTATTCAAAGCGGGCGATGTCGTCATCCGGCCCCAGAAGCTGCAGGAAATCGCGCAGCGCGCCGGGCCGCTGCGGCATCCGCAGCACCAGGTATTTCTTCTTGCCGGCAAAGCGCTGCGCCCGTTCCTTCACATCGGGCAGGCGCTCGAAGTCGAAATTCCCGCCCGAACAGACGCAGACCACGGTCTTGCCGGTCAAATCGCCCAGATCGCCCAGCACGTCCACCGCCAGCGCGCCCGCCGGTTCCAGCACCATGCCCTCGGTGTTCAGCATCTCCAGCATGGTGATGCAGATCCGGTCCTCGGGGGCCAGGTGCACGTCGGTCATCGCGTAGCGCTGCAATTCCTCGAAGGGCAGGGCACCGATTCGCGCCACCGCGGCACCATCGACGAAACCGTCCACCGCCGGCAGGGCCACCGGCGCACCGTTCTGCAGCGCCGCCTGCAGGCTGGCACCCCCCAGCGGCTCGGCAAAGGCCAGCCGCGTCCCGGTCGCATTCTCGCGCAGATAGCGCGACACACCCGAGGACAAGCCGCCGCCGCCCACCGGCAGCACCACCAGATCGGGCGCGCGGCCGAGCTGTTCCAGCATCTCCAGCGCCACTGTCGCCTGACCCTCGATCACATCGGCCGAATCGAAGGGTGCCAGGAACACCGCCTCCTGCTCGGCCGAGAACTGCTGCGCGGCGGCCAGCGTCTGGTCGAAATAATCGCCGGTCAGCACGATCTCGACGGAATCGCCGCCGAAGGTCCGGGTCTTGTCGATCTTCTGCTGCGGCGTCGTCACCGGCATGAAGATGGTGCCCTTGGCGCCGAAATGGCGGCAGGCGAAGGCCACGCCCTGCGCGTGGTTGCCGGCGCTGGCGCAGACGAAATGCGCGTTCCCGCCGCGCCCGTCGACCATGATCTTGCGCATGGCGTTGTAGGCCCCGCGCAGCTTGTAGCTGCGCACCGGCGTCAGGTCCTCGCGCTTCAGCCAGATATCGGCGCCGTATTTCGCCGACAGGTGGTCGTTGCGCTGGAGGGGCGTCGGCTCGAACAGATCGCGGATCGCGTCTTCGGCCGCGCGCACGGCTTGGGTAAAGTTTTCCATGGTTTCGCCCATGCCGCGAAAGCGCGGATTTGGCAAGGGGCGCAGGGGGCAAGGCCTTGTGAGACGGCGCGATTCCCCCTATTCCCGGCCGCAACATCGCGAATAAGAGGGCCGATCACCATGACCGACGCGCCGAAGAAAGTCGTCCTTGCCTATTCCGGAGGCTTGGACACCTCGATCATCCTGAAATGGCTGCAGACCGAATATGGCTGCGAGGTCATCACCTTCACCGCCGATCTGGGCCAGGGCGAGGAGCTCGAGCCCGCGCGCCAGAAGGCCGAGCTGCTGGGCATCGCCCCCGAGAACATCCATATCGAGGATCTGCGCGAGGAATTCGTGCGCGATTTCGTCTTCCCGATGTTCCGCGCCAATGCGCTTTACGAGGGGCTTTACCTTCTGGGCACCTCGATCGCCCGGCCGCTGATCTCGAAGCGTCTGGTGGAGCTTGCCCATCAGCACGGCGCCGATGCTGTCGCCCATGGCGCCACCGGCAAAGGCAACGACCAGGTGCGGTTCGAGCTTTCGGCCTATGCGCTCGACCCCTCGATCAAGGTCATCGCGCCCTGGCGGCTCTGGGATCTGACCTCGCGCACCAAGCTGATCGAGTTTGCTGAGAAGAACCAGATCCCCATCGCCAAGGACAAACGCGGCGAGGCGCCGTTCAGCGTCGATGCAAACCTCTTGCACACCTCGAGCGAGGGCAAGGCGCTGGAGAACCCGGCGGAAGAGGCGCCCGATTACGTCTACCAGCGCACGGTCAATCCCGAGGATGCGCCCGATACGCCCGAATATATCGAAGTGACTTTTGAGGCGGGTGATGCGGTGGCGATCAACGGCCAGAAACTGTCGCCCGCGACCATCCTAACCGACCTGAACGAATATGGCCGCAAGCACGGCATCGGCCGGCTGGATTTCGTCGAGAACCGCTTCGTCGGCATGAAGTCCCGCGGCATCTATGAAACGCCGGGCGGCACCATCCTTCTGGAAGCCCATCGCGGCATCGAGCAGATCACGCTGGACAGCGGCGCCGGGCATCTGAAGGACTGCCTGATGCCGCGCTATGCAGAGCTGATCTATAACGGCTTCTGGTTCAGCCCCGAGCGCGAGATGCTGCAGGCCGCCATCGACAAATCGCAGGAACATGTCACCGGCACCGTGCGGCTGAAGCTCTACAAGGGCAATGTCAGCACCGTTGGCCGCTGGTCGGACCATTCGCTTTACAGCGAGGCGCATGTGACCTTCGAAGATGATGCCGGCGCCTATGACCAGAAGGATGCGGCGGGCTTCATCAAGCTGAACGCGCTGCGGCTGAAACTGGTCGCGAACCGCAACGCCAAGTTCAAGTAAGCCCCTCTCCGCCCGCGCCTTCGGGTGCGGGCGGATAAGTGATCCCGGCACCGGGCGTGACCACCGCGCCCGGCGTCATCACCGCCGGCTCCAGCCGATCCGGCGCCATGATGTGAAACACCGGCTGGCCGTCGCCGATCAGGTAATCGGCGACAATCCGGCGATGGCAGCGCCACCAGACGGCTTCCGAGCACATGACGGTCACACGCCGCTCGGCGCCAAGCTGCAGCAGATGCGCCAGCCCGTCGCGAAATTCCGGTGACAGCGCGTAATCGGCGTAATTGTGAAAGCTGCGGTTCCGCCACAGCGCATTCACCGCGAAGGGCACCCCGCGGTCCCGGCCGCGCAAGCCGCCAAGGCTGGCGACATGCTCGTAGCCGATCCCGGCCTCGGCCAGCACCCCGGCCAGCGGCCCGCCGTTGAACTGCGGATTGGCCCGCGACATCGGCATTTTTCGAATATCGGCAACAAAACCGACCCCGGCGCTCGCCAGCAGGTCCAGAAAATCCGGCAGGCTGCGGTCGGAATGGCCGACGGTATAAAAGGGCGCGGTCACGCGGGCCGGTCAGATCAGCGTCAGCGCGCTGCCCCTGTGGGCGGCGATATGGTCGGTCTTGTCGCTTTGGATCTCGTATTGAGGATCGCTGTCCGAGGCGTGATGCGTATAGCCCTTGTAGTCGAAATCGCTGACATGCACGGCGATGATCCGTCCCGAGACACGGCCAGCCTCGGAATTCCAGCTGACATGATCGCCGACCTTGAATCTGGGGGCCATGGAACCTTCCCTCGTTTTCCGTTCGCGATGGGCACAGGGTAGGCCAGGAACGCTCGAAACACCAATCATCGTGGCGCCCTCTTTCCTTCCCGGTGACACCTGACCAGAATGGGTCAGGTTCATAGAAAAGGCCCCGCCATGACCGACCAGCGTCTGACCGCCCGCATTGCCATCGTCACCGTCAGTGACCGCGCTGCCAGCGGTGAATACGAGGACAAGGGCGGGCCGGGCGCCGAGGCCTGGCTGCGCGAGGTCGTCACCTCGCCGATGGAGATCGCCCGCCACATCATCCCCGACGGGCGCGAGGGGGTGGCCGCCAAGCTGCGCGAACTGGCCGAACTGGGCAGCGACCTGATCCTTGTGACCGGCGGCACCGGCCCCTCACCGCGCGACCAGACGCCCGAGGCGGTGATCGACGTGATGGACAAGGAACTGGCCGGTTTCGGCGAGGAAATGCGCCGCGCCTCGCTGCTCGAGGTGCCGACCGCGATCCTGTCGCGCCAGACCGCCGCGATCCGCGATGCCTCGCTGATCATCACCCTGCCGGGCAATCCCTCGGCCATCGCCACCTGCCTCAACGCCGTCTTCGCCGCCGTGCCCTATTGCCTCGACCTGATGGGGGCGGGACGGATCGAAACCGACCCGGCGAAGATCAAGGCGTTCAGGCCGCAGGGGAAATAGGGCGGTTGCAGCCCGGGGTGAGGGCGGGCCGTTCATCCTTCGCCATCAAGGCCGGGTAGATCGCGGCGCAGTGCGTTGGTCAGCTGACGGCGGCCGCAGGCGTGGCGCCCGCATATCCCCGATCAGGACATTTGCTTTCAGCAGCTTCAGCGCAAGCGCATGGGCCAGTACCTTGTAAAGCAGGGCCGAAAGCTCGGGGTCGTCGCGCAGGATCGCGCTTACAGCCTGCTCGTCAAGGCGATGGACCACGCAGGCCGTCGCCGCCATCACTTCGGTGCTGCGCGGCAGGTCGAGGATATGCGCCATCTCGCCGACCACCGCCCCGGGTCCGAGCGACCGGACGCGAAGGCTCGCGCCGGCCGGCGATGTGATCGAAACCGAAAGCCGGCCGTATTCGACGAAAAAGATGTCCGTGGTCGGGTCGCCCTGACGGATGAGCCGATCACCCGGCGCAAGGTCCATGCGCGTCATCCGCTGCAGCAGGTCGCCCCGGCGGGGATGGCTGTCGCTCAACTCGGCCAGCAGGTCATCCAGGGATCTGCCGGCCATGGGTTCCCTGTGATCCAGCAACTCGTTCTCGCATGCCTCGAGCGCTTCATCCAGAGTCGCGGCCGTGCGGATGCCAAGCACCCGATCCGGACTGTCCTGAACCTGCACCGCCCATTGCTCCAATGCGCGGCGATTGGCCTCGCTCAGCCCCGCGAGCAACGGTATGACCCCACGGCGCGCCAGCAATTGGCGCAGCTTGGCCAGTCCGGCGCAGGCAGATGAGTCGATCAGGTCAAGCTCTTCGCAGTCGAGGATGACGAAAGCCGACTGGGGCTCCCTCAGAAGAAGCCGATGGGTGATCGTGATCATGTTCTCGACCGAGCCGAAGAACAGCGCGCCCTGCAGGTGCAGGATCTGGATGCGGTTGCCGTGCTGGCTCAAGCGCCCGTCTTCCTCGAGCGAGCGATCGACCACGCTGCGCCGGGCCCGGCCATCGGTGATGAAATCGACCACCGGCAGCCGCGCGCTGGTGATGGCAAAGCTGAGCACGGCGAGGAACAGCCCGACCAGAACCGCGGGCAGGATGCCCAGAACCAGCGTCACCGCGACAATGCCGCAGATGATCGTCCAGTCTCCCGCCCGCAGTCGGCGGCGGGTCTGGAACAGCCAGCTCTCGATCATGGTGATGCCGATGAAGATCAGAAGGCCGGTCGCCACGAAGATCGGCACGGCCCCGGCCAGCGTGGTGGCAAAGAAGCAGGCCGGCCCAAGGACGAGAAGAAACCCCGCGCTGAGCGCGCCACGCTGCGCACCCATCCGCCCGGCAAAGATATTCGCGCCGCCCTGTGCAAATGCGGCAACGCAGCCGAAAGCGCCGACCAGCAGGTTCGTCGCCCCGACGATCTTCAGTTCATGATCGACCTTGACCTCTGATTCCAGCGCAAGCTCGATCCCGGTTATGTTCAGCAGGACCGCGACCAGATTGATCAGCGCCACGCTGGCAATGATTGGCGTGGCATAGGCGACGGCGTTCCAGTCCACCTCGCCGAGAGACAGCCGGGCGATCCCCAGTGGACCATCGCCGCCGAAGTTGGGGAGAAGATGCAGGTCTCGCGCCTCTGTGGAATCGATCCCCAGCCAGGAAAGACAGGCGTAGAAGCCAAGAAGTGCAAAGGCAAAGGCGGCAAGCATGCCGACGATGCCGTGGAACCATCGGATGGCGAGGAAGAGGGCGGCGACGAAGGCGAGGGCAGGGACCAGGTTGCTCCAGACGACCGGGTCCATCAACGCGGCGGAAATCTGACCGTGCGGGGAACCGGCCAGCAGGATCGACAGGGCGGCCATCACCAGCAGGCAGCCCGAACTGGCTAGGAAACCCGCGGCCACGGGATAGGGGAAGGCCCTGACGATGCGCCCGAGGCGAAACCGACCGACCGCCCAGAAAAGCAGGCCCGAGACCACCGCCGAGAGGCCGAGCACGGCAAAGGTGGTGATGACATTGGCCTCGACCGGGCCGTTGGCCATCAGCCCCGCCGCGATCGCGGCCGGGGCCAGCAGCGAGATACTGGTGTCCTGCGAGATCGCAAGAGACAGCGGCAGCTTTCCGATCATGGTCTGGCTGATGGTCACGATGACGCTGCCGAGAACGAAGGCGGTCGCGCCCAGTCCAAGCCCGCCAACCAGTCCACCGGCGAAGCAGAGTGTGGCCAGTGCAATGCAATGGCCAACGGCGTCGATGCCAAGAACGGCCCCTAATGCCGCGGATCGGAAAACGGTTGCGTGATGGACCACGGCAATCGCGGCGGATGGACCCGCGATCCCCGCCGGATCGTCACTGTCGCTGTCGGAGTTCATCAATCCTACCGTCGCCCTGTCCTCGAACGGTAGCCAGAGATACCCGGCCGCGCAACAATTCCGCGATGGCCTGATTGAAAGCCAGTGCATTTTTCTGACGCCATTGCCGGTGGAGTGGGTGATTTCAACCGGTCGCATTCCAGGCGGAGAAGCAGGAAAAATAACCTATTCCGTCAAATAATTTACCTAGTAAATTCGGTAAATCCGGGGGTCAGTTTTATGACATGGATGGGGATCGGTTATTGGTTCAATATGACCATGTCCGCCGCGCGTATTTGATGTCCAATTCGGCATCCGCCTTGACTCATGGGCAATTTGCTGGCGTGATTGGGTGGGGAGTGCTTGTTGGGTAACAATTCCCTCGACCGCAAGGTCTTTTCGCACCTTGCGACGGCAGTTGACGCCTGCTCGGTCTTCATCATTGCGCACGTCCCACATGCTTCTGAGCCAATGGGAGACTGCGCATGACCATGAGCGATTTGCCCGACCAGTTCCTCTATGCGCGCAAGGGGCCATGGCCACAGCCCTCGCCGTCGCATCCGCTGATCTGCGCCGACGAGGTGCTGAACATCCCGCCGATGGAGGCCTTGCTGTTCAACGAAGCCATTGGCGCGCGCTATCTGCAGGCACGGATCGGCTATCCGGCCTACGCGGCGCAGTATTCCGCGGCGGTGTCATCCTGGAAGGGCGTTACACTGGCACGGTTCAACGAGATCATGACCACGACGCTGTTCACCCGGTTCCGGGTCCGGATGCAGGACGAGGAAATCGCGGCCTGCCGCAAGGCCTTTGCGGATGAACAGGATATCATCGATGACCTGAACAGCGGCCTCTGGACCAAGTATGATTTCACCGCGATGAAGCTGATCGACCCGCTGGAGGGCATGTATGTCGCGCCCACCAAGGTCTTCTTCCGCGAGGATGCGCAGGGCAGGAACTGCTGTCGCATCATCGAGGTCGATGGGCTGTTGATGCGCGATACCGACAGCTCCTTCGGCATCGCCATGGTCTATGGTCTGCAGGGGGCCTCCTATCACGTGCTCTTTGTGGTGCATCCGGCGCTGCATTTCCCGATGAACTCGGTGAACGCCATCACCAAGACCGCATTGCCGATGAACCATCCGATCTTCCAGATGTTCGCCCCGCACAGCGCCTATTCGCTGGCGCTGGACAACGCGGTTCTGGAAAGCGCGGAATCGGTGGTGAACAACAATGCCCAGGGAACGCGCTTCGATCCGCTGACTGGAAATGCCTATAATCTGAAGCTGCTTTTCGGCGCGGGCTATTCGGGTCTGACGGCGGAAAAGGGATATGATCCGGTCGCCTATCCCGAATATGATTACATGAACCCGCAATATTCCAACGCGCAGCATCCGCTGTTCGATACATTCTACGGCAATTGGCTGGCGCGCTATTTCGAGGATGCCTTTCTGCCCTTCTGCACGGTTGTCGCGGATTACATCAAGCAAAATGGCGATATGCTGGCCTATACCCGGCTTTGGGCGCGCTATCTGAATACCCATGTGCGCGGCTTTCCGGGGGCCGAGCAGATTGCCGAGGGTGATACGCTGGCGCGGGTCATGGCCATCTACATGTGGAACGGCTCGGTCTCGCATGGTGGCGATCACTGGAGCTTCTCGAACCAGATCACCGCGGTCGAGAAATGCCTGCGCATTCGCCGCGCACCGCCGGAGACACGGAACGAAGCGCCGGTCGACAACGAGAAGGACCCAATCTTCAGCCCCAATGACATGCAGCGGGCGGCCCTGTGCCAGTACATGTTCTTCCAAGCCTGGGCGATCCAGCCCAACCTGGTCGACACGAAATATGCCCTGCCGATTCCCGGGCTGCTGCAGGCGGCGGCCGAGTTCAACCAGAACCTCAAGAAGGTCAACCAGGCTCTGCTGAAGACGGTGCCGGCCAGCGATGATCCACTGGGCCCCACTGCCGTCACGAATTGCCAGCCGCTGGAGCCGATCGAGTCAACGCCGCGGCAAAGCGTCCCCTATGAACGGACGATCCCGCAGAGCATCCAGTACTAGGCCGGGAGCGAAGGACACCGGCCATGGATACCGCGATACGGGCCGGAGCGGCAGACCAGCACCTCGACCGTCTCGTCACCCGGGATGCGACAGGGGCGGTCTGGCATGGCCGGTTGCAGGATGGGACGGCGGCGTGGTTTCTGGCACCTGATCGAGGACCAGCGGGGGCCGAGCGGCTTCTCGCCGCACGCCTTGGGCTGGCGGCAAAATTGGCGCTTCGGGTCGATCAAGGACTTTGCGCGCGTCCGCTCGTGGCGTGCGGCGCAGAAACTCCGGGCGTTCTGGCTGTCGCTGACGAGGGCCAGACGCTGCTGGCGGAGATGATCCCGGAGCAGGGGATGCGGGTCGCGGTTCTGCTCGGTACAATGCTGGAACTGGCGCGACTGACCGTAGGGCTGCACGCGGCCGGCATCCTGCACCGGGACCTGCGCCCGGCACGGTTGCTGATCCGCGCCGGCGGTGCGGGTGCGCAATGTCTCGGCCTCGATTGCGCCACGACCCATTGGGGCCAGTCGGGCCTCGCCGCCGGCGAAATCGGTGCATCGCCACATTACGCTGCACCGGAACTGAGCGGCAGGATCGAGGTCCCCGTCGACAACCTGGCCGATCTTTATGCCCTCGGGGCGACCTTCGCCGAAATGATCAGCGGCAGGACGCTCTATCCCGACACCGATCCGCTGGAGCAGGGCTATGCCCATGTCGCACGCGAGATTCCGGCCTTTGAGCAGGGGCGCGATGACCTGCCGGTGATGCTGATGCGCATCACCCGCCAGCTGCTGCAGAAAGACCCCGATGACCGCTATGCCAGCGCCTTCGGGCTGCAATGCGACCTGGATCATTGTGCCGAACAGTTCGCCCGGACCGGCGTCATTCGTGAGTTCGACCTCGCGGGGCGCGGGATTTCGACCCGCTTCCGGCTTGCAGACCGGCTTTATGGCCGCGCGGTCGAGCAGGAACGGCTGCGGGCCGCCGTGGAGGACGGGTTGCTGCGGGGCAAGCGGACCGTGGTTTCCGTCTCTGGCCCCAGCGGTATCGGCAAGACCGCCTTCGTCATGCAGATGCGCTGGCATCACATGGGTGATGGCGTCCGGTTGCTTGCCGGAAAGTTCGACCGCTTCAAGCGCGACCAGCCCTATCTGGCCTTTTTGCAAGCAGCGCGCGGTCTGCTGCGCCCGATCCTTGGCGCCGAGGAGGCCGTTCTGGCCGGGTATCGGGTCGAGTTGCAAAACAGGCTGGGCCGTTTCGCCGGGCTTTTGACCGAATTGATCCCGGAACTCGCCATCCTGATCGGCCCGCAGCCGACGCCCGAGGACATCCCGCCAGCCGAGGCGAACCGGCGCTTCATCGGGGTCGTCGGTCGCTTCATCGAGGTCTTCGCAACCCGGAAGACGCCGATGATCCTGTTTCTGGATGATGTCCAATGGGCAGATCATGCCTCGCTGCATCTTTTGCAGGCCATAGCCGCGATGCCGGGCCTCAGCCATTTCATCCTGATCCTCGGCTATCGCTCGAACGAGGTGGATCCCGCGCATCCGGCCTGGCGGGTGATCCAGGACTGCCACGGCGCGGCGGACCGGTCGGAAATGATCGCTCTGGGTCCGCTGACAACGGGCGATGTCGAGCAGCTGCTGGAAGCGAGTCTCGCGCGCCCCCGGAGCGTGCTGCGCGCACTCGCCCGGCATGTGCATGAGGCGTCGCAGGGGAATGCCTTCTTCCTCAGGGAATACCTCACCTCGCTTGCCGCCCAGGGCGCGCTGTCTTTTGACCTTCGGCTGCCGGGTTGGCAGGTTGACATGGCCGCGCTGACCGGTGCCGAGGTGCCCGCCTCGGTCGCGGCGTTGCTGACCGGACGTCTGCAGACGCTACCGCGCGCCACGCTGGACCTGCTCGAAAGCGCGTCCTGCATCGGTGGGACCTTCGATCTCGAAACCTTGGGCTGGGTCACCAGCCTGCCCCTGCCCAAGGTTGCTGCGCTGCTGATCCCCGCCATCGATGCGACCGTCATCCGTGCGCTGGACAAGAATCATGCCTATTTTGCGGCGCAGCTGGCAGATGGCGATGCGAGTCCCCGACAGGGGCCGGCATGGTACAGGTTTCGCCACGACCAGATCCGCCAGGGCGTGCATGACCGGCTAGGCGACGCAGCAAGGGCCGAGCGTCATCTGCGGATCGCCCGGCTGATGCTGCAATCCGTGCGCGATCAGGACCTGCCGCGCCGCGCCGTGGAGATCTTCGGCCATGTCGCGGTTGCCGGCGTCGGCGGGCTGGAGCCGGGAGAGATCGAGCGCTTTGCGAAGCTGGGTCTTGTCGCCGCCGAGCAGGCGCAGCTCGGGCTGGCCTTCGATACTGCCCGGCACTATCTCGGCACGGTCCAGGAGATGATGGGCGGGGGCTGGAACGAGGCCCATGCGGCGCTGTGCCTCGGGCTCTACCGGTCGAAGACAAAATGCGCCTTCGCGCTCAATGATCGTGACGAAATGGAGGCGAGCGCGCTGGTGGCGCTGGCCCGTACAGATGATCCTTATGACATCGCCGATATCCAGGGGATGCGCATCCGCTATCTCTCGACCGGCAATCAGGGTCAGAAGGCCGCCGATCTCTGCATCGATGTCGCCGCCGAACTCGGGGTGCCTCTGCCGCGCCACCCGAGTCATGTAAAGGTGCTGTCCGAGGTTCTTCGCACGGTCTTGCCGCTGCGCGGACCCGATCTGGACCGGTTTGCCAATCTGCCCGAGGCCTGCGACGCCCAGGTACGCGCAGCGGTGCAGCTGATGGCCCAATCCGCCCCCGCCGCCTATTTCGCCGAACCGAACCTCTTCCCGGTCCTTGCCGCCTCGGCCACGCGCCTGTCGCTGAAACACGGTCTCAACCCGCAGGCGCCCTATTGCTTTGCCATGCTGGGGCTGGTGCTTTGCGGCGGGCTTGGGATGATCGATCGCGGCTATGGCTTCGGCGAGCTGGCGATCAGGAGCGCCGCCCGCTATGACGGCACCCCGCAATCCAAGCCGAAATTCGTCTTCGACACCTTCATCCGGCACTGGAAAGAGCCGCTCGACCAAGTGGTCGAACACCTGACGGACAGCTGGGTCAGGAACCGGGAGGCGGGCGATCAGGAAGATGCCACCTATTGCGCCGGCGTGGCGCTTTATGCCGATTTCCTTTCGGGTCGCCATGTCGACACCCCCGGACGCCATCCGGAACTGCTCGACTATCTGCGCCGCACGGAAATGCCGCATGTAAGGGATTGTTTCCTCGCCTGGGGCCAGTTGCTGCACCTGCTGGGCAAGCCCGATCTGCCCCCAGAGCTAAGCGGCGATGATTTCGACTACCCGACGAAGATCGCCGAGTTCCGGCGGCTCGAGAACGGTGTCCAGACCGCCATCAGTTCCATCGCCGCCGGGGTTCTTGATCACCTGGCCGGTCGCTATCAACGGGCGGAAGAGCGCTTTGCCCTCGCGGCGAGGAACGAGGTCCACATCATTGCGCAGGTTCTGGTGCCGGGACTGGCCTTCTTGCGGGCGCTGAACGCCTATTGGCTGGCCGAAGCCGATCCGGCGCAATCAGTGAAGATGCGCCGCATCGCGTGGAAGCAGACGTTGCGGCTGAAATTCTGGAACCGTAGCGGCCCGGCCAACCTGGCCCATCGGCTGGCGTTGCTGAAGGCAGAACGGCTGGCCGCGAAAGGCCGGCAGGCTGCGGCGCTGATGGCCCTGCATCAGTCCTGCACGCTGGCCGGACCACAGGCGCCCTTCTTTGCCTACCTTGCCCATCGCCGCCGCTTCCATATCCTGCGCCGCGCAGGCCACCCGGAGGCCGCGCGCGAGGCTGCCCGCGAGGCTGCCGCTGCTGCCCGGAACTGGGGCGCGCCGGGGCTTGCCAATGCCATTTGTGGCGAAGCGGGCATTCCCGATGGTCAGTTCGATCATGCCAGCAGTTCCGGGATGGCCGCGGCCGACCTGCAGGGCTTCATCGACCTTGTCGGTAGCCTCAGCGAGAATACCACGCCCGAAGACCTGCTGGCGCGGATTGCTACGTTGGCGATGCGGATCGGTCACGCGGATTCCTGCACGCTGGCGCTGGTCGACGAGATGGGTGGGACGAGTCTGTCCAGCTATTCCGCCGATGGTGGTGACGCGGAGCCAGCGAAGGGTCCGCCGGAAATCCCTGCCGCCGTATTGCGGCCTGCAATCGACCTTTGCCTGCGCACGCGGACGACCCAGCATTCGGACGCCCCCGAGACCGAACCCTTTGCGGCAGGCTTGCGGGGTGACCTGCCCAAGGCGATGCTTTGCGTGCCCATCCAGCACGGGGACAGACTGCTGGGTGCGCTCTACCTCTCGAGCCAGCAGAGCCGGCACGTCTTCGCGCCGTCACGCCGCAACCTGATCGAGACCCTCGCCAGGCAAGCGGCCATCGGGCTGCAGAATCTGCGTCTTCTGGGCGATGTGCAGGCGGCGCTCAACTCGCAGAAGCGCCAGACCCTGGCGAACCAACGATTCGTGCCCGATCACCTGATGCAGGTTCTGGGCCAGGCCAGCATCACCGAGGTCGAGCTGAGCCAATTTGCCGAGACCGAGATGACGGTGGTCTTCGTCGACATCCGCGGCTCGACCGGCATCGCCGAGGAAATCGGGGCGCGGCGCACGATCCAGATGATCAACCGCTATCTCGAACATGTGCAGCCGGCGATCGCGGCGCATGGCGGGTTCGTCGGGAATTACATGGGGGACGGGCTTCTGGCACTGTTTCCCGGCGGCCCTGACAGGGCACTGTTCGGGGTGACGGCGATGGCGCGCGGGCTGTCGGGTTACAATGCCAACCGCGGCGATCTGCCCCGCCTTGCCTTCGGCGCGGGTCTGGACCTGGGGCCCCTGACCCTCGGGATGATCGGCGATCCAGACCATATGCAGGTCGGCGTTCTGGGCACGCCTGTCAATGTCGCCGCTCGGTTGGAGGACCTGAACAAGGAACTGGGCAGCCGGGCACTCGTCTCCGGGGCCTGCGTGGCTGGGCTGGAGCATCCCGAACGGCATGCCCTGCGGTTCCTCGGACAGGTCCGTTTGCGCGGGCTCAGCACATCGCTGCCTGTCCACGAAATGCTGGACGTCTATGACGAGGCGCAGCGCCTTGCCCTGATTGCCGCGCGTGACAGGTTCGACCGGGCGGTGGAGGCAATGGAGGCGGGCGAACCCGACCTGGCAGCGCGTTTCTTTGCCGAAGCCGAGGCTGCCGCGGAGCATGACCCGGTCGCGGCGCGGATGGCGAGGCGATGTCGGGAAAGCCTGCCGATGCGCAACTGACGCGAGGAAAAGGCCCGAGCGGACTGGCGCGGGCGAGCCCGAGCCAGCAATGGACCGGCGGCAAAGGCGCCGATTCGGCAGAGCGCCGCAATCAATTGATCCAAAGAGTGTCAGGGGACAGACAATTTGGCCGCTGCGACTTAGCTAACCCACTGATATCAAATATTCTGATTCCATTCTGGCGACATGAATTTGGCCATTCGCGACAGAATTCCTGTCCATCTCGGGGGATGCTGGTCGGTCGGAAGACCTTCCGCCACAAAAAAAGCTTCCTATTGAGGCGCTTATCCAGAGGTGAATTTTTAGGTCGTGATATGGTTTCGATCAGCGCCACCGAGAACGCAAATAAAAGCAGAACAAGCAGTGGAATTTCTATCGGCTGCTCCTTAAGCATGGTCCTGAAATCCAGGCCGACGAACAGTTCATGCTTTGGGCCACGTGATCTATTGTTCGATGAAGCTCACCATCTTCGCGATATGGCTTTGCATATAATAGTTTGCGCTCGAGTCACCAACCGCCGCTATGAAGTCGCGGCCCGCCGCCCGCGCGTCGCCGGGGTCGATCTGGTCCGACCAACTATAAGCTGTGGCTCGTCCATAATCGATTACTGCGGCGTCGACCATTGAATCGCCGATATTGCAGCCGGACATTGCCTCAGCGATCTCCTGCGCACGATCATCCCACGCTAGGCGGTCATTATCGGAAAGTTGATCGTTTAGCGCGGACTGGATTATCCGGTTGTAGAAGTAGAAGGATGCAGCGTAGACTCGCCAGCCTGTCGCTGGGTTCGAACAGTCGGCTTGAGCAGCGTTGAGTGCGTCCTCGAAAGGCCCAAGCAGCGAGTCGAAAGGAAAGCTCTGCACGAAGCGCCGCGCCTGTTTCCGCACGGATGCGTCCGGGTGGCCAGTATACTCGACAATCTGCACGAGTTGATCTTGATTTAGGCGGACCAGCGGTTCGTCTAGCCGACGGCCCGGCTGAGGTCTGAGGTCTGGCGCTTCATTGCGCAGGCCTTCGTTCAGCGCGCTGAGCAGACTGGCTAAAATTTGAGGGTTGCTTGTCGAGGACTGCTGACCAAAGAGATCTGCGAGAATGGCGCCAGCGTAATCCGCGAAGTGCTTGCCGAGAAAGCGGCGCATATCAGCTTTTTCCTGATCTGTTCCGTTAGCTAACACCGCCCGTAAACTAGGATACGCCTGATTAACGTCTTGCGCAAAGGCGGGTGAGACTAATCCGAATCTGTACTGGGATGGCGCAATTGCACCGAAATCCAAGTCGTCCTGCAGTTCTGTCGGCGTCGGCTTATCGCTTACTAAAAGCTTCGGAATGCGCACTTGGCGTTTTGCACCAATTTTTTTTAACTGGGCCTCAATTATACCGGGAATGATCTGCCCGTTCTTCTCGAAACAGTCCGTGATTGTTTGGTTGCTATCATCCGGATCTGGACCGCGAAATCCTACCCGAAACGGCGAGTCCGACGGTATGTCATAGTAGATCCACCTATCCGCACCTTCATTGTTGATTTCCACCCAGAACTGACCCGGGTTTTCCATCGAGAATTGACCCACCTTGAGATTATGTTGGTCGGGTCATGACCGGGTCAAGACATCAGAGGTCTCCTTCTTTTTTCTGGTCGCAGCAGCCGAGCTTGCCTTGAAGCGGAAGCTGTCATTGCCGGTTTCCAGGATGTGACAGCGGTGGGTCAGGCGATCGAGTAGCGCGGTGGTCATCTTGGCATCGCCAAAGACCGTCGCCCATTCGCTGAAGCTGAGATTGGTGGTGATGATGACGCTTGTGCGTTCGTAAAGCTTGCTCAGCAGGTGAAAGAGCAATGCGCCGCCTGATGCGCTGAACGGCAGGTATCCCAACTCGTCCAGGATCACGAGATCCAGCCGCATCAGGGTTTCAGCCAGTTGGCCGGTCCTGCCTCTCGCTTTCTCCTGCTCGAGCGTGTTGACCAGTTCTATGGTCGAGAAGAACCGGACCTTACGGCGATGATGCTCGATGGCCTGAATGCCAATGGCGGTTGCGACATGGGTCTTCCCGGTGCCTGGGCCGCCGATCAGGACAATGTTCTCGGCGCCGCCCATGAACTCGCAGCGATGCAGCTGGCGCACAGTCGCCTCATTGACTTCGCTGGCCGAGAAGTCGAAGCCTGACAGGTCCTTATAGGCGGGAAAGCGGGCGATCTTCATGTGATAGGCGACTGAGCGAACTTCTCGCTCGGCCATTTCGGCCTTCAGCAGTTGGGTGAGGATCGGCACGGCGCTTTCGAAGGCTGGTGCGCCTTGCTCGATCAGATCGGTGACGGCTTGCGACATGCCATGCATCTTGAGGCTGCGGAGCATGATCACGATGGCGCCGCTGGCAGGATCATGACGCATGGCGGCCTCCGGTCATGTGCGCGCGCAAGCCATCATAGCGTTCGACATTGGCCTTGGGCTCTCGGCGCAGATGCAGAGCCTGGGGCGTGTCGATGGGTGGTCCGTCGGTCTTTCCGTCGATCAGGCGGTGCAAAATGTTCAGCACATGGGTCTTGGTCGCGACGCCCTCGGACAGGGCAAGTTCGACCGCGGTCAGCACCGCTTGCTCGTCGTGATGCAGGACCAAGGCCAGGATATCGACCATCTCGCGATCACCGCCAATCCGCCGTAGCATCTGCTCCTGCAGCCGTTTGAAGGCAGCGGGCAACTCGGCAAACGGGGCTCCGTTGCGCAGGGCACCGGGTTTGCGCTGGATGACGGCGAGGTAATGCCGCCAGTCGTAGATGGTGCGCGGCGGCAGGTGGTGCGAGCGCTCGATCACCCGCTCATGCTCGCACAAAATCTGCCCTTCGGCGGCAATGACCAGGCGCTCGGGATAGATCCTGAGGCTCACAGGGCGATTGGCAAAAGACGCCGGCACGCTGTAGCGATTGCGCTCGAAGCTGATCAGGCAGGTCGGTGAGACGCGCTTGCTTTGCTCGACAAAGCCATCGAAGGCAGGCGGCAGGGCCATCAGCGCGGCCTGCTCCTCGGTCCAGGCATCGGCGATGCTGCCGGCACGGGTTCCATGTGGGATCTCCCGCCACAGTTCCATGCAGCGCTGCTCCAGCCAGGCGTTCAGGGCTGCCAGGTCCGGGAAGTTGGGCATTGGCTGCCACAGCCGCGGGCGCGCATCCTGGACGTTCTTCTCGACCTGTCCCTTCTCCCAGCCCGACGCCGGATTGCAGAATTCCGGCTCGAAGACATAGTGATTGGCCATGGCGAGGAAGCGCATATTGACCTGACGCTCCTTGCCGCGGCCAACGCGATCCACAGCGGTCCTCATGTTGTCGTAGATTCCCCGCCCAGGAACGCCGCCGAAGACGCGAAAGCCATGCCAATGGGCGTCGAACAGCATCTCGTGGGTTTGCAGCAGATAGGCGCGAACCAGGAAAGCCCGGCTGTGTGACAGCTTGATATGGGCGACTTGCAGCTTGGTGCGTTCTCCGCCCAACACCGCGTAATCCTCGCTCCAGTCGAACTGGAAGGCCTCCCCCGGGCGGAAGGCCAGCGGCACGAAGGTACCGCGTCCCGTGGTCTGCTGCTCGCGTTGCCGGTCGGCGCGCCAGTCACGAGCAAAGGCGGCGACGCGATTGTAGGAACCGGTATAGCCGAGCGCGACCAGATCGGCGTAGAGTTGCTTCAATGTCCGGCGCTGCTTGCGCGACTTCGTCGTCTCAGTCTTCAGCCAAGCCGCGAGCTTCTCGGCGAACGGATCGATCTTGCTCGGGCGCTCAGGCACCGAGAACTTCGGCTCGATCGTGCCCGCGTTCAGATACTTCTTGATGGTGTTCCGAGATAGCCCGGTCCGGCGGGCTATCTCGCGGATCGGCAGCTTCTCACGCAGCGCCATCCGCCGGATGATATTCAAAAGTCCCATGTGGATCACTCCGTTGCTCCCCGCCGCTGATCGCGTTGGGGAAGGGTCACATGGGTCAAATCTCAATGGAAATTACGCGCCAACCCGGGTCAGTTCTGGGTGGAAATCAACAATAATTGCGATGCGCGAAGAATCTTGCCCTGAGTTGCGCGAGCGTGCGGTCGATGTCATCCAGACCAGCGGCAGTTGCCGCGATACTATATTCACTCATCGTCAAACCCCCACGCGCTGTCATCAGTTGCGTCGGGTGGCGGCTGATGATTGTCGCCCGCGCTCGGGTCGGTTGGGCTGGACGCCTCTGGGCTGTCTTCGGGCGGTAAAGTAATCCTCTGACCAATGAACCCCTCGGCGGGCGTTTCGATGATGGCTGACCCGGTCCTGAAACTTGTG
Source organism: Paracoccus zhejiangensis (assembly GCF_002847445.1). Lineage (NCBI taxonomy): Bacteria > Pseudomonadati > Pseudomonadota > Alphaproteobacteria > Rhodobacterales > Paracoccaceae > Paracoccus > Paracoccus zhejiangensis. The sequence goes on along the minus strand of NZ_CP025430.1, from coordinate 2,138,715 downwards.
CCGTGGAACAGGTTCTTCTGGATGGCTTTGATTTGCTCGTTTGACGGCTCACCCGGCAGCACACCCGCACGAATGCGTGCGGCCTTGTTGATGGCGCGAATTTCCTCGATGGCACGGGTGCGGATCGATTCCGTCAGTTCTGCCTCATGCGCATAGCGCTGTTTGATCTCGCGGAACTTTTCGGTCCATTCGGCAAGAGATATCCCGAACAGCGGTGTTACCGTGACAGCTTCGGCGGTCTCCCATTTTCCGTCGATTTCGATGGAGATCGCACCGATGTCAGCCGGATCGGCCTTGACACGAAGGCGGGAACGCTTGCCGGTTTCCCACAGCCGACGCAATGCGTCGCAGGAATAGTGGTTCGAAAAAAGTTCTATCCCCTTCTTTGACGGCTTGCGGGTGAACTCCACGCCCAAGGCTGCGCGCAGGGTGTGAAGATCGGCGGGTTCGGTTACGGCGAACTGATCTTCCAAATCCCGCCATCGCTGCGCCGGCGTCTGACCGTTGAGGCTGCGATGTGGCCTATTGTGATAATAGTCAATGACGTAGAGCGACAGAATGCGCGTCAGGTCTTCATCATCAAGCGCGGTAAGCTGTTCTGTCGGATAGTCGCCACGGGCAATAGGGTTGTGATATGTTCGACCCGAAAGATACGGCATCAGGTTCTGGCTCAGATTGCCAAACCAGCGTTCGATGTGGCCCCGAAGTTCTGGTATCTTAACTGGCGGAAAGAGCATGGTCGCCCCAAGGTCATTTACTGCGATGGGGAAGTCGCTGTTGTTGAATGCGGCCCCGGTATCTGCACAAACGACAGAAAACCCGGCGCAGAAAGACCAAGCGCTTTTCGCGCCAATTGCTCGGGCGTATTCTGTCTTGTCGACGGAGGCCATACGAAGCGCGCGCATCGCCGCCTCGGCACTCGGCTTTTGGACCACCAGCAGGGCTAGAATACAGCGGGTCGCGCAATCAATGATCGCATAAATCCAGCGGCGACCCTTTGGAAGCTTTTCAATTATCTCAGGTGAGAGCGCATTTGTCAGGCCGATCCGAGTGAAATAGGTCCAAAGATCGACCTCCCATTCATCAATTTCGATACGCTCGCCGGGGAATTGTGCCATTTGCTGAACACCAAGGCCGCTGGACGCGAATTTTCGGCGCGCAGCGTCAATGCCTTCGCGAAGCGCGGTCATTTCGAACGGATCGAGAGCAGCGATACGTCGTTCTATGGTTTTGATGCAGGGAATCGTGAGCGCGGAAAGGCCCTTTTCCAGCCTTGCGTTGCTCACACGCCTGATCATGCTTTGGGTGTTCTCGGCCACTGTTCTGGCATAGCAGCCGCCGCGCTTACCGAACTCCCTGATGCCCTGCTGCATCAGTTCTTCGACCTCCGGTTCGAAGTAGCTTTCGGCGTGACCTTGCCGGGGCGTCCTGCGCACGAGGACGCGGAGGTCAAAATTTGCGCGGATGAATTTTCGATAGACGCGCCGGATTGATCGGGTCGACGGAAGCTGCGCCAGCACAACCTGATCACCCATGCGCAATGCACGGCCCGGGAACTGCTGGTTGACCTCCGCCTTCGCAAGTTGCGGTGCGATTTTTCGAAGCGCTTCTGCCAAGCCACGGTCGGTAAATGTAACCTCGCCCTTGGTATGAAGCTCATGGATCGCGGATAAGACGCGGGCCATCAGGACGATCTTTGCCCGTGCTTTCGCGGACAGCAGTGCCAGATCGCATGTGTAGCTAGCAGACCCTGTGGCGATCCGTGGTGGAGGATCGTAGCGCCAGTTTCCACTGGCGCGCAGGATTGCAATGTCTTCCCATCTGAAAAATTCGACGATTTCTGGGGAATCCATGCGACGAAGCATGATGCCCTGCATGTCGGAGGACTCTGGCGCATATACGGTGTCTGCGATTTTCACAGTAGACCCCGGCGGCATAGACCGCATGATTGCGCGGGAGGCGGGAATGGAACTGAAGGTCATGCCGCATCCCCCATTTTGATAAATGAATGCTGTCCAATGATGCCCTCGGTCAGCACACGGAGTTGGCCACGAAAGGCGGCACGGAATGCCGCGCGGTAACCGCGACCTGCAAAACCGGTCATCGCGGCCAGATCGGCCATTTTCACGATGCCACGGAGTGACTTCATCGCATTGATCAGCGCGTTATCCGCGTCGGGATCAGGCTTCTTTGTGAATTCGATAAAGCGAAGGGCGTTCTGGGCCTGCGCGCGGGTGAAGTCGCTATCGGTGACAAGGACCAGATCATCGGCCAGATCACTCGACAGGTGCCGCTTCACGGCTGCCAGTTCCTCGCGAAACTGCAGTGTAATCTTGGCGGCAGGCTTCACCGTTGTCAACGGCGGAGCAAAAACCGGCCACGGGGCGGCGCAAAAGCAGGCCACTTTCTTGCGCGCTTGAGCCCGCCGGGAGGGCGTAGCCCGAGCGGCGGGCTCAAGCGCGCGTTGCGGTTTTCTATGGGGTCTGGCCGGCGTTTCGGGCCCGACTTTGCGCGAGCCTGTAGCTCTCGCCATTCATCTCGAGGATGTTGACGTGGTGGGTCAGGCGGTCGAGCAGAGCGCCGGTCAGCCGCTCTGTTCCGAAGGTCTCGGTCCATTCGTCGAACGGCAGGTTGCTGGTGATGAGCGTGGCGCCGCGCTCGTAGCGTTGCGAGATCATCTCGAAGAGTAGCTCGGCGCCGGTCTTTGACAGAGGCACGAAGCCCAGTTCATCGATGATGAGCAGTTTGACCGAAGCCAGCTGCTTCTGGAGCCGCAGGAGGCGGCGCTCGTCGCGGGCTTCCATCAACTCGTTGACCAGTGCCGCGGCCGTAGTGAAGCTGACCGACATTCCTTTCTGACAAGCGGCCAGTCCCAGCCCCAGAGCAACATGCGTCTTGCCCGTGCCACTCGGTCCGAGCGCAATGACGTTTTCGCGCCGCTCGATCCATTCGCAACGGGCAAGGTCCAGCACCTGCATCTTGTTGAGCTTCGGGATCGCCTTGAAGTCGAAGCTGTCCAGGCTCTTCTTGGCGGGGAACTTTGCAACCTTGATCCGGCGTTCGATCATCCGTCCCTCGCGGTCGATCAGTTCCAGTTCGACCAGTCGGGCGAGGAACTGGACGTGGTCCAGGCCCTCGGCTGCACATTGGCGCGCCAGCTTCTCGTGCTCCCGCAAGAAGGTCGGGAGCTTCAGCGTCTTCAGGTGATGAGCAAGCAGGATCTGCGGCGCACCGGTCATGCCGCGTCTCCCGACAGCAGAGACATGTAGCTTGCCGCCGAGGTGGTCCCCACGTTGGCCCGCGGCAGGTAGGGATAGACATCGAGGTCCAGCTTCGGCGGCCGTTTCTCAACATGGCAGAGAGCGAGGTGCTTCACGGCATCGAAGCCGACAGCGCCCAATTGCAGGGCCTTCTTCACGGCCGCGTGGAGATCATCGATGTCGAAGGTTTCCAGCAGGCGCAAAACCTGCACATATTCCCGGCGTCCCGCCTTGATCATCCGCGCCTCCATCAGGCGGCGCAGGGTTGCGAACTCCGGCGGCAGGTTCCATTCGGCAAGAGGCGCGGCCTGATCCAAAGCATTGATCTTCCTCTCGATGAGCGGGAGGTAATGCACCGGATCGAACACCATGTCCTCGCGGTCATAGCAGCGGGGGTGGCGTGCGATGAGCTCGCCACCGCAGCCGATCACAACCTCGTCGACATAGCCCCTGATCCAGACATCGCGGTGGCCGTAGGCGACCGGCACCGAGTAATCGTTGGTCTTGTAGCGCACCAGCGCTTGGGAACTGACTCGCCCGGTGGCTTGGTCGCAGGCATCGAACGGCGCGGGTGGCAGATCAGACATCACGACCAGATCTCGCACGAGGCGTTCCCCGATGGTCTCGGACTGGCCGCGCAGAACATCCGCCTGACGTTTGCGACACTGCTCCTCCAGATAGGCGTTGAACGAAGCCCAACTCACAAACCGCGGGACCGGGACCATGAAGTTGCGGCGGGAATAGCCGACCAATCCTTCCGCGTTGCCCTTGTCGTTCCCCTTGCCGGGGCGGCCATAGCGGTCTCGGAACAGGTAGTGGGACAGGAACCCGCTGAAGAGCGTGGCCCGCTGACGTGTGCCGTCCGCCAGGATCTTCGCAACAAGACAGCGATCGTTGTCGTAGAGGACCGATACCGGCACCCTGCCGAAGAAGGCGAAGGCGTGGACGTGGCCGTCTACCCAGGCTTCCGCTGTCGCCGCGGGATAGGCGCGCACGAAGCAGGCATCACTGTGCGGCAAGTCCATAACGAAGAAGTGCGCCTTCTGCTCGACGCCGCCGATGACGACCACAGCCTCGCCGAAGTCGGCCTGGGCATGTCCTGGCGGATGGGCTAGCGGCACGAAAATCTCTCGGCCGCGCCGCTCGCGCTCCCGCATATAGTCCTTGATGATCGTATAGCCGCCGGTGAAGCCATGCTCATCGCGAAGCCGCTCGAATACCCGCTTCGCCGTGTGCCGTTGCTTTCGATGGACCTCGCGATCCCCCTCCAGCCAGCCATCGATGATCTCGGTGAACCCATCCAGCTTCGGCCGCTTCACCGGCGCCGTCCGCCGGTATCCAGGCGGAACCGAGAACGCCAACATCTTCCGAACGCTGTCGCGGGAAACCCCAAACTGACGCGCAGCCTCGCGCTGGCTCATGCCTTCTGAACAAGCCAGGCGAACCTTCCGATACAAATCCACGGTGAAAATCCTCCCGCCCTCCCTGTCGCCAGAAAGGGTAAAGGTGGACGACTTTTACGCCGCCCGCAGCGGGCTCATCCCGCCGCTACCGTGGTCGACTTTCTCACCGCCGTTCTCAGCTGGGTCCGCAGGTGTTCGCGGATGCCATTGTGACCACCAGAAGCATTGGTCTTCGTCGTTTTGCTGGGCTCGATATCTTCGAGCAGCTCAGTGAATCGCGTTTGCGGAACCGGCATGATCTATCCCACTGTTCTCATTATGTTCAATATCTGTCGCAGCGCATCAAAAATCAAGGGTCGGCGCAATTTCTGGCACCATATGTTGTGCTTGGCTGCGCTCTTTTCTCTGGTTGTGACTACTGATTGGGTTTGCCGTAAAGGTCACTAGAACGAGGAATTTGGATCTTATAGGGCCGCTTCTAGCCGCATCCGAGGATTACACCGCCTGAGGTCCGACCCGACTCAGCGTCGGCCGACACTCAATTACGATGCATTGGATACGGGGGCGCTGCGCCTCGCATGAATGACCGGTCTACCCAGACGTGCCGCGACTGGTATGCCGCGCTGCCGCATGTCCTGCTTTCCTGAAGTTTTGTCTGCTGGTTCATACGTACAGAAGAAATTTGATGTTGTCGGTGAGCAAACGACGGCTGAAGGTCTGCTTGTGTTAAACCTGACCGACCAGCTCGCAGGTGCGGCGAACTCACACTTTCCGCCCACATTGCCGGATATCGCTCCCACGAAGGCGGGAACCGCTGCGATATTTGAGGTCTCCGCGCTTCCCGCCTTCGCTACCCTCAGTGAAAATCGCAAAAAAAATTAAGCAACTGATCAATCTCAATAACCGCAGCTGCTCAATGCCCGTCGCTGGGGGCGATTATTCTCCTGACCGTGGATAGCCCATTCGGCCAATCATTGGCTCGCGCGTATGCAACAGCGCATCTTGATCCTGAGATGCCAGAAACCGGGATCTTCGGGCGGGTCGCCCCCGCTGATCCAAGCATCAGGAGCGCCAATGGGCAGAACTTCTGTCGCAAATGGACAGAAAGCTGTCCCAAATGGCCAACTTAGGTGTCACCTGTCAAAGAGGAAGTTCAGTGGTGAGCCCAACAGGATTCGAACCTGTGACCCACTGATTAAAAGTCAGTTGCTCTACCAACTGAGCTATGGGCCCACAACAGGGAGCCTAACTAGGAGGGGCGTCGGGCAGCGTCAAGCGGAAAAATCATCATCTCTGGCGGAATCTTCATCGGGGGCCTATATGCCCGGTCATGAACACATATTCCGGCGATGCCCTGCCTTTCATGAAGATGCACGGGCTGGGCAATGATTTCGTGGTGATCGATCTGCGCGGGGGCGGCGAAGCCCCGGCGGCAGAGGTGATCGCGCGCATCGCGGACCGCAATCGCGGCGTAGGATTCGACCAGCTTGCGACCATCCAGATGGACGATCAGGCCGATGTCCGGCTGCGCTTCTGGAATGCGGATGGCTCGGTCAGCGCGGCTTGCGGCAATGCGACGCGATGCATTGCCCGCCACGTGATGGATGAGACCGACCGGGACCGGCTGTCGCTGCGCACGGATCACGCCGTCCTTTTGGCCGAGGATGCCGGGAACGGGCTGACCCGGGTGAACATGGGCCAGCCGGTCTTGGACTGGCGGGCGATTCCCTTGGCGGAAGACGTCGATATCGACCATCTCCCGATTGCGGGCGATCCGGTCGCCACCGGCATGGGCAACCCGCATATTACCTTCTTCGTCCCCGATGCCGCCGCCATCGACCTGCCGCGATTCGGGGCGGAATACGAACATCACCCGCTTTATCCCGAGCGCACAAATGTCGAGGTCGTTCAGGTGCTGTCGCCCGACGAGATCCTGTTGCGGATCTGGGAGCGTGGCACCGGGCCGACGCTGGCCTCGGGCTCCTGCTCCTGCGCGGCGGCGGTGGCTGCGGCGCGGCGCGGACTGACCGGGCGGCGGGTCAAGGTGAATGTTCCCGGCGGCGTGCTGATGATCGACTGGCGCGAGGATGGCGTCTGGATGGAGGCGCCGACGGCGCATGTCTTTTCCGGCGTCTTCACCCCCGAATGGCTGGCCGGATGAGCGCGCCGGTCTTCTCCACGCTCGGCTGCCGGCTGAATGCCTATGAGACCGAGGCCATGCGCGAGATGGCCGAGGCGGCAGGGCTGTCGGGCGCGGTCGTCGTGAATACCTGCGCGGTGACCGCCGAGGCCGTGCGCAAGGCCCGGCAGGAGATCCGCCGGCTGGCGCGCGAGAATCCGGGTGCGCCGGTCATCGTCACCGGCTGCGCGGCGCAGACCGAGCCCGAAACCTTTGCCGCCATGCCCGAGGTCACGCGCGTCATCGGCAATCACGAGAAGATGCAGCCTGAGACCTGGAACGGGCTGCGCGCACCGAACTGGATCGGCGAGACCGAAAAGATCCGCGTCGATGACATCATGTCGGTCAAGGAAACCGCTGGCCACCTGATCGACGGCTTCGGCCGGCATCGCGCCTATGTGCAGGTGCAGAACGGCTGCGATCACCGCTGCACCTTCTGCATCATCCCCTATGGCCGGGGAAATTCCCGCAGCGTTCCGGCGGGCGTGGTGGTCGAGCAGATCCAGCGGCTGCGCGATCGCGGCTTCAACGAGGTGGTGCTGACCGGCGTTGACCTGACCAGCTGGGGTGCCGATCTGCCGGGCCAGCCGCGTCTGGGCGATCTGGTCATGCGCATCCTGCGGCTGGTGCCCGACCTGCCGCGGCTGCGGATCAGCTCGATCGATTCGATCGAGGCGGACGAGAACCTGATGCTGGCCATCGCCAGCGAGAAGCGCCTAATGCCGCATCTGCACCTGTCGCTGCAGGCCGGCGATGATATGATCCTGAAGCGGATGAAGCGGCGTCACCTGCGCGACGATGCCATCCGCTTCTGCGACGAGGCGCGCCGGCTGCGCCCCGACATGGTTTTTGGCGCCGACATCATCGCCGGGTTCCCGACCGAAACCGATGCGATGTTCGAGAACAGCCTGAAGCTGGTCGAGGATTGCGGCCTGACCTTCCTGCATGTCTTTCCCTATTCCGCCCGCAAGGGCACGCCCGCCGCGCGGATGCCGGCGGTCAAGGGGCCGGTGATCCGCGACCGCGCAGCCCGGCTGCGCGCGGCAGGGGATGCCGCGCTGCACCGCCATCTCGAGGCGCAGGTCGGGCGGCAGCATCTGGTCTTGACCGAAGGTGCGGCGCTTGGCCGGACCGAGCAGTTCACCGAGGTGACGCTGCCCGAGGGCCTGCCCGAAGGTTCGCTGATGACTCTGCAGATCGTGGGACATGACGGCACGCGGCTGGTTGCCGCGCGGCCATAGGCTCGCGCTCTGGACCGGATGCGTTGATCGCGGGGCGGTGAGCGGCTAGAACCACCGCGAGCGCATGGGGGATCAGGGATGAGTGTGACCGGCACGATCAAGCGATTGACCGCAGTTGATATCCGCGCCCGCAAGGGCGGCGATCCCATCGTCAGCCTGACCGCCTATACCAAACCCATCGCCAAGCTGGCCGATCCGCATTGCGATGTGCTGCTGGTGGGCGATTCGCTTGGCATGGTGGTCTATGGCTTTGACTCGACCCTGCCGGTGACCCTGCAGATGATGATCGATCACGGCCGTGCGGTCATGCGCGGCAGCCAGCATGCGCTGGTCGTGGTCGACATGCCCTTTGGCAGCTACGAGGCCGGGCCGGACAAAGCCTTTGCCAGCGCGGCCCGTATTTTGGCCGAGACCGGGGCAGGGGCGGTGAAGCTGGAGGGCGGGGTCAGCATGGCGCCGACCATCCAATTCCTGACCCAGCGCGGCATTCCGGTCATGGCCCATGTCGGGTTGACGCCGCAGGCGGTGAACGCCTTTGGCGGCTATTCGGTCCAGGGGCGCGGCGCGGCGGCGCAGAAGGTGCTCGATGATGCCAAGGCGGTTGCCGATGCCGGGGCCTTTGCCGTGGTGCTGGAAAAGCTGCCGGCCAGCCTCTCGGACCGGGTCACAGCCGAAATCGATATTCCGACCATCGGCATCGGTGCCTCGGCCGGTTGCGACGGGCAGATATTGGTGATCGACGACATGCTGGGCCTCTTCTCGGATTTCCGCCCGAAGTTCGTGCGCCGCTATGCCGAACTGGGGCAGGCGGCGGATCAGGCGATTGCCGACTATGCCGGCGATGTGCGCGCCCGTCGCTTTCCGGGGCCGGAACATCTGTTCGCCGACGAGGCACCGAAGCCCAAGGGCTAGGCCCATGCCACGCGGCCTTGTTTCACATTGCCCTGACCCGGCAGCCGGCCTAGCCTGCCGACCATGACCACGCGCGTTTATACCCATCCCGATGCCGACCGACATGTCACCCCGCCCGGCCATCCCGAGCAGGTTCCCCGGCGGCGCTCGGTGCTGGACGCGCTGGCGGACCTGCCGCTCGACTGGCACGATGCGCCCCTGGCCGATCAGGCCGAATTGCTGCGCTGCCATCCGCAATCCTATGTCGACCGTATCCGGGGTTCGATCCCGACCGAAGGCTGGCAGATGCTGGACGGCGACACCCATGCCGCGCCGGGCAGCTGGGATGCGGCGCTCAGGGCGGTGGGCGGGGCCACGGATGCCGTCGATGCGGTGCTGACCGGTAAGGCGCACAGCGCCTTTGTCGCCATGCGCCCGCCCGGCCACCATGCCGAGCGCGAGACGGCGATGGGCTTTTGCTTTTTCGGTACCGTCGCGATCGCCGCGAAACGGGCGCTGGACCATCACCGGCTGGACCGCGTGGCAGTGCTGGATTTCGACGTTCATCACGGCAATGGCACGCAGGACCTGCTCTGGTCCGAGAAGCGCGCCTTCTTTGCCTCGAGCCACCAGATGCCGCTTTATCCCGGCACGGGCGCGGCTGACGAGACGGGTGAATTCGGCCAGATCATGAACGTGCCGCTGCGTCCGGGTAGCGACGGGGCGGTGGCGCGCGCGGCCTGGGGGCGCATTCTCGACCGGATGATCGGCTGGAAGCCGCAGCTGGTGCTGATTTCCGCCGGCTTCGATGCCCATGCCGATGATCCCCTGGCGCAGCTTGACTGGCAGGATCAGGATTTCACCGCCATCACCCGCGCCATCTGCGACGCGGCGGCGGTCTCGGGCGCCCCGGTGGTCAGCAGCCTCGAAGGTGGTTATGATCTCGCCGCTCTGGGCCGCAGCGCGCGCGCCCATGTGATCGAACTAATGGAGACCGCCGGATGAGCGATGATGTCAGCAGCCTGAGTTTCGAACAGGCGATGAAGGAACTGGAAGCAACGGTCTCGAAGCTGGAAACCGGCGACGCCACGCTGGACGAATCGATCAGCCTCTACGAGCGCGGGGCGAAGCTGCGCGCGCATTGCGAGGCGCGGCTGCGCGAGGCGGAGGAGCGGGTCGAGAAGATCACCCTGGCCGCCGATGGCACGCCCGCCGGCACCACGCCCGCCGAGGGCCTGTAAATGCAGGAACGGCTCGAGGCCGTGAAGACCATGGTCGCTGCGGCGCTGGACGAGGCCATCGCCCGCCTGCCGCGCGGCGAACTGGCCGATGCGATGCGCTATGCCACGCTTGGCGGCAAGCGGGTCCGGGCCTTTCTGGTGATGGAATCGGCGCGGCTGAACGGCGTCAGCGACGAGGCCGCCCTGCCGGTTGCCGCTGCCGTCGAGGCGCTGCACGCCTATAGCCTCGTCCATGACGACCTGCCGGCGATGGATGATGACGACCTGCGCCGGGGGATGCCCACGGTGCATATCCAATGGTCCGAGGCCACCGCGATCCTTGCGGGTGACGCCCTGCAGACATTGGCCTTCCAGCTGTTGACCAACGAGGTCATCGGTTCACCCGAGGCGCGGGTGGCGCTGATCGCCGAATTCGCCCGCGCGGTCGGCGCGCAGGGCATGGTCTGGGGTCAGGCGCTGGACATCGCCGCCGAAACCGCCGTTGAAGAGCCCGACGTGAAGCAGGTGACCCGTATTCAGGAAGCCAAGACCGGCGCGCTAATCGAATTCTCGGCGGTCGCGGGCGCGATCATCGCCGGTGCCGATCCCGAGCCGCTGCGCGACTATGCCCGCAATCTGGGTCTGGCCTTCCAGATCGCCGACGACATCCTTGACGTGACCGGCGACGAGGCCGCGACCGGCAAGCGCGTCGGCAAGGATGAGGAGGCCGGCAAGGCCACCTTCGTCTCGCTTCTGGGCCTCGAGGGCGCGCAGACCAAGGCAGGCAAGCTGGTCCACCGGGCCGAAGCCGCACTGGAGCCCTATGGCGAGGCGGCCGGAAACTTGCGCGAGCTTGCGCGTTTCGTTATCGAACGCGACACCTGACCGACGCCAAGCCCGATTGCCCAGCCTGATTGCCCCGAGGAGGGGACAGCCATGACCCCGACCCACGGAAACGACCGGCCCGCGACGCCCGTTCTGGACCGCGTCACCCTGCCCTCCGACCTGAAATCGTTGAGCGATGCCGAGTTGCGGCAACTGGCCGACGAGTTGCGGGCCGAGACGATCAGCGCGGTGTCCGTGACCGGTGGGCATCTGGGTGCGGGGCTGGGCGTGGTGGAACTGACCGTGGCGCTGCACGCCGTTTTCGACACGCCGCGCGACAAGATCATCTGGGATGTCGGCCATCAGTGCTATCCTCACAAGATCTTGACCGGCCGGCGCGACCGCATCCGCAGCCTGCGCATGGGCGGTGGGCTGTCGGGTTTCACCAAGCGCGCCGAAAGCCCCTATGACCCCTTCGGCGCCGGCCACAGCTCGACCTCGATCTCGGCGGCTCTCGGCTTTGCCATGGCGCGCGAGCTGGGCGGCGATCCGGGCGACGCCATCGCCGTGATCGGCGACGGCGCGATGAGCGCCGGCATGGCCTATGAGGCGCTCAACAATGCCGGTGATCTGGGCAAGCGGCTGTTCGTCATCCTGAACGACAACGAGATGTCGATCGCGCCCCCGGTGGGCGCCATGTCCTCCTATCTGACCAGGCTCTATTCCGAGGGCCCGTTCCACGAGCTGAAGGCCGTGGCCAAGGGCGCCGTCGGCTTCCTGCCGCCACCCTTCCAGGAGGGCGCGCGCCGGGCCAAGGAAATGCTGAAGGGCATGACCGTCGGCGGGACGCTGTTCGAGAACCTGGGCTTTTCCTATATCGGGCCGGTCGATGGCCACGACCTTGACCAGCTTCTGCCGCTGCTGCGGACGCTGAAGACCCGGGCCAAGGGACCGGTGCTGATCCATGCGGTGACCAAGAAGGGCAAGGGCTATGGCCCGGCCGAAAGCGCCGCCGACAAGGGCCATGCCACCGGCAAGTTCGACGTGCTGACCGGGGTGCAGGCCAAGGCCAAGTCGAACGCGCCCAGCTATACCGCCGTCTTTGCCGATGCGCTGGTCGATCAGGCCAGTCGCGACGACAGGATCGTGGCGATCACCGCCGCCATGCCCGATGGCACCGGGCTGAAGAAATTCGCCCAGACCTTCCCGCGCCGCTGCTTTGACGTGGGCATCGCCGAACAGCATGCCGTCACCTTCGCCGCCGGGCTGGCGGCGGGCGGTATGAAGCCCTTCTGCACGCTCTATTCGACCTTCCTGCAGCGCGGCTACGACCAGATCGTCCATGACGTTGCGGTGCAGAACCTGCCCGTGCGCTTTGCCATCGACCGCGCCGGTCTGGTCGGCCAGGACGGCCCGACCCATGCCGGGGCCTATGACATCGCTTTCCTCGCGAACCTGCCGGGTTTCGTGGTCATGGCCGCCGCCGACGAGGCCGAGCTGGTCGACATGCTCGCCACCGCCGCCGCCCATGACAGCGGCCCGATTGCCTTCCGCTTCCCGCGTGGCGAGGGCGTGGGGGTGGAGCTGCCCGAGCATGGCCGCGTGCTGGAGATCGGCAAGGGCCGCATCGTCGCACCGGGGCGCGGCGTCGCCATCCTGTCCTTCGGCACCCGCCTCTCGGCCGTGCTCGAGGCGCGCGAGGCACTGGCGGCGCGGGGCATCACCCCCACCGTCGCCGATGCCCGCTTCGCCAAGCCGCTGGACCGCGACCTGATCCTGAAACTGGCCGCCGATCACGAGGCGCTGATCACCATCGAAGAGGGGGCGGTCGGCGGCTTCGGCAGCCATGTCGCCCAGCTTCTGGCCGATGAGGGCGTCTTTGATCGCGGGCTGAAATTCCGCTCAATGGTGCTGCCCGACGAATTCGTCGATCAGGACGCGCCCATGGCGATGTATGACACCTCGGCGCTGAACGCCCCGCATATCGTCGCCAAGGTGCTGGAGGTTCTGGGCATTTCCGAGTTCAAGGGCAAGCAGGCCTGATCACGCGCCTGTCGCGCCGATTTATCGCTGGCGCGGCCTATTGATAGCTGCGCACCAGCGCGCCGGCGATCAGCGTCCAGCCATCGACGACGACGAAGAAGGCCAGCTTGAAGGGCAGGGCCACCATCACCGGCGGCACCATCATCATGCCCATCGACATCAGCACCGCCGAGACCACCAGATCGATGATCAGGAAGGGCAGAGAGATCAGGAAACCGATCTCGAAGGCGCGGGTGATCTCGGACAGCATGAAGGCGGGCACCAGAACTGACAGCCGCTCGGGCGGCCCGATGCCCGCCGGCGCCACCTCGGCCAGCGCCAACAGCGTGTCGGGATCGGTGCGCGCGATCATGAAGCCGCGGAACGGCTCGATCCCGAGGCTAAGGGCCTCGGTCAGGCTGATGCGGCCCTCGCTCAAGGGCAGGCCGGCCACCTCCCAGGCCTCGCGCAGCACCGGGTCAATGATGAACCAGGTCAGGAAGATGGCGAGGCTGACGATCAACATGTTCGGCGGTGATTGCGGCAGGCCGATCGACTGCCGCAGGATCGACAGCACGGTGACGATGAAGGGAAAGCAGGTGACCATGATGGCGATGCCGGGTGCCAGCGAGATCGCCGTAAGCCCCAGCACGATCAGCACCGCGTTCTGCCCGAGGCCCGCTGCACCCTGCTGCTGCAAGGGTGCGAGCCCCTCCAACCCCTGCGCCCCGGCCGGCAGCACCGACAGGGCCAGGGCCAGAAACAGCAGCGGCAGCGCGCGGATCACGGGGTTTCAGCCGCGCCGATGATGCGGATGCACAGACGGTTCTCGGGCGCGCCATCGCCGGTCAGTTCGCCCCGGGCGATGACCTTCTCGCCGACGCAGATCTCGACCCCGTCGCTGATCGACTGGTCCAGCGTCAGCACTTCGTTCCGGCGCAGGGCCGAGAGCTCGGCCACGGTCAGTCGCGTGCGACCGATGCGGATGGTCACCTCGACCTCGATGTCATCGGTGTCGATCAGTTGCGATGGATCATCCATCATCCTTCATCCTCCAGCAATTCGGCGATCAGGTCGCGGAAATGCTGGGCGACCTGCTGTTTCGAAAAGGCGCTGCGGCCCTGGTCGAAGATGATCGAGGCCTCCTCGCCTTCGGGGCCGATCCGGATATCGGCTTCCCCGATTCCGGCCGCCGCTGCGCAGCGGCGGATCATCGCCTCCATCTCCGGTGGACAGAGGATGTGCCAGCCGGGCGGCGTCGCCTGGCCGGCCAGCCACAGGAGTTCCTCCCGAAGCGCGGCCTCGATACCGGCGGAGTCGGCCCGGGCGGCCAATGCGCCCACGATCTCGCTCAGCACCGGCATGAGCCCCGCCACGGTCTCCCGCTCGGCCTCGGCCCAGAGCGCCTTGGCGTCAGTCACCACCAGCCCGAGCGCACCGATGGCCTCGGTCAGTGCGCGCAGTTCGTCCGAGAAACCCATGGCGCGGCCTTCGGCCTGGCCGTCGCGATAGGCGATGGCCAGTTCATCCCGGCGAGTCAGCTCGCGGGCTGGCGCAGGGTCCGTGGAGAAGGATTCAAGCCTGAAGACCGCTTCGCTCAATGCGCCTTCTCCTTCTCGTCGATCCACCCCGAGAGGATCTTCAGGCTTTCCTCCTGCCGGTCCTTCATCATGCCGCGCAGCCGCGCGACAGGGTCGGCGGGAGGCAGCGACAGCGGCGCCTTGCCCGGCAGGTCCGAGCCGATCAGCGTCGCGTCAAGCCCCGCCTGCGAGAAGGGCGGCTCGATCACCGCAGCGTCGGACGTCAGGGCGGTCAGGCCCATGGGGCCGGCTCCGCTGTCATCCAGCAAGCGATTTCCCGTCTGGCCGGCCTGACGCCCGCGCAGGATCGGGCGCAGGATCAGCGCGGCGACGGCCACGGCGAAGAAGCCGATCAGCATCAGTTTCAGCAGCGCGTTCAGCTCCAGCCGGTCCAGCCAGCCCCCCTGCGTGGCCAGCGTGCCCTCGGTGCCCAATTCGGCGAAGGGCAGGGACTTGACGGTGATCTGGTCGCCGCGCGCCGGATCGAAGCCGACGGCAGAGGCCACGAGCTCGCGCAGGGTCTCGATCTCGGCATCCGGGCGCGGCACCATGGACGTACTGCCATCGGCGGCGGTCTGGACGATGCCATTGACCAGCACCGCCACGGACAGGCGCTTGACCGAACCGGGCTGGCGCGACACCTCGCGCACCGATTTGCTGACCTCGTAATTCGACTGTTGGCGATTCTCCGAGCGCGAGGATTTGCTGGGATCGCCGCCCGCGGCACTGCCATCGGGCAGGTTCGAGGCTGCGGTCACGGCCGGCGACCCGCCGCTGCTGCTCTGATCCGAGGTCTCCTCGACCAGTTCCGATATCTTCGCCGTTTCCTGCGGATTGAAGCGCTGTTCCGTCACCACTTCGGACTCCGTCACCAGGTCCAGGTTCAGCTCGACGATGGCATTGCCCAACCCCACATGCGGCTCGAGGATGCGTTCGACATTGTGCTTCATCGCGTCGGCGCGCTCGGTGCCGGTGCCATCCTGGCCGTCCGCGACCACGCCGCGCTCGCTGTCGATGACGGTGACCGCTTCGGGCAGCAATCCCGGCACCCCCGAGGAGATCAGGTATTTCAGCGACCTTGCCTGCGCCTGGCTGATCGGCCCGGTTGCGGTGGTCAGCGTCACCGAGGCGCTGGCGCTGTCGTCGCGCCGGTAGCCCCTGCCCTGCGTCACCGCCAGGTGCACGCGGGCCGATTTCACATTGGGCAGCGCCAGGATCGTTCGGGCCAGTTCGCCCTCTTTCGCCCGCCAATAGGCGGCGTCGAACATCTGTGAGGTGGTACCAAAGCCCGACATCCCGTCCAGCAGTTCGTAACCGGCGGTGCCGCTGGCCGGTAGCCCTTCGGCAGCCAGGTCCATGCGCAGCCGGTCGCGCTGTACTGCATCGACATAGATGGAATCGCCGCGCACCAGGTAGGGAACGCCGGCGCGTTCGATCCCGGCGATCACCTGTCCGGCGACTGTCGGATCGAGCCCGGCATAAAGCAGCGCCATGTTCGGACGGTTGACGAGCCAGGAGAAGGCCGACACGGCCAGGAAGGCGGCGAGGAACGCGCCGACGAGGATCGTCCGCTGCCGGGGGCTTCGCTCGCTCCAATAGTCCTGCAGTTTTTGCAAAACCGATCCTTTCGAATCACCGCTTTCGTCTTGCCTCCTGATGCCATGACGCGCGTTAATATTCGGTTAGTGCCATGGTGTTATTCAATTTCCCGTCGGAAGGAGAATCGCCATGCAGGCCGAAGCAGCACAGGCTGTCGAACCCGCAAAAGGCCGCAAGCGCCTGCTGCTGCCCCTGATCGCGACGGTCGTTCTGGCCGGGGCCGGTTTCGGTTCGACCTTCATGGACTTCTGGTCGCCGCTTGCCCTGATCGCACCGGGGCCGGAGGCGGCGGCGAAGAAGGAGGAGGAGCCTGCCGATCGCGCCGTCGCCTTCGTCGCGGTGCCCCCCATCGAGCTGACGCTGGCCGGGGGCAGCCATAGCGTGCTTGGCCTTGCAACGGTGATCGAGACCGAGGCGGGCGCGGTCGAGGCCATCACCGCGCTGCTGCCCCGCGTGCTGGACGGCTTCAACGGCTTTCTGTCGGGGGTCGATCCGCTGGCCTTCGACAAGCGTGGGGTGTTGGACATCATCAAGTACGAGTTGACCGCCCGCGCCCGCGAGGCGCTGCCCGATCTGCCCGTCACCGATCTGCTGATCACGGAGTTCAGACTGAAATGACGCTCGATACGGCCATGGAATGCGGCATCATCGCCGGTTCGGCCCTCCTGATGGTGTTCTGCACCATCCTCGCGCGCCGCCTGCGGCGCCTCAACGATCTGGAGCAGGGACTCGGCGGCGCCATCGCCGTCATGGCCGCCGAGATCGACCGGCTGGAGCAATCGATCAGGCTGGCGCGGCAAGAGGCGATGAGCGCGGGCGAGGTCCTCGCCGCCGAGGTGCAGAAGGCGCAGTCCGAACGGGCGCGCTGGGATCTGCATCTGCGGATGCGCGATGCCCTCGCTGCCGGTCCAGCACCCGACGCCCCGAGCGGCGCGGTCACTCGGTTGCGCCGGCGGCGGGTGCCGCTCGATGCCTAGGGCGCTGCTGCCCTTGCTGGGGCTGGTCTTCGCTCTGCCGCTTGGCGTCGCGCTGGTGCAGGGTTCGGGCCAAGCCGCGAGCATGCTGGCCTTCGCCTCGCCCCCGCCCGAATTGCTGGAGGGCTGTGGCGATGTGCCGGAGGCCGTTGCCCTGGCCGAGGAGCTGCGCGACCGTGGACTGCGGATCGAGCGCTACCTGGAGGCCATCGACAGCCGCAAGCAGGAGCTGGCGGCGGCCGAGGCCAGCCTGCGATCGCGGCTGGTCGAGCTGAAGGCGATGAAGGCCAGTGTCCAGCTTCGGCAGACCGATCACAGCACCCAGGTGCAAAGCGATGTCGACCGGCTGGTGGCGGTCTTCGACAAGATGAAGCCTGCCGAAGCCGCGGCGGTGCTGACCAATCTTCCGGCCGATTTCGCCGCCGAGATCGTGATGCGGGTCCAGCCGGAAACCGGCGCCCGCATCATGGCTGCGGTCGATCCCAACCAGGCGGCCATCCTGACAACGCATATGGGCGCCCGCAGCGTGCGCGAGAGATAGGAGAGCCTGCATGTTCGGTCTGGTTGGCATCATCGTGACCATGGGGATGGTGTTCGGTGGCTTCCTGCTGGCGGGTGGCCATCTCGAGGTCATCCTGCACTCGCTGCCGCATGAATTCATGATGATCGGCGGCGCCGCGGCGGGTTCCTACCTGCTGTCGAATGACAGCCACGTGCTCAAGGCGACGCTTGGCGGGCTGATCCGCTCGTTCAAGGGGCCGCGCCTCAGCGTCAGCGATCATCAGGATGTGCTGTGCCTGCTTTATCAACTGCTGCGCATCGCCCGGGAAAACCCGGTAGTGTTGGGCGAACATATCGAGAACCCGCATCAATCGACGATCTTCTCGGCCTATCCGCGCCTGCTGTCGGACGAGAATATCGTCTCGCTGATCGCCGATACCCTGCGCTCGGCCAGTCTCAATTATGACGATCCCTACCAGGTCGAGGACATGCTGTCCCGCCGCATCGCCGCGATCCGTGAAGAGGCGCTGGAGGTCCCCCATGCCCTGCAATCCATGGCCGACGCGCTGCCGGCACTGGGCATCGTCGCCGCGGTTCTGGGCATCATCAAGACCATGGGCTCGATCGACCAGCCGCCCGCCGTGCTGGGCAAGATGATCGGCAGCGCGCTGGTCGGCACCTTCCTGGGGGTGTTTCTCGCCTATTGTCTTGTCGCGCCGCTGTCGCACCGGCTGGCCGGGGTGATCCGCAAGGACCTGGCCTTCTATGACGTGATCAAGTCGGTGCTGATCGCGGGCCTGCACCAGCACGCCACCAATCTCTGCGTCGAGGTCGGCCGACAGACCGTACCCGAACATGTGCGGCCCGATTACGACACGCTCGAGGCCAAGCTGCGCGATCTGAGAAAGGCCGCCTGAATGCTGGTCCCGGCCCTGCTTCTGGTCTGGCCGATGCAGCAGGCGGTCACGCCTGACCTGCAGGGGTACCGCGAGCGGGCCGAGACGCTGCTCCTCGACGGCGGAACGCTGCCGCCGGATTACCGCGGCGAATTGCGCGACATGTCCCCTGCCGACCGGATCGAGGCGATCATCTTCCTGCGCCGCGCCGGCCTGATGACCGGCAGGCCCTGGACCATCGGCGATCTGCTGGCACCACCGTCGGGGACGACAGCGATCCCGGAGGCCACGGAATGACCGGGATCGCGGCCATCGCGCGCCGCCCCGGCGCCGAGCACGCCGGGACTCCGCTGATCGTCACCGGCGTGCTGGTGCTGATCGTTATCTCGCTGGTGGTGCCGCTGCCGCCCGGCCTGCTGGATTTCGGTATCGCGCTTTCCATCGCCACGGCGGTCCTGGTGCTGGTCATGGCCTCGCTGGTCGAGCGTCCGACCGATTTCCAGGCCTTCCCGCTGCTTCTGCTGGTTTCGCTGGTAATCCGCCTGTCGCTCAACGTCTCCTCGACCCGGCTGATCCTGTCGGAGGGCCATAACGGCACCGAGGCGGCGGGGCAGGTGATCAACGGTTTCGCGGAATTCGTCGCCGGCGGATCGCTGCTGGTAGGCATGACGGTCTTTGCCGTCATTTCGGTGGTGAACTTCATGGTCATCACCAAGGGTTCGGGCCGGATGGCCGAGGTCTCGGCGCGCTTCGCGCTGGATTCGTTGCCGGGCAAGCAACTGGCCATCGATGGCGATCTCAGTTCCGGCGCCATCGATCACGAGGAGGCCAAGCGCCGCCGCATCGCCGAGCAGCGCGAGATCAGTTTCTTCGGCTCGCTGGACGGTGCGTCGAAATTCGTCAAGGGCGACGCCATCGCCGGGATCGTGATCACCCTGATCAACCTGATCGTCGGGCTCTGTGTCGGCGTGATCGTCCATCACATGCCGATCGGCGACGCGCTGGCGACCTATTCGCACCTGACCATCGGCGACGGGCTGGTCAGCCAGGTGCCGGCGCTGATCACCTCGATGGCGGCAGCCCTGCTGCTGTCGCGGGGCGGGGCCACCGAAACTACGGCGCAGCTTGTCTCGCGCGAGTTCCTGATGCGCTGGCATGGCCCGGCGGTGGTGGCGGGCGCCATGGCCCTGATGTCCTTCGTGCCGGGCATGCCGCGCCTGCTGTTCCTGGGCGTTGCTGCGGCGCTGGCGGCCTTGGCGCTGCAGATCGCGCGGAGGAAGCCGCAGGCGGCAGCCCCGGTCCGTGAGGCCGAGGCCGACAGCCCTGAACTCTTGCCGGCACGGATCGGCGATCTCTTGGATACCGACGAGATCAGCGTCGAGATCGGCACGGCACTGGTCCTGACCGCGCTGGACCCGGCGCGCGGGCTTGGCGCCCGCATCGCCAACCTGCGCGTCCACATCGCCCGGAGCTATGGTCTGATCCTGCCGGATGTCCGCATCACCGACGATCCGTCGCTGCCGGGCGGCGATTACCAGATCCGCATCCAGGGCGTCATCCGTGGCCGCGGCAGCCTGCGCCCGGGCGAGGTCCTGGCCCTTGGCCCTGACGACGTTCTGGCAGGGCTGGCCGGGGTCTCGGTGGTCGAACCGGTCTATGGCCGCGCTGCACGCTGGCTGTCACGCGACGACCAGGAAAACGCCGCTGTGCGCGGGGCGACCGTGGTCAGCCCGATGGAGGTGATCTCGACCCATCTGATGGAGGGGGTGAGGTCGCATCTCGCGGCGCTGATGACCATGGCGGCGATGCAGCGCCAGATCGACGAGCTGAAATCGCTCAGCGATACCGCCCGGTCCGAGCGTCACCGCCGCTATTTCGACAGCATGATCCCCGAGAAGGTGGCGCCCGAACTGCTGCTCACGGTGCTGCGGGCGCTTCTGGCCGAGGGCGTTTCGATCCGCAATCTGCCACTGATCGTGGATGCGCTGTGCGAATACCGGGGCCTCGACAGCCCCGAGGCGATCTACGAAATGGTGCGCAAGCGGCTGCGCGACCAGATCACCCAGCAACTGGCCGCGACCAGCGGGCAGCTGTCGATCATCCAGTTGCATCCGGCCTGGGAAAGCGAGTTCGTCCAGATCGAGATCGAGCCGGGGCGCGGCGGCACTGGCGCTCTTGGCCCGGCGCTGTCGCAGAAGCTGGCCTTGGCCGTGCGGCGAACCGTTGCCGCCGTCGATCCGCGCGCCGAGGCCGTGATTGCCGCGCCGGATCATCGCCGCCGCGCGGTGCGCGCCATGCTCGGCGCCCATGGCCTGACGGTGCCGGTCCTCAGTCTCGACGAGATCGATCCCGCCGCCAATTTGCGGCTCCTGGGCACGATCGAGCTGCCATGATGACCGGCGATCCGCTGCATGGAATGGACCTCGAGGTGCTGCTGCGGTCGAACTGGCCGCTTGTTCTCTGTTATCTCCGCGTGCAGGCCTGCATCTTGGCCATGCCGGGCTTTGGCGAGACGGTCCTGCCGGGCCGGGTCAAGATCGCCGTCGCCATGGCGCTGACACCGATCCTGGCCGAGGTGGCGAGATCCACGGCCGCGCGGTCCGTGCCGCCGGATACGCCGTTCCTGATGATCACTGTCGCACTGGCCGAGCTGGCCATCGGTCTTGCCGCCGGGATTTTGGTGCGGCTGATGGCCTTTGCCATCAATATCGCCGCCACGGCCATTGCCGCGACCGCCTCGCTGTCGCAGATCATCGGCGCGCCGAGCGAGGCCTCGCCGCATCCGATCGGTAACCTCTTCCATCTTGGCGGCATCTCCCTGCTGATGGCGCTTGGCCTGCCGGTGATGCTGGTCCGGCTGCTCGCCGACAGCCTGATGCTCTGGCCGGCGGGAAAGCTACCCCCGGTCGACGGGCTGCTGGCCGGCATGGTCACCGTCACCGCCGCCAGCTTCCAGCTGGCGATGATGCTCTCGGCCCCCTTCGTTCTGGGCGGCTTCCTGTTCCAGGCGCTGTCCGGCATTGTCAGCCGGGTGATGCCGGGCCTGCCGGTGATGTTCATCGCCGCGCCCGCGGCGACCCTGCTGGCGCTGGCGGCCCTGGTGGTTCTGACCCCGCCTATCCTGTCTGGCTGGGCGGATGCCGTCCTGTCCCTGCAATTGCCGGAGGTGCGATGAGCGGCGAGGTGGACAAGGACTCCAAGCAGTTCGAGCCGAGCGAACAGCGGCTGCGCCGGGCGCGTGAACAGGGCGATGTGCCGCGCTCGACCGAACTGAACGCGGCGGCCATGTATGCCGGGGCCTGGCTGGCCTTTGGGATTGCGGCGGTCTTCGCGGTGAAGTCCTGGCTCGGCATGGCGACGCGGATCATGGGTTCGGATGGCTGGCCCATCGGCCCGGTCTTTGCCCTTGGCGCGGCGCTGGGGCAGTTCGCCGCGCTTGCCGTCACGCTGCTGGCGGCGATCCCGATGGTTTTCATCTTGCTTGCCCTGATCGCGCAGCGCGGGCTGGTCTTCTCTGTCGGGAAGCTGGCCATCGACTTCCGCCGCATCGACCCGGTGAAGAACGCGGCGCAGAAATTCGGCGCATCGGGATGGGTCAGCTTTGCCATTTCGCTGGGGAAATCGGTGCTGGTCTGCGCGGGTGGCGTCTACCTGTTCCGTTCGCTGTTCGTGATGCTCGAGAATGCCGGGCTTGGCGGCGGCACGGCCTGGGTGCTGGGGCTGGGTGCGATCCTGCAACGCGCCTTCCTGCTGGCACTTGTCGTTTCCGCCGGATTCGCCGTGGTCGATCTTCTGTGGAAGCATCTCGAGCATCGGCGCAAGAATCGCATGACCCGGCAGGAGATGCAGGATGAACACAAGGAATCCGAGGGTGATCCGCATCTGAAGGCCGCGCGGCGGCAGAAGGCGGTCGATATCGCCATGTCCAAGATGCTCGCGGATGTCGAGACGGCCGATGTGGTGATCGTGAACCCGACGCATTACGCCGTGGCGCTGAAATGGCATCGCGGCAGCGGTCGGGCACCGGTCTGCGTGGCCAAGGGCGTGGACGAGATCGCGGCCCGTATCCGCGAAAGGGCCGGGGCGCACCGGGTGCCGGTCTGGTCCGACCCGCCCTGCGCACGGGCGCTGCACGCGACGGTACAGCTGGGCGAGGAGATCCGGCGGGATCAATTCGCGCCGGTCGCCGCCGCCATCCGTTTTGCCGAGAAGATGCGCGAACGGGCGCGGGCAGGATGGTGAAACCGGGGGGTAGGCCGGCGCAACTGGCCCAACTGGCGCGGCTGGCCGAGTTGAAATCCGAGATGGAATTGAAGCGTCTTGCGGCCCTGAACCGGAATGTCGCGGCCGCCCGCCAGCGAATCGTGACAGCCGAGGCAGTCGTGGCAGGTTGCTATGCCGCCGCCGCGCCGCTGTCGCTGGCCGAGGCGCGGGTGGCCAGCGCCGAGGCCGGGGCGGCGGCACGGCAGGCCGAGGCGGCGCGCAGCGATCTGGCGCAGATGATGCCGCGCTTCGAACAGGCCCGCCAGCGCGCCCTGCGCGAGTTCGGCCGCGCTGCGGCGCTGCGCGGATTGGCCGAAAAGGCCGGCAGGGACTAACCTTGCGGCTCTGCAGCATTGGACAGCGACGCGGCGACTTGCTAAGGCAAGCCCAGATCATTCTGCCCGGGGGGACCATGCTGCAATCCGATCTGACCGCTGAAGTCGCAGGAAGCCGCAAGCTCTGGACCGCCGACGAGGCGCGCGCGCTCTTCGATCAGCCGTTCATGGACTTGCTGTTCCAGGCCCAGACCGTGCATCGCCGGACCTTCGATCCGAACCGGGTGCAGATGAGCCGGCTTCTGTCGATCAAGACCGGCGGCTGCCCCGAGGATTGCAGCTATTGCAGCCAGTCCTCGCGCTATGACTCGGGGCTCTCGGCCTCGAAGCTGATCGAGGTCGAGCGGGTGATCGCCGAGGCGCGCCGGGCGCGGGATGCCGGGGCCACGCGCTATTGCATGGGCGCGGCCTGGCGCAGCCCCAAGGAACGCGACATGGCGCAGGTCATCGCCATGGTCGAGGGGGTGAAGGCTCTGGGGATGGAAACCTGCATGACGCTGGGGATGCTGGATGGCGACCAGGCGCAGCGGCTGAAGCGCGCGGGGCTGGACTATTACAACCACAATATCGACACGTCGGAAGCGCATTATGCCAGCGTGATCACCACCCGGACCTTCGCCGACCGGCTGGAGACGCTGCAGAACGTGCGCGACAGCGGCATCAAGGTCTGTTCGGGCGGGATCCTGGGTCTGGGCGAGGGCAACCAGGACCGGGTCGAGATGCTGGTGACGCTGGCGAACCTGCCCGAGCCGCCCGAAAGCGTGCCGATCAACATGCTGATCCCGGTCGAGGGCACGCCGCTTGCGGATGCCGCGCCGGTCGATCCGATCGATTTCGTCCGCACCATCGCCACGGCGCGGATCATGATGCCCGAAAGCCATGTCCGCCTGTCCGCTGGCCGCACCGGGATGAGCGACGAGATGCAGGCGATGTGCTTCTTTGCCGGGGC
The DNA here is from genome assembly GCF_002847445.1 of Paracoccus zhejiangensis. NCBI lineage: Bacteria > Pseudomonadati > Pseudomonadota > Alphaproteobacteria > Rhodobacterales > Paracoccaceae > Paracoccus > Paracoccus zhejiangensis. The sequence continues at coordinate 2,114,577 of NZ_CP025430.1, read as the reverse complement.
GAACTCGATCTTCGTCGGCGACACGCTCTTGACCAAGGACAATCCCGGCGAGGACCTGGACATGCGGCTGTTCGCGCGCCTGGGTCTCAAGCCGATGGCCGCGCACGAGCATCACCCCGAGGATCGCCCTGCGGCGCCGGGCGAGGCGCAGCGCGAGGCCCTTCGGCGCGCCGATCCGGCGATCCCGGTCCTGCGCTGAGGGGCGCAGCGCCCCGCCAACCGGACAGGAATGAGATGGCAGAACCTGCGGACCGTCTGGCCGTGTTTCGGGACCAGCTTGCCGATCTGGCGGGGCAGGCGCGGCTGCGCCGGCTGAACCCGCGCGCCGGCGTCGATTTCTCCTCGAATGACTATCTGGGACTGGCAGGCTCGCCCCGTCTGGCCGATGCGGCGCGGCGGGCGCTGGAGGCCGAGGTTCCGGTCGGGGCGGCCGGATCGCGTCTGCTGCGCGGCAATGTCGATCTGCAGGAGGCCTTCGAGGCCGAGGCGGCGCGGTTCTTTGGTGCCGAGGCGGTGCTGGGCTTCGGCGGCGGCTACGTGGCGAATTTCGCCCTGCTCAGCACCCTGCCGCAGCGGGGCGACCTGCTGTTGTTGGACGAGCTCTGCCATGCCAGCGCCAATGAGGGCGCGCGGGCCGGGCGGGCCGAGGTGCTGCGCTTTCGCCATGGCGATGTGGGCCATGCCGAGGCGCTGATCGGCACGTGGCGTGCAGATGGCCATCGCGGCACGGTCTGGATCGCAGTCGAAAGCCTTTACAGCATGGATGGTGACATCGCGCCGCTGGACGATCTGGCGAAGCTCGCCGATGCGCAGGGCTTTTTGGTCGTCGACGAGGCCCATGCGACCGGGGTCTACGGTCCCGAGGGTCGCGGGCTGGCGCATCATCTGGAAGGGCGCGAGAATGTCGTGACCCTGCACACGCTCGGCAAGGCTCTGGGCGGGTCGGGGGCGCTGATCTGCGCGGCGAGGCCGTTGATCGACTTCCTGATCAATCGCAGCCGGCCGTTCATCTTTGCGACCGCGCCCTCGCCGCTGATGGCCGCCGTGGGGATCGAGGCGTTGGCGATCCTGCGCGACGAACCCGAACGGCGGGCGACGCTGCAAGCGCATGTGGACCTGTTCAATGCTGAACTGGCGCGGCGGCTGCCGGAGGTAAAAACCAGCGGCAGCCAGATCGTGCCGCTGATCGTCGGCGGCGATGCCGAGACCATGGAACTGGCCGCTCAGATCCAAGGCCGGGGTTTCGATGTCCGTGGGATACGGCCGCCGACCGTGCCGGTCGGCACCTCTCGGCTGCGGGTCTCGCTGACCCTCAACGCCACGCAGGACGACGTGCTGCGGCTGGCCGAGACGCTGGAGGAGCTATGGCCCGCTATGTGATCACCGGCACCGGAACCGATGTCGGCAAGACGGTGTTCGCGGCCGGGCTTTGCGGGCTGATCGGTGCGGAGTACTGGAAGCCGGTGCAATCCGGGCTGGTCGGGAACCTGCCGAACGAGGGTTGCACCGGGCCCGCACAGCCTGTGCACAGCGCGTACACCGCCCGTACTCAGGCAGCGCAGCAGGCCACCGACGCCGCCGATGTCGTCCGGCTGTCGGGCGCGCGCGTCTATCCCGAGGCCTACCGCCTCGGCCAGCCGCTGTCGCCGCATCGCGCCGCCGAACTGGACGGGGTCGAGATCGATCCCGCTCTCCTGACCCCGCCGCCGGTCGATCCGCTGGTGATCGAGGGGGCGGGAGGCGTCCTGGTGCCGGTGACGCGGCAGGTCCTCTTCGCCGATCTCTTCGCGGACTGGCAGATCCCGGTCATTCTCGTCGCCACCACGGGATTGGGGACGATCAGCCACAGTCTCACCGCGCTGGAAAGCCTGCAAACCCGGATGGTGCCGGTGCATGGCGTGGCCTTCGTCGGGCCGGAGAACGCGGACAACATGGCGACCATCGGGCAGATCGGCGGGGTCAAGGTGCTGGGGCGGTTGCCGATGTTGCTGCATCTTGACCGCGACAGCCTGTCGGCGGCGATGGCGGAAAACTTCCGCCGTGCGGATTTCTGAGAAAGGCACAGCCATGAGCGTCAGCGCCGTCTGGCATCCCTTCACCCAGCACGCGACCGAACCCGCGCCGCCGGTGGTCACCCGCACCGATGGCGCCTGGATCGAGACCGACCGGGGGCGGCTTCTGGACGGGATCAGCAGCTGGTGGGTCGTGACCCATGGTCATCGCCAGCCACAGATCATGGCGGCGATCCGCGAGGCCAGCGAGGTGCTGGACCAGGTGATCTTCGCCGGGCTGACCCATGAGCCGGCGGAGAAGCTGGCCGAGGCGCTGGTCGAAATGGCGCCCGGGGGTCTCGCCCATGTCTTCTATTCGGACAGCGGCTCGACCGCCGTCGAGGTGGCGCTGAAGATGGCGCTCGGCTATTGGCGCCACGCGGGCGATGGGCGGCACCGGATCGCGGTGATGGAACACAGCTATCACGGCGACACCATCGGCACGATGAGCGTGGGCGAACGCGGGGTCTTCAACGCCGCCTATGATCCGCTGATGTTCGGCGTGGAGAAGCTGCCCTTTCCGACCGGCGACGGGCAGGCGACGCTGGACGCTTTCGAGACGCTGGCCCGCAGCGGCCAGATGGCGGCGCTGATCCTCGAGCCGTTGGTGCTGGGGGCTGGGGGGATGCTGATGTATGCGCCCGAGGTGCTGCGCGGGCTGCGCGAGATCTGCGACCGCCATGACGTGCTGCTGATCGCCGATGAGGTGATGACCGGATGGGGCCGGACCGGGCGGCTCTGGGCCTGCGACCATGCCGGAATCGCGCCGGATATCCTGTGTACAAGCAAGGGCCTGACCGGCGGCGCGGTGCCGCTGGCGGCGACGCTGGCCAGCGAGAGGATTTTCCGGGCGCATTATTCCACCGACCGGACCCGGACCTTCTTCCATTCGTCCAGCTACACCGCCAACCCGATCGCCTGCGCGGCGGCGCTGGCCAATGTTGCCCTGTGGCAGGCCGAGCCGATGCAGCAGCGGCTGGACAAGCTGGCGGCGCTGCAAGCCGAGCGGCTGGCACGGTTCGAAGGCGATGCGCGCTTCGAGAACCTGCGCCAATGCGGCACCATCACGGCGCTGGACCTGCGCGTGGGCCAAGGCGGCTATCTCGCCGAGGACGGGCCGCGGATGCGGGCGCATTTCATGGCCGAGGGCGTGCTGCTGCGGCCCCTCGGCAATACCGTCTACCTGCTGCCGCCCTATTGCGTCACCGGCGAGGATCTGGACCTGGCCTATGCTGCCATCGACAGCTACGGCAGGATATGAAAAAGGCGGGGCGCAGTGGCCCCGCCTTGCTTTCACGATGCCGGCGTCTGGCCGTCAGAGGCCCATCGCCTGGTAGCTCTGGGCGATGCGGCGGATGGAGACGACATAGGCTGCGGTGCGCAGATCCTCGACCTTCTCATCGCTGTACCAGATCTCAGCCATGCTCTGGAACGCGCCGCGCATGGTGTCGTCGAGACCCGAGCGCACCAGCTCGATCTCGCTGGCACCCTTGAGGTAGCGGTCCTTGAAGTCCTTGGTCAGCGTCCAGCCCAGGCCCTTGTCGGCCGAGAGCCGCTCGAGTTCGTTGACCAGCAGATTGGTGCGGGCCTCCTGCTCGCGCCGCTCCATCCGGCCGAAGCGGATATGGGTCAGGTTCTTGACCCATTCGAAATAGGAGACGGTCACGCCCCCGGCATTGGCATACATGTCGGGGATGATGACAATGCCGCGCTTCTTCAGGATGGCGTCGCCCTCGGCGGTGATCGGGCCGTTGGCGGCCTCGACGATCAGGCGGGTGCTGATGCGGTCGGCATTCTCGGCATTGATCACGCCCTCGATTGCCGCCGGGATCAGGATGTCGCAATCCAGTTCCAGTGCGCCAAGGCTGTTCTGGCTGTAGCTGGTGGCGCCGGCAAAGCCCGCGACCCCGCCGGTTTCGCGGATATGGGCCTGCAGGTCGGCGATGTTCAGACCATCCTCGTTCACCACCGAGCCGTCCCGCTCGGCCACGGCGATGATCTTGCAGCCGTCATTGTCCGACAGGAACTGCGCGGCATGGAAGCCGACATTGCCGAGGCCCTGCACGATGACCCGCTTGCCGTCCAGCCCGCCGGTCAGGCCGGCGGCCTTCATCGCCTCGGGATGGCGGAAGAATTCGTGGATCGCATATTGCACGCCGCGCCCGGTCGCCTCGACCCGGCCGGCGATGCCGCCGAAGGACAGGGGCTTGCCGGTGACACAGCCGCGGGCGTCGATGTCGTCGGGATGCAGCCGCTTGTAGGCATCGGCCATCCAGGCCATCTCGCGCTCGCCGGTGCCCATGTCGGGGGCAGGGACGTTCTGGCTGGGCGAGATCAGGCTGCGGCGCGACAGCTCGTAGGTGAAGCGGCGGGTGATCCGCTCCAGCTCGTCCTCGCTGTATTGGCGGGGATCGATGGCCAGACCGCCCTTGGAGCCGCCGAAGGGCACCTCGACCAGCGCGCATTTGTAGGTCATCAGCGCGGCCAGTGCCTCGACCTCGTCCTGGTTGACCGACAGGGCATAGCGGATGCCGCCCTTCACGGGTTCCATATGTTCGGAATGGACCGAACGATAGCCAACGAAGGTATGGATCGCGCCGCGCATCCGCACGCCGAAGCGCACGGTATAGGTCGAGTTGCAGACCCTGATCTTTTCCTCGAGCCCGGGGGGCAGGTCCATCAGCCTTGCGGCATGGGTAAACATACGGTCAACCGAGTCGCGGAACGACGTGTGAGGCTGTGACATGATCGATCCCTCCTTCTGATGTTTTGATTTCCCTGTCCCTCTTGAGTGGCCTTTGCCGAAGAAACAGGCAAGTTTTTTTCGTGTTCCTGCCTAAGATTGGGAAACCGATCCGGCCCGCTTCAAGTTATGTCCGCGACGGAGGCCGATTTTTGCCTGCGGAGATCTGCTGCTGCACTGGCGTCGTGGTCATTTTAGGCTTATGAAGGACGGGTTCTATTTTCGACTTGTCATTCCTTTCCTATCAAGCCCGATCCAGCTGAGCGGCCATCTGTCATAGTTAGCGTATCGAACCAGTCCTGCCCGGAACTGGGGGAAGTTAAGTTCACCGACGTAAGTTTCGGAGGGTTAAATGGTATTGAGAAAAGTCTCGCCCATCACAAAGGGGCGAAAGTTCAAGCAAGTGCTTGAAGGTGCCCGCAAGGTGTTTCTGCGGGAAGGCTATGCTGGGGCCAGTGTCGATGACATCGCAGGCGAAGCCAAAGTGTCCAAGGCGACGCTCTACAGCTACTTCCCTGACAAGGAGCAGATGTTCAGCGAGGTGTTCCGCGCTGACTTGGTGCAGGAAGACGAGGAGCCGCTGTTCCCGGTCTCCAGCGACCTGCCGGCGGCGCGCGCGCTGCCGCAGATCGTGGAAGTCATGGCCGCGCGGATCGTGTCGCCCGCAGGGCTTCACGCCTATCGGATGCGGGTGGGGGAATCCGCCCGGTTTCCCGATCTGGCGCGGGAATATCACGACGCCATCCATCGCCGGCAGCGCGATGCCCTGCGCCAGGTGCTGGAGCGCTGGGTCCGACGCGGCGAGCTGGAGATCGTCGACACCGAGCTTGCCGCCGAACAGCTGATTGCGCTGGCCGCCGCGCTGATCCGTGACCGGGCGCTGTTCCTGGGCAGTGACAGTGTCACTGACCTGCATCTGCGCCGTATCACCGACCGGGCAGTGCAGGTCTTTCTCTCGGCCTATACGCCGCAATTCGAGAACTCGCACGGGCTGTCGCGCGGCGCTCGATCCTATCCCGGGGATCGCAGCAAGACCGTGCCACCGATGGAATGACATTCCGGCAACAGCGGCCGGTTTTCGGCGGGCGCTGAAGGGATCGTGATAATCGCGTCAGCTTAACAAGCTGCTAGCATGATCCTATAAGGCACCACACGCCGAACCGGCCCGTTGCAATCGGGCCCGCCAGCCACGGACCAGACATGACCAGAACAGTGATCCTGCCCCTTCTCGCCTCGGCCCTTCTGCTGACGGCCTGTATGCCCGCACCGGCGCCGGTGCCCGAACCCATGCCGATGCCCGTGGTCCAGCCGATGGTCGCCCCGGTCGCGGGCGTTGCCGGGCTGCAGTCGCGCGAACCCGACCTGTGCAAGGCGAAGGACTACGCCAGCTCGCTGTCGCAGCCGGGCTCGATCATCCCGCAGCTTGGCATCACCAAGGAATACCGCGTGGTCGAGTATCGCGGCATCGAGCCGCAGGAATATGACCCGAACCGCATCGTCTTCCGGCTGGACGCCGCGGGCAATATCCAGAACGTGGATTGCGGCTGATGCGTCTCGCCAGCCTCACCCTTGCTGCTGTGGCGGTGATTGGGCTTGCCGCCTGCGAGCCGCTGCCGCCCAATGGCAATCCCGGGCCGCTGCCGCCGGAGCCCGCGCCCAAGGACGAATGCGGTGCAGCCGGCTACAAGGGCCTGATCGGCCAGCCCCGCGAGGTGCTGAAGCCGATGAAATTCCCCATCGGCACCCGGGTCATCGGCCCCGAGGATGCGGTGACCGCCGACTACCGCGTCGACCGGTTGAACATCGAATACGGCCAGAGCGGGCTGATCGAGAAGGTCAGCTGCTACTGAGCCTTTCAGGCAATCGATTGAAAAGGGGCGGCGCGGGCCGCCCTTTTTTCGTTTGCTTTGCCGCAGGTGCAATGTCACCATTCGGTCATGATGAACGCATCGCCGCCGTTTCATGCCGACCCCGACCGCGTCGTCTTTGACCGGGCCGAGTTGGGGATCATCCTGACCGTCTATGGCCGCATGGTTGCCGCAGGTGAATGGCGCGATTACGCCATGTCCTTCCTGCGCGATGTGGCGGTCTTCAGCGTTTTTCGCCGCGCCGCCGAGCATCCGCTCTACCGCATCGAGAAGCGGCCGAAGCTTAGGGGTGCGCAGGGCGCCTATGCCGTCATCGGCATGGATGGCCGCATCCTGAAGCGAGGCCATGACCTGCCGACGGTGCTGAGGGTGCTGGAGAAGAAGCTGATCCGCGCGGTGGAATAGCGCCTCAGCCGCCAAATAAGCGCAGCGCCAGCGGCGCGATGATCGCGGTCAGCACCGCATTCAGCCCCATGCCGATGCCGGCGAATGCCCCCGCCGTCTCGTTCACCTGGAACGCCCGGGCGGTGCCGATGCCATGCGCCGCCACGCCCACCGAAAAGCCGCGCGCCCGCCAGTCGCGGATGTGCAGCGCGTTCAGCAGCGGCGTGGCGATAATCGCGCCGAAGATGCCGGTCAGCAGCACCAGCGCGGCGGTCAGGGTGGGGCGGCCGCCGATCCGCTCGGCAATGCCGATGGCGACCGGCGCGGTGGTCGATTTCGGCGCCAGCGAGGCCAGCACCTCATGCCCGATGCCGAAGCCCCGCGCGATCAGGATCACAGAAACCACGGCCACGCCCGAGCCGACCAGCAGCCCGGCCAGCATCGGCAGCGCGGCCTTCTTCACCCGCGGCAGGTTGTCGAAGAGTGGCAGTGCCAGCGCGACCGTGGCGGGGCCGAGCATGAAATGGACGAATTGCGCGCCCTCGAAATAGGTCTGGTAATCGGTCCGTGTAATCCACAACAGAGTAGCGAGGATCAGCACCGCGATCAGCACCGGATTGGCCCAGCTTTGCCGCCCGGTCCGGCGGAAGGTGGCATCGCCGATGAGATAGGCCACCAGCGTCGCGGTCAGCCACAGCAGCGGCCCCTGCGTCAGATAGGACCAGATCATCGCCGGATCAGACATCGGGCTTCTCATCCTCGGGCGCGGTCGATCCGGTCAGACGGGCCACGGCGGTGAAGGCCAGGGCCCCGGCGCCGATGGCCAGCACGGTCGAGCCGGCAATGGCCACGACCAGCCCCAGCCCCTCTTCGCGCAACAGATCCATATGCGCGACGATGCCGACGCCGGCGGGGACGAAGAACAGCGACAGATGCGCCAGCAAGCCCTGGGTCACCGGGCGCAGCCGATCGGCCAGCGCCGGGCGGGCAAGGCAGCAGGCGACCAGCAGGCACAGACCCACGACCGGGCCAGGCAAGGGCAGGTTCAGCGCCCGCGAACTGACTTCGCCGACCAGCTGATAGCCAAGGATGATTGCAAGCGCACCGATCATGTCGCTGATAGTAGCGCGAAAATATCTTGTGGCGACCCCTTTCATCTTGTGGATAACCTGCCTGCCGGCCCCATATCTAGCGGTTCTGGTTGACTTGGAGGCCGTCCCTGCCGACAATCCGGCAACGAAACCCGATTCTGACGGACCCCGCCCTTGCGCTTTGACCGCCTGAAACTGAACGGCTTCAAGAGCTTCGTGGACCCCACCGATCTGGTGATCCGCGAGGGGCTGACCGGCGTGGTCGGTCCGAATGGCTGCGGCAAGTCGAACCTGCTCGAGGCCCTGCGCTGGATCATGGGCGAGAACCGCCCGACGGCCATGCGCGGCTCGGGCATGGAGGACGTGATCTTCGCCGGCACCTCGCGCCGGTCGGCGCGCGGCCATGCCGAGGTGACGCTGACCATCGACAACCGCGACCGGCTGGCACCTGCGGGCTTCAACGAGGACGATCATATCGACATCGTGCGCCGCATCACCCGCGATGCCGGTTCGGCCTACAAGATCAACGGCAAGGAGGTGCGCGCCCGCGACGTGCAGATGCTCTTCGCCGATGCCTCGACCGGCGCGCACAGCCCGGCGCTGGTGCGGCAGGGGCAGATCTCGGAACTGATCAACGCCAAGCCGCAGAACCGGCGGCGGATTCTGGAAGAGGCGGCGGGGATCTCGGGCCTCTATCAGCGGCGGCACGAGGCCGAGCTGAAGCTTAACGGAGCCGAGGGCAACCTGACCCGCGTCGATGACACGCTGGAACAGCTGGCGACGCAGGCGGCATCGCTGGCTAGGCAGGCGCGGGCTGCGGCGCGATATCGCGAGATCGGCGCGGCGCTGCGGCAGGCCGAGGGCGTGCTGCTCTATCGCCGGTGGGCCGAGGCCGATCAGGCGCGGGCTGCGGCGGCCGAGGCGCTGGCGCAATCGCTGCGTGCGGCGGCTGAGGCCGAGGCGGCGTCGCGTGCGGCCAGCGCGTTGCGCGAGAAGGCCGAGGCCGGATTGCCGGCGTTGCGAGAAGAGGAACAGATTGCCGCCGCGATCCTGTCGCGGGTGGTGGTCGAGCGCGAGGCGCTGGACGAGGCCGAGGCGCGGGCCGCCGAGGCGATCACCCAGCTTCAGGCGCGCATTGCCCAGCTGGACCGTGACATCGAGCGCGAGGCGGCGCTGAACCGCGATGCGGGCGAGGTGATCGAGCGACTGACCTGGGAAAAGAGGGAACTCGAGAAGGCCGGGCAGGGGCATGAGCCGCGTCTCGACGCCGCCGCCGGCATGGCCGACGAAGCGGCCGAGGCGCTGCGCGAGGTCGAGGCGCGGCTGGCCGAACTGACTGACGAATCCGCACGTCTGGCCGCGCGGCACCAATCGGCCGAGCGTCTGGCCTCGGACCTGCGCGACATGCTGTCCCGCGCCGAGCGGGCAGCGGGCGAGGCCGATCAGAACGCCACGCGGGCCGCCGAGACCGGGCGCACGGCCGAGGTGGCGCTGGCGGAAGCCGAGGCGGCGCAGGAGGCCGCCCGAGACCGCGCCGAGGGGGCCGAAGATGCGTTGACCGGCGCCGAGGCGGCGCGGGCCGAGGCCGAGGGCGCCGAATCCGCCGCCCGTGCCGCCCGCGCCGAGGCCGAGGGCGAATCCGGCGCGCTGGCCGCCGAGATGGCGGCGCTGAAGCGGCTGGTCGAGCGGGGCGATACCGGCGGCAAGTCGATCCTTGACCGGGTGAAGGTCGCAAAGGGCTATGAAATCGCCTTCGGTGCGGCGCTTGGCGATGACCTGCGCGCCGGGCTGGCGGCGGATGGCACCTCGGGCTGGCACAAGCTGCCGGGCTGGGACGCGCCGCAGGCGCTGCCCAAGGGCACCGAGCCGCTGGCGCCGCATGTCACCGGACCCGAGGCGCTGGACCGCCGGCTGTCGCAGGTGGGGCTGGTCGCGGATGCCGCCACGGCGGCGGGCCTACAGGCCGCGCTGGCACCGGGTCAGCGGATCGTGACGCGGGCGGGCGATCTGTTCCGGTGGGACGGGATGCGGGTCATGGCGGGCGAGGCTTCGTCCTCCGCCGCGCTGCATCTGCAGAAGGTGAACCAGCTGGCGGAGATCACCGGGCAGGCCGAGATTGCCGCCGAACGCGCTTCGGGCGCGGTCGAGGAGCACGAGGCGGCCAAGGCGCTGCTCTCCTCGGCGGCGATGGCCGAGAAATCGGCGCGCGAGGCGCGGCGCGAGGCGGAACGGCTGCTGTCGGATGCCGCGCGCGCGGCCACCCGCGCCGAGTCGGACCTGTCGCTGGCCACCAGCCGGGCCGAATCCGCCCGCGCCGAACTTGCCCGGCATCAGGCCGACGCCAGCGATGCGCGAGGCCGTCTGGGGCAGGCCGAGCGCGCGCTGGCCGATCTGCCCGATCGCGGCGCGGCGGCGCAGGCGGTCGAGAATGCCAAGACCGGGGTCGAGGCCGCGCGCATCGCCACCATGTCCCGCCGTTCGGCGCTGGATGAGCTGCGGCGCGAGGGCAATGCCCGGATCAAGCGGCAACAGGAGATCGCCAAGGAGGAATCCGGCTGGCGGCATCGTCTGGATCAGGCCGGCACCCGTGCCGCCGAACTGACGGCACGCCGGGATGCCGGTGCCGAAGAACTGGCCAATGCCGAGGCCCAGCCCGCGCTGCTGGCCGAGAAGCGGGCAACGCTGACCGGGCGCGAGGCTGAGGCCGAGACGCGGCTCGACAAGGCGCGGGTGGCGCTGACCGCAGCGGATCTGGCGCTGCGCGAGGCGAGCCATGCCGAGCGCGACGCCGAGCGCCATGCATCGGAAGCGCGCGAGTTGCGCGCCTCGCGTGAGGCGCGGGCCGAGGCGGCACGGGATGGCGAACAGGCGGCGCGCGCCCGCATCCATGAGGAAACCGAGGGCACACCGCAGGCGCTGCTCGAAAGCCTCGCGGATGCCGATACCGAGACGGCGGCGACGGCACTGGAGGATCAGATCGCCCGGCTGCGCAGCCAGCGCGATGCGCTTGGCGCGGTGAACCTGCGGGCCGATGAGGACAAGCGCGAGCTTGAGGCCGAGCGCGACACGCTGGCCGCCGAGAAGAACGATCTGGAAGAGGCCATCCGCAAGCTGCGCGCCGGAATCGGCAGCCTGAACCGCGAGGGGCGCGAGCGGCTGCTGGCCGCCTTCGACACGGTAAACGGCAATTTCACCACGCTCTTCACCACGCTCTTTGGTGGCGGCGAGGCGCGGCTGGTGCTGGTCGAATCTGACGATCCGCTGGAAGCCGGGCTGGAAATCATGTGCCAGCCACCGGGCAAGAAGCTGAGCACGCTGAGCCTTTTGTCGGGGGGCGAGCAGACGCTGACGGCGCTGGCGCTGATCTTCGCGGTCTTCCTCGCCAATCCCGCGCCGATCTGCGTGCTGGACGAGGTGGATGCACCGCTGGACGATGCCAACGTCTCGCGCTTCTGCGATCTGCTGGACGAGATGACCCGGCGCACCGATACGCGCTTCCTCATCATCACCCACCATGCCGTCACCATGTCGCGCATGGATCGCCTGTTCGGCGTGACGATGGTGGAACAGGGCGTCAGCCAACTGGTCAGCGTCGATCTGAAGCGCGCCGAGGCTCTGGTCGCCTGACACCCCGCGGGTTAGGCTGCGGCCAATCCACGGAGGAATCACATGAGCATCGAGACCCGCCTGACCGACCTTGGCATCACCCTGCCGGACGCCCCCGCACCTGCGGCGAATTATGTGCCCTTCGCGCGCTCGGGCAATCTGGTCTTTGTTTCGGGCCAGATCAGCCAGGGCGAGAACGGGCTGATCAAGGGCCGTCTGGGGGAAAACATGGACGTGGCCGCCGGTGCTGCCGCCGCCCGTCGCTGCGGGCTGTCGCTGATCGCGCAGGTCAAGGCCGCTGTCGGTTCGCTGGACAAGGTGGCGCGGGTGGTGAAGCTGTCGGGCTTCGTCAACTCGACCGGCGATTTTACCGACCAGCCCGAGGTCATCAACGGCTGTTCCGACCTGATGGTCGAGGTCTTTGGCGACAAGGGCCGCCATGCCCGCGCCGCCGTCTCGGTTCCGGCCCTGCCGCGCGGTGTGGCGGTCGAGATCGAAGCGATCTTCGAGGTGGAATGATGGCGCTGCCCGAAAGCTTCATCAACATCCCCATCGCCCATCGCGGGCTGCACGGACCCGGCGTGCCGGAGAACAGCCTTGCCGCCGCCGAGGCCGCGATCGCCGCCGGCTACGGGATCGAGCTGGACATCCAGCCCGCCGCCGATTGCGTGCCGATGGTGTTTCACGATTACGACCTGTCGCGGCTCGCGGGCGATGAATCCTATATCGCCGATATCTCGACCGAGGATCTGTCCGGGTTCAAGCTGTCGGGCAGCGATCAGGCGATCCCGACGCTGGCAGAGTTCCTGCGCACCGTCGCGGGGCGGGTGCCGCTGCTGATCGAGATCAAGGATCAGGATGGCCGGCTTGGCGACCAGATCGGCGAATTGCACCGGCATGTGGCCGAGCAGTTGCAATCCTATGAGGGGCCGGTGGCGGTCATGTCCTTCAACCCGCATACCGTCGCGGCCTTCCACGAGCTGGCGCCGGGCATCCCCTGCGGCTTGACCACCTGCGCCTTTCCCGAGGATGACTGGCCGATGCTCGACGAGGAAACCCGCGACAGCCTTGCCGCGATCAGCGATTTCGACCGGTCGGGTTCGTGCTTCATCTCGCATGACAAGTCCGACCTGACCAATCCGCGCGTCGATGCGCTGAAATCGCAGGGCGTGCCGATCCTCTGCTGGACCGTGCGCTCGGCCGCGCAAGAGGCCGAGGCGCGCCAGATCGCCGACAACATCACCTTTGAAGGATATGCCGCGCCGTTGTGACGGTTCCGCATAGCTACAGGACCCGCGGCGCGCGATCTGCGCCGCGGGTCGTTTTTTGAGACGACAGGACCAACCCATGACCCAGCTTGCCCCCGGACTTGACCTGCAGATCATCGATGCCGGGCGTGGCGATCCTGGACTGGAAGCGGTCATCGGCGAGATCTTCGCGCTGTTTGCGGGACGAGAGCGCGAGTTCGGCGTCAATCCCGATGTAGTGATTGATTATCCCGATCTCGAATGCTCGGATTTCCTTGCCGATCCTGCGGCCTACCTGACCCGGCGGCAGACCGAGGTCGAGGCCGATCGCGGCGCGCCGCTGGCCCGGATCGTCATGCTGACCACCTATCGCGACCGGATCGGCGCCGCGCTGACCGATGCGGGCTTCATCCTGACCCCGATCGACATGGGCGCGGGACCACTGGGCACGGCCTTCCTGACCCGCGATCTGGGCGCGGAGGGGCCGGTGCTTTATGTCGAGGCGGTGAACGAGGCCGATCCCCGGATCAGTCCGAGTTTCGCGCTCCGGCTGACCGATGCCGCGGGGCGGTTGGTCGGCGGCGCCTGCGGCTCGGTCCAGCGCGAGGGCGGTGTGGCGCGGGCCTATCTGGCGATCATGGCGGTGGCGCCGGACCAGCCGGCGGGAACCGGAACGGCGCTGGCACAGGCGATGACCCATCATCTGACGCAGATGGGGGTCACACAGATCAACTTGGGCACCCAGACGGCGGATCGATTCTACGAGAAGCTGGGCTTCCGGCAGCAGCATGTGGTTCAGCCCAAGCTGCGCTTCCGCGAGGGGGTGGAGGGCAAGCGCGTCTGGCATGACCTGGTGATGATGCAGCGCGACTTGTGAAAAACGGCGGTCCCGGAGGACCGCCGTTTCGCCATCTTACGCTGCGCGGGTATTGCGGCGGGCGCGGAAGCGGCGCGGTTTGGCCGGCTTTCCGGCCTCGCCACCGGCAGCCTCGTGCGAACGGCTGCCGCCATGCGCGGGCTTCGGACCCCGCTTCGGCCCATGCGGCGAGTTCGAGGCCTTGCGCGGACCTGCGCGGTCATCGCCGCGACCCGAGGGCAGCGGGGATTTGCCGCTGGCGACCGGGATGTCCATCTTCATGACCTTCTGGATCTGGCGCAGCTGATCGGCCTCGTCCGGGGCGCAGAAGGCGATCGCCTCGCCCTCGCGACCGGCGCGGGCGGTGCGGCCGATGCGGTGGACATAGTTGTCCGGCGTATCGGGCAGTTCATAGTTGATGACATAGGCCACGCCCGGGATGTCGATCCCGCGCGCCGCCACATCGGTGGCGACCAGCACCGTGACCTGACCGTCGCGGAAGGCCTTGATGGCGCGGTCGCGCTGACCCTGGCTCTTGTTGCCGTGGATCGAGGCGGCATTGTAGCCATCAGCCACCAGCCCCTTCATCAGCTTCTCGGCCCCGTGCTTGGTGCGCGCGAAAACCAGCGTCAGCGCCGAGAGATCGCGCGACAGGATCTCGCGCAGCTTGCCGGGCTTGGCGCCTTTCTCGAGGAAATGCACCGACTGGGTCACCTTGTCGGCGGCTTTGCCCGGAGGCGAGACCTGCACCTTCTTCGGGTTGGTCAGATAGGCGGCCGAAAGTTCTTCCATCTGCTTCGGCATGGTGGCCGAGAACAGCATGGTCCGGCGCGGCTTGCCGAGGCGCGGAGCGATTTTGCGCAGGGCATGGATGAAGCCCATGTCCAGCATCTGGTCGGCCTCGTCCAGAACCAGCTGGCGCACGGTCGACAGATCAACCGCGCCGCGTTCCATCAGGTCAATCAGCCGGCCCGGGGTGGCGACGAGAATGTCGGTGCCGCGTGCGAGCAGCTGGATCTGGCGGCCGATGGACTGGCCGCCGACGACGGTGGCGATGCGCAGGCGGGTGCCAAGAACCAGCGGGCGCAGGCTGTCGGCGATCTGGTTGACGAGTTCGCGGGTCGGGGCCAGCACCAGTGCCTTGACGGTCTTGGGCTGGGGTTTCCTGTCTTCATCGGTCAGCGAGGCGATCAGCGGCAGGCCGAAGGCCAGCGTCTTGCCGGTGCCGGTCTGGGCGAGGCCCAGGATGTCATGACCCTGCAGCGCCAGCGGGATCGCCTGCGCCTGGATCGGGGTCGGGTCGGTGAAGCCTGCATCGGTCAGCACGCGGCTGAGCTCCGGCGTCAGGCCGAGGGTGGTGAAGTCAAACACAATTATTCCTTTCGCCCCAATCACGGCAGAAGGCCGGGGGCATGTCGAGATCGGACAGCTTGCCAGGGGCAAGTTGCGCGCGGGTAATCGCAAGGAGCAGCGCGTCTGGCGCGACAGAACCTTGCGTCTAGAACCCTGCGTGATGGGAACCGGGATATCTTGTCGCTGATGCGCCCGTCCGCGATCTGGCGGAGAAATGGGCGCTGCCGGCTCACGCGGCGGCGCAGCGAACTTTGGTCATCTGGGGCATGACGCGTCAAAAGTCAAGCCGGCAAGTCGTTCAAATCAGAACCATCTGTCGCGGACGCAACTGCCATCCGGCGGCAGGTCGTCGAAACTGTCGAACCCGTCGAAGCGGAAAAGCGGGATCGCCTCGACACTTTCGGGCTCGGCCAGCCGCAGGTTCACCGCGATCCGCCGCCGCCCATCTGCGGGCGGGGCAAGGGCGCGCCAATAGGCGACACAGCCGCAATCGGGGCAGAAGTGAAAGCCGATCGACTCGCTGCCCCAGATATAGGCCATGTTGCGGCCCTGCACCTCGATCCGCTCTCCCTCGATATCATAGGCCCAAAGGACGCCATAGCGACGGCAGAGGGTGCAGTTGCAGATCGTCGCCGCCTCGGGCTGGCCGCGGAATACCCAACTCAGCCCACCGCAATGGCAGCTGCCGCGAAGATCATCACTCATGACGCTGCCCCTGTTGGCGATCCGAGCGGATGGTTGCACGGGCGGCAAGAACTGTCATCGGGGGCGCGAAAACCCCAGCGGAACTTGGCCGAACCGATTGGTCGCGTTAGTCTGGCACCATGACCAGAGCACCCATCGCCGTCCGCCAGCTTGGCCCCGAGGAGCTCCCACGGGCGCGGGCGCTGAACCGGCTGTTCGCGCAGGTCTTTGACGATCCCGACAGTTATCAGGCGAACCCGCCGGATGACGCCTATCTGTCGGACCTGCTGACGCGCGGGCAGGTCATCGTTCTGATCGCGGAAGTGGGCGGGGAGGTGACTGGCGGACTGGTCGCCTATGACCTGCCAAAGCTCGAGCAGCGCCGCAGCGAGATCTACATCTACGACCTCGCCGTCAGCGCGGACCATCGCCGTCAGGGCATCGCCACCGCGCTGATCGACCATCTGCGCCAGATCGCCCGCACGCGCGGAGCATGGGTGATCTACGTGCAAGCCGATCACGGCGACGACCCGGCCATCGCGCTTTACACCGGGCTTGGCCAGTGCGAGGACGTGCTGCATTTCGACATCGCCCCCGAGTGACGCGGGGCACCGCTCACCGCCCCGTGCAGACGCTGCCCCCTGACAATCCCGGATTCCCGCCTTATCTCTGGGCGCATGAGCAGTGACGCGATCAGCATCGAGACCCATTCCGACATCAGCACGATCCCGGCGGAAGACTGGGACCGGCTGGCCGGCCCGCATCCCTTTACCTCGCACCGGTTCCTGCACGCGCTGGAAGCCTCGGGTTCGGTCGGGCGCGGCACCGGCTGGCAGCCGCTGCATCTGGCGGCCCGTCGGGACGGCGCGCTGATCGGGGTGGCGCCGCTTTATGCCAAGTCGCACAGCCAGGGCGAATACATCTTCGACCATGCCTGGGCCGATGCCTTTGAGCGCGCGGGCGGGCACTATTACCCCAAGCTGCAATGCGCCGTGCCCTTCACCCCGGCCACCGGCCCGCGCCTCTTGTCGCCCGATCCCGGCGTCAAACAGGCCCTGCTGGCCGGCATGGCGCAGATTGCCGAACGGGTGGGGGCCTCGGGCGTGCATGTGACCTTCTGCACCGAGGGCGAGGCGGAACTGGGTGCCGAGGCCGGATTCCTGCCGCGAACCACTCAGCAATATCATTGGGTGAACCGGGATTACGCCGATTACGACGCCTTTCTGGCCGATCTGTCCTCTCGCAAGCGCAAGGCGCTGCGGAAGGAACGCGAGCGGGCGCAGGGCTTTGGCGGCACCATCCGACAGTTGACCGGCGACCAGATCCAGCCCGAGCACTGGGATGCCTTCTGGCGCTTCTATCAGGATACCGGCAGCCGCAAATGGGGCCGGCCCTATCTGACCCGCGCCTTCTTCGACCAGATCCATCAGACCATGCGCGACGACATCCTGCTGGTTCTGGCCGAGCGCGAGGGTCGGCCCATCGCCGGGGCGCTGAACTTCATCGGCGCGGATACGGTCTATGGCCGCTATTGGGGCTGTGTCGAGGATCACCCCTTCCTGCATTTCGAGCTCTGCTATCATCAGGCCATCGACTTCGCCATCGAACAGGGGCTTTCCCGGGTCGAGGCTGGCGCGCAGGGTGAACACAAGTTGGCCCGGGGCTATCTGCCGGTCGAGATCCACTCGCTGCACTGGGTGCAGGACCCGGGGTTCTTGCGGGCCCTGGCGCAGTATCTGGACCAGGAGCGCAGCGCGGTGGGGGCAGAGATTGCGGAGATCGCGGATTGGGGACCGTTCCGGCGCGGGTGAGCAGCAGACCCCGGCCCGGATGCGCCGCGCCAGCGGCCCGGGCCAGCGCCGGACCTCTGCCTCAACGAAAACGCCCCGCCGTTTTCGGGCGGGGCGCTGATCATCAGGTCAATCCGCAGCTTACTGCGGAATCTGCGCGGTGATACCTTCGACGAAGAAGTTCATCCCCGACAGCTCCTCATCCGACGCGACCGCACCTTCGGCCAACCAGTCGCTGCCATCGGCCTTTTTCAGCGGGCCGGTGAAGGGGTGATAGGCACCCGAGGCGATCTGGTCGCGCAGCGCCTCGGCCTCGGCCTTCACCTCGGCAGGCACGGTCTCGGTGATCTCGCCGATCACCACCTCGCCATCGCCGATCCCGGCCCAGGTGCCTTCGCTGGCCCAAGTGCCATCCAGCGCCGCACCGACGCGCTTGATGTAATAGGGCGCCCAGTTGTCGATGATCGACGAAATCCGCGGCGAGGGCGCGAAATTGGCCATGTCCGAGGCCTGACCAAAGCCGAGGGCGCCGGCCTCCTGCGCCTTGGCGAGCGGCGCGGTGGAATCGGTGTGCTGCATGAACACGTCGACGCCCTCGGCGATCAGCGCGGCGGCGGCATCGGCCTCTTTCGCGGGATCGAACCAGCTATAGACCCAGACCACCTTCATCTCGACGTCGGGGTTGACCTTCTTCGCGTGGATATAGGCCGAGTTGATGCCCTGGATGACCTCGGGGATCGGGAAGCTGCCGATGTAACCGATCTTGTTCGACTCGGTCATGCGCCCGGCGATGGTGCCGATGACGGCGCGGCCCTCGTAGAAGCGGGCGTCGTAGGTGGCGACGTTGTCGGCGCGCTTGTAGCCGGTGGCGTGCTCGAATTTCACATCCGGGAACTTGGCGGCGACGTTGATCACCGCATCCATGAAGCCGAAGCTGGTGGCGAAGATCAGCTTGTTGCCGGCCAGCGCCAGCTGGGTCAGCGCGCGTTCGGCATCGGCGCCCTCGGGCACGCTTTCGATGAAGGTGGTCTCGATCTTGTCGCCATATTCGGCCTCGATCGCCTGCCGGCCCAGATCGTGCTGATAGGTCCAGCCGCCATCGCCGACGGGACCCACGTAGATGAAGCCGACTTTCAGCTTCTCATCCTGCGCGAAGGCCGGAATGGCCAGCGTCATGGCGCCAAGGGCGGCCGCAGAGGCCAGAAGTTGTCTGCGTTTCATGGTCTTTCTCCTGTTGGTTCTGCGTCTCAGCGCAGTGCGTGAAAATTCTGGCCCAAAGATCCGGGCGCGCCAAGCCCCGCGCGGCGGCTGAATTTCTGCCGGGCGGAAATGAGGACGAGGACAAGGATGGTGGCGAGATAGGGCGCCATGGAAAGCAGTTGCACCGGTACCGCCACGCCCGCCGCCTGCAGCCGCAGTTGCAGCACGGTGACACCGCCGAACAGCCACGCGCCCGCCAGCACGCCGGGTGCGGTCCAGTTCGAGAAGACGACGATGGCCAGCGCGATCCAGCCGGCCCCGGCGGTCATGCCTTCGGTCCATTGCAGCACGATGGCGATCGAGATGAAGGCGCCGCCGATCCCGGCCATCGCGCCGCCAAAGGCGATGGCGCCGGTGCGGAACCGGCGGACCGGATGGCCTAGGCCGTGCGCGGCATCGTGGTTTTCGCCCACGCCGCGCAGGATCAGCCCAGGCCGCGTGCGATTGAGGAACCACCAGATCGCGGGAACCGAGGCGAGGCCCAGCCAGACGATCCAGTTGAGGCCAAGCGGACCGGGCCCCACGGCGGGCGCCTTGATTCCTTCATAGGCCTTGCCGAAAAGCGCCGCGAGGCCGAGACCGAACATGGTCAGGGCAAGCCCGGAGGCGACCTGGTTGGCCAGAAGCACCTGCGTCAGCAGCGCGAAGACCATCGAAACGGCGGCCCCGGCAACTGCGGCGGCAACAAAGCCCAGATAGGGATTGCCGGTGGCGACGGCGGTGGCAAAGCCCGCCAGCGCGCCGACGATCATCATCCCCTCGACGCCGAGGTTCAGCACTCCCGCGCGTTCCACCACCAATTCGCCAAGCGCGGCGAACAGGATGGGCGTCGAGGCCGCCATCAGCATCGGGATCAGGGTGGTGAGGTCGATCATGCCGGCACCCCGCGGGTGATGCGGAAGCGCGTGAGCAGATCAAAGCCCAGCAGGAAGAACAGCAGCATCCCCTGGAACACCTGAACCGTCGCGGCGGGCAGCTGCATGGTCAGCTGCGCCAGCTCGCCGCCGATATAGGTCAGCGCCAGCAACAGCCCCGCCAGCAGGATGCCGACCGGGTTCAACCGGCCCAGAAAGGCCACGATGATCGCGGTGAAGCCATAGCCCGAGCCGAAGCTGTCGGTGATCTGGCCGGCGGGGCCGGCGGCCTCGAAGATGCCGGCCAGACCGGCCAGCGCGCCCGAGAGGCCGAGGCAGAAGGCCACCAGTGTTTCGGGGCGGACCCCGGCGAAACGGGCGGCGCGGGGGGCAAGGCCGGCGGCGCGGATGTGGAAGCCGCGGATATGGCGGCTCATCAGCACCCAGGTCGCCAGCACCGCCAGCGCGGCGGCAAAGACGCCCCAATGCGCGCCGGTCCCGGCGATCAGTTCCGGGTTCGAGGCCGAGGGATATTGCTGCAGGTTACGCGAGCCGGGAAAGCCGAAGCCCTCGGGGTTCTTCAAGGGTCCAAAGGCCATCCAGGCGGCGACTTTCTGTGCCACGTAGACCAGCATCAGCGAGACGAGGATCTCGGACGCGCCGAACCAGTTCCTGAGCATCGCCGGGATCATCGCCCAGGCCCAGCCTCCAAAGGCGCCCGCCGCGATCATCGCCGGAAGCAGCCACCAGTGTTCGCCGGGATAGGCGGCCAGCGCCATCGCCGCGCCGCAGATGCCGCCGATGATGTATTGCCCCTCGGCCCCGATGTTCCAGATGCCGGCGCGGAAGCCGATGGCAAGGCCCGAGGCGATCAGGATCAGCGGCCCGGCCTTCACCAGCAGCTGTGGCCGGGAATAGCTGGCGGCCGGGCCGAACAGCGGATCCCAGAAGATGGTGCGGATGGCGGCGACCGGGTCATAGCCCATGATCGCGAACAGCAGCCCGCCGGCGATCATCGTCGCCAGCACCGCCATGATCGGCGTGGCGATCTGCCAGCCGGTCGAGGTCTCGGTCCGGGGAGTGAGCATCATCATATCTGCGCCTCGGCCATGCCATGTGCGCCCCCGAGCATCAGCCCGATCTCGTCCAGCGTCAGCCCCTCGGTCGGGCGCGGATCGGACAGGCGGCCTTCGTTCAGGGCGCAGAAACGGTCGGAAAGCTCCATCAGTTCGTCCAGATCCTGTGAGATGACGATGACACCCGCTCCTGCGCGGGCGAGGTCCAGCAGCGACTGGCGCACGGCGGCGGCGGCCCCTGCATCGACGCCCCATGTCGGCTGGTTCACCACGAGGACGCGCGGGACCTGCATCACCTCGCGGCCGATGACGAATTTCTGCAGATTGCCACCGGACAGGGCGCGAGCCGCCGTGCCGGGGCCGGGGGTACGCACGTCGAAACCCTTGATGACCGCTTCGGCAAAGCTGCGGGCGGCGCCGTGATCGATCAGCCCCTTGCGCACCAGCGCCTTGCGCCCGCCGGCGGTCAACAGCGTGTTGTCGGTCAGGCTGAAATCGGGCACCGCCGCATGACCCAGCCGATCCTCGGGCGCAGCCAGAAGCCCGGCCAGTCGCCGCGCCTCGGGCCCGGCCTGCGACAGGTCGCGGCCTTCCAGTGTGACCGAACCGGGGCGGGTGAGCACCTCGCCCGAGAGGACCGACAGCAATTCCTCCTGCCCGTTGCCGGCCACCCCGCCGATGCCGAGGATTTCACCCGAGCGGACGGCCAGCGAAACGCCTTTCAGCGCCGTGCCTTCAGCCGAGGGGGCGGGTGCGGAAACATTTTCCATCTGCAGCAGCACATCGCCCGCCACCCGGCCGGATCGGTCGATCTCGCGCATCTGGCCGCCGACCATCATCGCCGCCAGTTCGCGGGCGGAATGGGCGCGGGGATCGGCGCTATCGACCACCTTGCCGCCGCGCAGGATGGTGGCGCGGTCGCAATGGGCGCGGATCTCTTCGAGCTTGTGGCTGATATAGAGGATCGCCGTGCCCTGGCCCGCCAGCTTGCGCAGGGTGGCAAACAGCAGTTCCGCCTCTTGCGGGGTCAGGACCGAGGTCGGTTCGTCCATGATCAGCAGGCGCGGGTTCTGCAACAGGCAGCGGATGATCTCGACCCGCTGACGCTCGCCCGCCGACAGGGTGGCGATGCGGCGCGCGGGGTTCAGCGGCAGGCCGAATTCATGGCTGACCTGTGTGATGCGCTCCGACAGGGCGCGGCGGGGCGGCGGGTTCTCCATGCCCAGCGCGATATTCTCGGCCACGGTCAGCGCGTCAAACAGCGAGAAATGCTGGAACACCATCGCCACGCCGGCAGCGCGGGCGGCGCGCGGGTCGGCGGGGTGATGCGGTTGGCCCATCAGGACCATCTGCCCGTCATCGGGGCGGACGAGGCCATAGATCATCTTGACCAGGGTCGATTTCCCGGCCCCGTTCTCGCCCAGAAGCGCATGAATCTCGCCGGGGGCGACGGCAAAGGAGACGTCGTCATTGGCGCGAACGCCGGGATAGGATTTGCCGATCCCCTCGGCCCGGAACACCGCCGTCTCTGCCAAATTTGTCCCCTTGGTCAAATCATTGTTTTGATAGCGCGGAAATCCCATGTGAGGCAATTGCACAGTTGGACAGGTCAGGGATAGTGTCGCGCCATGCCCGATAAATCACCCCGATTCATTCACCTGCGCACGCATTCCGAGCATTCGCTGCTGGAGGGTGCGATCCCCGTGGCCAAGCTGGCCAAGCTGGCGGCCGAGAAGGGCATGCCGGCGGTCGCGCTGACCGACACGAACGCCATGTTCGCGGCGCTGGAATTCAGCGTGAAGGCCAAGGATGCAGGCGTGCAGCCGATCATCGGTTGCCAGTTGACGCTGGGGGCGGGTGTGACTGGCCCGGTGGTGGCGCTGGCGCAGAATCAGGCGGGCTGGCTCAACCTGATGGCGCTGAATTCGGCCCTTTACCTGCGCAAGGATGGCAGCCTGCCGCATGTGACGCTGGACGAGCTTTGCGCCCATGCCGAGGGGCTGATCCTGCTGACCGGCGGCGCGACCGGGCCGCTGGGGCAGTTGGTCGCGCAAGGGAAGCAAGCGGATGCCGAGGCGCTGGCCGAGCGGTTGGCGGCGGCCTTTCCGACGCGGCTTTACATCGAATTGCAGCGGCATCCGGGCGAGAATGGCGCGCTGATGGCGGCCGAGGCGGCCAGCGAGGCGGGGCTGATCCGGCTGGCCTATGACAAGGCGCTGCCGCTGGTGGCGACGAACGATGTCTATTTCCCCAAGCCGGCGATGTATCAGGCGCATGACGCGCTGATCTGCATTGCCGAAAAGGCCTATGTCGACCAGCCGCAGCCCCGACGCCGGCTGACGCCGCAGCATTACTTCAAATCCGCCGAGGAAATGGCGGTGCTGTTCGCCGATCTGCCCGAGGCGCTGGAGAACAGCGTCGAGATCGCCCGCCGTTGCGCCTTCGCCGTTGCCAAGCACAAGCCGATCCTGCCGCGCTTTGCCGAGAACGAAGTCGAGGAGCTGCGCCTGCAGGCCAAGCAGGGGCTGGCCGAGCGGCTGAAGGTCATTCCCCATGCCGTCAGCGTCGCGGATTACGAGGCGCGGCTGGAGTTCGAACTGGGCATCATCGAGCAGATGGGCTTTCCCGGCTATTTCCTGATCGTGGCCGATTTCATCAAATGGGCCAAGGATCACGACATTCCAGTGGGGCCGGGGCGGGGTTCGGGCGCGGGCAGCCTTGTCGCCTATGCACTGACCATCACCGACCTTGATCCCTTGCGCTATTCGTTGCTGTTCGAGCGCTTCCTGAACCCCGAACGGGTCTCGATGCCCGACTTCGACATCGACTTCTGCATGGACCGCCGCGAAGAGGTGATCCGTTACGTGCAGGAGAAATACGGCTCGGACAAGGTCGGCCAGATCATCACCTTCGGCGCGCTGCTGTCCAAGGCGGCTGTGCGCGACGTTGGCCGGGTGCTGCAACTGCCCTTCGGGCAGGTGGACCGGCTGTCGAAGATGATCCCGGTCGAGGGGGTGAAGCCGGTGAGCGTCACCAAGGCGCGCGCCGAGGAGCCGCGCTTGCGCGAGGCGGCGAAGGAAGAGGTCGTCGGCCGGCTTCTGGATTATGCCGAGCAGATCGAGGGGCTCTATCGCAACGCCTCGACCCATGCCGCCGGGGTGGTGATCGGCGACCGGCCGCTGGACCGGCTGGTGCCGCTTTACCGCGATCCGGGTTCGGACATGCCGGCGACGCAGTTCAACATGAAATGGGTCGAACAGGCCGGGCTGGTGAAGTTCGACTTTCTGGGCCTGAAAACGCTGACGGTGATCCAGAACGCCGTCGATCTGATCAATGGCGGTGGCCGTCCCCTGCACGTTGCGGCGGATGGGCGCGAGCTTTATCAGCCGCCCGAGGGGGCGGTGAACCAGATCAACGCCATCCCGCTGGATGACAAGGCCAGTTACGATCTCTTCGCCAGCGCCCGGACCGTCGCGGTGTTCCAGGTGGAAAGCTCGGGCATGATGGACGCGCTGCGCCGCATGCGGCCGACCTGCATCGAGGATATCGTGGCGCTGGTGGCGCTCTATCGCCCCGGCCCGATGGAGAACATCCCGACCTATTGCGAGGTGAAGAACGGCGTCCGCGATCTGGAATCGCTGCATCCGAGCATCGACCATATCCTCGCCGAGACGCAGGGCATCATCGTCTACCAGGAACAGGTGATGCAGATCGCGCAGGAGATGGCGGGTTACAGCCTCGGCGGCGCCGACCTGCTGCGCCGCGCGATGGGCAAGAAGATCGCCGAGGAGATGGCGAAGGAACGGCCGAAATTCGTCGATGGCGCGGTGGCACAGGGGGTCGAGCCGAAGAAGGCCGGCGAGGTCTTCGACCTCTTGGAAAAGTTCGCCAATTACGGCTTCAACAAGTCCCACGCGGCGGCCTATGCCGTGGTCAGCTACCAGACGGCATGGCTGAAGGCCAATCACCCGGTCGAGTTCATGGCGGCGGTGATGAACTGCGATATCCACCTGACCGACAAGCTGGCAGTCTACAAGCGCGAATGCGACCGCATGGGGATCGAGATCGTGCCGCCCTGCGTGAACCGCTCGGCGCCGAAATTCACCGTCGCCGAGGGGCGCATCCACTACGCGCTCGGCGCGTTGAAGGGGGTGGGTCTCGAGGCGATGCGGCTGATCCACGAGGCGCGTGGGGATAAGACCTTCCGTGACATCCATGACTTCGCCCGCCGGGTGGACATGCGCCGGGTGGGCAAGCGGGCGCTGGAAATGCTGGCCCGCGCCGGGGCCTTTGACCTGCTGGACAGCAACCGGGCGCGGGTGCTGAAATCGCTGGACGGGCTAGTGGCGTGGTCGGCGGCGGTTCAGGATCAGGCCGCTTCGAACCAGACCTCGCTGTTCGGCGGGGGCGAGGACCTGCCGCCGCCACGCACGCCCATCGCGCCGGTCTGGCTGCCGACCGAGAAGCTGGGCGAGGAGCACAAGGCCATCGGCTTCTACCTGTCGGGCCATCCGCTGGATGACTACCTTCCGGCGCTG
The DNA here is from genome assembly GCF_002847445.1 of Paracoccus zhejiangensis. Taxonomy (NCBI): domain Bacteria; kingdom Pseudomonadati; phylum Pseudomonadota; class Alphaproteobacteria; order Rhodobacterales; family Paracoccaceae; genus Paracoccus; species Paracoccus zhejiangensis. The sequence goes on along the minus strand of NZ_CP025430.1, from coordinate 2,089,176 downwards.
AAGCGCAAGAAGGTGCAGACACTCGCCGAGATCGCCGCCGAGGCCGAGGGCGGACCGCTGGTCGCGATGATCGCCGGTACCGTCTCGGCACGGCAGGAGCGCAAATCGGCCAAGGGCACGCCCTTCGCCTTTGTCAGCCTGTCCGACCCGACCGGGCTTTACGAGGTGACCTGCTTCTCGGACCTGCTGACAAGTTCCCGCGACCTGTTGGAGCCGGGCGAGAACGTGGTCCTGCAGGTCAAGGTCGAACCGGCGGCGGACCAGGTGAAGATGCTGGCGAATTCCGTGCAGCGCCTCGAGGATGCCGTGGCCGATGCCGGGGCGGGGGCGCTGGCGGTGGAACTGGCCGAGGTCGAGGCCGTGCCGCGCGTGGCCGAGGTGCTGCAGCGGATCATGGACGAGATCAAGGCTGGTCCGCGCTCGCGCGGTGCCATCCGGCTGCGGGTCAAGGACGGCGCACGGCTGGTCGAGATCGAGGTGGCGGGCGACATGCCGGTCAGCACACCGGCCCGGCAGGCGCTGAGGGCGGTGCCGGGCGTGCTGGATGTGGTCGAGGAATAGGGCGCGCGGGCAGCCCGGATTTGGTCTTCCCCGTGTCATCCGGCTGCGCTAGCCTGCGGACAAATCGCGTTTTAACAAGTTGTTGGGGGACAGGATGCAAGCGGTGAATATTCGGCAGGGAACGGCACCGGGGGAGGATGGGGATGTCACCCGTTTCGTTTCGCCCGAGGTGCGCGACAAGGCCTGGTTCAATCCATCGAAGCCGGTGATCTTCGTCAACGGCATGATGAACGATCCCTCGCATCACGTGGAAAGCGCGATGGCGCTGTCGCTGATGATGGGGGCGCCGGTCTATGGCGTCTACAACGCGAAGATCGGTTTCGCCGCCGACCTGTGGCAATGCCTGACCGACAAGCTGCGGCTGAGCGCGATCCAGGCGCAGCGGCCAAGCGGGTTCGAGGCTTGGGCGAAGCTGATCGAGGTCGAATACCAGCTGGTGAAGAAGGCGCAGCCGGGGCTGAGCAAGACCGACTATGTCGGCTCGCTGCTGGGATCGAACAAGGCCACCCAATCGCTCTACCGGCTGCTGACCGGGCAGGGCGGGATGCTGGGCGCGCCGATCTATTGCCACAGCCAGGGCAACCTGATCACCTCGAACGCACTGACCGCCGTGGCGCTTGCCAAGGGCACGCAGGCAATCTCGGGGCTCGAGGTGAACAGCTTCGGTTCGCCCTGCCGCTATTGGCCGCCGGGGATCCGGCGCACCAACTATGCCTTTACCTTCGATCCGGTCAGCATGCTGGACCTGCGCGCGGATCTGACCAGCAGCAAGGTCGGCTACAGCTTCAGCCACGGCTTTCCGGTGGTCCACGGCTTCAAGTGGTATGCCGAGCAAGATGGCGAATTCGTGGTCAACCGCTTTCGCTGGGGCAGCTGGGGCATGACCTTCAGCCTCGACGAGAAGGGGCTGGCGAAGTTCTGCGCCAATCAGGGCGACAATGTGCGCCGGTTGCGCGCGATCTTCGACCGGCTGGAAAAGGCCCATCCCACCGACAGCGACGATGTGGCGCTGGAATATGTGAAGCTGCTCAGCGACACACAGATCGCGCGGCTGAAGCTGCTGGATGCGGGCTTTGTGACCCAGTTGGTCCGGCTCTTGGAAAGCGGCGCGACCTTTGCCGATGAACGCGGCGCCATCGAGCGGTTGAAGGCGGCCTGAGCCGCCCTCACCGGGTTACGCTCACCCCAACGCCTTCTGGTGCTCAGCCTCGGGCTCTTCGCGGTCCGGGGCGCAGGTTGCCCAGTTCTCGTCCGGTTTGGGCTTCGGCAGTTCATGCCATTGCCAGCTGCGGTGGATATGCGACTTGGCGATCATCAGCCCGGTGATCGGTGCGGTCAGGAAGATGAAGAGGATGATCAGCAGCTCGTGCCAGCTTGACTGTTCATTGAAGAAGCCGAACCACAAGAGCGAGGCAACGAGCACGCTGCCCACGCCAAGCGTCGCGGCCTTGGTCGGCGCGTGCAGGCGGGTCATCGGGTCGGGCAGCTTGACCAGACCGTAAGAGCCCACCGCACCGAAGATGCCGCCGATGACCAGCAGGGCCGAGATCAGGATTTCCAGAAACATGTCCATCGGTCAGCCCCCTTATTCGATCACGTCGCCGCGCAGGATGAACTTGGCGTAAGACACCGTCGAGACGAAGCCCACCATGGCGAACAAGAGCGTCGCCTCGAAATACATCGCCGTGCCATGCAGGATGCCGAACAGCGTCAGCAGTGCGATCATGTTGATGGTCATGGTATCCAGCGCCAGCACCCGGTCGCTGACCCCCGGTGCGATGACCACGCGGTAGAGGCAGAACAGTTGGCCAATGCCGAAGCAGGCGAAGGCGAAATAGAGCGCGTAGTCGATCATTCGAAGATCTCCTTCAGCCGGGCCTCGTAGCGGGACTTGATGTCATCGCGCACCGCATCCGGGTCGGGGGCGTGCAGGCAATGGACCAAGAGCGCGCGCCCCTCGTCCGAGACATCGCAGGTGACGGTGCCGGGAGTCAGCGTGATGGTGCCGCCCAGAACCGCGATCGCCTCGGGTGCGGTCAGTTCCAGGGGCACATTGACCCAGGCCGGTTGCAGCTTGCGGTTGGGCATGAACAGCACGATCCGCGCCACCTGGATATTGGCGACGATGATGTCCCACACGACCAGTGCCGAATAGGCGAGGAACTTGATCGGCCGGCGGATGCGCGGACGATCGGGCCAATAGGGCGCGATCAGGATCGGAATGATGGTGGCAAGGATGACTGCAAAGACCAGCGAGCCCCAGGCAAAGCGGTTGACCAGCAGCATCCAGACCAGCGTCAAGAGGATCGACAGCAGCGGATGGGGGAACAGGCGCCAGATCATTTCGTGTCCTCCTGCTGGTGCAGGACCGGCTGAATGTAGCTGTCGATATCATGCAGCTGCGCGGCGGTGCGCGCCAGATAATCCGTCACCGGCCCGGCAAAGATGGTCAGCGCCACCAGCCCGGCCAGCAGCAACCCGACCGAGGTGAAGGCAAGCGCCGGCGAGGCGGAATCGTCGACGTCCTGGATATGCTCGTCGGTTTCCAGCTTGTGGAGGATCGGCCCGGGTTTCGGGCGCGGTCCCTCGTCGGTGTCATTGTCAGGCTCGGGGTCGAGCTCGTGCGATTTCCAGAAGAGGGTCGAGCCGGCGCGGCCAAAGGCCACCAGCGCGATCAAGGAGGTGATCAGGATGATCGCCCAGATCCACGGCATCCAGGCATCGTCGGCGGTGGCCTGCATCACCAACAGCTTGCCGATGAAGCCCGAGAGCGGCGGCAGACCCACGACGGCGATGGCAGTGGCGAAGAACAGCACCGACAGAAGCCCGGTATTCGGGAAGGTCGGGCGCAGCCGGATCCAGACATCACCGCCGCGCCGTGCCGCGATCATGTCGACGACAAGGAACAGCGCGCCGGCTGCCAGCGTCGAATGGATCAGGTAATACATCCCCGCCGTCAGCCCGGTCTCGTCGAAACGGGCGATGGCGATGGTCAACGTGCCGATCGAGCCGATGGCCGCGTAGGCCGCCAGCCGGGTCAGGCTGCGCGTGCCATAGACGCCGAGTTGCCCGAGGAGCAGTGTGGCGAGCGCCGCCGGCAGCAAGAGGTTCGTCGCCAGATGCTCGACCACCGAGTCATTCGGGAAGATCAGCGTGAAGAAGCGGATGATCGCATAGATGCCGACCTTGGACATGACCGCGAAGAGGGCGGAGGACGGACCCGGCGCATTGGCATAGGTCGAGGGCAGCCAGAAATGCAGCGGCACCAGCGCCGCCTTGACGCCGAAGACGATCAGCAGAAGCACCGCGCCGACCCGCAGCAGGCCGGTATCATCGGGCGGCAGGGCCGCCACGCGCTGCGCCAGATCGGCCATGTTCAGCGTGCCGGTCGAGGCATAGATCGCCCCCAGCGCCGCGAGGAACAGCGTCGAACCGGCGAGGTTGTAGCTGATATACTGCACGCCCGCGCGCAGCCGCATCGGGCCGCCGCCGTGGATCATCAACCCATAGCTGGCGATCAGCAGTACCTCGAAGAACACGAACAGGTTGAAGGCGTCACCGGTCAGGAAGGCGCCATTCAGGCCCATCAGCTGGAACATCCAGAGCGCATGGAAATGCCAGCCCTTGCGGTCCCAGCCCGAGCCGAAGGCGTAAAGCTGCACCACAGTCGCCAGAAAGCCCGTCAGTAGCAGCATCATCGCCGACAGCCGGTCCAGCATCAGCACGATGCCGAAGGGCGCGGCCCAGTTGCCAAGGCGATAGACCTGCACCTCGCCGCCGGCGGCCAGCACGTTCAGATAGATGGCGGTGCCCAGCAGGAACAGCGAGCCGATGATGCCAAAGGTCCGCTGCAGCAGCAGGTCATGCCGCATCCACAGGATGATGAGCGCGCCGAAAAGGGCCGGCAAGAGAACCGGGGCAATGATCCAGTGATTCATGCGCTGCCACCCTTCGTCTGGCCGGCGATCTCCGACTCTTCTTCAGCCTCCACCGTCAGCAGCGGCGGCATGTTGCGGTCTTCTTCGGGCATGTTGATGTAATCGTCACCGCCCTCGATGAAGGCGCCAAGCGCCATCATCACCACCACGGCGGTCATCCCGAACGAGATCACGATGGCGGTCAGCACCAGCGCCTGCGGCAGCGGGTCGGTATAGCCGGTGATATTGCCCGAATGATCGCGCAGGATCGGCGGCTGGTTGATCACCAGCCGGCCCGAGGTGAACAGGAAGACGTTGATCGCATAGGTCAGCATGGTCATGCCCAGCACCACCGCGAAGCTGCGCAGGCGCAGGATCAGGTAGACGCCGGCAGCGGTCAGCGCGCCAATGGCCGTTGCAACAAGGGCCTCCATCAGTGCGCCTCCTTTCCGGTCATGTCCTTGGTGTCGATATTGTCCATCGGGTCGGCATTCACCGTGCCCCCGGCATGGCGGGCGATCCGCGACAGCGAGTTCAGCGCCAGCATCACCGCGCCGACGACGCAGAGGAACACGCCGAGGTCAAAGCCCATGGCGGTCGCCAGCTCGAACTCCTCGAGGAAGGGCAGTTTGAAATAGCCGTAATCCGAGGTGAGGAAGGGCCGACCGTTGAACCATGCACCAACGCCGGTGATCGCCGCCGCCACCACGCCCGCGCCGATCATGGCGTGATAGGGCACGCGCTGGCGGTCCATCGCCCAGCCAAAGCCCGAGGCCATGTATTGCATCAGGAAGGCGATGGCGACGACCAGGCCGGCGATGAAGCCGCCGCCTGGCTCGTTATGGCCGCGCAGGAAGATGTAGATGCCGACGACCAGCGAGATCGGCAGCAGCATCCGCGTCGCCACCACCAGCATCAGCGGGTGACGGTCGCCGGCGCGGCGGTAATCGCGCACCCAGTTGCGCAGCCGGCGCGAGGATTTGCCCTGCAACAGCGTCTCGGTCAGCGCGTAGATGACCAGCGCGGCAATCCCCAGGACGGTGATCTCGCCGAAGGTATCATAGCCCCGGAAGTCCACCAGGATGACGTTCACGACGTTGTCGCCGCCGCCCTTCTTGTAGCTGGTTTCCAGCATGTAGCCGGCGATGCTGTCAAAGGCGAAGTCGCGCCGCATCATCGCATAGGCCAGCGCGCCGAAGCCCACACCCGCCAAGGTGGCGATGAAGGCATCGGTGCCGCGCCGGCGGCTGGTGGTCTCGACCGCGGTGCGCTTGGGCAGGAAGTTCAGCGCCAGGAGCAGAAGGATCACGGTGACGATCTCGACCGAGATCTGGGTCAGCGCGAGGTCGGGGGCCGAGAAATAGGCGAAACCGACCGAGACGATCAGCCCGACAATGCCCACCAGCACCAGCGCCAGCAGGCGATAGCGATGGAAGGCGACCATGCAGCCGGTGGCGACGATCAGCATGATCCAGCCAATGACCGGCACCAGTTCCAGGGGCAGCATCGGCCGCGTCACCGGGCCGACCGCGCCGGTGGACCAGGCCAGCGCGCCGCAGAAGACCGAGGTCAGCGTAAAGGCCGCCAACGCGCGGGGCATGGTGCCGTCGGTGATGCCGTTGGTCAGGTTGCGCGCGCCGAGTACCGTCTGGCCGATCAGCCATTGGAACATGGTCTTTGCCTCGGGATGCGGACCCGCGCGCCAGATCGCCTGCGCCGCCGGATAAAGCCACAGCAGGGTGGCGCCGCCGGCCAGCGCGATGCCCGACATGATCAGCGCATTGTTCAACCCATGCCACAGCGCCAGATGGGCGTGCTGCGCCTCGCCGGTCACTGCGGTGGCCGAGGCATCGACCAGCCAGCCCGCCATGGTGTTCGGGAACAACCCGATCAGGATCACCAGCGAGACGAGGAAGGCCGGCCCGATCCACATGCCGAGACCCGGATCATGCGGCTTGTGCGGATAGTCGTCGCGCACCGGGCCGAGGAAGACGTGGAAGATGAAGCGCAGCGAATAGGCGACCGAGAAGGTGGCGGCCAGCGTGGCGATGACCATGAAGACCTGCCGCGCGCGCTCGAGATGATCGACCTCGTAGAGCATCATCTCTTTCGAGATGAAGCCGTTCAGCGGTGCCACCCCGGCCATGGACAGCGCGGCGATGGTACCGATGGCGAAGGTAATCGGCATCAGCTTGCGCAGTCCCCCCAGCCGCGCGATCGAACGGGTATGCGCCTCGTGATCGACGATCCCGGCGGTCATGAAGAGGGCGGCCTTGAAGGTCGCGTGGTTGATGATGTGGAAGACCGCGGCAACGGCGGCCTCGGGCGTGCCAAAGCCCAGAAGCATGGTGACAAGGCCCAGATGGCTGACCGTCGAGAAGGCCAAGAGCGCCTTCAGATCATCCTTGAAAAGCGCGATGAAGGCGCCGAGCAGCATGGTGATCAGGCCGGTGGTCGAGACGATCCAGAACCATTCCGGCGTGCCCGACAGCACCGGCCAGAGCCGCGCCATCAGGAACAGCCCGGCCTTCACCATGGTCGCGCTGTGCAGATAAGCCGAGACCGGCGTCGGCGCGGCCATGGCGTGGGGCAACCAGAAGTGGAACGGGAACTGCGCCGATTTGGTGAAGGCGCCCAGAAGGATCAGGATCAGCGCCGGGAAATACCACGGGCTCGCCTGGATGGCGTCCTTCGCCTGAAGGATGTCGCCGATCTCGTAGCTACCGGCGATCTGGCCGAGGATCAGCATCCCCGCGATCATCGCCAGACCGCCCATCCCGGTCACGGTCAGCGCCATGCGCGCGCCTTGCCGGCCGTCGGGCAGATGCCGCCAATAGCCAATCAGCAGGAAGGAACTCAGCGAGGTCAGCTCCCAGAACACCAGCAAAAGCAGGATGTTGTCCGACAGGACGATGCCCATCATCGCGCCCTGGAACAGCATCAGATAGGTATAGAACTTGCCGACCGGGTCCTTCCGCGACAGGTAGAACCGGGCATAGGTGATGATCAGCAGCCCGATCCCGAGGATCAGGATGCCGAACAAAAGCCCCAGCCCGTCAACGCGGAAGCTGGCGGCCAGCCCGATCTGCGGCAGCCACGAGAAGCTGGTGGTGACGACGCCGCCATGCAGGATCTCGGGGATGTGCAGCAAAAGCCCGATCAGGGCGATCAGTGTCGCCGTGCCGCAGCTGATCGCGGCCACGTCGCGTCCTGATCGGATCAGGAGGCCGGGCAGCAAGGCTCCGATGAAAGGCAGCATGGCGATGAGAGCTGGCGACATTCGATCGTCTTCCCCGTTCAGGCTGGTTTCTTCTGGTTATTGAATCTCTTGCGGGGATGGCGTGCCAGTGTCAACCCGATCTCCCGCGAGCGCGCATCAGCCTCTAGGCGATGTTCGCCTTTCGTGCTAACCCTTGGAAAAAAGAGAGGGCAGTCATGCGGGTACTGGGCATCGACCCGGGTTTGCGGAACATGGGCTGGGGCGTGATCGCCGTTGACGGCTCGCGTCTGCGCCATGTCGCGAACGGGGTGATCCATTCCGAGGGCGGCGATCTGGGGCCGCGTCTGGTCGCGCTCTATCGCGGGCTTTGCGCGGTGATTATCGCCCATGCCCCGGATGCGGCGGCGGTCGAGCAGACCTTCGTGAACAAGGATGCGGTCGGCACGCTGAAGCTGGGCCAGGCGCGGGGGATCGCACTACTGGCCCCGGCCGAGGCCGGGCTGGCGGTGGGCGAATATGCCCCGAACGCGGTGAAGAAGACGGTGGTGGGCGTGGGCCATGCCGCCAAGGAGCAGGTGCAGCACATGGTCCGCATTCAACTGCCTGGTGTCCAGTTCGACAGTCCCGATGCGGCAGACGCCTTGGCCATCGCCATCTGCCACGCCCGGCATCTGCAGGGCCGCAATATCCGGGTGGTCGCATGATCGGCCGCATCGCCGGGGTGATCCTGCACCGCGCCCGCGATCATGTGCTGATCGATGTGCGCGGCGTCGGTTATATCGTCCATGTCAGCGACCGCACGGCGGCCAGCCTGCCGCCGGCGGGGCAGGCGGTGGCGCTTTATACCGATCTTCTGGTGCGCGAGGACCTGCTGCAGCTGTTCGGCTTCCCGACCATGCTGGAAAAGGAATGGCACCGGCTACTGACCGGGGTGCAGGGCGTCGGCTCAAAGGTCTCGCTGGCGATCCTCGGCACGCTGGGGCCGGAGGGTCTGGCCCGCGCCATCGCCATCGGCGACTGGTCGGCGGTCAGGAAGGCGCAGGGTGTCGGGCCCAAGCTGGCGCAGCGCGTCGTGCTGGAGCTGAAGGACAAGGCCCCCGCGGTCATGGCGCTTGGCGGCGATCTGACGGTCGAGGCCGAGGGCGCGGCACTGGTCGAACCGGATGCCCCGGCCACGGCGACAGCCCCGGCTGCACCGCGCGCGCCCAGTGCCGCCGCGCAATCGGCGCAGGCGGCGGCGGATGCGCTGTCGGCGCTGGCCAATCTGGGCTATGGTCCCTCCGAGGCGGCGGCGGCGGTGGCGCAGTCGCAGGCCGAGGAACCCGGGGCGGCGGTAGCGGCGCTGATCCGGGCCTCGCTGAAACGTCTGGCACCGAAGGGATAGCGACATGGCCGGCAATGCGCGCACCTTTATCCTGATGGCCGTGATGACGGCCCTGCTGATGGTCCTTGGCTGGATGCTGGGCGGGCAGGGCGGTGCCGTGATCGCGCTGGCCGTGGCCGGGGCGATGAACCTCTGGTCCTATTGGAACAGCGACAAGGCGGTGCTGCGCCAGCAGAACGCGGTGCAGGTCGACCGGAACTCGGCGCCGGAACTCTTCGACATGGTGGCGACGCTGGCGCAGCGCGCCGGCCTGCCTATGCCTGCCGTCTATGTGCTGGCGACCGAGCAGCCGAATGCCTTCGCCACCGGCCGCAACCCGCAGAATGCCGCCGTGGCGGTGACGCAAGGCCTGCTGGCCAATATGCCGCGCGAGGAACTGGCGGGCGTGATCGCGCATGAACTGGCCCATATCAAGAACCGAGATACGCTGACCATGACCGTTACCGCGACACTGGCCGGGGCCATCGCCATGCTGGGCAACATGATGATGTTCACCGGCGGACGCGACGGTCGGGGCGGCGGCTTCGGCGCGATCCTTGCCATGATCTTCGCGCCGCTGGCCGCCGGTCTGGTGCAGATGGCGATCTCGCGCACCCGCGAATTCGAGGCCGACCGCGAGGGGGCCGAGATCAGCGGCCAGCCGCTGGCGCTGGCCAATGCGCTGGCTCGCATCGCCACGCTGGCCGGGCGCACGCTGAATGTCCCGGCTGAACGCAACCCGGCAGCAGCACCGCTGTTCATCATCAACCCGCTGCACGCCTTGCGCGCCGACCGGCTGTTCTCGACCCACCCGCCGACCGAGGAACGCATCGCCCGGCTTCAGGCCATGGCGCGTGGCTGAGGCGGGGGCGATGAATCAACCTGACCCGACCCTGCGCCCCGAGCGGCTTGAGGGCGAGCCCGAGGACCGGGCGCTGCGTCCTCAGGCGCTGACCGATTTTGTCGGTCAGGCCGAGGCGCGGGCCAATCTGCGGGTCTTCATCGAAAGCGCCCGGATGCGCGGGCAGGCGATGGACCACACGCTGTTTCATGGGCCCCCGGGCCTCGGCAAGACCACGCTGGCGCAGATCATGGCGCGCGAGCTGGGGGTGAATTTCCGCATGACCTCCGGGCCCGTTCTGGCGCGGGCGGGCGATCTGGCGGCGATCCTGACCAACTTGGAAGCGCGCGATGTTCTTTTCATCGACGAGATCCACCGGATGAACCCGGCGGTCGAGGAGGTGCTGTATCCGGCGATGGAGGATTTCGAGCTGGATCTGGTCATCGGTGAAGGCCCTGCCGCCCGCACCGTCCGGATCGAGTTGCAACCCTTCACGCTGGTCGGCGCGACCACGCGGCTAGGGCTCTTGACCACGCCGCTCCGCGACCGTTTCGGCATTCCGACGAGGCTGCAATTCTACGAGGTGGCCGAGCTCGACCAGATCGTCCAGCGCGGGGCGCGGATGATGGGGATCAAGGCCGATCCCGATGGCACGCTGGAGATTGCCCGCCGCGCCCGTGGCACGCCCCGCATCGCCGGGCGGCTGTTGCGCCGGGTGGTAGATTTCGCACTGGTCGAGGGCGACGGCCATCTGGACCGCGCCATCGCCGATTCTGCGCTGACCCGGTTGGGCGTCGATGATCTGGGCCTTGACGGTGCCGACCGCCGTTACCTGACCTTGATGGCCGAGCATTACGGCGGCGGGCCGGTCGGGGTGGAAACCCTGTCGGCGGCCTTGTCGGAAAGCCGCGATGCCATCGAGGAGGTGATCGAGCCCTACCTGCTGCAGCAGGGCCTGATCGCCCGCACCCCCCGCGGCCGCCAGCTTGCCCCGCGCGCCTGGCGCCATCTTGGCATCGCCGCCCCCAGAACGGACCTGTTTGATGACTGAGCTTGCCCCCGAGATCGCCCCCGAGATTGCTGCCAAGGTGCGTGCCAGCTTTGACCGTCAGACGATGATGCAGACGCTTGGCGCCGAGATGGTCGAAATCGGCCCGGGCCGCATCATCATCACGGCGCCGATCCTGCCCACGGTCCTGCAGCAGCAGGGTGCGGGTCATGCCGGGCTGACATTCTCCATCGGTGATTCGGCGGCGGGCTTTGCCGCGCTCACGCTGATGCCGTCCGAGGCCGAGGTGATGACGGTCGAGATGAAGTTGAACCTGATGTCACCGGCCATTGGCGAGCGGCTGGTGGCCGAGGGCCGGGTGATCCGGCCGGGACGGCGCATCATGGTGGTCGCCGCCGATGTCTGGGCCGAGACCGGCGGCGCGCGCAAGCATGTGGCGATGCTGCAGGGGACGATGATCCCGGTGTGAAGAGGGCAGGGCGGCCTAGCGCCGCCGCACCCATTTCCAGCCGGTGATCATCGGTCGGACCAGGTCCTCGTTCTTCCAGACGCGGTAGAAGAGGATGATCGCCACGTGCAGCAGCACGAGGATCAGGATCAGGTTTGCGCCCAACTCGTGCCAGCCCGGGGCCTCGGTGGCGATATCGCTGCCCACCGCGCCGGCCAGCGGCCCGACATTGACGAAATCCTCGGGGTCCGAGATCAGACCGGTCACCACCTGGTAGATCAGCACCACCAGCATCGCGATGACCGACAGCCCGCCAAGCGGGTTATGTCCGGGCCAGTTGCTCGGCTCGCGGCGGAACATGTGGCCGAGGTAATCGCGGATCGCGCCCGGCCCGCGCAGGAAGCTGGAAAACCGCGCCGGCTCGGGGCCGACAAAGCCCCAGATCACCCGAAAGACCAGCAGCCCCGCGATCGTGTAGCCGAGATAGAAATGCAGCGACATGTCATTGGGCCCGAGCTTGCCCAGCAGCCAGTTCGCGATGACCAGTGTCGCCAGAAGCCAGTGGAACCCCCTGAGCAGGGGGTCCCAGATTCTGACCCGCTCAGTCTTTGCAGGGGCATCAGTCCTTGCGGTAGTCATCGTGGCAGGCCTTGCAGGCTTCACCCAGCTTCTGCACCACCGGCCCGACGGCCTCCTGACCGCCGCCGACAGCCGCGCCGGCCCCGGTCGCGGCCTCCTGCAGTCCGGCGAACTTGGTGGCGAAATCCTCGCTGTTCGCCCAGATCGCCGGCAGCGCCTCGGTCTCAACGCCGTCATCGGTCGAGGTGCCGTCGATGAACAGAGCCGGCAGGCCGTATTGGCTCAGCGCCTCGAGATTGGTGCACGCCTGCGTGGCGGCGGCGGCGTCATAGGCGATGTCACCCTTGGCCATGCCAGCCAGCGTGCCCATGTTGATGCTCAGCATTTTCATGAAGCCCTGCCGCGCTTCCAGCGCGTCCTCGACGGCATCGGCATGGGCAAGAACGGGAAAGGCCGCGATCGCGGCAACGAGGAACAGTTTCATCAAAACCTCCTGTTGGACGGCTCTCGGCCGTCCGACCAGTCTGGCAGGAGGTTTTTCACCGATCAACTGCAAGCTACATGCTGGCGAAAATGTGACCGGATTTCAGGAGCTTCGGACTGTTTCGCGCCGGGTGATAACGCCGGAAAGCCGCGCGGTTATCCCGCGCGGCGTCCAGTTCAGCAAATTGCCACGCCGTCAGGCGTAGAGGTTTTGCACACCGACCTGTTCGTGGATCTGGTTCACCACTTGCTGGTTCAGGCCCAGGCCCTGCGCGAGGCTGTGCAGGTATTCCGCCTCGGCCTTGCTGTCGAAATCGATCGCCATCAGCGACATCAGGTAGACCTGCGCTTCCAGCCCCGAGGGGACCTCGCGGGCCAGACCCTGCGCATCGATCGGCGCGGCCATTTGTTCGCGGATGAACTGGCGTTCCTCGTCGTCCAGATCACCCAGCTCGCTGGTCAGCCGCTGCTTCTCGGCATCGTCGATCTTGCCGTCCGACTTGGCGGCCTGGATCATCGCCCGCAGCATCAGCCCGGCGACGGCGTTCTGTTCGGGGGTCGGCGCCACTTCGGGCTCGTCCCCGCGCTGCAGCGAATCGTTGAACAGCTCGCCGAAGCTGGCATCATTGGTCTGCTGCGATCCCTTGCGCGACAGCGCATCCGCCGCACCTGCACCGGCCGCACCGCCCAGCACTGCACCCAGAATATCGCCGAGACCGCCGCCGCCCGAGGTGGAGCGGGTCTTGCTGCCGCCGGTCAACTGGCCGAGGATGTCACCCAGACCGCCGCCGGAACTGCCGCTGCGGCTGTTGCGGGCCTGGTTGGTCAGGTTGTCGAGGATGCCCCCCAGGCCGCCCTGCGCGCCGGTCGAGTTCGGCCCGCCATAACGCCGACCGGTCCCGGCCCCGCCGGCAGCGCCGCCACCCAGAACCTGGCCCAGAATATCGCCCAAGCCACCCGAACCGCTGCTGCGTCCGCCCGGCTGGCCGGTATTGTTGCCCAGAAGATCGCCCAGGATCCCGCCGCCGGTCTGGCGGCTGGAGGTGGTGCGGGTCGGCGTGCGCGAACGATCCCCTTGGGCGTTCTTCATCACCGTGCCGATGCCCTTGGCCAGCATCACACCAGCGGCCACGCGGGCGAGGGTTTTCATCAGACTCATGACTTCCTCCTGCATTCGGCCGCCTTGACCGTCAGGCCGGCGGCATCTATCGGAATTGCAACGCGATTTGACCGCCAGAAGTTCCCGGCGGCAAGCCGGTTTCGAAGCGCACGACCTGCCCTTGATTTTTCGCCGGGGGGCTTATACATCGCGGCGGATGTTTAACCGGGGTGTGGACCGTCTGCGCCCCGCGATAGGAGGCCGACATGGCAAAGGCAAAGTTTGAACGCAACAAGCCGCACGTCAACATCGGGACCATTGGTCACGTTGACCACGGCAAGACGACGCTGACGGCTGCGATCACGAAGTATTTCGGCGAGTTCCGGGCCTATGACCAGATCGATGGTGCGCCGGAAGAGAAAGCGCGCGGGATCACCATTTCGACCGCTCACGTCGAATACGAGTCGCCCAACCGTCACTACGCCCATGTCGACTGCCCGGGCCACGCCGACTATGTGAAGAACATGATCACCGGTGCGGCGCAGATGGACGGCGCGATCCTGGTGGTGAACGCGGCTGACGGCCCGATGCCGCAGACCCGCGAGCACATCCTGCTCGGCCGCCAGGTCGGCATCCCCTACATGGTCGTCTACCTGAACAAGGTCGACCAGGTGGATGACGAAGAGCTGCTGGAACTGGTCGAGATGGAAGTCCGCGAGCTGCTGAGCTCGTATGACTACCCGGGCGACGATATTCCGATCATCAAGGGCTCGGCCCTGGCGGCGATGGAAGGCCGTGATCCGGAGATCGGCGAGAACTCGATCCGCGCGCTGATCGCCGCGGTCGACGAATACATCCCGACGCCCGAGCGCGCCGTGGACCAGCCGTTCCTGCTGCCGATCGAAGACGTGTTCTCGATCTCGGGCCGCGGCACGGTTGTGACCGGCCGGATCGAGCGTGGCGCGGTGAACGTCGGCGACGAACTGGAAATCGTGGGCATCCGCGACACCAAGAAAACCACCTGCACCGGCGTGGAAATGTTCCGCAAGCTGCTGGACCGCGGGGAGGCTGGCGACAACGTCGGCGTTCTGCTGCGCGGCATCGACCGTGACGGCGTCGAGCGTGGCCAGGTGCTGGTGAAGCCGAAATCGGTGACCCCGCACACCACCTTCGAAGCCGAAGCCTACATCCTGACCAAGGAAGAGGGTGGCCGTCACACGCCGTTCTTCGCCAACTACCGTCCGCAGTTCTACTTCCGCACGACCGACGTGACCGGGACGGTGAAACTGCCGGAAGGCACCGAGATGGTGATGCCGGGCGACAACCTGAAGTTCGAGGTCGAGCTGATCGCCCCGATCGCGATGGAAGAAAAGCTGCGCTTCGCCATCCGCGAAGGCGGCCGCACCGTCGGCGCCGGCGTGGTGTCGAAGATCATCAAGTGATCTGACGCATCCGCGTGAGAGATGAGAAGGCCGCCCCGCGAGGGGCGGCCTTTTTCGTGGCAGATAGCGATACCAATTAAATATTTTCCGATACCTAGCGGATCCCTTGCAGATCGTGCAGTCTGGCCTGAAGGCCCGTTCGGGCCTGACCAAAAACACCAAATTCACGTCATGATCTGGAAGGGGAGACCATGCCGCAAAGACCTGCAATCGTTCTTGTCCACGGCTTCTGGGGCGGTGCCGCCCATTGGGCCGGCGTCATCAAGGAGCTGCACAAGCGTGGCTACAAAGACGTTCACGCCGTCGAAAACCCGCTGACCTCGCTGGCCGATGATGCCGAGCGCACGCGCAAGATGGTCAAGCAGATCCACGGCCCGGTGATCCTGGTCGGCCATTCCTATGGCGGTGCGGTCATCACCGAGATGGGCGACCTGCCGAACGTCAAGGGCCTGGTCTATGTCGCGGCCTTTGCACCCGATGCCGGCGAAAGCCCCGGCGGCATCAGCCAGGCGCACCCGCCGCAGGCCTTCCCGAACCTGGCACCGGACAGCGACGGCTATCTGTGGATCAAGCAGGACAAGTTCCACGAGAGCTTCTGCCAGGATCTGCCCGAAGCTGACGCGCTGGTCATGGCCGTGACGCAAAAGGCGCCGCTGGCCAGCACCTTCGGCGACAATGTCACCGCGCCGGCCTGGAAGGCCAAGCCCTGCTGGTACCAGCTGTCGACCCATGACCACAGATCCACCCGGACAACCAGAAGATGATGGCCGAGCGGATGAACCCGAAGAACCTGGTGCAACTGGCAGCCAGCCACGCCTCGCTCGCCTCGCATCCCGAAGAGATCGCCGACCTGATCGACGAGGCCTCGAGCGAATCCGGCTACTGATCAGCGGATCGCACTGACAGGAGGGGCCGTCCCGAGAGGGGCGGCCCCTTTTCCTTTGCGTCGCGTCCTTGCCTCCGGGTGAAACCCTCGCGGACCGGGCGTGTTATGTCCCGACACAAGCAGAGCAGGACACCATGGCGGACACCCCATTCGATCTGTCGCAAAGCCGCGTTTGCGTGATCCTGAACCTCGGTTCGGGCAGCAAGGACGATGACAGCTATGCCACCACCACCCGCGAGGCGCTGGAACCGGCCTGTGCAGAGTTCGACCTGCGCAAGACGGCGAAGGGCAGCGATATCGTCGCTCTGACCCGCAAGGCGGTTGATGACGGATTTGACGTCATCGTTGCCGCCGGCGGGGACGGGACGCAATCGGCGGTGGCCGGGGTGCTGGCCGATACCGATGTCGTCATGGGCGTGCTGCCGGCCGGCACTTTCAACTATTTCGCGCGCGATCTGGGCGTCGGCGAGGAGCTTGAACCCGCGCTGGAGACGATCCTCGACGCCCGGGTCGAGACGGTGGATATCGGCGAGATCGAGGGGCTGGTCTTTCTGAACAATGTCAGCCTCGGCATCTATCCCCATATCCTCAAGACCCGCGAAAGCATCTATCGCCGCTGGGGACGCTCGCGCATTGCGGCCTATTGGTCCGTGCTGGTGGCGATGCGCCGGCTGCGCCGCCCGATGTCGCTGACCGCGAAAGTGGATGGCGAAGAGAAGCATTTCACCACCGCGCTCGTCTTCGTTGCGCGCAGTGCCTACCAGCTGGAGAGCTTCGGGCTCGATGGCGCCGATGCGATCCGGGACGGGCAATTCGCCGTGCTGATCGCCAAGGCCCGCAAGCCGCTGCCGCTGATGCGCTCGGCCCTGCGGCTGGCGCTGGGGTTCTCGGCGCAGGACAATGATTTCGACCTGATCCAGACCGACGAGCTGACCATCGAGACGCCGAAGAAGCGTCGGCAGCTGGTCGCCCATGACGGCGAGAAATCCGCCATGGCCTCGCCCTTGTATCTGAAGGTGCGGCACGAGGCGTTGAAGGTGCTGCTGCCGGCGGATGGCACCAACAAGACGGCGGAGGCCGAGGCGTGACCCGTATCGCGCATCTGTCCGACCTGCATTTCGGCTTTCATCGCGAGGATCTGGTCGAGCCGCTGCTTGAGCGCGTGAACGGCTCTGGGGCCGATTTGGTTGTGGTGACGGGCGACCTGACCCATCGCGGCCGGCCCGGCCAGTTCCGGCAGGCAGCCGAGTTCCTCGCCCGCCTCACCGCGCCGCACATGGCGGTGCCGGGCAATCATGACGTGCCGCTCTACAATATCCCGGTGCGCTTCCTCAGGCCCTATGCGGATTACGACGAGGCGATCAGCCCTGACCGCGCGCCGACCGGGGCGGCGGGCTGGGCGCGGGTGCATGGCATCAACAGCGTCGATCCCTTTGCCTGGCAGCGCGGCGTGGTGCACGAGGACGACATCGGCCGGGTGCTTGGCAGTCTCGACGCGCTGGCCGTGAATATCGTGGCGCTGCATCATCCGCTGCAGCAACTGCCGCAGGTCGACAAGGAACTGGCCCGCCGCGCGCCCGAGGCGCTGGCGCGCTTCGAGGCAGGGGGTGTCAGGATCGCGCTGACCGGGCATCTGCATCTCTGGGCAGTGGGTTCGCTTCTGGGCCTGGGTCATCCGCATCTGTTGCAGGTCCAGGCCGGTACCGCGCTCTGCGCAAGGCTGGACGACCGGCAGAACGAGTTCGCGGTGCTGGAGATCGAGGGCGACGACCTTCGGATCGAGCGGCATGTCGCGCCGATGGACGAGGCCGGGTTCAGGGCGCCGGAGCTGTTGGATTTCACCCGGGGCGAGGGCGGCTGGATCGAGTTGGAAACGGATCGCGGCATCACGCCCTGAGCCGTTCGGGTGGTATTGACACCGCAGCGCCAATACGCCAAAAGCCGCCATCGCTACCGAATCCGCATCTTCTGCACAGGAATCGGTTGCCATTGTCAGGGCCGCCCGCTATGGGGGCGGCCTTGCAATTTTGTTATACGGTTCGACGCTGGCGCCACATGGGGTGTCGTCAGCCTCTCAACTGGAACTCCCCGCAAGAGGGATGACTATGCAAAGCCAAAACATCCGGATTCGGCTGAAGGCGTTTGACTATCGGGTTCTGGATGCCAGCACCCAGGAGATCGTCAACACCGCCAAGCGCACCGGCGCGACCGTTCGCGGCCCGATTCCTCTGCCGAACAAGATCGAGAAATTCACCGTTCTGCGCGGCCCGCACATCGACAAGAAATCGCGTGACCAGTGGGAGATCCGTACCCACAAGCGTCTGCTGGACATCGTCGATCCGACCCCGCAGACCGTTGACGCCCTGATGAAGCTCGACCTCGCCGCTGGCGTGGATGTCGAGATCAAGGTCTGAGGGGGCGAACATGCTGCGTACCGGTATTATCGCCAAGAAGCTGGGCATGACCCGGCTGTTCCTGGAAGACGGCCGTCAGGTCCCCGTCACCGTCCTGCAACTGGACGGTCTGCAAGTCGTTGATCAGCGCACCATCGAGCGTGACGGCTATACCGCCGTCCAGCTGGGCGCTGGTGAAGCCAAGGCCAAGCGCACCACTGCGGCGCTGCGTGGCCATTTCGCGAAAGCCTCGGTCGCGCCCAAGCGCAAGATCGCGGAATTCCGCGTCGCCGAAGAAAACCTGATCAAGGTTGGTGAAGAGATCACCGCTGACCATTACTTCGCCGGTCAGTTCGTGGACATCGCCGGCACCTCGATCGGTAAGGGTTTCGCCGGTGCGATGAAGCGCCACAACTTCGGTGGTCTGCGCGCCTCGCACGGCGTGTCGATCAGCCACCGTTCGCACGGTTCGACCGGCCAGTGCCAGGACCCCGGCAAGGTGTTCAAGGGCAAGAAGATGGCGGGTCACCTGGGTGCCGTTCGCGTCACCACGCAGAACCTGCAGGTTGTTCGCACCGACGCTGACCGTGGCCTGATCATGGTCAAGGGTTCGGTTCCGGGTTCGAAAGGTGGCTGGGTCACCGTCAAGGACGCCGTGAAGAAAGCGACGCCCGAGAACCTGATCTATCCCGCCGCGCTGAAATCGGCTGCTGCCGAAGCCAAGCGCCTGGCCGAGGAAGCTGCTGCCGCTGCTGCCGCCGAGGAAGAAGCCGCCCGCGAGGAAGCCGCCCGTCTGGCCGCCGAGCAGGAAGCTGCGGCGCTGGCCGAGGCCGAAGCCTCGATCGCTGCCGACAAGGAAGCTGCAGATCCGAATGCCGATCCGGCTGCCGACAAAGCCGATGACGCGGCCAAAGGCGATGCTCCGGAAGGAGAAGATAAATGAAACTCGATGTGATCAAGCTGGAAACCGGCAAAGCCGGTTCGATCGATCTCAGCGACGAGATCTTCGGGCTCGAGCCGCGCGGCGACCTGCTGCAGCGCGTCGTGCGCTGGCAGCACGCCAAGGCACAGGCCGGGACGCACTCGGTGCTGGGCAAGTCCGAGGTCAGCTACTCGACCAAGAAGATCTATCGCCAGAAGGGCACCGGCGGCGCTCGCCACGGGTCGCGCAAGGCGCCGATCTTCCGCAAGGGTGGTGTCTACAAGGGCCCGACCCCGCGCAGCCACGCCTTTGACCTGCCCAAGAAGGTCCGGGCTCTGGGTCTGAAGCACGCGCTGTCGGCCAAGGCCACCGCGGGCGAGCTGGTCATCATCGACAATCTCGATCTGGCCAATGCCAAGACCTCGGTCGTCGCCAAGGCAGTTCGCGAGAACGGCTGGAAGCGCGTCCTGATCATCGATGGTGCGGAAGTGAACGAGGGCTTTGCCCGCGCCGCCCGCAATGTCGAGGGCGTCGATGTGCTGCCGTCGATGGGCGCAAACGTGTATGACATCCTGAAGCGCGACACGCTGGTGATCACGCGGGCGGGCGTCGAAGCTCTGGAGGCTCGTCTGAAATGAGCGCGAAAGCTGAACATTACGACGTGATCGTCAAGCCGATCATCACCGAAAAGGCCACCATGACCTCGGACAACAACGGCGTTGTCTTCCAGGTCGCCAAGTCGGCCAGCAAACCCGAGATCAAATCTGCGGTCGAGGCGCTGTTCGGTGTGAAGGTGAAGGCGGTCAACACCACCATCACCAAGGGCAAGACCAAGCGCTTCAAGGGCATCAAAGGTGTCCGCAGCGACGTCAAGAAAGCCTATGTGACGCTGGAAGAAGGCAACACCATCGACGTCTCGACGGGACTCTGATAGGTAGCCGCTGATTTGCGGCCCCTGTGAAAACGGGGGCCGCGTGACTTTTGACTGAAACGGACCCTTGCTTCGAGAACGTGGGGCAGGTCCAAAGCAACGGAAGACAGAAAGATGGCATTGAAGTCGTATAAACCGACGACGCCTGGCCAGCGTGGGCTGGTTCTGATCGACCGTTCGGAGCTTTGGAAAGGGCGTCCGGTCAAATCCCTCACCGAGGGTTTGACCAAGAAGGGCGGTCGGAACAACACCGGACGGATCACCATGCGCCGCCAGGGCGGCGGGGCAAAGCGCCTGTATCGCATCGTCGATTTCAAGCGCAACAAGTTCGACGTGGCCGCCACGGTCGAGCGGATCGAATACGATCCCAACCGCACCGCCTTCATCGCGCTGGTGAAGTACGAAGACGGCGAGCAGGCCTATATCCTCGCGCCGCAGCGTCTGGCCGTGGGTGACAGCGTCATCGCCGGCGCCAAGGTCGACGTGAAGCCCGGTAACGCCATGCCCTTCAGCGGCATGCCGATCGGTACCATCGTCCACAACGTCGAGCTGAAGCCCGGCAAGGGTGGCCAGATCGCCCGTTCGGCTGGCACCTATGCCCAGTTCGTCGGCCGTGACGGTGGCTATGCCCAGATCCGCCTGAGCTCGGGTGAACTGCGCCTGGTCCGCCAGGAATGCATCGCCTCGATCGGCGCTGTGTCGAATGCCGACCACTCGAACCAGAACCTCGGTAAAGCCGGCCGGAACCGCCACAAGGGCATCCGTCCCTCGGTCCGTGGTGTCGCCATGAACCCGATCGATCACCCGCATGGTGGTGGTGAGGGTCGTACCTCGGGTGGCCGTACGCCGGTCACGCCCTGGGGTAAGGACACCAAGGGCAAGAAGACTCGCTCGAACAAGGCGACCGACAAGTACATCCTGCGGTCGCGTCACGCGAAGAAGAAGGGGCGTTAATCAATGGCACGTTCTGTTTGGAAGGGGCCTTTTGTCGACGCATATGTGCTTCGCAAGGCCGAGAAAGCTCGCGAGGCGGGCAAGTCGGACGTTATCAAGATCTGGTCGCGTCGCTCGACCATCCTGCCGCAATTCGTTGGCCTGACCTTCGGGGTCTACAACGGTCACAAGCACATTCCGGTCAACGTGTCGGAAGAGATGATCGGCCAGAAATTCGGTGAATATTCGCCCACGCGCACCTATTACGGTCACGCGGCGGACAAGAAAGCCAAGAGGAAGTAATCGTCATGGGTAAGGAAAACAATCCGCGCCGCGTGGCGGAGAACGAAGCCTTCGCGAAAACGAAGATGCTGCGCACCTCGCCGCAGAAGCTGAACCTCGTGGCTCAGCTGATCCGCGGCAAGAAGGTTGACAAGGCCCTGGCCGACCTCACCTTCTCGCACAAGCGCATCGCCGGCGACGTGAAGAAATGCCTTCAGTCGGCCATCGCCAACGCTGAAAACAACCACGGTCTCGACGTCGACAGCCTGATCGTCGCCGAAGCCTGGGTCGGCAAGAACCTGGTGATGAAGCGTGGCCGTCCGCGGGCACGTGGCCGCTATGGCAAGATCATGAAGCCGTTTTCGGAAATCACCATCAAGGTGCGTCAAGTCGAGGAGCAAGCGTAATGGGTCAGAAGGTTAACCCCATCGGGATGCGCCTCCAGGTCAACCGCACCTGGGACAGCCGCTGGTATGCGGATGACAAGGATTACGGCAATCTGCTGCTGGAAGACCTGAAGATTCGGGACTTCATCCACAAAGAAGCCAAGCAGGCCGGCATCAGCCGCGTCATCATCGAGCGTCCGCACAAGAAGTGCCGCGTGACCATTCACGCAGCGCGTCCGGGCGTCATCATCGGCAAGAAGGGCGCCGACATCGAGACTCTGCGCAAGAAAGTCGCAAAGTTCACCGATTCGGAACTGCACCTGAACATCGTCGAAGTGCGCAAGCCCGAGCTGGACGCCCAGCTGGTGGCCGAGTCGATCGCCCAGCAGCTCGAGCGTCGGGTCTCGTTCCGCCGCGCGATGAAGCGTGCCGTGCAGAACGCCATGCGCATGGGCGCCCTGGGTATCCGGGTGAACGTCGCCGGTCGTCTGGGTGGTGCGGAGATCGCGCGGACCGAATGGTACCGCGAGGGCCGCGTGCCGCTGCATACGCTGCGCGCCGACATCGACTATGCGCTGTCCGAAGCCACGACCCCCTATGGGATCATCGGCGTGAAGGTCTGGATCTTCAAAGGCGAGATCATGGAACATGATCCGCAGGCTCGCGACCGCAAGGCCGCCGAGGCCCAGGAAGGTCCGGCGCCCCGTGGCCCGCGTCGCGACGCCCGGTAAGGAGTAGATACAATGCTGCAACCGAAACGGACGAAGTTCCGCAAACAGTTCAAGGGCCGGATCCACGGCGAGGCGAAGGGCGGTTTCGACCTGAACTTCGGCCATTACGCCCTGAAGGCCACCGAACCCGAGCGCGTCACCGCCCGCCAGATCGAAGCGGCCCGCCGCGCGATCACCCGCCACATGAAGCGTCAGGGCCGGGTCTGGATCCGGATTTTCCCGGACCTGCCGGTCACCGGCAAGCCGACGGAAGTGCGGATGGGTAAAGGCAAGGGCTCGGTCGATTTCTGGGCTGCCCGCGTCCACCCGGGCCGGATCATGTTCGAGATCGACGGCGTGAACGACACCGTCGCCCGCGAGGCCCTGCGCCTCGGTGCGATGAAACTGCCGATCAAGTGCCGCATCGTCGAGCGCGCTGACTGGTAAGAATCTTGCGCTGACAGCGCAGGCAACGAAAGACCCCGCCGGGCAACTGGCGGGGTCAGGCTTTTCCGGAGGATCGGCCCGAAAACCCCTTGCAAGACTGGCCTTTGGGGGGTATGGGCAGGCCTTCATCACGAAACTCCACCGGAATCAGGGTGGCCCGGTATGACCGGGGCTCTCCGGTGATGTTGAAAGGACGAGGCGCATGAAAGCGCAGGAACTGAAAGACAAGACGCCCGACCAGCTGAAAGACCAGCTGATCGCGCTGAAAAAGGAAGCGTTCAACCTTCGCTTCCAGCAGGCCACCGGCCAGATCGAATCGACCGCCCGTATGCGTGCCGTCCGTCGTGACGTCGCGCGGGTGAAAACCATTCTGAACCAGAAGGCCGCCGACGCGGCCGCCCAGCAGTAAGGAGGCCGCCATGCCCAAACGCATCCTGCAAGGCACGGTGACCAGCGACAAGAACGAGCAGACCGTCACGGTCCTGGTCGAGCGTCGCTTCAAGCATCCGGTGCTGCACAAGATCGTCCGTTCGTCCAAGAAATACCGGGCGCATGACGCGGACAACCAGTTCAAGATCGGTGACACCGTTCGCATCATCGAATGCGCGCCGATCTCGAAGACGAAACGCTGGACCGTTCTGACGGAGGAAGCTGCTCAGTCCTGAGCGCTTCCTGATCCAGTTTGATCGAAACCCTGGGGCTGTAAGAGTAAGTCCCCAAAGGTCGGGAGTAACCAAATGATCCAGATGCAGACCAATCTGGATGTTGCTGACAACTCCGGCGCTCGCCGAGTTCAGTGCATCAAGGTCCTGGGTGGTTCGCACCGTCGCTATGCGTCGGTGGGCGACATCATTGTCGTGTCCGTCAAGGAAGCCATCCCGCGCGGTCGCGTGAAGAAAGGTGACGTCCGCAAGGCCGTCGTCGTGCGCACCGCCAAAGAAGTCACCCGTGAAGACGGCACTTCGATCCGCTTCGACCGCAACGCCGCCGTCATCCTGAACAACCAGGGCGAACCGGTCGGCACCCGTATTTTCGGGCCGGTCGTGCGCGAGCTGCGTGCGAAGAACTTCATGAAGATCATCTCGCTCGCTCCGGAGGTGCTGTGATGGCTGCCAAGCTGAAAAAAGGTGACAAGGTCGTCGTCCTTGCCGGCAAGGACAAGGGCCGTCAGGGTGAAATCACCGCCGTGTTCCCGAAAGAGAACAAGGCCGTGGTTGATGGCGTGAACATCGCCATCCGTCACCGCAAGCAAACCCAGTCCAGCCAGGGTGGCCGTGTGCCGGTCGCGATGCCGATCGACCTGTCGAACCTGTCGCTGCTGGACAAGAACGGCAAAGCGACCCGCGTCGGCTTCCGCCTGGAAGAAGACGGCAGCAAGGTCCGTTTCGCCAAGACCACGGGAGACGTGATCTGATGCTGGACCAATCCAAATACACGCCGCGTCTGAAAACGCTGTTCCGCGAGCAGATCCGGGCCGCGCTGAAAGAAGAATTCGGCTACAAGAACGACATGCAGATCCCGCGTCTGGACAAGATCGTCCTGAACATGGGCATCGGCGAAGCCGTGAAAGACACCAAGAAGGTCAAGCAGGGCGCAGAAGAACTGTCGCTGATCGCTGGCCAGAAGGCTGTCATCACCAAGGCGAAGAACTCGATCGCCGGCTTCCGCGTTCGCGAGGAAATGCCGCTTGGCGCCAAGGTCACCCTGCGCGGCGACCGGATGTATGAATTCCTCGATCGCCTGATCAACATCGCGCTGCCCCGCGTCCGCGACTTCCGCGGCGTGAAAGGCACCTCCTTCGACGGCCGCGGCAACTATGCCATGGGCCTGAAGGAACAGATCGTGTTCCCGGAAATCAACTTCGACAAGGTCGACGAAGTTCTGGGGATGGACATCATCATCTGCACCACCGCGAAGACCGACGCGGAAGCGAAGTCGCTGTTGAAGGCTTTCAACATGCCGTTCAACAGCTGATCGCGGAGGGAAAGAAGATATGGCTAAGAAATCCATGATCGAGCGCGAAGTGAAGCGCGAGAAGCTGGTCCAGAAATACGCCGCCAAGCGCGCTGCCCTGAACGAAATCGTCCGCAACCAGGACCTTCCGATGGAAGAGCGTTTCAAGGCCTCGCTGAAGCTCGCGGAACTGCCGCGCAACAGCTCGGCCACGCGCCTGCACAACCGGTGCCAACTGACCGGTCGTCCGCATGCGTATTACCGCAAACTGAAACTGTCGCGGATCATGCTGCGCGAGCTCGGCTCGAACGGCAAGATCCCCGGCCTGGTGAAATCCAGCTGGTAAGGGGGCGAAAATGAACATGAACGATCCTCTCGGCGATATGCTGACCCGTATCCGCAACTCGCAGATGCGCGGCAAATCGACCGTCCGTACGCCCGCCTCGAAACTGCGCGCCTGGGTTCTGGATGTGCTGAAATCCGAAGGCTACATCCGTGGTTATGAAGAAGTGACCACGCCCGAGGGCCACAAAGAGCTGGAAATCGGCCTGAAGTACCACGACGGCACTCCGGTCATCCGCGAGTTGGCTCGGGTCTCGAAGCCCGGTCGTCGCGTCTATGCCGGCGCCACGGAAATCCCGCAGGTCCGTCAGGGCCTGGGCGTCTCCATCGTCTCGACGCCGAAAGGCGTGATGTCGGATGCAGCGGCTCGCAACGCCAATGTTGGCGGCGAAGTCCTCTGCACCGTATTCTAAGGAGGGCAGGATGTCTCGTATTGGTAAGAAACCGGTCGAACTGCCCAAGGGCGTGACGGCGGAAATCAAGGGCCAGACCATCGAGGTCAAGGGTCCGAAGGGCTCGCGTTCCTTCACCGCGACCGACGATGTCGATCTGGTGCTGGAAGAGGGTGCCGTTTCGGTGAAGCCGCGCGGCCTCAGCAAGCGCGCGCGCCAGCAGTGGGGCATGACCCGCAGCATGGTGTCGAACCTCGCGACGGGCGTGTCGGAAGGCTTCAAGCGCGAGCTGGAGATCCAGGGTGTGGGTTACCGCGCCGCGATGCAGGGCAAGACCCTGAAGCTGTCGCTGGGTTACAGCCACGAGGTGAATTTCGAAACGCCCGAGGGCGTGACGATCACCGCGCCGAAGCAGACCGAGATCGTGGTGGAAGGCATCGACCAGCAGCTGGTCGGCCAGGTCGCCGCGAACATCCGCGAGTGGCGTCAGCCCGAGCCCTACAAGGGCAAAGGCATTCGCTACAAGGGCGAGTATGTCTTCCGCAAAGAAGGCAAGAAGAAGTAAGGGGCGCGAAAATGGCACTGAAAAAGCAAGAGCTGTTCCAGAAGCGCCGCCTGCGCGTGCGGAACAAACTGCGGGCCGAGGCCAATGGCCGCCCGCGTCTGTCGGTTCACCGGTCGTCGAAGAACATCAGCGTTCAGCTGATCGACGATGCTCGTGGCGTGACCCTGGCCTCGGCCAGCACGCTCGAGAAGGACTTCGGTCTGGTGGGCACGAACAACGTCGAAGCCGCTGCCAAGATCGGCGCGGCGATTGCCGAGCGGGCCAAGAAGGCCGGCGTGGAAGAAGTCTACTTCGACCGCGGCGGTTTCCTGTTCCACGGCAAGGTCAAGGCTTTGGCCGACGCAGCCCGCGAAGGCGGTCTGAAGTTCTGATCCTGCGGGTGGCGGTTTCGCCACCCCGATGATCCGGGGGTTGCCCATGCGGGTGACCCACCTGGATTGACATTTACGGCGCGGTTGATGCGCCAGATAAGAAGGAATGCCTTATGGCAGAACGTGAAAACCGTCGGGGCCGCCGCGAAGAGCGCGAGGAAACCCCGGAATTCGCCGATCGTCTGGTCGCGATCAACCGCGTGTCGAAAACCGTGAAGGGCGGCAAGCGCTTTGGCTTTGCGGCTCTCGTGGTTGTCGGTGACCAGCGCGGTCGCGTCGGCTTCGGCAAGGGCAAGGCCAAAGAGGTCCCCGAGGCGATCCGCAAGGCGACCGAGCAGGCCAAGCGCAACATGGTTCGCGTGCCGCTGCGCGACGGCCGGACTCTGCATCACGACATCGAGGGCCGCCATGGTGCGGGCCGCGTGGTGATGCGCACCGCCGTTCCGGGTACCGGGATCATCGCCGGTGGTCCGATGCGCGCCGTGTTCGAGATGCTGGGCGTTCAGGACGTCGTGGCCAAGTCGCTGGGGTCGCAGAACCCCTACAACATGATCCGCGCCACGCTGGACGGCCTGAAAGCCGAAGCCAGCCCCCGTTCGGTTGCGCAGCGTCGCGGCAAGAAAGTGGCTGACATCCTGGGCACCAACGACAAGCCGGCTGACGCCGCTGTCGAAGCGTAAGGAGAGGCTGCAATGGCTAAAACCATCGTCGTGAAGCAGATCGGCTCGCCGATCCGCCGCCCCGCCATCCAGCGCGAGACGCTGAAAGGCCTCGGGCTGAACAAGATGAACCGGACCCGCGAGTTGCAGGACACCCCTGCGATCCGCGGCATGGTCGCCAAGATCCCGCATCTGGCCGTCATCATCGAAGAGCGCGGCTGATCCCAGCCCGCTACTTTCGGAATACGAAACGCCCCGACCGCAAGGCCGGGGCGTTTTGCTGTGTCGTGCGCCGGAAGCGCATGGCGCAGATCACCGCTTGACCCGTGAGGCCCGGCAAGGGAACCTCGGCCCCATGAGGCAGACGGGGAGAGACGAGTAATGAAAATGACGATCACCGCCCTCGGCGCGCTGGCCGTGCTGACGGGCTGCGCCGCGCCCACAACGACCGCGCAGCGACCGCCGGTGCAGGTTACCCCGGGCCAGCCACAACCGAACGAGTTGACCATCGACACCATGGGCGGCGGCAATTTCCGCGGTCGCGCCGGCTCGGCCTGGACCCGCGAGGAAGTGCAGGCACAAGCGGCCAGCATGGAATGCGGCGGCAAGCGGCCGCGCGCCATCGATATCCAGCCCGTTTCCGGCGGTGGCCTCGGCTTCTCCGGGCGCTGCTGAGCAGGGCGGGGCCGGGCGTCAGGGCATCAGGAATTCGACACCGGGAAGGACGGCGATCTCGGCGATGTCGGCGTGATACTGGCGGGTCATCTCGTCGACCATCTCCTGCGTCCAGCCGGGCAGGGTGACGATCTCCTCGACCCGGCCGGACAGCGCGTGCTGCGCCAGGTGCGCAATGCACAGATCGCGGCGGGCGGCGATCGACAGCTGGTCGCGCTCTGCCATGGCCTTGGCAAGGCTGTCGCGCCCGGCATCGCTGAGCAGGTCGTAGACCGGTGCCAGGCCTTCCTTCAGCGGCGCCTCGATCGGCATCTGCGCCACCAGCCGAACGATCTCGGGCCAGACCAGCGGCCCGTCCTCGTTGCGCCAGAGAACCAGCCGCCGGCCCTGCAGGCTTTGCACCATGCGCCGGACCGTCGGCGCCCATCGCAGCGTGGAAAGGTCGATGCCCTGCATCACCTGGTCGTAACTGCGCCCGGGCGTCAGCGTGTAAAGCGCCTGCAGCAGCGTAACCGGGTTCTTCAGCGCCAGGAAGAACTCGGTCTCGCTGCTTGGAAACAGGTTCGCCATCGCGGCCATACGGGCGGGCGCCGCGGGATAGAGGCCCTCGGGTGCCACCACCTTGGACATGGCGCCGATAAAGCCGGGGATCGAGCAGATCACCCGCTCGGGATGATCGCTTTCCAGGATCGCGTCCAGCATGATCTGTTCCATCGCCGGGGTCGCGCTGCCGCCCTGCAGCGCCGCGAGCGATTCATCAAGCACCCCGCGCAGGCGGTTCGGCGTCAGCACCTCGGTATCGTTCTGATGCAGCCAGTCGCGGTTCATCAGCAGCGACTTGACCATGCGGTCATCGTCGGTGCCGTGTACACGCATGTGATAGACGATCTGCATCCTGCCCTGCCTGCCCGATTGCTCAACTTTTGCGGTACATTAGCCAGCATTCGTGGACAGGGAAACCGCTTTGCTGTAACCCGCCCGCATGGCCAGACACCCGCGAAACCCAACCGGCTCCGAGTCCCTGCGGCATGGCAGCGGCTGGGGCTGGTCGGCGGCTTCGGTGCTGATCGCGGCGCTGGTGCTGATGCCGGTTCTGGCGGTGGGCTGGATGGCGCTGTTCCCCAGCGAGAACATCTGGCCGCATCTCGTTTCGACCACCCTGCCGCGCTATGGGCTCAACACGCTGATCCTCGCGCTTGGCACCGGGCTTCTGTCGGCGGCGATGGGCACGGGCGCGGCCTGGTTGGTTTCGATCTTCGATTTCCCGGGGCGGCGGGGGCTGGAATGGCTGTTGCTGCTGCCGCTGGCGGTGCCGGCCTATATCGGCGCCTATGCGCTGTCTGATTTCCTCGACTATTCCGGCCCGGTGCAGATTGCCCTGCGCGAGGCCTTTGGCTGGACCTCGGCCCGGGATTACTGGTTCCCGGCGATCCATTCGCGTTGGGCGGCGGTACTGGTCCTGTCGGCGGCGCTCTATCCCTATGTCTACCTGCTGACCCGCGCCGCGTTGCATGAACAATCCGCCGGCGCCTACGAGGTCGCCCGCGCCCTCGGCACCGGCCCGTGGCGGCTGTTCTGGCGCGTCGGCCTGCCGCTCGCACGCCCGGCGATTGTCGCCGGTTCGGCCATCGCCATGATGGAGAGCGTCGCCGATTACGGCGTCGTCAGCTATTTCGGCATCCAGACGCTGAACACCGGCATCTTCACCACTTGGCTCGAGGCCCGCAATGCCGGGGGGGCGGCGCAGATCGCCTGCGTCATTCTGCTGATCATCGCGCTTCTGGCGGTGTGGGAGCGCGTCAGCCGCAGCCATGCCCGCTATCACCAGAGCGCGCGGCACAGCCGCCCGATCATCCGGCAGCGGTTGTCCGGGCTGAAGGGTTGGGCCGCCTTCATCGCCTGCGCCATTCCCTTTGTCCTCGGCTTCGTCATGCCGGTGGCGATCATCGGGCGCTATGCGCTGTCCTATCCGCAGGGCTGGCTGACGCCGGGTCTGGGCAGCGCGCTGTGGCACACCCTGTCGCTTGGCGCGGCGGCCTCGGTGCTGGCGGTGCTGCTGGCGCTGGTCATGGTCTATGGCGTCCGGCTGTCGAACCGGCGCCTGCCGCGTCTGCTTCTGCCGATCACAACCATCGGCTATGCCGCACCGGGCGCGGTGCTGGCGGTGGGCATCCTGATCCCGCTGGCGGCGCTGGATCACCGCGTGGCCGATGCCTGGCTGGCGCTGACCGGCACCGATCCGGGGCTGATGATGACCGGCACCGGCTTTGCCATCATCCTTGCCTATATCGTGCGCTTCTTTGCCATCGCGCAGGGGGCGGTGGACGGCGCGTTCACCCGCATCCCGCCCTCGCTGCCCATGGCCGCGCGCTCGCTGGGGCGCGATGCGCGCGGGGTGCTGCGCGATGTGCTGCTGCCGCTGATGAAGGGCTCGGTCGGCTCGGCACTGCTGCTGGTGTTCGTCGATTGCACCAAGGAACTGCCCGCCACGCTGCTGCTGCGGCCCTTCAACTACGAGACGCTGGCGACGCGGGTGCATGAAAAGGCCAGCCTCGAGGACCTGGGCAATGCCTCGCCCGCCGCGCTGCTGGTCGTCGGCGTCGGCCTCGTCGCCGTGGCGCTTCTGGCGCGGGCGAACCTTGGCTTGCGTCGTGGCCCGTCTCGCGCTATCGCAGCAGGGTCGGCGGCCCCCGAGGCCCAGTGACAAGGCCGGTTTAGCTCAGCAGGTAGAGCAGCTGATTTGTAATCAGAAGGTCGCGGGTTCGATTCCTGCAACCGGCACCAGCTTCCTCCTTCGCTTCGCTCTGGCGGGAATCTGCGATCCGCGACATGCTGCGCGCGTCATGGCGTGGGCGAGGGACGAGATGATCGACGGCAGGCGCAAGACCGGGCGGGCGCTCCGCTGGGGAATGATCGGTGGCGGTCAGGGCAGCCAGATTGGCTATATCCACAGATCAGCCGCGCTGCGGGACCGCTATTTCGATCTGCAGGCCGGGGCGCTGGACCTGAACCCGGAACGCGGGCGGTCCTTCGCGGCTGAACTGGGCATCGCGCATGACCGCGCCTATGCGGATTACGGTGCGCTGCTGGCGGGCGAGGCCGCGCGGCCCGACGGGGTCGAGGTCGTCACCATCGCCACGCCCAACAACACCCATTACCCGATCACCAGGGCGGCGTTGCAGGCCGGGCTGCATGTGATCTGCGAGAAGCCCCTGACCTTCACAAGTGCCGAGGCCGAGGAGTTGCGCAACATCGCGCAGCTGCGCGGGCTGATCGTCGGCGTCACCTATGGCTATGGCTTCTACCAGACCATCGAGCAGGCCCGGGCACTGGTCGCCAGTGGCGCGCTTGGCAAGGTAAGGCTGGTCAACATGACCTTTGCCCATGGCTTTCACTCGGCCCCGGTCGAAGACCTGAACCCGGCGATCCGCTGGCGTGTCGATCCGACCTTCGCCGGTCCGTCCTATGTGCTGGGCGATCTGGCGACGCATCCGCTGTACCTGTCGCAGGTGATCTGCCCCGATCTGAAGATCCGCCGGTTGCTTTGCGCAAGGCAAAGCTTCGTCGCCTCGCGCGCACCGCTGGAAGACAATGCCATGGTGTTGATGGACTACGGGTGCGGGGCCTTCGGCACGCTTTGGACCTCGGCCGTGAATGCCGGGGCGATGCACAGCCAGAAGCTGCGGATCGTGGGCGAGCAGGCCTCGCTGGAATGGTGGGACGAGTTTCCGAACCAGCTGCGGCTGGAGGTGCAGGGCCAGCCGGCGCAGGTGCTGGAGCGTGGCATGCCCTATCTGCACCCCGAGGCGCTGGCCGATGACCGCATCGGCGGCGGCCATCCCGAGGGCCTGTTTGAAAGCTGGGCGACCATGTACGAACGCATCGCCTGCGCCATCGAGGCGGCGCAGCAGGGTGACCACGCGCGGCTTGCCGGCATCCGCTATCCCGATGTCAGCGCCGGGATCGCCGGGGTCCGCTGGGTCGAGCATTGCGTCCGCTCGGCCGACAAGGGCGGCGTCTGGATCGATTACCGCTGATCGCCGCCGTCGAGCTTGCGATTCGATCCGGCTGTGATGTAATTCACTCACGACTGTGAGGGATTACGATCATGGCGCGCGTCACCATTGCCGATCTGGCCGAGGCTGCCGGCGTCAGCGTGGCGACGGTCGACCGGGTGCTGAACGGGCGACTGAAAGTGCGCGGCGAGACCGCGCTCAAGGTGCACGAGGCGGCGCGGCGGATTGGCTATCACGGCGCCAATGCCATCCACAGCCGCATTCTGGCCGACCGGCCCGAGCTGCAATTCGGAATCATCCTGCAAAAGCCGCGCCATGCCTTCTATCGCAATTTCGCGGCGCTGATCGAACAGCGCATGATGGCCGAAACCGGCTATCGCCTGCGCCCGACGATCCAGTTCGCCGAAACCACCATGCCCGGCGAACTGGCCGAACTGCTGAACGGGATGGCGGGCAAGGTTCATGCCGTTGCCGCCACCGGGCTCGATCATCACGAGGTGACGGCAGCGGTCAGCAATCTGAGGGCGCGGGGTATTCCGACCTCTTCGATGCTCTCGGATTTCGCCCAAGGCGTGCGGGAAAACTATATCGGCCTCAATAACTTGAAGGTCGGACGCGCGGTGGGTTGGCTGATGTCGAAGCTGGCCGACAAGCCGGGTCGGGTGGGTATCTTCCTGGGCGGGCATCGCTTTCACGGGCATGAATTGCGCGAGACCGGCTTTCGCAGCGCCCTGCGTGAATACGGGCCGGGCTTCGACCTGTTGAACCCACAGATCAATCTCGAGACCCGGCAACTGACCTACGAGGCGACGGTCGAGATGATCGAGACCCATCCCGATCTGGTCGGCATCTATTGCGCGGGCGGCGGCATGGAGGGTGCGATTGCGGCCCTGCGCGAGCTGCGGCCTGCGGGAGGGGTAACGCTGATCGTGAACGAGCTGACCGACGAGACCCGGCAGGCACTGCTGGACCGGACGGTCTCGATCGTCATGGGCACGCCGCTGGCCGCGCTTTGCAACGAGCTTGTGCCGATGATGATCGGCACGGTGCAGAACGGCATGGCCGAGACACCCGGCCAGCGCTTCCTGCCCTTTGACCTGTGGACGCCCGAGTCGCTGGTCTGATGGGTTTCCATCATTATTGGCGTCGTTTTCCATCAGGGATGATGGGATCAGATGATCTGCGCCGTTGACCGCGGGGGGCCAGATCGGGAATCCTTTGGCACGGAAGCGCAGGGAGGCGCGTCCACAAGGGAGGTTCTGCCAGCACGCATCCTGCCAGACCCGCGATTTTTGCGGGGCGGATGTCAGTGTCCGGCTGATCGGATTGGCAAGCCTGCAACTGAGAACAAGGCCCCGGGATGGGCCGACAGTGGAGGAACTAGCATGAAGAAATTCCTGATCTCGACCGCGTTCGTCGCGTCGATGGCGGGCGGGGCATCGGCCGAGAGCATTGGTGTTTCGATGGCGCTGTTCGACGACAATTTCCTGACCGTGCTGCGCAACGGCATGATCGAGACGGCCAAGGGCATGGAGGGGGTCGATCTGCAGGTCGAGGATGCCCAGAACGACGTGGCCAAGCAGCTTGACCAGATCAACAACTTCATCGCCTCTGGCGTGGACGCGATCATCGTGAACCCGGTCGACACCTCGGCCACCGAGGCCATGTCGGCTGCGGCCGAGGCCGCCGGTGTGCCGCTGGTCTATGTGAACCGCGAGCCGGTCAACGTCGACACGCTGCCCGACAACCAGGCTTTCGTTGCCTCGGACGAGCGTGAATCCGGCACGCTGGAGACCAAGGAGGTCTGCCGGCTGCTGGGTGAGAAGGGCAAGAACCCGGCCAAGATCTATATCATGATGGGCGAGCTGTCGAACCAGGCCGCCGTGCAGCGCACGCAGGACATCAAGGACGTGATGGCCTCGGGCGATTGCGAGGTGACGCTGGAGGTGGTGGACGAGCAGACCGCCAACTGGTCGCGCGACGAGGCGCAGAACCTGATGACCAACTGGCTCAGCTCGGGCGAGGCGTTCGACGCGCTGATCTCGAACAATGACGAGATGGCCATCGGCGCGATCCAGGCGATGAAGGCGGCCGGGCTGGACATGGGAGAGGTTGTCGTCGGCGGGGTCGATGCCACGCAGGACGCGCTGCAGGCGATGTCGGCGGGCGATCTGGACGTGACGGTGTTCCAGAACGCCGCCGGGCAGGGTGCCGGCGCGCTGGACGCGGCGCTGAAGCTGTCCAAGGGCGAGGCGGTCGAGCAGAAGGTCTACATCCCCTTCGAACTCGTGACGCCGGCCAATATCGGCGACTACATGGCCAAGAACTGAGGCCCGCCCCTCTGATCATCCGGCGCGCGGCCAACGTCGCGCGCCCATCCTGAGACAGTGGAAAGGACCAGCCGGCATGTCGGACACGTCCCACGGGATCGGTGGACTGAGCTTCGATTCCTCGAAACGCTCCTGGCCGCCAGAGATGAGCGTCTTCATCGCCCTGATCGCCATCGTCGCGATCTTCGAGATCCTCGGGCGGCTGTTCATGCATGACAGCTTCCTCTTCAACACCCGCGAGAACGTCGACACGCTGTTCAACGAGCAGCGGCTGAAGATCATCATCCTGCAGGTCGCCATTATCGGCATCATCGCGCTGGGGGTGACGCAGGTCATCATCACCGGCGGCATCGACCTCAGTTCCGGCTCGATCGTCGGCGCGACGGCGATGATCGCGATGAGCTTTGCGCAGGTCGGGCTGGTCAACGGCAATCCGAACCCCAAGGCCATGTTCGGCGCGCAGGGCTGGGTGGACCTGCCGGTGATCGTGCCGATCCTTGTCGGGTTGCTCTGTGGCTTTGTCGCGGGCTGCATCAACGGCATGCTGGTCGCCTATACCCGCATCCCGCCCTTCATCGCCACGCTGGGGATGATGGTCTCGGCCCGCGGGCTGGCGAAATGGTGGTCAAAGGGCCAGCCGATCTCGTTCCCGACCGACAGCTATGCCGCCATCGGCAAGGGAATGATGCCGGTCTTCATCTTCATCGTCCTCGCCATCCTGTTTCACCTGATCCTGAAATACACGGTCTACGGCAAGCACACCTATGCCATCGGCTCGAACGAGGATGCCGCGCGAATGTCGGGCATCAAGGTCGCCCGCCACAAGGTCATGGTCTATACCATCGCCGGGCTACTGGCCGCCGTCGCCGCCATCGTGCTGAGTTCCAAGAACCTGACCGCGCAGGCCGGCATGGGCGTGATGTATGAGCTGGATGCCATCGCCATGGCGGTGATCGGGGGCATCTCGCTGCAGGGCGGGCGCGGCTCGATCCTTGGCACCGTGCTGGGGGCGCTGATCTTTGGCGTCATCATCTCGGGTTTCACCTTTCTCAAGCTCGACGCCTATTACCAGGAGATGGTGAAGGGCGTGATCATCGTTGGCGCGGTGGTGCTGGACCAGTGGCGCCAGCGGCGTGCCGCGGCACGGATGTAGGGGGACAGGATCATGACCACCGATCAGGACATCGTTCTGGAAACCCGCGACCTGACCAAGCATTACGGCGGTGTTCACGCGCTGGAGGCGGCCGATTTCATCCTGCGCAAGGGCGAGCATGTCGCCATCATGGGCGATAACGGCGCCGGCAAATCGACCTTCGTGCGCCAGATCACCGCGGTCGAGCAGCGCACGCGGGGCGATGTGATCTTCGATGGCAGGCCGGTGCATTTCGCCGGCCCGCTCGAGGCGCGCGAGGCGGGGATCGAGACGGTGTTCCAGAACCTCGCGCTGGCCGATGACCTGGACGTGCCGTCGAACATGTTCCTTGGGCGCGAGAAGATCCTGTTCAACCTTGGCCCCTTCTCGATCCTCGACCGCCGCGCCATGCGCGAGGCGACCATGCGGGGCTTGCAGAAGACCGGGGTGAAGATCCCCAATATCAACAACACCATCCGCAACATGTCGGGCGGCCAGCGACAATGCGTGGCGATCGCCCGGACGGCGGCCTTTGCGTCAAAACTGACGATCATGGACGAGCCGACGGCCGCGCTTGGCGTACAGGAAACCGCGCAGGTCGAGAACATCATCCGCACGCTGAAGCAGCAGGGGGAATCGCTGATCCTCATCAGCCACAACATGCGGCAGGTCTTTGACCTGGTGGACCGCATCGTGGTGTTCCGCCGTGGTCGCATCTGCGCCAACTTGGCGGTGCAGGAGACCGATCCGCAGGATGTCGTGGCCTATATCACCGGCGCCAAGACCGGGGCCGACTATGCCGGCGCCGCCTGACCCCTTCCCATTCCAGAGGCTTCCGAGAACCCCATGAAAATCGCGCTCGACCCCTTCATGCACCGGCATCTGCCCCTGGAGGCGCTGCCCTCGAAAGTCGCCGAACTGGGCTATGACTGGATCGAGCTTAGCCCGCGCGGGGATTTCCTCGAATGGTTCAAGGCGCCACGGGTGTTCCCCGAGCGGGTGAAGGGCTTCAAGCGCGCCTTGCGTGACGCCAATGTCGGCATTGCCAGCCTGCTGCCGATGTATCGGTGGGCCAGTAATGACGAGGTCGAACGTCAGGCCGCCGTCCGACACTGGAAACGCGCCAT
Organism: Paracoccus zhejiangensis; assembly: GCF_002847445.1. Classification (NCBI taxonomy): domain Bacteria; kingdom Pseudomonadati; phylum Pseudomonadota; class Alphaproteobacteria; order Rhodobacterales; family Paracoccaceae; genus Paracoccus; species Paracoccus zhejiangensis. The sequence continues at coordinate 2,052,762 of NZ_CP025430.1, read as the reverse complement.
CCACATTGCCGTGGAACTGGGCGTCGATACGATGAACAGCGAATTCGGCCGCGGACCGCATCCCGACAAAGGCAGCTGCTATTGCTGCCATACCGGGTCGATGATCGAGACCTGCGAGGATGCCTGGTGGCGGTCGATGGAGGAGCTTGTCCCGATCTTCGAGGCCGAGGGGATCAACCTCCATATCGAGCCGCATCCCGAGGATTGGTGCGAAACCCTGCAACCGGCGCTGGACATCATCCGCACCGTGAATTCGAAGCGGGTGAAATTCCTCTACTGCGCGCCCCATACCTTCTATTTCGGCGATGACACGGCACTGATGCTGCGCGAGGCCGCCGATGTGCTGGCCCATGTCCATGTCGGCGATACCTTCAACCACAAGGCCAGCTCGGGCCTGCGCTATATCCTGAACCCGCCGGGCACGCAGGCGCGGGTGCATCAGCATCTGGATATCGGGCAGGGCGAGGTGCCCTGGGACGATTTCTTCGGCACGCTGGCCGAGATCGGCTTTGACGGCATCATGACCGCCTGCGTCTTCGCGTGGGAGGATCGGGCCGACAAGTCGAGCCGCTTCATGCGGGACGAAATGCAACGCTATGTCGATCAATACTGGGGCAAGACATGAGTTTGAATATCGGTGTCATCGGGACCGGCGCCATCGGGCAGGACCACACGCGGCGGATCAACCAGGTGCTGGCAGGTGCCCGCGTCGTGGCGGTGAATGACGTGAACCGCGCCAACGCGGAAAAATGCGTGGCCGATTATGCCCCCGGCGCCACGATCTTCGACGATCCGAACGCGCTGATCGCGGATGCCGGCATCGATGCGGTGCTGGTCTGTTCCTGGGGCCAGACGCACGAGGAATACGTGCTGGCGACCATCGCCGCCGGGAAACCCTGCTTCTGCGAGAAACCGTTGGCCACCACCGCCGAGGGCGCGCGCCGCATCGTCGATGCCGAGGTGGCTGCCGGCAAGCGGCTGGTGCAGGTGGGCTTCATGCGCCGCTATGATCCCGGCTACCGGGCGCTGAAGCGCGCGGTCGACAGCCAGACCGGCGCGCCGCTGATGGTCCATGCCGCGCATCGCAACCCGCGCGTCGGCAATGCCTATGTCACCCCGATGGCGATCCATGACACGCTGATCCACGAGATCGACGTGCTGCGCTGGCTTCTGGATGACGACTATGTCAGCGCGCAGGTGCTGTTCCCGCGCAAATCGCCCCATGCACACGAGGCGCTGCGCGATCCGCAGGTGGTGATCCTGCAGACCGCGAAGGGCGTGGTCATCGATGTCGAGATCTTCGTCAACTCCCGTTACGGCTATGACATCCAGTGCGAGGTTGTGGGCGAGGAGGGCATTGCCCGCCTGCCCGAGCCGATGGGCATCCAGACCCGGCTGAACGCCACGCTTGGTCAGCCGATCCTGATGGACTGGAAGGACCGTTTCATCGACAGCTATGATTACGAGCTGACGGATTTCATCCGCGCAGCCAGCGCTGGCACCGCCGCCGGTCCGACCGCCTGGGATGGCTATGTCGCGGCCGTCACCTCGGATGCCTGCGTCGCCGCGCAGGAGGCCGAGGGCACCACCATCGCCATCGACCTGCCGGCGCGTCCGGCGATGTACGGGTAAGGGGATCGCCATGCGCTTTGCCATGAACCATATCGCTGCGCCCGGCCTGTCGGTCGAGAAGTTCTTTGCCATGGCCCGCAGTCTTGGCGTGACCGAGGTCGAGATCCGGAATGACCTGCCCGACGTTGTGGGAACCATCGCGCCGGATCGGGTGAAGGCAGCCGCCGAGGCCGCCGGCGTGACGATCCTGACGATCAACGCCCTCTATCCCTTCAACCTCTGGTCCGGCGACCTGCCCGAGCGGGCCGAACGGATGGCCGATTATGCGAGCGCCTGCGGGGCAGGGGCGCTGGTCATGTGCCCGCTGAACGATGGCCGCAAGGTCGCGCATTCGCGGGTAGTCGAGGCGTTGGACGCGATGAAACCGATCCTGACCACTCGCGGGTTGACCGGGCTGGTCGAGCCTCTGGGCTTTCCCGTCAGTTCGCTGCGCACCAAGGCCGAGGCCATTGCTGCGATCACCGAGGCGGGCGATGACGGCACCTATCGGTTGCTGCATGACACCTTCCACCACCATCTGTCCGGCGAAGTGCAGATCTATCCGCATCGCACCGGGCTGGTGCATGTCTCGGGCGTGACCGATCCGGCGTTGGCGGTGGCCGAGATGCTGGACGAGCACCGGGTGCTGATCGATGGCGAGGACCGGCTGGACAATGCCGGCCAGGTCCGCGCGCTGATCGACGGGGATTACGAGGGGCCGTTCAGCTTTGAACCCTTCGCGCCTGAGATCCATGCGCTGACCGATCCCGAGGCGGCGCTGCGCGCCAGCATTGCGCATCTGGTGAAGGTCGTCTGACTGGCGGGCAGGAAGGGGCAGAATATGGGCAAGAAACTGGATGTCATCACCATCGGCCGGTCCTCGGTCGACCTCTACGGCGCGCAGGTCGGTGGCCGGCTGGAAGATATGGGGTCGTTCCAGAAATATATCGGCGGCTCGCCCACCAATATCGCCTGCGGCGCGGCGCGGCTGGGGCTGCGCTCGGCCGTCATCACCAAGGTCGGTGACGAGCATATGGGCCGCTTCATCCGCGAGCAGCTGGCCCGCGAGGGCGTGGATACACGCGGCGTCATCACCGACCCCGCGCGGCTGACGGCGCTGGTGCTGCTGGGCATCCGCGATCAGGACCAGTTCCCGCTGATCTTCTACCGCGAGAACTGCGCCGACATGGCGCTGACCGAGGCGGATATCGACCCGAACTTCATCGCCGAGGCCCGCGCGGTCGTCGCCACCGGCACGCATCTGTCGAACCCGAAGACCGAGGCGGCGGTGCTGAAGGCGCTGCATCTGGCGCGCGATCAGGGCGCGCAGCTTGCGCTCGACATCGACTATCGCCCGAACCTCTGGGGCGTGGCGGGGCATGGTGCCGGCGAAAGCCGCTTTGTCGAAAGCGCCCGGGTGACCGAGAAGTTGCAATCGACGCTGCCGCTGTTCGATCTGATCGTGGGAACCGAGGAAGAGTTTCACATCGCCGGCGGCTCGACCGATACGATCGCCGCGCTCAGGGCCGTGCGGGCGGTGACCGATGCCACGCTGGTCTGCAAGCGCGGGGCCAAGGGGGCGGTGGCGATCACCGGCGCGGTTCCGGGCGATCTGGACGAGGCCGAAAGTGGCCCCGGTTTCCCGATCGAGGTGTTCAACGTGCTGGGCGCGGGTGACGGCTTCTTCGCCGGTCTGCTGAAGGGCTGGCTCGACGGGGAAAGCTGGCCCCGGGCGCTGGAATATGCCAATGCCTGCGGCGCTTTCGCGGTCAGCCGGCATGGCTGCACCCCGGCCTATCCCTCGCTGGTCGAGCTGGATTTCTTCCTTCGCCGCGGCATCATCCGCCCCGACCTGCGCAACGATCCCGAGCTGGAGCAGCTGCACTGGTCCACCAACCGGCAGGGGCGGATGGGGGGAGACTGGCGGCAATGCCGGGTCTTTGCCTTCGACCATCGCGCGCAGCTGGAGGAGATGCCCGGCTATACGCCGGCGCGAGGCGGGGCCTTCAAGCGGCTCTGCCTGCAGGCGGCGCTGCAGGTTCAGGGCGGGCGGCCGGGCTATGGCATTCTCTGCGACAGCCGCATCGGTCGGGACGCGCTGCACGCGGCCTCCGGGACGGGGCTGTGGATTGGCCGTCCGGCGGAATGGCCGGGTTCGCGGCCCCTGGCGCTCGAGCCGGAGCTCGGCCCGGATTGTGGTGGCTTGCAGGAATGGGCGCGCGAGAATGTGGTCAAGCTGCTGTGCTTCTGCCACCCCGAGGATGCGCCCGAGTTGCGGGCGGAACAGGAGGCGACCGTCAGGCGACTGTTCACCGCCGCCCGTCGCAACGGGCTGGAGTTCCTGCTGGAGATCATCCCCTCGAAGTCAGGTCCGGTCGATGATCGGAGCACCGCGACCCTGATCCGTCAGTTCTATGCTGCTGGCATCTATCCAGACTGGTGGAAGCTAGAGCCGATGACCACACGTGCCGCCTGGCAGAACGCCATCGACGCCATCGAGAGCCATGACCGCCATACGCGCGGCATCGTGGTGCTGGGTCTCGACGCGCCCGAGGAGGAACTGGCCGCCAGTTTCGAGGTCGCTGCCGGCTTCCCGCTGGTGCGCGGCTTTGCCGTCGGGCGCACGATTTTCGGCGCCGTTGCCCGCGCCTGGTTCGAAGAGGACCTGTCGGATGCCGAGGCGGTGGCCGAGATGGCCCGCCGCTATGGCCGGCTTTGCGATATCTGGGACAAGGCACGGCTGGCGGCGCAGGTGGCGGCGTGAGTGTTGAGATAACGGGCAGGAGTGAGTTGGTGATGAGCGGGACAATCAGGCTGACGGCGGCGCAGGCAATGGTGCGCTGGCTGTCCGTGCAGATGACGGAAGAGGGCGAACGCTTCATCGACGGGGTCTGGGCGATCTTCGGTCATGGCAATGTCGCGGGTCTGGGCGAGGCCTTGCACGGGATCGGTGATACGCTGCCCACATGGCGAGGGCAGAACGAACAGACCATGGCCCATGCCGCCATTGCCTATGCCAAGACCAAGAAGCGCCGCCGGGCGCAGGCGGTGACCAGTTCCATCGGGCCGGGGGCGACCAACATGGTCACGGCGGCGGCGCTGGCGCATGTGAACCGGCTGCCGCTGTTGCTCATTCCCGGCGATGTCTTTGCCAACCGCCGTCCCGACCCGGTATTGCAGCAGATCGAGGATTTCGACGATGGCACGGTCAGCGCCAATGACTGCTTTCGCCCGGTGGTGCGCTATTTCGACCGCATCGCCCGGCCCGAGCATCTCTTGACCTGCCTGCCGCGGGCGCTGTCGGTGATGACCGATCCGGCCAATTGCGGGCCGGTCTGCCTGGCCTTCTGTCAGGACGTGCAGGCCGAGGCCTATGATTACCCCGCCCAGTTCTTCGCGCCGAAGGTCTGGCGCATCCGCCGCCCCGAACCCGACCCGCGCGAGTTGGCCGAGGCGGCGGAGTTGATCCGTGCGGCCAAGGCACCGGTCATCATCTCGGGCGGGGGCGTGATCTATTCCGGGGCCGAGGCCGTGCTGGCCGAGTTTGCGCGCGCCCATAACATCCCCTTCGTCGAAACGCAGGCGGGCAAGGGGGCGAATGGCTGCGAGGACACGCTCAATTTCGGCTCCCCCGGCGTCACCGGCTCGGAGTCTGCGAACAAGCTCTGTGCAGAGGCGGACCTGGTGATCGGCGTCGGTACGCGGTTCCAGGATTTCACCACCGGCAGTTGGGCGCTGTTCCAGAACCCCGAGCGGCGGCTGGTCAGTATCAACCTGCATGGCTATGACGCGACCAAGCATGGCGCGCTGCCTGTGGTCGGAGACGCTCGGGTGGCGATGGAAAAACTTTCCACCCTTCTGGGCAGCCACCGCGCCCCGGATTTCGACGCGCAGTCGCGGCTCGACTGGTTCGAGGCAGTTGCCGGCGTGACCGCCGCGCCCTCCGACAGCAACGCCCTTCCCACCGATGCGCAGGTGATCGGTGCGGTGCAGCGGGTGGCCACGCCCGAAACCGTGGTGATGTGCGCCGCCGGCACCATGCCCGGCGCGCTGCAGGTGCTGTGGCAGGCGGCTCCCGGCGGCTATCACATGGAATACGGCTACAGCTGCATGGGCTACGAGGTCGCGGGCGCCATGGGCATCAAGCTGGCCGAGCCCGATAAGGAGGTCGTCTGCTTCGTCGGGGATGGCAGCTACATGATGGCCAATAGCGAGCTGGCCACGGCGGTCATGCGCCGGGTCCCCTTCACCATCGTTCTGACCGACAATCGCGGTTATGGCTGCATCAACCGCCTGCAGATCGCCTGCGGCGGGGCCGAGTTCAACAACCTCTACCGCGACAGTGCAGTCGAGGTGCAGCCACAGATCGATTTCGCCGCCCATGCCGCCAGCATGGGAGCCCATGCCGAGAAGGTCGATGGCATTGCCGGGCTGCAGGCCGCGATCGTGGCGGCACGGGCGCGCGACATTCCCTCGGTCATCGTCATCGACACCGATCCCGTACCCGGCACCGGTGCTGGCGGGGCGTGGTGGGATGTGGCCGTGCCGCAGGCGGGTGGGCCAGAGCGGCTGGAACGTGCCCGCGCCGAATACAACGACAACAGCGCGCAGCAGCGCAGCTTTGACTGAGTGAGTGACATGATCCTTTACGGTACCAACCCCATCGCCTGGTCCAATGACGACGACTGGTCCATCGGCGATCACCTGTCTCTGGACGATTGCCTGTCCGATTGCCGCGAGATCGGCTTCGACGGCATCGAGAAGGGCCACAAGATGCCCGATGACGGCAGCGTGCTGAAGGCGAAGCTGGGCGATTACGGGCTGCGCTTTGCCGCCGGCTGGTTCTCGACCAACCTGCTGGTCAATGATCTCGAGACCGAGATCGCCCGGCTGCAGGACTGGATCGACTTCACCCGTGCGGCTGGTGGCGATCACATCAATGCCTGCGAATGCTCGAATACAGTGCACGGCAATGACGCGGTGCCGGTGAATGACCGGCCGATCATGTCCGATGCCGAATGGGACCGTTTCTCGACCGGATACGAGGCCTTGTCGGCCCATGCGGCGGGGCAGGGGGTCAAGATGGGTTATCACCACCACATGGGCACGATCATCGAAAGCGGCGAGGATATCGATCGCTTCATGGCGATGGCGGGTCCGGCGACGCGGCTGCTGCTGGACACCGGGCACGCGCAGTTCGGCGGGGCCGATCCGGTGGCGCTGGCGCGGAACTACATGGACCGCGTGACCCATATCCATTGCAAGAACATCCGCCCGGCGATGATGGCCGAGGTGCGCGCGCAGAACCTGTCCTTTCTAGAGGGCGTCCGGCGTGGTGCCTTTACCGTGCCCGGCGATCCCGAGGGCTGCATCGATTTCGAGCCGGTGCTGAAACTCGCCGCCGATGCCGGCTACAAGGGTTGGGTGGTGATCGAGGCCGAACAGGACAGCGCCATCCGCAACCCGCTGCAGTACCAGGGTCTGGGTCTGAGGACGCTGAAGGAGATCGCGGGCCGCGTCGGTCTGCGCTAGGCTGGCATGACAGTGAAGGAGGCGCGTTTGCTCGTAGACCCCAAGGCCCCGTTCTTTCGCCCGCTCTGGGTCCGCATCCTCTGTGTGTTGCTGCCGCTGATCTGGGCCGGAGTCGAGGTTTCGACCGGCAAAATCGGCTGGGGGCTGATCTTTGGCGCGGCGGGGATCTACCTGCTCTACGTCCTGTTCCTGTCGGCGGACAAGCCATGAGACTGCTGCGGAAACCCTTTGGCACGCATGGCAAGGTGCACCAGATCACGCCCGAATCCGCCGGCTGGCGCTATGTCGGCTTCTCGCTCTACCGGTTGCGGGCGGGCGAGGTTGCTGCAGAGGCGACCGGGGATCGCGAGGTCATTCTGGTGATGGTCGAAGGCAAGGCCAGCCTTCAGGCCGCCGGGCAGGACTGGGGTGTGCTGGGTGACAGGATGTCGGTCTTCGAGCGCAGCGCGCCGCATTGCCTCTATGTGCCGAACGGGCAGGACTGGCGGGCAGAGGCGATGACGGATTGCACCATCGCTGTCTGTTCGGCGCCCGGCCACGGCACCCATCCGGCGCGGCGGCTTGGACCCGAGGGCATCACGCTGACCGAGCGGGGCAAGGGCACGAACACGCGCTACATCAACAATATCGCCATGGAGGATCGCGAGGTCGCCGACAGCCTCTTGGTGACCGAGGTCTTCACCCCGGCGGGCCATTGGTCATCCTATCCCAGCCATCGCCATGACGAGGACGACTTTCCGCGCATCACCTACCTGGAGGAGACCTATTATCACCGGCTCGAGCCGGCCGAGGGCTTCGGCATCCAGCGGGTCTATACCGACGATGGCGGGCTGGACGAGGTGATGGCGGTCAAGGACGGCGATGTGGTGCTGGTGCCGCGCGGGCATCATCCCTGCGGCGCGCCCTATGGGTTCCAGATGTATTACCTGAACGTCATGGCCGGGCCGCTGCGCAAATGGCGCTTCGTGCCGGCCCCCGAGGTAGACTGGATTCTGAAGCGCGACGCCTAACGCCGCCCGCCATTGATCCGCGCGGCTTCTGGCAGGCGACGCAGCCATATCATTGCGCTCGCGCCGATCACCGGGCCGGGAACCAGAAGCAGGAAGGCCCATTGCCAGCCGCCGATCCACTGCGCGAAGGCCGGCATCAGCCGCAGGGTGATGACGGTCAGGCCGAAGCCCACGCCCATCTGAAAGGCCAGTGCGGTGCCGACCAGCCGGCGCTCGGACAGCTCGGTGACCATGGTCGAGAACTGGGCCGAATCCGCCACGATGGTGAAGCCCCAGACCAGCGCCAGCAGCACCAGCAGCCAGCCCGGACCGGTGAAGGCAAAGCCGATCAGCGCGGCGCAGCCGCCGGACAGGATCAGCATGATCGCCGTCGTCGCCGTCCGCCCGATCCGGTCGGCCAGACAGCCGCCGGCAACGCAGCCGACGGCGCCCGCCGCGATCACCCAGAAGGTCAGCCACGAGGCCAGCGCGCCACCCAGTCCCGCCTGCGCCAGCGCGCCCGAGGCAAAGGCAAGAAACCAGCCCCACATGGCATAAAGCTCCCACATATGGCCGAAATAGCCGGTATTGGCGAGCATCAGGGGTTTGTTCAGGACGATGTTCTTCAGCTCGGACAGGCTGAAGGCGGCGGGGACATAGCCATGCGGCCCCTCGCGCACGATCAGCGCCACCATCAGCGCCGAGGTCAGGGCGGCGGCCGAGGTGATGACGACGACGACCCGCCAGTCCAGCCCGGCGCTGGCGGCGCGGACCAGGTGGGGAAAGGCCGAGCCAAAGGTCAGCGCCCCGGTCACCATGCCAAGCGCCAGCCCGCGTCCGCCGATGAACCAAGTCGTCACCAGCTTCATCGCGGGCGGGTAGACCCCGGCCAGCGCCATGCCGGTCAGGAAGCGCAGCAGGGTGGCGCTGCCCGGTCCCGGCGCGGCCAGCAGGGCGAGGTTGCAGAGGCCCGCCGCGCAGGCCGACCAGCCGATCAGCTGCCGCATCGGCAGCCGGTCGGCAAGGCCGGTCACGGTCAGCCCCAGCGCGCCGGTGACGAAGCCCAGCTGCACGGCAATGGTCATCCAAGAGGCCGTCACCTCATCCATCTGCCAGCGGGCGCTGAGTTCAGGCAGGATCGCAGTGGCGGAAAACCACGGCGTCATCGACAGCACCACAGCGGCGCAGATCAGCGCCAAGGCACGCCAGCGCCCGGTTGCGGGCGCCGGCAGGGTCGCAGAGACGCTCACCGCCCGCGGATGCGCGGATCCATCGCGTCGCGGAGGCCGTCGCCGATATAGTTCACGCAGAGCACCGTCAGCGAGATGAACAGCCCCGGCAGGATCACCCGCCACGGGTAAAGCACCATCTGGTCAACGGCGTCGAACAGAAGCCGCCCCCAGGTCGGGAAGTCGGGCGGGAAGCCCAGGCCGAGGAAGCTCAGCGCGCTTTCGGTGATGATCGCCGTGGCGATCCCCAGCGTCGCGGCCACCATGATCGGCGACAGGACGTTTGGCAGGATATGCCGCAGGATCATCCGCCGGGGCGGCGTGCCGATGGACTTGGCCGCCAGGATGAACTCGCGTTCCTTCAGGCCCAGCACCTCGCCCCGAACGATCCGGGCAGACTGCATCCAGCTGGTCGCGCCGATGGCGGTGACGATCAGCAGGAAAATCCCCATCGCCGGGCCGAAGGTCTGCGACAGCGGCTCGCGGAAAAGCGTGACCATCAGCAGCAAGAGCGGAAGAAGGGGCAGGGCCAGGAACAGCTCGGTCATGCGCATCAAGGGCGCGTCGAGGCGGCGGAAATAGCCCGACATGACGCCGATGAAACTGCCCAAGGTGATGGCGAGCGTCATCGCCGTCAGCCCGACCGCGATCGAGACCCGCCCGCCCGACATCAGCCGGGCCAGCATGTCGCGGCCCAACTGATCGGTGCCAAGCGGATGGGCAGCGGTGAAGCCGCTGTTGCGGGCGCGGATGTCCACATAGGTCGGGTCGATGGTCCAGATCAGCGGCCCGATGGTGACGAACAGGATCACGCCGAGGAACAGGACCAGCGCGACCATGGCGCCGGTATGGCTGCGGAACTGGCGCCACACGTCCAGCCACTGGCTGCGCGTCTCGCCGTCGGCATGGACCGGGTTGTTCGGCGGCAGCTCGCCGGTGACTGGGGCGGGGCCGGCGGTCTCGGCGACCAGCTCGGCGGTGTCCAGCTGCTGCTGGCGTTCGGTCTCAGTCATAGCGGATCCGCGGGTCTAGTAGGCCATAGACGATATCGGCGATCAGGGTGAAGGCGACGATCAGGATGGCGAAGATGAAGGTCAGGGTCAGCACCATCGGAATGTCATTCGCATGGATGGCCGAGATCAGAAGCTGGCCAAGCCCGTTCACCTTGAACACCTGCTCGGTGATGATGGCCCCGCCGAAGACGGCGGGCAGCCCCAGCGCGATGACGGTGACGACCGGGATCAGGCTGTTCCTGAGCACGTGTTTCAGCACCACGGTCTTTTCCGACAGGCCCTTGGCGCGGGCGGTGCGGACGTAATCCTGGTTCAGGTTGTCCAGCATCGAGGCACGCATGAAGCGGCTGATCTGGGCGGCGTTGTAGAGCGCCAGCACCGTCACCGGCATGACCATCTGCTTCACCTGCACAAGGAAGCTGGGCCAGTCCCTGACCACATGGGTGGTGTCATAGATCGAGGGGAACCATTGCAACTTGACCCCGAAGATGATGATCAGCACCACCCCGGTGAAGAAGGTCGGCATCGAGAAGCCGACCATCGACACGAAGGTGCCCAGCTGGTCGAACCAGCTGTATTGCTTGTAGGCCGAGATGATCCCGATCGGGATCGCGATCAGCACGCCGATCACGTAGGACATGCCGACCACGGTCAGGGTCTGCGGCACGCGCTGCGCGATCACGTCGAAGACCGGGCTGCGCGACTGGAAGCTGATGACGCGCTGCATCCCGGCGCTGTAGCTGGTGCCGAAGACCTGGTCGAACCAGTGCAGCGGTTCCACCCAGAAGAACTGCTTCAGCCACAGGACATAGCGGATGTACCAGGCCTGACCGAGGCCAAGCGCCTCGCGCATCCGCTCTTTCACCTCGGGCGGCACGGTCAGCGGCACATCGCCAAGCGGATCGCCGGGCGAGGCTTCCAGCAGCAGGAAGATCACCAGCGAGATGAACAGCAAGGTCGGAATGGCCAGCAGGGTCCGGCGAATGGTGAAGTTCAGCATCGCCACGCCCTCCGCATCCGGGGTCGTGACCCATGCCTCATGTCTTTGGTTCCGTTCATCAGACCACCCCCAGTGTCATGCGATCCGCGGCTTCTTGCCGTCCGCGGATCGCCTGTTTCATGTTATTCGGCCGCGCGCGACCAGTCGGCGACATTCCAGAACTCGCTGTCCCAAGCGTTCATCTGGACACCCGCCAGCGCGTTCGAGCTGACCGAGACGCGGCCCCGCGCGATCAGCGGCAGCAGCACCATCTCGTCGCGGGTCAGCATAAGGTTCATCGTCTTGGCCAGCTCCGCCCGTGCCTCGAGCCCGGCCGTCTTGCCCATCTCGACCGACATGGCATCGAAGGTCTCGCTGCAGAAGCGGGCGGCGTTCTCGCCCTGCCACTGGTTCTCGGGGCTGGGGATCGAGGCGCAGGTATGTTCCGACAGGAAGCTGCCCGGATCGGTGCCGTCATAGACATCCGTGTACATCTCGACATCGGCATAGAACTTGACCAGCGTGTCGGGCGAGCCGGGATCGCTGCCAAAGAAGACGCTGGCATCGATGGTCTTCAGCTCGGTCTCCACGCCGATCTCGGTCCACCATTGCTTGATCAACGCCTGGAAGTCCTGACGCACCGGGTTCACCGAGGTCTGGAACAGCATCTTCAGGCGCTGGCCATCCTTCTCGCGGATGCCATCAGCACCCGGCACCCAGCCGGCCTCGTCCAGCAGCGCCTTGGCGCCCTCGATGTCCTGGGTCAGGCAGTCGGGATTGTCGGCGGCGAAGATCTCGGGGGCGGGGACCATGTTGCAGGTCGCGCGGCCGGTATCGCCATAGCCGATCTCGTTCAAGAGCTGACGGTCGATCGCCATGGACAGCGCCCGGCGGACCTTCACATCCGAGAGGATCGGGTGCGGATGGGCCAGCGTCGAGCGTTCGCCTTCGGGCAGGCTCGACGAGGGATCGGTCATGTTCAGCTTGATATGCTCGACCGTGGCGCCGAAATCGACCTCGAGCTTGCCCTTGCCGGCGGCCAGCATCCCGTCCAGCACGTCGGGCGCGATCTGGATGTTCCAGGCATAGTCATATTCGCCGGTTTCCAGCACCGCCCGCGCCGCGGCCGAACTGTCGCCGCCGCCCTTCAGGTTCACCGTGGCAAAGGCGGGCTTGTCGGCCTCGCGATATTCGGGATTGGCCTCCAGCGAGGCCACGTCATTGGTGCGGAAATCGGTTACGCGGAAGGGGCCGGTGCCGATGGGGCCGAAATTCTGCGCGGTGCAGCTGGCCGAGGCGGCACCCATGCAGGATTCGAACTGCGCCTTTTGCAGCACCGGGGCCTGGCTGCCGACGAAGGCGTCGAAGGGATTGGGGCGCGGGCCGTCATAGGTGATCTTGACGGTCAGCGGATCGACCGCTTCGATCGAGGTAATGCCGCTGAACTTGGCGGCCTGGGCACAGCCACCCTCATCATTCATGCAGTAATCGGCGGTGAACTTCACGTCATCGGCGGTGACCGGCGTGCCGTCCGACCATTTAAGGCCTTCCTTCAGCTTCCAGGTGATGCTGGTCATGTCTTCCGAGATGCCGCCATTCTCGAGGCTGGGGATCTCGGCCGCAAGCCGGGGAATGATGCTGCCATCGGGACCGAAGGCGGCCAGGGGTTCGAGGATCAGGGACGAGGCCAGCATGTCCTTGGTGCCGGTCGACAGGTAGACGTTCAGGGTCGAAGGGGCCTGCCACAGAAGCAGATTCAACTGCCCATCGCTGCCGCGCTCGGCCATCGCGGTTGATGCTAGGCCCATGCCGGCCAATGCGGTTGCCGCGAAGAGTTGCGTGGTTCGTCTGGTCATCGGATCATACCTCCCTGTGGTTCCGAAAAACTGTGCGGCCCTGCAGGGCGCAGGGCCGCACATCGGGTCAAGGATGCATCACTGTGCGGCGCGATGCCAGTCTGCGGCGTTCCACAGCTCGCTGTCCCAGGTGTTCAGGATGACACCGCCAAGCGTGTTCGAATGCGCCGAGACGCGACCGCGATCGACCAGCGGGACGATGACCATGCTGTCCTTGGTCAGCATGTCGTTCATCTGTTTCGCCAGCGTGGCGCGGGCCTCGATCTCGCCGGTCTTGCCGAGTTCGACGACCTTGGCGTCATAGGCCTCGTCGCAGAAACGGTTCACGTTCTCGCCCTGCCACTGATCCTCGGGGCTGGGGATCTTCTCGCAGGTATATTGCGCCAGGTAGGGCTCGGGATCGGTGCCGTCGAAGTTGTTGGCGTACATTTCCACGTCGGCATAGAACTTCTGGAAGGTGTCGGGCGAACCCGCGTCACCGCCGAAGAACACCGAGCCATCGACGGTCTTCAGCTCGGTATCGACACCGATTTCCGACCACCACTGCTTGACCAGCGCCTGGAAGTCCTGGCGCACGGCATTGACGCTGGTCTGGTAGAGCAGCTTCAGCTTCATGCCGTCCTTTTCGCGGATGCCGTCGCCGCCGACGGTCCAGCCGGCCTCCTCCAGCAGTGCCTTGGCGCCTTCGATATCCTGCGGGATGCAGTCGGTATTGTCCGAGGCAAACAGCTCGGGTGCCGGCACCAGGTTGCAGGTCGGGCGGCCGGCGGTGCCATAGCCCACTTCCGTCAGCAGGGTGCGGTCGATGGCCATGGACAGCGCCCGGCGGACCTTCTCATCCGACAGGATCGGGTGCGGGTGCTTGGTGGTCGAGCGCTCGCCCTCGGGCAGGCTCGAGGAGGGGTCGGTCAGGTTCATCTCGATCCGTTCGACCAGCGTGCCGAAACCGGTGACCAGCTTGCCCTTGCCGGCGGCTTCCATGCTGGCCAGCACGTCGGGGGCCAGCTGCAGGTTCCAGGCATAGTCGAACTCGCCGGTTTCCAGCACCGCGCGACCGGCTGCCGCTGCATCGCCGCCGCCCTTGAGGTTCACCGTGGCGAAGGCCGGCTTGGCAGCATCGCGATATTCCGGGTTGGCTTCCAGCGACACCACGTCATTGGTCTTGAATTCGGTGACGCGGAAGGGGCCGGTGCCGATCGGGTTGAAGTTCTGCTCGGTGCAGCTCGACGCATTCGAGCCGAGGCAGGGCTCGAACTGGGCTTTCTGCAGGATCGGCGAGGTGGCACCGGTGAAGGCCGTGAACGGGTTCGGACGCGGTTCCTTGAAGTTGATCTTGATGGTCAGCGGGTCCGGCGTCTCGATATTGTCGATGCCCTCGTAACGCGCGGCCTGGGCGCAGCCCACATCGGGGTTGATGCAATAGCTGGCGGTGAACTTGGCATCTTCCGAGGTCACCGGCGTGCCGTCGGACCATTTCAGCCCTTCCTGCAGCTTCCAGGTGATCGACTTCAGGTCCTCGCTGATGCCGCCGTTCTCGAGGCTCGGGATCTCGGCCGCCAGTTTCGGGATCACCTCGCCCTTCTCGTTGAAGCCGGCCAGCCCTTCCAGCACCAGGCTCGAGGCTTCCACGTCCTTGGTGCCCGACGACAGGTAGGGGTTCATCGTCGACGGCGCCTGCCAGTAGATGATGTTCACCTGTCCGTCGGTGCCGCGCTCGGCAAAGGCGGCGGGAGCCATGACCGCGGTTGCGGCGGCGCCCAGCAGGATGGTTCTGAGTTTCATGAAACAAGCTCCTTGTTGGAAAACCCGGTCAGCGGGCAGTCAAACGCAGGGCGCGCGTCTTTGTGGCGTCGTTCTGACTTGGCGGCGTCGATGGCCGTCACTCCCCTGGCGTTCACCTTCCGGCCTCGTTGAGCGGGCGGAATGGGGTGAGTTTCAGCCGAGACCGTTTCGGAAATCAAGCTTAATTGCGGTTCGAGCTGATCGGGGTTTCAGGTTTGACTTTTGAGGCCGACCCGTTAACCATCTGCCGATCATCATGGATGGGAACGCCGATGCTGGACGAAAAACCCCTTGTTTCCATTGAGAAACTGCGCGTCGAGTTTGAAACCAACGATGGCGTGGTCGTCGGCGTCAAGGATATCAGCTTTGACATCAAGCCGGGCGAATGCGTCTGTGTGGTGGGCGAATCCGGTTCGGGCAAGTCGGTCAGCTCGCTGTCGCTGATGCGGCTGGTCGAATTCGGCGGTGGCACCATCACCAATGGCAAGCTGATGTTCGACCGTGGCAATGGCGAGGTGATCGACCTTGCCAAGCAGAATTCGCCGGTCATGCGCGACATTCGCGGCAACCAGATCGGCATGATCTTCCAGGAGCCGATGACGGCGCTGAACCCGGTCTTTACCGTCGGCGATCAGCTGACCGAGGGGCTGATGGTCCATCGCGGTATGGACAAGAAACAGGCGCGCGCGCGGGCGCTGGAGATTCTGAAACAGGTCCGCATTCCCGAGCCCGAGCGGCGGCTGGACCAGTACCCGCATGAACTGTCGGGCGGGATGCGCCAGCGCGTGGTCATCGCCATTGCCATGGCCTGCGAACCGCGCCTCCTGATCTGCGACGAGCCGACCACGGCGCTGGATGTGACCATCCAGGCCGAGATTCTGGCGCTGATCGACCGGCTGAAGCGCGAAAAGCAGATCGCCGTGCTGTTCATCACCCATGACATGGCGGTGGTGGCGCAGATGGCCGACCGGGTGGTGGTCATGTATCGCGGTGACAAGGTCGAAGAGGGCCCGGTCGAACAGATCTTCGAGGCGCCGCGCGAGGATTATACCAAGATGCTCCTGGCCGCCGTGCCGCGGCTGGGGGAAATGACCGGCAAGGCCGCACCCGAGCCGATGCGGCTGATGCGCGACGGCACGCGAGAGGCGGCGGCGCCGGTGATTTCCAAGGATCCGCGTCCGCTCTTGAAGGTCGAACACCTGACGACGCGCTTTGCCGTCAAGGGCGGGGTGCTGCGCCGCACCGTCGCGCGGGTCCATGCTGTCGAGGATGTCAGCTTCACCATCAACAACGGCGAAACCATGTCGCTGGTTGGCGAATCGGGCTCGGGCAAGTCGACGGTGGCGCGCTCGATCCTGCGGCTGGTGGAGCCGGAATCGGGCAGCGTCACGTTGGACGGCACCGATATCCTGGCGCTGTCGCAGGGCGGGCTGCGCAAGGCCCGGCGCGACATGCAGATGATCTTCCAGGACCCCTTCGCCAGCCTCGACCCGCATATGAAGCTGTACGATCAGGTGGCCGAGCCGCTGTTGAACTATGGCATCGGCAATCGCTCGGAACGGCAGGACCGGATTGCCGGTCTGTTTGACCGGGTGGAGCTGCCACGCAGCTTCATGCGCCGCTATCCGCACGAGATGTCAGGCGGTCAGCGTCAGCGCATCGCCATCGCCCGGGCGCTTGCGCTGAACCCCAAGCTGATCGTTGCCGACGAGGCCGTCAGCGCGCTGGATGTGTCGGTGCAGGCGCAGGTGCTGAACCTGCTGATGGAGTTGCAGCAGGAACTGGGCATCTCGATGCTGTTCATCAGCCATGACATGGCCGTGGTCGAGCGTGTCAGCCATTATGTCGGCGTCATGTATCTGGGTCGCATCGTCGAGATGGGCACCCGCCAGCAGGTCTTCGAGAACCCGCAGCACAGCTATACGCGGCAGCTGATGCTGGCGGTGCCGGTGGCCGATCCGCGCGAGAAGAAGATCAGCGAGGATCTGAACTTCAAACCGATTCCCTCGCCGATGCATCCGGTGGATTACGAGGCCCAGCCCTCGCGCTATCGCGAGATCGCGCCGGGGCATCGGGTGCTGATCGACCCGGTCACCCATTCCTGAGCAGGCGGACGGCGCCGGCTCAGGCGCTGGCCACCACCGCCAGATTGCCATGCGTGACCGGCGCGCGGCGCTGCTGTTTTTCCTTCATCATCAACAGGTCCGAGAGGTTCAGCCCGTCCTGCAGCGCGGCCTGCGACCGGGCGTAATGGCTGCCGAAGGTCAGCGTGACCGGCAGGCGCGTGCCGCCACCCAGATCGACTGTGATGCCGGCGATCTGGTGGCAGACCCGCTCCATCACCCGGCGGCTGTCCTCGGGGGCGACATCGCGCAGGATCATGACGAACTCGTCCCCGCCGACGCGGGCGGCCAGATCGCCGGTGTGCAATACCCGGCGCATCGCCTCGGCAACCGCGATCAGGCAGCGATCGCCGACCTGATGACCGTGGCTTTCGTTGAACGCCTTGAACTGGTCGATATCGGCGCTGATGACCAGCGCGCCCGCGTCTCTGGGCGCAACCGCCTGCCATTTCTCATAGGCGACGCTGAGACCGCGCCGGTTCAAGAGCCCGGTCAGCGGGTCGCGCATCGCAAGGCGCGAGAACTTGCGCTCCATCGAGATGGTGCGCAGCGCGCCGATCAGCAGCGAGCCG
The DNA here is from genome assembly GCF_002847445.1 of Paracoccus zhejiangensis. Classification (NCBI taxonomy): domain Bacteria; kingdom Pseudomonadati; phylum Pseudomonadota; class Alphaproteobacteria; order Rhodobacterales; family Paracoccaceae; genus Paracoccus; species Paracoccus zhejiangensis. The sequence goes on along the minus strand of NZ_CP025430.1, from coordinate 2,035,076 downwards.
AGGAAGACCATGCCGACGACATTGCCGATGGCGACATAGTGCAGGTAGCCATGGGCAAGGGCGCGCAGGAAATAGTCGGGCCAGATCAGCGCCACGACCAGATAGGCCGACATCGACAGGCCCAGCAGTGCCAGCGGAATGGTGGCGTCGGCATCCCGCTCGACAAGCGAGGCGAAGGCCCTGCGCCAGACGACCGAGACGATGAAGCTGACCACCATCGACGAGACCCCGATCACCACGCCGTCGCCGCCGATCTGGACCCGGAACAGGATCGCAACGACGACCGTCGCCGTACCGGCGACCAGCCCGAAAAGGCCGGTGCTGAGACCGATGAACAGGCTGCGCAGATCGAAGAACACCCCCTCCTGCAGATGCAGCGGCGACAACATGGCGGTGCAGCAACCGATGCCGAAAATCAGCCCGAGCAGGGTCGAGCGCAGATGACCCGGTCCGGTCCGACGGATCAGGCCCCCAGCCATGAGCGAGCAGATCGACACGAGGCCGAACTGGTTGAGGACCACAAGTGCATCGCCGATCATTCAGCCTGCTTTCCGGGCAACGGCCCCTGACTGCCGCCCGGACCAACAGGGCGGACCGGGCGGACCTCGTTAACGATTCCGATCAGCCTGTTTAGAGCCAGGAGAGTTAACAAATAATTAATTGATTAATTTTGGGCTCGAAAGCGGCGGAATTTTGCTGCGACATAATGCGCAAGGGCGATAGTCTTTCGATGAAGGTCCGGCGCCGGGGCTGATCCGCGCCCGGCCCATTGCGACCCGCGCCGAAATCCTTACCCTGTCCGGCGAAGGAGAACCGAGATGCCAGTCAAGAACCGATTTGCCGAACTGCTGCCCGAGATCACGGCATGGCGACGCGACTTCCACGAACACCCAGAGCTTCTCTATGAAGTTCATCGCACCGCAGGCCGGGTCGCCGATCTGCTGCGCGAGTTCGGCGTGGACGAGGTGGTCGAGGGTATCGGCCAGACGGGCGTGGTCGGGGTGATCCGCGGCAAAACCGACAGCAAGGGCCGGGTCATCGGGCTGCGCGCCGACATGGACGCGCTGCCGATCATCGAGCAGACCGGCGTGGAATATGCCTCGAAGACCCCGGGCAAGATGCATGCCTGCGGCCATGACGGACATACGGCGATGCTGCTGGGCGCGGCCAAGTACCTGGCCGAGACGCGCAACTTCGACGGCACCGCCGTCGTCATCTTCCAGCCGGCCGAAGAGGGCGGGGCCGGGGGGCTGGCGATGATCGAGGACGGGCTGGTCGATCGCTGGGGCATCCAGGAATTCTATGGCATGCACAACATGCCGGGGATGCCGGTCGGCAGCTTCTCGATCCGTCCGGGCGCGATGATGGCGGCGGCCGACCAGTTCGACATCACCGTCACCGGCAAGGGCGGCCATGCGGCCAAGCCGCAATCGACCATCGATCCGGTGCTGGTCTCGGCCCAGATCATCACCGCGCTGCAGTCGATCGTCTCGCGCAATGTCGATCCGCTGAAGAATGCCGTGGTCTCGACCTGCGTGGTCTCGACCGATTCCACCGCCTATAACGTCATCCCGCAGGTGGTGCAGCTGAAGGGCACGGCGCGCAGCCTTGACCCGGATGTCCGCACCCAGCTGGAGGAGGGGATCACCCGCATCGCCACCAACGTCGCCGCAGCCTTCGGCGCCAAGGCCGAGGTGGTCTATCATCGGGGCTATCCGGTGACGATGAACAATGAAGAGGCGACGGTCTGGGCCGCCGACGTGGCGCGCGGCATTGCCGGTGACATCAACATGGACATGGAGCCGATGATGGGCGGCGAGGATTTCAGCTATATGCTGAACGAACGCCCCGGCGCCTATATCTGGGTCGGCAATGGCGATACGGCCATGGTCCATCACCCGGCCTATAATTTCAACGACGAGACCATTCCGGCCGGCAGCAGCTGGTATGCGGGCATGGTCGAGGCACGGATGCCTGCGGCCTGATGTCGCGCCGGGGATGATCCCGGACAAAGGAAAGCGCCCCGGAAGCCTGGCTCCGGGGCGCTTTTTCTTGAACGGTGACGCGACGTATCAGGCGCGCTCGCTGTATTCGAACAGTTCGGTATTGACAATGATGTCCTCGCCCTCGCCGACGAAGGGCGGGATCATGACGCGGACGCCATTGTCCAGAATCGCCGGCTTGTAGCTGTTGGCGGCGGTCTGACCCTTCACCACCGGCTCGGTCTCGACGACCTTGCAGGTGACCTTTTGCGGGATCGACACCGACAGCGCCTCGTCGCCGTAATATTCGACGGTTGCGGTCATGCCGTCCTGCAGGAAGGGGCGGCGGTCGCCCAGCAGGTCGGAATCCAGCTCGGTCTGTTCGAAGGTCTCGCTGTCCATGAAGACCAGCTTGCCATCGGATTCATACAGGAATTGCTGGTCTTTCTGCTCCAGCCGAACCTGCTCGACCTTGTCTTCGCTGCGGAAGCGCTCGTTCAGCTTGCGGCCGTCGCGCAGGTTCTTCAGCTCGACCTGGGCGAAGGCACCGCCCTTGCCGGGCTTCACATGGTTGACCTTGACGGCTGCCCAGAGGCCCCCGTCATGCTCCAGCGTATTGCCGGGACGAATCTCGTTGCCGTTGATCTTGGGCATTTGAAACCTTGAAACTGTGGTGATTTTTTGGGCAGGCGCCGGTTGACCGGCAATCGCGCGCACCTATATCGGTGCCGGGCCGGGCTGGCAACCTTTTGCGGGTTGACGGCGTTGGCCCTTGCTTACCGGCGCTGTCGCGCAACTGCAAGAAGATGTCGGTCTCGGAATAAAGTCTTGCCGGATGTGGCGATATGCAGTTACTGCATGGCTGTTCTGCACTGGGGGGCATACCGAATCAGGGGTTTGATCGGCTAATCAATGCGGCACCGCAGAAACGCCGGTCGAGCAAAACGAACGGCAGGCCCGATGGGCCGGCTGCTAATCAGAATAACAGGACGAACGACATGCGTGATTTCGTTGACGGTTCCGCTTTCAATTTCGAACAAGGTCAGCGCGCCCGCAAGCTTTTTGCCGCCGTCGTACTGGCGGCGCTGGATGATGCGATTGCCGATGACAAGAAATATGGCAATGGCCCGGAACAGATTGCCCGTTGGGCGCGCTCGCGCGATGGCCGCGAAGTGCTGTCCTGCGCCGGCATCGACCCGAACGAGCGGGTGGTGAAGGGGCTGATGGAATTCGTGTCCAAGGGCGTGCGCACCTCGGTCGCGCTGTCGCGCGAGGAAAGCGAACGCCGCATGGCCGCCGAGGCGGACGAGGCCGAAGCCGCCTGATCCAACAGGACCAACGCCGGTGAACAGGGACCGCCGCAGGGCGGTCCTTTTCGTTTCGGCGGGTCGCTATAGCTGCGTCACCACCCGCTGCTCGTAGAAGCGCCAGACATCCTCGGCCCGGCAGAGATCGGTGGCGGGCGTCATGCAGGCTGCCGAGGCGGCGGCGGCACCAAGCGCCAGCGTCTCATGGACCGGCTGGTTGCGGGCGGTGGCCAGCAGGAAGCCGGCGACGAAGCTGTCACCTGCGCCCACGGCGCTGACCACCGGCACCGAGATCGCCTCGGCGTGCCAGACGCCCTCGTCCCCGGCGATCACGGAACCATCCGCCCCGCGTGCCACGATCACCGCCCGGGCCACGCCGTCGCGCACCAGCCCGGCGGCGAACTCGGCGCTGTCGCGGCGATGGGGCAGGGGGCGGCCCGCCAGCCCCTCGGCCTCGAGACTGTCCATGCGCAGCACGTCGACCGGGGTGGACGAGGCGGCAATGGCCCGCAGCGCCTCGCCCGAGGTATCGACCAGCAGCCGCGCCGCGCTGTCCTTCAGCCGCACCGCCAGCATCTGCGCAAAGCCTGCCGGCACACCGGGCGGGTTCGAGCCCGACAGCACCACCCAGCCTCCCGCCCGCGCCGCCTCGGCGATGGCTGACATGGCATCGGCCACATGGGCGCGGTGCCATTCCGGCCCCGGCAGGACAAAGCGGAACTGATGGCCGGTCTCGCGTTCCGACACTGCCAGCGATTGCCGGGTCTCGCCCGGCGCGGTCAGGCGCATGACGCTGAGCCCGTCGGATTTCAGCATGTCGGCGATGCGCGTGCCTGTGGCGCCGCCAAGCGCGACCAGCGCCGTCGATTGCCCGCCGAGGATCTGGATGGCGCGGCTGACATTGATGCCGCCGCCACCCGGATCGACCTCGGGCTTCTCGCAGCGCAGCTTCTGGTCCGGCACCACGCGCTCGATCCCCGTGGACAGGTCCAGCGCCGGGTTCAGCGTGATGGTCAGGATCGGTTCCTGCATCACTCCCACCAGCGGTCGATGGTGGCGATGTCCTCGTCGGACCAGCCGAAATGATGCGCCAATTCGTGCACGACGATATGCCCGACCAGATCGCCGAGGGTGACATTCCCGCGCGAAGCCCATTCGTCCAGGATCGCCCGGCGGAACAGCCAGATGATGTCCGGCGAGCCCGGTTGGTCGGCAAAGGACTTCTCGGTCAGCGGGATGCCCTCGTAGAGCCCGGTCAGCTCGAAGGCATCATCCACTTGCAGCTCGTCCAGCACCTCTTCGGGGGCGAATTCGGCCACCTGCACAGCCACGTTCTGCGCATGGGCGGTGAAGGCCTCGGGCAGGGCGGCCATCGCGGCGCGGGCCATCGCCTCGATTTCGGCGGCGTCGGGGGCGGTCAGATCGGTCCAGTCGGCCATTCGTTACCTCGCTTCTCTGCCCCTCATATGGACAAAATCCGGCCATTGTGAAAGAGCGGGCGGGTACAGGAGACCGCCATGACCACCACCCGCTTCGCCCCGTCGCCCACCGGCCACATCCATGTGGGCAACCTGCGCACGGCGCTGTTCAACTATCTGATCGCACGCAAGGCGGGCGGCAGCTTCATCCTGCGGCTGGACGATACCGACCAGGAACGCAGCAAGGAAGAATATGCCGATGGCATCAAGCGCGATCTGGACTGGCTGGGCCTGAACTGGGACCGTGTCGAGCGCCAGTCGCTGCGTCTTGACCGCTATGCCGAGGCGGCGAACCAGCTGCGCGGCAGCGGCCGGCTTTACGAGGTGTTCGAGACCCCGACCGAGCTGGACCTGAAGCGCAAGAAGCAGCTGAACATGGGCAAGCCCCCGGTCTATGACCGTGCCGGACACGCGCTGTCCGAGGCCGACAAGGACCGCCTGCGGGCCGAGGGGCGCGAGGGCTACTGGCGCTTCCTCTTGGACCAGGAGCGCATCGAATGGACGGATGGCATCCTGGGCGATATTTCCATCGACGCGGCCTCGGTCAGCGATCCGGTGCTGATCCGCGCCGACGGGCAGGTGCTGTATACCTTCGCCAGTTCCGTCGATGACACCGACATGGGCGTCACCGACATCGTGCGCGGTGCCGACCATGTGACCAATACCGCCACCCAGATCCAGATCATCAAGGCCATCGGCGGCACGCCCCCGCGTTTCGCCCATCACAGCCTTCTGACCGGGGCGCAGGGCGAGGAATTGTCGAAGCGCATCGGCGCGCTGTCGATCCGCGATCTGCGCGAGGCGGGCGTGGCGCCCGAGGCGCTTCTGTCGATGATGGCGCGCCTGGGTTCGAGCCAGCCGGTCGAACTGCGCATGTCGCTGGACGAATTGGCGGACGGGTTTGATCTGTCGCAATTCGGTGCCTCGCCGACCAAGTTCGACGCCGATGACCTGTGGCCGCTGACCCGCGAGCGGAACCAGCACCTGCCCTTCGCCGCCGTGCAGGACCGTATCGCCGCGCTTGGCGTGCCGGCCGATCTGGCGGAACGTTTCTGGCGCGTGGCCAGCCACAATATCACCAAGCTGAACGATCTGGCCGGCTGGTGGACGATCTTCAGCGAGGGCGCCGAGCCGCAGATCGAGCCCGAGGATGCCGATTTCATCGCCGAGGCGATGAAACTGCTGCCGCCGCCGCCCTATACCGATGCGACCTGGGGCGAGTGGACCGCCGCGGTGAAAGAGGCGACGGGCCGCAAGGGCAAGGGCCTGTTCATGCCGCTGAGGAAGGCGGTGACCGGGCAGGCGCATGGTCCCGAGATGGCTGATGTGATGCCGCTTCTGCAGGTCGTCCGGGCGCGGGGCTGAAAGCCCGAGAGGCTGAGGCGCTGGAAAAACAGCGATAACGGTGGGCGTGAATGTCGAGTGTCGAAAAATCGGTAATTCGTGACGCGTCTCGCCTGTCCGTCGCCCCGATGATGGACTGGACGGATCGCAATTGCCGGATCTTCCACCGGATGATCTCGCGCCGCGCGCTGCTTTATACCGAGATGGTCACGGCGCCGGCGGTCATCCATGGCGACCGGGGGCGTCTGCTGGATTATGCGGCGGTCGAGCATCCCTTGGCCCTGCAACTGGGTGGGTCGGACCCGGCGGAGCTCCGGGCGGCGACGCGGATCGCGGCGGATTGGGGCTATGACGAGATCAACCTGAATGTCGGCTGCCCCAGCGACCGGGTGCAGTCGGGCTGTTTCGGCGCGGTGCTGATGAAGACGCCCGACCTGGTCGCCGATTGCGTTGCGGGCATGATCGCGGAAAGCCCGGTCGAGGTGACGGTGAAATGCCGCATCGGCGTGGACGAGCAGGACCCCGAGGAGGTGCTGCCCGCTTTTCTGGAGAAGATGCAGGCGGCAGGTGTGCGTCGCATCGCCATCCACGCCCGCAAGGCCTGGCTGCAGGGGCTGAGCCCCAAGGACAACCGCGAGATCCCGCCGCTGGACTATCCGCTGGTCCACCGGATGAAGGCGGCCTTTCCCGATCTCCACCTGTCGATCAATGGCGGGATCGAGACGCTGGACGCCGCGCGGGATCATCTGGAAGTGATGGACGGGGCGATGCTGGGCCGGGCGGCCTATCACCGGCCCTGGGATATTCTGGGCGAGGCTGACCGGCTGTGGGGCGACACGCCGCCCTTTGCCGATCCGGTCGATGTGGCGCTGGCGATGCGGCCGCTGCTGCTCGATCATCTCGCAGCGGGCGGACGGCTGCACCAGATGACCCGCCACATGCTGGGCCTGTTCCACGGCCGCAGTGGCGCGCGGAACTGGCGGCGGGTGCTGTCGGAGGGCGCGAGCCGCGGCGGGATCGAGGTCTATGACGCGGCGCTGGCCGAGGTGGCGCAGCCGGTCGGCTGAGCCTCAGTGACTGCCGCACATCGCGTGGCGATAGTCCTGCGCGACCACATAGCGGCCATCCTGCAGCACCAACTGCCGCCCGGCGATGGCCTGTTGCAGATGGTCCGTCTCGGCCTTGATGCGCGCCTCATTGTCGATCCGCTGGCGCACGATCATCTGCGGATCGCCCTGCGGTCCCAGGATCAGCGTCGCCCCGCCGCGCAAACGCACGGTGCCACCATCGATGGTCACCAGCCGATCCTGCGTCACCTCGGCGATGATCGAGAAATCCACATAGCCCTCGCGCCCAACCCGCAGCGTCGGGCGGATCGAGGTGACAACTGGCGGGGACACGTCACCACCCTTGACCTCGCCGGGGTCGGCCAGCCCCATCTCGCGCGCCAGTCGCGGATCGTCATCGATAGCCAGCGCCAGCGCCTGTGCCTGCCGGCGCACCTCATCCGCCGAACGCGGCAGCACCGGTGAGATGTCGAAGCGCAGTTCCGACAGGGCAAGACCCGGGATGCGCGAGACCGGGATGCTGGGCGCGTTCCATCGTAGCTCGGCCTCGGAGACGACATCGATATCCTCGGGATAGATGCCACGGTTGCGAAAGGCCTCGATCAGGCTCTCGCGATAGCCATAGCGATCATCCGCGACCAGGATCTGGTCGGCGGTGATCAGCGCGCGCAGGTAATCGGCAAAGCGGATCGAGGCCGGCGGGCAATAGTCCAGCGCCCGGATGCAGATTTCCAGAAAATGCCCTGCGGTGGTGGCGGCGATGTGCTGGATCTGCTCGATCAGATAGCGGTCTGCGACGCCGTTGCCCTGCGGCGCGACCAGATCCACCAGCGGCTTGATCCGCCGCATCAGCGCCTGAAGAAAGGCCTCGAACACCGCCGAGGACAACAGGCCACCGCGCTCATGGGCGGCAAGCTCGGCGGTGACATAGCGCGGCGTGTCGAAGGGCGCGAGACCGGCGTCGTAGTCGTTCGGCTCCACCGTCAGCGTCCGCAGCCCCGATTTCCGCACCAACCGGCCCAGTTCGGGCGCGAGACTGGTCATGAAGTCATATTTCAGCCCGCGCTTGCGGAAATCGGCCAGCACATAGGCCAGGTAATTCTGCCGGGTAAAGCGCGACAGCAGCGCCACGATATCGGCGACGGCCTCGTGAAAGGCAAAGACATCTGGATGCACCGGCAAGTCGTAATCCGGTCGCAGCCCGTCCAGCAGCGCGTGTGTCACCTCATGGGCCACCACGTCGCTGGACAGCGCGGTAAAGCGCAGCAGCCGGGCATCGGCCCGGGCGCTGTCGGGGCTGGCGCGGTCGAAGCCAAAGCCGATCTCGGCCCGGTCGCGGTCGTAATAGGCGTTCAGCGCCCTCTGGGCGAAGGGTCGCAGGCGCAGCGGCGGGTGCTTGTCCTCGCTCCAGAAGGCCCAGGCCACCGGCCGCCCCAGCGCGCGGCGGAACAGTTCATAGACCGACATGGCCGAGAAATAGACATTGCGGCAATGGGTCTCGAAATCGCCCTGGTCAAAGCCGAACTCACCGCCCCTGCTGCGGTCGAGATCGGGAAAACTGCGGTCCAGCCCGGTCTCGAAATCGGTGGCGCTGACGGCGAACAGCTTGCCCTCGGGTCCGGGCCGCAGCGGCTCGTGCGGGATGCTGATCTCGGAGAACGCGCCTTCGGAAATGCGGATCGCGCTGTCGACCGTATAGACCTGACCCTTGCGCAGCGCCGCGGGGATGTTGCCCTTCAGCAGGTAACAGGCCGCGGCCACCCCGGCCTCGCGGCCGATGAACGCGGAGACGGTGCAGCGGGGAAGATCGCCCATGGCTCAGCGCCCGGCCAGCGGAAAGGCAAGGTCGCGCCGGGATGGGTCGCAGTAGAGGCCCGGGGTCTGGTCATTGCCGGGGATCAGCTCGTTCACGCGCAGGCAGAAGTTCGCGTTGCTCAGCGTCGCTCCCGGGTTCTGCAGCAGGTCGCGAACCGCGCGCGTGAACAGGCCCTGCGGCGGCGTGCCGTCCTCCATCGCCGTCTGCGTGGCCGAGCAGGCGCTGAACAGCACATGGCCGGTGCCGTCATAGGCGCTGCGGATTCCGGGGTTGATCGGCGCGGTCAGCCCCCTGCCGCGACCGCTGCGGCCCGCCATGCGCAGGGTTCCCAGGCTGCGCTTGCGACCGCGAACCGAGAAGCGGGTGGCCGAGCCGGAAAAGCAGCTGTCCAGAAACACATAGCAGGCCGCCTGCGGGTTCACGCCCTGCAGGATGGCGTGCAGCTCGTCATCCATGATCGCATGGGACAATTGTCCGGTCAGGGTTTCGCTGGCATTCGCGGCAACAATGGCCTGATCGACGCCGCGGATCTCGGCATCATTGTCATCGCCCACGACCCCCTCTATCTCCATCCCGTGGCCCGAGAAATGCCAGACCAGGCTATCGCCCGGCGCCGATTGCCCGACAAAGTCGCGCAATTGCCGGGTGATCTGGTCGCGCCCCGTCTCTTCGCCCCGGATCAGTTGCGTGACGTTGTACCCCTGCGCCAACAGAAGGTCGCGCCAGATGTTCGAGTCGTTCACGCAACCCTGCAGCCGGTTCATCACGTCATAGTCGTTGATGCCGATGGTCAGCGCCAGCTTGCGACCCTGCCGCGCTTCGGCCGGAAGCGAGGGCGCGGGCGCCGGGTCAGTCGAGCCTGTGCCGCCCGCAGGCACGCCGGATCGTGCGAGCGCAAGATAGGTACGAACCTCCTCGGGCAGATCAAAGCTAGGGCTGTGCGCGCTGTCCCCGCGCGCGCTGTCCTCGAGCTTCGGGAATTCGGTGATCCTGTCCGGATCGCCGTCGCCGCGGATCAGCGCCATGACCGACCACATGGTTTCCGAGTCAGTGTCAAACGCGCCGTGACTGATCGCGCCGGACTTGAGCCGCTTGGGCGCATCCGGGGGCGTCGGCGAGAACACCATCGCCTCGCGTGTGACGCCCCCCGACCAATTCGACAGCAAGCCGACAAGGCGCCGGTCCGCGAGCAAATCCTTTTGCAGACCCGAAATCGGCTCGCCGAACTGTTCTTCGAAACCGCGCGACACCAGGTAGAGCAGCGACTTGCCATAGAGGCCCATGACATTGTCGTCACGCTCGAACCGATCCTGCATCGCGTATATGCGGGTTTTCAGCACGTCACCATGCGCAGCCAATCCATCGGCGTAGAGCCTGCAACTCGCCGCCGGGGCCAGGGTCTGGAGTGTTTCCACCGGGATCTTCTCGACCCGAAGCCGTGCGAGGAAGGCAAGATGCAGGATCGAACCGGCGCTGTGACCGACCAGATCGATCGGCGGGAAACCGGTGCCAAACGCCTCGTTCAACTTGGCGGCGAACAGCGTCAGTCCGAATTGCCGGCCATCGGCGGAACAGCGCGCCGCGCTGCGCTTGATCACGTCCCAGACCTGTTGGCCCAGCAGGTGAACCAGCCGCTCGATCGCCGCGTCGCGCATCTCGCCCCAGTCGAAGGGACCGCGCCGGTCGCCGCCCAGGGATTCGCGGACCAACTGCAGGATGCTGGTCAGGGCGTCGCTCTCCCAGATGCAGAAGACCGGGTAGACATCGTTCTCCAGCCACCAGCCAACGGTGTCGCGCGCGTATCTGACCGCGTCTTCCTCGCTGACCAACCCGCCATGGGCATAGACCACCAGCCTCCGCCCGTTGCCTGCCGCGATCCAGTCGCGGGCCTCGGCGGCGATGCGCGCCACATCGCTTTCCGTGGTCTGGAAATAGCCCCGATCCGACAGCTCGCCTTGCCGCATGTTGATGATGTGCAGCTTCATGTCGACATCTGCGCCGGCGGTGCGCATGGCTGGCGAGGCCGCGCGCTTGGGCGTTGAGGCCGCCGCCTTTTCCCGGGCAAGGCTCTCGTCATCATCCTTGCGCCGCTCGGCAAACCAGCGGACATGCGCTTCGACCACGTCGCGGTGACGCGATGTGAGCCGCTGCACGCCGGTGCTCTCCCGCTGCTCTGCCAGCTGGTTATAAGCCGCCTCGACCGCGTCGCGCGTAAAGAGTGCCGCAACCGCTTCCGGCCAGGCCATCTCCCGGCGTCCGCGCAGGGGCGCGCGCCCCGGCTTGTCGCCGACACAGTCGCGCAGGCCCAGCAGGGCCTGTGCCAGTGCCGCCAGCATGGGCGCGGCCTGATCGGGCGCGGCGGGGCAGATCATCACCCGGATGATCGTGTCGACCGGCTTCTCCTTGTCCTGCTGTTCGAGCCGGCCGAAATAGCCCATCACCGCCAGCGAGCCAGAGGGCAGAAGGATCAGTTGCGGCAGACCCCTGCCATTGCTGGCCCGGGCGATCTCATGGGTGATCTCTTCCTCGGCGGCGGTCCGCCCGGCGCGATCGACCAGCGCCTCATAGCTGCCGATCCGCGTCAGGGCGGGGCCATGCTCGACCAAGGCACGGATGCCCTGGGCGTCGACGAAGGGGGCGATGCGCCAGAAAAAGGCCTCGATCTCGGTCGGGCTGCGCAGGATGCGGAAATCGGTGACCAGTGACATGGGTATTCTCCCCACGGGATCGGGCGAGCGATTATTATATTATGATTTAATATTGGCAGAAATAGAAGATATTTATTACAATTATGATCGGTGGATGAACTCTATGTTGGAAATGCCAATAATTATATTAACGCATTGTAAATCAACATGAAATTCCGCCGTATGACTGCGCGATGGAGAATATTTCCGGATTGCTCGCGATCTCATGCCCGAAGGCCCCTTGGCCTATTGCCTGCAATAGCTCGCGCACCATCCGGCAGCTCATCTTGGATCGCGGGTACGCCGAGGCGCATTTGTCCTCGGGGATGCGGGGCTGCTCTCCCCCACAACCCTTGGCTGCGCCGCTGGCTCTGGTCAGCAACCGCGACAATGGGCTAGGACTTGGACCTGCGTCCTGATGTCCATGACCACCGAGGTTCCGGAATGAGTCGTTTTCTCGCCCCCATCTTTCTCCTGATGCTCGCGCAGGCCGCGAACGCGCACGCCGGCCATTCGCATGGCGATGCGCCCGCGCCGGTCGAGCCCGCAGCCGAGGCCGCCCAGGCCATGCCGCAAGATGCCGAAACCAGCGCGGCCTGCGACGAGGCTGCGGAGGTGCAGGATGCGTCGGCGCAGAACGCCACCGAAACGGGCGATCAGGCCGAGGCTGACGGGGCGACGACCGAGCGCGAGAGCACTGTCTGCCGCTGATTGTCACCGCCCTCCGTTGCGGGACTGCCCGCGCGGGGTTGGCGACTAAAGTGGCAGGGTGAAACCCGACGATCTCTGCTAGGCTGTCCCAAGATCGGGGGGCCGCACCGGATGAGCGACAAGGTCCATATCGAGGAAATCGAGCACGCGCTGCGGGGGCGGGCGACCGGGCGTGACGATCTGGTGTCCGAGTCCTGGCGGCGCTGTGTCGAGCTTTACGGCCTTGACCCCGCGCGGCGCGACCCGGCGCATATCGTCACCGATACCGAATTGCGCGAACATCGCGAGCAATCCGAGCGGCTGATCGCCACCGCAAGGTCCGGGCTGCAATCGCTGTTCCGGCAGGTGGCCGGGCAGAATTACGTGCTGCTTCTCTCGGATGCCAAGGGCGTCTGCGTCGACTATTTCGGCGATCCGCAATTCGAGGATGAATTGCGCGGCTCAGGTCTTTTTCTCGGCTCGGACTGGGCCGAGGACCGGGCGGGCACCAGCGCGGTCGGGGCCTGCCTCTATACCGGCCAGCCGCTGACCATCCATCAGACCGACCATTTCGGCATCGCCCATACGCCCTTGTCCTGCACCGCCGCGCCGATCTTTGACAGTCTGGGCAAGCTGACGGCGGTGCTGGACATCTCGCTGCTGCGTTCGCCGGGGCCGAAATCCAGCCAGCGTCTGGCGATGACGCTGGTGACATCCTCCGCGCGCCGGGTGGAACTGGCGAACCTGATGGCCGAGAGCCGCCGCGAATGGGTGTTGCGCTTGGCCGAGCGGCCCGAGTTTCTGGACGTGGACCCCGAGGCCGCGATCACGCTGGACGGGTCGGGCCGCATTGTCGGCTTTACCGGTGGGGCGGCGGCGATGCTGGCCGAGGGCGGGGCGGGGGCGCTGCTGGGGCAAAGCATCGACAGCTATCTGGACCTGTCGGTCGATGAACTGCCCGACCTGATGCGCGACCGCCCGACCGAGCAGCGGCTGATCCGCACCCGCAACGGGGGCGCGCTCTTCGGCCATGCCATCGCGCCGCAGAACCCGCGCGTCGGGCGCGCAGCGCCGGCGGCAACCCGGCGCGGGGGCGCGCTGGCCGATCTGGCCGGTGCCGATCCGGCGATGGATGCGCTTCTGGGTCAGGCCGAGCGGCTGGCACCGACCGATATTCCGCTCGTCCTGGCCGGCGAGACCGGCACCGGCAAGGCGCGGCTGGCGCGTGCCATCCATACGATCGGGCGCCCCGGTGCGCGCCTGCTGGTCGAGGATTGCGCCCGGCTGGACATCGCCCGGCTCGAGGCGGCGATGGCGGGCGGCGAGGGTCGGGCAGGCACGCTGCTTCTGCGTGGGCTCGATGACCTGCCGCAGGATCAGCAGCCGCAGCTGTCGGCCCTCCTCGACGCGCATCCCGAATGGCGGATCGTCACATCGGCCCGGCGCGATCTGGCGGGGCTCTTGCGGCCCGATCTCCTCTACCGCGTCAGCGGCGCGGTGCTGGCGGTTCCGCCCCTGCGGCAGCGGCGGGATTTCGACTGGCTGGTCGACCGGTTGCTGCGCCGGCGCATGTCGGACGATCCGCGCCTGTCGCCCGCCGCCCGCGCCGAACTGGCCGGCCGCAACTGGCCCGGCAATATCCGCGAGCTTGAGCGGGTGCTGGATGTGGCCGTGGCACTCGCCGGCAGCCCCGTCATCGACCTGACCGACCTGCCGCCTCCGCTTGCTGCCCCGGTCGCGGCGGACGAGGCCCCGGATGACGAGCTGGAACGGGTGCTGGAAGCCTGCGGCTGGAACATGTCCAAGGCGGCGCGCCGGCTGGGAGTCAACCGCTCGACCATCCTCAGGCGGATGCGCAAGGCCGGGATTGCCGTGCCGCAGTGACGGGTTGTTGCGCGTTCTGTTGCGCGCGCAACATCGCCCGCCGGCAAGGCTAGACCAAGGTCGTAAGCGCCGGATTTGGGGACTGCCCGGAATCGCGCCCTTGCGTCACCTTGGACCCATGTTGACAGACGGGAGGAGACGATGCTCGACACAACCGCAAGCGATCGCGTCCAGATCATTCTGGACCGGCTGAACGAGGCGCTGGCCAAGGGTGACACCGCCGCCGCCGCCGCGCTGTTCCTGACCGACAGCTACTGGCGCGATCTGGTCGCCATTACCTGGAACCTCAAGACTGTCGAGGGGCCCGAGGCGGTCAAGGCCATGCTCGACGCGCAGCTGTCGCAAGTGCAGCCGGTGCGCTTCCAGATCCAGGACGGCGAGGTGCCGGCGGAAGACGGCGGCGTCACCACCGGCTGGATCACCTTCGAGACCGCCAAGGGGCGCGGCTGGGGGCTGGTAAGAATTCGCGAGGACCGCATCTGGACCCTGCTCACTGCGTTGCAGGAGCTGAAGGATCACGAGGAGCCGAAGAACTTCCGCCGCCCGATGGGGGCCGAACATGGCGCCGACAAGGATCGCCAGACATGGAAGGAAAAGCGCGAGCACGAGGATGCGACCCTCGGCTACGAGACCCAGCCCTATACGGTCATCATCGGCGGCGGGCAGGGCGGCATCGCCCTTGGCGCGCGGCTGCGGCAGATGGGCGTTCCGACCATCATCCTCGACAAGCACAACCGTCCGGGCGACCAGTGGCGCAGCCGTTACAAGTCGCTGTGCCTGCATGACCCGATCTGGTACGACCACCTGCCCTATCTGAAGTTTCCCGACAATTGGCCGGTTTTTACCCCCAAGGACAAGATCGGCGACTGGCTGGAAATGTACACCAAGGTGATGGAGCTGAACTATTGGACCCGCTCCGAGGTGACAAAGGCCAGCTTCGACGAGGCCAGTGGTAAATGGACGGTCGAGGTCAATCGCGACGGTGAAAAGGTCGTGCTGCAGCCGACGCAGCTGGTGCTGGCCACCGGCATGTCGGGCAAGGCCAACAAGCCGAAATTCCCCGGCATGGACGACTTCAAGGGCGAGATCCAGCACAGCTCGGAGCACGAGGGGCCGGACCGCTGGAGCGGCAAGAAGGTGGTGGTCATCGGCTCGAACAACTCGGCCCATGATATCTGCGCCGCCTTGTGGGAAAACGGCGCAGACGTGACCATGGTGCAGCGGTCCTCCACCCATATCGTGCGCTCGGATTCGCTGATGGAGATCGGGCTGGGCTCGCTCTATTCCGAAGAGGCGGTGCAGAACGGCATGACGACCGAGAAGGCCGACATGATCTTTGCCTCGCTGCCCTACAAGATCATGCACGAATTCCAGATCCCGCTTTACGACCAGATGCGGGAACGGGATGCCGAATTCTATGCCGGTCTGGAACGGGCCGGCTTTGATCTCGACTGGGGCGATGACGGTTCGGGCCTGTTCATGAAATACCTGCGCCGCGGCTCGGGCTATTACATCGACGTCGGCGCCAGCCAGCTGATCATCGACGGCAAGGTGAAGCTGGTGAAGGGGCAGGTGGATCACTTCGAGGCTGACGGCGTGGTGCTGTCGGATGGCACGAAGCTCGAGGCCGATCTGATCGTGCTGGCCACCGGCTATGGCTCGATGAATGGCTGGGCCGCCGACCTGATCAGCCGCGAGGTTGCGGACAAGGTGGGCAAGGTCTGGGGCCTCGGCTCGGACACGACCAAGGACCCCGGCCCCTGGGAGGGAGAGCAGCGCAACATGTGGAAGCCGACCCGGCAGCAGAACCTGTGGTTCCACGGCGGCAACCTGCACCAGTCGCGGCACTATTCGCTGTATCTCGCGCTGCAATTGAAGGCGCGGCATGAGGGGATCGATACCCCCGTCTATGCGCTGCAAGAGGTGCATCACAAGGGGTAGCCAAAGCGGTATGGCCCGTGCGACCAGCACGGGCCGCGCCCGACCCTCCCACCGGGAGGGCGCATTGCAACGCCGCCATCAGCACAAGGCTTGGATGTGGCTTGCACCATAAAGTTCTGCAACCGAGTCGCCGCGAGCGCCCACCCGAGGGACGGTCGCGGCCCTCAACCCTGCAAGCGTAGCTTTGCTATGCCGTCATCTCATGCGCCCAGGGCGGGTTCGCCCCGTGGCGCGAGACGGTGATCGAGGCGGCCTGTGCGCCAAGGGTCAGCGCCGCCAGCAGATGCTCGGCTGCAAGCGACTCCAGCCCCTCGGGGGTCAGCATCCCCTGGCGCGACAGGCTGGTCAGCACGCCGGCATTGAAGGTATCGCCGGCGCCGATGGTGTCGGCGACCTGCACCCGGAACGAGGGGGCAAAGACCGTCTCGCCCGCCCAATGCGCCCGCGCGCCCTCGGAACCGCCGGTCTGCAGCACCACCTTGGGACCAAGGCCAAGCACGGCGCGCGCGGCCTCTTCATGCGAGGCGCCCGGATGCAGCCATTCCAGATCGTCGCCCGACAGCTTCACGATATCGGCCATGGGCAGCATCCGCGAAAGCCGGGCGCGATAGGCGGCCTCGTCCTGGATGAAGAAGGGGCGGATGTTCGGGTCGAGCATGATCGGCAAGCGCCCGCGTTCCCGCGCCACCAGCGATTCGACCGCCGCGCCGCAGGGATCGGGGACAAGGCTGATGCCACCGGCGAAAAGCGCGGTGATCTGCGAGGGAAGGGCGGGCACTTCGTCCGGGTGCAGCATCCGCCCCGCCGATCCCTCGTCATAGAAGGAATAGCGCGCCTCGCCGCCCGTCAGGGTGACGAAGGCCAGCGTGGTCAGCCGGTCGGTACGCGGGCAGAGGTCGATATCCACCCCGGCCTCGACCAGCGGGCGCAGCAATTGCTCGCCAAAGGGATCGCGCGAGATCGGCCAGAAATAGGCCGTGGGGACACCAAGCCGGCCAAGCGCGACGGTGGTGTTATAGACCGCCCCGCCCGACAGCGGACGGTACTGGCCGTTCTCCGGCACCATGTCGATCAGCGATTCGCCCGTGCACAGGATCATTCTGGCCCTCCCTCGAATAATGCCGGTATGTTAGCGTATGACAATGGCGCGAAACAGCCCCCTTGAGAGGTTGCGGCAAGGAAGGGCGGATTGTCCAGAACTTGCGCCACCTGGGCGCGCCCCAGACCCGCTAATAGCCCTGGATGATGTAGTCGCCATCGCGGTCGAACCCGCCCGGCAGGTTCAGCCCGCCGCCGCCGTCGAACTGGACATAGCCGCCCTCGTTCGCCAGCCAGACCATCGCCGCGATCGCCAGCGCCGCCAGCAGCACCGCCATTGCGATCTTCCACGCCGAATAGGGCCGTTCGCCCTGCACCCGGCCCGACTGGCCGTTGACGATGAAGCGATAGCTTTTGCCGTTGTATTTATAGGCGGCGGTCCAGACCGGCAGCAGGATGTGCTTGAAGGTCTCGCCCGAGAAATCGGTGCGGATCTGCTCCACCCGTTGCTCGTCCCCGCCGATGTCGCGGCGCGCATCCATCATGATCACCCCGGCCATCTCCTGCCGGGCGATGCCATGCCCCTCGGACAGCGGGATGGTGTAACGCTCGGCCTCGAAACCGGCGAGGTATTCGGGCCGGTAATCGACCAGATGCGACAGGTCCCAGGGCGTCAGCCCGTCGGTGAAGCGGCGCGGCAGTGACGATGAGGCCAGAACCAGAACATCGTTGAAATCCCGCGCCACCTGTCCCGCACTGCGGCGCCAGCGAATGCGGCGCACCTGCTGGGCGACCCGCTGGCTGCGGCCATTCACCTGCTGGGTGACATAGACCGTCTCGTAATAGTAATCGCCGCGCTGACCGGAATAGTCCGACCGCGTGCGCGCGTCGAAGGTCCAGAAGGGCGAATAGACCCCGGTCATCTTCCGCCCGCGCCGGGCATAGGCCAGAAGGCCCGAGGGCGCGAACCACAGCCGGCCCATCCAGTCCTCCATCGCAGCCCGCGCCTTGCCCTCGTCCAGCACGAAAGGCAGCACGCCCTGCGGCTTCAACTGCCGGGTGACGCCGGTATCTGTGACGACCGGGGTGGCGCAGAAGGGGCATTCGGTGGCGTGGCTGTCGGCATCCACCTCGATCTTGGCGCCGCAATTCGGGCAGGAGAGGGTTCGCACCTCCTCGACGAACTCGCTGCCCTGATCCAGCCGAAGGCCCTTGTCGAGCGGGATCTCGACCAGTCCCGGTGACTTGTGCTGCGCGTCCCATTGCAGCGCCCGGCCGGTCGAGGGATCCAGCAGGATCGCCGCCTCGCCATCTGCCCCGCCCTGTTTCTGCCGGGCGGGGGCGCGGGATTGGCCCTGTCCGATGCGCTGCGTGTGCCCGCAATAGTCGCAGACCAGCACCTCCTGACCCGGCTGGAAGCGCAGGCTGGCCCCGCAATTCTCGCAGGGATAGCGGTATTCGGACTGCGGCGTCGGCATTTACGCCTGCGGCGGTGCGGGCGGCGTGGGCAGGGGCGGCGGCATGTTGGTGAAAAGCTGCGCCAGTTCCGTCACCTCGTCGGCGGGTTTCCAGCCGTCCTGACCGGGGGTCCAGACCAGCGTCTCGCGGGTGAACGTGCCCTCGGCGGCCAGACGACCCAGATGGCCCCGTCCATAGGGACCCTGCGCTGCGCCATCGACGGCGATGTGCCAGACCGTTTCCGAAGCTTTGGGCATTGGCGGAGGAGTCGCCGCGCCCGCCTGCGCTGGACGGGCACCCCATGGCCCCATGGCCATCCCGCCCATCGCCATGCCCATGCCCATGCCTGCGCCAAGCCCGGCACCCAGACCTGCGCCCGCGCCGCCCGGATTGGTGCTGGCATTCAGCATCGCCTCGCCGGTCGCATATTGGTTGAAGCGGTCCAGATCGCCGATGATTCCCATGCTGGTGCGCTTGTCCAGCATCTTCTCGACCTCATCCGGCAGGCTTATATTCTCGATGTAGAATTCCGGGATGGTCAGCCCGTAGGCTGCGACGGTGGGCGCGATGGCCTTGGCGACCATCTTGCCCAGCTGTTCGGTATTCGCCGCCATATCGAGCACCGGAATCCCCGAACCAGCGATCATGCGCGAGAATTCCTGCACGATGATATTGCGCAGCTGGAAGCTGATTTCGTCCTTGGTGAATTCGCCATCGGTGCCGACAATCTCGGCCATGAACTTGGCCGGGTCGGTGACGCGCATGGAATAGGTGCCGAAGGCGCGAAGCCGCACCGGGCCGAATTCCGGGTCGCGGGCGATGATCGGGTTCTTCGTCCCCCATTTCAGATCGTTGAACCGCGTCGTGTTGACGAAATAGATCTCGGACTTGAACGGGCTTTTGAAGCCGTGATCCCAATGCTGCAGCTTGGTCAGGATCGGCAGGTTGTTGGTTTCCAGAAGATAGAGCCCCGGCCCGAAGACATCGGCCAGTTGCCCCTCGTGGATGAAGACGGCGGCCTGCCCCTCGCGCACGGTCAGCTTGGCGCCGTACTTGATCTCGTGGCCGTAACGCTCGAACCGCCAGACCATGGTGTCGCGGGTGTCATCGGTCCATTCGATGACATCGATGAACTCGCCAGAGAGGAAATCGAGAATGCCCATGGGATGCTCCGTCGGGAAAGGGGTTGCGATCAGCCGTCCAGCAACTCGGCAGCGATCTGCCGCACGATCGGGGCGGCTTCGGCCTGCGACATGCCGGGGCGCAGGCGGCGGTCATAGAGGATCCTCAGCAGCAATTCGTCATGCAGCGTCAACAGCGCGAATTCCTCGTCATCGTTGAAGATCGAGGGGCGGGACTCGGGGCTGTCATTGGCCAGACCCATGCCCTGCGCCAGTTCCTCGTGGATGCAGGAGCTGCGCAGGCGCGGCGGCAGTTCGGCCCGGATCAGCGCCACGGCATTCACATAGGTCGAGCCAGCACCGCGCGAATAGGCGAAGACGGTGCAGAAATTGCCTCGGTCCAGATCGCGCAGCGCCGCCACGTCGGTATTCGGGATGCCGGGCAGCAGGCGTTCCAGCCTCGGGCCCATCTCGCGGCGCTCGTCCTCGTTCAGGATCATGACGGCGAAATTTCCGCCCTCGCTGACCAGCCCGACCTCGTGGCCGGTGACACGGGCGAGGCGCGAGGCGAAGGCGGCGATCTCGCCCCGGTCGCGGCGTTGGGTGGCGATGTCGCTGGACGGCCCCCATTCGATCTGCATCCGCACCGGGTCCTGCCAGCGGCGCAGTGGCGCGGTGTGATGATCGGCGACGAGGCGCTGGCCGTCGCGGCCATATTCGTCGCGCAGGGCGACCTGCAGGAAATCGCGGGCCAGATCCTCGGCGGTGAAGGAGACATCCTCGGGCACGCGCTCGGTCCTGAGCTTGCCACGGGCAATCAGCGCGGCCTCGCTGCTGGCCAGATAGCTGCGGATATTGCCGACCGGGGCGCTGTCCTCCAAACGGGCGGCGGCATTGGTGGCGCGGGCACGTTCGGCCCGTGCCTCGCGGATCTCGGCCTGACGCAGCGAGGCGAGTTCCTCGGGCGTCGGTCCCTCGGGTTCCGGTTCGGGTTCGACCACCGGTGGCGGGGCAGGGGGTGGGGTGTCGGTGCAGGCGGTCAGGGCCAGCAATGCAGCCAGAAACGGGGCGGCCGGAACGCGGGGACGAAAACTCATGAACAGGCCAGCCGCCATCGGTTTACCTCGGGGACGTGATGCGGGCGGGCTGACCGGCGGCGGAGACCGGACGGGCGCGGGCCGAGGCCAGCGCGTCGCGCAGATCGCCCTCCATCTGCCGCAACTCCTCTTCGGCGGCAGCACGGCGGGCCTTGCCCTCGTCGGCGATGCGCAGGCTGTCCTCGATCGTGGCGATCAGATGGGCATTGGCGGTGCGGACGGATTCGATGTCGAAGACGCCGCGCTCCATCTCGGTGCGGATGGCGCTGTTGGCCTGGCGCAGGTTCTCGGCATTGCGGGTCAGAAGCTCGTTGGTCAGGTCGGTGGCCGCCTTCACCGCACCGGCGGCCTGTGCGCTGCGCTGGATGGTCACGGCCTGCGCCAGCTGGGTTTCCCACAGCGGCACGGTGTTCACCAGCGTCGAGTTGATCTTGGTCACCAGCGACTTGTCGTTCTCCTGAACCAGCCGGATCGAAGGCAGCGACTGCATGGTTACCTGCCGGGTCAGC
Organism: Paracoccus zhejiangensis; assembly: GCF_002847445.1. Taxonomy (NCBI): domain Bacteria; kingdom Pseudomonadati; phylum Pseudomonadota; class Alphaproteobacteria; order Rhodobacterales; family Paracoccaceae; genus Paracoccus; species Paracoccus zhejiangensis. Next base: position 2,013,657 of record NZ_CP025430.1, on the reverse strand, counting down.
TTCAGGTCATGGGTGCGGCGTTCCAGATCATCGCGCAGCGCCCGAAGGTCGCGCAGTTCCTGCGCCTCCATCACCTGATCGGCACCGCCGGCGGCCTGCAACTCGGCATCCTTGGCGGGAATGGTCTCGTAGTCCAACTCGCGCAGCTTTTCCTCGCCGGCGGCGATGTAGAGTGCCAGCTCGTCATAGAAGGCCAGCGTGCGTTCATAGAGCACGTCGAGCGACTTGATATCGACCAAGAGCCGCTGTTCGTGGCTTTCGAGATCGGTGGTGATCTTGTCGATCTGGGTCTGAACCTCTTCGTAATTCGCCACGAAACGGGCAAAGGGCGCTGCGCGGCCGGTCAGCTTTTCCCACCAGCTGCGGTTGCGGCGCATGTCGAGCTCGTTGACCGAGAAGCCGCGAATGGTGGTGACGATCTCGCGCAGCGATTCCCCGGCGGGTCCGACATCCTTGTTCTTCACATCGGCCAGCATCTTCTGGCTGATCTCTTGCAGGCCGGCCTGCGCGCGGCTGCCGAAATTCACCACCGAGCCGGTATTCTTCAGGTCGATCTCGTCCATCCGCTTGCGGATTTCCTCGGCCACCGGGGCGGGCGCATCGGTCAGCGGCACGATCTCGGGCGCAGGCTCGGGCAGGACCACGGCGGTCAGCTCTTCGATGTCCTTCGCCGCGGCCTCGGCGCGCGTCTTGCTGTCAGTGCTCATGGGCCGGTCCTTTGTCTGCGTCGGCTGTTGCGGGGCAGCATAGGCTGAAATCCCGGCGGTTCAACAGCATGTGCCCGGGGAAAGTTCCGGTCACGACCTACCGGATCGCAGCGCAAATGCAGCCGGGACAAGGGCCGCGGCGGCCAGCAGACCGGCCAGACCCAGCCCCGAGGCCTGCCAGCCCCAATGCGCGATGGCGGGGATGCTGAGCAGAGGCGAGAGGAACTGGCCCAGAAAGACCGAAGCGGTCAACATCGCCGCCATAGTGCCGCGACGATGGGCCGGGCTGTGCTGCAGCGACAGCGCGGTAAAGCCGGGAATGGTCAGGGCATAGCCGGCGCCGATGGCAGCGGCGGCCGTGCCAATGGTGGCGATGTCGCTGCCGCTGACGAGGAGCGCGAAGCCCAGAGCCATCAGCGCCAGGCCGATGGCCCAGTTTCCAAGGTTGCCGATGCGCGCACGCAGACGCGGATAGAACAGCGCGGAAATGCCACCGGCGATCATCAGCACGCCCAGAACCGCGCCGGTCAGCGCGGGTTCGGCATATCCGCGCACTTCGAGATAGAAGGGCAGTTGCGTTGGCATGGTGAAGAAGATCGTGGTGACGAGCATCTGCCCCAGCGACAACAGGCCGACGCCCAGCCCCCAGCCCGGTGCTGCCGCCGGATCAGTTGCGATCCTGTCGCCACGAATGCGGCGTGGTGGTTCGGTGATGGCGCGCGCCATGAAGGGCAAGACCAGCGTCGGCAGCGCGTAGATGGCGAAGGGTAGCCGGGCCGAGAGGCTGGCCAAGGCACCCGCAAGGGTGATGAAGGCGAAGCCGCCGAAATTCCGCGCGGCAACCTGCGCGCCGCTCAGCGCATGAAGCGCCGCACCGGAGAAATAGTCGCCCAGCAGCGCCGATTGCGCGGTCATGATCAGTGCCAGCGCCACGCCGAGAACCAGCCGGCTGGCGAGCATGTGGTTCAGGTCCTGTAGAACCAGCCCAGCACTGCCGGCCAGTGCGAAAAGGGTGATGCCGGTTAGCAGCAGCGGCCTGCGCCCGATCCGCTCGGCGGCGATGCCACAGAGCGCGGCGGTCAGGATGACCGCCAGCGAGGGCGCGGGCACCAGAAGCCGGATCAGCCAGGCATTCGCGGCGGTGTCGGGGAATTGTCGTTCCAGCCCCGGTAAGGCCGGGCTGATCGTCGCCGCCGCCATCACCGTCAGGCTCGCGGCCAGCAGCAGCGCGAGGGCGCGGGGATCATGGCGAAGCGCCTTGCTTTCGGGGAATTCGGTCTCGGTCATCGGGCTGCCCTCTTGCAGATTCGGGGTCTGACGGGCAGGCTACGAATTCAAGTCAACTTGAGGTCAAGTATGAAACTTCTGGATATTGCCGAGGTGGTCGAGGCCAGCGGCGTGCCGGCCTCGACGCTGCGCTATTACGAGGAACAGGGGCTGGTTCTGTCGGCGGCGCGGCACGGGCTGAGGCGGCAATACCTGCCGGGCGTGGTGCTGCAACTGGGCCTCATCAATATGGGCAAGGCCGCCGGCTTTTCGCTGGCCGAGATCGGCGCGATGTTCGGCGGCGATGGTCGGCCCGAGCTACCGCGCGACGATTTGCATCGTCGCGCCGACGCGCTGCAGGCGCAGGTGCGGCAGTTGGAGGCGCTTGCGGATGCCTTGCGCCATGTCGCCGACTGTCCGGCGCCCTCGCATCTCGAATGCCCGAAATTCCAGCGCCTGATGCGGGTCAGCACCGAGGCCGCGCGGCGTCGGACAAAAAGAAACGGGGGCCCGAAGGCCCCCGCGTCGTCTCGGACCTGAGGGATCAGGCCGCTTTCTTCTGCTGGCCGAAGCGGCCGTAGAAGCTTTCGCCCTTGGCGGCCATGTCGCGCAGCAGGGCGGGCGTCTTGAAGCGATCGCCATGGGCGGCAGTCAGACGGTCGCAGATCTCAACCGCGCGGGTTGCGCCCAGCATGTCGAGCCAGCTGAACGGGCCGCCCGACCAGGGCGCAAAGCCCCAGCCGAGGATGGCGCCGACATCGCCTTCGCGGATGTCTTCCAGCACGCCCTCTTCCAGCGCCCGGACGGCCTCCAGCGACTGCGCGAACATCAGGCGATGCTGAACGTCGGTCAGTTCGGGCTGCTCGTCCGAGACCGGCCATTCGGTGGCGAGGCCGGACCAGAAGTCACCGCGCTTGCCCTTCTCGTCATAGTCATAGAAGCCCGAGTTCGACTTCCGACCCAGACGGCCCTGATCGTAGAGCTTGAACAGCACCTCATCGACCGCGCCATCGGGATAGGCATCGCCCATCGCCGCGCGGGTCGCCTTGGCGATCTTCACGCCCAGATCGATCGAGGTTTCGTCGACCAGTTGCAGCGGACCGAGCGGCATCCCCATCAGCTTGGCGGCATTCTCGATCAGGGTCGGGCTGACGCCCTCGCCGACCATGCGGATGCCTTCGTTGATATAGGGGATGATGCAGCGGTTGGCATAGAAGAAGCGGGCGTCGTTGACGACGATCGGGGTCTTCTTGATCTGGCGGACGAAATCCAACGCCTTGGCGACGGCGCGCGGGCCGGTTTGCTTGCCCTTGATGATCTCGACCAGCAGCATCTTGTCGACCGGCGAGAAGAAGTGGATGCCGATGAACTGGTCCGGACGGCTGCTGGCCTTCGCCAACTCGCTGATCGGCAGGGTCGAGGTGTTGGTGGCGAAGATCGCGTCGGCGGGGATCACCGCCTCGGTCTTCTTGGTCACCTCGGCCTTCACGGCCACGTCCTCGAACACGGCTTCCACGATCAGGTCGCAGCCGTCCAGCGCGGCATAATCGGTGGTCGCGGTGATGCGGGCCAGAACTTCGGCCTTCTTCTCCTCGGTCGACTTCTTGCGGCTGATCGCCTTGTCCAGCAGACCTTCCGAATAGGCCTTGCCCTTGTCGGCCGACTCTTGCTTGGCGTCGATCAGCACGACCTGAATGCCGGCCATGGCCGAGACATAGGCAATGCCCGCGCCCATCATGCCGGCGCCAAGGATGCCGACCTTCTTCACCGACTGGTCCGGCGCTTCGGGACGGTTCGCGCCCTTCTCCAAGGCTTCCTTGTTGATGAACAGGCTGCGGATCATCGCGGTCGAGGAGGGGTTCATCAGCACATTGGTGAACCAGCGCGCCTCGATCTTCAGCGCCTGATCGAAGGGCACCATCGCGCCTTCATAGACCGCCGACAGCAGCGCCTTGGCCGCCGGATAGACACCCATGGTCTTGCCATGCACCATCGCGCTGGCGCCGACGAAGGTCGGGAAGCCTGGCGCGCTGTAGGGGTCGCCGCCCGGCATCTTGTAGCCCTTGGCATCCCAGGGTTTGACGATTTCGGCGTCAGTGGCCTTCAGCACCCAGTCGCGCGCAGCGGCAACCGGATCATCGACGACCTCGTCGATCAGCCCTGCAGCCTTGGCCTTGGCCGGGTCGGACATCTTGCCTTCCAGCAGGAAGGGGGCCGCCGCCATCGCGCCCAGCTTGCGCGACAGGCGGGTGGTGCCGCCGGCGCCGGGGAAGATGCCAACCAGGATCTCGGGCAGGCCGATCTTGGCCTTGGGGTTGTTCGCCGCGAAGATGCGATGGGTCGAGAGCGGCAGCTCCAGCCCGATCCCCAGCGCGGTGCCGGGCAGGGCGCTCGCGATCGGCTTGCCGCCCTTCAGGGTTTTGGCATCCATGCCGGCGCGCTCGATCTTGCGCAGCAGGTGATGCAGGGTCATCACGCCGTCGAACACGCCCTGCGCGCCGCCGTTAAGCTTCATCCCGGCGATGACGTTCAGGTCCATGCCGCCGGCAAAGTCCTTCTTGCCCGAGGTGATGACGATGCCCTTCACGGCCGCATCGGCCAGAGCGTCATCGATGAGGCCGTTCAGCGTGGCCGCGCCGTCAAGGCTCAGCACGTTCATCGACTTGTTGGGAACGTCCCAGGTGATCAGGGCGACGCCGTCGGCGTCCTTGGTCATGGTGAAATCGGTCATGTCGGAAACCTCCCCTTACACGCGTTCGATGATGGTGGCCGCGCCCATGCCGGACGCGATGCAGAGCGTGGCGAGGCCGACGTTCTTGTCCTGACGGTCCAGCTCGTCCAGCAGCGTGCCGATGATGATCGCGCCGGTCGCCCCCAGCGGGTGACCCATGGCGATCGAGCCGCCATTGACGTTGACCAGCGCCGGATCGACCTGGAAGGCCTGCATGAAGCGCAGGACGACCGAGGCGAAGGCCTCGTTCACTTCGAAGAGGTCGATGTCCTTGATGGACATGCCGCTGTCACGCAGGATCTTCTCGGTCACCGGCACCGGGCCGGTCAGCATGATCGTGGGATCGGTGCCGATCTTGGCGGTGGCGCGGATGCGGGCGCGGGGCTTCAGCCCATAGGCCTTGCCGAATTCCTCGTTGCCGATCAGCACGGCGCCGGCGCCATCGACGATGCCCGAGCTGTTGCCGGCATGGTGGATGTGGTTGATGCGGTCGAGATGGGGGTATTTCAGCATCGCCACCTTGTCGAAACCGGGCATCACCTCGCCCATGTCCTTGAAGCTGGCCTTCAGCTTGCCCAGGTCCTCGACCGTGGTGCCGGGGCGCATGTATTCGTCGCGGTCCAGGATGGTCAGGCCGTTCTGGTCCAGAACCGGCACGATCGAGCGGGCAAAACGGTTGTCGGCCCAGGCCTCGGCGGCGCGGCGCTGCGATTCAACCGCCAGCGCATCGGCCTCTTCGCGGGAGAAACCGTATTCGGTGGCGATGATGTCGGCGCTGATGCCCTGCGGCACGAAATAGGTGCCAAAGGTCAGCGTCGGGTCAACGGCAATGGCGGCGCCGTCGCTGCCCATCGGCACGCGGCTCATCATTTCCACGCCGCCGGCGATATAGGCCTGACCGGCCCCGCCCTTGACCTGGTTGGCGGCCAGGTTCACCGCCTCCATGCCGGACGCGCAGAAACGGTTGATCGCCAGACCCGGGATCGATTCATCGAGGTTCGAGGCCAGCACGGCCGAGCGGGCAAGGCAGGCGCCCTGTTCCTTGACCTGGGTGACATTGCCCCAGATGACGTCCTCAACCGCGTGACCTTCCAGGTTGTTGCGGTCCTTCACGGCATTCAGGAGGCGGGCGGACAGCGCCAGCGAGGTGACTTCGTGCAGGCTGCCATCGGCGCGGCCCTTGCCGCGCGGGGTGCGGACGGCGTCATAGATAAAGGCTTCGGTCATTGGTCCTCCTTTAGGCCCGGTCGGAGGGATTGCCGGGCATCAGATCATAGGGGTGTTTCCAGCCGGGCAGGGCGGCGATCGCGTCCAGCCAGCGGTTGATATGGGGCCAGTCGGCACGGTCGAAACCGAAAGGCTCGGGGTAATAGAGATAGCCGCAGCAGGCGAAGTCGGCGATGCTGGGATCCGTGCCCGCAACCCAGGTGCTGCGCGACAGGTGGTCGTTCAGGATCTTGTAGGTGCTTTTCAGCCGGCCCTGCTGGAAGGCGATGACCTCGGCCGGGCGCTTGTCCTCGGGCAGGAAATTCATCAGGAAACGGGTCGAACCCGCCACGCCCGACAGCTTGTGATTGTCGAACATCAGCCAGCGCAGGGTCTCGTTGCGGTCGGTGCCGAGGAATTTCCCGGTCTTCTCGGCGATGTGCAACTGGATCACCGCCGACTGGGTCAGGGTCAGGTCATCCTCGCGGAAGACCGGCACCTCGCCCATCTCGTTGAGGGCGCGGAAGGCCGGGCTGCGGGATTCGCCGCCGAAGAAATCGACATAGACCGGCTGCCAGTCGTAACCGGCCAGTTCCATGGTCAGCGCTGCCTTGTAGGCATTGCCGCTTTCGCCAAAGCACCAGAGTGTCGCGGTCATCTGCGGTTCCTCCTCGACAGCGGGGGCCTGCGCGGTCCCCGCACTCCCGCGGGATATTTTCCTGAAGAAGAAAGGGCGGATTAACCGTCCCGCAACCCTTCTTCCCTCGTCTCGGCCTCGCGGTCGAGGCTGGGAAGCCGATGACCGCTGAAGGAGAAAGCCCCGGTTTTCACCGCCCGCCGGTAACGCGCGGGCCGGGGCGGCCCTTCTTTCTCACTCAAATATCCCCGGCGGCGGCACACGGCACTCCGCCGGGGATGAGGGATCAGAACTGCTCGGCGTCCAGCGCCATGACCGGCTCGGCGCCCGACTGGATGCGCGCCAGGTGGGTGGCGGTGATCGGCAGCTGGCGCTTCATGAAATAGCGACCGGTGGCCAGCTTGGTGTTCAGGAACTGGGCATCGCCTTCGCCGGCATCCAGCTTGGCCTGAGCCGCAACCGCCATCTGCGCCCACATCAGGCCCATCACGGTCTGGCCGAAGAGATGCATGAAGTCATAGCTGCCCGACAGCGCCGCGTTCGGGTTCTTCATGCCGTTCTGCATGAAGAACATGCCGGCAGTCTGCAGATCCTTCGAGGCGGCCTTCAGCGGTTCTATGAAATCGGCGGCCAGCTTCTCGTTGGCGCCATGTTCCTTGCAGAAGCCCTTGACCATCTCGAAGAAGGCCATGACCGGCTTGCCGCCATCGGCTGCCAGCTTGCGGCCCACCAGGTCCAGCGCCTGCACGCCATTGGCGCCTTCGTAGATCATGGTGATCCGGGCGTCGCGGACGAACTGGCTCATGCCATGTTCCTCGATATAGCCGTGACCGCCGAAGACTTGCTGCGCCATGACCGCGGTGTCAAAGCCCTTGTCGGTCAGGAAGCCTTTCAGCACCGGGGTCAGCAGCGAGATCATGCCCTCGGCTGCGGCATCGCCCGAATGGGCGCGGTCGATCATGTGGGCGCCCCAGAACGTCATCATCCGCGCGCCTTCAAGAAAGCTTTTCTGATCCATCAGCGAGCGGCGGATATCGGGATGCACGATCAGCGGATCGGCCGGGCCCTTGGGATTGGCGTCACCGGTGACGGCGCGGCCCTGCAGGCGGTCCTTGGCATAGGCGACGGCGTTCTGGTAGGCGGGCACCGCCACGGCGTAGCCCTGCAGGCCGACGCCGACGCGGGCCTCGTTCATCATGGTGAACATGGCGCGCATGCCCTTGTGCAGATCACCAAGGAGCCAGCCCTTGGCCCCGTCATAGTTCATGACGCAGGTCGAGTTGCCGTGGATGCCCATCTTTTCTTCGATATTGCCGACGCTGACCGCGTTGCGCTCGCCAAGCGAACCATCCTCGTTCACCAGGAATTTCGGCACGATGAACAGCGAGATGCCCTTGGTGCTTTCGCCACCGCCCGGGGCCTTGGCCAGCACCAGGTGGATGACGTTCTCGGACATGTCATGGTCGCCCGCCGAGATGAAGATCTTCTGCCCGGTGATCAGGTAGCTGCCATCCGCCTGCGGTTCGGCCTTGGTGCGCAGCATGCCCAGATCGGTGCCGGCATGTGGCTCGGTCAGGTTCATGGTGCCGGTCCATTCGCAGCTGACCATCTTCGGCAGATAGGTCTGCTTCTGCGCGTCGGTGCCATGGGCATGGATCGCCGAATAGGCGCCGTGGGTCAGGCCCTGGTACATGTTGAACGCCATGTTGGCCGAGACGAACAGCTCGCCCGTGGCGACACCCAGCAGGTAGGGCATGCCCTGACCGCCATATTCCGGGTCGCAGTCGAGCGCGGTCCAGCCGCCTTCCTTCATCTGCTCGAAGGCTTCCGAAAAGCCCTTCGGCGTGCGGACCACGCCGTTCTCCAGTACGCAGCCCTGCTGGTCGCCCACCGTGTTCAGCGGCGCCAGCACTTCCTCGGCCAGCTTGCCGGCGGCTTCCAGGATAGCGTCGGTAAAGTCGCGATCCAGCTCGTCATGGCCGGGCAGGCCGGATTGCGACACGTTCAGCACGTCGTGAAGGATGAACTGCATGTCGCGGGTAGGGGCGTTGTAGATGGGCATGGTGTTATCCTGTTGTCTCGTCATCAGCCGTGATGGCGGCAAGGCGCCGTTCGGATTCGATCAATTGGTCTTTCAGTTCCTCGATCGCGCCGCGCAGTTCGGCATATTGCCGTTCCATGTCGGTCAGTCTTTCGCGCGAGGCGGAAATCGTGGCTTCGATCTGCGCCCGGTTATTCGGCCCGGGTTCGTAAAGTTCCAGCAGCTGGCGGATCTGCTCGAGGCTGAAGCCAAAGCGCTTGCCGCGCAGGATCAGCGTCAGCCGGGCGCGGTCGCGCCGGTCATACAGGCGGTGTTGCCCGCGGCGTTCGGGGAAGATCAGCTCTCGCGCCTCGTAGAAGCGCAGGGTGCGCGGCGTCACATCGAACGCGTCGCACATCTGGCGGATCGTCATCAATGAGTCTGGCATGTGTGGCGGCCTTTCGCGGGCTGCGGCTCCTCTGAACCCCGCTATAGACCAAAGTTTACGTTCGCGTAAGCGTAACGCGGCGTCACGACTTTCGGCGATCGAAAGGGCGACGCCGGGGGCCGGCTCAGCCGAGTTTGCTCAGCTCCTGCGCGGATTCGTCGCGGAGCTGCTTGAGGTCGGTGCGCGCCACTTCAAGCTCCAGGATCTGCTCGTTCAGCGCGTCAAGCTGTTCGTCCGCCCGGCGAATCCAGTATTGCAGCTGATCGCGGTTGCCCGCTTGCTCGTACATCAGCAGCCATTGCCGGATTTCCTCGAGCGAGAAGCCAAAGCGCCGCCCGCGCAGGATCAGGGTCATCCGGGCGATTTCCCGGGGTCCGTAAAAGCGGGCGCGGCCAACCTTGTTGGGGCTCAGCAGTTCAATATATTCGTAATAGCGCAGGGTGCGTGGCGTTACTTCAAATCGCGCGCACATTTCCTTGAAACTGACAAGCTGATTGTCTGGCATCCCGGTCCTCCGCACGCTTACATCGCAAGACTAAGTACTTGTCTCTCATATCACAACCACCGCATAGATTGCATAGACTTGTCGATGGTATGAAGGGACCGCAAGGCGAAAGCCGGTGAATCTGGATGGTAAGGCAATGACGGACGCGACAGACGGCCCGGTGAAAATCGATCGGGCGCAGCAATTCATAACCGCGCTGCCCTATGCAAGGGCGCTCGGGATGCGGATCGACGAGCTGGGCGAGGGCGTGGCGGTGGTGTCGATGCCGTTTGCCGATCACCTTGTCGGTGACCCACACAGCGGCGTGATTCATGGCGGTGTGGTCTCGGCGCTGATGGATACCTGCTGCGGCGCGGCGGTGCTGAGCCATCCGTCCGTCCGCTCGAGCACGGCGACGCTGGACCTGCGCATCGACTACATGCGCGCGGCGAAACCCGGCCAGCGGCTGAGTGCGCGGGCCGAATGCTATCACATCACCCGCTCGGTCGCCTTCGTGCGGGCGGTGACCACCGACGAGGACAGCGAGAACCCGGTGGCCAGCGCCACTGGCGCCTTCACCATCGAGGCGCCGCGCCATGGCTGACCGCAACGAACCCCTGTCGCAGATCAAGAGCCGCCGCGATGCGGCCCTGCAGGCGCTGGTCGCAGGCGTGCCGTTCATCCGCTGGCTGGGCATCCATTTCGACCGCCGCGGCAACGAACTGACGGCGGTGCTGCCCTTTGACGAGAAGCTGATCGGCAACCCGATGCTGCCGGCGCTGCATGGCGGGGCCACGGCGGCCTTTCTGGAAATCGCCGCCATCATCGAGCTGTCATGGACCGCCTCCTGGGCCGATGTGGAGGAAGGCCGGCTGACCCCCGATCCGGCCGATCCGAGCAGCATGCCGCGCCTGCCGAAGACCGTGGACATGACCGTCGACTACCTGCGCTCGGGCCTGCCGCGTGATGCCTATGCACGGGCGCGGGTGGTGCGGTCGGGCCGGCGTTATGCCAGCGTGCAGGTCGAGGCCTGGCAGGATGACCGCAGCCGCCCGATCGCGCAGGCTACCGGGCATTTCGTCATGCCGAAGAATGGTTGAACCCGTCCCGCAAGGGGCGGTGCCGGTCGAAGGGGCACCACTGACCAATCGCCGGGTGCTGGCGATCGCGTTGCCGATCGTGCTGTCGAATGCGACCGTGCCGCTGCTGGGGCTGGTCGATACCGGCGTGGTCGGCCAACTGGGTCAGGCCGCGCCCATCGGGGCGGTCGGCATCGGCGCGGTGGTGCTGACCTCGATCTACTGGGTCTTCGGCTTCCTGCGCATGGGCACCTCGGGGCTGGTGGCACAAAGCCACGGCGCCGGCGACGGGGCCGAGGTCGGTGCGCACCTTTTGCGGGCGCTGGTCATTGCCGGCGGGGCCGGGCTGGCGATGATCCTGCTGCAACTGCCGCTGTTCTGGGCGGCCTTCCAACTGGCACCGGCGACGCCCGAGGTCGAGGCGATGGCCCGCGACTACCTGGCGATTCGCATCTGGGGTGCGCCGGCCAGCATCGGGCTTTACGCCATCACCGGCTGGCTGATCGCCATTGAGCGGACCCGCGCGGTGCTGGCGCTGCAACTGTTGCAGAACGGGCTGAATGTCGGCCTCGACATCTGGTTCGTGCTGGGGCTTGGCCTCGGCGTGCCGGGGGTGGCCTGGGCCACGCTGATTGCCGAATGGTCGGGGCTGGCGCTTGGCCTCTGGTTCGCGCGCCACGCCCTGCGCGCGGCCATCGCTGCCGCGCGCAATGCCGCCACGCTGTTCGCCCGCGACAAGCTGTCGCGCTTTGCCCGCGTGAATGGCGATATCATGATCCGTTCGGTCATCCTGCAGGCCAGCTTCACCACCTTCATGTTCATGGCCGCGGGGCAGGGGGATGTGACGCTGGCCGCCAATCAGGTGCTGCTGCAATTCCTGTCGATCACCGCCTATGCGCTGGACGGCTTTGCCTTTGCCGCCGAGAGCCTTGTCGGGCAGGCGGTCGGCGCGCGCCAGCCGGCGCGGGTGCGGCGGGCCTCGATCCTGACCTCGCAATGGGGTGTTGCGGGGGCGGCGGCGCTGGGCGCGGTGTTCCTGCTGGGCGGGCCGGCGATCATCGATCTGCTGACCACCTCGCCCGAGGTCCGGGCCGAGGCGCGGCATTACCTGCTCTGGCTCGCCATCGCGCCGCTGATCGGCATTGCCAGCTGGATGTTCGACGGGATTTTCATCGGCGCCACCCTGACGCGCGAGATGCGGATCGCGATGCTGCAATCGGTGGCGGTCTATGCCGTGGCGCTGCTGGTGCTGCCGCCGCTTCTCGGAAATCACGGGCTCTGGGCGGCGCTGATGGTCTTGAACATAATGCGCGGCCTCAGCATGGCGCGGCTTTATCCGCGGGCCGAGGCGGCCGCCCAACCTGTCGCTGGCTGACGAATCAGCCCTACGCAGATCTTCTCGGGATGCGGGGGCAGGGCCCCCGCCGCCATGTCGGGCGCTCAGCGCGCCTCGTCGATGACCTGTTTCTTGGCCTCGATCATCAGCTCGACCATCTTGGTGCGGATGGTCTTCTCGTCGGCACGGCCTTCCAGGTCGCCGGCGAGCTTGCGATAGACATCGTCATCGCCGGGCTCTTCGAAATCCGAGGTGACCACGGTCATGGCATAGGCGCGCACGGCGTCGCCCTCCTTGCCCAGAAGCCCGGCCGCCCATTCGCCCAGAAGCCGGTTGCGCCGGGCCTCGGCCTTGAAGCGCAGTTCCGCATCCAGCGCGAATTTCGTCTCGTAGGAACGTTCGCGGTCGTCAAAGGTGGTCATTCAGGCCTCCAGCAAAAAACGTGAACCTGATATGCCCATTGCCGGGCCTTGCCGCAACCCTTATTGCCCCTGACCCCGTCCATGCCCTATAGCGCAAGCTCAGGGGCGACACCCGAAAGGACAGGTCACGCATGGCACCGCGGCGCAAGAAGATTTACGAAGGCAAGGCCAAGATCCTTTACGAAGGCACCGAGCCCGGCACGCTGATCCAGTATTTCAAGGATGATGCGACCGCCTTCAACGCCCAGAAAAAGGCCACGATCGAAGGCAAGGGCGTGCTGAACAACCGCCTGTCGGAATATTTCATGAACGGGCTGACCAATATCGGTGTGCCCAACCATTTCATCCGCCGCATCAATATGCGCGAGCAATTGATCCGCCAGGTCGAGATCATCCCGCTCGAGGTGATCGTGCGCAACTTTGCCGCGGGTTCGCTGTCCAAGCGCCTGGGGCTGGAAGAGGGTACCGCGCTGCCGCGCCCCATCGTCGAATACAGCTTCAAGAATGACGAGCTGGGCGACCCGATGGTCAGCGAGGAATACATCGTCGCCTTTGGCTGGGCCAGCCAGCAGGATCTGGACGATATCGTGTCGCTGGCGCTGCGCGTGAACGACTTCCTCTCGGGCGTGTTCTACGGTGTCGGTATCAAGCTGATCGACTTCAAGATCGAGATCGGCCGCATCTGGGACGGCGATTTCATGCGCCTGATCGTGGCCGACGAGATCAGCCCCGACAGCTGCCGGCTGTGGGACGTGAAGACCGGCCAGAAGCTGGACAAGGACGTGTTCCGCCGCGATCTGGGCAACCTGACCGACGCCTATACCGAGGTGGCCCGCCGCCTTGGCGTTCTGCCCGCCAATACCGCCAATCTGACCAAACCGACGCTGATCAACTAAAGGACTGCCGCCGATGAAAGCCCGTGTCACCATCATGCTGAAAGACGGCGTCCTTGATCCCCAGGGCGAGGCGATCCGCCATGCCCTGGCCGGGCTGGGCCACAAGGGGGTCAGCGGCGTGCGTCAGGGCAAGGTGATCGAGCTTGACCTGACGGGTGCCGACAAGGCCGCCGCCGAGGCCGAGGTCGCCCGGATGTGCGAGGGTCTGCTGGCCAATACGGTCATCGAGAAATACAGCGTCGAGATCCTCTGAGACGCCGCTCCGGCCGGAATTCCGGGCAGATTGCCCGAATTAACCGACATGGCGAGAGCGATGTGACCGTTGCATTTGGCGAAATAATATCGCCCTATGCCCGAACGATGCAGACAAACGCGCCCCAATCCCCCGCCCCGGTCATCGAGATCCGGGATCTCCACAAGGCCTATGGCTCTCTTGAGGTGCTCAAGGGCGTGTCCCTGACCGCGCCGCGCGGTCATGTGCTTAGCCTGATCGGGTCCTCCGGTTCGGGCAAGTCGACCTTGCTGCGCTGTTGCAACCTTCTGGAAAACAGCCAGCAGGGCCAGATCCTGTTCAATGGCGAAGAGGTTCGCTGGAAGGGAACGGGGCTTCACCGCCATCCGGCTGACCGGGCGCAGGTGACCCGGTTCCGTACCAACCTGTCCATGGTGTTCCAGCAGTTCAATCTGTGGTCGCACATGACCATCCTGCAGAACGTGATGGAGGCGCCGGTGACGGTGCTGGGCGAGAACCCGGCGGAGGTCGAGACCCGCGCCCGTTCGCTGCTGGCCAAGGTCGGCATCGGCGACAAGGCCGACAACTGGCCAGCCCAGCTTTCAGGCGGGCAGCAACAGCGCGCGGCCATCGCCCGGGCGCTCTGCATGCAGCCCACCGCGCTTCTCTTTGACGAGCCGACCAGCGCGCTGGACCCGGAACTTCAGCAGGAAGTGGTCAAGGTCATCAAGGACCTGGCCGGCGAGCATCGCACCATGATCATCGTCACCCATGACATGCGCCTTGCGGCGGATGTCAGTGACCATGTCGTCTTTCTGCATCAGGGCCTGATCTGCGAGGAAGGCCCGCCCGCCGAACTGTTCGGCGCCCCCAAGACCGAACGGTTGCAGCAATTTCTCAGCGCCACCATGGTCGCTTGATAAAGATTCCAACAGGAGAGTAAAAAAACATGAAGAAACTGATGCTTGCCGCCGCCGCTCTGGCCCTGACCGCGGGCATGGGCCTGGCGCAGGACACTGTCCGCATGGGCACCGAGGGCGCCTATCCTCCGTACAACTTCATCAATGACCAGACCGGCGAGGTCGACGGCTTCGAGCGCGAGCTGGGCGACGAGCTGTGCAAGCGGGCCGAACTGACCTGCACCTGGGTCAAGAACGACTGGGATTCGATCATCCCGAACCTCGTTTCCTCGAACTATGACACGATCATGGCGGGCATGAACATCAACGAGGAACGCAAGAAGGTCATCCAGTTCACCCAGCCCTACACGCCGGGCCTGCCTTCGGCCTATGCCGCGCTGGCCGCGGATGCCGACATCAAGGGCGGCGTCGTTGCCGCGCAGACCAGTACCATTCAGGCCAGCCATGTCGCCGAATCGGGCGCGACGCTGATGGAATTCGCCACCCCCGACGAGACTGTGGCCGCCGTCCGCAATGGCGAGGCTGACGCCGTCTTTGCCGACAAGGACTATCTGAAGCCGCTGGTCGAGCAGTCGAATGGCGAGCTGGTCTGGGTCGATGGCTTTGACACGGTGAAGCTGGGCGAGGGCATCGGCATGGGCCTGCGCCAGTCGGATAACGAGCTGAAGGAAAAATTCGACGCGGCCATTACCGCGATGAAGGAAGACGGCTCGCTGAACGAGATGCTGAAGAAGTGGTTCGGCGAAGACTCGCAGCTGTTCGAATGATCTGAAGCCGCCGCCGCCGGCCTGACACCGGCGGCGGCAAGCCAGGACTTATCATGTTCGCCCATTGCTCCGATCCGGCCTCGCTTGAAGGCCTGTCCTGGCTGATGTGTTATCTCACATCCAGCACGCATCTGCAGTTCTATGCCAGTTTCGGCACGGTTCTGGCGCTTCTGGCCATCACCGCCCCTATCGCGCTGCTGTTCGGATTTGGTGGGGCGATGGCCGCGCGATCAGGCTTCGCGCCGCTGCGGCTTTTCGGCAAAACCTATACCGCCATGGTGCGCGGCATTCCCGATATCATCTTCTTCCTCTTCGTGCCCATCGCGCTGGACCAGGGGCTGGAATGGATGCGCCACAAGGTGCTGTGCGACAGCGATGCGCCGGTGCGGCAGGGCAATGACTTCATCGTCTGCGCCGCGGCCAAGCTGCCGCTGTCGAACAGCCCCGAATGGGTGCATCAGGCCTATGGCTTTACCACCGCTGTCGTGGCCTTTGCCGTGGTCTTCGGCGCTTTCGCCGCCAACGTCCTTTACGGCGCCATGCAGGCGGTCCCGCGCGCGCAGCTGGAAACCGCCGAGGCCTATGGTATGTCGCCCCGCCAGGTGAATCGCCGGGTGCTGATCCCGCAGATGTGGACCTATGCCATTCCGGGCCTGTCGAACCTGTGGATGATCCTCATCAAGGCGACGCCGCTGCTGTTCATCCTTGGCATCGAGGACATCGTCTACTGGGCGCGCGAACTGGGCGGCACTAAGACCAGCGCCTTTGCCTATCCCCATCCCGACTGGCGGCTCTACTACTTCCTGTTCCTGCTGGTCTTCTACCTGTTCATGACCTGGATCTCGGAAAAGATCATCCATCGGCTGACCGGGCGGCTGTCGCGCGGACAGGCGACACTGGCAGGCGAAGCGCTGCGCAAGGCAGGTACGACATGAGCTGCGCTCAGACCTTCCAAGACTATGCCCTGCGCTCGATCGGCATTGGCGAGCGGCTGCTGCCGCGTTCGGATTTCGACCTCTGCCAGCAATTCGTGCTGATCGGCTCGGGCCTGATCTGGAACCTCTATTTCGGCATCCTGGCGCTGTTCTTCGGCTTCTTCCTCGCCAATGGCTTGGCCTTGGCCAAGGCCAGCCCCAATCCCTGGCTGAGAAAACCCGCGAACGGCTTCATCTTCCTGTTCCGGGGCAGCCCGCTGTTCATCCAGTTCTTCCTCGCCTATGCGGCGCTCGTCATGCTGCCCAAGCAGGGGATCAACATCTTCGGCATCACCATTGCAACGGGCTGGCTGACCCGGGCCTGGGCTGGCGCGCTGATCGTGCTGATCCTGAACACCGCCGCCTATTCGGCGCAGATCTTCTATGGTGCGCTGCAATCGGTGCCCAAGGGCGATCTCGAAGCGGCCGATGCCTATGGCATGACCGGCTGGAAACGCTTCCGCAAGATCGTCTGGCCGACCATGATGCGGCTGGCCTGGCCCTCCTATACCAACGAGGCGATCTTCCTGTTCCACGCCACCACGCTGGTCTTCTTCGCCAGCTTCCCGGCCTTCCAGCAGAGGGGCGACAGCCTCTATTACGCCGACTACTTCGCCGACAATACCTTCAACCCCTTCGTCGCCTATCCCATCGTCGCAGGCTACTTCATCCTGCTGACGCTGCTTCTGATCGGATTGTTCGGAATCGTGAACCGGCGGCTGAACCGGCATCTGCCCGGCGCCACCAGGCGCATCAAATACCGACCGCAACTGATCAGGTGAATTCATGGACTGGCTGAGGGAACACCCTGAGGTCAAGACGATCCGCATTGCCGCCGCCGACCTGAACGGGGTCGCGCGCGGCAAGCGTGTGCCCGCCCGCTTTGCCGAGAAGGTGCTGACCGAGGGGACCAAGTTCCCCTATTCGGTGCTCAACCTCGACATCTGGGGCGAGGATATCGAGGACAGCCCGCTGGTCTTCGAATCCGGCGATCCCGATGGCGTGCTCTTGCCGACCGAGCGCGGCTTCCTGCCCATGCCGTGGCTCGATGCGCCGACGGCGCTGCTGCCCCTGTGGATGTTTCATCCCGATGGCCGGCCCTATGACGGCGACCCGCGGCAGGCGCTGGCGCAGGTGGTCGCGCGCTATGACGCCGCCGGTCTGGTGCCGGTGGTGGCGACCGAACTGGAGTTTTACCTGATCGACGATTCCGGCCGCACGCTGCGCGTGCCGCCGAGCCCGCGTTCGGGCAAGCGCCGGACCGGGGGCGAGGTGCTGTCCTTGCGCGCGCTCGACGCCTTCGACCAGTTCTTCACCTCGCTCTACGATGCCTGCGAATCGATGGACATCCTTGCCGATACCGCCATCTCCGAGGCCGGGCCGGGGCAGTTCGAGATCAACCTGATGCATCAGGCCGACCCGCTCAAGGCCGCCGATGACACCTGGCTGTTCAAGATGCTGGTCAAGGGCGTCGCCCGGCAATACGGCTTTGCCGCCAGCTTCATGGCCAAGCCCTATAACATGTGGCCCGGCAACGGGATGCACATGCATTTCTCGGTGCTGACCAAAGCGGGCAAGAACATCTTCGACAATGGCGGCGATGCGGGCACCGACCAGTTGCGCCACGCCGTCGGCGGCTGCCTGCGCGCCATGCCCGGCTCGACCCTGCTTTTTGCCCCGCACGAGAATTCCTATGACCGGCTGGTCCCCAATGCCCACGCGCCGACCGGCATTGGCTGGGCCTACGAGAACCGCACCGCCGCGATCCGCATCCCCTCATCCGGTCCCAAGGCCCGCCGGATCGAGCATCGGGTGGCCGGCGGTGACGTGAACCCCTACCTGACCGTCGCCGCCATCCTCGGTGCGGCGCTGAACGGGATCGAGGAAAAGCTGGAACCGACCCCGGCCTTCCAGGGCAACGCCTATGACCAGAAGCTCGACCAGCTGCCCGGCACCTGGCAGGAAGCGATCGAGGCCTTCGCCAGCTGCCCCGACATCAAGAGTATCTTCCCCGCCCATCTCATCGAGAACTACCTGATGACCAAGCGCCAGGAACTGCACTACATGGCGGAACTGTCGGACGAGGAGACGGTGGAGCTGTATCTCGATACGGTGTGATTCTTCCGCGCCAGCGAACCGCGCATCACCAACCTAGGTTCGATCATCAGGTCGGCCGGGTGATCGTCGGCGACCGTTGACAGCCAGGCCACGCTTTTCGCCGCGATCTCGTCGACCGGCTGGCGGAAGGTTGACAGGTCATAGCCGTCCCATCCGGCCTGGGCGATGTCGTCGAAACCGATCAGCGACAGTTGCTGCGGGATCGCCAGCCCCAGCCGCCAGCGGGCCACATCCGCAATCCCGCAGGCCATCAGGTCGGTGGTGCAAAAGATCGCGTCCGGCCGCTCGGGCCGGGTCAAGAGGTCCATGCCCAGGTCCTGCCCGGTCTGGTACGAGGTCGGCCCGCCGCGCAGTGCCGTCCAGTCGATCCCTGCCCCCCGCGCCGCCTCGATGAAACCGCGTTCACGTTCCTTGAGGCTCGGCGTATCGGCGCTCGAGGTGGCGACGGCCAGCCGGCGGCAGCCGGCGGCGACCAGCAGGGCAACGGCGCGACGGCCAGCCTCGGCATCGGCGATGCGTACGCGCAGCGATCCCGGGCGCTCTTCGTCGCGGTTGATCAGCACCAGCCGCATCCCGTTCCTGAGGCAGGTCTCGCTGAGCGAACGCGCCGGCATACCGGAAAGGAAGATCGCCGCGTCGGTGCGATAGCTGATCGCCTGCCGCAGCGCGCGTTCCACGCTGTCATCCGAGCGGTCGGTATTGATGACCAGCGCCAGCTTGCCGGCCTGCTGCAGCGCCTGCGTCAGCGCCGACAGCAGTTCCGAGCGATAGGGGGTGGCGATCTCCGAGGCGATCAGCGCCACCAGCCCGCTTTCATTGCGGATCAGTCCGCTGGCCAGCCGGTTCACCTGGTAGCCCAGCTGATCGGCGGCCTTCAGGATGCGCGCACGGGTCTCGGCTGAGATGCTGGCCCCGGGGGTAAAGCAGCGCGACACCGCCGCCCGCGAGACGCCCGCCAACTCGGCGACATCCTTGGCGCTGACGGCGTTCTTGCGCAATCGGTGGCTCCCTCAGCGAGCGGCTGCAATCCTGTGCAGAACCATACCGACGGGAGCGATAGCAAGAAAGCGAAACCTTCCTGAAATTTCTTGACAGATTGGCGATTCGCAACGGAACCTGATTGCACAGCTTTGCAAAAAGGGCTGCCCCGACAGGGGCAAGGGAGGAACATCATGAAGATCCGTATTGCCGCCGCCACCGCCGGCGCCGTTCTGGCCTTGCCGGCCTCGGGCGCGCTCGCTGCCGAACTGAACCTGATCTGCTCGGCCGATGTGGTCATCTGCGAGAAGCTGGTGGCCGAGTTCGAGGCGTCCCATTCCGATATCAGCGTGAACATGGTCCGCATGTCCTCGGGCGAGGCCTATGCCAAGGTTCGTGCCGAGGCGCGCAATCCGCAGACCGACCTATGGTGGGGCGGCACCGGCGATCCGCATCTGCAGGCGGCCGCCGACGGGCTGACCGCGGAATACCAGTCGCCGCTGCTGCCGGACCTGCAGGACTGGGCGGTCGAGCAGGCCGAGACCTCGGGCTATCGCACCGTCGGCGTCTACAGTGGCGCATTGGGCTGGGGCTATAATACCGAGATCTTCGAGAAGAAGGGCTTGAAGGAACCGACCTGCTGGGCGGATCTTCTGGACCCTTCGCTGAAGGGCGAGATCCAGATCGCCGATCCGAACTCCTCGGGCACGGCTTACACGGCGCTCGCGACGCTGGTGCAGTTGATGGGCGAGGAGGAGGCTTTCACTTATCTGAAAAGCCTGAACGCCAACGTGTCGCAATATACCAAGTCGGGTTCAGCCCCGGTCAAGGCGGCGGCGCGGGGCGAGGCGGGGCTGGGCATCGTCTTCATGCATGACGCCGTGTCGCAATCGGTCGAGGGCTTCCCGATCAAGACCGTCGCGCCCTGCGAGGGCACCGGCTACGAGGTCGGCTCGATGTCGCTGATCGAGGGGGCGCAGAACCCGGACGAGGCCAAGGTCTTCTACGACTGGGTGCTGACTCCCGAGGTGCAGAACCTGATGCCCGCAGCCGGCTCGTTCCAATTGCCCTCGAACAAGGCGGCCGTGGCCTCGGAACATGCACCCGATCTCAGCCAGATCAAGCTGATCGACTATGACTTCGCCGAGTATGGCTCGTCCGAGCGGCGGCAGGCGCTGCTGTCGCGTTGGGACAGCGATGTCGGCGGGCGTGCCGCGGCTGAATGATCGGCGGAAAGGGCTGCCCTGCCGTCCGATCCAGATGGAAAGGGGATGCCGCTGATGCGTGCTGACGACCGGCGGCTGGACAGGGCGCTTGCGGTGGCGATCCTCGCGCTGCTGATCCTGCCCTGGTACAAGGTCCGGGGCGGCATCTTCGGTCTTGGCTGGCTGGGCGACCTGCCGGGCAAGGCCGATCTCTGGCCAGGCGCGCTGCAGGCAGCGATAGGCCGCTGGCAGCTCTGGCCGGTGCTGGTCCTTGTCGCGCTGGCCCTGTGGCTGCGGCTGACACGCCCGGCCGGTCCGGCGCGTGGGCACTGGCTGATGCGGCTCGGCGTTGCCGGGCTGATCTGGCTGGCGGTCGAGGGACTGTCGGTCGGCACGCGCGGCTGGAACTGGGGCCTGCTCGAATCCACCCTGGGCGAGGTCGCGGGCCAGCCGGCTTTCGGCGCGGGGGCGGTGTTGCTGGGGCTGGTCTTCACCTGCCTCATTTCCTTCGGCGCGGCCGAGCGCGGGGCGCTGAAGGGCGATGCCTTCATCCTGACCGCGATCGCGGTGCTGATCCTGCTGGTCGCGGTCTTCGTCTTCTACCCGATCCTGTCGATCTTCATCGTCGCCTTCCAGGATTTCGATGGCTCCTTCACCTCGGCAGGCGTGCTGAAGAATATCGGCGATCCGAAGATCTGGAGCCTCTCCTGCCTGACAGGCGGCTATTGCGGCGTGGCCTGGCGGACGCTGTTCCTGGCGCTCTGCACCGCCTCGGCGACCACCGCGCTCGGGCTGGCCTTCGCGCTGGCCGCCACTCGCACCCGCTTTCCCTTCAAGAAGGGTCTGCGGCTGCTGACCGTGCTGCCGATCATCACCCCGCCCTTCGTCGTCGGTCTGGCGCTGACCATGCTGCTGGGGCGCTCGGGCACGCTGACCCAGATGATCGAGGCCGCCACCGGATGGGAGCTGGGGCGCTGGCTTTACGGCCTCACCGGCATCTGGTTGGCGCAGGTGCTCAGCTTTACCCCCATCGCATTCCTTGTGCTGATTGGCGTGGTCGATGGCGTCAGCCCCTCGATGGAGGAAGCCAGCCAGACCCTGCGCGCGGACCGCTGGCGCACCTTCCGCCGGGTCTCTTTGCCGCTGATGGCGCCGGGGCTGGCCAATGCCTTCCTGATCGGCTTCATCGAGAGCATGGCCGATTTCGGCAATCCGCTGGTTTTGGGCGGCTCGGGCGGGGTGCTGTCGACCGAGATCTTCTTCTCGGTCGTCGGCGCACAGAACGATCCCTCGCGGGCGGCGGTGCTGGCGGCGGTTCTGCTGATGTTCACCCTCTCGGCCTTTCTGGCCCAGAGGCTCTGGCTCTCGGGGCGCAATTTCGCCACCGTCGGCGGCAAGGGCGATGGCGGCAGCCATGCCATGCTGCCGGCGCGTGTCGCCGTGCCGGTGATCGGCATTGTCACCGCGTGGGCTGCTTTCACCGTCATCGTCTACGCGATGATCCTGTTCGGCGGTTTCGTGAAGATCTGGGGTCTGGATCACAGCCTGACGCTGGACCATTACGCCCGCGCCTTCGGCGTCACCTTCGAGGGCGGCTTCCGCTGGACCGGCGTGGCGTGGAACAGTTTCTGGACCACCATGCTGATCGCGCTGATCGCGGCGCCGCTGACCGCCGCCGTGGGCCTCGTGACCGGATGGCTGATCGCGCGGCAGAAATTCCCCGGCAAATCGGTGTTCGAATTCATGCTGATGATGAGCTTTGCCATCCCCGGTACGGTGATCGGCATCAGCTACATCATGGCCTTCAACCTGCCGCCGATCCAGATGACCGGCACCGCGCTGATCCTGATCGTCTGCTTTGTCTTCCGTAACATGCCGGTCGGTGTGCGTGGCGGGGTGGCGGCGATGGCGCAGCTGGATGGCAGTCTCGACGAGGCCTCGCTGACGCTTGGCGCGACTTCGGGGCGAACGCTTCGGCGGGTGATCCTGCCGCTGCTGCGCCCGGCGATCATCGCCGCGCTGGTCTACAGCTTCGTGCGCGCGATCACCTCGATCTCGGCGGTGATCTTTCTCGTCTCGGCCAAGTACAACATGGCGACGGCCTATATCGTCGGGCTGGTCGAGAATGGGCAATATGGCGTGGCCATCGCCTATTCCTCGGTTCTGATCGTGGTGATGATCAGTGTCATCGGCGGCTTTCAACTCCTGGTCGGAGAGCGCCGGCTGCGCCGCCGCCCCACCCCTCCTGTCGCAAGCGAGGCAAGCGCATGAACAACGCCCAGAGAGGCGCGGTCGAGTTTCGCGCCGTGCGCAAGAATTACGGCGCCTTCACCGCCATCCCGCAGCTGGACCTGCGGATCGAGCCGGGGCAACTGGTCACGCTGCTGGGCCCCTCGGGCTGCGGCAAGACCACGACGCTCAGGATGCTGGCGGGGCTGGAGACGCCGAGCGAAGGCGCGATCCTGATCGGTGGCGAGGATGTGACCCGCCTGCCGCCCAACCGGCGCGACGTGACCATGGTGTTTCAAAGCTATGCGCTGTTCCCGCATATGAGCGTGATCGACAATGTTGCCTACGGGCTGGAATCGGGCGGGCTGAAACGGGCCGAGGCGCGGACGGCGGCAGGGCAGGGGCTGGAGCTTGTGGGCCTCTCGGGTCTCGGCGACCGGCTGCCCTCGGAACTGTCGGGCGGGCAGCAGCAGCGGGTGGCCGTCGCGCGCGCGCTGGTGCTGGAGCCGCAGGTCCTGCTGCTCGACGAGCCGCTGTCGAACCTCGATGCGCGCCTGCGCCGCCGGGTGCGCACCGAGATCCGCGAGCTGCAGCAGCGGCTGGGGTTCACCGCCGTCTATGTGACCCATGACCAGGACGAGGCGCTGGCGGTCTCGGACCGGATCGTGGTGATGAAGGACGGTCGCATCGCGCAGGACGGCACCCCGCGCGAACTTTATGAATCCCCCGCCTCGGAGTTCATCGCCGATTTCATCGGCGAGGCGAATGTCATCGATTGCGAGGTGCTGGCGGTGGGCGGCGATCAGGCGCGCATCCGCGTCGGAACGGCAGAGCTTGACCTGCCCGCACGCAGGGCGGCGCCCGGTCCGGCACGTCTGGCGGTTCGGCCGAATGCCTTTGCCGTCACGGGGGAGGGGCCGGGGCTCGAGGGGCGCGTGGTCAGCGCCGCCTATCTGGGTGACCATATCGAATACGAGATCGACGGACCGGCCGGCCGGCTGTTCGTCATGGACAGCAGCGGCACCGACCCGCTGCCGCAGGGGGCACCGGTCAGGCTGGGCCTGCGGCCGGGCGGCGCGGCTTTGATCGCCTGAGGGGACAACATGCTGACAGAGATCGACCTTGCCGCACGGCTGGCGCAGGTGGAGCAGATCGCCCGAAAGGCGGGGGCGTTGGCCCTGCGCCATTTCCATAGCCGCGACGCGCTGGAGATCGAGACCAAGCGGTCGCTGACCGACATGGTCTCGATTGCCGACCGCGAGGTCGAGGAGCTGATCCGGTCTGAACTGCTCTCCGCCTATCCCGAGGATGCGATGCTGGGCGAGGAATATGGGTTAATGCCCGGGCGTAGCGGGCTGACCTGGGTGGTGGACCCGATCGACGGCACCGCGCCCTTCCTGAACGGTCTGCCCGGCTGGTGCGTCTCGATCGGGCTGATGGATGCCGATGGCCCGCTGATGGGCGCGATCTTCGCGCCGGTTCTGGACGAGATGTTCCTGGGCGGGCGCGGCCTTGGGGCGACACTGAACGGGCGGGCGATCCGGGTGACCGAACGCTTCGATCTCACCTCGGGCCTGCTGGGGCTGGGCGCGAATGACCGCGTGCCACCGGCGCGGCTCGCGGACCTGCATGGCGAGCTTGCGGCCCGCAACATCGCCTGGGTTCGCTATGGCTCGGGGGCGCTGATGCTGGCCTATGTCGCCGCTGGCCGGCTGGTCGGCTATTGCGAGCCGCGCATGAGCCTCTGGGATTGCCTCGCTGCCTATGCGCTGATCGAGGCGGCAGGCGGTCGCGTGGCCAGCACCGCCGACAGCGCCCGGCACGCGACCGGCTTTGCCGTCCTTGGCGCGACCCGGCGTGATTATGATGCCATCGCCGCGCTGACCCGTTTTGACGAGGCCGACTGGGTGCTGCCGACATGAGAACGGGCGGGCCAATGGCCCGCCCGTCTCCGTGTGTCATCCGTGTTGGGATCCTCAGTTCATGCCCAGCATCTGTGGCAGGAACAGAGATATCTCGGGGATATAGGTCACCAGCATCAGGAAGATCAGCGCCGTCAGCAGCCACGGGATCGCCGCCTTGCTGACCTGCGTCAGCCCAAGCCGGGAGATCGCCGAGCCGACATAGAGGTTTAGCCCCACGGGTGGCGTACACAGCCCGATCTCCATGTTGACCACCATCATGATCCCGAAATGCACCGGATCGACGCCCAGCTTGACGGCGACCGGATAGAGGATCGGCGCCATGATCAGGACGATGGCCGAAGGCTCCATCACCATGCCGATCAACAGCAGCAGCACGTTGACGATCAACAGGAAGCCGATCTTGCCAAGGCCCAGGTCGACGATCCAGGACGACATCGCCTGCGGGATCTGTTCGCTGGTCAGGATGAAGGCGAACATGACCGCATTGGTGATGATATAGAGCAGCATCGCCGCCATCGCCGCCGAGCTGAGCAGCACCCGCGGCACGTCGCGCAGCTTGATGTCCTTGTAGACCCAGACGGCGATGACGAAGGCATAGACGGCGCTGACAGCAGCGGCCTCGGTCGGCGTGAAGATCCCGCCATAGATGCCGCCCATGATGATGACGATCAGCATCAGACCCCAGACCGAGGACCGGAAGGCCTGCCAACGCTCACCCCAGCTTGCGCGTGGCATGCGCGGATAGCCGTTCTTCCAGGCGCGGTAGGTGGTCGTGCCGCCGAGCATCGTCGCCAGCATCAGGCCGGGAATGACGCCGGCCATGAACAGCGTGCCGATCGAGGCCGACAGCACCGTCTCGCCATCGGGGCCGGTAACGACCATGCCCGAGGTGGCGACCGAATACATCACCATCACGATCGAGGGCGGGATCAGGATGCCAAGCCCGCCGGCGGTGGCGATGGAACCCACGCCGAATTGTGGCGGATAGCCCTGCTTGACCATGGCCGGGATCAGGATCGAGCCGACCGCCATCACGGTTGCGGGCGAGGAGCCCGAGATCGCCGCGAAGAGGGCGCAGGCGAAGACCGCGGCCAGACCCATGCCGCCATACCAGTGCCCGATCATCGCCGTGGCAAAGCGGATCATCCGCCGCGCCACCCCGCCATGGGTCAGGAAGTTGCCGGCGAGGATGAAGAACGGGATTGCCATGATCTCGAACTTCTCGATGCCGGTGAACAGCTTCAGCGCGATGCTGTCCATCGGGATCTGGGTAAAGCCGAAGAGGAAGGAAAAGACCGTCAGGCCAAGCGCGATCGAGACCGGCATGCCGGTGACCAGCAGGGCCGCAAGGATCAGAAAGATGATGAGTGCGGTCATGCCTTGCCCTCCGCGGCCGTCTCGGCCTCGTCCTCGATGCCATCCACCGCGCCGAGGTCGTGATGGGCGATGTAGCCGGTGGTCAGATAGAGATAGAGCGCCTGGATGAAGCGGAAGCACATCAGCGCCGAACCCAGCGGCACGGCCAGATAGATGATCCACATCTTCAGCTCGAGATCGGGCGAGGTCTGTCCGCCGTGATAGACATGCCAGACGAAATCGGTGCCGATCCAGGCGATGATGGCGGTGAAGAGGATGCCCCCCGACATGGCGATGGTGGTGATGATGGTCTTGGCCCGGCCCTCCAGCTTCTCGGCGAGGATATCGACGCCGACATGGATGCCGATCCGCACGCCATAAGCGGCGCCGAACTTGGCCATCCAGACGAACAGGTAGATGCAGGCCTCTTGCGCCCAGGTCAGCTTGATCGAGTTGATCGCCTTGAAGACCGAGCGGGCGGTGTCTTGCAGGCCGGGCATCTCATGGGCGCGGGCCCAACCGACCAGATCGGCGGCAAAGCCGATCGAGAAACGATGAACGACCGCAACGAAGATCAGGATGACCGCGAGGGCCATCAGCACCGAGATGAGGATTTCTTCGAAGCGGTCGAGGATGCGCAGGAACATGGCAAACCTCGGGGGTATGGGGGCGCCGCAGCGGGGCGCCCCACGTGTCAGGGAAGTTGGTCAGGAAAGGGTGGTCCGTGTGCCGGGTTCAGCGACCCCGGGGTCAGCTGTTGGTCCCCAGCGCGTCATAGACCTTTTGCAGCAGCTCGGGCCCGACGCGGTCGGCCATTTCCTCGTGCACTGGGCGCAGCACTTCCTGCCATTCGGCGCGCTCTTCCTCGGTCAGCTCGTGGAACTCGGTGGTGCCGGCATCCATCATCGCCTGCAGCGCCAGCTTGTTCTCTTCCTCGGCGATGCCATTGGCATAGACGGTCGCCTCGGCCATCGCCTTGTCCAGCTCGGCCCGCACGTCCTCGGGCAGCCCGTCCCAGAAGGCCTTGTTCACGATCACCGCGTAGCCGAGATAGCCGTGGTTCGACAGCGTGGCGTGCTTCTGAACCTCGTTCATCTTCTGCGTATACATGTTCGAGGGCGGGTTCTCGGTGCCGTCGACCACGCCGGTCTGCAGCGCCTGGTAAACCTCCGAGAAGGCCATGACCTGCGGCACGGCGCCAAGCGCCTCCATCTGCGCCTCGAGGATCTTCGAGGACTGGATGCGCATCTTCAACCCGAGGAAGTCATCGGGCACCTGCAGCGGGCTGTTGGCCGACATGATCTTGAAGCCGTTGTCCCAATAGGCCAGCCCGGTGATGCCCTTGTCCTGCAGAAGGCCCAGCATTTCCTTGCCGATCTCGCCCTCGGTCACCTTGCGCAGCTGGTCGCGGCCATCAAACAGCATCGGCAGGTCGAACAGTTCGAACTGCTGGACGCCAAGCGGACCGAACTTCGCCAGCGACGGGGCCAGCATCTGCACCGCGCCCAGTTGCAGCGCCTCGAGTTCTTCCTTGTCCTTGTAGAGCTGGCTGTTGGGATAGATTTCGACCGTGACCCGGCCCTCGGTATATTGCTCGGCCAGTTCCTTGAACTTCTCGGCGCCCTTGCCCTTGGGCGTATCGGGCGCGACGACATGGCTGAATTTGATGGTGATCGGTTCCTGCGCCAGCGCCGGCAGCGCGGCAGACAGGGCAATCACGGCAGCGCCGGCAAGGCGCGCAAAGCTGCGACGGTTCAGCATGGGATATCCTCCGTTGGTTCCGCCCTCCCGGCGGTCCGGAAGCTCTTGCCACGACGAAACCTGCATCGCTATTGTGGGTTCCCGCAATAGGGGGATCTGCGGCGTGCGCGACAGGATCGGTCTGGCGAAGGGCAGCCGCGGTGGCCGCGTGCAAGGCGCACTGCCCGGCGACCCCTGGTTGCCCGAAGGCGGGCAGCAGCCGGGTCGTCGTTGGGACATGCTGTCCATCGTGCCGCTGGTGGCGATCATCGCGCTGGTGACGCTGGTTGCGGCGGTGGTCTGGGCCGTCAGCCGCAACGAGACGGAACAGGCGCGGATCAAGCTGGCCACCGATGCGCTCTGGGTCGAGCAGACGCTGCGCTTCCAGATGTCGATGGACGAGGACATGCTGGCCCGGCTGTCGCTGGAATCGGCGGGCGGCGCCGATGTGGCGGCGCTGGATGCCCGCACCCGGCTGCACATCGCCAACAATCCCGAGATCCTGTCGGTCAACTGGTATGACGGCGCCGGCCAGCCCTTGCGGGTGGTGCCGGGGCTGGGGCCAACCGGCGATCCCGACCTGCTGCGGCTCCTGGCCGGTTCGGCCCGCAAGGCCGTGCGCCCGGTTTACGGCGCGGTGCAGCCCGATGGCACGGTGACGATGGGACTGCCGCTGGAAGGTGGCGCGGGCTTCGTGACCGCCACGACCTCGCTCAAGCTGCTGCTCGACCGGCATGTGCCCTGGTGGATCGCCGAGCAATATGGCGCGCGCATCCGAGATGCGGCCGGAACCGATTTCGCCACCCGCCAGCGGGTCGAGCCGCCGGACAGCAACCCCTCGCACAGCATCAGCTTCGACCCGCCCTTGCGCGGCACGCTGTTGACCATCACCGCCTATGACGCCCCCGCCGCCGTCCGCTCTGCGCTCATGATGGGGGCGATCGCGGCGCTGGCCAGCTTTGCCATCCTTGCCCTGCTGGTCCTTTTCCGCAACGCCGCCCGCCGCCGCGCGGCCGAGGCACGCTGGCGCGGCGAGACGGCGTTCCGTCGCTCGATGGAGGAAAGCCTGACCGTCGGGCTCAGGGCGCGCGACCATGACGGGCGCATCCTCTATGTCAATTCCGCCTTCTGCGATCTGGTTGGCTGGGAGGCCGCGGAGCTGGTCGGGCGCGAGCCGCCGATGCCCTATTGGGACCCACTGCGGATCGAGGAGACCGAGGCCCGGCACCGAAAGCTGGAAGAGGGCGGTCCGGTCCAGCAAAGCTTCGAGTCCCGCTTTCGTCACCGCGACGGAAAGATGATCGATGTGCAGGTCTTCGAATCGCCGCTGATCGATGCGGCGGGCCGGCATCGCGGCTGGATGGGCTCGATCATCGACATCACCGAGCAAAAGCGCGCCGCACGCAATGCCCGCCAGCAGGACGAGACGCTGGCCCGCACCGGCCGGCTGGTGACCCTGGGCGAGATGGCCTCGACTCTTGCCCATGAGCTGAACCAGCCGCTGTCCGCCATCGCCTCCTATTCCGCCGGCATGTCGAACCTGCTCGAGCGGCCGGGCAGCAATCCGGCGATGCTGGCCGAGGCCAATCGCAAGCTGGGGGTGCAGGCGGACCGCGCCGGCAAGATCATCCGCCATATCCAGGATCTGGTGAAGAAGCGCGAACCGCGCTTTGCCCCCACGCCACTGGATGCCGTGGTCGCCGAGACGGTGGGCTTCCTGGCCGCCGATGCGCGCGAGCACCGGGTCACGCTGGAGACACGGATCGAGGTCGCGCCGGTCATCGAGGCCGACCGCATCCTGTTGGAACAGGTGCTGATCAACCTGATCCGCAACGGCATGGAGGCCATGGCCGAGACCCGCAGCGGCGACACCGTGCAGATCCGGCTGGCTGTCGAGGAAGGGCAGGCGGTGATCGAGGTGACCGATCGCGGCGCCGGGATTTCCGACGAGATCGCCGGGCGCCTGTTCGACGCCTTCGCCAGCACCAAGGCGCAGGGCATGGGCATGGGGCTGAAGATCTGCCGCTCGGTCGCGGAATTGCATCGCGGGCAGCTGAGCTTTGCCGCGGCGCCGGGCGGCGGGACCGTGTTCCGGGTCGCCTTGCCGTTGCAGCGATCCGCGCAGCACGAGGAAGAGGAAGGGACATGATCCATATTGTCGATGACGACGAGGCCATCCGCGACGCGCTGGCCTTTCTCTTCGCCTCGCGCGGGCTCGACTCGCAGGTCTGGCCCTCGGGCGAGGCGTTTCTGGCGGCGCAGCCACTGGGAGATTGTGCCTGTGTCATCCTCGACGTGCGCATGGGCGGGCTCAGCGGCCCCGAGGTCTTTCCACGGCTGCGCGCGGCGGGAATGACCGCCCCGGTGATCTTCCTGACCGGCCATGCCGATGTGCCGATTGCCGTCGAGGCACTGAAGGCCGGGGCGTTCGACTTCCTCGAAAAGCCCTTCAACGACAACCAGATCGTCGATCTGGCCCTGCGCGCCATCGACCAGCATCAGGCCGACGAGACCGAGGCCGCGCAGCAGCGCGATCTGGCAGCGCGCCGGGCCTCGCTGTCGGGCCGCGAGGAAGAGGTGATGGAGGAGATGCTGAAAGGCGCGCTGAATAAGCAGATCGCCGACACGCTGAACATCGCCATCCGCACGGTCGAGGTGCATCGCAGCCGGGTCTTGCAGAAGATGGGCGCGCGGAACGGCATCGAGCTGGCGACGATGATGAACGGCGAGACCAAGCGATAGCGGCGTTTCCCGCCTATCGCGGTAATCCACAATAGTCCGCGGCGGCGACCGGCGGTTACTCTCCTCCCGAGGAATGTCATTGAGAGGAGGAACGATGACCTATCACAATCCGAAAGGTCGTATGGGACGGCGGCTGATTGCGCTGACGCTTGGCGGGACGGTTGCGGGCTTTGCCACGCTGGCCGCAGCGCAGTCCGAACCCGAACAACGGGATGAATTCTTCTGGCTCTCGCAGATCAACAAGGCCAGCGTCGTCATCAACAGCCAGGAGGGGCTGTTGGACCCGGCGCTCGCCCCCGAGATCGCCGGAGCCCTGACACAGGTCATCGCCGATGGCGACCAGCCCGATGCCGAGCGGCCCGGAACGGTCATCAGTTTCGAGCCGCTGTGGATAGAGAAGGGCGGCATCGATGTCACCCTCGTCCATGCCGGGCGGTCCAGCCAGGACATGCACGCCACCTATCGCGCCGCGATGCTGCGCGACAAGCTGCTGGACCTGGCCAGCCAGTTGGACGCGACCTCGACCACGCTGGTCGATCTGGCCGAGACCCATGCCGAGACCGTGGTGCCGAACTATACCAATGGCGTGGCTGCCCAGCCCAACAGCTATGGTCACTATCTGCTGGGCCATGCGGCGGGCCTTGCCCGCGACGCCGAACGCATCCGCGAGGCCTATGCCCGGATCGACCGCTCGGCGATGGGCACGACCGTTCTCAACGGCACCAGCTGGCCGCTGAACCGCCAGCGCATGGCCGACTATCTGGGCTTCGCCGCGCTGGTCGACAACGCTTATGATGCCTCGCAGATCTCGTCCATGGACCAGCCGGTCGAGGTTGCCGGCATCGTCACCTCGGTCTCGTTGCACGTGGGGAACTTCGTCGAGGACGTGATGACCCAATATGCCCAGACCCGGCCGTGGATCCTGCTGGAGGAGGGTGGCGATAACACCTATGTCAGCAGCGCCATGCCGCAGAAGCGCAATCCCGGCATCCTGAACAATGCCCGCAGCGATGCCTCGCAGGCGATCGCGCTGGCAATGGGCCCGGTGATCCAGACCCACAACATCACCCCCGGCATGTCCGACCCGAAATCGGTCGAAGACAATGCCGCCATGGTCGATGCCGGCATCTCCGCGCTGGGGCGGCTCGACCGGGTGCTGAAGGCGCTGCGGATCAATCCCGAACGGGCGCTGGAGGAACTGAACAGCGACTGGACCGCCTCGCAGGAACTGGCCGACCTCTTGATGCGCGAACATGGGCTGCCCTTCCGCGAGGGCCATCACTTCGCCTCGGAAGTGGTCACCTATGCCCGCGCGAATAATCTTGGCCCGCTGGATTTCCCCTATGCCGAGGCACAGCGCATCTATGCCGAGACCGTGGCCGAAACTGATCACGCGAAAGAACTGCCGCTGACCGAAGAGGTCTTCCGCGCCACGCTGGACCCGGTGGCAATCATCCGCAACCGCGCCACTGCCGGCGGCCCGCAACCGGCCGAGATGACCCGCATGATCACCGAGGCCCGTGCCGACCTGACGGAGCGGCAAGACTGGGTCAAGGCCCGGCGCGATCACATCGCCACCGCATTGTCGACGCTGGATGCCGATTTCGGCGCATTGCTGACCGAGTAAGCGGCACTCTCACAACTGCCGGCCCCGGACGCATGTCCTCCGGGGCCGGTCTGCATTCTGCCCCCGACCGCGATGGCTGCGCCGCATTCCCGCCGCGATCAGCAGAATGTCATTTCCTCAAAGCCTGACGATGCGTAAGAGAACAGCATGGATATCGTTGTTATCACGACAATCATTGCGTCGCTGTTCCTGGTCATTGGTCTTTCCGAACCGCTGGCCATTCGCCTGCGTCTGCCCTTCAGCGTGGTTCTGGCGCTGATCGGGGTCATCATCGCCACCGGGGCAGGGTTCCTGCTCAGGACCGAGCTGACCGACGCCTTCAACCAGCAGGCGGCGGCGATCCTGATGCTGCCGATCCGCTCGAACGTCTTCCTGTACATCTTCCTGCCGACGCTGATCTTTCAGGCGGTGATCGAGATGAACCTGCGCCGCATGGCCGATGACTGGGTGCCGATCCTCGTCCTCGCCGTGGTGGCGGTGCTGATCGCCACCTTCTTCGTCGGCATGGCGCTCAGCTGGACCGGGGCCATGCCCTTCGCCGCGGCCTTCCTGATCGGCGCCATTGTCTCGACCACCGACCCCTCGGCCGTCGTCGCCATCTTCCGCTCACTCGCGGCACCCCGGCGGCTGGCGCGGATCATCGAGGGCGAGAGCCTGTTGAACGACGCCGCCGCCATCGCGCTTTTCTCGCTGTTCATGGGGCTGGTGATGACCGGCGAGACCGCCCCGACCATCGGCTCGGCGCTGCTGCGCCTGCCGGTGCTGATGCTGGGCGGCGCGCTGATCGGCTGGCTGGCGGCGCGGGTTGCTGCTGCGGTCATGGCCATGGTGGCCGAGCACGAATTGGCCGTGATCTCGCTCTCCATTGCCTTGCCCTACCTTGCCTTCATCGCCGCCGAACAAAGCGGCTATGCCTCTGGCGTGATCGCGGTGGTCGTTTCGGCCATGACGCTGAACTTCCTCGGGCCGGGCCGGATGTCACCGGCGATCTGGGCCAACTTGCGGCAGATCTGGGCGGCGCTGGCGCATTGGGCCGGGGCGCTGATCTTCATCCTTGCCGCGCTGCTGATCCCGCGCCTTCTGGGCGACGCGCGGCTGAACGACCTGTTGCTGATCGGCGTGGTCATCGTCGCGGCCTTCGTGGCCCGCGCGGTGATCCTGTGGGGCGTGCTGCCGATCCTATCCCGGCTGCGCCTTTCGCCGGAAGTGCAGCGGCCCTACCGCGTGGCAATCCTGTGGGGCGGCCTTCGCGGCGCGGTGACGCTGGCGCTGGCGCTGGCGGTGACCGAGAATTTCCGCGTCGATCCTGACATCAAGCGGCAGGTCGGTATCCTGGCCACCGGCTTCACCCTTTTCACCCTCTTCGTGCAAGGGACGACCTTGCGGCGGGTCATCCGCCGGCTGGGGCTCAGCAAGCTGTCGCCCCTGGACAGCGCGCTCTCCAATCAGGTGGTCGCCGTGGCGCTGCAGCAGGTGCGCGAGGATATCGCCCAGACCGCCGAGGGCTTCCGCCTGACCCGCGAGACCGTCCGATCCGAGGCAAAACGATTTGCACAGCGGCTGGACGAAGCCGTGTCCAAGGCCGAGGAATCCGAGTCCATCCTGGACCGCGACCGGGTGACGCTTGGCCTGATCGCGCTGGCCGGGGCCGAGAGGGACCTGGTGCTGAAAGCCTTCCGCGAGCGCGAGATCTCCGCCCGCATTCTGGAAACGGTGCTGGCCCAGGCCGATCGGGTGATGGAGGGCGCGCGCACCGGTGGGCGGTTGGGCTATGCCCGGGCCGCGCGCGATTGGTTGCAACCGGGGATACGCTTGCGCGTGGCCATGACGCTCCACAACCGCCTCGGCCTGTCGCGGGGGCTGGAGCGGATGACCGCGAACGGCTTCGAGGAACTGATCGCACAGCGCCAGATCCTGTCGGAACTGCATGGCTTCATCGACCGCCGCATTCGCCGCATCCATGGCCGCCGGGTCTCGGACCTGCTGCACGAGATGCTGGAACGTCGCATGGAAGAGGTCGAGCAGACGCTGGAGGGGCTGCGGCTGCAGTTCCCGGAATTCGCCGAAGAACTGGAACGCCGGCTGATCCGCCGCACGGCCCTGCGGCTGGAGGAGCGCGAATACGAATCCTTCTACGAGGACGGGCTGATCGGGGACGAGCTGCACCTGTCGCTCAACCAGGGCATCGCCGCCCGCCGTGCCAGTTCCGAGGCCCGCCCGCACCTTGATCTGGCGGTGCAGAAGCTCGAACTGGTCCGCCGCCTGCCGGCCTTTGCCGGGCTGGATGATGCCACGCTGAAGCCGCTGTCCCGGGCGCTTCTGACCCGCTATGCCGCGCCGGGGCAGGTGATCCAGAGCAAGGATGCGCATGAGCGCGCGGTCTATTTCATCTCCTCGGGCGCGGTCGAGGCCGAGACGGCGGGCGTCCGCCACCGGCTTGGCCGGGGCGAGATGTTCGGGCAGATGTTCTTGCTGATGAAGAACCCGCTGCGGACCGAGGTGAAGGCCATCGTGCCCTCGACCCTGCTGAAGCTGGACGAGGAGCGCTTTCGCAAGCTGTTGAAGCGCAGCCCGGCCCTGCGTCAGGTCGTGCGCGACGCCGCAGTAAAGCGCGGCGTCGATCCCGATGCACTGGATGTGGCGCTCTGACCCATAGGGGTCAGAGGAGCTTGTCCACCGCCGGCTTGAGCCGCGCCAGCGTTCCGGCGACATCCTTCAGCTTGTCGAGGCCGAAAAGGCCAAGCCGGAAGGTCGAGAAGCCATCGCCTTCGCCCACCTGAAGCGGCACCCCGGCCGCGATCTGCAACCCCTCGGCGGCAAATTTCTTGCCGGTCTTGATCTCGGGATCGTCGGTATAGCTGACCACCACGCCCGGCGCGCCGAAGCCCTGTGCGGCCACCGAGCGGATGCCCTTCTCGGCCAGCATCTCGCGCACGCTGTCGCCCAGCTGCCATTGCGCCGCCCGCGCCGCCTCGAACCCCAGCGCCTCGGTCTCGGCCATCGCTGCGTGCAGCGCCAGCAGCGAGTCGGTCGGCATGGTGGCGTGATAGGCGTGCCCGCCGTCTTCATAGGCCTTCATGATCGCGCGCCATTTCGTCAAATCGAGCGCGAAGCTGTCGCTTTCGGTCTCGGCCAGCCGCCGCGCGCCCTCGGCCGAGAACATCACCAGCCCGGCGGCAGGGGTCGAGGACCAGCCCTTTTGCGGGGCCGAGATCAGCACATCGACGCCCGTTGCCGCCATGTCGACCCAGATCGCGCCCGAGGCAATGCAATCGAGCACCATCAGCGCGCCGACCTCATGCGCCGCCGCCGCCATGGCGGTGATGTAATCGTCGGGCAGGATCAGCCCGGCGGAAGTCTCGACATGGGGCGCAAAGACCGCATCGGGCCGTGCCTCGCGGATGCGGGCCACGACCTCCTCGATGGGTGGGGGCGCATAGGCGGGCTTGGCCTCGTTGCCGGCAGGCCGGGCATTGACCACGGTGGTTTCCCCGGCAAAGCCCCCGGCCTCGAAAATCTGCGTCCAGCGATAGCTGAACCAGCCGTTGCGGACGATCAGCGCATGGCCGCCACGGGCGAATTGCCGGGCCACCGATTCCATCGCATAGGTGCCGCCGCCCGGCACGATGGCCACGGAATCGGCCTTGTAGACGCCTTTCAGCGTGTCGTTCAGCCCGCGCATGACGCGCTGGAACTTCTGCGACATATGGTTCAGCGAACGGTCGGTGAAGACGACCGAGAATTCCTGCAATCCATCGGGGTCGATCTCGGGGCGCAGTCCGGGCATGGCGGGTCCTTTCCGTCAGGGTTGGGCGCAGGTTAGCGCGGCCAGCGAGGGCCGACCAGTCCGCCTTGCGGTGCAGAAGCGGGCTGGCTAGCCTGCCCGCGACAGAGGGGGTGCCATGTTCGATCGCAGGGAATTGGAAGAGGCGGCCGCGCTGGTTCACGCGCAGGTGCCGGCAACGCCGACCCATCACTGGCCGCAGCTGTCCACGCGGATCGGTGCCGAGGTCTGGGTCAAGCACGAGAACCACCTGCCCACCGGCGCCTTCAAGGTGCGGGGCGGCATCACCTTGATCGACTGGCTGCGGCGGACACAGCCCGATTGTCCCGGTGTCATCACCGCCACGCGCGGCAATCACGGCCAGAGCCAGTCGCGGGCGGCGACGGCGGCGGGTCTGCGCGCCGTCATTTATGTGCCGCGCGGCAATTCGCCCGAGAAGAACGCCGCCATGCGCGCCTATGGTGCCGAGCTGCGCGAGCATGGCGACGATTTCGACGAGGCGCGGCTGGCCGCCATGGCCGCCGCCGAGGCCGAGGGCCTGTTCCCGGTGCCGCCGTTCCACCGCGAGCTGGTGCGGGGCGTCGCCACCTATGGGTTCGAGATGTTCAACGACGCCCCGCCGCTCGATACGGTCTATGTCCCCATCGGTTGCGGATCGGGCATCTGCGGGGTGATCGCTGCCCGCGATGCGCTGGGGCTTGAGACGGAAGTGGTCGGCGTGGTGGCCGAAGGTGCAGCCGGGGCAAAGCTGTCGGTCGAGGCCGGGCGGGTGGTCGAGACGAACAGTGCCACCACCTTCGCCGATGGCATGGCGGTGCGGGTGCCGGTGGCCGAGGCGCTGGCGATCTATGGCAAGGGTGCGTCGCGGATCGTGGCAGTCAGCGATGCGCAGATTGCCGACGCGGCGCGGGCGCTGTTCACCGATACCCATAACATCGCCGAGGGGGCAGGGGCGGCGGCTTTGGCCGCGCTGATGGCCGAACGCGACCGGCAGGCGGGTAAACGGGTGGCGGTGATCCTCTCGGGCGGGAATATCGACAGCGCCAAGGCCGCGCGCCTGCTGTCGGGCGAGACGCCGGTCCCCTGAACCGTTCCGTCACTCGCTGCGGTCCCCCTTGCGGCAAAGGGGGGGACGGGCATAGGTTACAGGAATTGTTCATCTACAGGCCCCACATGCGCATCGGCATTCTTCAATGCGGTCAGTCCCCGGACGTTCTGAAAGCTTCGCTTGGGGACTACCCCGACATGTTCGTGAAGCTGCTGGCCGATCGCGGCTTTGACTTCCGCACCTTTCATGTCGAGGAGATGCAGTTTCCCGCGACCATCCACGATGCCGATGGCTGGCTGCTGACCGGCTCGCGCCACGGCGCCTACGAGGATCACGCCTTCATCCCGCCGCTCGAGGATTTCATCCGCCGCGCCTATGCCGAGGGCGTGCCGATGGTCGGCGTCTGCTTTGGGCACCAGATCATCGCGCAGGCGCTTGGCGGCAAAGTCATCAAGAATCCCGATGGCTGGGCCGTGGGGGCGCAGGATTACGATTTCGAGGGCGAAAAGGTCACGCTGAACGCCTGGCATCAGGATCAGGTGGTCAGCCTGCCCGAGGGGGCCGAGATCGTCGGCCGCAATGCCTTCTGCGAGAATGCGGCGCTGGTCTATGGCGACCGTGCCTATACCGTGCAGGCCCATCCCGAGTTTGACGACACCTTCATTCGTGGCCTGATCGAGCATCGCGCCAAGGGCAAGGTGGCACAGGAGCTTCTGGATGCCGCCGAGGCGCGGATGGGGCAGCAGAATGACAATGCCGGGCTGGCCGACCGTATCGAGGCCTTCTTCAAACAACCCCGCAGCGCTGCCCGCGGTGCTGCATGACGCCATGTCCCGCGACTCTCGCGGAAGCCCGGTCCGGTGTTCCGGCCGGGCAAAACAGGTCGCCGGCTGATCCTGCCGGCGTCGCAAACGCGCTGACCGGCCCGCATCCCGCGCCGGCCCGTGCGCTCGAGGAAACATGACCCAACCCGAATGGATCGCGCGCATCCCCAAAGCCGCGCAGGACTATATCAAGGACATCCGGCTGGACGAGGTGGAATGCATCGTCGCCGACATTGCCGGGGTCGCCCGGGGCAAGGCGATGCCGGCCTCGAAATTCGCCCGGCAGGACAAGTTCTTCCTGCCGAACTCGATCTTCCTGCAGACGATCACCGGCGAATGGGCCGATAACCCGACCGGCGCCTTTACCGAACCCGACATGATCCTGACGCCGGATTTCAGCACGGCGACCGCCGCTCCCTGGACGGCGGATTACACCGTGCAGGTGATCCATGACGTCTTCGATCAGGCCGGCAAGCCGGTGCCGGTCGCCCCGCGCAACGTGCTGAAGCGGATCGTCAGCCTTTACGAGGAGAAGGGCTGGAAACCCATCGTCGCTCCCGAGATGGAGTTTTTCCTCGTCGCCCGCAACATCGACCCGAACCAGCCGATCATCCCGCCCATGGGCCGCTCGGGCCGGCGCGCGGCGGCCAAGCAGGCCTATTCCATGTCGGCGGTGGACGAATATGGCAAGGTCATCGACGACATCTATGATTTCGCCGAGGCGCAGGGTTTCGAGATCGACGGCATCCTGCAGGAAGGCGGGGCCGGGCAGATCGAGATCAACCTGAACCACGGCGATCCGGTGGCGCTGGCCGACGAGATCTTCTATTTCAAGCGGCTGATCCGCGAGGCCGCGCTGCGCCATGACTGCTTTGCCACCTTCATGGCCAAACCCATCGAGGGCGAGCCGGGCAGCGCCATGCATATCCATCACTCGGTGGTGGATCTGAAGACCGGCCAGAACATCTTTTCCGACGAACGCGGTCGCGAGACGCCGGAATTCATGCATTTCATTGCCGGGATGCAGAAACACCTGCCCGCCGCCGTGGCGCTGCTGGCGCCCTATGTGAACAGCTATCGCCGCTATGTCCCCGACTTCGCCGCGCCGATCAATCTGGAATGGGGCCGCGACAACCGCACCACCGGCCTGCGCGTGCCGATCTCGGGCCCCGAAGCGCGGCGTATCGAGAACCGGCTGGCGGGGATGGATTGCAACCCCTATCTCGGCATCGCCGCATCGCTGGCCTGCGGCTATCTGGGTCTGATCGAGGCCGAGAACCCGCGCGCCGAATGTCTGGGCGACGCCTATATGTCCGAGGACGAGCTGCCGCTGACGCTTGGCGACGCGCTGGACATCATGGTCGAGAGCGAGCCGATGCGGGGCGTCTTGGGTGACGAATTCGTCTCGGTCTACGAATCGGTGAAGCGGAACGAGTACAAGGAATTCCTGCAGGTGATCTCGCCCTGGGAGCGGGAACATCTGCTGCTGAACGTCTAAAATCTCGGCTGAACGGTGAAAAAAAGGGGGGCGCATTGCGCCCCCTTTCGTGTTGGTCCGTCTAGTTCAGCCTTTCGCCGAATCCAGTTCTTCGCCCTCGTGCTCGACTTCGCGGGCCTTCGCATAGCTCTCGATCAGCAGCTGATATTCCGGGAAGATCTTCGTATAGATCTCGGCCCATTTCTCGGCGTCGTCGCGGTGCCAGGTCTTCTGGATCTCCGAGGCAACGGCGGCGGTATCCATCGGCACCGCACCGGCCTGCACCACGCGGGCGAGGGTGATTTCCTCGGCCATCTTCGAATAGGTGCCCGAGGCGTCGATCACCACGAAGACTTTGTAACCCTCGGCGATGGCGCTGATGGCGGGGAAGGCCATGCAAACGCTGGTGATGGTGCCGGCGATGATCAGGGTCTTGCGGCCGGTGGCCTCGACCGCCTTCACGAAGGCCGGGTTGTCCCAGGCATTGATCTCGCCGCGGCGGGCGACATAGACGGCATGGGGCGCGTTCTGGTGGATCTCGGGGATCAGCGGGCCGTTCGGGCCCTGCGGTACCGAAGCCGTGGTGATGACCGGGATGTTTGCCAGCGTCGCGATCGAGGCCAGAGCGCCGGCATGGCGGCGCAGCGTCGTCATCGGCATGTCGTTCACGGTCTGGAACAGCCCGCTCTGGTGATCGATCAGCAGCAGCACCGCATCATCGGGATTGATGACCGGCTTGGCGCCGTTGAAATTGGCAGGAGCACTCATCGCATTTCCTTTCAGTCGCTTTGGTTGGGGGCAGGGGCCTGTCAGGTCTTCCCTGCCGATGATCGAAAGATAGTTCACAAATCAGAACGAACAATTATAAATATGTTCGATAAAATAGAACACTGGGGTTCCCGCGACTGGATTGACAGGACCAACGCGCCAATGCCGGGGGCCTAGAGCTTTGCGCCGGGCTCTGGCAGAAAGGCGGAACGGTCCGGGGAAGGGCCGGGCAAGCGGAGGCGGCCTTGGACCTGCTTTATGTCAATGACCGGCGCGGGGAATACCCGCAGAGCCTCTATGCCGAGACCCGCGACCCACTGGAGCCTTTCCCGCAGCTGAAGGGCGAGACCCGGGCCGATGTGGCGGTGATCGGCGGCGGCTATACCGGCCTTTCGGCGGCGCTGCATCTGGCGCAGGCAGGGCTGGACGTGGTGCTGGTCGAGGCGCATCGGGTGGGCTTTGGCGCCTCGGGACGCAATGGCGGGCAGTTGGGCTCGGGCCAGCGGCAGGAGGTCGACTGGCTGGAGAAGAACCTCGGCCGCGATCAGGCGCGGCGGCTGTGGGATCTGGCCGAAGAGGCCAAGGCGTTGACCCGTGGCCTGGCCTGGGCGGCGGATGTGCCGGTGCATGATGGCGTTGCCCATGCTTGCCGCAGCGCCGATGAGGTCAGCCATGCCCGCAAGCTGGCCGGGCATCTGGCCCGGCATTACGACTACGACAAGGTGCAGCCGCTGGACCGCGACGCCTTCCGCGCGCTAGTGCCCTCGGACGCCTATATCGGCGGGGATCTGGATCGCGGGGCAGGGCATCTGCATCCGCTGAACCTCGCCATCGGCATGGCGCGGCTGGCCCGCGATGCGGGGGCGCGGCTTTACGAGAACAGCCATGTCCACCATGTCGAGCACGCGCGCGAGGCGACGGGCAAGACCATCGTGCGCTGCGATACCGGGCGGGTGATCTGCGATCAGGTCATCTATGCGGGGAATGGCTATCTTGGCCGGCTCAGCGCCCCGGTGGCGCGGCGGGTCATGCCGATCAACAATTACATCGTCGCGACCGAACCGCTGGGGGATCGCGCCGCCGAGGTGCTGACCCAGAACATCGCCGTCGCCGATACCAAGTTCGTGGTGAATTACTGGCGGCTCAGCGAGGACAGGCGGCTGATCTTTGGCGGTGGGGAATCGGTCGGCTATCGCTTCCCGAAGGACATCCGCGCGAAGGTGCGGCCGCATCTGCTGTCGGTCTATCCGGGCCTCAAGGATGTGGCGCTGACCCATGGCTGGGGCGGCACGCTGGCGATCACCATGAACCGGATGCCCTATTTCACCCGCCCGGCGCTGAATGCGCTGTCGGCCAGCGGCTATTCCGGTCATGGCGTGGCGCTGGCGACGCTGGCGGGCAAGCTGATGGCCAATGCCGTGGCGGGGCAGGCGGCGGGGTTTGATGCCATGTCCGCGGTGCCCAGCCACAACTTCCCCGGCGGCGCCATGCTGCGCAGTCCGCTGCTGGTCGCGGGGATGAGCTGGTACGCTTTGCGGGACCGTTTGGGATTCTGACCCACTTTGGCGGGACGGCGGTCCAGCTCTGGGAATTCGCCCCACTGGACCCGAAAATCCGAATCACCGGCCTGTGATCCGGCGTGATTCCGCCGGGAATTTCCGTGTAGAGCCGGGCTGGGGCGCAGCATCTGGCTTGGGCTGGGATTTTGCGCCACTTTTTTCAGACCGATCGGTCTGCACTAAATGTAGTGTGTTTGTCTCAAATGTGCGCAATAATTATGCTCGACAGCGACCGTCAATCGTAATGTTCTTGCCTCGTTCGATGCAATCGAGGTAGTCGTGACCCAAGGCTGCCCGCAAATTTCCATTGCGTCCCATATAATCCCATGTCACAACTGAATCACGAAGACGGGCAGTGAAGGGGCATCAAGACCCCGGAAGGCGAAGCAGGCTTCATACAGGCACCCGTTTTCCAATATCGCCGACCCGGCGCGCGAGCAGCACCTCCCCCAGGTGGCGCGCAAGGGCCAGGCCAACCCCGAAAATCGGGGCCCAGGAATGGGAACGAGGGCGGCGGATCGAGCAGTGGCAGCGGCTCGATCCGCCCTTTCTCTTTCGGGCGACCGGAAGAGTGGACGGTGAGGTAAGGAGCAGGCCCCGGTGGCGCGCAGGTTCAGAGGCTCGGAAGAGGTCAAGGTCGACGCGAAAGGCCGCGTTTCGATTCCGGCCAAGTTCCGTCGCGTCTTCGAGCAGTGCGATCCCGATTGGCAGGCCGGCGGTCGCCCGCAACTGGTCATCGTCTACGGCTCCAGCAAGCAAACCCATCTGCAGCTTTATACCATCGAGGCGATCGAGGATATTGACCGCCAGATCGACCGGATGCCGCGCGGCAGCCCCGAGCGGGGCGTGCTGGAAGCAACGATGAACGGCTTTGCCGAAGAGGCCGAGATCGACAATGACGGGCGGCTGCTGCTGCCCCTGAAGCTGCGCGAGAAGATCGGCCTTGCCGACCGCGCCTTCTTCATCGCCTCGGGCGAATATCTGAAGCTCTGGACGCCCGAGATCTATGCCGAAGAGGCCGAGGCGCTCGAGGCGCGGATACCCGATTTCGAACCCGGCGCCGATCCGCTGTCCCTGTTGCCGCCGCCGCTGGCGCGGGACGAGGGGTAAAGCCATGGCACAGCCGCATATCCCCGTCCTGCTGAAGTCGCTTCTCAGGGCGGTTGATCCCGTCTCGGGCACTTGGGTCGATGGCACCTTTGGCGCCGGCGGTTACGCGCGCGGGCTTCTGGAGGCCGGCGCCGATCAGGTCATCGGCATCGACCGCGACCCTTCGGTCTTTCGCATGGCCGAGGGCTGGAAGGGCCAGTATGGCGACCGGCTGCGTCTGGTTGAGGGGACATTCTCGAATCTGGATGAACTCGCGGGCGAGCCGGTCGATGGCGTGGTGCTGGACCTTGGCGTCAGCTCGATGCAGCTCGATCAGGCCGAGCGCGGCTTTTCCTTCCTGCGCGATGGACCGCTGGACATGCGCATGGGCGACAGCGGCCCCTCGGCCGCCGATCTGTTGAACAGCGCCGAGGAAAGCCAGATCGCCGATGTGCTCTATCACTATGGTGAGGAACGCGCCGCGCGCCGCATCGCCCGCGCCATCGTCGCCGCCCGGCCGCTGACCCGCACCGCCGAACTGGCCGAGATCGTGGCCTCCTGCCTGCCGCGCGCAAAGCCAGGCCAAAGCCACCCGGCGACCCGCAGCTTTCAGGCCATCCGCATCTGGGTGAACGACGAATTCGGCCAGCTTCTGGCCGGGCTCGAGGCCGCCGAGCGTGCGCTTCGCGCCGGGGGCAAGCTGGCCGTGGTCAGCTTCCATTCGCTGGAAGACCGCATCGTGAAGCGTTTCATGCAGGCCCGCGCCAATGCTGCCGGCGGCGGCAGCCGCTATGCCCCGCAGGCCGAGACGGCGCCCGCCGCCTTCAAGCTGCCCTTCCGCAAGGCCATCGGTCCCGATCCCGACGAACTGGACGGAAATCCCCGCGCGCGCTCGGCCCTCTTGCGCGTCGCCATCCGCACCGACGCGCCTGCCGGCCGCGCCGATGCGGCCACGCTTGGACTGCCAAGACTGCCGGCCATGGGGGGGGCGTGATGCGCTCGGTTATCTATTTGTCCTGTGTTCTGGCGGTGATGGGTCTGGCCTTCTGGGCCTATCGCGAAAACTACCGCACCCAGGCGGCCATCGACGAGATGCGGCAGGTCCAGCGCGAGATCGGCCAGATGCGCGAGGATCTGGGCGTCTTGCGCGCTGAATGGGCCTATCTGAACCGGCCCGAGCGGCTGCGCGACCTGGTGAACCTGAACTTCGACCGGCTGCGGCTGGTGCCGATCGAGGCCGGGCAGTTCGTGCAGTTGGCCCAGATCGACTATCCCGCGCCGCCGCCGGTGCCGCCCAAGCGTCCGCAGGCGCGCCCGCAATTCATCAGTGATCGTGCCGCCGGGATGCTCGTCCCGACGTCGAGCGAGGTTCAACCATGATCCGTACCCCCCTTCGCCCGCTGGCCCGCATCCTGCGCGCGCGTGAAACCGGCGCCGATCCCGACGAGATCGAGGCCGAGAACCGCGCCCGCCGCCATGC
The DNA here is from genome assembly GCF_002847445.1 of Paracoccus zhejiangensis. Classification (NCBI taxonomy): domain Bacteria; kingdom Pseudomonadati; phylum Pseudomonadota; class Alphaproteobacteria; order Rhodobacterales; family Paracoccaceae; genus Paracoccus; species Paracoccus zhejiangensis. Next base: position 1,969,583 of record NZ_CP025430.1, on the reverse strand, counting down.
CGAGATCCAGGACAAGGCCCGCCGCCGTGCCGAGGGCCGGCTGATCCTGATGGCCGCCGTGTTCATCTGTGCCTTCGGCACGGTCGGCGTCCGAATGGGCAGCCTTGCCGCCAGCGAGCCGGTGGAACCGCAGGCCCAGGCCTCGACCGCGCGGATCATGTCGCAACGCGCCGACATCACCGACCGCAACGGCATGGTGCTGGCAACGAACCTGCTGACCTATTCGCTTTATGCCCATCCCCATCAGCTGGTCGATGCCGAGAACACCATCACCCAGCTGACCCGGATCTTCCCCGATCTCGACCCGGCGCGGCTGCGCACGGACCTGACCGGCGATCGCAAGTTCCTGTGGATCAAGAAGAAGATCAGCCCCGAGCAGATGCAGGAGGTGCATGACATCGGCGAGCCGGGGCTTCTGTTCGGTCCGCGCGAGATGCGGCTTTACCCCAACGGCCATATCGCCAGCCATATCCTTGGCGGCTCGGCCTTCGGCAAGGAGGGCGTCAGCAGCGCTGAGGTTCTGGGCGTCGCCGGGGTCGAGAAGGCCTTTGACGGCTGGCTGCGCGATCCTGCGAACGAGGGCGCACCGCTGGCGCTTTCCATCGACCTGACCGCGCAGGCGGCGATGGAGGAGGTGCTGGCCTCGGGCATGAGCGTGATGAACGCCAAGGGTGCCGCCGGAATACTGATGGAGGTCAAGACCGGTGAGATCGTCGCCATGGCGAGCCTGCCGGATTTCGACCCCAACGACCGGCCGAAGCCGCTGTTGAAGGGCGATCCGTCGGACAGCCCGCTGTTCAACCGGGCGGTGCAGGGCCAGTATGAGCTGGGCTCGACCTTCAAGATCTTCCCGGTGGCGCAGGCGATGGACCTGGGGCTGATCAACCCGAACACGATGATCAATGCCTCGAGCCCGATGCGCATCGGCAAGTATCGCATCAACGATTTCCACAATTACGGCGGGCAGCTGTCGGTCACCGATATCATCGTGAAATCCTCGAACGTGGGCACGGTGCGGATCGCCCAGATCCTCGGCCCCGACCGGCAGAAGGACTTCCTCGAGAAGCTGGGTTTCTTCGAGCCGACGCCGATCGAGATGGTCGAGGCCCCGACCGGCAAGCCGCTGGTCCCCACCCGCTGGCCCGCCGTCACCTCGGCCACGGTGGCCTTCGGTCACGGTCTGGCCGCCAGCCCGCTGCACCTTGCCGCCGCCTATGCCACCATCGCAAATGACGGCCGCAAGGTCACGCCCACGCTGGTCCATCGCCGGACCCGCCCCGAGGGCGCGCAGGTGCTGTCACCGCAGGCGGCCGATCTGGCCATCTCGATGCTGCGCCAGGTGGTGACGCGCGGCACCGCCCGCGCCTCGGAAGTGCCGGGCTACGAAATCGCCGGCAAGACCGGCACCGCCGACAAGCCGCGCCCGAGCGGTGGCTATTACGAGAACAAGGTGGTCTCGACCTTCGCCTCGGTCTTCCCGGCGTCGAACCCGCAATATGTGCTGCTGGTGACGCTTGACGAGCCCTCGATCAACCGCGGTGGCGGCGAGGCCCGCACCGCCGGCGTCACCGCCGCCCCGGTCGCGGCCGAACTGCTGCGCCGTTTGGCGCCGCTGGTCGGCCTGGCGCCGATCACCGAAGAAAAGCTGCCCGAGATCGCTGCTCGCTTCGAGCCGCGTGTTGAACAGACCGCCCCTGCTGCAGTAAAGCTCGTCGCAAATAACTGACGGGTGGCAGGGACTGTGACGATTAGCGACAAGAAGCTCTCGGATCTGGGGCTGAGGGCAAGGGACGGGCGCGACCCGCAGATCACCGGCATTTCGCTGGACAGCCGGCAGGTGCGCCCCGGCCACCTGTTCGCCGCGCTGCCGGGGTCGGAACGCCACGGTGCCGATTTCATCCAATATGCGCTGCGCATGGACGCGGGTGCCGTGCTGACCGACCGCAAGGGCGCCGAGATCGCGGCCGATGTGCTGAAAGGCTGGCCCGGTGCACTGATCATCGCCGAGGACCCGCGCGCCGCGCTGGCCGGTGCCGCCGCCTTGTGGTTCGAGACCCAGCCCGAGCATGTCGTGGCCGTCACCGGCACCGCCGGCAAGACCTCGGTCGCCAGCTTCACCCGGCAGATCTGGCAGGCGCTCGGCTGCAGCGCGATCTCGCTTGGCACGATGGGGGTGCAGGGCGACTATCAGGCGAAACTGGCCCATACCACGCCCGATCCGCTGACGCTGCACCGCATCCTGTCCGAAGCCGCCGAGGCCGGCGTGACCCATGCGGCGATGGAAGCCTCGTCCCACGGGCTCGACCAGCGGCGTCTGGACGGGGTGCGGGTGGAAGCCGCCGCCTTTACCAATTTCAGCCAGGACCACCTGGATTACCACAAAAACTTCGATGACTACTTCGCCGCCAAGGCATTGCTGTTCAACCATATTCTGGAAGAAGGCGCGAAGGCGGTCATCAATGTCGATGGCGAGCGTGGCCGCCAGATGGCGGGCATTGCCAAGGATCGCGGCCTGACGCTGACCACCTATGGCAAGGCCGAGGGCGCCGATCTGCGCATCCTCGATCAGCGTTATGACGCCACCGGGCAGGACCTGCGCTTCTCGATCAGCGGAAAGCCCTATCTGGTGCGCCTGCCGCTGATCGGCGGGTTCCAGGCCGAGAACGTGCTCGCCGCGATGGGGCTGGTCATGGCTGCCGGCAATACGGCGGACGAGATCATCCCGGCGCTCTCCGGCCTGACCACGGTGCGCGGCCGGATGGAGCTGGCGGCGCGGCGCGACAATGGCGCGACAGTGTTCGTGGACTACGCCCACAAGCCCGGCGCGGTGATCGCGGCGCTGCAATCGCTGCGCCCGCATGTCATGGGCCGGATCGTGGTGGTGATCGGGGCAGGGGGCGACCGCGACAGCGGCAAGCGCCCGCTGATGGGCGAGGCGGCACGGCAATTCGCCGATGTGGTCATCGTCACCGACGACAATCCCCGCACCGAGGACCCGGCGCTGATCCGCGCCGCCGTCATGGCGGGCGCCGGCCCCGAGGCGACCGAGGTTGCCGACCGGGCCGAGGCGATCCTGCGCGGTGTCGATGCGCTGCAGCCGGGCGATGCCCTGCTGATCGCAGGCAAGGGCCATGAAAGCGGCCAGATCATCGGTCAGGATGTCTATCCCTTTGACGATGCCGAACAGGCTTCGGTCGCCGTCGCGGCACTGGATGGCAAGATATGAGCCTCTGGACCTCAGCCGACGCCGCAGCCGCCACGGGTGGCCGCGCACAGGGCGACTGGACCGCTTCGGGTGTCAGCATCGACACCCGCACTCTGCAAAAGGGCGATCTCTTCGTCGCACTGCAGGCCGAACGCGACGGGCATGATTTCGTCGCGCAGGCGCTGGAAAAGGGTGCCAGCGCCGCGCTTGTCAGCCGCATTCCCGAAGGGGTCGCGCCCACCGCGCCGCTGCTGATCGTGCCTGAGGTGCTGCCCGCGCTGGAAGCCCTGGGCCGCGCCGGTCGCGCGCGGACGCAGGCCAAGGTCATCGCCATCACCGGCTCGGTCGGCAAGACCTCGACCAAGGACATGGCCCGCACCGCGCTCGTCGGGCAGGGCCGCATCCACGCCGCCGAAGCCTCCTACAACAACCATTGGGGCGTGCCGCTGACGCTGGCGCGGATGCCCGCCGCCACCGATTTCGCCATCATCGAGCTTGGCATGAACCATCCGGGCGAGATCGCTCCCTTGGCCCGCATGGCGCGGCCGCATGTGGCGATGATCACCACCATTGCGGCGGCGCATATGGAGGCCTTCGGCGCGCTGGAGGGCATCGCCCGCGAGAAGGGCGCGATCTTCGAGGGGCTTTTGCCGATGGGCACGGCGATCATCCCCGAAGACCTCGGCACCACACCGATCCTGCGCGATGCCGCCGATGCTGCCGGTGCGCTGGTCGTGGGTTTTGGCGCGCAGGGCGTTGCCAAACCCCTGAAGATCATGCCGGGCGATGGCGTGTTGCGGCTGCACGCCAACATCACCGGGCAGATCGTCGATTTCACCCTGCAGACCACCGGCGCGCATTTCGCCATGAACGCCATCGGCGTTCTGGCCGCGCTGTCGGCGGCGGGCGCGGATGTGAAGCTGGCGGCCAAGCGCCTTGGCGACTGGCTGCCGCCCAAGGGTCGCGGTGCGGTCGAGACCCTTGGCGGCATCCGCCTGATCGATGATGCCTATAACGCCAACCCGACCTCGCTTGCCGCGGGCCTTGCCACGCTGGCCGGGCTGCACGGCGGTCGCCGCGTGGCGATCCTTGGCGACATGCTGGAACTTGGCCCGGACGAGATGGCGCTGCACGCCGCCGTCGCCAGCGATCCGGCCATGGGCAGCATCGATCTGGTCCACCTCGCCGGCCCAAGGATGCGCCACCTGCACAAGGCGCTGCCTCCTGAAAAGCGCGGCGAATGGGCGGAAAGCGCCGCCGATCTGGCCGCCCGTGCGACCGAGCTGGTCACCGCCGGCGATATCGTGCTGGTCAAGGGCTCGAAAGGGTCGAAGATCTCGACGGTCGTTGACGCGCTGCGCAAATCGGGGCAGACGCCTCAGCCGGTAACAAGGGGTTAGAAGATGTTGTATTGGCTCAGCAGCCTGTCCGAAGGCGGCGACCTCTTCAACCTGTTCCGCTATATCACCTTCCGAGCAGGGGCGGCCTTCTTCACCGCGCTGATCTTCGGCTTCATCTTCGGGCGTCCGCTGATCAACTATCTGCGCCGCACCCAGAAGAAGGGCCAGCCGATCCGCGATGACGGCCCTGAAAGCCATTTCGTCAAGGCCGGCACGCCGACCATGGGGGGGCTGCTGATCCTCTCGGCTTTGTTTACCTCGACGCTCCTTTGGGCGCGGCTCGATACCGGCTATGTCTGGATGATCCTGATGGTCACGGCGGGCTATGCGGCCATCGGCTTTGCCGATGACTATGCCAAGGTCAGCAAGATGAACACCAAGGGTGTTTCGGGCCGCATTCGCATGGCGTTGGGGCTGGCTCTGGCCTTTCTCGCCGCCGCCTGGACCATGTATCTGCAGCCCGCCGAGCTGACCGGGCAGCTGGCCTTGCCGGTGTTCAAGGACGCGCTGATCAACCTCGGCTGGTTTTTCATCCCCTTCGCCATGATCGTCATCGTCGGAGCCGCCAATGCGGTGAACCTGACCGACGGTCTGGACGGGCTCGCGATCATGCCGGTGATGATCGCCGCCGGCAGCCTTGGCGTCATCGCCTATACGGTGGGCCGGGTCGACTTCACCAACTACCTCGGCGTCCACCATGTTCCGGGCACCGGCGAGATCCTGATCTTCGTCGCCGCGCTGATCGGCGGCGGCCTTGGGTTCCTGTGGTATAACGCGCCGCCCGCCGCCGTCTTCATGGGCGATACCGGCAGCCTCGCCCTTGGCGGCGCGCTTGGTGCCATCGCGGTCGCTACCAAGCACGAGATCGTGCTGGCGATCATCGGCGGGCTTTTCGTGGTCGAGGCGCTGTCGGTGATCATCCAGGTGCTCTACTTCAAGCGCACCGGCAAGCGGGTCTTCCTGATGGCCCCGATCCACCACCATTTCGAGAAGAAGGGCTGGGCCGAGCCGCAGATCGTCATTCGCTTCTGGATCATCGCCCTGATCCTCGCGCTGATCGGTCTGGCGACGCTGAAGCTGCGCTAGTGCGCTTGCCCACCGCCTTCATCTTGGCGCAAATATCCCGCAGGGGGACCGGGGGACGCGCAGTCCCCCGGCAACAGCAGGTGACAGAATGATTCCCGTCGAAGGCGTCGAAAACCAGACCATCGCCGTTCTTGGCCTTGGCCGCTCGGGCAAGGCCACCGCTGCCGCGCTGAAGGCCGGTGGCGCCCGCGTCATTGCCTGGGATGACGGGGTTGACACGCGCGAGGCTGCCGCCGCCGATGGCTGGGAGATCGTTGATCTGACCCGCGATGCAGGTTGGGACGGGGTGAGCGCCCTGATCACCAGCCCCGGCATCCCGCATCTCTATCCGAAGCCCCATCCGGTGATCGAGAAGGCCATGCGGCTTGGCGTGCCGGTCGACAATGATATCGGGCTGTTCTTCCGCAGCTTCGCCACCGATGAGTGGAACGAGTTCGACCGCATCCCCCGCGTCATCGCCGTCACCGGCTCGAATGGCAAATCGACCACCACGGCGCTGATCCACCATATCCTTGAGGAATGCGGTCGCCCGACGCAGATGGGCGGCAATATCGGCACCGGCGTGTTGTCGCTGAACCCGGCCGAGGATGGCGAGGTCGTGGTGCTGGAGCTCTCGAGCTATCAGACCGATCTGGCCCGTGCGCTGACCCCCGATGTCGCCGTCTTCACCAACCTTTCCCCTGACCATCTGGACCGCCATTCCGGCCTCGGCGGCTATTTCGCCGCCAAGCGCCGGCTCTTTGCCGAGGGCGGGCCGGATCGTGCGGTTGTGGGTGTGGATGAGATCGAGGGGCTCTATCTCGCCGATCAGCTGTCCATGGGGCCGAGCGATGACCGGGTGATCCGCATCTCGTCGGAAACCAAGCTCGACGGGCCGGGCTGGTCGGTCTTTGCCAAGAAGGGCTTCCTGTCGGAATACCGAAAGGGCCGTCAGGCGGCCTCGATCGATCTGCGCGAGGTCAAGGGTCTGCCCGGCGCGCATAACCATCAGAACGCCTGCGCCGCCTATGCCGCCTGCCGCGCCGTGGGCCTTGCCCCGCGCGAGATCGAGGCGGCGTTTCACAGCTTCTCGGGTCTGCCGCATCGCAGCCAGACGGTGGCCGAGATCGGCGGCGTGCGTTACGTCAACGACTCAAAGGCCACCAATGTCGATGCGGCCGCCAAGGCGCTGCAGGCCTTCGACCGTATCCGCTGGATCGCCGGGGGCTTGGGGAAAGAGGGCGGCATCACCGCGCTGCAGCCCTTCCTCGGTCGAGTGACGAAAGCCTATCTCATCGGCCATTCCGCCCGCGATTTCGCCCTCGAGATCGGCCAGACGCCTTACGAGATCGCCGAGACGATGGAGCAGGCCGTGGCCCACGCCGCCGCCGAGGCCGAGCCGGGCGAGACGGTGCTGCTGGCCCCGGCAGCGGCGAGTTTCGACCAGTATCCGAACTTCGAGAAACGCGGCGAGCACTTCGTGACGCTGGTCGAGGGTCTGAGGCCGGCCGAGGGCTGAGTCTCCGCCGGCCCTCGGCCGCGCTTACGCCAAGAGCTTGTCCATATTGGCATAGGTCGCTTCCATCCCCTCGGTCATGCCGACCTCCAGTGCCTGTGCGCGGGCCTCGGATGTGGCAAAGGTGATCACCATGCGCATCTCGGTGCCGCCCGGGGCTGGGCTAAGCCGGGTTTCGATCACGCTTTCCATGTAGCCGTATTCCGGCCAGGCCTCGCGGTGGCGGATCAGGCTAGGGGCCTCGAGCACGTCATAGGTGGCGATCATATTCATGTCTTTGCCGTCGGTGTCCCAGATGAAATGATGGGTGCCGCCAACCGTGGCCTCGCCGGTCAGCGATTTCAGCGGGCCGAAATCGCTGGTCATCCATTTCCGCATCAGCGCGGTGTCGGTCAGCGCGTGCCAGACCTTGTCCGGCGGGGCGGCGAAATGGCGGGTCACGATCACGTCGCGCTCGCCTTCGGATCTAGCGATCAGCTTGGTCATGGATCTGTCCTTTCGGTTGAAATCTCGGGTGAGGGGTCCGGCATCTCGGCCAGAACCCGGTCCAGCGCCCGGAACCGCGCATCCAGCGCGGCGAAGAAGGGGCCGAACCAGTCGGCGGTCTCGGTGAAGGCCTGCGCCCGAAGGCGGCGGGGCCGCGAGGTGCCGGCCACGCGTGCCTCGATCAGCCCGGCCTCTTCCAGCACCTTCAGATGACGCGAGATCGCCGGCTGGCTGATGGCGAAGGGCCGGGCCAGTTCGGCGACCGTGGCCTCGCCCAGGGCCAGCCGCTCGATCAGGGCGCGGCGAGTCGGGTCGGCAAGGGCGGTCAGTCGGGCATCGAGGTTTTCCATAATGTAAGAGTTATATAACGATTCGGTTATTTAATCAACCGGGTTGGCCCGGCCCGCGGGAAGATGAGGAATTTCCCCAGTAGCGTGACAGGGTAAATCAGGTTATGCTCGCGCCCAGATCCGGGAAAACCGGACGAGGCAGAGGCAGTGAAGGCGGTATACCCATGACCGAGATGGTCTTTGGCGCCACCCCCGTTCGGGCGGGTGATCCTATTCTTCCACGCTGGTGGCGGACGGTCGACAAATGGTCTCTGGCCTGCGTGCTGGGGCTGTTCGCGATGGGGCTGCTGCTGGGGCTTGCCGCCTCGGTGCCGCTGGCCGAGAAGAACAACCTGCCGCGATTCTACTATGTCCAGCGTCAGGCGGTGATGGGCGGGGTCGCACTGGTGGTGATGATCATCATCTCGATGATGTCGCCCCGGCAGGTGCGACGGCTCGGGGTGGTGGGCTTCATCGCCGCGTTTGCGGCCATTCTGGCCCTGCCGGTCATCGGCACCGATTTCGGCAAGGGCGCCGTGCGCTGGCTGTCGATCGCCGGCATGTCGGTCCAGCCCTCGGAATTCCTGAAGCCCGGCTTCGTCGCGCTTTGCGCCTGGTTCATGGCCGCAAGCCAGGAGGTCGGTGGCCCGCCGGGCAAGGCCTATTCCTTCCTCGCCGCCGTCACCGTGGTTCTGCTTCTGGCGCTGCAGCCTGATTTCGGCCAGGCCTCGCTGGTGCTGTTTTCCTGGGGCGTGATGTATTTCGTCGCCGGCGCGCCGATGATCCTGTTGATGATCGTCGCGGGCCTGACCATCTGCGGCGGCATCTTCGCCTATGGCGCCTCGGACCACTTTGCCCGACGCATCGACGGTTTCCTGTCGCCCGAGGTCGATCCGCGCACCCAGCTGGGCTATGCCACCAATGCCATTCAGGAGGGCGGCTTCTTCGGTGTAGGCGTGGGCGAGGGCACGGTGAAATGGTCGCTGCCCGATGCCCATACCGACTTCATCATCGCCGTGGCGGCCGAGGAATATGGCCTGATCATGGTGCTGGCGATCATCGCGCTGTACTGCACCATCGTCGTGCGTTCGCTGATGCGGCTGTTGAAAGAGCGTGATCCCTTCGTCCGCATCGCCGGCACCGGCCTTGCCTGCGCCTTCGGGGTGCAGGCGCTGATCAATATGGGCGTGGCCGTGCGTCTGCTGCCGGCCAAGGGGATGACGCTGCCTTTCGTCAGCTATGGCGGCTCGTCGGTCATCGCCTCGGGCATTGCCATGGGGATGCTCTTGGCGCTGACCCGCACCCGCCCGCAGGGCGAGATGGCCGAGATCCTGCGCAGGGCCGGGCGCTGATGTCGGGGAAATTGGCGCTGATCGCTGCCGGGGGAACCGGCGGCCACATGTTTCCGGCTCAGGCCCTGGCCGAGGTTCTGCTGGCCGAGGGCTGGCGGGTGAAGCTCTCGACCGATGACCGTGGCGCCCGCTATGCCGATGGCTTCCCCAAGACGGTGGAGCGCAGCGTGGTTCCCTCGGCCACCACCTCGCGCGGCGGGCTGATGGGCAAGCTGGCCGCGCCCTTCAAGATCGCCTCGGGCGTCTTGGCCGCGCGCAGCGGCTTTCGCCGCGACCGGCCCGATGTGGTGGTGGGGTTCGGCGGCTATCCGACCATCCCGGCCATGTCGGCGGCGCTCAGCATGGGCCTGCCGCGGATGATCCATGAGCAGAACGGGGTGATGGGCCGGGTGAACTCGCGCTTCGCCAGCCGCGTCAACCGCATCGCCTGCGGCACATGGCCCACCGAACTGCCGCAGGGCGTGACCGGCATCCACACCGGCAACCCGGTCCGCGCTTCGGTGATGGACTATGCCGGAAGCCCCTACCAGCCACCCGGCACCGGCCCGGTCCATATCGTCATCATCGGCGGCTCGCAGGGGGCGCGAATCCTGTCGGACATGGTGCCCGCCGCCATCGCCGCGCTGCCCTCGGACCTGCGCCCGCGCCTGCGCGTCGCCCATCAGGCCCGCAAGGAGGATCACGACCGCGTCGTTGCCGCCTATCGCGCGGCCGGTGTCGTGGCCGAGGTGCGGCACTTCTTCGACGACGTGCCGCGCCGCTTTGCCGAGGCGCAGCTGGTCATCGCCCGCTCGGGTGCCTCGACCATCGCCGACCTGACCGTCATCGGCCGGCCCTCGATCCTGATCCCGCTGCCCACCGCCACCAATGACCACCAATCCGCCAATGCGCGGCCGCTTGCCGATGCGGAAGCCGCGCTGATGCTGCCGGAATCGGTGCTTGACGTGGAAAGCCTGACGCGCGACATGCTCGCGGTCCTCAGCGATCCCGCCCGCGCCGCCCGCATGGCCGCCGCCGCCCTTGCCCTTGGCCGCCCCGATGCGGCCCGTCGCCTCTACGATCTCGTCACGGAGCTTGCCCGATGAATGCCGCCACCAAACTGCCCATGGAACTGGGCCCCATCCATTTTGTCGGCATTGGCGGCATCGGCATGTCGGGCATCGCCGAGGTGCTGCTGACACTGGGCTACCGCGTTCAGGGCTCGGACCTGAAACGCTCGAAGATCACCGACCGGCTGGAGAAGCTGGGCGCGACCATCTTCGAGGGGCAGCGCGCCGAGAATATCGGCGAGGCCGGTGTCATCGTCATCTCGACCGCGATCAAGAAGGGCAATCCCGAACTCGAGGAGGCCCGCCGCCGTGGCCTGCCGGTCGTCCGCCGCGCCGAGATGCTGGCCGAGCTGATGCGGATGAAATCGAACATCGCCATCGCCGGGACCCACGGCAAGACCACGACCACCACCATGGTCGCCACGCTCTTGGACGCCGGCAACCTTGACCCGACCGTCATCAATGGCGGCGTCATCCATGCCTATGGCTCGAACGCCCGCGCCGGGGCAGGGGAGTGGATGGTGGTCGAGGCCGATGAAAGCGATGGCAGCTTCAACCGCCTGCCCGCCGACATCGCCATCATCACCAATATCGATCCCGAGCATATGGAGCATTGGGGCAGCTTTGACGCGCTGCGTCAGGGATTCCTCGATTTCGCCTCGCGCATTCCCTTCTACGGCCTCGCCGTCTGCTGCACCGACCATGCCGAGGTGCAGGCGCTGGTCGGCAAGCTGACCGACCGCCGCGTGGTGACCTTCGGCTTCAATGCCCAGGCCGATGTGCGGGCGATGAACCTGCGCTATGAAAACGGCATCGCGCTGTTCGACATTGCCTTGCAATGCGAAGGCCCGACCGAGACCGGCGGGGTCGAGATGATCGAGGGCTGCAGCCTGCCCATGCCCGGCGATCACAATGTCTCGAATGCCTTGGCCGCCGTCGCTGTCGCCCGGCATCTGGGCATCAAGAAATCCGAGATCCGCGAGGCGCTGGCCAAGTTCGGCGGCGTCGGTCGCCGCTTCACCCGCGTGGGCGAGGTGAACGGGGTCACCATCATCGACGATTACGGCCACCACCCGGTCGAGATCGCCGCCGTGCTGAAGGCGGCGCGTCAGGCGACGCAGGGCCGGGTCATCGCCGTGCACCAGCCGCATCGCTATTCGCGGCTGTCGAACCTCTTCGAGGATTTCTGCACCTGCTTCAACGAGGCCGACGTGGTGGGCATCGCCGATGTCTATTCCGCCGGTGAAGACCCGATCCCCGGCGCCTCGCGCGACGATCTGGTCGCTGGCCTCATCGCCCACGGCCATCGCCACGCCCGCGCGGTGATGGACGAGGAAGACCTCGCCCGGCTGGTGCGTGAACAGGCGCGCCCCGGCGACATGGTCGTCTGCCTTGGCGCCGGCACCATCTCGACCTGGGCCAACGGGCTGCCCGAGCGGCTGCAAGGCAAGGCCGCGTGACGGCTGCGGTCTACACCTCGCTGGGTCTGGCCGCTGCCTGGCTGATCCTCGCCTTGCTGATCCCGCGCCTGCCCACCCATCGCCGCAGCCTTGCCACCCGGATCACCGTGGCGCTTGGCGTGCCGGTTCTGGGCCTCCTGACCCTGCGCTGCGGCCCGGCCGTGGGGCTTGCCGGCCTCGCGCTTGGCATGGCGCTGCTGCTCAGGCAGCGCCGCCCGCGCCAGCCGGCACCCGCGCCCGTGGCCCCGGCCGAATGAACCCGCTTCTCATCGGCGCGCTCTGCCTCGCCGGCGCCGGCTTCATCGCCTTCTGGTGCAGCTTCTCGCGAACATGGTGGCCGCTCATCGCCCTCGCCGCGCTTCTGGCGGTGATCGCCGTCCAGCTGCACGGCGCACAGGTCGGCGACGGCATCCACCACGATCTCTCTGCCTGGATCGCGATGCAAGCAACGGTGATCCCGGCGCTGGCAGGCACCGGTGTCGGTGTCGTTGCGGGCGAGGTGACCGGCGCCGGGCTTGGCTGGAAGAGTTGGCAGGGAGGTTTGGCCACCGCACTTCTGACCGTGGCCGCAGGCGCGGTGGTGCTGGCGGGGTTGGTGTGACCCGCCCCTCGTGCTGACTCGGTCCGAACGATTTTCCCGGCCCAGCTAAGACCCTCAATCCGATTGACACAGCAACCACCCGCGATCAGCCGCAGGCCCTGTACTGGAGTGGCCATCGCGTAATCCCACACCCCTCCGAGTTGACGCCCCCGCCGCCACTGGCTACCACCGCCGGATGACCTTTGATCTTCCCACGCCCCGTGGCACCCTGACCCCCGATCGCCCCCTCGACGCCCTGACCTGGCTGCGCGTCGGCGGACCTGCCGACTGGCTGTTCCAGCCCGCCGATGCCGAGGATCTGGCCGCATTCCTCGCTGCGCTCGACCCTGCCGTTCCAGTGTTTCCGATCGGCGTCGGCTCGAACCTCATCGTCCGCGATGGCGGTATCCGGGGGGTGGTGATCCGGCTTGGGCGCAGTTTCAACGGCATCGAGATCGACGGGGACACCGTCATCGCCGGCGCTGCCGCGCTGGATGCGCATGTGGCGCGGCGGGCGGCGGATGCGGGGCTGGACCTGACCTTCCTGCGCACCATTCCGGGCAGCGTCGGTGGGGCGGTTCGGATGAATGCCGGCTGCTATGGCAGCTATGTGGCCGACCATCTGGTCGAGGCCCGCGCCATCACCCGCGAGGGTCGCGAGGTGGTTCTGCAACCCGATGATTTCCGCTTTGCCTATCGCCATGCCGAACTGCCCGAGGGCTGGGTGCTGACCGAGGCCCTGTTCCGCGCCGAACGCGGCGACCCGGATGCGCTGCACGAGAAGATGGCGCAGCAACTGGCCAAGCGCGACGAGACCCAACCGACCAAGGACCGCAGCGCCGGCTCGACCTTCCGCAACCCGGCGGGCTTCTCCAGCACGGGCCGGGCCGATGACACGCATGAGCTGAAGGCCTGGTCGCTGATCGACGCGGCGGGGCTGCGCGGTCACAGTTGGGGCGGGGCTCAGATGTCGGAAAAGCACCCCAACTTCCTGGTGAATACCGGCGGCGCCACAGCGGCCGAGCTGGAGGGTCTGGGCGAGCTGGTCCGCCGCCGGGTGCTGGAAAGCAGCGGGCACGAGCTGCAATGGGAAGTGATCCGCATCGGCGATCCGCTGCCCGAGGCCGAGTGAGCCGCGCCAATCCCGAAAATTGGGCTTTTGCGATTCAGGGATTGCCGCTAAGGTGAATACATCCATAACGAATATCGCGCAGGACCGGGACGAACCCGGCCGCGCAGAGTGAAAGAAAGCCCGGAGAAACCGGGCGCGAAAGGCGAAACGTGGCGGGCAGGTCGAGCAGGACAGCCCACACCGTAGCCGTCCTGATGGGCGGACCCTCGGCCGAGCACGAGGTCTCCCTGTCGTCAGGGCGCGAATGCGCGAATGCGCTGCGGGTGGCGGGCTTTGATGTAACCGAGGTCGTGCTCGGCAAAGAGCGCAATGGCGACATCGTCGCGCGGCTGCAGGAATTGCGGCCCGATGCGGTCTTCAACGCGCTGCATGGTCGCTATGGCGAGGATGGCTGCGTGCAGGGCATCCTCGAATGGCTGGCCATTCCCTATACCCATTCCGGCGTGCTGGCCTCGGCACTGGCGCTGGACAAGACCCGGGCCAAGGCCGCCTTCCGCGCCGCCGGCCTGCCGGTGGTCGAGAGCATCATCGCCGATGCCGACGAGGTGCGCGCCCGCCATGTCATGGTGCCGCCCTATGTGGTGAAGCCCAATGACGATGGCTCGAGCGTTGGCGTCTATATCGTTCAGGCCGAGAATAACGGCCCGCCGGCCCTGTCGGCATCGATGCCCGAGCGCGTCATGGTCGAGACCTATGCGCCGGGGCGCGAGTTGACGACGACGGTCATGGGCGACCGGGCGCTGGGTGTGACCGAGATCATCGCCGAGGGCTGGTATGATTACGATGCCAAATACAAGCCCGGCGGCTCGCGCCATGTGATCCCGGCTGAGCTGCCTGCCGAGATCACCGCTGCCTGCCTCGACTACGCGCTGCGCGCGCATCAGGCCCTCGGCTGCACCAGCGTCAGCCGCACCGATTTCCGGTGGGACGAGACGCGCGGTCTGGACGGGCTGATCATTCTGGAACTGAACACCCAGCCCGGCATGACGCCGACCTCGCTGGCCCCCGAACAGGCCGCCCATGCGGGCTATGATTTCCCGGCGCTGATGCGCTGGATGATCGAGGACGCGCTGTGGCGAGCCTGAGCGATCAGCACGGGGCCCCGAAGCCCAAGCGCGACCCGGCGCCCTCGCGGCTGCAATACCGGCTGGAACGGATGTGGCTCAGGCCGCTCTATCGCCGCTTTCTGCGGATCGGGTTGCCGGCCTTCCTGCTGGCGATGACCGTCGGCATCTGGCTGTCGGACGAGGATCGCCGGGCGATGCTGTCCGAAGGGATCGACGGGTTGGTCGACAAGGTCCAGTCGCGCGAGGAATTCCAGGTCCGGATGATGACCATCGAGGGTGCCTCGCCCGCCGTCGACAAGGCGCTGCGGGCGATGCTGCCGGTGGATCTGCCGGCCTCGAGCTTCGACATCGACCTGACCGCGCTGCGCCTGCAGGTGCTGGCACTGGATGCGGTCGAGACCATCGAACTCAGGATCAAGCCGGGCGGCATCCTGTCGGCGGTGGTGACCGAGCGTCAGCCGGCGCTGCTCTGGCGCCATGCGCGCGGCATCGACATGCTGGACAAGACCGGACACCGCGTCGCCGGCGTCACCTCGCGCGAGATGCGGCCCGATTTGCCGATCATCTCGGGCGACGGGGCCGATCAGGTGACCGCCGAGGCGCTGGCGCTGATCGATGCCGCCGGCCCGATCCTGCCGCGGCTGCGCGGCTTGCAGCGGCAGGGCGAACGGCGGTGGGACGTGGTGCTGGATCACGGCCAGCGCATCCTGCTGCCCGAGCGCGGTTCCATCGTCGCGATGGAGCGCGCCATCAAGTTGCAGCGGGAACAGGACGTGCTGGGCCGCGACATCAGCGTGATCGACCTGCGCGACGGCGAGCGTCCGATCATCCGCATGGGGATCGATGCCAGAAACACCATCCGCGGCGCGCGCGGCCTGCCCCTGTTGGGGCCGGACGGGCAGGTGCTGCCGGATCAGGACAAGACGGGGGGCTAGGCAGACATGACCGATCTTTACCAGACGCAACGCGCCATGCGGAACATGCGCCGCGCCGCCATGCAACGCGGCGTGATCGGCATTCTCGATATCGGCACCTCGAAGATCGCCTGCCTCGTGCTGAAATTCGATGGCTCGGGCACCACGCGCGAGGCCGATGGCGTCGGACCGATGGCCGGGCAGGCCGAGTTCAAGGTGATCGGCGCTGCCACCACCCGCGCCCGCGGGATGCGCGGCGGCGAGATCGAGACCATGGCCGAGACCGAGCGCGCGGTGCGCACCGTGGTCGCGGCGGCGCAGAAGATGGCCGGGGTCCGGGTCGATCACGTCATCGCCTGCCTCTCGGGCGGCCGTCCGTCCTCCTATGGCCTGGCCGGAGAGATCACGCTGGAGCAGGGCAAGGTCACCGAACATGACGTGGCCTCGGTTCTGGCGGCCTGCGACGCGCCGGATTTCGGCCGAGGGCGCGAGGTGCTGCACGCGCAGCCGGTGAATTTCGCCGTTGATCACCGCAGCGGCCTGGGCGATCCGCGCGACCATGCCGGCAACCGGCTGGCCTGTGACATGCATGTGCTGACCGTAGATGGCGATGCGATCGGCAACCTGCTGCACTGCATCCGCCGCTGCGATCTGGAACTGGCGGGCGTGGCCAGCGCCTCCTATGCGGCGGGGCGCGCCAGCCTGGTCGAGGATGAGCAGGAACTGGGCGCGGCCTGCATCGATCTGGGCGGCGGCGGCACCGGCGTGTCGATCTTCATCAAGAAGCACATGATCTATGCCGATTGGGTGCGCATCGGCGGGCACCTGATCACTCAGGACATCAGCCAGGGCCTGCGCGTGCCCTATGCCGTGGCCGAACGGCTGAAGACCCTGAATGGCGGCATCGAGGCCACCGGCCGCGACGACCGCGAGATGCTCGAGGTGGGCGGCGAGACCGGCGATTGGGAATCCGACCGACGCAGCGTCAGCCGCAGCGACGTGATCGGCATCATGCGCCCAAGGGTCGAGGAAATTCTGGAAGAGGTCCGTCAACGGCTGGACGCGGCGGGCTTTGACTCGCTGCCCAGCCAGCAGATCGTGCTGACCGGCGGCGGCAGCCAGATCCCCGGGCTGGACGGTCTGGCGACCCGCATTCTGGGGCCCAATGTCCGCTGCGGGCGGCCTCTGCGCATCGACGGGCTGGCGCATCAGCTGACCGATCCCAGCTTCGCCAGCGCCGTCGGTCTGGCGCTGTTTGCCGCCCATCCGCAGGACGAATGGTGGGACTTCGAAATGCCCGCCGACCGCTATTCCGCGCGCAGCCTGCGCCGGGCCTATCGCTGGTTCCGCAACAACTGGTGAGACAGACATAACAACCGATATGCGGGGGCAGTTTGCCCTCCACCATATCCTGTCGCCTTGGCAAGATACCGCCGACACCCCCCGTCTGAACCGCCAGATTTTGCGGTTGACGGGTGTTTTTCGGGTGACGCAGGGGGGTATTGCCGCTACGATTGGACGGATAAACGGGGATTCGACCGGGTGGGCGAACAAGGCCCGGCAGACAGCGAAACAGGCGGACACCATGAACCTCAATCTGATGATGAACGATCAAGACGAACTGAAGCCGCGGATCACGGTCTTTGGCGTCGGCGGCGCGGGCGGCAACGCGGTCAACAACATGATCGAGAAGCAGCTCGACGGGGTCGAGTTCGTGGTTGCCAATACCGACGCGCAGGCTCTGGCCGGGTCGCGGGCCGAACAGCGCATCCAGATCGGTCCGAAAGTGACCGAGGGTCTGGGCGCCGGCGCGAAACCCTCGATCGGCGCCAAGGCGGCCGAGGAAACCATCGAGGACATCGTTGACCACCTGATGGGCGCCCATATGTGCTTCATCACCGCCGGCATGGGCGGCGGCACCGGCACCGGCGCCGCCCCGATCATCGCCCAGGCCGCCCGCGAGATGGGCATCCTGACCGTCGGCGTGGTGACCAAGCCCTTCCAGTTCGAAGGCACCAAGCGGATGCGTCAGGCCGAAGAGGGCGTCGAGGCCCTGCAGAAGGTCGTCGACACGCTGATCATCATCCCGAACCAGAACCTGTTCCGTCTGGCCAATGAGAAGACCACCTTCACCGAAGCCTTCGCCATGGCCGATGACGTGCTGTATCAGGGCGTCAAGGGCGTGACCGACCTGATGGTGCGTCCGGGCCTGATCAACCTCGACTTTGCCGACGTTCGCGCGGTGATGGACGAGATGGGCAAGGCGATGATGGGCACCGGCGAGGCCTCGGGCGACAACCGCGCCGTCGAAGCCGCCGAGCGTGCCATTGCCAACCCGCTGCTGGACGAGATCAGCCTGAACGGCGCGAAGGGCGTGCTGATCAACATCACCGGCGGTTACGACCTGACCCTGTTTGAACTGGACGAGGCGGCGAACATCATCCGCGACAAGGTGGATGCCGATGCCAACATCATCGTCGGCTCGACGCTGGACCCGTCGATGGACGGCACGCTGCGCGTCTCGGTCGTGGCGACCGGCATCGATGCCGAGCCGTCGGTGGCCGAGGTTCCGACCCCGCGCCGCAGCATGTCCGAGCCGCTGACCCAGAACCCGACCGTTGGTCAAAAGGCCCGTGAGGAAGACCTGCCGGTGCCGCCGCGCCGCGCGCCGGCCCCCGCCGCGCCCGTGGCCGAGACCCGTCCGGCCGCCCCGGTGGCCGAGCAGCGTCCGGCGATCGGTGATGACGACATGCCGCCCGCGGGCTGGACCCGTCCGCAGCCCGCCGCCAAGCCCGCCGTCGCGACCCCCGAGGTCGAGGATGAACTGGCTGGCTATTACACGCCGAAAGCCCCGGGTCAGGACCGCGTGACGGTGAAGCCCGAGGTGATGGCCCGCCTGCAGCGCGCGGTCGAGAATCACGGCGAGCGTCAAGCCCGCGGCGCCGCTCCGACCCCGCAGGCCAATGCCCAGCAAAGCCGCATGGGTGGCCTTGGCCGCCTGATCGAGCGGGTTGCCGGTCACGGCGAAGGCGCTGCCGCCAAGCCCGCCGCCAGCACGATTGCCGAGCGCGTGAGCGAGCGTGTGGCCAGCCGTGCGCGCCAGAGCGAATCCGATTTCGACAATCTTGCCAGCCCTGATGCCGGCGAAGACAATGTTGAAATCCCGGCCTTCCTGCGCCGTCAGGCGAACTGAGCCGCTCACAAAATCGTCACATGAGAATCCGGAAGGGCCGCACTAAGCGGCCCTTTTTTCATTTTGAAACAACGTGCTGACCAGCGGATGCAAGGTTCGGGCAAGACTCCGCCGGTGAATGTTTCAACCCGTTACAATTCGTTAATTGAGTGGTGGCAGGGCTGCGCCTACCTCAGGATCACCGGATGCCCTCATGGCCCGGAATCGAAGAGAAACGGCAGGCAGACCATGCAGGCAACGATCAAAAGCAAGGCAGAGTTCGCGGGCGTCGGGTTGCACTCGGGTGCCCCCGCGCGTCTGGTGATCAACCCCGCCCCGGCTGGTCACGGCATCGTCTTCCGCCGCCTGGACCTCGACGGGGTCGAGAACCGCATTGCCGCCCGTTGGGACAATGTCACGCTGTCGCCGCTCTGCACGCTCCTGGACAATGGTCAGGGAGCGACGCTGTCGACGGTCGAGCATATCATGGCCGCGCTGGCCGGCACCGGCATCCACAACGCGCTGGTTGACGTGGACGGGCCGGAAGTGCCGATCCTCGACGGGTCGAGCCAGCCCTTCGTGCGTGGCATCCTGAAAGTCGGCATCCGCCTGCAGGGCAAGACGCAGCGCGCCATTCGCGTGTTGCGCCCGGTCGAGGTGCGCGAGGGCGAGGTCTTTGCCCGGCTCGAGCCGGCGGATCACCTCGAGATCGATTTCCAGATCGATTTCACCGATGCCGCTATCGGCCATCAGGAAAAGCGGCTGGACATGGCCAATGGCGCCTTCCTGCGCGAACTGGCCGACAGCCGCACCTTCTGCCGCCAGTCCGATGTCGACGCCATGCGCGCGAACGGTCTCGCGCTCGGTGGTACCTACGAGAACGCGGTCGTCATCGATGGCGCCAAGGTACTGTCGCCGGGCGGGCTGCGCCATTCCGATGAGGCCGTCCGCCACAAGATGCTGGACGCGATGGGTGACCTGGCGCTGGCCGGTGCGCCGCTTCTGGCGCGCTATACCGGCCACCGTGCGGGCCATGCCATGACCAACAAGGTGCTGCGCGCGCTGTTTGCCCAGCCCGATGCCTGGGAATGGGTCGAGGTCTCGGCCGAGCTCGAGAATCGCCTGCCCGGTGCCGGCGTCTCGGCCTATGGTCCGCTGGCCGGAAACGAGGCGGTTCTGGGCTGAATGCCCGGGATCGCCGGACGAAAGCCAGCCGCAATCAACAGATTGCCATTTTGCGCCCTCTGATGTTCTGTGCTAGGACGACCGGGCCGTCGGGCGGAAGCACTGCGGTCACAAGACGGAATTAATGGACAGAGTGACCATGGCGCGATCGAAATCTTCGGCAATCCTGCTGGCAATGCTGCTTGTGGCATCGGTGACGGCCGGCTGCTCGCGCTTCGGAGGCGGTCAGTCCGACGCGCCGAAGAATCTCGAGAATTTCACCGCCGAGGAAATCTACAAGCGCGGCGAGTACGAGCTGGAGAACAGCCGCAAGCCCGAGGATGCGGTTTTCTATTTCAGCGAGATCGAGCGGCTTTACCCCTATTCCGAATGGGCCAAGCGGGCGTTGATCATGCAGGCCTATGGCTATCACCGGGCCAAGAATTACGAAGAGGCGCGGGGCGCGGCGCAGCGGTTCATCGATACCTATCCGGGTGACGAGGATGCTGCCTATGCGAAATACCTGCTGGCGCTCAGCTATTACGACCAGATCGACGAGGTTGGCCGCGACCAGGGCCTGACCTTCCAGGCGCTGCAATCGCTGCGCTCGGTCATCGAGGAATATCCGCAAAGCGAATATGCCCGCAGCTCGATCCTGAAATTCGACCTGGCCTTCGACCATCTCGCCGCGAAAGAGATGGAAATCGGCCGCTATTACCTGAAGCAGGGTCATTATTCCGCCGCGATCAACCGCTTCCGCGTGGTGGTCGAGGAATTCCAGACCACCACCCACACGCCCGAGGCGCTGATGCGTCTGGTCGAGGCCTATCTGGCCCTTGGCCTCAACGACGAGGCGCAGACGGCCGGTGCGATCCTGGGCCACAACTTCCAGTCCTCGCCCTTCTACGAGGATGCCTATGCCCAGCTGCGCGGACGCGGGCTGTCGGCGACGCCGCAGGGCAACAGCTGGCTGACCAATGTCTACCGCCAGGTGGTGCAGGGGCGCTGGCTGTGACGCGGCGCGGCTAGCGCCTGCAACGGATAGGGCGATGCTGCGTTCGCTGGACATTCGCGACATGTTGCTGATCGACCGGCTCGAGCTGACGTTCGGGCCGGGCTTGAACGTGCTGACCGGCGAGACCGGGGCCGGCAAGTCGATCCTGCTGGATTGTCTGGGCTTCGTTCTGGGCTGGCGCGGCCGGGCCGACCTGGTGCGCGCGGGCGCGGCGCAGGGCGAGGTGACGGCGGTGTTCGACCTGCCATCCGATCATCCCGCCCGGGCCGTTCTGGACGAGGCCGGGATCGAGGCCGGGGACGAGCTGATCCTGAGGCGCATCAATGGCGGCGACGGGCGCAAGACCGGATGGGTGAATGACCGCCGCGTCTCGGGCGAGGTGCTGCGGCAGCTTTCGGATCTGCTGGTGGAACTGCACGGCCAGCATGACGACCGGGGCCTGTTGAACCCGCGCGGGCACCGCGCGCTGCTGGATGCCTTTGCCGGGGTGGATCTGGCACCGACCCGGCGGACATGGGCGGCCCGGCGCGAGGCGCGGGCGGCGATGGCCGAGGCGCAGGCAGCGCTGGAGGCAGCGAAGAAGGAAGAGGATTTCCTGCGCCACGCGGTCAAGGAACTGGGTGATCTCGCCCCCGAGTCGGGCGAGGAGGTGGCGCTGGACGTGGCACGGCGGTCTATGCAGGCGGCCGAGCGCATTCGCGGTGACGTGGCACGTGCCCTGCAGATGATCGGACCAGAGGGCGCCGAGGGCGCGATGCTGGATGCCAACCGTTGGCTCGAGGGGGCCTCGGACCGGGCCGAGGGGCGGCTGGACGCGCCGATCGAGGCACTTGGCCGGGCATTGGTGGAACTGGGCGAGGCGGCATCGGGCGTCGAGACGGCGCTGGCGGCACTGGATTTCGACCCCCACGCGCTGGAACAGACCGAGGAGCGGCTGTTCGCCCTGCGTGCGCTGGCGCGCAAGCATGACGTGCTGCCCGATGATCTGGCCGGTCTGGCGGATGAACTGCGCGACCGGCTTGGCCGGATCGACGCCGGCGAGGAGCGGATAGCGGCGCTGCGCCGAGCGGTGACGGATGCCGATGCCGGTTATGACGCGGCGGCGGCGGCGCTAACGGCCACGCGCAGCAAGGCAGCCGGTCAGTTGGACAAGGCGGTTTCCGCCGAGCTGGCGCCGCTGAAGATGGAGCGGGCGGTTTTCGAGACGCTGGTCAGCGAGGCCGAACCCGGTCCCGATGGCCGCGATGCCGTGGCCTTCACCGTCGCCACCAATCCCGGTGCACCGGCGGGACCCTTGGACAAGATCGCCTCGGGCGGCGAGCTGTCGCGGTTCCTGCTGGCGCTGAAGGTCTGCCTGGCGCGGGGCAATGACGCGCTGGTGCTGATCTTCGACGAGATCGACCGGGGTGTTGGCGGTGCCACCGCAGATGCGGTGGGCCGGCGGCTGGCGAAACTCGCCCATGACACGCAGGTTCTGGTCGTCACCCACAGCCCGCAGGTCGCGGCGCTGGGGGCGCATCATTTCCAGGTTGCGAAATCGGTGACCAAGGGCATGACGACCAGTCGGGTCGCGGCGCTGGACGACGAGGCCCGCATCAACGAAATCGCCCGCATGCTGGCGGGCGACAAGGTCTCGGACGCGGCTGTGGAAGCGGCGCGGGCGCTGCTGGCCGGATAGCCGCAGCGCCCTGAACCTCGGTCAGTCGAGGATGGCGTTGACCAGCCGGATGATCGACAGAAGCCGACCTGTCTCCGAGTCGACCCGCACCAGCCGGCCGTCGACGATGGCATAGCGGTTGCCGTCCGGCGGATTGCCAAGCCCATAAAGGCCGGGATTGCTGACGATGTGGATGTCGTCCCAGTCAAGAATATCGCCGACATCGATCCCGTCATTCCGGTCATGTCCGTGGCGCGCCTGTCCCGGCGGGACACAGGGCGGGTTCTTCTTCGCCAGGCCGGGCGGGCAGTTGGCGACGACAATATTGCGGTCACGATGAACCACGCGGTCGCGGTCGATCACGACCACGGGGCTTTCAACCCGGACGTGGTGACGCCCGTTGCCCTTGCCGTTTCCATTACCCTTGCCATTGCCGGGATCGGCAAAGCTGCTGACCGGTGCCAACGCCATCATGACGCCAAGCGCGGCCGCAGTCATCATGCGTAGCTTGGTCATTTCTTCAGTCCTTCATTCTGTCTCTGGCCGTGTTGCCACGGCGGATTGCCGGCTTAACGAACCGCAACAAGCAGGGGTTCCCGGTGCTGCAGGATTCTCGCCAAGCTGTGACGGAACCCCGCCGGTGCATGCAGCAAGACGCGCGGTGGAGCGCCTCAGTCGAGAATTGCGCGCTGTGGCCTCAGGATCGAGAGAACCTTCATGGTCTTCGGGTCGATGCGGATCAACTGGCCCTTGGCGACGGCATATTCGCTGCCGCCGACATTGCGGCCAAGGCCATAGAGGCCCGGCTCGCTGATGATATGCACCTGGCCTGCGGGCAGGACATCGCCGACGGCCAGCGGCTGCTGTGCCTCGGCCGTAGCCCCGCCGGATTTCGACTGAGTGAATCCGGCCACGCCGAAGGCAGAGATGCCTGCGGCGGTTGCCAAGATCAGCGCAAGAGAGCGCGCGGTGGTCATCAGTCTGCCCTGGTTCAGCTACATCACGTCAAAAGGCGAACATGGGCGCGCCGGGTCGGGTTCCATCACATGCACAAAAAACTGGCGCTGTGGTTAATCCTACCCGTTCAACTTGTTGAATCGCGGCAGCATGGCGGAAAAATCCTTGCCACGGCCATCCTCGTGTTCGACAAATTGGGCGTAAAGATCGCGCGCCTGCCGGCCCATGGGCGTGTCGGCCCCGGCCGAATTGGCCGCGTCCTGCGACAGGTTCAGGTCCTTCAGCATCAGTTCGGCGGCGAAACCCGGCTTGTAATCGTTGTCGGCGGGCGATTTCGGGCCGATGCCCGGGGCGGGGCAATAGGCGTTCATGCTCCAGCTATAGCCGGAGCTGGTCGAGACCACGTCGAACATCTTCTGCCGGTCCAGCCCCAGCTTGTCGGCCAGCGCGAAGGCCTCGCAGGTGGCGATCATGGTGACGCCAAGGATCATGTTGTTGCAGATCTTCGCGGCCTGGCCGGCACCTGCTTCGCCACAATGCACGGCCTTCTGGCCCATGATGTCGAACAGCGGCTGCACGGTCGCGAAAGCGGCATCCGGGCCGCCGACCATGAAGGTCAGCGTGCCGCCCTGCGCCCCGCCGATCCCGCCCGAGACCGGCGCATCCAGCGCGCCCTTGCCCGCCGCATTGGCCTGCTCTGCCACGGCACGGGCGCTGTCCACGTCGACGGTCGAGCAGTCGCAAAGCACCGCACCTTCCGCCATCGCCGGGATGACCTGGTCGGCGACGCTGCGCAGGATCTTGCCATTGGGCAGCATGGTGATGACCACATCCGCACCCGTCGCCGCAGCGGCGGCGCTGTCCGCCTTGGTCACGCCCTCGGGCATCGGTGCGGCGGTATCGAAGCCCGCCACCTCATGCCCGGCCTTGGCCAGATTGGCGGCCATCGGCCCGCCCATGTTCCCCAGCCCGATGAATCCGATCTTCATGCCTTGTCCTCCCAGTTCAGTTCCTCATCGCCCAGGGATGCCAGCATCGCCGCGACATGCGCGTCCGAGGCATCGGCCGTCCAGTTGGGCTTGCGGTCCTTGTCGATGATCTGGGCGCGCACGCCCTCGATGAAATCGCCCATTTCGGTGGCGCGATAGGTGAAGCGGTATTCGCGCGCCAGCGAGTCCTGGATGCGCCGGTCGCCGCGCGCCGCGCGGATCATCGCCAGCCCCGCCGCCATCGACAGGGGCGAGTTGCGGCGGATCGGTTTCAGCGTCGCCTCGTCGCCCGCTTCCTCCAGCGCCGCCACGATCTCGGTCAGGTTCGCGCCGCCAAGCGCCGACAGGTCGCGATCGGCCAGCGGCGCCGGGGGCGGGGTCTGGCCCTCGATCACGCTGGTCGAGCCGGTTTCCTCCAGCCGCGCGATCAGGGCGGGCCAGTCGGCCTCGGGCAGGTAGTAATCGGCAAAGCCTGCATGGATGGCGTCGCCCGGACCCATGCGGTCGCTGGTCAGCATCAGGTATTCGCCGATTCGGCCCGGCGCCCGCGCCAGAAGCCAGGTGCCGCCGACATCGGGGATCAGCCCGATGGTGCTTTCGGGCATGGCGATCTGCGTCGTGTCACCGACGATGCGGTCGCTGGCATGGCCGCCGACACCGACACCGCCGCCCATGACGAAGCCTTGCATGAAGGCGACGATGGGTTTGGGATAGTCGGCAATGGCCGCGTTCATCTGGTATTCGTCGCGGAAGAAGTCGCGGCCGATCTGGTGATTGCCCTCCAGCCCGCCGCGATAGACTTGCGCGATGTCGCCGCCGGCGCAGAAGGCGCGGTCGCCCTCGGCATCGATCACGATCAGCGCCACTTCGGGGTCGTCGCTCCAGTCCCTCAGCGCCTGGTGGATTGCCAGCGCCATCTTATGCGTCAGTGCGTTCAGCGCCTTGGGGCGGGTAAAGGTGATGCGGCCGGCGCGGCCGGTCTTGCGGATCTTGAGGTCGTCCATCTTACCCCCGTTCGGACAGAAGCGCGCGGCCGACGATCAGCCGCATGATTTCATTCGTGCCTTCAAGGATCTGGTGCACGCGCAGGTCGCGCACGATCTTCTCGATGCCGTAATCGGCCAGGTAGCCATAGCCACCATGCAGTTGCAGGCAGTGATTGGCCACCTCGAAGGCGCGGTCGGTGACATAGAGCTTGGCCATGGCGCAGAACTTGGTCGCGTCGGGCGCGCCGGTATCCAGCTTCCACGCCGCCTGACGCAGGAAGATGCGCGCCGATTGCAGCGCGGTCTCCATCTCGGCCAGCCGGAACTGCAACGCCTGAAACTGGTCGAGGCTCTGGCCGAAGGCCCTCCGCTCGCCCATATAGGCCAGCGTGGCGTTCAGCGCCCCCTGCGCCCCGCCAAGGGCGCCGGCGCTGATGTTCAGCCGCCCGCCGTCGAGGCCCGCCATGGCATAGCTGAAGCCCTTGCCCTCGTGCCCCAGCAGGTTTTCCGCCGGGACGGTGCAATCATCGAACTGCACCTGCGCGGTGGGCTGGGCGCGCCAGCCCATCTTGTCCTCCATCGCGCCGAAGCTGAGGCCGGGCGTGCCATCCTCGACGATCACCGTGCTGATGCCCTTCGGCCCGTCCTCTCCGGTGCGGACCATCACCACATAGGCATCGGAATAGCCGCCGCCCGAGATGAAGGCCTTGGTGCCGTTCAGGCGATAATCCTCGTTCGTCCGCTCGGCCCGGGTGCGCAGCGCCGCGGCGTCCGAGCCCGATCCGGGCTCGGTCAGGCAATAGCTGAAAACCTTCTCCATGCTGCAGAGACCGGGCAGCCAGCGCGACTTGGTCTCGGGGCTACCGAACTTGTCGATCATGCCGCCGCACATGTTGTGGATCGAGAGGAACGAGCCGACCGAGGGATCGGCCATGGCCAGCGCCTCGAAGACCAGCGTCGCGTCAAGCCGCGAGAGGCCCGAGCCGCCATAGTCCTCGCTGACATAAAGCCCGCCGAAGCCCAGCTGGGCGATCTCGGTCCAGAGGTCTTTCGGGATCGTGCCGTCGGCTTCCCATGCGCGCGAATAGGGCGCGATGCGGGTTTCGCCAAAGTCGCGGGCCATGTCGAATATGGCCTGCTGCTCCTCGCTCAGCGCGAAATCCATCGGCGGTCCTCCCCCTTGACCTGAAAAATCGAACGAACGTCCGGTTGTTGTTGCGGGGCGGCCCGTGACAGGCCGCCCCGTGGGAAGGGTAGGGGATGGCCCCGCCCCCCTTATGTATGCACCAGCGCGGGCTGGATCAGTCCATGGCCTTGAAGTTGAACTCGCCGCCTTCCTTGATGCCCGAGGGCCAGCGCGCGGTCACCGTCTTGGTGCGCGTGTAGAAGCGGAAGGCATCGGGGCCGTGCTGGTTCAGGTCGCCAAAGCCGGATTTCTTCCAGCCGCCGAAGGTGTGATAGGCCAGCGGAACCGGGATCGGCACGTTGACGCCGACCATGCCGATATTGATGCGGCTGGCGAAGTCGCGGGCGGTATCGCCGTCACGGGTATAGATCGCGGTGCCGTTGCCATATTCATGGTCGATGGCAAGCTGGATCGCCTCTTCATAGCTCTGGGCGCGGACGGTCGAGAGGACCGGACCGAAGATCTCGGTCTTGTAGATGTCCATGTCCGGGGTCACGCGGTCGAACAGGTGCGGACCGACGAAGAAGCCGTCTTCATAGCCCTGCAGGTTGAAGTCGCGGCCATCGACGACCAGCTCGGCACCCTGATCGACACCCGACTGCACCAGCCGCAGAATGTTCTCCTTGGCGGCCTTGGTCACGACCGGGCCGTAATCCACGTCATTGCCGGCGGTATAGGGGCCGACCTTCAGCTTCTCGATCCGCGGGATCAGCCGCTCGATCAGCGCATCGGCGGTCTTGTCGCCCACCGGCACCGCGACCGAGATCGCCATGCAGCGTTCGCCCGCCGCACCATAACCGGCGCCGACCAGCGCATCCGCCGCCTGATCCAGATCGGCATCGGGCATGATGATCATGTGGTTCTTCGCGCCGCCGAAGCATTGCGCACGCTTGCCGTTCTGGGCGGCACGCTCATAGATATATTGCGCGATCGGGGTCGAGCCGACGAAGCCCACCGCCTGGATCACCGGGTTGTCGAGGATCGCATCGACGCTGCCCTTGTCGCCATTGACGACCTGCAGCACGCCATCGGGCAGGCCGGCTTCCTGCAGCAGCTTGGCCAGCATCAGCGGCACCGAGGGGTCGCGCTCGGACGGCTTCAGGATCATGGCATTGCCGGCCGCGAGTGCCGGGCCCATCTTCCACAGCGGGATCATGGCGGGGAAGTTGAAGGGCGTGATGCCCGCGACGACGCCAAGCGGCTGGCGCATCGAGTAGATGTCGATGCCGGGGCCGGCGCTGTCGGTGAACTCGCCCTTCAGCAGATGCGGCGCGCCGATGCAGAATTCGATCACTTCCAGACCGCGCTGCACGTCGCCCTTGGCATCGGGGAAGGTCTTGCCGTGTTCCGACGACAGCGTCTCGGCCAGCACGTCCATGTCACGGTTGATGAGGCGCACGAATTCCATCATCACGCGCGCCCGGCGCTGCGGGTTGGTGGCGCCCCAGGCGACCTGCGCCTTGGCGGCGCTGGCAACGGCGGCGTCAAGCTCGTCCTTGGTGGCCAGCGACAGCTTGGCCTGCACCTCGCCGGTGGCGGGGTTGTAGACATCCGAGAAGCGGCCCGAAGTGCCCTTGTATTCCTTGCCGTCGATCCAGTGATGAATCTCTTTCATCGCATCCTCCATACATGGCTCGCCCGACAATAGCCTTGCGGAAATGCCGGTAAAAGAGGCAGTCTGGCAAAAGCATTTTGCGATTCTGCAAAGCCGGGGGCGCATGGACTGGGACGATCTGCGCATATTCCTGGCCGTGGCGCGGGCCGAGAGCCTTTCGGGGGCGGGGCGGCGGCTGGGGCTGGATGCCTCGACCATGGGCCGGCGCATCGCGCGGCTGGAAGCCTCGATCGGGGCCACGCTGTTTCTGAAGACGCCGCAGGGCTATGCCCTGACCGAGGAGGGCGCGCGGCTGATGGCCCCGGCCGAGGCGGCCGAGCAGGCGGTCACCGCCGCCTCGGAAGCGGCCAGCCACGAAACCGGGATCGGGGGGCAGCTGCGCATCGGCGCGCCGGATGGCTGCGCGAACTACCTGCTGCCGCAGGTCGCCCGGCAACTTTCCGATGCCCATCCGGGGCTGGAAATCCAGATCGTCGCCCTGCCGCGGGTCTTCAACCTGTCGAAACGCGAGGCCGACATGGCCATCGGTGTCTCGCCCCCGGAAACCGGGCGGTTGGTGGTGCAGCGGCTGGTCGATTACCGGCTGCATCTGGCGGCACATCGGGACTACCTGGCCGCTAGCCCGCCGCTGACCAGCCGCGCCGATCTGCGCCACCATCGGATGATCGGCTATATTCCCGACCTGATCTTTGACCGCGAACTGGATTACCTGGCTGAAACCGGGGTCGAGGCGGCGGCGATCACCTCGAACTCGGTCTCGGTGCAGATGCAGACCATCCGCGCCGGGGCGGGGATGGGCATCGTCCATGATTTCGCCATTCCCTTCACCCCCGGAGTGGTGCCGGTTCTGACGGACGAGATTTCGCTGACCCGAAGCTTCTGGCTGCTGCGCCATGCCGATGACCGCGCCAGTCGTCGCCTGAGCCTCTTGGCCGAGGCGCTGGCGCAGGCTCTGAGGCGCGAAGTGACCCGTCTCGAGGCACTGGTTCGGGCCGAGCTACCATCGGCGGACTTGACGGCCCGCCAGAAGGTGAAAAAGATAAGTTCAACGTAAGCGCGAAACGGGGGCACCCATGCTGGTCAATCAACTGCTGTCCATGAAGGGCGATTCGGGGAAGCCGGGGGTCGAAGGCGCGACCATCGTGACGGTGAAGCCCACCGATACCGTCGCCGACGCCGTCCGCGTCCTGTCGGATCTACGCATCGGTGCCGTCGTCGTCTCGAGTGATGGCAAGCGCCCCGACGGCATCCTGTCCGAGCGTGACATCGTCCGCCAGCTGGGCAAGAACGGCGCGGCCGTGCTGGACACCCCGATCAGCGACCTGATGACGAAACAGGTGCAGACCTGCACCCGCTCCGAGGATGCGCTGGTGATTCTGGACCGCATGACCAAGGGCCGCTTCCGCCACCTGCCGGTGGTCGATGACGAGGGCAACATGCTGGGCGTGGTCTCGATCGGCGATGCCGTCAGCGGCCGGCTGAAGGAACTCGCCGCCGAGAAAGAGGCGCTGACCGGGATGATCATGGGCAACTGAGCCCGCGACTGCGAGGGTAATGGCTTGAAATCGCCCGCGTGATCGGGTTTCTGGGCCACGGCGGCGACGAACCGGAGGGAACCCGTTGATGCGTATCGGCCTCTATCCCGGCACTTTTGACCCGATCACCCTGGGTCACATCGACATCATCCAGCGCGCCATGGCGCTGGTCGATCGTCTGGTGATCGGGGTGGCGATCAACAAGGACAAGAACCCGCTGTTCAGCCTTGAAGAGCGGGTGGCGATGGTCACGAGCGAATGCGCGGCCATCACCGCCAAGACCGGCGGCGAGATCCAGGTTCATCCCTTCGACAACCTCTTGATCCATTGCGCCCGCGATGTGGGCGCCTCGGTGATCGTGCGCGGGCTGCGGGCGGTGGCGGATTTCGAGTATGAATTCCAGATGGTCGGGATGAACCGGGCGATGGATGCCAACGTCGAGACGGTGTTCCTGATGGCCGATGCCCGGCGGCAGGCAATCGCCTCGCGGCTGGTGAAAGAGATCGCCCGGCTGGGGGGCGACGTGTCGAAATTCGTGACCCCCGATATCGACGTGGCCCTGCGCGAGCGCTTCGCCTGACAAGCCCGTTGATCGGCGCGTGACTCGGTTCTAGGTTGTGGCGAAACGAGCGAGTTCGCCATGCCCGATCCTGTTGTCACGCCCGTCACCATGGGGCTGCCGCGCAGCCCGGATGTCGTCCCCGAACCGGCGAGACTTTCAACGGCGGCGATCTGGGCCGCACTGGCCGCAGGCTGGAGTGATTTCCGCCGAGCTCCGGGTTTTGGCCTCCTGTTCTCGGCCTTCTATGTCCTCGGCGGTCTGGCACTGACGGCGGTGGCTCTGGCGGCGGGGCAGGAATGGTGGCTGATCCCCTTCGTCGTTGGTTTTCCCCTTCTCGCGCCCTTCGCCGCTGTCGGTCTCTACGAGGTCAGCCGCCGGCTCGAGGCGGGCGAGCCGCTGGACTGGCCGGCGGTGGCCGGCGTGGTCTTTGCCCAGAAGGATCGGCAGATCCCGTCCATGGCGATGGTGATCCTGCTGATGTTCATGTTCTGGGTCTTCGTCGCCCATACCATCTTCGCGCTGTTCATGGGCCTGTCGGCGCTGACCAATATCACCACCTCGCCCGAGGTGCTGTTTCAGGGCCGGGGGCTGCTGATGCTGGCCATCGGCACGCTGATCGGGGCGGGATTTGCCGGGGTGCTGTTCTGCATCACCGTGATCGGCCTGCCGCTGCTGCTGGACCGCGAGGTGGATTTCATCACGGCGATCATCACCTCGTTTCGGGCGGTATTTCGCAATCCCCTGCCAATGCTGGTCTGGGGCGTGGTCATCGCTGTCGTGCTGGCGCTCGGCATCCTGCCGGCCTTTCTGGGGCTGTTCATCGCCCTGCCAGTGCTGGGCCATGCCAGCTGGCATGTCTATCGCGCGGTAATTCCGGCTGCGGACGCTCCGCAGGATCGTCCGGACTGATCACTTCGTTCTGCTGTTCGCCGAACATGAAAAAGGGGGCCGCGGCCCCCTTTTCTATGCTGACAGACCAGCCTGCGATCAGTTCGCGGCGGTCGGCGGGGCCAGTTTCTTGGTACCTTCGCCCGACAGCGGATCGTCCTGACGCTGGACCGAACCCTCGAAATGGGCGCCCGATTCGATGGCGATGGTCTTGTGGACGATATCGCCCTCGACCCGTGCGGTGGCCGAGAGACGTACCTTCAGCCCGCGCACGCGGCCGACGACTCGGCCATTGACGATCACGTCATCAGCGACCACTTCGCCCTTGATGGTGGCGGTTTCACCGACGATCAGCTGATGGGCGCGGATGTCGCCCTCGATATTGCCTTCGATCTGGATATCGCCCTGGGTGCGGATATTACCAGTCACGGTCAGGTCCGAGGACAGGACCGAGGGCGTGGTTCGCGGGCGCGGCGCGGCGGCAGGAGCCGCCGAGAAGTCGCTTGCGCGCTCGGGCATCGCCGGGGCCGGTTGCGGGGTCGCCATCTCGGCCTCCTTGGGGGCCGGGGTGCCCGGGTTTTTGTTTCCGGTGTCGGTTACACGGGATTTACTGAACATTGCTTGCTGCCTCGATGAAGCTCATAGGATTGACAGCCCGACCATTCACCCGAACTTCGTAATGCAGATGCGGGCCGGTCGAACGACCTGTATTGCCCATATCACCAATTCGATCGCCTTGCGACACGCGTTGCCCAGTTTTCACGCGAATTTTGGACAAATGGGCGTAACGGGTCTCGGTGCCCAGCTCGTGCTGGATCTTGATCAGATTGCCATAGGCGCCCTGGCGGCCGGCAAAGATCACCACGCCGTCGCCGGTCGCGCTGACGGGTGTGCCGACCGGTGCCGCCATGTCGATGCCCTCATGCGCGCGGCCCCAGCGGCGGCCGTAGCCCGAGGTATAGCGGAAGGACGAGGATACCGGCATGGCCAGCGGCAGCTTTTCCATGGCGATGCGGTAGGTGTTGATCTGGTCCAGCGTCACGATGATCTGGTTGGCCTTGGTCTCGCCCTGCGAGATCGCGGCATTGCCGTGGCTGGAATAGGCGATCGGGTTCAGCGGGCCGCCCTGGCCGGAATAGCCGCTGCGGATGGTGCGCAGCACGTCATCGGGGTTCATGCCGACCGAGCGGAAGACCTTGTCCAGCGGCTCGACCGAGATGCTGACGGCGTCTTCCAGCTGGGCGAAGATCTCATCGTGACGGGCCAGGATCTCGTCGCGCTCGACGGCGATCTCTTCGGCGGTCTGGCGGGCCTCTTCGGCCTCGGCCACGGCTTCGGCGCGCTGGCTCGAGGCCTGTTTCAGCTCGCCCGACAGGATGTCGAGCGCCACCGAGAATTCTTCATTGCGACCGGCCTGCGGCAGCGGCTGGCCGGTATTGTCCTCGATCGCGGCGGTCAGCGTCTTGGCCTCGTCCTGGGCGCTGTCACGCTCGGTGATGGCGGTACGCAGGGTGGATTGCACCGCGCCCATGCCGGTCTCCAGCTCGCGGCGGGCTTCCTCGGAGGCCAGCAATTGCGACTGCATCTTCGAGACCTGGTCCAGCGCGACGGTGAAGCGGTTCTGGGCGGCGGCTGCATCGGCGGCGCGGGCATCACGCTCGGCCGAAAGCTGTTCCAGACGCTCCTCGAAGGCGCTCTGGGCGCGCAGGACCTGATCGCGGGACGAGCCGGCGCTGATCGAATCGATGGCGAGAATCGAGCTGGCAAGGATGGCCCAGCCAAAGACCAGCGTGGTGCCGCCGATGGCGACGAACTGGGTCAGCGGGCGCAGTCGGACGAACCGGGTGCTGTCGTCGGAACGAAGGAAAAGCCGTTGCTCGGGCAGCCAGCGCTCAAGCGACGAATTCAGACGGTTCGTGATCCCAAAAGCCAATGCATGTCCCCAAGCTGCCAAGTCCCGTTGATCCGGGACCCTTATGGTTCCAGTCTGACTTTCGTAAACAGGGGCTGTGCCTTCAATGCAACAGCCTAGCTGCCGGGCTATACCCAGTTGGGCAGATTCACGCCAGTTGCGGCGGAAACCCGCCGAGCTTTGAATGAAATCGTCAGGCGATTTCATAGGGTAAAGGACCGTTGCGATCCGCAGGCACGCGCAGGCTGCGATCGATGGGCGGGACCGAACGCTGGTGGCAGTCGGGCCGGGGGCAGATTCGGCAGGAAATGCCGATGGGTTCATAGGAAGGTGGGTTGGTCAGATCCAGTCCGTCAGCATAGACCATGCCGGCGGCATGGGTGATCTCGCAGCCTAGGCCGATGGCAAAGCGCCGCACCGGCGCGCCGAAGGCACCGCCGGGTTTCGAGACATCGCGGGACAGAAGCAGATAGCGCGCACCATCGGGCGTCTGCGCCATCTGCCGAAGGAAGCGGCCGGGCTGTTCGAAGGCCTGATGCACGTTCCACAGCGGGCAGGCGCCGCCGAAGCGGGCAAATTGCAGTCGCGTGGCGGAATGGCGCTTGGTGATGGTGCCGGCCTGATCGACGCGAACGAAGAAGAAGGGCACGCCCTTCTCCGCCGGGCGCTGCAGGGTCGAGAGCCGGTGCGCCACCTGTTCCAGCGAGGCATCGAACAGATGGGCAAGCCGCTCGAGGTCGTGACGTTCGGCCCGGGCGGCGCGCAGGAAGGCGCGATAGGGCATCAGCGCGGCCCCGGCGAAGTAGTTGGCAAGGCCGATCCGGGCGATCTCGCGCGCGGTCTCGCTGCGGAAACGCGCCAGATCCAGTGTCGCCTCCAGAAGCTCGCCATGCCGGGCCAGCGCGACCTGATGCAGCAGCTGGAAGCGCCGGGTCGGCGCCTCGGCCGAGGCATTGACCAGAAGCGCGCGGCCCTCGCGGCGGAACACCGCGCCGGCAGGCAGTTCGGTCATCCGCACAGTGAAACCCGCACCCGCCAGCGCCTCTTGCGCCAGCACCCATGGATCGCCGCGCTGGCCATCGGGGCAGGCGAAACGCTCGGCCGCGCGGTCCACCGCGTCGATGTAATTGTCGCAGTAATGAAAGAAATCCCGCACCTCTTCCCAGGGGGCGGGTGTGGCGTTCTGGCCCGCCGCGCCGATCGCCTCGTCCAGCGCCGCCAGCCGCTCCTGCCCCGAGCGATGGGCGCGGTAGAGGTCAAGGAATGCGCGGGCCAGCACCGGCGCATTGGTCGCGGCCAGACGCAGGTCGGCGAGCGCAGGCGCGGCATCGAAGACCGGATCCGCCAAGGCCTCCTGCATGTCGATGACCAGCCGCTCGGCATCGCCGGCGGACAGCGCGGTCAGGTCGATGCCGAACTCCTGTGCCAGCCGCAGCAGCACGCCGGCCGAGATGGGGCGGTGGTTGTTCTCCATCTGCGAGAGATAGGGCAGGCTGACCCCCAGCCGTTCGGCAAAGGCGCGCTGGTTCAGCCCGGCCCGCGCCCGGGTCTCGCGCAGCGAGACGCCCGCATAGATCTTTTGCACCGACATGATTGCCCCTCCGCTTTGCAAATCGGCGTGTAGCCTTTGCAAACTGCTCGAGGCAAGAGGCTGCATTGCCAGAGCCGGCGGGGCCAGCAGCAGAAGGAACAGAAAAAGTCGGTGCAATCGGAACATGCCGGCCAGATTAGCCGGCAAAGCTTAAGATATGGTTCGCCCCGCCTACATATTCGGGGGTCAGATCTCGTCGGTCAGGATCCGCTCTCGCCGGATCACCCAGAGAATCGCCACGAGCGAGCCGAGCGCCGATGCTGTCATGATGGCCAGAAGCGGCAGCGCCCCGGCGCCTTCATGGAGCAGCGCCCCGGCCAGCGCCGAGAGCACCGCGCCCCCGGCCACGGCCAGCGCCCCGCCGAGACCCGAGGCCGTGCCGGCCAGTTCGGGACGCACGCTCATCATCCCGGCATTGGCATTGGGCAGCACCAGCCCGTTGCCGACGCCCATCAGCGCGATGGCGCCGAAGAAGATCAGCGGATGATGCAGCCCCGCCAGATCGGCGAGCAGCGCCACCGCCAGCGCCGCAAAGCAGATGATCGAACCGCCGAGGATCATCGGGTTCAGGCCAAGCCGCGCCGAGAAGCGCCCGGACATGAAATTGCCGGCCAGATAGCCGATGGACGGCGCGGCGAAGTAATAGCCGACCTGGGCCGAGGTGAGACCAAAGACATGCTCACCGACGAAGGGCGCGCCGCCGAGATAGGCGAAGAACGCCCCCGAAGACAGCGCCGCCGCCGCGCAATAGCCCCAGAAGCGGACCGAGCGCGCCAGCACCGGGTAGTTGGCGATCTGCTGGCGCAGCGGCACGCCGCCATCGCGGACCGTTTCGCCCAGATCGAGCCAGACCCAGACCAGCACGACGAGCCCCAGAACGCCCATCAGCGCGAAATTCGCCCGCCAGCCAAAGGCCTCGTCCAGCACGCCACCGATGATCGGCGCGATCATCGGCACCACCGACATGCCCATGGTGACATAGCCGATCATGCTGGCGGCGCGATTGCCGTCGAACATGTCGCGCACGGCGGCGCGCGAGACCAGCATGCAGGGGGCAATGGCGGCCTGAATGATGCGGAACACAAGGAAGGTCGTGGCGTCGCGCGCCAGAAGCGTCCCGAGCGTGGCCAGAAGGAAGATCACCAGCGACCACAGCACCACCGGACGCCGCCCCAGCCGGTCGCTGATCGGCCCGGCCAGAAGCTGCAGCACGGCGCTGGCACCGATATAGGCCGAGACCGACAACTGCATCAGCGCGTAATCGACGCCGAAATCCCGCGCCATTCCCGGCAGCGAGGGCAGGAACACGTTCATCGACAGCGCCGCGACGCCCGACAGTGCCACCAGCGTCATCAGGTGCGGCGGCGTCCGGCTGCCTGTCCTAGCCCCAGTCATGGAAGACGAACCAGGCGCCAAGGCAGATGAAGCCAAAGCCGACGCCATGCTGCCAGGTCAGCCGCTCGCCCAGGTAAACCCAGGAGAAGATGGCGAAGACCGAGAGGCTGATGACCTCCTGAATGGTCTTCAGCTGGGCGGCCGAGAAATAGCCGTGGCCGATGCGGTTCGCCGGCACCTGCATGGTGTACTCGAAGAACGCGATCATCCAGCTGACGAAGATGACGGTCAGCAACGGCGCCGATTTGTACTTCAGATGACCATACCATGCGACTGTCATGAAGACATTCGAGGCGATCAGCAAGCCGATGGTGGCAACCGGGATCGGCAGGTTCAGTCCCATTGCGTCTGGCGGTCCTTGGCGAGGTTGCCGAAGCGGGTGAACTGGCCCTCGAAGGACAGCTCGACCGTGCCAATGGGGCCGTGACGCTGCTTGCCCAGGATGACCTCGGCTTTGCCGTGGCAGGATTCCATCTGCTTCTGCCACTCGGCCATCTTGTCCAGCTCGTGATCGGCCGGCTTCTCGCGCTCGCGGTAATATTCCTCGCGATAGACGAACATGACGATATCGGCGTCCTGCTCGATCGAGCCGGATTCGCGCAGGTCCGAAAGCTGCGGGCGCTTGTCCTCGCGGTTCTCGACCTGCCGCGACAGCTGCGACAGCGCGATGACCGGGATGTTCAACTCCTTGGCAATGGCCTTGAGCCCCTGGGTGATCTCGCTCACCTCGTTCACCCGGCTGTCCTTGGCCGATGCCGCTTTCAGAAGCTGCAGGTAGTCGACCATCAGCACATCGAGGCCATGCGTCCGCTTCAGCTTGCGGGCGCGGGCGGCCATCTGGTTGATCGGCAGCGCCGGGGTGTCGTCGATGTAAAGCGGGCAACTTTGCAGGGCATGGGCGGCCTCGACGAAACGGCGGAACTCGGCCTCGTCCATGTCACCGCGACGGATGCGTTCCGAGGGCACCTCGGCGGCCTCAGAGAGGATACGCGCCGCCAACTGCTCGGCCGACATCTCGAGGCTGAAGAAGCCCACCACGCCGCCGGCGACGGTGCCGTGGGTGCCATCGGACCGCTCGCCCATCTTGTGCGCCTTGGCGACGTTGAAGGCGATGTTGGTCGCTAGCGAGGTCTTCCCCATCGACGGACGACCGGCGAGGATGATGAGGTCGGAATTGTTCAAGCCGCCCATCTTGCGGTCCAGATCGACCAGCCCGGTCGAGGTGCCCGACAGGTCGCCATCGCGCTGATAGGCGGCATTGGCGGCGTTGACGGCGCTGGTCACTGCCTTGAGGAAGCTCTGGAAGCCGCGCTCGGCCGTGCCCTGTTCGCCCAGCTTGTAAAGCACCTGTTCGGCCGCGGTGATCTGCTGCTCGGCATCGTCATCGACGACGACGCTGGCGGCGCGGGCGGAAATGTCCTGCCCCAGCGCGATCAGGTCGCGGCGCAGGGCAAACTCGCGGATCATCTGGGCATAGTCGCGCGCCGCATAGGCCGAGATCGCTGCTCCGGCGATCCGCGCCAGGTAGGCCGGGCCGCCCAGATCCTTCAGCCCGGAATCGGCGTCCATGAAGGCCTTGATGGTGACCGGGCTCGCCAGCGCGTTCTTGCGGATCCGGTCCGAGCAGATCTCGAAGATGCGGGCATGGACCGGTTCATAGAAATGCTCGGCCTTGATGATCTGGCTGATCCGGTCGAAGACGTCGTTATTGGTCAGCAGCGCGCCCAGAAGCTGCTGCTCGGCCTCGATGGAATAGGGCACGGCCTGTTCTTCGGCGTCCTTGCTGGCCTGCCGAATCGTGATTGCCGTCGCCTCTGCCATGATTCCTGCCCTCGTTATGATTTGTGCCGAAACTTACCCGATCGCGGCCCTTCAGGGAACGCGGCCCGGCGAAAAAACATGTGATCAGATCGCCCCGGCGGCGGTGGATAGCCTGTGGACGACCTGTGGATGAAATATCGTAAGTAGCTGAACTAAATCAACTATGCGCCGCCTGCCACACGCGGGGATTGGTCAGGAAGGTCTCGACCTCGGCCAGTGTCGCCGCGTCAAAGGCCTCCTGCGCGCGGGCTTCGGCAAGAACATCCCACCAGGTGCAGAGATGATGCAGTTGCACGCCGTGATCGGCCAGCCGCTGGGTCGTCTCGGGGAAGATGCCGTAATAGAAGATCACCGCCGTATGGGCGCAGCTGGCCCCGGTCTCGCGGATCGCGTCGACGAAGCTCAGCTTCGAGCCGCCATCGGTGGTCAGATCCTCGACCAGCAGCACCCGCTGGCCCTCGGTCATGACGCCCTCGATCCGGGCATTGCGGCCATAGCCCTTGGGCTTCTTGCGCACATAGGTCATCGGCAGGCCAAGCCGTTCGGCCACCATGGCGCCGAAGGGAATGCCCGCCGTCTCGCCGCCTGCCACGTTGTCGAAGGCCTCGAAACCGGCATCGCGCATGACGGTCGCGGCCATGAAATCCATCAGTGTCTGGCGCACGCGCGGAAAGCTGATGATCCGGCGGCAATCGACATAGGTCGGCCCCTTCAGACCCGAGGCATAGGTGAAGGGCGTCTCGGCATTGAAATCGACGGCCTTGATTTCCAAGAGCATCCGGGCCGAGAGGCGGGCGATTTCCTCGCGCGTGGGGTAGGGCAGGCTCATGTGGACTCCAGGTGCCAGAACAGCGGATAGCCGGGATCGAAAAGGGTGACCGTCTCGACGCCGGCGGTGATGGTTTCGGGGTAGGTGGCGGGAGTGGCGCGCCGGGTCAGGGTGATGCGATCCTCGTTCGGCGGCAGGCCATAGAAGGCGGCGCCGTTCAGGCTGGCAAAGGCCTCGAGCCGGTCCAGCGCGCCGTCTTCCTCGAAGACATGGGCGAGAATCGACATGGTGTTCGGCGCGGTGAAGCAGCCGGCGCAGCCGCAGGGCATCAGTTTGGCGCGGTCGGGATGCGGCGCGCTGTCGGTGCCGAGGAAGAACCGCGCCTCGCCCGAGGTCGCCGCCTCTCGCAGGGCCAGCCGGTGGCTTTCGCGCTTGGCGACCGGCAGGCAATAGTAATGCGGCCGGATGCCGCCGGCGAGGATGGCATTGCGGTTGATGACCAGGTGATGGGTGGTGATCGTCGCGCCCAGATCCTCGCCACCCGAACGGGCATAGGCGACGCCATCGGCGGTGGTGATATGCTCCATCACCACCCGCAGGCCCGGCGTGGCGCGGCGCACCGGGTCCAGCACGCGGTCGATGAACACAGCTTCGCGGTCGAAGATGTCGACCGCAGGATCGGTAACCTCGCCATGTACGCACAGCGGAATGCCGGTTTCGGCCATGGCTTCCAGTACCGGGCGCACCCGGTCGAAATCGGTGACGCCGCTGGCCGAATTGGTGGTGGCCCCGGCAGGATAAAGCTTCACCGCGCGGATGATGCCCGACTGATGCGCGGCGACCACATCGCCCGGATCGGTCGTGTCGGTCAGGTAAAGTGTCATCTGCGGCTGAAGCGCAGCACCCTCGGGCAGGGCGGCGATGATCCGCTCGCGATAGGCGGCGGCCTGCGCGCCGGTCACCACCGGCGGCACCAGGTTGGGCATGATGATCGCGCGGCCGAAACCGGCGGAATGCGGGGCCACGGCTGCCAGCATCTCGCCATCGCGCAGATGCAGGTGCCAGTCGTCGGGGCGGCGGATCGTGATGCTGTGGGTCATGGCCTGCCTCTATAGCGTGGCGGCCACAAATGCCAAGCCATCTACACCCAATCCTAAAGTTGTGGTTGTAAAATGAGGGATGCGTATGCAGTTAGTGCAATCGGGGAGACAGGAAAGGACGCTGCAACATGAATAATTCCTTCAATTTCTTGGCTGCTCCCTCGGCCCAGATCGCCCTGATGAGCCAGATGACCCGCATCGCCATCGAATCGCAATTCGTCATCGGAATGCGGGTCCTCGGCATGATGGGCATGATGAACCAGTCCCCGGGCGAGCCTTTCCGCATGGTCGCCGAGAAACAGGCCGCCGCGACCGAATCGCTGTTCGCGATGACCCGCGCCGCCAGCCGCGGCGCCAGTGCCGAGCGGGTCATGTCCGCCGCCCTGCGCCCCTATGGCAAACGCACCCGCGCCAATTCGCGTCGGCTGACTGGCAGCCGGTAAGCGCCATTCACCCCGGCCTGGCGGTTCAGATCAGACAGCCAGAATGAAAAACGGCGGGGACATGCCCCGCCGTTTTCAATTTGTCCTGACGGCTTGCGCTCAGATCAGCTTGCCCATCGCCACGGCAGTGTCGGACATGCGGTTCGAGAAGCCCCATTCGTTGTCATACCAGGTCAGGATGCGGACCATGTTGCCTTCCAGCACCTTGGTCTGATCCAGGTGGAAGATCGAAGAATGCGGGTCGTGGTTGAAGTCGATCGAGACGTTCGGCTGATCGGTATAGCCGAGGATGCCCTTCAGCGGGCCATCGGCGGCCGCCTTGATCGCCGCGTTCACCTCTTCGACGGTGGTCGGGCGCTCGGCTTCGAAGACCAGGTCGACGACCGAGACGTTCGGCGTCGGCACGCGGATGGCAACGCCGTCCAGCTTGCCGTTCAGCTCGGGCAGGACCAGACCCACGGCCTTCGCGGCACCGGTCGAGGTCGGGATCATCGACATGGCGGCGGCGCGGGCGCGGTACAAGTCCTTGTGCATCGTGTCCAGCGTCGGCTGGTCGCCGGTATAGCTGTGGATGGTGGTCATGAAGCCCTTCTTGATGCCGATGGCATCGTTCAGGACCTTGGCCACCGGCGACAGGCAGTTGGTGGTGCAGCTGGCATTCGAGACGATCAGGTCTTCCGAGGTCAGCGTGTCATCGTTGACGCCGAAGACGATGGTCTTGCTGGCGCCTTTCGAGGGGGCCGAGACCAGAACGCGGCTGGAGCCGTTTTCCAGGTGGACCTTGGCCTTGTCGGCATCGGTGAAGATGCCGGTGCATTCCAGCACAACGTCGACATCGCCCCAGGGCAGGTCGGCCGGGTTGCGGATCGCGGTCACCTTGATCGGGCCACGGCCCACGTCGATGCTGTCACCGTTGACGGTAACCGTGCCGGGGAAACGGCCATGCACGCTGTCAAAGCGGATCAGGTGGGCATTGGTCTCGACCGGACCCAGATCGTTGATCGCGATGACCTCGATATCGGTGCGGCCCGATTCGATGATCGCGCGCAGAACGTTGCGTCCGATCCGCCCGAAGCCGTTGATCGCTACCTTGACTGCCATGGTGCATACTCCGCCTGATGAATTTGGCTTCCCATACCGCCGATCCGCCGGTGATGCAAATGGCGAGAGCGGGATCGGCAGGCCATGTGAGGAAAATGGGTCAATTGCTTATGTTATGCGCTAACATCCAGCTTTTGGACGCGGTGAACTGGCTTGAGCACGCAGCGCTGGCGTGATTCTTGAAACCCGGGGGTGACGGCGCCGACCGCGTTCAGCGCCAGAAGCTGACCCATTCGATCAGCGAGGCGAATTGCCGGGCGAGAAACAGCGGCAGGCCCCAGTGGAACAGGTAGTGATCGGCCAGGAACAGGCCGAGGATGAACAGCGCAAGGAAAATGGCGATCCGGTTGGTCATGATGTTGGTGCTAGGCCAGAACCGTGCCTGCCCGCAAGCTGAGAAGGCTGACGGGACATGCGCCGTCAGGCCGCGGTCTCGCCGTCTTCGGGAAGCGGCACGAAGGCCAGATCGCCGGCATCGACAAGCTTCCGGATCGCGGTCACGACCTCGCCCATGGCTGCCTCGGCGTCGCGCGTGCGGATGGCGCCTGCGCTTTCCATGTCGCCCCGCAGCGATTCGGCCAGGCGCTGCGGCAGGTTCGACAGGATGAAGATCGCCGCCTCGGCGTCATTGTCCTTGGCACCGGCAAGGGCGCGGACCAGCACGGCATTGTCGACCTCGCGGGTGATGCGCGGAATGTCGCGGGGGGCGATCCGCTCGGGGATATGGCGGAAGGTGAAGATGGTCTTGCGCACGCCGCCGGCGAAATCCGCATCGTCCTGGTCCAGACCGTCAAGGATCGCGTCGCGAAGATCCGAGCTGGCGAAGTTCAGCATCGCACCCACCCGCTCGGTCGCGGGCGAGTCGATGGCCGGGCGGGGCAGGCTGTCGGCAGCCTGAAGCAGCACGAGGCCGATGCGCTGCAAGGCCGATTGCGTCACCGCGCCGGTCATCGACATGGCCAGGGCCACGGCGCGCGCGCGCTCGCGCGGCAGGCCGGCGAAGACCTCGGACGAGGTTTCGACCGGCAGTTTCGACAGCATCAGGGCGGCGATCTCGACCGCCTCGCTGCTGGCCAGGGTGACCAGGCGGTCAACTGCCAGCGCCGCCACCCGCTCCCACGGGTCGCTGCGCCCACTCAGCGCAGCCGCGCGCCGCAGTCGGTCGGTGGCATCCTCGGACAGTTGCTGCCCCAACAGTTCCAGCGTTGCACCCAGAGTCCCCGGAAAGGTGAGCCCGATCCGTTCCAGCTGTTCGCAGAACTCGGTGATGACGGCGTCGCGGGTGCTGCGGTCGATCAACTGCATCGCCGCCATTTCCTCGGCCAGAAGCGCCTGAACCTCGGCATCCAGTTCCGAGATCGGCAACTGGTCCTCGTCGTCCAGCAGCAGCCGCACGATCACCGCAGCCTTCTGCCGCGCCGTCAGCTCTGTCGTGCTGGCCATCACCGTCCCCCGGAATCGATTCATTCCGGGGAACAATGACAGAACTTTGCTAAGGACCGGTTAGCTACCGGTCTATTTCGCCTCGGCCGGGCCAAAGACCCGCGCAAAGATCGTGTCGACATGCTTGGTGTGGTAGCCGAGGTCGAATTTCTCCTCGATCTCGGCCGGCGACAGCGCCGCCGTCACTTCCGGGTCGGCCTGCAATTCCTCTTTGAAATCCTTGCCCTGTTCCCAGACCTTCATGGCGTTTCTCTGTACCAGCCGATAGGCATCCTCGCGCGAGACGCCGGCTTGGGTCAAAGCCAGCAGCACCCGCTGGCTCATCACCAGACCTTTGAACTTGTTCATGTTCTTCAGCATGTTGTCGGGATAGACAACCAGCTTCTCGATCACGCCCGCCAGCCGGTTCAGGGCGAAATCCAGCGTGATGGTGGCATCCGGCGCGATGCCGCGCTCGACCGAGCTGTGCGAGATATCGCGCTCGTGCCACAGGGCCACGTTCTCCATTGCCGGAACGACGGTCATGCGCACCAGACGGGCGAGGCCGGTCAGGTTCTCGGTCAGGACCGGGTTGCGCTTGTGCGGCATCGCGGACGAGCCCTTCTGGCCGGGGCTGAAGAATTCCTCGGCCTCCAGCACCTCGGTGCGCTGCATGTGGCGGATCTCGATGGCGACGTTCTCGATGCTGCTCGCGATGACGCCGAGCGTGGCGAAGAACATGGCGTGGCGATCGCGCGGGATCACCTGCGTGCTGATCGGCTCGGGACGCAGGCCCAGCATCTTGCACACATGCTCCTCGACCGCCGGATCGATATTGGCGAAGGTGCCGACCGCGCCCGAGATCGCGCCGGTGGCGACTTCCCACCGGGCCTTTTCCAGCCGGTTCTTGTTGCGGTCCATCTCGGCATAGAAGCGGGCGAAGGTCAGGCCAAGCGTGGTCGGTTCGGCATGGATGCCGTGGCTGCGGCCGATGCGCACGGTATCCTTGTGCTCCAGCGCGCGGCGCTTCAGCGCGGCCAGGACCTTGTCCATGTCGGCCAAGAGGATGTCGGCGGCGCGCACCAGCTGCACGTTCAGCGTGGTGTCGAGCACGTCCGAGCTGGTCATGCCCTGATGGACAAAGCGGGCCTCGTCGGCGCCGATGATCTCGGCCAGATGGGTCAGGAAGGCGATGACGTCATGCTTGGTGACGGCCTCGATCTCGTCGATGCGCGCGACGTCGAATTCCACATCCTTGGCCTTCCAGACCGCCTCGGCGCTGGCGCGCGGGATCACCCCCAACTCGGCCTGGGCGTCGCAGGCATGGGCCTCGATCTCGTACCAGATACGGAACTTGGTTTCGGGCGACCAGATGGCGGTCATTTCGGGGCGGGCATAGCGAGGGATCATCGGCGGGCTCCTGTCTGGCTTGGGCGCGGGATAGCGGGACTGTGGCCGGGGGGCAAGATTTCACCGCAGCCGGAACATTCCGCCGGGGTGGCGGGTTGACCTGCAAACAGCCATTCCCGAGGTCCGCCATGTCATCCGAGCGCGATGTGAACCCGAAACCAAGTGAAACCGAAACCGCCGCCAGCCTGCGCGGCCCCACTCATTCCTCGCGGATTCCGCCATCTGAACCGGGGCCTTACGGTGATGCCGCGCGTTCCGCCAGCCGCCCGCGCCGGCAAACGCTGACCGGCAAGGTGATCTATTACGGCGGTGCCGGCATCCTCGCCGCGGCCGCGACGGCGGCTGTTGTGCTGGCGGCGCGCAAGCTGACCGAACGGGGCGATGAGCCTGTCGCCGACAGCCCGCCTGCCCCCCAGCTTGCGCCGCGCTTTGCCACGCTGGACGAGGACGAGCGTGAAGAGATTCGCCGCCGCGCCCGGGAACAGGCGCGCGCCGATCGCAACCGGGCGGCCCGTCTGCGCGCCAAGGCTGCGCGCGCGCGCGTTGCCCCGCGCCGCAATATCGCGCGCGACGTGACCGAGACCGCCGACAATCTCTCGGGCAGCATCCACGGGGTTATCGGCGCGCTGACCAGCGCCTTGTCCGGT
The DNA here is from genome assembly GCF_002847445.1 of Paracoccus zhejiangensis. Classification (NCBI taxonomy): domain Bacteria; kingdom Pseudomonadati; phylum Pseudomonadota; class Alphaproteobacteria; order Rhodobacterales; family Paracoccaceae; genus Paracoccus; species Paracoccus zhejiangensis. Next base: position 1,924,691 of record NZ_CP025430.1, on the reverse strand, counting down.
TTCCGGCAGGTCGCCGGGCAGGCCGGGGGGATCGTGCGCGATTTCTCGGACGCCGCCGATACCGTGCGCAGCCTGCTCGACCGGCCCGAGGATCGGCGCGACACCCGCCCTGCGGATCGAGCCGAGACCCGGGCGCCGCAGGACGAGACAGCCCCGCGTGACAGCACGGTGAGGGTCGAGGACGAGGACCGGCGATCCCATGACCGCCTGCATCGCCTGTAACTCTCCCCGTTGCTGACCCTTGCCTGACTGGATGCCGATGACGAACCCGCCGCCCCGCAAAGCCTCGGTTCTCGATGCCTTGTTCGACGATCTGGATGACAGCACGCGGGCCCGGTTCGGCATCCGGCAGGCCGAGGCGGAGGCCGGGCGGGACTGGCAGGCGAGGCGCCGGAAGCTCGATTTCGACAAGGTCCTGCCGCCGCCCGAACGCGTCGGCCCGCCGGGCTCGGCGAAAACGCCCCTGCAGCTGCGCCGCCAGGACTGGGTCGCCATCGCCAAGCGGGTGCTGACCCAGGTGAACGAGGACCGGGTGCCCGAGGTGGCGGGGGGCGTGACCTTCTTCGCCCTTCTGGCGCTGTTCCCGGCGCTGACCGCCTTTGTCTCGATCTACGGGCTTTTTGCCGATCCGCAGAAGATCATCGACAATTTCGAGATGTTGAACCGCTTCATTCCCGAAAGCGCGTTGACCATTCTTCTGGACCAGACCGAGGCCATCACCTCGGCCCCGCAGGCGGCGCTGTCGTTGGCGACCGTCATGGGCCTGCTGATCGCCTTCTATTCGGCCAATGGCGGCACCAAGGCGATGATCTCGGCGATGAACGTGGCGTGGTTCCAGAAGGAGAGGCGCGGCTTCCTGCAGTTGAACCTGCTGGCGATGGGCTTCACCGTCGGCGCCGCCCTGCTGGTCGTCACCATGTTCAGCGCCATCGCGGTCTTGCCGGCGGTCTTCGGCTTCCTGCCGGTCGACCGCTATACCGAGTCCCTGGTGAACTGGCTGCGCTGGCCGATCATCTTCGTGGCGATGCTGCTGGCGCTGGCGGTGTTTTACCGCTTCGGCCCCAGCCGGCGCAGCGCGCGCTGGCACTGGATCTCGCCCGGTGCGCTGTTCGCGGCGCTTGGCCTTGCCGTCGCCTCGCTGCTTTTCTCGTGGTACGCGGCGAATTTCGCCAATTTCAACCAGACCTATGGCTCGCTCGGGGCGGCCATCGGCCTGATGATGTGGCTGTGGATCGCCTCGATGGTGGTGATCGTCGGCGCCGAGATCAATTCCGAGGTCGAGCGGCAGATCAAGATCGAGAACGAGATCCCGGTCCCCGGCGATCCCGAGGCCGACGAGGCAGGCACGACGCCGGTTGCCTGACGGGTCAGAACTTCGCCAGATTGGGGTCCGATTCCAGCACGCCGCGGCGCCATTCGGGTATGCTGTTCGGATAGGACCAGAACTCGACCTGCTTGCAGATCTTGCCGTCGCGGATGTCGTGGAAGCTGGCCGCGCGCGCGATCATGTGCAGGTCGCGCTGCATCACCCGCACATCGCTGGCGGCGTGATCGCCCTCGGTCACCACCCGCATCACCTCGAAAAGCCAGCCGTGCTGGCCCGCCAGCGAGGCATTGGCGGCAACGAAGGCCTCGCGCCCACGGAAGATCTCGCCGGTTTGCGGCCAGATGCCGACGAAGTCATCGGTCAGGAAATGCTCGGCCACGGCGGCCCATTCGTTGCCGTTCATGGCGGTCCAGAAATCGCGGATCAGTGACATGGCGCGGTCCTCCCTGCCGGGGATCATGGCCAGCGGGGTGGCGGCTGGCAAGCGGGATCGCGCGGGCGCGCGTCAGGCGTCGAGAAAGGCCGTCAGCGCGGCCGAGAGTTCGCCCGGCGCCTCCATCGGGATCATGTGACCGGCATCGATGGTGACCATGCGCGCGCCGGGGATCGCCGCCAGCATCTCGCCGGATTCCGTGACCGAGCGCAGCCGGTCCTGACTGCCGGCGACGATCAGCGTCGGGCAGGTGATGGCGGCAAGCTGCTGCAGGTCGCCATCACGCCGGAACAGCGACTGGCGGCGGAAGGCCTCGCCGCCAAGCCTGAGGCTCATGGCATGAATGCGTTCGACCAGCGCCGTATCGCCCTCGCGGTCCGGGGCAAGCGCCATGCGGATCGCCCGGTGGCTGATCCCACCGAAAAGCGCCGGGTCCGCATTCGCAACCAGCGCCTTGCGCTGCGCCTGAAAGGCCGAATCGCCGCGCGCCGAGGTGGCGACCAGCACCATGCGCCGCACGCGGTCCGGTGCTGCCCGCTGGATCGCGCGGGCGACATAGCCGCCCATCGAGAAGCCGATCAGGTCGAACCGCTTGGGCGCGGCCTCCAAGGTCTGTGCCGCCATCTCCTCGATGGAGTGACCGCGCGAGGGATCGGCATGATGGATCGGTCCGAAGCGGGCGAGGGCGTCACCCATATCGGTCCAGAGATCATCGTCGAGCATGAAGCCGGGCGCGAGAACAAGGGCCATCGCGGTTTCTCCTCTGTCGGTCCCGCGGGCGACGGTCTTGCGCCCACAGGATATGAAAAGGCCCCGCCTGTTCAGGCGGGGCCGATCTGTCAGGCTTGGGCCGGAACGATCAGAGTTCGTCCAGCGCCTCGACGGCCTTTTCCAGATCCTCTTTCGAGACTTCCTTGTCCTTGACCTTGGCGCCCTCGGCGATGTGGTCGACGACCTTGTCCTCGAAGATCGGCGCGCGCAGCTGCTGCTGGGCGGCCTGGTTCTGCTGGATGAACTCGAAGAAGGCGCGCTCCTGGCCCGGATACTGACGGGCGGCGTTCATCACCGCCTGGGTCATTTCCTGGTCGCTCACGGCGATCTCGGCCTTCTGGCCGATATCGGCCAGCAGGAGGCCAAGGCGCACGCGGCGCTCGGCCAGTTTCTTGTGCTCGTCGGTCGGCTCGATGGCGCCGTGGTTATGGCCGTGATCGTCCGGGTGCTCTTCGTGATAGAGCTGGTGGGCGATCTGGGCGGCCTCGGCCTCGACCAGCGATTCCGGCAGGTCGAAGCTGACCATGCCGTCCAGCTGGTCCAGCAGGGCGCGCTTCAGCACGGCGCGCGAGGCACCGGCATATTCGGCTTCCAGGCGGTCGGCGATCTGCTTCTTCAGCGCGTCCAGGTCCTCGGCACCGAATTTCTTGGCCAGCTCGTCATCGATCTCGGCGGCTTTCGGGGCTTTCACGGATTTCACCGTGGTCTCGAAGGTCGCGGCCTTGCCGGCCAGATGCGGGGCGCCGTATTCGGCGGGGAAGCTGACTTCCACCTTCACCTCGTCACCGGCCTTGGCGCCGACCAGCTGCTCTTCGAAGCCGGGGATGAAGCTGCCCGAACCCAGAACCAGCGGATAGTCCTCGGCTGCACCGCCTTCGAAGGCCTCGCCATCGACGAAGCCCTTGAAGTCGATCACGACCTGGTCGCCGTCCTTGGACTTCGTGCCCTTCTTGCGGTCTTCGAAGTTCTGGGCGTTCTTGGCCAGGTTCTCCAGCGCCTCGGTGACGGCGCTGTCCTCGGCCTTCACCTTCAGCCGCTCGAGTTTCACCTTGGACACGTCCAGCTCGGGGATCTGGGGCAGGGTCTCGTAGGAGACGTTGACGACCATGTCGTCGCCCTCTTTCCAGTTCTCGCCGTTCTCCATCTCGATCTTGGGCTGGGTCGCCGGACGGTCGCCCGAGCTTTCCAAGTGGTCGCGCAGCGCGCCATCGATCGATTCCTGCATGGCTTCGCCCATCAGGCGCTGGCCGAACTGCTTCTTCAGCAGCGCCATCGGCACCTTGCCCTTGCGGAAGCCCTTCATCTCGATCTCGGGCTGGGCCTCTTTCAGCTTGCCGTCAACCTTGGTGGCCAGCTCGTCGCCGGTCAGCGTGATCTGGTAGCCGCGCTTCAGACCTTCGTTCTGGGTTTCCTTGACCTGCATGGTTCTTCCTTCATCATCCATCTTGGTGCGGGTGGAGGGACTTGAACCCCCACGCCTTGCGGCGCCAGAACCTAAATCTGGTGCGTCTACCAATTTCGCCACACCCGCAATGTCAAACGGGCGGACCAAAAGCCCGCCGCGCAAATTCCGCGCCGTGATAGCAGGGTCGCGCGCGGGGTGCGAGGGGATTCTTACAGGCCGAGATCGCGGAAGACGCCGGGCAGTTCTTCGGGCAGGTCATCGGCGATGAGGCCCGGGCCAAAGCGGCGCGCGGCGGCGGCGTGAAGCCAGGCGCCGGTCGCGGCGGCGTCGAGCGGCGGCAGGCCACGGGCCAAGATTCCGGTGATGATCCCGGCCAGCACATCGCCTGACCCTGCGGTGGCGAGCCAGGGGACAGCGTCCGGTCCTGCGGCCGGATTGATCCATGCCTCGACCGGCGGCTTGCCGCGCAGGCGCGGCGCATTCGCCGAGATGACCGTGGTCGGACCTTTCAGCAGGATCACGGCTTTGGCCCGGTCGGCTGCCTCACGCACGGCGTCCAGCGTGGAGAGGGTCGGGTGCTTCTGTTTCAGACGCGCCCCGAGATCGGGAAAGACCCGCGCGAACTCGCCCTCATGCGGAGTCAGGATCGTGTTCACATGCAGACCTTGCAGAAAGGCCTGGCCCTGTGCCGCACCGGCGGTCAGCGCGTCGGCGTCCAGCACCGTCGGCCGTCCGGCACGAAAGGGCAGATCGAAGGTGAACTTCTGGTTGCCAACCCAGGTAACCGGCTTGGGGTCGCGGGCATCTTCCGCGAGCACGGGCAGCAGCGTCGCGGCGCGCTCTACCCCAAGGCCCGGCCCGGCGCAGATGGCGTTGATGCGCTTGTCAGCCAGCAGTTTCCGCAGGTCATCAGGCTCGTCCAGAGGCCGGAGCATGACCGCGTCCGGAAGGGAGGCCGCATTCTCCGCGATCGCGTCCCGCGGACAGGCGAGGGTCACAAGGCCCGCGCCGCATCGAAGGGCCGCGCGCGCCGCCAATCGCGCTGCCCCGCCCCGGCCCGCTGCCCCGGCCAGGATCAGCGCGTGACCGTGGTCGAATTTGTGACCGGAGGACTTGCTCAACGGGCGAGCCAGCGCCGGCGAGGTCAGCCGGATGGACGGCACCGGTTCGTGACGCAAGGCAGGGCCGTCAAAATGGCGCCTGACATCCTGTTCCAGCCCGATATCGGCAACGACCAGTTCGCCCGACCGATCCGGTCCCTCCTCGAGCTTGTGGCCGACCTTTGCCCGCTGGAAGGTGACCGTCAGAGTCGCACGTATGTGGGACCGTTCGCGCCCGTCGATGGCATAGCGTCCCGAATCCAGATCGAGCCCGCTCAGCGCATCGACCGCGATGACGGGGTTTCCCCCTTCAACGGCATCCGAAAGATGATTGGCCCAGGTCGATGGCAGCGGGCGATTGGCGCCCGTTCCAAGCATGGCATCGATAACAACATCGCTCGACCCGATCTCGAAGTCGGGTGAGGTCAAATCGGTATCTTCCGCCGGATCTGGCAACCAGAAATCCCCGTCGCCCAGCATCTGCTGCCAGCGGTCATGGTTGACGGCGGCATCTGGCGACAGTCGGTCGCGTTCACCCAGAAACAGGGTGGTCACCTCTGTTCCACGATCCTTCAACAATCGCGCGATGACAAAGCCGTCGCCCCCATTGTTGCCAGGTCCGCAGAGCACGAATGCCCGCCCCGGGTCAGGCCACCGCTCGAGCAGCGCCGCGACCACCGCCGCGCCCGCCCGTTCCATCAGCTCCAGCCCCGTGACCGCGCCGCTGTCCATCGCGGCAGATTCGATGGCGCGCATTTGGGCGGTGGTCAGGATTTCGGTGCCATTCAGCATAGGTGTTGCCTAAATTTTGGGCGTCATGCACTATTTTTAACCAGAGAGGCGCGCTTCGCGTTTTCCGCCCCGCCTTGGCCGCTCTGTCGCTTTACCCCGGCCATCAAACCCGCCAATCAGGCTTCAGGCAAGCCGCTGAGGATGCAGGAAGGATCAATTGCGATGAAGAAGGTCGAGGCGATCATCAAGCCGTTCAAGCTGGACGATGTGAAGGAAGCTCTGCAAGAGGCTGGCGTTCAGGGCCTGTCGGTGACCGAGGTCAAGGGCTTTGGCCGTCAGAAGGGCCATACCGAACTGTATCGCGGCGCGGAATACGTTGTGGACTTCCTGCCCAAGGTGAAGATCGAGATGGTCCTGCCCGACGATCAGGTCGATGCCGCCATCGACGCCATCGTGGCCGCCGCGCGCACCGAGAAGATCGGCGACGGCAAGATTTTCGTGTCGCCGGTCGAGCAGGCGATCCGCATCCGCACCGGTGAAACCGGCGACGACGCCGTCTGAAGCGCGCGCCGGATCAACGTAATACCGGCCCGGCCTTCGTGCCGGGTCGGCCCATGAAGAAGAAGGGGAAGAGATGAAAGTCAAAGACGTATTGAAGCTGATCGAGGACGAAGAGGTCGCCTATGTCGACGTTCGCTTCACCGATCCCAAGGGCAAGCTTCAGCATGTGACGCTGGACCGCGATCTGGTCGACGAGGACTTCTTTGAGGAAGGCTTCATGTTCGACGGCAGCTCGATTGCCGGCTGGAAGTCGATCGACCAGTCCGACATGAAGCTGATCCTCGACCCGGCCTCGGTCTATATCGATCCGTTCTATGCCGAGAAGACCCTCTGCGTGCATTGCAACGTGGTCGAGCCGGATACCGGCGAGGCCTATAGCCGCGACCCGCGTGGTACCGCCGTCAAGGCCGAGGCTTACCTGAAATCCTCGGGCATCGGCGACACGGCCTATTTTGGCCCGGAAGCCGAGTTCTTCATCTTCGACGACGTGCGCTATTCGGTCACGCCGCAGAAGGTGTCGTTCCAGATCGACGCGGCCGATGCCGCCTGGAACACCGACACCGAATACGAGATGGGCAACCAGGCCCACCGCGCCCAGCACAAGGGCGGCTATTTCCCGGTGAACCCGATCGATACCGGCCAGGACATCCGCGGCGAGATGCTGTCGACCATGAAGCGCATGGGCATCAAGGTCGACAAGCACCACCACGAGGTCGCCACCTGCCAGCACGAGCTGGGGATGATCTTCGGCGGGCTGACCGAGCAGGCCGACAACATCCAGAAATACAAATACGTCATCCACAACGTCGCCGCCGCCTATGGCAAGACGGTGACCTTCATGCCGAAGCCGATGAAGGGCGATAACGGCTCGGGGATGCACGTCAACATGTCGATCTGGAAGGGCGGCAAGCCGCTGTTCGCGGGCGACAAGTATGCCGACCTGTCGCAGGAAGCCCTGTGGTTCATCGGCGGCGTGCTGAAACATGCCAAGGCGCTGAACGCGCTGACCAACCCCTCGACCAACAGCTACAAGCGTCTGATCCCGGGCTTCGAGGCCCCCGTGCTGCGCGCCTATTCGGCCCGCAACCGCTCGGGCTGCGTCCGTATCCCGTGGACCGAATCGCCCAAGGCCAAGCGCGTCGAAGCCCGCTTCCCCGATCCCTCGGCCAACCCCTACCTGTGCTTTGCCGCCCTGCTGATGGCCGGTCTCGACGGCATCAAGAACAAGATCGATCCGGGCCCGGCTTCGGACAAGGATCTCTATGATCTGCCGCCGGAAGAACTGGCCGAGATCCCGACCGTCTGCGGCAGCCTGCGCGAGGCGCTGGAAGAGCTGGAGAAGGACATGGACTTCCTTTTGGCGGGCGATGTCTTCACCCGCGACCAGCTGGAATCCTACATGGCGCTGAAATGGGAAGAGGTCTATGCCTACGAGCACACGCCTCACCCGGTTGAATACCTGATGTATTACAGCTGCTGAACGGCAGGACCGAGGAACGGGAAAGGGCGCCGCGAGGCGCCCTTTTTCTTTGGCAACGAAGGGTCTGGCGGTGTTACTCCGCCGCGATCTCGGCCAGCGCCGGATAGTCGGTATAGCCATTGGCCCCGCCGACATAGAGGGTCGAGGGGTCGAGCTTGTTCAGCGCCACACCGGCGCGGACGCGCGCGACCAGATCGGGGGTGGCGATGAAGTCGCGGCCAAAGCCCACGGCATCGGCGCGGCCTTCCGCGACCAGCGTCTCGGCACTGGCGGGGGTCAGGCCCTCATTGGCGATGACCGGGCCGCCGAAGGCCTCGCGGATGGCGCTGAGCAGGCTGTCATCGCCCGGATGTTCGCGCAGCATCAGGAAGGCCAGACCCCGCGCACCCATCTCGCGCGCCACATGGGTGAAGAGGGCATGGGGATCGCTGTCGCCCACGTCATGGCTGTCGCCGCGCGGCGCCAGATGCAGGCCCACGCGATCCGCGCCCCAGACCGAGATCACCGCATCAGCCACCTCGGTCAGCAGACGCGCGCGGTTCTCGATCGAGCCGCCATAGCCATCCTCGCGGCGGTTCGACTTGTCCTGCAGGAACTGGTCGATCAGGTAGCCATTGGCGCCATGGATCTCGACCCCGTCAAAGCCGGCGCGCTTGGCGTTCTCGGCGCCCTTGCGATAGGCCTCGACGATGCCCGGCAGCTCATCGGTTTCCAGCGCGCGGGGCGTGGCGTAGGGGCGCTGCGGGCGAAGCAGGCTGACATGGCCGGCCGGCTGGATCGCCGAGGGGGCGACGGGCAGATCGCCGTTCAGCAACTCGGGGTCCGAGATGCGGCCGACATGCCAGAGCTGCAACAGGATGCGGCCGCCGCGGGCATGGACGGCCTCGGTCACCAGCTTCCAGCCCTCGACCTGTTCGTCGCTCCAGATGCCCGGGGTGGCGGCATAGCCCACGCCCTGCGGCGTGACGCTGGTCGCCTCGCTGATGATCAGCCCGGCCTCGGCGCGTTGCGCGTAATATTCGGCCATCAGCGCATTCGGCAGGCGCTCGTCGCCGGCGCGGCTGCGGGTCAGCGGGGCCATCACGATGCGGTTGGGCAGATGCAGCGCGCCCAGGTCAAGCGGCGTGAAAAGCGTGGTCATTACAGGTCCTTTCGGGTTGTCCGACGATTGCAGCTATGTCTGGGGCGGAACTGCGACAAGCCGGCAGCTGGGTGATTTTCGCAAGGGCGTGTTGCGGAAATGGCATGGAACCGGCCTGTCTCGGGCCACCGGGGGCAGGGGGCTTGAACGCCGATCAAGCCTGCCCCATATCCGCCTCTCGGGTTCAGGCCCCGGCCGCTCACAAGGCAAGACGCCTCTGGTGAAGTCCTGAACAGCTACCCGCTTTCGGCAATATGCCCGATGGCGGCAATGTGAGCCCCGCCCTGCTAAGGCATCATTGTCTGAAGGACTGAAAACCATGGCCATGACCCATGATATGAATACGTTGAAATCGCAGGCCAAGAACCTGCGCGCCGCGCTGACCCGTGCGGGTAATCCCGTAACCCATTCGCAGGCGCTGGAACTGGTGGCGCAAAGCCACGGCGCGCGCGACTGGAACACCGCCCATGCGACCGCCGAAACGGCGCCGCTGTGGCAATTCGGCGGCGCGGTGCGCGGCCGTTACCTGGGCCAGCCCTTTACCGGGCGGGTGATCGCGGCCAGCGAACGCGGCCGCAACCACCACGCGCTGACCATCGCCTTTGACAAGCCGGTCGACGTGTCGCGCTCGGACCTGTTCGAGGCGCCGCGCAAGCGGATCAACGCCACGGTGAACACCGACGGGCGCAGCATCAGCCGCACCTCGGACGGCCAGCCGCACCTGGTTCTGGAAACCGCCTGAGCGACCCGGACCAGTGAGGAACGGAGCAAGGGGGCCATTGGCCCCCTTGTTTCGTTTCGCCCCTCAGGACGAGCGGCGGATCGGAAACTCCTCCAGCAGCGCGGCCTGTTCCGGGCTCAGCGCATCGGGGTGGATCATGCTGGTATGGATGGAAAACACCACTGCGCGGCTTTCGGGCAGGCGGAACAGGCATTGCCGCTCGACCCGGATGAAGGGCGTCTCGCCGGGCGGGATCGCCTTGCGCTCTTCGGTCAGCGGGTGGTGCAACCCGGAACTGGCCCAATGGGCGGTGCCGCGCATCAGCCCGCGACCCGGCTGCACCCCGTCCAGCAGCCGCTGGACCCGGCGCGCGACATCCTCGTCATAGCGGGCGACGGGCTGGTGGATGCGGATCATCGGGCGCAGGAATTTCTGCGCCAATGTCCAGCCCGCCGGAAAACAGAGGGCGGCGGCGACCAGCAGATGTTCCTCGCTGCCCTCGCGTCGGTCCATCAGGCACAGATCCTCGGCGGTCAGCCGGCCAAGCGTCGCCATCGGGACATCTCGGTCCAGCGGCACGGTGACGCCATCGGGTCGGGTGACACTGCCATCCGCGACCCGGTGCCCGAGTGCCGGCAGCAGCGGCAGGATCATCTCGAGCAATTCCCGCGCAGCCGGGCTGGCGCGCTCGTCCAGTGCCAGCACCGCCTCGGGCTGATCGGCGATCAGCCGGTCACGCAAGGCCATCTGGCCGGCATAGGCATCATCGACGCGCAGCCAGTCCGCGGGCGTGACCGGGATGGTGCCGGGCAGGCGGCGGGTAGCCGGGTCGGCCCAGGGGGCGAAGTCGAGGCGGGATTGCAGGACGGTGCTCATGGCCCATCTGTGCCGCCGGCGCGCGCTGCAAGCAAGGGGTTTGCGATAGATCAACTTGTCCGCATTCCGATCGTGTTCTATCTTTGTTCCATCATGCGCAAAACCCTGCAGGACAAGCTGGCCATTCTTGCCGATGCCGCGAAATACGACGCCTCCTGCGCGTCCAGCGGCACGTCCCGGCGCGATTCCAGCAAGGGCGGCATCGGCAGCGCCGGGGGCAGTGGGATCTGCCATGCCTATGCGCCGGACGGGCGCTGCATCAGCCTGCTGAAAATCCTGATGACGAATTTCTGCATCTACGACTGCGCCTATTGCATCAACCGCGTTTCGTCGGGCGTCGAGCGTGCGCGCTTTTCCCCCGAAGAGGTCGTCACCCTGACGCTGGAATTCTATCGCCGCAACTATATCGAGGGGCTGTTCCTCAGCTCGGGCATCATCCGCAGCCCCGACGACACCATGGCCGACATGGTGCGCATCGCGCGGATGCTGCGGCTGGATCACGGCTTCAAGGGCTATATCCACCTGAAATCCATCCCCGAGGCGAGCCGCGATCTGACGGACGAGGCCGGGCGCTATGCCGACCGGCTGTCGATCAATATCGAACTGCCGCAGGATGCCAGCACCCGGCGTCTCGCGCCGCAGAAGCGCCCCGAGACGATCCGCGCGGCCATGGCTGATGTGCGCCTTGCGCGCGAGGCCAGCCGAGATCGCAGCCATGGCGGCAAGCGGCCCGCGCGCTTTGCCCCGGCGGGGCAGTCGACCCAGATGATCGTGGGGGCAGATGCTGCCACCGATCGCGACATACTCGGCACGGCCTCGCGGCTCTACACCGGCTATCGGCTGAGCCGGGTCTATTACTCGGCCTTCAGCCCGATCCCCGATGCCTCGGCCGCGCTGCCGCTGATCCGGCCGCCGATGATGCGCGAGCACCGGCTGTATCAGGCGGATTGGCTGATGCGTTTCTACGGCTTCGACGCGGACGAGATCGCCGGGGCCGCCCCCTCGGGCAATCTGGACCTTGCGCTTGATCCCAAGCTGGCCTGGGCCCTGGCCAATCGCCATCTCTTCCCGGTCGAGGTGAACCGGGCCGGGCGCGAGATGCTGCTGCGCGTGCCGGGCTTTGGCACGCGCAGTGTCGAACGGATCATCGCGGCGCGACGCTCGGGACCGGTGCGCTATGGCGATCTTCTGCGGATCGGGGCGCAGATGGGCAAGGCGCGGCCCTTTGTCTCGCTGCCGGACTGGTCGCCGGGCGGTTTGACCGACAGCGCCGGGCTGCGCGCGCGGTTCGAGCCGGCACCGCAGCAATTGTCGCTGTTCTGATGTATAGGGTGGCCTTGCCGGCTCTGGGCATGGCACCCGCCTGGCGGAAGGCGGCGCGGCGGCTGGCCTCGCACCGGATCGCGGCGGACCGCATTGCGTGGAGTCGGGGTGAAGCAGAAACCGGGGGGCTCTTTGATGACCTGGCCCTGCCCGATGCCGACGGGCCGGCGGAGGTGCGTGCCAGCAAGCCGGTGATCGACCTGTTGGCGACGGTCATCTGCCATGCTGATCCCCAGGCGTCCGCGCTGGCCTATCAGGCGCTGCTGCGTCACCAGCGGGACCGCCTCGCGCTGTCGAATCCGGCCGATCCGCTGACCCTGCGACTGACGGCGCTGGCCCGATCAGTCCGCCGCGACATCCACAAGATGCATGCCTTTCTGCGCTTTCGCGAGCTGCCGGGAGATGGCCCGCGCCGCCGCTTTGCCGCCTGGTTCGAGCCCTCGCACCTGATCGAGGAACGCGCCGCGCCGTTCTTTGCGCGCCGCTTTGGCGACATGGACTGGATGATCCTGACACCTCGGGCGACGCTGCGTTTCGACACGGGCGGGCTGAGCTTCGGGCCGCCGCCCAAGGCCCGTCCCGAGTTGCCCGAAGATGCCAGCGAGGCGCTGTGGGGCACCTATTTCCAGAACATCTTCAACCCGGCGCGGGTGAAGATCGCGGCGATGAAGTCGGAAATGCCGGTGAAATACTGGAAGAACCTGCCCGAGACACGGCTGATTCCGCAGATGCTGGCGGATGCCGAAGGGCGGGTGGCGGCGATGCGCGCGGCCATGCCCTCGCAGCCGCCGGCCCATGTCGCGCGCATTCTGGACCGGCTTGCCGCGGCACCGCTGCCCGATCTGCCCGAAACGCTGGATCAGGCCGCCGAGGCCGCGCGAAGCTGCACCCGTTGCGGATTGTGCGAGGCTGCCACGCAGACGGTCTGGGGTGAAGGCGATCCCACGGCGCCGCTGATGATCGTGGGCGAACAGCCGGGCGATCACGAGGACCTGCAGGGTCGGCCCTTTGTCGGGCCGGCCGGGCAGCTGCTGCGCGAGGAGATGGCGCAGGCGGATCTGGGGCCGGTCTGGCTGACCAATGCAGTCAAGCATTTCAAGTTCCGTCCGCGCGGCAAGCTGCGCCTGCACCAGAGCCCCGACCGGGGCGAGATCGAGCATTGCCGCTGGTGGCTGGGGCTCGAGCGCCGCTTTGTTGCGCCGCGCCTGACGGTCGCCCTGGGCGGGTCCGCCGCCTATGCGCTGACCGGGCGGGCGGATCGCCTGAGCGAACGGCGCGGGCGGGTCGAACGGACGCTGGATGGCGGCGATGTGCTGGTCAGCTGGCATCCGAGTTACATCCTGCGGCTGGATAGCAGGGCGGCAGGGCAGGCGCGGCAGCAATTGCGCGACGATTTGGCGCTGGCCGGGCGGCTGGCGGCTCAGGGGGGCGCTGCCCCCATCGCCTGACGGCGATTCCCCCGGGATATTTGCACCAAGATGAAAGGGCCGGCGCTTGCAGCTTGCGGGCGGCATTCCTATAGAGAACGGCATGAGATTTCTGGGTTTCGGCATACGAATTAGCAGCCCGGCGGTGTGAGCCTTCGCGCCGCCGGGATCGATTCTGCCGAAACGACCGACCCAAAGGACCGCCCGATGAGCGCCGAGACCCCCGACTATCGCGATACCGTCTTCCTGCCCGAGACCGATTTCCCCATGCGCGCCGGCCTGCCCGCGCGCGAGCCCGAATGGCTGGAGCGTTGGGCGCAGATCGGCATCTATGACCGCCTGCGCGAGCGCGGGCAGGGCCGCACACCCTTCATCCTGCATGACGGTCCGCCCTATGCGAACGGGAACCTGCATATCGGCCACGCGCTGAACAAGACCCTGAAGGACATGGTGGTCCGCAGCCAGCAGATGATGGGCCGCGATGCGCGCTATGTGCCGGGCTGGGATTGCCACGGGTTGCCGATCGAATGGAAGATCGAGGAGCAGTATCGTCAGAAGGGGCAGGACAAGGACGCAATCGACGTGGTCGAGTTCCGCAAGGAATGCCGCCGCTTTGCCGAGCACTGGATCGATGTCCAGCGCGAGGAGTTCAAGCGCCTCGGCGTCACCGGCAAGTGGGACGATCCCTATCTGACGATGAACTACCATGCCGAGGCGGTGATCGCGGCCGAGTTCATGAAGCTGTTGATGGATGGGTCGCTGTATCAGGGGTCGAAGCCGGTAATGTGGTCGCCGGTCGAGAAGACCGCATTGGCCGAGGCGGAGGTCGAGTATCACGACCATACCAGTCACACGATCTGGGTGCGGTTCAAGCCGGTGGACGGGGCGCTCGACGGCGCCTCGGTGGTGATCTGGACCACCACCCCCTGGACCATCCCGCAGAACCGCGCCGTGGCCTTCAACCCGACGATCAGCTATGGCCTCTATGAGGTTGGCACGGTTCAGGAAAACGCCACCGCCAAACCCAGAGAGAAACTGCTGCTGGCCGATGCGCTGGCCGATGCGGTGATGGCCTCGGCCAAGGTCGAGAGCCACTCGCGCCTGCGCGATGTTTCGGCCGAGGAGCTTTCTGGCCTGATGCTGGCCCACCCGCTGCGCGGCGTCGAAGGCGGTGCGGGCGAATGGGATTATGATGTCCCCATGCTGCCCGGCGATCATGTCACCGAGGAGGCGGGCACCGGCTTTGTCCATACCGCCCCCAGCCATGGCGATGACGACTATCAGCTGGGCCAGAAATTCGGCCTGCCGATGACCTATAATGTCGAGCCGGACGGGTCTTACCGCGCCGACCTGCCGATCTTCGGCGGCGAGGCGATCATCCTGCCCGATGGCAAGGATGGCCCGGCCAATGTCAGCGTCATCAAGCAGCTGGCCTATGCCGGCGCGCTTCTGGCCAAGGGCAAGGTCAAGCACAGCTATCCGCACAGCTGGCGGTCCAAGGCGCCGCTGATCTATCGCAACACCCCGCAATGGTTCGCGGCCATCGACAAGAAGCTGGACGATGGCATGGGTGAATATGGCGACACGATCCGCACCCGCGCGCTGACCTCGATCGACAAGCTGGTGAAATGGACGCCGCAGACCGGGCGGAACCGGATCTTCTCGATGGTCGAGAACCGGCCCGACTGGGTGCTGTCGCGCCAGCGCGCCTGGGGTGTGCCGCTGACCTGCTTCGTGAAGAAGGGCGCGCGGCCCGATGACGCCGATTTCCTGCTGCGCGACGCCCGAGTGAACGACCGGGTGATTGCCGCCTTCGAGAAGGACGGGGCGGATGCCTGGTATCGGCCGGGCTTCAAGGAGACCGCGCTGGAGGGGGTGGCCAACCCCGAGGATTACGATCAGGTCATGGACGTGCTGGACGTCTGGTTCGACAGCGGTTCGACCCATGCCTTCGTGATCCGCGACCGGGCCGATGGCGCGCCGGACGGGATTGCCGACCTCTATCTCGAGGGCACCGACCAGCATCGCGGCTGGTTCCATTCCTCGCTGCTGCAAGCCTCGGCCACCAAGGGACGGGCGCCCTATCGCGGAGTGCTGACCCATGGCTTCACGCTGGACGAGAAGGGCATGAAGATGTCCAAATCGCTTGGCAATACCATCGTGCCGGCCGAGGTGATCAAGCAATATGGCGCGGATATCCTGCGGCTCTGGGTGGCGCATGTGGATTATACCGCCGACCAGCGGATCGGGCCCGAGATTCTGAAGGGCACCGCCGACAGCTATCGCCGGCTGCGCAACACGCTGCGCTTCATGCTGGGGAACCTTGCCGGGTTCAGCGAGGCCGAAAAGGTCGCGCCCGCGGACATGCCCGAGCTTGAACAGTGGATCCTGCACCGCCTCGCGCAGCTGGATCACAAGGTGCGGCAGGGCTATGACGCCTATGACTTCCAGGGCGTGTTCCAGACGCTGTTCCAGTTCTGCACCGTCGATCTGTCGGCCTTCTATTTCGACATCCGCAAGGACAGCCTCTATTGCGACGCGCCGGACAGCGTTCGCCGCCGCTCAGCCCGCACGGTCCTGGACATCCTGTTCCATCGCCTCGTGACCTGGCTGGCGCCGATCCTGCCCTTCACCATGGAGGATGTCTGGCTGTCGCGCTTCCCGTCCGAGGATGACAGCGTGCATCTGCACGACTTCCCGGTGACGCCCGCCGACTGGCTGAACGAGCCGCTGGCCGCGAAATGGGAGCATATCCGCCGCGCCCGCCGGGTGGTGACGGCGGCGCTGGAGGTCAAGCGCGCCGACAAGACCATTGGTGCCAGCCTCGAGGCCGCGCCGGTGGTGCATGTCGAGGAGGCGCCGATCCTTGCGGCGCTGAAATCGATCAACTTCGCCGATCTCTGCATCGTCTCGGACCTGTCGCTGACCGCCGATCCGGCCCCGAACGAGGCATTCCGTCTGGCCGAGGTGCCGGGCGTGGGCGTCGTCTTCGAACTGGCCGAGGGCGAGAAATGCGAGCGGTGCTGGAAGATCCTGCCGGATGTCGGCACGCACAAGCATCCGGGCCTCTGCGCCCGCTGTGACGCGGTGGTGAGCAATGCCTGAGCGTCCGCCGAAGCCCAAGGAGCCGGTCTGGCACCCGGCCGAGGATCGTTATGAACGGATGATCTATCGCCGATGCGGTCGCTCGGGCCTGCGGCTGCCGGCCATCAGCCTTGGGCTTTGGCACAATTTCGGCGATGACACGCCGCATCGGGTGAAGCAGGCCATTGCCCGGACCGCCTTTGACCATGGCATCACCCATTTCGACCTGGCCAATAACTACGGTCCCCGGGCGGGCCGTGCCGAAGAGGCCTTCGGCGAGATCCTGCGAAATGAGTTCAGGGGCCTGCGGGACGAACTGATTATCAGCAGCAAGGCCGGCTACGAGATGTGGGCCGGTCCCTACGGTGAATGGGGCAGCCGCAAGAGCCTGATCGCGTCCTGCGACCAGTCGCTGAAGCGGCTGGGGCTCGACTATGTCGATATCTTCTATTCCCACCGCTTCGATCCCGACACGCCGCTGGAGGAAACCATGGGCGCGCTGGATCATATCGTCCGCTCGGGGCGGGCGCTTTACGTGGGGATCTCGAGCTATAACACCGACCGCACGCGGGCGGCGGCGGCGATCCTGAAGGATCTGGGCACGCCCTGCCTGATCCACCAGCCGAGCTACAACATGCTGAACCGCTGGGTTGAGCGGGACGGGCTGTTGGACGCGCTGGAGGAGTTGGGGATAGGCAGCATCGGCTTTTCGGCCTTGGCGCAGGGGTTGCTGAGCGGGAAATATCTGCAAGGCATTCCGTCGGACAGCCGGGCGGCGCAGGGGAAATCGCTGTCGCCGGACTGGCTCGGCCCGGACATGATCGCGCGGCTCAACGGGCTGAACGATCTGGCCGAGGCGCGCGGGCAGACGCTGGCGCAGATGGCCATTGCCTGGTGCCTCAGGGGCGGGCGGTTGACCACGGCGCTGATCGGGGCCTCGCGGCCCGAGCAGGTGGTCGATTGCGTCGGTGCGCTGAAAAATCTCGAGTTCAGCGCCGAGGAGCTGGCGCGGATCGATACGCTCAGCGAAGGGGGCGATGTGAACCTCTGGGCGCGATCCTCGGAAGGCGCGGGCGAGCGCTGAGGTTCAGACCAGCCACCAGTCGGTCTTCTTCAGCACCTGACGGATCGGGCGTTCCTGGCTGGGCAATGGCGCGCCGGCGAAAAGCGGGCGGATCTTGTCGCGGCCCTTGCCCTGGTAGATCAGCTTGCGGGCCGGGAACCACTCGCGCAGCACCTGCTTGATGCGGTTCGGCGCGGTGGCCTGTTCCAGCACCTCGATCACGCGGTCGGATTCGCGGGCATAGAGCAGCGGCAGGTTGCGGTAATGGCAGGTGACATCGCCATCCAGCCCGGTAAGCTCCGGCCCCGGCCTGCCGCCGCCGAGGGAATGGATGACCAAGGGAAGCACCGTCTGATCGAGCCAGGGATCCAGAACCTGATTGGCAAGCTCGTCCTGCGGCTCGTCGCGGACGGCCAGCGCCCAGCTGAGGAAGCGGCGGTGGAATTCGGCTGGATCGGCCCCGAAGAACCAGCCGGCATTGAAATAGAGATAGCGTTCCCAATGCTCGTCGGGCTGGCTGAGGTCCAGAGTGGTCTCGTAGTCGAGGCCGAAGCGGCGATACATGGAGCGCCAGATTTCGCCGTAGCCCGGTCCGTAGAGCGGCGGATGCGGCCAGGTCCCCTCGCGCCGCATCGAGGCCGAGGGGCGGGTGAAATCGATGGCCAGATCGGCCAGTTCGCCGGTGATCAGCGTGTCGCTGTCGAGAAACAGGAAGGGCTCGCCGCCGGGCAGCAGCGCCAGCGCCTCGATCTTGTTGCCATGGGGATAGGCGGCGCCGAAATGCCGGGCGGTGAAGGGGGTGATCTCGGTCCCCATCTCGGTCAGCAGCGCCCTGTGCGCTGGCGAGATCGCGGTCTGATGCCCGCCCCAGGCCCCCTCGGGCAGCGGCTCGGCGACGATCAGCCGCCCCTGCCAGCGGGGCGAGCTGGCGCGAAGGCTGGCCGTCAGGATCAGCGCCTGCTGCTCCAGCTTGCCGGATTGGGCGAGGATCAGGATGTTGAAGGGTGGGGTGGTCTGCTCTGATATGCCCGGCGCTTTCGCCATGCGTGAATCCCTTGCGCGCGGATGAGCGGGCGTGATCGGCCCCGAAACAGCCGTGTTTGCACGCCGCGCCGGTCACCTGACAGGGTTAGGGCAGGGCGGGGCATTCGTCAACGCAGCGGCACCTGCGACGAATTGCCCTCGCTTTTCAGGGCGCTGATCGGCATTCTTCCGCCAGCTGTCGACCACGGGTGCCTTACCCGCGCGCCAGCCGAAATTTTGATCCGGTACGAGGTTCCAGATGATGTCACGCCGTTCGCTCATTCAGTCGCTGGCCGCCCTTGGCGGTCTGTCGCTTCTCTCGGGGCGCGCCGAGGCGCAGGGCGGCGCCCGCGCCGCCGGCTTCTGGTATCCCGAGGAAACCGACCCGCATGAGCGGACCTTCATGCAATGGCCGGTTAACCGGAAGGTGCATGACGACCCGGATTTCCTTTTCGACCTGCAGGGCACCATCGCCGAGATCGCCAGCACCATCGCCGAGTTCGAGCCGGTGGTGATGCTGGCCGCCGCCGAGCATCACAAGGCTATCAGGAGGCTGGTCTCGGGTCAGGTCGAGCTGTGGGACATTCCGACCGACGATCTGTGGTGCCGCGACAGCGGGCCGTCCTTTGTCATCGACGGCAAGGGCGGGCTGGCTGTGACCCAATTCAACTTCAACGGCTGGGGTGGGAAGCAGGTGCATGGCGCCGACGGGCTGATCGCCGCGCGGGTGGCCGAGCGGATGGGGCTGCAGGTTTTCGATACTGGGCTTGTGGGCGAGGCCGGCGGCGTCGAGACCGATGGTCACGGCACGCTGATCGCGCATGAAAGCACCTTCATCAACCCGAACCGCAACAAGGGCAGCAAGGCCGAGATCGAGGCGATGCTGCTGGAAACCATGGGCGCGAAGAAGTTGATCTGGGCGCCGGGGATCATCGGCGCCGATATCACCGATTACCACATCGACGCGCTGGCGCGTTTCGTGAAGCCCGGGCAGGTGCTGATCCAGATGGGCGAGGAGATCGATCCCGAGGACCCCTGGTCGGTCTCGGCCTTCGAGACCCATGACATTCTGGCCGAAGCCACCGACGCCGAAGGGAACAAGCTCGAGCTGGTCATCCTGCCCGAGCCGCTGGACATCCGCGTGGACAGCCCCGATTTCGTCTCGTCCTATGTCAACTACTACGTCTGCAACGGTGCGGTGATTGCCGCCGAATTCGGCGACCGCGAGGCGGATGAGGAGGCGGCCGAGATCCTGGCCGAGCTCTATCCCGACCGCGAGATCGTGATGCTGAACATCGATCCGGTGGGCGAGGTCGGCGGCGGCATCCATTGCGCCACCCATGAGCAGCCGAAGGTCTAGGCCATGCGCGACTGGCTGATCCGCCATGCCGAACCCCTGCAGGCGGTAGGGGCGCTGGCCACCGCCTTTGCCGCCCTGACCGCGCTGGTGGTCATCCCCTACCAGGTGGCGCAGGCCGACCGCATCCAGCGCGACCAGACCGCCCGCGAGATCTATCGGGAATTCCTGAACCTGACGGTGCAGAAGCCCGAACTGGCCGCAGCCGATTACTGTGCGCTGACGGATGGCCCGCAGATGACCGGCTATGCGGCCTATGTCGACTACCTGCTCTATACCGCCGAGCAGATGGTCGACACCTCGCCTGACTGGCAGGCACCGATGGCTTCCTATATGGGCGGGCACATGGCCTATCTCTGCGACCCGGCGAACCGCGAGACGCAGACCGATGATGTGCGGGAGTTGATTGACGACCTGGGGCTGGGCTGTGAGCGGGTGAAGCTCTGTGGGTAGCCGCATAATTCTCGACAACCTCGGCAGTCACAAGGCTTCTGTCATCCGCCGGGCGATCCGCGCGGCAGGCGCGAGGCTATTCTTCCTCCCCGCCTCCCCGCCTACTCGCCCGACCTCAACCCGATCGAGCAGGTCATTGCCAAGCTCAAGCATCTGCTCGGCAAAGCCGCCGAACGCACCAAGGAAGCCGACTTACGAAAGAGCGGATCGCTTCTCGACCAGTTCACCCCGCAGGACTGCGAAAACGACATCCGAAACGCAGGATAAGGTTCCGCCTAAACTCACCCCGCTCCGGACGATGCGCGATCGGCTGATCCGCCATGCCGAACTTGGGCTGGTGCCTTGTGCGGGACAGCCTTTGGGCTGACCCGCTTGGTGCTCAATACGACACCTGCGTCGCGCCGGACTCGCTCACATAGATGTCGGCAAGCTCGCAGAGATTCAGGTCCCAGAGTGTCACATCCTGCCCGTTCTCATAGCCGATCACGACGTCGAAGCGGCAGTAATCTTGGTGATTCCGCGGCTCGACAAACGCATATGACCCGGGTTGGATGATGGTGGTCGGCCCGAGCAGATCAGGTCCGGGCCACGGCGTGTCGATATGAGAGATCTGGACCGTGTAGATCGCGAGATCACCTTGATTGTGGACATAGACCCAACGTTCTTGTGCGATGGCAGGGCCGGATGCGGCGATGGCAAGCAGGGCCGCGAGGGCAGACAGTTCGATTTTCATGACGCTTCCTTCCTTGGCAGCTTGGATGATGAGTCCCGCAGAACCGTGCGGGATAGCGCCATTATCCTCGGCTTGCGTCATTGCTCCGTCATCGCGCGGGGCCCGGAGTGTCAGGTTAGGTTTCCGTCGCGGCGGACTTGGCTGGAAGGAAAGGCGCGACGATAGCCATGTGCGAGGAGCTGTCGTCCTCGGGTCGAGGGCGTGAGGGATGAGCCCCATAGCTGGCGACCGTTCTGCCGATGGGTGCAACGCCAGGCCATCGGCTCGTCCATTTGCCGTCAGAATGAACCATGCGGACTTGCATGGCAGGGCCGCACGGGGTGAATGATATTAGGGGAAGTGGTGGGCGACCCTGGAATCGAACCAGGCATGGGTCTCCCCGGCGGAGTTACAGTCCGCTGCCGCACCTTGCAGCTCGTCGCCCGCCGTCGCTTTCGGCGTGTGCGGGTGATTAGCTGGCGTGCGGGGGGGCGTCAAGCGGATTTCCGGGCAGAATCTGCGCAAGCCGTCAGAGGACTTGCGCGGGGACTTGCGCGCGGCGGGGCTTCCGCGCAATGAGGACCGGACGCGAAAGGAATGCCAGATGGCCGAGAAGCCCGGAAAAGCCAAGAAACCCACCTGGGTGATCGACAAGGAGCGCGCCCGGCGCGCCTCGGCGGCCGAGACGGTCTGGCTGTTCGGCCTGCATGCGGTGCGCGATGCGCTGGCCAATCCGGCGCGCGAGAAGCTGCGGCTTGTCATTACCCCCAATGCTCGGGACCGGCTTGGCGATCTGCACGGGATCGAGCCCGAGATCACCGATCCGCGGGTCTTCGACAAGGCCGTGCCGCTGGCCGGCGAAAGCGTCCACCAGGGCGCGGCGCTGGAGGTGAAGCCGCTGAAATGGGGCAGCCTCAGCGAGGCAGCTTTACGCGCGGCACCGGGCGAGGTGCGGCCGCTGGTGGTGGCGCTCGACCGGGTGACCGACCCGCACAATATCGGCGCGGTCTTACGCACGGCCGAGGTCTTCGGTGCCCGCGCGGTCATCGCGCCAGCGCGGCATTCGGCCCCCGAGACCGGCGCCCTGGCCAAGACCGCCTCGGGCGCGCTGGAGCGTCAGCCCTACCTGCGGGTGCCGAACCTCGCCGATGCGCTGATCTCGCTGAAGGAGATGGGCTTCATCCTGATCGGTCTCGATGGCACCGGGACCGCGACGCTGCCCGATCTGCTGGCGGACCTGCCGGGCCGGGCGATCTGCGTTGTGCTGGGCGCAGAAGGGCCGGGGATGCGGTCGCGGACGATGGAGCTGTGTGACCATATCGTGCGGATTCCCTTCGCCGCCGATTTCGGATCGCTGAACGTCTCGAACGCCGCGGCTGTTGCGCTTTATGCAGCAACGCGGCCTTAAGGTCACATCAGCGCGACAAGTTGCGCGAGCACATTGAGAATCGGCGGCGCGACTGCCAGATTTGTCAGGTTCCGCTGCCAGATCCTGCCATGAAAACCCTGCTCTTCACCCTGTTCACCCTGCTGACCCCGATCGCGCCCGTCCATGCACAGGACTGGGCACTGGGAGGCTTTGATCCCGTCGGCTACCAGGCCGAGGGTCGGGCGGTGCCGGGGCGCAATGACATCTCGACGCTGTGGCAGGGCATGGTCTGGCATTTCGCGACCGTCGAGAACCGGGCGATGTTCGAGGCCGATCCGCGCAGCTATGCGCCGGGGCTGAACGGGCTCTGCCCGGTGGCGCTGTCGCGCGGGCGCAGCATTCCGGGCGATCCGCGCCATTTCGTCATCGTCGGGCAGCGGGTCTATCTGTTGGGCTCGGACGACAACCAGCGCAGCTTCATGCAGGACCCTCGGTCGATTCTGATGGAGGCACGCAAGGTCTGGGCCTCGCTGCAATAGGCTGCTGCAATCACGAATTCGCGACGCCTCTGGAACTTTTTGCCGCCGTCACCCATTTATCACTGTAGAACGTGACCCCGGAACGGTCATGTTCGGATCACTGTCCCTCGTTCCGCGACTTGCGCCCGGCCAGATCTCTGGACCGGGCGCCTTTTATATGCAAGGCTGGCGCAACCTTTGGATGAGGGAATGCCATGTCACAAAGTTTGGCCGAGAGCATCGACGAAGCTGATCTGCTTGACCGCGAAATCGCTGAGATTGCGCGCAAAACCCGTGTGGTGGCCATGGTGGGCCTGTCGCCGAATCAGGACCGTCCCAGCTGGGGTGTGGCCCGTTACCTGCAGTCGCAGGGCATCCGGGTGATCCCGGTGAATCCGGGCCATGCCGGCCATACCATTCTGGACGAGGTGGTCTATCCCGACCTTGCCTCGATCCCCGAGGATGCCGGGATCGACATGGTCGACATCTTCCGCCGTTCGGATGCCGTGGGCCCGATCGTCGATCAGGCCTTGACTCACCTGCCGCGTCTCAAGGTGATCTGGACCCAGCTTGGCGTCTACGATGATGCCGCCGCCGCGCAGGCTCGTCGCCGTGGCGTGAGCGTGGTGCAGGACCGCTGCCCGAAAATCGAGTTTCCGCGCTTCCTGTAAGTCGCGCAGCCCCGGAACGGAAAAAGGCCGCAGCATCTGCTGCGGCCTTTCTCGTTCGGGTCAGTGGCGATAGGCTCAGTTCGCCTGCGCGGTCTGCAGCAGGTCGGTGATCCGGCGGACCGACGCGCGGCGATTGGCGCGGATATCGCCCTCGGCGCGGACCTTCAGGAACTGCTCGCCATAGCCCTGCACCACCATGTTCTCTGGCGGCACGTCGAAATATTCCGACAGCGCCAGCGCCACCGATTCCGCCCGGCGGTCCGACAGTGCCAGATTCATCGCGCCGGCGCCCACGGTGTCGGTGTGGCCCTCGATCATGAAGACTTCGCGCGGATTCTTGGCGACGGCATCCTGGATCACCCGGCCAAGCGAGGCCAGCTGCTGCGCCTGGTTGGGGTTGATCGCGGCCGAGCCGGTGTCGAAGGTAATGGCATCGATGTTCACCGGAGCGACAAGCGCGCGCACCTCGGGGATGTTGCGGATCTGGCCAAGGGTAAAGCGGCGGTCGATATCCGATTCGCGCTGAAGGGCGGCGCGCAGCTCGTCCTCGGACAGCGTGCCGGTGGTGGTCTGGACCGGCGCGGGTTCGGGCAGGCTGGCCACGTCCACGGGCTTCACATCGGCGGTGTCGTCGATCAGCATGGTGGACTTGCCATCGGCTGCAATCAGCGTGCGACGAAGCACGCGCAGGTCGGTGTCGCGGATCGTCACCACCTTGCTGCCATCCTCGCGGGTCACGATGGTGCGGGACGAGCCGTCATCGAAATTCTCGGTGGCCACGGTGCTGCCGGGCTGGCGCAGCAAGGCGACCTCGTCCTTGATCACCTCCTGGCTGCCATCAGCGCGCTCGACGACCACGCGGTCGGGCGTCGCCAGTGCCACCTGACGGTTGTTGTTCAGCATCGAACCCACGGCCACGGCCCCAAGGCCAAGGATCAGCGCCTTGGCAAGGTCGTTGTCATCTTCGTTCTCGGCGGCGGCATTGCGCTGCGGGGCCTCGCCGGTGGCGGCCTGCTGCAGGGCCGCGCGAAGGCTGGCCTCGAAATCCTCGGCGGAAGAGCGGGTATTCTCTTCGGTCACCTTTTCCTCTTCGACCATGTGCCCCTGACCCATGGCCGCCTCCAGCGCCGCCGCCACCGGAGAGGTGGCGGCGGCAGCTGCCTCTTTGGCTGCGGCGGTCGCGATGGTGTCGGATTCGGGCGCACGCGGCAAGACATCGCCTTCCGCGGTGACGGTGTTAGTCTGCTGCGAGAGCTGCCTTAGGGCGACGTTACCGGTTTCGGTATTGACGGCGACCGCGATGCCGCGCGGGGTCACCATAGTCACACCCTTGGGGCATGGCAGGGCATCCCCATTCTGGCACGACAGGTCGCCCAGAGTCAGACCCTGCCCGATCTCGGCTCTCAGCACCCGTGCGAGGCGCGGCATTTCGTCATACCGCTGCCGGGCCTGATCGGACTCCAGGAGACGCAGCGGCAAGGACGGGTCAAGCGCGACAGCGGGTTTCGCGGACTCGGCAGACCGTTGCCGCGGTCGCTGCTCGGGTTTGGGCACTGCCTCCTGCAGCAATGTTTCGGCAGCCTTCACCGCCGCCTCGGTGGCATCATCTCCCTGCGCCTGCCGCAGGGCTTCGGCCAGCGCGCCGGCTACGGATTCGGTGGTGGCCTCTGCGACAACGGGCTCCGCCCCGACCGGATTGGCGGCGGCGCGCGCGCCATCGCGCGGGGTCAGCTTGCCCTCGGCATCGGCCTCGTTCACCTGCTGCCGCTCCGGCGCGAGGATGATGGTGTCGTCCTCGGCCACCTCGACCATGACGCCGCGCGGGGTCATCAGCCGCACCTTGTCGCCACAGGGCCGGGCGTCGCCATTGGCGCAGATCAGGCTGTCGACGGTCAGCCCGGCGGCCAGTTCATCCTGCAGCGCCGAGGCGAGGTTGGGCATCTTGGTCGAGCGTTTCTCGGCCTCTTTCGACGCGCGGTCATTCGGCAGGCGCATCTCGGCCAAGGCAAGCTGCGGCATCAGCAGCGCGATGGTGGCGGCGATGGCTGTGGTATTATGAATGATCCGGCGCATGGCGCTCCTCTCCGGCTGATCGGTCCTCAGCCTTGATAACAGGCGGCAAACCGACCGGTTCCCAACAACTGCGTGACAGTTCCGTGAGATCGTGGACGGACCGCATGCGTTGAGGGCAGACTGGGAAAACGCACAGCGCAATTGTTCGTGAGCCGCGCTGTCATGGGAAAGGGCGCCGCGTCGACCGCTGCGCCCTCATCATCTTCACCGAAATATCCCCGTCCGAGAGGCAGCGCCCCTCGATCAGCCTCAGACGCCGTCGCCGACGAAGGCCTTTTCGACCACGAATTGCTTCGGGTCCGAGTTTGCACCTTCGGCGAGGCCGAAGCCTTCCAGCACCGCCTTCACATCGACGTTGAAGGCAAGGCTGCCGCAGATCATGGCGCGGTCGTTCTCGATCGACATGGGCGGCAGGTTCAGGTCGGTGAAGACCTTGCCCGAGGTCAGGTTGTCGGTGATGCGACCCATGAAGGGCGTCTCTTCCCGGGTGGTGGTCGGGTAGTAGAGCAGGCGGCTGGCAAATTCCTCGCCGTAAAGCTCGCCCAGCAGCGGGTCGTGGCGCAGGTTCTCGACCAGCTCGCGACCATAGGCCAGTTCGTCGGCATTGCGGCAGGTATGCATCATGATGACCTGCTCGTAGCGCTCATAGGTCTCGGGGTCGCGCATCAGGCTGGCGAAGGGCGCGATGCCGGTGCCCGTGGCCAGGAACCACATGCGCTTGCCCGGCAACAGCGCGTCGAGAACCAGCGTGCCCACGGGCTTCGGACGCAGGATGATCTCGTCTCCCGGCTGGATGTGCTGCAGCTTCGACGTCAGCGGGCCATCCGGAACCTTGATCGAATAGAATTCCAGCTCGTCATCCCAGTTGGGCGAGGCGATGGAATAGGCGCGCAGCAGCGGTTTGCCATTGTCGCCCGGCAGGCCGATCATGACGAACTCGCCCGAGCGGAAGCGCAGGCTGGCCGGACGGGTCACGCGGAACGAGAACAGGTGATCGTTCCAGTGGCGCACCGCGGTCACGGTCTGCGCATCGGGCATGGTCTTGGCCGGCTTGGCGGCAGCGGTCGCGTCGGTCACGGTAAGGTCCAGCGTCATGGTCGGTCTTCCTGAAGTCTTTAGGTCAAGCGCGGGGCAGGGGGAAGCCCGCCGCCGCCTGCGGTTTGCTCAGCCGGCAAGGCGGTCGCGGTGGTTCCAGTCCTGCCAGTCGGCGCGGGCCAGCCATTGCTCCTGCGGCTGGCGCTTGGCCAGATCGGCGGGAATCTCGACCTCGTCGAAGCCCACGCGGCGGGCCATGGCATATTGATCGGCGATCAGCTTGCCCGTCGCGCGCAGCCGGCCTTCATAGCCGAGGGCGCGCAGCCGGCGGGCCAGCGTAAAGCCGCGCCCGTCGGTCATGGCCGGGAAATCGATGGCGATCAGGCTGCGATGCAGGTGATCCACCAGCTCCTCGGGCGAACTGTCCGGGGCCAGCGTGACCTCGGCGGCTTCGCCCTGCGGATGAAACCCGTCGTCGCGGACGATGATGGTTTCGCTGTCGCTCATGCCGGAACCTTTCCGCCCTGCGGTACACGCACCATGCGTCCGCCAATGAAGTGAATGCCGCATTCGGTCTTTTCCGAACCGCGCCAACGGCCGGCACGCGGATCTTCGCCCGGTTTCACCGGCGAGGTGCAGGGCGCGCAGCCGATCGAGGGATAGCCCTTGGCCACCAGCGGATGCCGGGGCAGGTTGTTCTCGATCATGTAATCCTGCACGTCGCTGGAACGCCAATGTGCCAGCGGGTTGATGCGCAGGCGCGAGGGGGGCTCGGGTTCGAAGAATTCGAGCTCGGTCCGCTGGCCGCCCTGGAAACGCTTGCGCCCGGTGATCCAGGCGTCAAAGCCCGAGAGCGCGGCTTCCAGCGGAACGGTCTTGCGCAGGTCGCAGCAGGCGTCGGTGTTGAACTGGTGCAGCGTGCCATCGGGGTCATGGCGGGCGATCTCGGCCTCGGAGGCCTGGATCACCTGTACATTGGTCAGCCCCAGCTTCTGCGCCACCTCGCGCTGATAGGCCAGCGTCTCGGGGAACAGCATCTGCGTGTCGATGAAGAGGACCGGCAGGCCGGGGGCAACGACGCTGACCATGTGCAGCAGCACCACCGATTCCGCCCCGAAGGACGAGACCAGTGCCACCCGACCCAACTCGGGGTCCTTGACCGCGCGGCGCAGAACTTCGGTCGCCGCGTGGTGGCGATACCGGTCGTTCAGGCGCGCGGCACGGCTGTCAAGCGTGCCATCAAGCATCGGCCTTCTCCGGATAGAGCGCGGCCTTGAACGGTGCGACGCCAAGGCGGCGATAGGTGTCGATGAAGGGTTCGTTCGCGTTCTCGCGCTGCTCCAGGTAGGCGCGCATCAGCCGGTCGATGGCAGGCACCACCTCTTCGGCGGGGAAGCCCGCGCCGGCACGCTCGCCGATGGCCGGAATGTCGAAGCCGTCACCGCCGAGGGTGATCTGGTAGTTCTCGACGCCCGCGCGGTCCAGCCCGAGGATGCCGATATGGCCCAGATGGTGATGGCCGCAGGCGTTGATGCAGCCCGAGATGCGGATCTTCAGCTGGCCGATCTCGTCTTCGAGACCCTCGGCGCGGAAATGATCGGCAATGTCCTGCGCGATCGGGATCGAGCGGGCGGTCGCCAGCGTGCAGTAATCCATGCCGGGGCAGGCGATGATGTCGCTGGTCTTGCCGGCATTGGCGGTCGCAAGCCCGGCAGGCAGCAGCGCGTCATAGATCGCCGGCAGGTCCGAGACATGGACATGGGCCAGCACGACGTTCTGGTCGTGGTTGATGCGCAGGTCGCCATGGCCGTATTTCTCGGCCAGATCGGCCAGCAGCAGCATCTGTTCCGAGGTTGCATCGCCCGGCGTGGCGCCCGGAGCCTTCAGGGTGACGACGACGCTGGCATAGCCCGGCGCGCGGTGCGCGTGCAGGTTGGTGTCGGTCCAGCTGCGGAAGGCCGGGCGAGCGGCGCGGGCGGCCTCGTAACCATCGGTCGGCGCCACGCGGAACTCGGGCGCGGCGAAATGGGCGCGATAGCCGGCCAGCGCCTCGCGGTCGACGCCCTTGAAGGCGGCGCGGCGGCGGATGAATTCCTCTTCGGTCTCGGCGCGGAACACGTCGATGCCGCGCTCGGACACGGTGATCTTGATCCGGGCCTTGTACTTGTTGTCGCGGCGGCCGGAGAGGTTGTAGGTGGCGATGATCGCTTCCAGATAGGGCAGCAGGTCCTCTTCCGGCAGGAAGTCGCGGATTACCACGCCCAGCATCGGCGTGCGGCCAAGGCCACCGCCAACCCAGACCTGGAAGCCCAGCTTGCCATCCTGCTCGACGATGCGCAGGCCGATGTCATGGGCCGTCACCAGCGCGCGGTCGCGCTTGCCGGCCGAGATGGCGATCTTGAACTTGCGCGGCAGGAATTGGTACTCACCATGGTCGGTCGACCATTGCCGGATCAGCTCGGCATAGGGGCGGGGATCGGTCAGCTCGTCCGCGGCGGCACCGGCGAAGACGTCGGTGGTGGTGTTGCGGATGGTGTTGCCCGAGGTCTGGATGGCGTGCATGCCGACGGCGGCCAGCGCGTCCAGCATATCCGGGATATCGACCAGCTTCGGCCAGTGGAACTGGATATTCTGCCGGGTGGTGAAATGGCCGTAGCCCTTGTCCCACTTGCTGCCCAGAAGCGCCAGCGTGCGCATCTGGTCGGGGCTGATCGTGCCATACGGAATGGCCACTCGCAGCATATAGGCATGAAGCTGCAGATAGACGCCGTTCATCAGCCGCAGCGGCCGAAACTCGTCCTCGGTCAGCGAGCCGTCAAGGCGCCGCGCCACCTGCGCGCGGAACTGCGCGGCGCGGTGGCGGACATATTCGGTATCGATGGGGCGTGCATCAAACATGGCTGGCCTCGAGCGCGTGGACGGCGGCATTTTCGTTGGCGGCCTTCTTCTCAGCCTGGATGCCGTGGAAATAGTTCGACGGGCCGCGCTGGCGGAAGGCCTCGCGGAAATGCGTGGGCTCCGGGCCGTTGGGGCCGCGACGGGCCTCGACCAAATAGGGGCCGACGACGATGTTGGACTGACCGATGGCCTTGAGCAGGGCGAGGTCGGCAATCGCCTCGTCTTCGAAGATCGTCGCCTGCGCGGGATCGGCGGTCCAGCCATCCTCGCACATCCAGACGTTATGGCCTTCGCGCAGATTGTTCGCGGTGATGACGCCGGGTTTGGCAATCGTCGGTGTGAAGGCTTTGCTCATCTTTCTGCCCTTTCGGTGGATGCATCCAATATAGAATTTTGTTCTGGATTTTGGCAGACGGGTCTGTGAAATAAGGACGATACGACCCGCGGGGCCAAGATGTCGGAACATGCTTCCCAGAATGCTGCACATGCACAAACACCTGTCCGTTTGGACGAGGTAGACCGCAAAATCCTGTCCCTGCTGCAAGAGGACGCCAGCTTGTCGCTGGACCAGATTGCCGACCGGGTGGGGGCCTCGAAAACGCCTGTCTGGAACCGGATCCGCAAGCTGCGCGAGGCCGGGGTGATCCGCCGGCAGGTGGCGATTCTGGACCCCGAGGCGCTGGGGCTGGAGGCCTGTTTCTTCGTGCTGATCCGCACCAGCGAACACGAGAAAGACTGGGCCGCGCGCTTCCTGAAGGCGCTGCGCGAGCGGCCCGAGGTGATCGAGGCGCATCGCCTTGCCGGGGACATCGATTACATCCTGAAAGTACAGGTGCGGAACGCCCGCGCCTATGACCGCTTCTACCAGTCGCTGATCGCCGAGGTCAGGATTCATAATGTCACGGCGCTGTTGTCGATGGAGGAGATCAAGAACTCCACCGCGCTTCCCATCCCCGAGGCGACCCTCTAGGGTTCCGGGGCAAAGTTCGGGGCAATAAAGGGGGCGTCATGGCGGGCGACTATACGATCTGGCACAATCCGAGATGTTCGACCTCGCGCTTTGTGCTGGAGGCACTGCGGCGCGGCGGCATCGAGCCGGTGGTGCGGGATTACCAGAAGGACCCGCCATCGGCTGATGAATTGCGTGCGGTCTTGGCCGCGATGGACGGCACGCCACGCGACCTGCTGCGGCGCAAGGGCGATCTCTATCTCGAGATGGGCCTGGACGATCCCGGGTTGACCGACGAGCAGCTGCTGAATGTGCTGTCGTCGCATCCGCAATTGATCGAGCGTCCGCTGGTGATCGCGCCGATGGGCACCGTGCTGTGCCGCCCCAAGGATCGGGTCTTCGATCTGCTGCCGCAGAGCCAGACGACCTGATGCGGCTGATCAACCTGCCCGATCCCGACCACCTGCCGGCGCTGGACCGGGCGATGTTCAACCCCGATGTTGCGGCGGGGCTGGGGCCGACCGATCCGCCGGTCAAGGTGGCGCTGCTGTTCGGCAGCCTGCGCGAACGCAGCTATTCCCGCTTTGCCGCCGAGGAGGCCGCGCGGCTTCTGCGGCTGATGGGGGCCGAGACACGGATCTTCGACCCCTCGGACCTGCCTTTCCCCGACCAGCACAAGGACGGCCACCCGGCCATCGGCGAATTGCGCGATCTGGCCGTCTGGTCGGATGCGATGGTCTGGTCCACGCCCGAGACCCATGGCCAGATGTCGGGGCTGATGAAGGCGCAGATCGACCATATCCCGCTGTCCATCGGCGCCGTCCGCCCCACGCAGGGGCGCTGCCTCGCGCTAATGCAGGTGAACGGCGGCAGCCAGAGCTTCAACGCTGTCAGCAACATGCGCATTCTCGGCCGCTGGATGCGCATGTTCACCATCCCGAACCAGTCCTCGATCGCCCGCGCACATGAACAGTTCGACGAGCAGGGGCGAATGCGCCCCTCGCCGTTCTATGACCGGATCGTCGACGTGATGGAGGAGCTGATACGCTTCACCGTCCTGACCCGGCCGCATCGCGACCAACTGGTCGACCGATACTCCGAACGGATCGAGGCCGGGAAGAAGGCCGAGGCGATCCGGCAGAAGCTCTGAGAGGCGCCGCCGTCACGGCGCCAGTTGCTCGTAATCCAGCATCATGTAGCGCGCGGGCTCGTTCTTCTTTTCGCTGCCCTCGTCGCTCATGATCAAGAGGCGCGGCTCCCCGGCGAAGGTGATCGAGTCGATGGATTCGACGTTGTTCAGGTTGATGATGTCGGGCAGGGCGATCGGTTCGGGGCGAACACTCGGCGCGCCCGACCATGACCAGAGCTGCGAATAGCGGTTGCCCTCGTATCCCTCGATCTCGTTCACCATCAGGAAGCTGCCGAGGATTGGGTCAAAGCTGAGCGCGCGGATGCCGCCGCCCTGGAGGTCGAGAAGCATGGGCGGGCCAAAGCGCGGTGCGGCGCCGCCGTCGAAGACCTGGTCGGGATTCTCGATGGCGATGATGATCGATCGGTCATTCGCCAGGGGCGCGCGCAGGCCGAGATAGAGATGGCCGCTCTGACGCACATAGGCCAGTCCCTCGATGTTCAGATCGTCGAAATCGGGCTCCTCGCCCAGTTCTGCGGCCAGTGCCTCGGTGACCACCGGATCGCTGGCCAGCGCGTCGCGCAACTGGGCGAAGCTGTGGATGTCGCCGACGCTGCCACCCGAGACACGGAAGCGCAGCAACTGTTCGCGGTCGGGATTGCGCTCGCCCTTGTTGGTCAGCGAATGCGAGGTGATGGCATAGACGCGATCCTGTGCGTCGATGGTCAACCCCTCGAGATCGTTCAACTGCCGTCCGAAGCTGCGGGCCATGCGCAGCCCGGTGGCCCGGTCCTCGCTGAGGCTGCCATCCTCGGACAGCGTCAGCAGGTTCATCGCTCGCGTCGCCTCGTCCTCGACCACGAGGATGCGGCCATCCGAGAGCTGCTGGACAGCCGAAGGTTCGTAGATCGCTTCGAAGGAACCGATGCCAAGGTTACGCAATCGCACGATATTCTCGCTGCTGGCGGTGCCGATGGCAGCGATGACCCCCTTCAGCCCGATGAAGGTGACGACCGAGGCCAGAAGTCCCCAGCGGAAGCTGGTATAGGACAGGTTCAGCAGGCGGAACTTGCGGTCGGCGACGGCACCCAGCCAGTAGAGTTGATCGCTCATCCGGTAATAGACCTGCTCGCGGTCGCGCATCAGCGCCTGCATCCGCGACCAGTAATCCTCGCGCGTCAGCCGCACGCGATCCTCGTAGATCAGCACGTTCAGATCCTCGCTCGGCGCGGGCTCCTGCGCCACCAGAACCCGCGCGCGCAGGTCACGCAGTCGGGCGCGACGCGCGGCCACATCGCGCATCCAGCCCCAGACGGCGCCGATCAGGTCGGCGCGCTCGGGCGAGGCCGAGAGCAGCGCGAAGATGATCGAGACGGCGGCGGTAAACATGAAGACGCCGGCGGGCAGCAGGAAGGCGGGCGAGGAGGCGAAGATGAAGGCGCCCGAGATCATCAGCGCCGAGATGATGAAGCCATTCAGCGAGATCATGATATTGGCCTTGGTCGCGGCCAGGGCGATGGTGTCCAGTTCCGCCCGGTAGGCGTTGCGGAACATCGTCTCGACTGCCTTGTTCGACCCAAGCACCTCTGGTTCGGCCTTGTCCTTCTTCCCCTTCTTGCCCTTCTTCCGGGAACCGGCGTCGTGACCGTTCGCGGCCATCGTCCCAGTGTCCGGTTCGGGTTCGGGATCTGACAGGGTCATGGCGGGATGGTCGCCGTCATCGGTCTCGGCACTGATGCTGGTAAGGTCTTGTCGGGACAGGTCAGCCTCCTGACCGTCTTCGGCCGATCGGTCCTTCTTCTTTTTCGCCATCTCTTTCCCCCTGCGCCATGGCCTGACGGCCCGTCCAAGGACAGCGCAGCGAGCCTGCGGTCGCCGGGCGTCACATCGGTGTCAGTGAACTGACACAGTCACTATTCCCGAGAACGCCTCTGGTTCCCCAGAAATGATGAAATCAGACATTTGGTGCAGGCCGATGCGCGGAATCACGCACAAACGATGCAAGTAATTGCAGATGCTGCAAAAAATTTGACGACCCCGGTTGCCGGTCGCGGGCGGGTCAGTCGTCCACGACGCTGAAGAGGCGCGGCAAGGCCGGGCAGGGCAGCAGCTGGTTCTTCGCCACATCTGCCAGCGTGTGGTTGTGCAGGAACACGTAGACATGGGCCGAAAGGCTCTCCCACAGCCGGTTTGACAGCGTCTGTGCGCGCGAGCCCGACACGCCGCCCGAGGCGCCGGCGCCCACATGCATGGCGCTGACCGTCTCGTCCACGGCTTCGAGGACTTCGGCGATGCGGATGGTTTCGGGCGTCCGGGCGAGGCGGTAGCCGCCGCCGGGGCCGCGCACGCTGTCGACCAGCCCGGCGCGGCGCAGCCGGACGAACAGCTGCTCAAGGTAGGCCAGCGAGATGTCCTGACGCGCCGCGATCTCGGCCAGCGAGGTCAACTCGTCGGGCTTGGCGATGGCCAGATCGGTCAGCGCGATGATCGCGTAACGCCCCTTGGTCGAGAGCTTCATTTCGTTCCCCTGTCATTCGGGCCGCAGCGGATTTCTTGACGGCCCGCTTGGCGCTGCGCTATGCCGCAGATGCCCTGTTCTTGCGCTTTCGGCGCCGCAGCACCAGATAGTGTGGTCTAGAGCCCGACCGCTTTTGCGTCAAGAAATCCCTGTCCGTGAAGGAAGCCCATGCCCGAGTTGATTTTTGCCGGCCCCGAAGGCCGTCTGGAAGGCCGCTATCATCCGCAGCCCGGCAAGCCCGACGCGCCCATCGCCATCGTGCTGCATCCGCATCCGCAATATGGCGGAACGATGAACAACCGGGTGGTCTATAACCTGCATTACGCCTTCTACAACATGGGCTTCACCGTGATGCGGTTCAATTTCCGCGGTGTGGGCCGTTCGCAGGGCGAGTTCGACCAGGGCATCGGCGAATTGTCCGACGCCGCCTCGGCGCTGGATTACCTGCAGGCGATGAACCCGAATTCCAAGCATTGCTGGGTCGCGGGCTTCAGCTTTGGTGCCTGGATCGGGATGCAACTGCTGATGCGCCGCCCCGAGATCACCGGCTTCATCTCGGTCGCGCCGCAGGCCAATGTCTATGATTTCAGCTTCCTCGCGCCGTGCCCCTCGTCGGGCCTGATCGTGAACGGCACCGCCGACCGCGTGGCGCCGCCCAAGGACACCCATTCACTGGTCGGCAAGCTGCGCGAGCAGAAGGGGATCACCGTCACCCACGAGGAAATCGAGGGCGCGGACCACTTCTTCCGCGATGACGAGGTGCACATGAAGCCGATGATCGATCTGGTGCAGACCTACGTGCGGCGACGGCTGACAGAGACCAGCCGTTGAGCCTGACGGCCGGGACCCGGCTGGATCGGCAATTCGCCTTTCTGGTCGAGGCCGACCGGCTGAAATCGGTCCTGCGGGCCAATGTGCTCTTGAACCTGTCGCGGCCCGAGAACAGCGCCGAGCATAGCTGGCATGTGGCGCTATATGCGCTGGCCTTCGGCGCCAGTGACCGGGCGATCGCCATGCTTTTGCTGCACGATCTGGTCGAGATCGACACGGGCGACCACCCGATCCATCTGGCCCATGATCCCGAGGCGCTGCGTCTGGCCGAGGCGCGCGCGGCCGAGCGGATTTTTGGGCTCTCGCCGGATGGCGCTGAGTTGCTGGCGCTGTGGCAGGAATTCGAGGCCGGGGTCACGCCCGACGCGGCCATGGCCAAGCGCATGGATCACAGCCAGCCGCTGTTCCAGGCGCTGATGGCCACTGAGCCGCTACCCGACCATGTGCAGATCGTGCGCGACAACCTGTCGGGCGGGCGCGCGGCGCGACTGCAGGCCGAATGGCCCGAGGTGATGGCGGTGGCGCAGGCGCTGATCGACGGTCAGCCCTTGCCTGAGGGGGATCTGGCGGCGCGGCTGCGGTTTCTGGCCGAGGCCGACCAGCTGAAATCGGTCTATCGCGCCAATACCCTGATCGATGCCTCGCGCCCCGAGAACAGCGGCGAGCATAGCTGGCATCTGGCGCTCTACGCCCTCGTGCTGGCCGATCAGGCCGGGCCGGGCGTCGAGATCGGTCGTGTGATCCGGATGCTGCTCATTCATGATCTGGTCGAGATCGACGTGGGTGATGTGCCGCTGCATTCGGCGGGCGGTCAGGCGCATGGCTCGGCGGAAATTCAGGTCGCGGAATTGGCCGCCGCGCGGCGGATGTTCGGAATGCTGCCCGAGGGGCAGGGGGCCGAGTTGATGGCGCTCTGGCAGGAATTCGAGGCGGCCGAGACGCCCGATGCCGTCTTTGCCAAGTCTCTGGACCGCTGCCAGCCGGTGTTGCAGAACCTCGGCTCTGGCGGGGCGGGCTGGGTCGAATATGACGTGACCTATGATCAGGTCGAGGCCCGCGTGGGCGAGAAGATCGCGCGCGGGGCGCCGGTGGTCTGGGACTGGCTGCGCCAGCGGGTGCGGGACCACTTCGACAGGGACGTCGCTTCGGTCTAAGCCACGGCATCCACCCGCGTGATTGTAACGGCATACCATCGCATACCGTCTTTTCTTTCGGCGCGATTGCGGCTATGAGGCGGCAACTCGCATTCAATCGAAGGGACCACCCATGTCGAAGATCAAGGTAGCAAACCCGGTCGTCGAGCTCGACGGCGACGAGATGACCCGGATCATCTGGGATTTCATCAAGCAGAAGCTGATCCTGCCCTATCTCGATGTCGACCTGAAATATTACGATCTGGGCATCGAGGAGCGTGACCGCACCGACGACCAGATCACCGTGGACGCTGCCGAGGCGATCAAGAAATACGGTGTCGGCGTCAAATGCGCGACCATCACCCCGGACGAGCAGCGGGTCGAGGAATTCGGCCTGAAGAAGATGTGGCGCAGCCCGAACGGCACCATCCGGAACATCCTCGGCGGCGTGATCTTCCGCGAGCCGATCATCTGCAAGAACGTGCCGCGTCTGGTGCCGGGCTGGACCCAGCCGATCGTCGTTGGCCGTCACGCCTTTGGCGACCAGTATCGCGCCACCGATTTCCGCTTCCCCGGCAAGGGCAAGCTGACCATCAAGTTCGTCGGCGAGGATGGCGAGACCATCGAGCACGAGGTGTTCCAGTCGCCGGGTTCGGGCGTGGCCATGGCCATGTACAACCTTGACGACTCGATCCGCGATTTCGCCCGCGCCAGCTTCAACTATGGCCTTCAGCGGAACTATCCGGTCTATCTGTCGACCAAGAACACCATCCTGAAAGCCTATGACGGCCGCTTCAAGGATCTGTTCCAGGAGGTCTATGACGCCGAGTTCGCCGATGCCTTCAAGAAGGCCGGCATCTTCTACGAACACCGGCTGATCGACGACATGGTGGCTTCGGCGCTGAAATGGTCGGGCGGCTATGTCTGGGCCTGCAAGAACTATGATGGCGACGTGCAGTCCGACATCGTGGCGCAGGGCTTCGGCTCGCTGGGTCTGATGACCTCGGTCCTGATGACGCCCGATGGCAAGATCGTCGAATCCGAGGCCGCGCATGGCACGGTGACGCGCCACTACCGCGAGCACCAAAAGGGCAATGCCACCTCGACCAACTCGATCGCCTCGATCTTCGCCTGGACCGGCGGCCTGAAGCACCGCGCCAAGCTGGACGGCAACGAGCAGCTGATGAAATTCGTCGAGACGCTGGAAAAGGTCACCGTGCAGGCCGTCGAAGATGGCTACATGACCAAGGACCTGGCGTTGCTGGTTGGTCCGGACCAGAAATGGCTGACCACCATGGGTTACCTGGAAAAGGTCGACGAATACCTGAACAAGGCGCTGAACTGAGGCGCAGAATTGACACGCTGAAACGAGGGCCGGGCAGATTGCCCGGCCCTTTTTCATTGGGCCGGTGGTACCTCGCCACGCCCGACCGCTGCTTCTGTTGCAGGCCTAGCCCCGGCACAGCGCGGTTGCTTCGGCGCCCGTGTGGGCGCCGGTTTCGAGCGTCATGGCGGTTTGGGCTCTGTCTGGTCTGACCGCAGCCTTCGCAGACCTTTGCGGCCCTGCCGGGATTCGGCCAAGGGGCAGCGGTTCTCTGCTCTGGGTTGATAGTTGTTCCCGCGGTTTTCGACGGGGCATCGGCGCGGTGCTGGGGCCCGCTCGTCGCTCGCGCACAGAAGTTGACGTTAGGGAAGCCCGGCTTGAGTCCATAGGCTGAATTTCGCCAACGAATCTGTGATCTGGCGCAATATGCTGATTTATAGTCATTTTCACTGCGACTCCTCGACAGGGAAAAACGTGGACAGGCCCCGGTTCCCGCCGCATTGTTAACCAAGGTGGGAGGTCTCCAACACGGAACATGCGATGCCGGCTATTGGCCGACAGCGGATGAGTCATGCCTTCTTAACCACTTATAGTTGTTACACAGGGAGCGAGAAAAAATGCCGTCACCGAATCAGACCGTCGAACAATGGTGGGTGAACGATCAGACCCCGGACAATCCCTATGGCAAGAGCGAGGATTACGATGCCTTCCTCGACTATCTCGGCGCGCTGCCGCGCAGCCTGACGCCGGCCATCGCCGCGAACCCGCTGCGGATCAATGTCTCGGAGCTGAACGATCACCCCGACTACAAGGCGGCGGCAGTCGGTGCCCTGACGATGTGGTCCTCGGTCACGCCGCTCGAGTTCGAGATCGTTGAAGACACGCCGTGGAACCCCGCGACCGACTGGATGCGGGTGGTCAGCCCCGAGATCGGCGAGCCGAGTGACGGCAGCGCTTTCTCCAGCAACCGCTATGTCAGCGTCGGCCAGCGCTTCCACGATACCGAGCCGAACCTGACCGATATCGGCGGCTATGTCTTCGACAGCTTCATCCATGAGTTCGGCCATGAGTTCGGCCTGAACCACCCCGGCCTTTACAATTACAGCGGCCCCGGTGGCGTGCAGATCAACTACCTGAACAACGCGACCTGGACCTATGACCGCCAGCAGTACAGCGTCATGTCCTATTTCGACGGCATCGACGTGGGCGAGGACAGCCGCTGGTCGGCCTCGACGCCGCTGATGGCCGATATCGAGGCGGTCATCCGCCGCTTCTTCTCGACCGTGGACGAGAACGGCGTGCGCACCTACCAGGTCATCAACCTGAATACCGGCGACAACCATTACGGCTTCAACAGCACGCAATATGGCTATGAGCTGACCGCCACCGGGATGCAGCACGATATCGGCTTCGTCATCCATGACACCGGCGGGGAAGACACGATCGACTTCTCGGGCTCGACCCATGCGACGATCCTCGACCTGCGCGCCGGCCAATTCTCCAGCGTCAACGGCCACAGCAACAACGTCTCGATCTTTGCCGGCCACAATGCCGACGAGACCGAGTATTACATCGAGAACGGCATCGGCAGCGACTATGCCGATGTGCTGATCGGCAATGACGGCAACAACGTGTTGGACGGGCGCGGCGGTGCCGACAGCATGGCCGGGAATGGCGGCGACGACACCTATATCATCGACTCGCGCGATGACGTGGTGCGCGAGCTGGCGAATGGTGGGAACGACACGGTCATCATCATGGACCGCTCGATCCGGATCCGGAACATCGCCAATGTCGAGAACATCATCTACGCCGACGCCACGCCCACCGAGCCGGGCAATGGTGGCAGCACCAATCCGCCGGGCGGCGGCACCATCGGCAACCTCATCTTCGGCGACGCGGGCGACAACACCATCAACGCCGGTGCGGGCAGCAGCACGATCTTTGGCCTCGATGGCGATGACCTGCTGATCGGCGGCCGCGATACGCTGGCCAGCCGCGACATCAACAACACCATTCCCATCGCCGAGCTGGAGGACCAGACCGAGACCGACGATGCGGCGGACGCGCTTTATGGCGGGCGTGGCAATGACACACTGGTCGGCGGCGCCGGCGACGACACGCTGGACGGCGGCGAGGGCGATGACGTGCTGCGCGGGCAGGACGGCGCTGACGTGTTCCGTGGCGGCGCGGGGTCCGACACGGTCGATTACAGCACGGAAAGCCCGTTCCAGCTTCTGGTGAACCTGGAAACCAACGTTGCCAGCGGCGGCACCGGTTCGGGTGATACCTTCTACAGCATCGAGAACCTGATCGGCTCGGATGACCGGATCGACCGCTTCATCGGGACTGCTGCGGCCAACCACTTCATCGGTCGTGGCGGCGGTGACGTGTTCAATGGCCGGGCCGGCAACGATATCCTCGATGGCGGCAATGACGGCGACATCCTCTATGGCGAGGCCGGCAATGACACGCTGATCGGCGGTACCGGTCAGGACTACCTGGATGGCGGTGACGGGATCGACACCATCGTCTATTCCGGCAGCTCCGCCGGGGTGACGGTCGATCTGTTGAATGGCACGGCCAATGGCGGCGATGGCGACGGGCCAGTGCAGATCGTCGGGCGTGGCACGGTCATCCGGCATGACATCATCGCCAATGTCGAGAATGTCGTCGGCTCGCTTCACGATGACTACCTGATCGGCAATGGTCAGGCCAACAACCTGGCCGGTGGTTCGGGCGATGACCGCCTGACCGGTGGTGGCGGGGCCGACACGCTGAATGGCGGCGCCGGCAGCGACACGGCGGATTACGCCGACGCGACGCGCGGGGTCAATCTTGACCTTGGCCGTGCCAAGAATGCCGGGGATACCTATGTCTCGATCGAGAACCTAGCGGGATCGGGCTTCGATGACCGGTTGAAGGGCAATGGCGCCGCCAACGTTCTAACCGGGCAGGGGGGCGATGACAGGATCGACGGCGGCGGTGGCGATGATGTCCTGCAGGGCGATTTCGCCTACCAGGGCGAGCCGCTGCCGCGTCCCGGCATGGGCACCGGCTATGCCACGCTGGGGCCCGATGCGACCAACAACTCGATCGCGACCGCCTTCGACATCTCGAACAACTTCTCGCTGGCGGAAGATCCCGACATCTTCGACTCGACCACGGTGCTGCACACCACCGTCAATGCCACCGGCAACGGTCAGGGCGGCTATTACCGCATCGATCTGGCGGCCGGCACGGTCATCACCATCGACATCGACCATATCGCCGATCCCAACATCCATGACAGCTGGGTCAGGCTTCTGGACAGCGAAGGCAATATCGTTGCCGAGAATGACGATGGCGGCGGTGACCCCGGTTCGTCCAGTGGCCGGGATTCGAGCACGGTCTTTGTCGTCGAAGAATCCGGTACCTACTACATCCTCGAAGGCGAGTGGAATCCCACCGCTCCGGGCGATGGCTGGTCGGAGGCCGTGCCGGCAGGCTCGACCTACGAGCTGAACGTCTCGGTCGACTTCCCGCCGGCTCCGGCCGAGCCGGGCGAGGCCGGGAACGACCGGCTGAACGGTGGCGCGGGCAACGACCTGCTGGATGGTGGACTGGGTGCCGATATCCTGACCGGCGGCGCGGGTGAGGACAGCTTCCGCTTCTCGACCGAACTTGGCCCGGACAATGTCGACCGGATCACTGACTTCAACGTGGCCGACGACACGATCCTGCTGGATCTGGACCGGTTCAGCGAACTCGGCGACACCGGCGTTCTGACCTTCGGTGCGTTCCACAGCAGTCAGGCCGGCACGGCACAGGATGCCAATGACCGGATCATCTATGATACCAATGACGGCACCCTGTCCTATGACGCCGATGGGTCTGGCGACGGCGAGGCGATCCAGTTCGCGCAGCTTGCGGCGCGGCTGAACCTCTCGGCGGCGGATTTCGTCATCATCTGATAGCGGCGAGGAGGGGGAACCTTCCGGTCTCCCCTTCCGTTTTCTGCATGACCATCCGGGGCGCCCGACCAGTGGCGCCCCGCACCGTTCAATCGGAAGGAACATCCTGATGAAGCGCCAGACAGATCGCCGTCGATTGCTGTTTGCCGCTGGAACCGCTGCGGTTGCGGTGGTTGCCGGTTCGGTTTCAGCGCAATCAAGCGGCGTCAGCGGCACCGTCACCTTCGAGGGCGGCGGGCCTATCCCCAAGGGTCAGATCGAGATCACACTCGAGAATTCGGCAGTCGCGAAGACGGCGCAGTCTCTCGCCGCGACGGCAGGCGTTGAAAGCAATGGCAAGGCAACGGCGCTGGAGTTCACGCTTCCCGCCACGACGCTGGCAAAGGCCGCGCCCACACAGG
Source organism: Paracoccus zhejiangensis (assembly GCF_002847445.1). Taxonomy (NCBI): domain Bacteria; kingdom Pseudomonadati; phylum Pseudomonadota; class Alphaproteobacteria; order Rhodobacterales; family Paracoccaceae; genus Paracoccus; species Paracoccus zhejiangensis. The sequence continues at coordinate 1,882,900 of NZ_CP025430.1, read as the reverse complement.
AGATCGTCGCCCAGCTTCTGCGCGAGGATGGCTGGCTGCTGGCCCGTGGCAGCGCCCAGATCAAGCCCGGCGCGCCGGTCGAGATCACGCTTTATACCGTCATGTACTAACCAGCGCCGCCCAGCGCTGCCTCACTCAGGCAAAAGGCCTGTCGATCGAATCCGACGGCGCGACGAACCAGCGCGGGCCGGTCTCGGTCATGTAGGCGATGTCCTCCAGCCGGACGCCACATTCGCCATAGACGCACAGCATCGGCTCGATGGAGAAGCACATGCCGGGGGCCAGCGGCGTCTGGTTGCCGGCGACAATCCACGGTTCCTCGTGGATCTCCAGCCCCAGCCCGTGGCCGGTCCGATGCGGCAGGCCGGGCACGAGGTAGCCCGGGCCGAACCCGTCCGCCAGCAGCGAGACGCGGGAGGCGGCATCGACAGCGGCGCAGGGCACGCCTGGACGCGCAGCGTTGAAGCCGGCCTGATGGGCGCGCTGCTCACACGCCCACAGATGCCGCTGCCGCGCCGAGGGCGTGCCGTAGATATAGGTCCGGGTGATGTCGGAGTGATAACCGTGCAGCTTGCCACCCAGATCGACCAGCACCATGTCGCCGTCGGCCAGGGTTTGTTCATAGGGCACGCCATGCGGATAGGCGGTGGCCTCGCCGAATTGCACGGCGGCAAAGACCGGCGTCAGGCCAAGCGTCTGATGCGCCGCCTCGATGAAATCCCTGACCTCGCGCGTGCCGATGCCGGGGCGCAAGCCGGTATGAACGGCCTTTTGCACCGCATGGCTGGCCTCCATCGCCACCTGCAGGATTGCCAACTCGGCGGCGGATTTGATCCGCCGCTGCGTCGCGATCAGCTCGCCAGCCGAGACAACTGCAAGGCCGGGCAGGGCCATCAGCCGATGGGCAAAGCCGAAGGGCATGGCCGGGTCCAGCGCCACCCGCCCCTGCGCCTGCGCGGCGATCAGGGCAAAGGGGTCCTCGTCCTCTTCCCAGACCGCGATATCGCCGGGAAGCCGGATCAGGGTTTCGAGCTTTGGTCGTTCGAAATTCGGCGTCACATAGGTCAGCCGGCCATCCGCGCCGATCAGCGCGCCGTGCAGCCGTTCCGACAGGCCGAGCGACAGGCCGGTGTAATAGGTCAGCGAGGCGCTGGCATCCAGCCAGACGGCATCAATACCCTGCGCCCGCATCGCGGCCCGCAAGGTGTCGATACGGCCCGAGAACTCGGCATCGGGAATGGCCGGGGCGTCCACGCGCGTGAACGCCGCCAGCGCGGTGTCGTAATCGGTGACGCTCACGCCCGTTGTGCCTGCCGGGCCGCCTGACGCTGCACCACCCGCGCGCGGATCGCCTCGACATCCGTAACCGGCGTCGCGGCGAAAAGCGATTTGGTATAGGGATGCTGCGGATCGGCAAACAGCGCCTCGCGCGTGCCCTGTTCGACCGCCTCGCCCTTGGACAGAACCATCACGTCATCGGCGATATAGCGGACCACCGACAGGTCATGGCTGACGAAGACATAGGTCAGCTCGAACTCGTCCTGAAGATCGGCCAGAAGGTTCAGCACCTGCGCCTGCACCGACAGGTCCAGCGCCGAGACCGGCTCGTCCAGCACCAGCAGCTGCGGGTTCAGCATCAGTGCGCGGGCAATGGCGATCCGCTGCCGCTGGCCGCCCGAGAACATGTGCGGATAGCGGTTGAAGTGTTCGGGCCCGAGGCCGACCTTGACCAGCATCGCCTCGGCCCGCTCGCGCCGTTCGGCGGCGGGGGTGCGGGTGTTGATGATCAAGGGCTCCATCAGCACATCGCCGACCTTCTGGCGCGGGTTGAGGCTGCCATAGGGGTTCTGGAACACCATCTGCACCTTGGACCGCAGGGCGCTGTCGGGGCGGTGTTTCGAGATATCAACCGGCTGTCCGTCGATGCGCAATTCGCCGCCCGAGGGCGCATCGATCAGCGCGATGATCCTTGCCAGCGTCGACTTGCCCGAGCCGCTTTCGCCGACGATGGCCAGCGTCTTGCCCTTCTGGACCGCGAAATCGATGCCCTTCAGCGCGCGCACCGTCTTGCTGCCGGTGAAGAGGCTGCCGGGGACATGATAGTCCTGAACGATGGCGCGGCCTTCGACGACGGGGGTATTCTCTGCCATCACGCACCCTCCTTCTGGAAGAACTCGGAGACGGTGGGCAGTCGGTCACCGGTCGCGTGTTCCGGCAGGGCCGACAGCAGCGCGCGGGTATAGGGGTTCTGCGGTGCCTCGAACAGCGACAGCACGTCGGCCTCTTCCATCTTCTTGCCCTTGTATTGCACCACCACCCGGTCGGCGGTTTCGGCTACCACGCCCATGTCATGGGTGATGAGGATCAGCGCCATGCCGTAATCCTCTTGCAGCTTCATCAACAGGTCGAGGATCTGCTTCTGGATGGTCACGTCCAGCGCCGTGGTCGGCTCGTCCGCAATGAGCAGGCGCGGATTACTGGCAATCGCCATGGCGATCATCACCCGTTGGCTCTGCCCGCCCGACATCTGGTGCGGATAGGCCTTCAGCTTTTCCTCGGGCTGTGGGATGCCGACGGCGGTGAACAGCTCGATCGCACGGGCGCGGGCCTCGCGCTTCGACATGCCCAGATTGATCCGCAGCACCTCCTCGATCTGGAAGCCGGCGGTGAAGGCCGGGTTCAGCGAGGCAATGGGTTCCTGGAAGATCATGGTGATCTCGCGCCCGATCAGCTTGCGCTTCTCGGCCTTCGACATCTTCAGAAGATCGCGCCCGTCGTAGGTCATCTCGTCCGCGGTGATGGTGGCGGTGTCGGGCAGAAGCCCCATCACCGCCAGCATCGAGACCGATTTGCCCGACCCGGATTCGCCGACGATGGCAAGCACCTCGCCCTTGTCGACATGCACGTCGATCCCGTCCACGGCGGTAAAGCTGCCGGTGGCTGTGGCGAATTTGACCGTCAGGTTCTTGATGTTCAACAGCGCCATGGCTCAGCTCCGCTTCAGCTTGGGGTCAAGCGCGTCGCGCAAGCCATCGCCCATCAGGTTGATCGCCAGCACCGAGACGAGGATGGCGAGGCCGGGGAAGGTGACAACCCACCAGGCGCGCAGGATGAACTCGCGCGCCTCGGCCAGCATGGTGCCCCATTCCGGCGCAGGCGGCTGCGCGCCCATGCCGAGAAAGCCCAGGGCCGCCGAGTCGAGCACCGCGCTGGAGAAGGACAGCGTTGCCTGCACGATCAGCGGCGCAAGGCAGTTGGGCAGGATGGTCTTGAACATCAGCCGCAGGTTACCGGCGCCGGCCACGCGGGCGGCGGTGACATATTCGCGCTTCTGTTCCGACATCACGGCGGCGCGGGTCAGGCGGGCGAAATGCGGCTGGTAGACGATGGCGATGGCGATCATCGCGTTGGTCAGGCCCGGCCCCAGCACGGCGACCAGCACAAGGGCCAGAAGCAGCGAGGGGAAGGCCAGGATCACGTCCATGACCCGCATGATGACATTGTCGACCCAGCCACCGAAGAAGCCGGCGACCAGCCCGATGATGATGCCGCCGACCAGCGCGATCGAGACGACGACGATGCCGATGAACAGCGAATACTGCGCGCCGAAGATCAGGCGGGACAGGATGTCCCGGCCCACCGCATCGGTGCCTAGGATGAAACCCTCGCGCCCGCCCTCTTGCCAGATCGGCGGCACCAGCAGCGCGTCGCGGTATTGCTGCGTGGGGCTGTGGGGTGCCAGCACCGGGGCGAAGATCGCCACCAGCACGAGCAGGATGAATACGACGAGGCCGATGACCGCGCCGCGGTTCTGGCTGAAGTAGAACCAGAATTCGGCCATCATGCGGCGGCGGATGGCGGCGTTCGACAGCCTGACCGGGGTGTTGGTTTGGATGGTGTCGGTCATTTCACACGGATCCTCGGATTGATGAGGCCATAGGTCAGGTCAACCAGCAGGTTCACCAGCATCACCATGACGGCGATCAGAAGCAGGCCGGATTGCACCACCGGGTAATCTCGGCGCGAGATGGAATCGATCATCCACTTGCCGATGCCCGGCCAGGAAAAGATCGTCTCGGTCAGGATTGCCCCGGCCATCAGCACGCCGACCTGCAGGCCGATGGTGGTGATCACCGGGATCATCGCGTTGCGCAGCGCGTGAATGCCGATCACCCGGCGCGGCGGCATCCCCTTGGCACGGGCGGTGCGGACGTAATCCTCGCCCATCACCTCGAGCATGGCCGAACGGGTCTGGCGGGCGATGACGGCCAGCGGAATGGTCGCCAGCACCACCGAGGGCAGGATCAGGTGGCTGACCGCCGACATGAAGGCGCCCTTCTGGCCCGACAGCAGGCTGTCGATCAGCATGAAGCCGGTGACGTTCGGGAAGTAGTAGAGCAGGCTGATCCGGCCGCTGACCGGTGTCCAGCCCAGCATCCCAGAGAAGAAGATGATCAGCAGCAGGCCCCACCAGAAGATCGGCATGGAAAAGCCGACCAGCGCGGCGGTCATCGAGATCTGGTCGAACCAGCTGCCGCGCTTGATCGCGGCCAGCACGCCGACCGGCACGCCGATCAGTGTGGCGATGATGATGGCGCAGAAGCCCAGCTCCAGCGTCGCCGGGAACAGGGCCAGGAACTCGGTCATGACCGGCTTCTTGGTGACAAGCGAATTGCCGAGGTCGCCCTGCATCAGCCGGCCGAGGAAATCGAGATACTGAAGCGGCAGCGACTTGTCATAGCCAAGCTGCGCGGAAAGTTCGGCATGGCGCTCGGGCGTCACGCCACGCTCGCCGGCCATCAGCAGCACCGGATCGCCGGGAAGGATCCGCACCAGCCCGAAGGCGATGATGGTGATGCCGAGGAATGTCGGGATCAGATAAAGAAGCTTTGTCAGGATGAAACGGACCATGCGCCCTTGTCCTTGTGAAACGCGCGGGGAACTGGTCCCCGCGCGTCCGGTTTCGGTTCAGTCGGATCCGATTACTCGGCGATATCGACGGTCTCGAAGGTGAAGTCGCCCAGGGGGCTCATCACGAAGCCCGACACCTTGGCCGACATCGGCACGTACTGGGTCGAATGGGCAATCGTGTACCACGGGGCCTGCTCCTTGAAGATCACCTGCGCCTGCTCATAGAGCGCGGTGCGCTCGGCCTGATCGGCGGTGATCTTGGCATCCTTCAGCAGCTTCGAGAAATCCTCGTTGCACCAGAATGCGCGGTTCGCACCGCCTTCGCCAGCGGAATCGCAGCTGAGCAGCACCTGCAGGAAGTTGTCCGGGTCACCGTTGTCGCCGGTCCAGCCCAGGATCACCGCGCCGTCACGGCCGGCTTCCATCGACTTGGCCAGGTACTCGCCCCATTCGTAGGAGACGATCTCGACATTGACGCCGACCTTGGACAGGTCTTCCTGCATCAGCTCGGCCGTGCGTCGGGCGTTCGGCATGTAGGGACGCTGCACCGGCATCGCCCAGATTTTCATCGACAGGTCGGTGACGCCGGCGGCTTCCAGTGCGGCCTTGGCGGCTTCCGGGTCATAGGCGTCGTCGGTGACGGCGTCGTTATAGGACCACATGGTCGGCGGGATCGGGTTCTTGGCCGGTTCGGCCGCGCCCTGGAACACCGCGTCGACGATCGCCTGCTTGTTGATCGCCATGTTCAGCGCCTTGCGGACCTCGGGCTTGTCGAAGGGCGCAACGGTGGTGTTATAGGCCAGATAGCCGACGTTCAGACCTGCCTGCTCGTCCAGCTTCAGATTGCTGTCGGCGCGGATCGCCTCGAGATCGGCCGGTGCGGGGTAGGGCATCAGGTGGCATTCGCCGGCCTTCAGCTTCTGCAGGCGCACGGCGGCGTCGGGGGTGATGGCAAAGACCAGGTCATCGATGATCGGCGCCGTGCCCCAGTAATCCGGGTTCTTGGCGTAACGGATCACCGCGTCCTTCTGGTAGGCCACGAACTTGAACGGTCCGGTGCCGATCGGCATGTTGTTCAGGTCTTCCTTGGTGCCGGCGGCGTCCAGCGCATCGGCATATTCCTTGGACACGATCGAGGCGAAGGGCATGGCGATGTTCGCAAGGAACGGCGCTTCCGGCGAGTTCAGCGTGATCTTGACGGTATAGTCGTCAATCTTCTCGACCGACTTCACCAGGTCCGGCATCGACATCGAGGTATAGTATTCATAGGTGATGCCCGGGATATACTGGTGCCACGGGTTCTCGGCATTGCCCTGACGGTCGAACGAGAAGATCACGTCATCGGCGTTGAAATCACGGGTCGGGGTGAATTTCTCGTTCGAATGCCACTTCACGCCCTGGCGCAGCTTGAAGGTGTATTCGGTGCCGTCCTCGGAGACTTCCCAGCTTTCGGCCAGGCCCGGCTCGACCTCGGTCGTGCCCTTCTTGAACTCGGTCAGGCGGTTGTAGATCGGATGCGCCGAGGCATCGAAGGTGGTGCCGGCGGTGTAGGGCGCGGGGTCAAACCCCTCGGGCGAGGCCTCCGAGCAATAGACGAAGGTCTTGGCTTCGGCCATCGCGGCGGTCATCGCCAGCGCTGACGCAAAGATAAAGAATTTTTTCATAGGTCGTTCTCCCTGTTGTGGTTCGAATTGGGCCGGCCGGATTAGCCAGCAGGTTTTTCGGTCACGCCCGAAGGCGTAACAGAGGCCTTTGACCCCTGCGACGCCGCCGCGACATGACGTCGCGGCACATAAGCCGAAGGGGTCAGCGGATTCAACATCTTGCCGGTCCAGAGCAGTCGCGCCATGCCGGCGCCGGGATTGGACCATGAATGCGGATGCTGTCCGAGATAATGAATGCTGTCGCCCTCGCGCAGCTGAAATTGCTCGTCATCAACAACCAGCATGATCTCGCCTTCCAAGACGAAGATCAACTCCTCGCCGGCGTGCTGGACAACTTCCGAGCGAAAATCTGGCGGCACGTTCATCACGAATGAGGTCAATTCGTGCCCCGGAAACTCCGCGCCGATCTGTTCGTAGACGATCGAGCTTTCGGCGATCGAGAAGCGCGGTCGCTCGGCCGCGCGGGTAACGCTGTCGGACTGGCGCGGGGTGGCGACGAAATAATCGAGGCTCACGTCCAGCGCGGCGGCGATATCCGCCAGCGTGCCAAGCGTTGGCACCGCATTGTCGCGCTCGACCTGGCTGATATGGCTGACCGACACGCCGCAGGCGGTGCTGAGGTCCTGCAGGGTCATCGACAGCGATTGCCGGCGTTTGCGGATGCGACGCCCCAAGGCAAAGGGCACGCCAGCGGATTTCCTCGTCATCGTCCGTCCTGATGAAAGCGGCAGCGCCCGGGCGGGAGTTCAACCGAAACCCCGCCCGAGTGCAACGAAAAATTTTTTGTCGTGGAAAACGAATTCTTCTGCATTGCAGCATCCGCCGGCCTGCGCCACTCTCGGCCGACCGTCGCGCCCCGAGACCGAAAGACCCATGACCCAATCCACAGGTATCCAGTTCGACCCGCTCTCGGCCTCGTTTGCCGATGATCCCTATGCCGTCTACAAGGCCCTGCGCAAGGCCGATGGCCCGACCTTCTTTCCGGCCCAGAACCTGTGGCTGCTGTCGCCCCATGCCGATGTCGCCAAGGTCGCGACCGACCCGAACATGGTGCGTTCGCTCGACGGGCTAGAGACGGCGGACGAGGCCGCCACGCGGCAGCGGCAGGCCAATTGGCACGACATGCCCTATCACCAGCGTTTCGTGCAGGTCTCGCTCTTGGACAGCGATGGCGAGCCGCATCGGCGTTTGCGCCGGCTGCTTCTGGGCAAGTTCACCGCCTCGGCCGTCGCCGGGCTGGAGCCGATGGTCCGGCAGATCGTGAACGGGTTGCTGGACGATCTGGAGGGGCGCGAGGAGATCGAGTTCATCGAGGATTTCGCTGCCCATGTCCCCGGCCGGGTCATCGCCCATATCCTCGGCGCGCCGCAGGAATACTCGGCCCAGATGCGTGCTTGGTCCGAGGATGTGGTGCAGTATTTCGATGTGGATCGCAGCGATGCCCGCAAGGCGCTGGCCGAGAATGCCACGCGCGAATTCCACGATTTCCTTGTCGAACTGAAGGCCGAACGGCAGAAGAACCCGCAGGACGACCTGATCTCGCGCATGATCGCGGACGAGGCGGCGGGGCAGTATCAGGGTGACGAATTCATCTCGACCTGCATGCTGATCCTGATGGCAGGTCATGGCTCGACCATCGACGTTCTGGGCAGCGGCATGCATCTTCTGCTGAAGCATCCCGAGGCGATGGCGGCGCTGCGCGAACACCCCGAGGGCCTGCCGGTGGCGATCCAGGAGATCTTCCGCTACGAGCCGCCGCTGCCCTTCTTCCACCGCCACGCCACCGCCGAGATCGAGATCGGCGGGCGGGTCTGGGCCGCCGGCACCACCTTCGGCCTGCTCTACGGTGCCGCCAACCGCGATCCGGCGATGTTCGACGAGCCCGAAAGCTTCCGCATCGACCGCAGCCCGAACCGGCACCTGGCCTTCGGGCAGGGGGCGCATCTCTGCCTTGGCAACAATATTGCCCGGTTGAACATGAAGGTGATCTTCGAGACGCTGCTGGCGCGGTTCGGGACCATCTCGCTGGCGCAGGAGCAGGTGGCGTACAAGCGCGGGCTTTCGGTGCGGGGGCCGGTGGCGCTGAACCTGTGCTTGTCGCGGCAGGGATGACCCTCGCCTAGGGTCCGCTGCGCGCGGTCGGGCTGTCCAGCATCCCGCCGGTATAGACGGATACTCGGTTCAGGTCGTCGCCAAAGATATCCCGCGCCAGATCGGCAAGTTGGTCGTCGTCCTTGACCCTGACACGGGTTTCGCGCCGACTGCCCGGGTGCTGCGAGATGATCGAATGGGTCAACCGTCCGTGGTCGAACCCGATCTCGTGGCGAAGGATACCCGCATCGCGCAGCGCGCGGGCGGATGCCGGCAATCCGCGCCCGGTCGCCGACATGCGATGGCGCATCAGGATCGTCATCAGTTGCTCGACATCAGCCGGGTCGATACAACCAGAGTGTTTGTCGATCGGGGTGACGTTCTCGATTTCGGCGTCTTCCCGGTCACTGGCGATGACGAGATAGCAGTAAAGGCCGAAGGCCGCGATTGTCATCGCCGGCCAGATCGAAATCGCGCCGCTCTCAACCAGCAGCCCGATCAGCGCCAAGGCCGCAAGGCCAGCAAAAACGACCGGCTGCGGCGGCGTGTGAAAAGGATTCCAGTTATGTTCGAGGTAGCCCTGACCGGAAATCACCCGATTGGCCGGGGAAACCGGGCTCCGGGAACCATTCCCGGCATGGGTGAAGTCGAGCGCGTGGATCATTCCCGTTCATGCTTCCCGTTCACAGGCACCGCCCGAACGCGCGTTTGGGTGAACGCTCACCCGGACATTGCGCAATGGACAGGGCACTTACGACTCAATCTAGGGTTGTAATGCACAAACTGCAATGAAAAAGATGGGCGATTCTCGGCGCCACATTTTCAAGCCTAGCAAACCGTTCAGTCCAGCAGAAGCCAAAACCTGCAGTCAATGCAAGATTCTTGTCCTGCAGGCGTGAATCCCGCGCGTCTAGAAGCTGCCCACCACGTTCATGAACACGCCGGCTTTTCGCCCATCGAGGCTGCGCAGGTCGTCCGAGACATCGCCCCATTGGTAGCCAAGCCCCAGCTTCATGTTCGGGCCGACATGGCGCCAGACGCCGGCCAGCACGCCATGCTCGGTCACCTCGGCCTCCTTGAAGCGCATGGTGCGCAGCTCTGCCATCAGGTCCCAGTTGTGCATGACGTGATAGTCCGCCCTCAGGATCGCCAAGTAGGCGGTGTTCGGGACGCTGGCGCTGCCGCTTTCGCGCTCGGTCCAGACCTCGGCGCGGCGATAGCCAAGCTTGCCGCCGACGGTCCAGAGATCGTTCAGCTTGTAGTTGGCGTCGATGCCGAAGATGTGGCTTTTCTGGCGCGGCCCACCCTCATCGCCGTCGAGATTGACCTGATCTGGGCCCGGCAGGTCCTCGAGATAGGTATAACGCATCAGCATGTTCAACCGGTCATTGCTCACGGGGCGATAGGCGAGGCCCAGGTTGCCCTCGATATAGCGCCCGTCACGCAGGGCCGACTCGCTTGAATCCGAGATGATTGCGTCCAGATCGCTGACCAGCCGCCACTCTTCGCTGAGCTTGTAGCGCAGGTGGCCGCTGAGGCCCCAGCTTTCCCGGTCGCGGTCGTCATCATCGCCGTCATCGGTGCGGTATTCGCCGCGCAGCCCGGTCTTCAACGCATCGCCATCGCTGAAGGCCGCGGCCAACGAGATGCCCTTGCGGCGGATCTCGCCACCATCGGGATCGGCCAGCCGTCCATTGGTCAGCGTGCCATCGACCTGCCAACCCTCGGTGGCATAGCGCAGGCCATGGGTCACGCCCCGCGAATGCCGGTCGCCGAAGCGGTCGATGGTCTGTTCGGTGCGGAAGGTGGTGTTGCTGCCCAGCTGCCGCTCGGCCCCCAGAACCCAGATGCCGCGATCCCGGCCCTCGAAATCGGTCCGGTCAAAGCGCCGCATCGGGTCCATCCGGTACGAGACCCAGGTGCTGCCATTCTCCCCGCGCCAGCGCAGCGAGGCATCGGCGCCGAAACCAAGGTTGCCGTCCGACACTTCGGCGGCGGCGCTGAGACGGTCCGACAGATCGGCCTCGGCCCCAAGTCCCGCGCGGTTGTTGCGGGGCAGGCCGCCCTGATGGCTGGCCGTCGCCTGACCGAAGGCCCAGAGCCGATAGCCGCGACCGGGATCATAGGTCAGCCTCGCCCCCAGATCGGTGCGCTGGCCCTGCGCCTCGTCATCGCCATCCGGGTCCAGCCGGTCGGTATGGGCGACCTCGCCCTCGAGGGTCCAGTGCGGGGCGATCTGATGGGCCATGCCAAGCCGGCTGTCACGGCGCTTCTCACCGCCATCGCGGCGGAAATCCTTGTGGCCGAAGGTCAGCGTGCTGGCCGGTCCAAGGGCCAGTTCGCCGAGGAAACCCCAATCGGTCTGGTCGCGGTCGATATCGTCATCGGCCGAGACAAAGCCTTCCTGCTTGTCGTCGTACCAGAGTCCGATCGCCCCCTGTGCGCGGCCGCCGGTCAGTTCGGCCAGATCGGCCCGGCCTTCCAGCCGCACGGCATTGGCACTCAGCCCGCGCCGCCCGGCCGAGAGCAGGTCGTCCTCCTCGTATTCCAGACCGCCATCCAGCGATTCCGATGTGCCGAAGCCCGGCCCCTCGCTTTGCGCCACGTCCAGCGACAGCCAGGTCGAGGCCGAGCGCTGCCAGCGCAGGTCGACACCCGCCAGCCTGTTGTCGGCGATCCCGGTGGTTTCCTTCTGCGCCGAAACCCCAAGCCGCACGGTTTCGCCGATCCAGCTTTGCGCCCGCGCGCCAAGCGCCATGCCGTCAACATCGCCGGTGGTCGGGACATATTCATACTGCACGACCAGATCGACCAGATCGTCGCCAAGCGGGTTGTCCACGATCAGCCCGCCATCGCTGGCCGAGCCGGTCAACGGGATGCCGAGATCGATGATGCCCTGGAAATAGTTGATGTCGTAATCGGTTCCGGGCACCAGCCGCTGGCTGCGGATCACCCGGCCCGAGGTGCTGTCACGCCAGCGGATCGTCACCACCTCGGTGCCGCGCAGGATGTCCTGACGCTTGAGGAAATAGACCGAGCCGCCGGTGCCGCGCAGCACGTCGCGCTGCATCAGCCGGTCGGGCTGCGAGGCATAGGCCGAAACGACATGACGCGGCTCGCCCGCCGCGGTCTCCTCGGCCGAGCGCCACAGCGCCTGCGCCCCGTAAAGCGTGCGGTCGCTGCGCACCAGCTGATGCGGATCGTCCTGGGCGTTGTGGAAATCGCCCCACATGACATGGCTGCCATCCTTCTCGACCCGGGCATAGATCCGGCCCGATGTGGGGGCATCGGCATAGCTGGTCGAATCGTCGCCGAAGGTTGGGTAGACGTCATCCGGCGCGATCCGGTCCAGCACCTGCCGGGGGTTCTTCTCGTCCAGCCCGTCCAGCAGCTCGTCCAGCTCGTCCTCGCCGGTGTCGATGGCGGCGGTGACGGTATAGCCCGAGCGGGTCATGCCCTTGGTATAACCGGCCAGCCGTCCGAGCGAGTAATCCTCGCCGCCGCGTTCGCGGCCATAGGTCAGGTCGGCCTGACCGACCCAGAACCAGCCGGGCCGGTCAAAGCGCAGTCGGCCCTCGACCGGGGTGATGCCGTTCTCGTCGGTTTCCAGCGCGATGGTCGCGGGGTTTTCCATCTCGGGCGAGACCACGCCGACCGGCAGCGGCGGCACGATGGGTTCGGCGGGCGTGAGGGCCTCTTCGATGGCCGGGGCAGGGGGCGGAGGTTCCGTCGCTGTGACCGTCGCCGCTGCGGGAACCTCGGGCGCGGCTGCGGGCGCTGCGGTTGCGGGCACCGGCTCGGACGGTGCACCGATGACGATGCTGAAGCCCGGGCCGGAGCTTTCCTGCGCCTGCGCCATGCCTGCCGCCGTCAGCGCCAGAAGGCTGACCGAGGCCAACACCATGCCATTGGTCCTCGCGGTCCGCTTCGGCCTTGCGCCCTGATCCATGCGCCGCATCATCGCGCCCCCCCTCAATTTCCTGCCCTCTGGCGGGTGATCTGCGTGTCGATCCGGGGCTGATAGCTCGCGGTGGCGGGCCAGATCGCCCGGATCGTCCGGGTCACGGCCTGCAAGCGCGCCAGAATCAACTCGCGGCTTTCCTGCGCCTCGGTATAGTTGAGGCGGATCAGCGAGGGCCGGGTGGCGATCTGTGCCACCATGCCTTGAAGCCCGTCGACCAGTGCCGGGATCGGGTCATTGCCCGCGAAGGCCATGGCCGCCAGATCGACCGCGACAACCTGCAGCCGCGCCACGCCGAAATTCGCCTCGGTCATCTTGCCGGCGGTCAGCCGGATCACCCGCGGGTTTTCCGAGGTGACGGCGGTGTCGGCCGGCAGGCTGCTTTCATCCAGCTTCAGCACGAAGTTGCTGCCGATGTCGCGGGGCAGGTCCGGGCAGGGCAGGTGGAAGCGGCCATGCTGGTCACTGGTCACGAACACACCGTTGACCGTGACCAGCCGCACGCCGCCGATGCCCAGTTCGCCCGGTTGCTGATAGCCGTCGCCGCTCTGGTCGTCGAAGACCCGGCCGATGACGGTGCCGCAGTCAAAGACCGGTTCGGCCTCGATCGTGACGGTCGCGGTCGCCTCGTTGCCCAGCTGGTTGCCGGTGTCGCTGTCCCGCGCGATGACGCGGTTGACGTATTCGCCCGGTGTCACGCTGCCCGGTACGAAGGCGGTCAGGCGGATCACCACAGTCTCGCCCGGCTCGATGGTGACCTCGTCAAAGGTCACCCGGTTGCCGGCCTCGCGGGTCTCGACCGCCTCGCCGTCAACGCGACCGCTACCCCGCCGGTAGAGGAAGCCCGGCGGCAGGGTGTCGATGACATCGACGACGGCCCGCTGTTCGGTCTCAAGGTTTTCCACCGTGATCTCGAAGGGCACGTCCTGGCCTGCCGTCACGCGCGTCAGCAGGGCGCGCTTGGTCAGTTCCAGCGTTGGTTCGACCGGTTGGGCGACGGGTTCGGCCGCCACGGCCTCGGCCGTCACCGCCGCGCCCCAGGGATCCTCGCCCGAGGCTTCGGCGGTCATGGTGATCTCGCCCGCCTGCATGTCGGCCTCGGTGACGGTATATTCCGCCCCGGTGCAGCGCAGCACCACGGTTTCGCCGGGCGCCAGATCGACGGGCACACAGACCAGCCCCGGCAGCGGCAGCGAGGTCGTCGCGACCGTCACCCCGGTCAGGGGGACATTGCCGGTATTGGTGACGGTGAACTCGAAAACCGCGATGTCGCCGGCATCGAAGATGCCATTGCCGTTCACATCGCGGTTGCCGACGATCTCGTTCTGCAGATCCAGCCCGGTGCGCGCGTAGGTCACCGTCACCGTCGCCGAGTTCGACACCACGCCAGCCATGGTCGAGACGAGATAGCGGATCGGATCGGGATCGCCGGTGAATCCGGTGGCGGGCGCAAAGGTCAGCACGCCCGTCGCCGGATCGACCGTCCAGATGCCCTGTCCCTCGACCACCAGCCTGCGGCCATCGCCCGGCGCACCGACGATCCGGACCGAGGCCGGGTCAAGTGCCGCACCTCCGGTCGTGCTGTCATTCGACAGGATCGTGATGGTGACCGGCTGGCCCGGCTGCTGCAGCAGCCGCTCGTCATTCTCGGCGGTGGGGGCGGCGACCAGCGAGGTGATCAACTGGTCCTGCCCGGTGACGGTTTCCCCGTCCGGGCGGGCGCCGCTGGCGGTGGCGGTGTTGGTCACGCTGCCCGCTGCCACGTCGGCCTCGGTGATGACATGGCTGCCGGTTTCGGGGATCGGCCGGGTTTCGCCCGGCGCAAGGATCGCCACCGTGCCGAAGGGGCTTCCAGCCAGCATCGGGTCCGAAACGGTGATCCCGCGCAGCACGACATTGCCCGCGTTCTGGACCGTGAAGCTGTAGACCAGTGTCTCGCCCAGGCTCATCGCGCCATCGCCATTGGCGTCGTCATGGCGGGCGGACTTGACCAGCACCAGTTCGGCGGCGGGATCCAGCGGCACGACAGTCGGTGCGTCGGTCGCGGGATCGGGACCCGACAGATCGCGTAGATCGGTGCGGTCAGGGCGGGTGCCCGAAACCAGCGCCTGGTTGCTGACCAGCCCGCGATCAAGATCGTCCTGGGTCAGCGCATAGGTGCCGGTCAGCTCGACCGTGGCGCCCGCCGCCAGTTGGGCGACCGTCGTGCGCGGCAGCTCCATCCCCTCTTTCGGGTCGGTCAGCGTGACATTGTCCAGCCGCTGCTGTCCGGTATTGGTGATGCGGAACGTATAGGTGACCACGTCACCCGGCTGAGCTGGATCGGACAGGGCGGCGCTGGCGGTCTTGACCAGATCAAGCCCGGTTTCGGCCTCGATCCGCGTCGGGGCCTCGGCGATCACGGCAAGCGATGTATTGGCCGCGGTGATGCGGATTCGGTTCACCAGATCGCTGCCATCGTCAATCTGCTCCTGCCCGACGGCATAGCTGGCCCGCCAGGTCCAGACCTCGCCCGGCGACAGCGTATCATTGCCGTCGCCGCGATCGACTGGGGTCGGCTGCAATGTGGCGACAGGCACGTCATCCTGCCGAACCTGGTCCTCCAGCGCGATGCCGCGCAGCGTGGTCGCGCCGGTATTCTCGAGCGTGATGGTATAGGCGATGACCCCCGCCTGGCCGATGACCTCCTGATCGGCAACCTTGGTCACGGTCATCGCCGGGGTCGTATCCAGCGGGGTGGTCGTCCCGGCCTCGCGGGTCAAAAGCTCGCCGTTCGGGGCATAGGCTTGCGCGGTCGCCTCGTTGGTGACCGAGCCCGCGTCGATATCGTCCTGGGTCAGCGGGTATTCGGCCAGCACGCTCTGTTCCTGATTGGGCTCAAGTGCGCCGGTCTGCGCCACCACCCCGCCCAGCAGCGGATCGCTGATCTCAATGCCGTTCAGCGTGACGGTGCCGGTGTTGCGTACCACCAGCCGATAGACGATCTCATCGCCGAACGAGATCCGGCCATCACCGTTGCTGTCCTGATAGGCGGCATCCTTGGTCAGAGTGAAATCGGCCTGCTGTTCCAGCGGCACTTCGGCAAAGGCCTGCTGCCCGGTCGCGCTGCCATTGGGGCGGGTGCCGGCGGCGTCGGCGAGGTTGTCGCGCGTGCCCTCGTCGATGTCGGACTGGCGCAGGACATAGCTGCGGGTCACCAGTTCGGTGGCGCCCGGCGCCATGCGGGCGATGGTCTGGCTCAACGACAGAAGCGGGTCGCTGACCACCACGGGTGCCAGCGTCTCGGTTCCGGTATTGGTCACCTCCAGCACGTAGTCGATCCGGTCGCCGACATTCATCGTGCCGCTGCTGTCGGCATCGACATAGGTGCCGGTCTTCACCAGGCGCAGCGCGCCGACCGAGTCGAGATTGGTGCTGTGGCTCGCCTGATCGGTGACCTCGCCGCTATTGGGGGTCTGTGCGGTGACGGTCGCGTCGTTCGCCAGCGTGCCGCGATCGATATCGTCCTGCGTCAGCTCGTAGCTGCCGGTGATGCTGCGATCTGTGTCGCCCGGCGCGATTCTGGCAAGGGGCGAGCCGGTCACGGTGACCCCGACCAGCGCATCTGTCAGCACCACATTGGTCAGCGTGACCGTGCCGGTGTTGGTGATCGCGAAGACATAGGCCATCTGGTCACCGGCATTGGCGCGGCCATCGCCATCCTGGTCGATGAAGGTGCCGGTCTTGACCAGATCGACCCCCTCGCGCCCGGCCAGCGGCAAGCTGGCGCTGGCGGGCGGGGCGGTGACCGTGGCGTCATCGGGATCGCGGCCCGAGGCGTTCGCGGTGTTGGTGATCTGGCCCGAGGGATCGTCCAGTTGGGCCTGGGTCAGGGTATGGCTGCGCACCAGGCTGCGGCTGTCGCCGGGCAGCAACTGGGCCAGCGTCAGCACCGGCGACGCGCCGAGCATGGGGTCGTTGATCTCGACCCCGCGCAGGGTCACGTTGCCCGTATTGCGGACCGTCAGCGTATATTCGACGGCGTCGCCCAGGCTGGCGACGCCGTCGCCATTCTGGTCGACCAGCGCCGCAACCTTGGCCAGATCAAGGGCCGGCGCGCCGGTCTGGGTCTGGTGAACCGCGGTGGCCGTGGCCGAGAGCTGCACGCCATTGCCACCCGACGCGGGCGGTGGGGCGAAGGCGGTCGCGGTCGCGGTATTCGAAACCTCTCCGGCGTCGATATCGGCCTGGGTGACCTGCCAGCTTCCGCTGCAGACCATGGTTTCACCCGGCGCAAGCACCGCCAGAGGCGAGGGGCAGGCGAAATCGGCCAGCATCGGGTCAAGGACGCGCAGGTCGCGCAGAGTCTGCGAGCCGTCATTGCGGGCGGTGACGGTAAAGGCGATCACGTCGCCCAGTGCCGCGCCGGCCGCAGGTTCGGCGGTCTTGGTCAGGCTCAGCGCCGGGGCCGCGTTGGATTGTGCCGTTGCGGTGGCGGGCGGCGAGGTGATCTCGGCCAGGCCGCCGATGCCGTCGGGGATATTGCCGGTGGCCGTCGCGGTGTTGACCAGCTGGCCGCGATCCAGATCGGCCTGCGTCACCACATGGTCCAGATCGCAGGTCACGGTCTCGCCGATGGTCAGGGCGATGCCGCTGCCGGCGCTGCAGGTGACCGTCTCGCCGAGGGTCGCGTCATCGACGCGCAGCGGGCCGAAGATGTCGGTCTGCCCGGTGTTCCGCACGGTGAAGCGATAGGTGATGGTGTCGCCCGCGCCATAGGTCAGGCTGTCGCTGACCGTTCCGCCCGTCACGAACTGCTTGGCCAGGGTCAGTGCCGGATCGGCATCCGCCGGCACCGTCACCGAGGCCGGGGGCGATTGCACCGGGCCATTCGGGCCCTGTCCGGTGGCAGTGGCGTTGTTGGTGACCGAGCCGGCCCGTGAGTCGATCTCGGTTACCGTATAGGACGCGGTGCAGATCCGGGAATTGCCCGGCAGCAGGACGGAACCCGAGGGCAGGCATTCGATGCCGCCCGGGATCCTGTTGTCGCTGACGGTGATCGGCCCGCTGATCGTCTGGTTGCCGCTGTTCGTCACCTCGTAGCTGTAGTTGACGACGATGCCCTCGCCGAATGCGCCGCTGTGATCCGAGCTTTTGACCAGCGTCAGGGCCGGGGACTGCACCGCCAGCATGATCAGTCTATCGGTCGCGCTTTGACCATCCGCATTCGCGGTCGCGGTGTTGTCGATCTCGCCGCGATCCAGATCGGCCTGTGTCACGCGCGAACTGGCGGTGCATATCATCGAGGCACCCGGCAGCAGGTTGCCCGCCGGGCAGACCGGTGTCGTGGTCAGGCTGTCGGTCACCGTCACCGGCCCGGCAAGGGTCACGTTGCCGGTATTCGTCACCTCGAATTCATAGTTGATGATGCGCCCGAGGCGGCTGTAGGTCGGGTCCTCGCCCGCAGCCAGGCGCTTGTCCAGCGACAGTCCGGGCTGGGCGGGCAAGGTCACGACCGTCGGCGTGTCGTTGCCGGTGCCGCTGCCCGAGGTGTCCTCGACCGGGGCTCCGTTCGCCGTCTGACCTCGGGCCAGGGCGGTGTTGGTCACGCGGCCGCGATCGATGTCTTCTTGTGTCAGCGCGTAGCTGGCGCGCAGGGTCGCCGTCGCGCCGGGCGCAAGCTGCGCGACCGTGCCGACCAGTTGGGGGCTCAGCGACGCATCGGTCACGTCGATCTGGCGCAGCGCCACATTGCCGGTATTGCTGACGGTGAAGACATAGTTGACCCGCTCGCCCGCATCCGCGCGGCTATTGCCGTTGGCATCTTCGTGGCTGCCGGTCTTGACCAGCGCCAGGCCCGGATCCTGCTGGATCGTCACCTGCGCCGCATCCGACTGCGGACTGGTTTCGGCGGTGTCGAAGCTGGCGGTATTGAGGATCGGGCTGCCCGCGTCGATCATCTCCTGCGTGATGTCATAGGGCAGGGTCCAGACCCAGATTTCGCCGATCTCCATCAGGCCGTTGCCATCGTCGCCGCTGGTCGGCGCGCCGGCAGGGATCAGCGGATCGCTGAGCACGGGGCTCGTCAGGGTGACATTACCGGTATTCTCGGCCCGGACGGTGAAGCTGACCGTCTCAGGGGCGGAAACCGTGGTCGGGCTGACGGTCTTGCTGATCGAAGCCAAGGGGCTGCGCGTGACCTGCGTCACCGCCTCGTCGGATTGCGGCTGGGTCTCGCTGCTGCTGAAGGTGGCGCTGTTGCTGATCGGCGTGCCTGCATCGATCATCGCCTGAGTGACCTGGCGCGTGCCGGTCCAGACCCAGGTTTCGCCCACGTCCAGCAACCCGTTGCCATTGCCGTCGCCCGCCGGAGCCGACAGACCGGGCAGGGCCGGATCGGAGAGGCTGGGATTGGTCAGGGTGACGTTGCCGGTATTCCTGACCGTGATCGTGTAGGTCAGCGAGCCGGGGGCGCTGATGGTCGCCGCGCTGACGGTCTTGTCGATGCTGAAGCCGGGATTGCGGCCTACCACGGTCACGGCCTGCGCCGAATCCGGGCTGACATTTTCGGCATCAAAGGTGGCGGTGTTGGTGATCGCCGTGCCGCGATCGATCATCGCCTGCGTCACGGTGAAGGGCATGGACCAGGTCCAGCTTTGCCCCGGCGCGAGGACCGTCTGGCTGGCCGAGCAGACCGGCGCGGTCGCCGGAAGCACGACCGTGCCGCCGCTCGTGCTGTCCTGCGTCACCCGGTCGGTCAGTTCGCAGCCATTGATGCTGACATTGCCGGTATTGGTGACGGTGATGGCATAGTTCAGCGTACCGGGCGCATCGATGGCGGTGCGGTCGACCTGCTTGCCGATGGCGAAACGCTGGCGCTGCTCGATCTGCGAGGTGGCACTGGCCTGCGCGGCATTCGCGGGCAACCCGTCGGCGCTGGCGGTCACGGTGTTCACGATGGCCCCGCCGGCATCCAGATCGGCCTGGGTCACGTTATAGACGGCGGTGAACAGCCGGGTCTGGCCGGGGGCCAGTGACAGGCCCATCGGATCGGGCGAGATGCTGGCGCTTGGCACCAGGCTGTCATTCAGCACCAGGTTCTGCAGCGTCACGTTGCCAGAGTTGCGAACCGAGATCGTGTAGTTCAACGGCCCGACCGCCGAGACCGTCGGCTGGTCGACGGTTTTGGTCACGCTCAGCGCTGGCAGCGACTGGATCGTGGTCGAGGCATTGGCGGTGGCGGCCGGCGTCTGGCTCGAGGTGACGGTGACGCTGTTGCGGATCGTGCCGCCGGCATCGATCGCCGCCTGGTTGACCGCGTAGGTCGCTACATAGGTCCAGCGCTCGCCGACGTTCAGGACGCCGTCGCCATTGCTGTCACCCGCGCTCAGCGTCGGCCCGCTGGTGGGGCGCGTCTCGGTGCCCCCTTGGGTGATCCGGTCGTCCAGCGCGATGCCGGTAAGGGCCACGTTTCCGGTATTCTCGACGGTGATCGTGTAGGCCAGCGAACCGGGCGCGGCGATGCTGGTGCGGTCGACAGATTTCAGCACCGACATGGCCGGGCCGCGAGTGACCGTCGTGGTCGCGATATCGGTGCGGATCAGCGCATTGCCCCCGAAGCTCGCGGCGGCGCGGACGGTGTTCACGATGTCAAAGCCCGTCGCCCCGGGGTTCGAGGGATCGCCCGCATCGATGGCGGCCTGCGTCAGGGCATAGCTGGTGCTGAGCAGCCAGACCTCGCCCACATCGAGCATCTGGTCGGCGTCGGTATCGCCCTCGTCCAGCGCGACCTGCGGCGTGGCCGTACCACCCGGCGCATTGACGCGATCGGTGATCTCGGCCAGCGGCAGGCTCAGCGAGACATTGCCGTCGTTTTGAATGCGGATCTGGTAGGTCAGCGTGCCGGGCGATGCCGTGGTGACCGGATCGACGGTCTTCTCGACCGAGAAGGCCGGGCTTTGGGTGATCTGCGTCCGCACCGAGCCCGAGACCGGGCTGGGCGTCTGGGTCGAGGTCATCGCAAAGGTGTTTTCCAGCCGCGCGCCATTGTCGATCTGGGCCTGGGTCACGGTAAACACCGCCCGATATTGCCAGAACTCGCCGACATCGAGGATCTCGTCGCCGTTGCCATTGGCGGTCCGGGTCGGAACAGGGGCAGGGGTCAGCACCGTGCCACCCTGGTTTATGGTATCGGTGAAGGCCAATCCGGTCAGATCGGTATTCCCGACGTTCCGGACGACGATGGTATAGGTCAGCGGTCCGGGCGTGGTGATCGAGCCGAGATCGACCGTCTTGGTGACCGACATCGCCGCAGCCTGGTTGACCAACGTGGTCGCGGTGGCAAAGCGCCGCTCGGGGATCTGGTCAAAGCCGGTCTCGACGCGGTTGGTGATCGGCTGGCCAGCGTTGATCATCGCCTGCGTGACCGCGTAGGTTGCGGCATAGGTCCATGTCTCGCCGACATCCAGCACCCCGTTGCCGTTGGTGTCGCCGCCGCTGCGGGTCGGGCCTGTCGTCGGCGGGACCGGGGCGGTCGAGCCGCGCTGGATCTGGTCGCTGATCGCGGGATTAGTCAGCGCGATATTGCCGGTATTGGCGATGGTGATGGTATAGGTCAGCGTGCCGGGCGCGGTGATATTGGCCTGGTTGACGGCCTTCGACAGGGTATAGGCCGGCTGGCGGACCATGTTGACGACGGCGGTATCAACCCGTGGCGTCGGGCTTTGCACCGTGGTCACCGAGACCGAGTTGCTGAGCCTCCGCCCGTCATCCAGATCGGCCTGCGTGACGGGATAGCTGGCGGTGTAGGTCCAGGTTTCGCCCACATCCAGCTGGGTGTTGGTGTTCGTGTCGCCGCTGCTCAGCGTGGGGGTCAGGGTGACGGTCGTGCCGTTGCCGCGCGTCAGCGTGTCGGCAAGGCTGACGCCGGTCAGGGTGACGTTGCCCTCGTTCCGGACGGTGATGGTGAAACTGACCGGACCGGGCGCGCTGACGCTGGTCGCCCCGGCGGTCTTGGTGACCGAGAAGGCGGGCGAGGCGGCAAGCGTCGTCGTGGCTGTGGCACTTTGTCCGCTGGCGCCCGGCGTGGTGCTGGCTACAGTGGCGGTGTTCAGCAGGTTGGCGCCATTGTTGATATCGGCCTGGGTGACGGTGTAGCTGGCCGAATAGATCCAGGTTTCGCCGACATCGAGGCGGCTGTTCGAATTGGTGTCGCCCGAGACGCGCGTGGTGGCGGGCGTGGCGCGGCTGGTGCCGCCCTGGGTGACGGTATCGGTGAGGGCGATGCCGTTCAGTGTGACATTGCCGCGGTTGGCGACGCGGATGTCATAGGTGATGACCTGACCGGCGGCGGTGGCGGTGGTCTGCGCCGTGGTCTTGGTGATGGACATGGCCGGGCTGGCGCTGATCGCGGTGGTGGCGGTCGCGACCTGCGGCGTGGTGATCTGGGTCGTGCGCGCAGACACGCTGTTCAGGATGCTGTTGCCATTGTCGATATTGGCCTGCGTCGCCGCATAGCTGGCGCGGTAGACCCAGCTTTCGCCGACATCGAGGCTGTTGTTGCTGTTCGTATCGCCCGAAACAAAGGTCGGCGCCGGCGTGGCCAGCGTCGTGCCCTGCTGGGTCACGGTGTCGGTCAACGCCAAGCCGGTCAGCGGAATGTTCCCGGTATTGCGCACGGTAATGTTGTAGGTCAGCGTGCCCGGCGCCGTGATCGAGGTCGGCGAGACGGTCTTCTCGACCGTCATCTGCGGGTTGTCGAGCGTGTTGGTGAAGGTGCAGGTGATCAGCCGGTTGGTCGATCCGGTCGGCAGGTTGGTCAGCGTGACACCGGTGCTGAGGCTCGAGCTGACGCCGCTCAGGTTGCCGTCGCTGGCGACGCAGGCAAGGTTGGTCAGCTGCCAGCCGGCCAGCGCGCTTTCGCGGATGTTGATCGTGCCGCCGGCATAGGTGCGAATGATCTCGCTGGTGCTGGTGCTGTTGGCGCCGGTCAGGGTGAAGCTCGCCGGGAAGGCGGTGGCGGTGCCGCCGCTTTGGGTCGAGGTGAAGGCGAAATTGGTCGTGGCAGCCGCAGGGTTGGCGGATTTGACGATGCGGATGGCGTTGACCGGCGAGATCCTTGCATAGACACAGAACACGGTCGTCGCCCGTTCCGGCACGTCGTAATAGACAGCGCCCTGACGGGTCGGAGCGGCGGGGCAGACTCCGTCCGTGGCCGGCGCGACACCGCCGACATTCAGCGTATAGGCATTCCCGTCCGAGGCGATGAACGCGGCGGTTCCGGTCTCGCTCGCTGCGGCGAGGGTGATCCGGTCATAGCAATCGGTGATCTGCGGGCCATAGACGCAGTTGCCGTTGTTCGGGGTCTCGTGCTTGCTGATCGTATAGGGCAGGGCGGGGCTGCCCATGACCGACAGGAGGAGGTTCGAGGTGATGGTCGGACCTGCCGCAGGGCCGCCCAAGCCGGCAAAGACCGGGTTGTTGAAATCGGTGATGGTGGCGACCGGCACGAATTGTCCGGGCGTGAAGGCTCCCGGTTGTGTCGGCGCGATCTGGACCCCGCTGCTCGCCGTCGGTTGGCCGCAATTCGTTCCGGAGTTCGCGTTAGGGTTGCCATACCGGAACCCGACGGCCGAGGTCGCATAGCCCTGCTGGGGATAGAAGACGCTGCAATACAGCGTGGTGAGGTTCGAGGTGACATTCTCGACGCGCCCGCGGATGTCGCTGATCGATTGCGCGCCTGCTGTTCCGGCAAGGGAAATCAGTAGAAGAGTAATGCAGAGCCTGATGAATCCCGACATTTTTCCGTGGCCTCGGTCGCGGGGACCTGAACGCGCGGAAAGTCAGGCCCGGTAGAAATTCACGCGGCTCGACCAGATCCCCGGTCGCTCCTCGCGCAGTCGAAAATTTGCCAGAAGCGCAATGCCTGCCCCTGCCACCCATCCGGCGATGAAGCCGTCGGTCCCTCGGGCGGTGCCCTCGGAGTCGTGGTTAACCATAAGTTGTGCTGACGGGGGGAGATAGTGAGGCTGCATGATCTGCAGAATTAACTCTCTGGTTGTGGCAAATCGGACAAAAGGTCGGTCGCGAATCGATCTAATGGGCAATCTGTCAGGGGCTGTGTGACCGCCCGCCCATTGCTGGGGACGATAATGGAAGTGGCGGTTGTGGTTATGCTGTTCACGCGCAGGGTGACGCAGACGCAGCAGCAGTTTCCTAGCTGATGATTGCGGTCGGTACGGGCCCCCGCGACGAGTGCCTCTGGCCCGGCCTTTCCCCGCTTGACGTCCCCCGCGCCAAACCCTATCAGGGCCGAACCGCAGGGGTATAGCTCAGTTGGTAGAGCATCGGTCTCCAAAACCGAGGGTCGTGGGTTCGAGTCCCCCTGCCCCTGCCAGGTCTCTTTCCGCATCACATCGGACCGCCTGTCCGGCCACGTTGACCTGATCCGCCGCCGGGCGTATCGGGGCTGATGCTGTCCCAGAAAGCCCGCTACGCCTTCCACGCCATGACCTATCTTGCCCGCAAGGGCGAGCCGGCATCGGTTGCCGAGATTGCCGCCTCTGAAGGGATGCCGGCGAAGTTT
This sequence comes from Paracoccus zhejiangensis, assembly GCF_002847445.1. Lineage (NCBI taxonomy): Bacteria > Pseudomonadati > Pseudomonadota > Alphaproteobacteria > Rhodobacterales > Paracoccaceae > Paracoccus > Paracoccus zhejiangensis. The sequence continues at coordinate 1,858,710 of NZ_CP025430.1, read as the reverse complement.
CTGGAACAGGTGATGGCCGCGCTGAAGGCTGGCGGGCTGGTGGCATCCCGTCGCGGGGCAGGGGGCGGCTATCGGCTGGCCCGGCCTGCCGTCGAGATCAGTTTTGCCGCCATCATGCGCTGCATCGACGGACCCTTGGCTCTGGCCCCCTGTGCCAGCCAACACGCCTATGGCCCCTGCGCCGATTGCAAGACCCCCGAGGCCTGCGAGATCCGGCAGGTGCTGATCTCCGTGCGCGATACAACCGCGCTGTTGTTGGAAGGCACATCGCTGGCCGAGATGATCGGCGGACGGAAGATCTCGTTCATCTGAGCCAGACTGCCTGTTTTTCAGGCAGGGACAGCAATTCAGTGCCTGCGAGAGAACATTATCCTACCATGCCGATGGGAATTGTGGATTTATCTGCCAAATCTCACGGGAGAGAGAGATGGAAGATTCGTTTCTGCTGTTCGCGCTGGTGGGCTTTCTGGCCCAGATCGTCGATGGCGCATTGGGCATGGCTTATGGGGTGGTGTCCTCCTCGGTGCTGCTCAGCTTTGGCGTGACGCCCGCGGCGGCCTCGGCGGCGGTCCATGCGGCAGAGTGCTTTACCACCGGGGCCAGCGCCGCCAGCCATGTCTGGCATCGCAACGTCAACTGGCGGCTGTTCTGGGCGCTGATGCCCGCAGGCGTGCTGGGCGGGGTGCTGGGCGCCTATCTGCTGACCAGCTTCGATGCCGGCTTCATGCGTCCGATCGTCGCGGGCTATCTGGGGATCATGGGCCTCTATATCCTCTGGCGCGCCTATCACTATCCCGACCAGTATCGCGAGCATTCGCGCGGCTTTGCCGGTGGGCTTGGCGTGGTCGGCGGGTTCATGGACGCGGCGGGTGGTGGCGGCTGGGGGCCGGTGGTCTCGACCGGTCTGCTGGGCACCGGCGGCGCGCCGCGCCCGGTGATCGGCACCGTCAACACCGCCGAGTTCTTCCTGACGCTCGCGGTCTCGGTGGCCTTCCTTGGCGCGCTTCTGACCGGGCATTGGCAAAGCGAGGATGGGCTGGCCGGGCATGGCAGCGCCATTCTGGGCCTGATCGTCGGTGGGCTGATCGCCGCACCGCTGGCCGGCTATGTCATCCGCGTCATTCCGCACCGGGTGTTGCTGGTCATCGTCGGGCTGCTGATCTGCGCCCTGTCGATCTACCAGACCTCGCGTCTGCTGTGACGCCCATGATCCTGCAATGCGGGTCAGGGGCAGGGTTGAAAGCCGCGCGCGAAGGCGCTATCTGACCGCCTGCACGTCCAAAGGAGCCGCTCAGTGGCCAACCCAGTCCAGTTCATCGCGCAGGTGCGCGCCGAGGCCGCCAAGATCACCTGGCCCACGCGCCGCGAGGTCGTCACCACCACCATCATGGTGCTGATCATGGCCGCGCTGACCAGCGTGTTCTTCTTTCTGGTCGACCTGATCATCCGGTTCGGTCTGACCGAGGGCCTCAAGGCGATCAGCGGCTAACAGGGGCTTGCATTCGCGCGCTGCCGGGTCTATGCCCTTGCGACCTGCCCGGAACGCGGCGTGCATCGATTCGGTATGCGCGCCGATTTCAATTTTGCCGGGCAAAAAGAATTCAACGGGTTAGCTTGGTGTGTGTGCGCCGCGCCCTTCAAGATCGGGGACCGATACAGACATGGCAAAGCGTTGGTACTCCGTCAGCGTCCTGTCGAACTTCGAGAAAAAGGTCGCCGAGGCGATCCGTCAGGCCGTGGCCGAAAAGGGTCTGGAAGAACTGATCGACGAAGTTCTGGTGCCGACCGAGGAAGTGATCGAGATCCGCCGCGGCAAAAAGGTGACCTCCGAGCGTCGCTTCATGCCGGGTTACGTGCTGGTTCACATGGACATGTCGGACCGCACCTATCACCTGGTGAACTCGATCAACCGCGTGACCGGGTTCCTCGGTGCGCAGGGCAAGCCGATGCCGATGCGGGATGACGAGGTGAACACCATCCTCCACCGCACGAGCGATGGCGAGAAGGCCGCGCCGCGCAACCTGATCCGCTTCGACGTGGGCGAGACGGTGAACGTGACCGACGGTCCGTTCGAGGGTTTTTCGGGCATGGTGGAAGAAGTCGACGAGATCTCGTCGCGCATCAAGGTCACCGTGTCGATCTTTGGCCGGCCGACGCCGGTCGAACTGGAATTCACGCAGGTCTCCAAGACCGCGTGATGTCGCTGCGGGAGGTTCCGGTCCTTCGGGATACGGGCCGCACCGCTAAATCGGCCCCTCGGGGTCTGATGAAGAAGGAGAGGGCCAGATGGCCAAGAAAATCGTCGGCAGCCTGAAGCTGCAAATCAAGGCGCAGGAAGCGACCCCTTCGCCCCCGGTCGGCCCGGCTCTGGGTCAGCGCGGGATCAACATCATGGAATTCTGCAAGGCGTTCAACGCCCGCACGCAGGAAATGACCAAGGGTTCGCCCGTCCCGGTGGTGATCACCTATTACCAGGACAAGTCGTTCACCTTCGAGACCAAGACCTCGCCGGCCTCCTATCTGCTGAAGCAGGCCGCTGGCCTGAAGCCGGTCGGCAAGCGCAACCGCGCCAAGGGTTCGGACAAGCCGGGCCGCACGGTCGCTGGCACCGTCACCGTCAAGCAGGTGCGCGAGATCGCCGAAGCCAAGATGAAAGACCTGTCGGCCAATGACGTCGATCAGGCGATGAAGATCATCCTGGGCTCGGCCCGCTCGATCGGTATCGAGGTGAAAGGCTAAGCCATGGCAAAGATCGCAAAGAAAAAAGCCGCCGCCCGCGCCGCTTTCGACGGCAAGTCGAACCTGTCGGTCGCCGATGCGGTGAAACTGGTCAAGGACAATGCCACCGCGAAATTCGACGAAACCGTCGAGATCGCGATGAACCTGGGCGTTGACCCGCGCCACGCCGACCAGATGGTCCGCGGCGTCGTCACGCTGCCCGCCGGCACCGGCAAGGACGTTCGCGTCGCCGTTTTCGCCCGTGGCCCCAAGGCTGACGAAGCCAAGGCCGCCGGTGCGGATATCGTTGGCGCCGAAGACCTGATGGAAAGCATTCAGGGCGGCAAGATCGACTTCGATCGCTGCATCGCCACGCCGGACATGATGGCGCTGGTTGGCCGCCTGGGCAAGATCCTGGGCCCGCGCAACCTGATGCCGAACCCGCGCGTCGGTACTGTGACGATGGACGTGAAAGCGGCCGTCGAAGCTGCCAAGGGCGGTGAAGTCCAGTTCAAGGCCGAGAAGGCTGGCGTCGTCCATGCCGGCATCGGCAAGGTGTCGTTCAGCGCCGACAAGCTGGCCGAGAACCTGCGCGCCTTTGTCGAGGCTGTCGGCCGTGCCAAGCCCACGGGCGCGAAAGGGACCTATATGAAAAAGGTCTCGATCAGCTCGACCATGGGCCCGGGCGTGTCGGTCGATATCGCCGACGCCACCGGCAACTGAGGAATTTCGCCGGCGCCCGCGTGAACGGGGGCCGGCGGATGACGGGGCCAGACCATCGGCCTCGTCCTGTCCGAGACGGAGGGTGCGGGGAAACCTGCTTAATGTCCTTCCTGAGATGGGGAAAAGCATTTTTCCGAGGTTCGCCTCGGGCGATCTTGACCCTACGGACCCGAACCTGCCCGCTTGCGGGTGGGAAAAGTGAGAGCTGGGGGGGAACCCCCAAATTGGAGTGAAACCGTGGATAGAGCACAGAAAGAACAGCTGGTCGAAGAACTCGGCCAGATCTTTGAAAGCTCTGGCGTCGTGGTGGTTGCCCACTACGAGGGGATGACGGTTGCGCAGATGCAAGACCTTCGCACGCGCATGCGTGAAGAAGGTGGCGCGGTGCGCGTTGCCAAGAACAAGCTCGCCAAGATCGCCCTGGAAGGTAAGCCTTGCGCCAGCATCGCCGACTACCTGACGGGCATGACCGTGCTCACCTATTCGGAAGACCCCGTGGCTGCTGCCAAGGTCGCCGACAAATACGCCAAGGATAACGATAAATTCGTCATCCTCGGCGGTGCAATGGGTGACACGGCGCTTGATCCGGCCGGTGTGAAAGCCGTGGCCGCCATGCCGTCGCGCGAGGAGCTTATTGCTTCGATCGTGGCCAGCATTGGCGCCCCCGCCTCGAACATCGCCGGTGCGATTGGCGCGCCTGCTTCGAACATCGCAGGCATCCTCACGACTCTGGAAGAGCGCGAAGCTGCCTGAGGCAAACCTTATCCCGTCGTGGGGTTGAAACCCGACGTTGGAACACCTTTATGAGAGAACGGAAAAATGGCTGATCTGAAAAAACTCGCCGAAGAAATCGTGGGCCTGACCCTGCTGCAAGCCCAGGAACTGAAAACCATCCTGAAAGACGAATACGGCATCGAGCCCGCCGCTGGTGGCGCCGTCATGATGGCCGGCCCGGCTGCTGGTGCTGCCGAAGCCGCTGAAGAGAAAACCGAATTCGACGTCGTTCTGACCGATGCCGGCGCCAACAAGATCAACGTGATCAAAGAAGTGCGCGCCATCACCGGTCTTGGCCTGAAAGAAGCCAAGGACCTGGTCGAAGCCGGTGGCAAAGTCAAAGAAGCTGCTGCCAAGGACGAAGCCGAAGAGCTGAAGAAGAAGCTCGAAGCGGCTGGCGCCAAGGTCGAGCTGAAGTAATCCGGTCTGCCGCCGGCATTCTGCCGGCGGCAACCCTTAGCCGGGGCGGTTGGTGTCGCGCATTCTGTTTTACATTCCAGCGATCAATGCGCCGGTCGGCGGCGCGGGCGTTCTGCTCGAATGGGCGGCATGGCTCGGCCAAGAAGGCTATGCGGTGGGGTTGTTCAGCGACGAGCCTGGACAGACATACCCCTATATCGCGCATGACCTGACCGTCGGCTACGAGCCGGTGGTGAAGCACAGAAAGATGGCCTGGCTGCCCTTGCGACAGCGTTTGCGAACACCCGGGTACTGGACACCGACCCCGTCCGCGCGCAACGTTCGTCCCGACGATCTGATCGTGGTTCCCGAGTTCGCCGCCGAGTTGATAATCCGGTCTTTCCCGGAAAATCGCCGCGTTCTGGTGGTGCAGGCACAGGATTGGCTCGTCAACGGGAGCCTGACCCGCGACTATATCGCCAGCAACTTCGAGGCGGTCATCGCGACCTCGCAGATCTGCAGTGACGCGATCGAGCTGTTGGGACTGCCGCCAGCCTTGCGGGTTCCGCTGGCCATCGACCGCAGCCTGTTTGCGTTCGGTGAGGCGAAGAAACAGGTCATTGCCTATATGCCGCGCCGCCGTGGCGCAGAAGTCAGACTGATCGTGGATGCCCTGAAGATGCGCGGCAAGCTGCAGGACTTCGAGTTCCGTCCGCTGGACGGGATGACCCGCGCCGAAGTCGCGGCCAATCTGCGCGACGCGCTGGTCTTTCTGGCCTTCTCGCAGTCCGAGGGTTTCGGCCTGCCGCCGGCCGAGGCCATGGCCAGCGGTTGCCTGGTGATCGGCTATACCGGCGCGGGCGGCGATGAGTATTTCGACGGTGATGTGGGATTTCCGATCTCGGACGGCAATGTCGGCGCCTATGTGCGCAAGGTCGAAGAGGTCGTTCAGCGCCATCGCGCCGATCCCGCGGCACTGGACGCGATGCGGCGCCGGGCCTCGGCGAGAATCCTCGAAGTCTATGATCCGGCGGGGTCACGGGCGGCGCTTCTCGCGGCGTTCGCGGGGATCGCAGGGGAGGTCCGGGCGGCCATGTAGAAAAAAGTTGACTTTCCGCCGGAATATGTCTTGAAGGTCGCTCTTCCGTATTTAAATGGCAAGAGCTCCCTTCAGGGTGTATTCGCGATTCGGGAGCCGCACGGTGGGACGCGCGGCGGGCATGGAATCGCAACTCCTGAGATTCGCAGGTCGAATCTGGTCGTGCCCCGACGATCAGTGCCGACCAAGACGAAAGGTGACACGACCCCATGGCGCAAGCTTATGTCGGCCAGAAGCGCATCCGGCGCTACTATGGCAATATCCGTGAAGTTCTCGAAATGCCGAACCTCATCGAGGTTCAGAAGTCCAGCTACGACCTGTTCCTGAATTCGGGCGACGGTGCCCAGCACCAGGACGGCGACGGCATCCAGGGCGTTTTCCAATCGGTCTTTCCGATCAAGGACTTCAACGAGACCGCCACGCTGGAATTCGTGAAGTACGAGCTGGAAAAGCCGAAATACGATGTCGAGGAATGCCAGGCCCGCGACATGACCTATGCCGCGCCGCTGAAAGTGACGCTGCGTCTCATCGTGTTCGATGTCGATGAAAACACCGGCGCAAAGTCGGTCAAGGACATCAAGGAACAGGATGTCTACATGGGCGACATGCCCCTGATGACCCAGAACGGGACGTTCATCGTGAACGGCACCGAGCGCGTCGTCGTGTCGCAGATGCACCGCAGCCCCGGCGTGTTCTTCGACCATGACCGCGGCAAGACCCATTCCTCGGGCAAGCTGCTGTTCGCCTGCCGCATCATTCCCTATCGCGGCTCGTGGCTGGACTTCGAGTTCGACGCCAAGGATCTGGTCTTTGCGCGCATCGACCGCCGCCGCAAACTGCCGGTGACGACGCTGCTCTATGCGCTTGGCATGGATCAGGAAGGCATCATGGATGCCTTCTACGACACCGTCGACTACAACCTGCAGCGTGCCGGCAAGGGCAAGGAGGGCGGCTGGGTCACCCGCTTCTTCCCCGAGCGCGTGCGCGGCACCCGTCCGTCCTATGATCTGGTCAATGCCGATACCGGCGAGGTGATCACCAAAGCCGGCGAGAAGGTCACCCCGCGCCTGGTCAAGAAGCTGCTGGAATCGGGCGAACGGGTGAACCTGCTGGTCCCGTTCGAGCGCATCGTCGGCCGTTTCGTCGCCAAGGACATCATCAACGAGGCGAACGGCCTGATCTATGCCGAAGCCGGCGACGAGATCACTGCGGAATACAACAAGGACGGCGAACTGTCGGGCGGCCTTCTGAAGGTGCTGCTGGACAATGATGTCGACTCGATCCCGGTCCTCGACATCGACCACGTCAACGTTGGTCCCTATATCCGCAACACCATGGCGGCCGACAAGAACATGGGCCGCGATGGCGCGCTGATGGATATCTATCGCGTCATGCGCCCGGGCGAACCGCCCACCGTGGAAGCCGCGAGCGCGCTGTTCAACAGCCTGTTCTTCGACAGCGAGCGTTATGACCTCTCGGCCGTTGGCCGGGTGAAGATGAACATGCGCCTCGATCTGGACGCGCCGGACACGCAGCGCACCCTGCGCCACGAGGATATCGTGGCCTGTGTGCGCGGCCTGGTGGAACTGCGCGACGGCAAGGGCGAGATCGACGATATCGACCATCTGGGTAACCGCCGGGTCCGCTCGGTCGGCGAACTGATGGAGAACCAGTATCGCGTCGGCCTGCTGCGCATGGAGCGTGCCATCCGCGAGCGCATGTCGGGCGTCGAGATCGACACCGTCATGCCGCAGGACCTGATCAACGCCAAGCCGGCGGCGGCTGCCGTCCGCGAATTCTTCGGCAGCTCGCAGCTGTCGCAGTTCATGGACCAGACCAACCCACTGTCCGAAGTGACGCACAAGCGTCGTCTCTCGGCCCTCGGGCCGGGCGGCCTGACGCGCGAGCGTGCGGGCTTCGAGGTTCGCGACGTTCACCCGACCCATTACGGCCGGATGTGCCCGATCGAAACGCCGGAAGGCCAGAACATCGGTCTGATCAACTCGCTGGCCACCTTTGCCCGCGTGAACAAGTATGGCTTCATCGAAACCCCGTACCGCAAGGTGATCGAGGGCAAGGTGACCGACGACGTGGTCTACATGTCCGCGACCGAGGAAATGCGTCATACCGTGGCGCAGGCCAACGCGCAGCTGGATGCCGACGGCAAGTTCGTGAACGAGCTGGTCAGCACCCGTCAGGCGGGCGACTTCATGCTGAACCCGGTGGATGCGGTCGATCTGATCGACGTGTCGCCGAAACAGCTGGTCTCGGTCGCCGCCGCGCTGATCCCGTTCCTTGAAAACGACGACGCCAACCGCGCTCTGATGGGCTCGAACATGCAGCGTCAGGCCGTGCCGCTTCTGCGGGCCGAGGCGCCGTTCGTCGGCACCGGCATGGAAGCCATCGTGGCCCGCGATTCGGGTGCTGCCATCATGGCGCGCCGGGGCGGGGTGATCGACCAGGTCGACGCGCAGCGTATCGTTGTGCGCGCGACCGAGGATCTGGGCGCGGGTGATGCCGGCGTGGACATCTATCGTCTGCGCAAGTTCAAGCGTTCGAACCAGTCCTCGACCATCAACCAGCGTCCGCTGATCAAGGTCGGCGAGCGGGTGCAGAAAGGTCAGGTCATCGCTGACGGTCCGTCGACCGATCAGGGCGAACTGGCCATCGGCCGCAACGTGGTCGTCGCCTTCATGCCCTGGAACGGCTACAACTACGAGGACTCGATCCTGATCTCGGAACGGATCCACCGCGACGACGTGTTCACCTCGATCCATATCGACGAATACGAAGTGGCGGCCCGTGACACCAAGCTCGGGCCCGAGGAGATCACCCGCGACATCCCGAACGTCGGTGAAGAGGCGCTGCGCAACCTCGACGAGGCTGGCATCGTCTATATCGGCGCCGAGGTCGGACCGGGCGACATCCTGGTCGGCAAGATCACTCCGAAGGGTGAAAGCCCGATGACGCCGGAAGAAAAGCTTCTGCGCGCCATCTTCGGCGAAAAGGCGTCCGACGTGCGCGACACCTCGCTGCGTCTGCCGCCGGGTGCTTACGGCACCATCGTCGAGGTGCGGGTGTTCAACCGCCACGGCATCGACAAGGACGAGCGCGCGCTGCAGATCGAGCGCGAGGAAGTCGAGCGTCTGGCGCGTGACCGTGACGACGAACAGGCGATCCTGGACCGCAACATCTATGCGCGTCTGAAATCGCTGATCCTCGGCAAGGTCGCGGTGAAGGGCCCGAAAGGCGTGAAGGCCAATTCGGACATCACCGAGGAACTGCTGGACACGCTGAGCCGTGGCCAGTGGTGGCAGCTTGCCGTGAGCGAGGAAGACATCGCCAAGGAAGTCGAGGCGCTGAACCAGCAATACGACAACCAGAAGAAGGCGCTGGAAGCCCGGTTCGAGGACAAGGTCGAAAAGGTCCGTCAGGGCGACGACCTGCCGCCGGGCGTGATGAAGATGGTCAAGGTGTTCGTGGCGGTGAAGCGCAAGCTTCAGGCCGGGGACAAGATGGCCGGTCGTCACGGCAACAAGGGCGTGGTCTCGAAGGTTGTGCCGATGGAAGACATGCCGTTCCTTGCGGACGGCACCCCGGTCGACCTGGTGCTGAACCCTCTGGGCGTGCCCTCGCGGATGAACGTCGGGCAGATCCTCGAAACCCACATGGGTTGGGCCAGCCGCGGTCTTGGCATCAAGATCGACGAGGCGCTGGAAGATTATCGCCGCAATGGCGACATGAACCCGGTTCGCGAGGCGATGAAGATCGGCTATGGCGATCAGCTTTATGCCGAGACCTTCGAAGGCATGGATGACGACACCCTGGTCGAGCACGCCAATACCGTGCGCGCCGGTGTGCCGATCGCCACGCCCGTCTTCGACGGCGCCAAGGAGGCTGACGTGAACGACGCGCTCAAGCGCGCCGGTTTCGACACCTCGGGCCAGTCCATCGTCTTCGACGGCCGCACCGGCGAGCAGTTCGCCCGCCCGGTCACCGTCGGGATGAAGTATGTCCTGAAGCTGCATCACCTTGTCGATGACAAGATGCACGCCCGCTCGACCGGTCCGTACTCGCTTGTGACCCAGCAGCCGCTGGGTGGTAAGGCGCAGTTCGGTGGTCAGCGTCTGGGTGAGATGGAGGTCTGGGCGCTCGAAGCCTATGGCGCCGCCTATACCCTGCAGGAAATGCTGACGGTCAAGTCGGACGACGTTGCCGGCCGGACGAAGGTTTATGAATCCATCGTCAAGGGCGAAGACAACTTCGAGGCCGGCGTGCCCGAAAGCTTCAACGTGCTGGTCAAGGAGGTCCGGGGTCTGGGCCTCAACATGGAACTCCTGGATGCGGAGGAGGAGGAATAGCCGGCTCTGGTTCCGTGGTGGGGTGAAACCCCACCCTACGCCACCCGGTAGGGTGGGGTTCTACCCCACCTTTCCCTCTCTCCTTCCGCGCCGATTCATAGGATTTGATAATGAACCAGGAACTCGCCACCAACCCGCTGAACCCGCTGGCCCCGCCGCGGCAGTTCGACGAAATCAAGATCTCGCTTGCCTCGCCGGAAGAAATTCTGGCCTGGTCCTTTGGCGAGGTGAAAAAGCCTGAAACCATCAACTACCGCACGTTCAAGCCCGAGCGTGACGGTCTCTTCTGCGCGCGCATCTTTGGCCCGATCAAGGATTACGAATGCCTTTGCGGCAAGTACAAGCGCATGAAGTATCGCGGCCTCGTCTGCGAGAAATGCGGCGTTGAAGTCACGCTGCAGAAGGTCCGCCGCGAGCGCATGGGCCATATCGAACTGGCCGCGCCGGTCGCGCATATCTGGTTCCTGAAGTCGCTGCCGTCGCGCATCGGCCTGATGCTGGATATGACCCTGCGCGATCTCGAGCGGATCCTCTATTTCGAGAACTACGTCGTCATCGAGCCGGGTCTGACCGATCTCAGCTATGGTCAACTGCTGACCGAGGAAGAATTCCTCGATGCGCAGGACCAGTTCGGCGCCGACGCCTTCACCGCCGATATCGGCGCCGAGGCGATCCGCACCATGCTGGCCAACATCGATCTGGAATCGACCGCCGACCAGCTGCGCGAGGAGCTGAAGGAAGCCACCGGCGAGCTGAAGCCGAAGAAGATCATCAAGCGGCTGAAGATCGTCGAGTCGTTCCTCGAGTCTGGCAACCGGCCCGAGTGGATGGTGCTGACCGTTATCCCGGTCATCCCGCCGGAACTGCGTCCGCTGGTTCCGCTGGATGGCGGCCGTTTCGCCACCTCGGACCTGAACGACCTCTATCGCCGGGTGATCAACCGCAACAACCGCCTGAAGCGGCTGATCGAACTGCGTGCGCCCGACATCATCGTCCGCAACGAAAAGCGGATGCTGCAGGAATCGGTCGATGCGCTGTTCGACAACGGCCGTCGTGGCCGGGTCATCACCGGCAACAACCGCCGCCCGCTGAAATCGCTCAGCGACATGCTGAAGGGCAAGCAGGGCCGCTTCCGCCAGAACCTTCTGGGCAAGCGGGTCGACTTCTCGGGTCGTTCGGTCATCGTGACCGGCCCGGAACTGAAGCTGCACCAGTGCGGTCTGCCGAAGAAGATGGCGCTCGAGCTGTTCAAGCCCTTCATCTATTCGCGTCTGGAGGCCAAGGGCCTGTCCTCGACCGTGAAGCAGGCGAAGAAGCTGGTCGAGAAAGAGCGCCCCGAGGTTTGGGACATCCTTGACGAGGTGATCCGCGAGCACCCGGTTCTTCTGAACCGCGCGCCGACGCTGCACCGTCTCGGCATCCAGGCCTTCGAGCCGATCCTGATCGAGGGCAAGGCGATCCAGCTGCACCCGCTGGTCTGCTCGGCCTTCAACGCCGACTTCGACGGCGACCAGATGGCCGTGCACGTTCCGCTGTCGCTGGAAGCGCAGCTGGAAGCGCGCGTCCTGATGATGTCGACGAACAACGTCCTGTCGCCCGCCAACGGCGCGCCGATCATCGTTCCCTCGCAGGACATGATCCTTGGTCTCTATTACGTGTCGATGATGCGTGAGGGGATGAAGGGTGAAGGCATGGTCTTCACCTCGCCCGACGAGGTCGATCACGCCCTTGCCGCCGGCGAGGTGCATCTGCACGCCAAGATCACCGCGCGCCTGAAGCAGATCGATCAGGACGGCAACGAGGTCATGCAGCGTTTTGAAACGACGCCCGGCCGCATCCGGCTTGGCACGCTTCTGCCGCTGAACGCCAAGGCGCCGTTCGAGCTGGTCAACCGCCTGCTGCGCAAGAAGGACGTGCAGCACGTCATCGACACGGTGTATCGTTATTGCGGTCAGAAAGAGGCGGTGATCTTCAGCGACAAGATCATGGGTCTCGGCTTCCGCGAAGCTTTCCGTGCCGGCATCAGCTTTGGCAAGGACGACATGGTTGTTCCCGACAACAAGTGGGACATCGTCGGCGAAGTGCAGGAGCAGGTGAAAGAGTTCGAACAGCAGTATCTGGACGGTCTCATCACCCAGGGCGAGAAGTACAACAAGGTTGTCGACGCCTGGTCGAAGTGCAACGACCGCGTGACCGATGCCATGATGTCGACGATCTCGGCCACCAAGAAGGACGCCGAAGGCGCCGAGCTGGAGCCGAACTCGGTCTACATGATGGCGCATTCCGGTGCGCGGGGTTCGGTCAGCCAGATGAAACAGCTGGGCGGGATGCGCGGGTTGATGGCCAAGCCCTCGGGCGAGATCATCGAGACGCCGATCATCTCGAACTTCAAGGAAGGTCTGACCGTTCTTGAATACTTCAACTCGACCCACGGCGCCCGGAAGGGTCTGTCGGATACCGCGCTGAAGACCGCGAACTCGGGTTACCTGACCCGCCGTCTGGTCGACGTGGCCCAGGACTGCATCGTGCGCGAGCATGATTGCGGAACCGACCGTGCCATCACCGCGACCGCAGCCGTCAATGACGGCGAGGTCATCTCGCCCCTGGGCGAGCGGGTGCTGGGCCGGACTGCGGCTGATGACGTGCTGGTGCCGGGCACTGACGAGATCATCGTCCGCGCCGGTGACCTGATCGACGAGCGCAAGGCTGACGAGATCGAGACCTCGGGCGTGCAGTCGGTGCGGATCCGGTCCGCGCTCACCTGCGAGGCCGAGGACGGCGTCTGCGCCATGTGCTATGGTCGCGACCTGGCCCGTGGCACGCTGGTCAATATCGGCGAGGCGGTCGGCATCATCGCCGCCCAGTCCATCGGCGAACCCGGCACGCAGCTGACGATGCGGACCTTCCACATCGGCGGCATCGCGCAGGGTGGGCAGCAGTCCTTCACCGCGGCGAACCAGGAAGGCACGGTCTCGTTCGTGAACGAGAACCTGCTGGAAAACGCCAATGGCGAGTTGATCGTGATGGCGCGCAACATGCAGCTGCACATCAAGAACGCCCAGGGCGAGTCGGTGGTGAACCACAAGCTGTTCTACGGCTCGAAACTGTTCGTGCGCGAAGGCGACAAGGTCGTCCGCGGCCAGAAGATGTTCGAATGGGACCCCTATACCCTGCCGATCATCGCCGAGAAGGCCGGGACCGCGCGCTTCGTCGACTTGCTCTCGGGCCTTTCGGTCCGCGACGAGACCGACGATGCGACGGGTATGACCCAGAAGATCGTGACCGACTGGCGCTCGGCGCCCAAGGGCAGCGATCTGAAGCCGGAAATCATCATCATGGATGAGAACGGCGAGCCGGTGCGCAACGACCAGGGCAACCCGGTGAGCTATCCGATGTCGGTGGACGCGATCCTCTCGATCGAAGACGGTCAGGAGATCAAGGCCGGTGACGTGGTCGCCCGTATCCCGCGCGAAGGCGCCCGGACCAAGGACATCACCGGGGGTCTTCCCCGCGTGGCGGAACTGTTCGAGGCCCGTCGTCCCAAGGATCACGCGATCATCGCGGAAATCGATGGCTATGTGCGGTTCGGCAAGGACTACAAGAACAAGCGCCGCATCACCATCGAGCCGTCGGAAGAGGGCCGCGAGGCCGTCGAGTACATGGTGCCGAAAGGCAAGCACATCCCGGTGCAGGAAGGCGACTTCGTGCAGAAGGGTGACTACATCATGGACGGCAACCCGGCGCCGCATGACATCCTGCGCATCATGGGGATCGAGGCTCTGGCCGACTATCTCATCGACGAGGTGCAGGACGTCTATCGACTGCAGGGGGTGAAGATCAACGACAAGCACATCGAGGTGATCGTTCGCCAGATGCTGCAGAAGATCGAGATCCTCGACAGCGGCGATACCACGCTGCTGAAGGGCGAGCATGTCGACCGCGACGAGTTCGAGGAAGAGAATGCCAAGATCGAGGCCAAGGGCGGCAAACCCGCCTCGGGCGAGCCGGTGCTTCTGGGGATTACCAAGGCATCGCTGCAGACCCGCAGCTTCATCTCGGCGGCATCGTTCCAGGAAACGACCCGCGTGCTGACCGAGGCCGCCGTTCAGGGCAAGCGCGACAAGCTGGTCGGGCTGAAGGAAAACGTCATCGTCGGCCGGCTGATCCCGGCCGGGACCGGTGGCGCCACCGCCCGCGTGCGCCGCATCGCCTCGGAACGCGACCAGGAGGTGATCGAAGCCCGCCGCGCCGAAGCCGAGGCCGCCGCTGCCCTGGCCGCGCCGGCCCCGGAAGAGGTCATCGACGTGGCCTTCGAGGATGTCTCGAACAAGGAGTGATCCTTGATCGGTTGAAATGAGAGCAGGCCCGGCAGTCAGCCGGGCCTGCTTCGTTTTGGGGGCAGGGGAGATTTTCCAATCTGCACTCCGTAGGAAATTCAGGGTCGTACGCTGGGGATTTCAGCCTTGGCCTCCGTCACCGAGGCGCTCCTCACGCTCGCGCCGTTGACTTTCACGCGATCCGCTCTGCGCGGCACGGGAATTTCGTTGACAGAAGACGCGGCGCGGCAGCTAAAACATCAACGACATCGCAATGCCGCGGGACGCGGCGAACCGGGACAAAGCGACATGGCACAGGCCGTCAACCAGCAGAAGCGCATCAATCTCCTTCGGCTTGCCTTCCTGCTCGTGCTGCCAATCCTGCTGTTCGTCCCGCCACACCTGCCGCTCTATAGCGAGGGGCACGAGGTCATCGAGGCGATCGGCACCCTGATCCTGATCGCGGGTGTGCTCGGGCGGTTCTGGTCCATTCTCTATGTCGGCGGTCACAAGAATGCGCAGGTCATGCAGGATGGCCCCTATTCGATGACCCGGAACCCGCTCTACTTCTTCTCGACGGTTGCAGCCTTCGGGATCGGCTTGATGTTGGGCGCGTTCAGCTTTGCCATTCTGCTGGCCTCGGTCGTGGGGACAATCCTCTACATCACGGCGCGGCGCGAGGCAGCCTTCCTGTCCGGCCATTTCGGTGCCGACTACGCTGCCTATGCAGCGCGGGTGCCGTTCTTCATCCCTGATCCGCGCCTCTACCACACGCGCACACAGGTGATGTTCAATGCCCGGTCGCTGCGATCCAACCTGTTCGACGCGCTCGTCTTTCTCTCCTTCATTCCGCTGGTCGAACTCATCGACGGCTTCAAGGCCGCTATCAGCTTTACCGGCTTCAATCTCTGGTAACGGATCCCGCTGCCAGCCACTCTTTCCTTCGCTCCCGTCCCGTCGTAAGCGGGACTTGTATACCAGCGCGAAGGCCGACCCCCATGCGGACGCCGATCCTGTCTCCGAACCGCAAGGTCGCCCCTGCCGCTCTCCGTGCAGAGCCCGCGAGCCATCGCGACAACATGCGTGGCGCGCTGATCATGTGCGTGTCGATGACCTTCTTCACGCTGAACGACACGGTGATGAAATTCGTCGCCAGCGACCTGCCGCTCTACCAGTCGATCACGCTCCGCGGTCTTGTGGTCATGCTGGGCCTGTTGCTGATCGCGCGGCGTGAGGGCGGGTTGCAGCTACGTCTACCGCGCGAGGCGGTGCGGCCGATGATCCTGCGGCTGATCGGCGAGATCGCCTCGACCGTGCTGTTCCTGCAGGCGCTGATGCACATGGCCATTGCCGACTTGTCCGCAATCATGCAGTCGCTGCCGCTGGTGGTGATGCTGGGCGCGGCGGTGATGTTCCATGAAAAGCTGGGCTGGCGGCGGATGGTGGCGGTGCTGGTCGGGCTGGTAGGCGTGCTGATGATCCTGCGGCCCGGCACCTCGGCCTTCACCATCTGGTCGGTGCTGGGGCTCGCCTCGGTGGCGATGGTGGTGCTGCGCGATCTTGTCACGCGGCTGTTCAGCCGCGAGATCCGCTCGACCACCATCGCCTTCTATGCCGCCACATCGGTCACCCTGTCGGGCCTTCTGCTCAGCATCGGCGAGGGCTGGCAGCGACCCACGGTGGAACAGCTGGGCCTGCTGGTCCTTGGCGGCGGCTTCCTGACCGTGGGCTATCTTTCGGCGGTGGCGACCATGCGCATCGGCGAGATTTCCTTCGTCGCGCCCTTCCGCTATGTCTCGCTGGTGGCTGCGATCATCCTGGGACTGGTGGTCTTTGGCGAATGGCCGGATGTCTGGACCTGGGCCGGGTCTGGCCTGATCGTGACCGCGGGGATCTATTCGATCTGGCGCGAGGGCCAGTTGAGGGGCCAGCCGAGGGAGACGGGGCGATGAAGATCCAGATGCTGGGCCTGATGCGCTGGTCTTATGTCGGGCTGCGCGGCTATCAGAAGGAACACGCCACCATCGCCGAGCGGCGGGAGTTTCTCTATGATCCCGCCCGGCTCGAGCGGCGTTGGTTCTGGTTCGAGCATGTTGCCCTGCCGGCCTGGCGGGCGCAGAGCGATCCCGATTTCACGCTGGTCATCATGACCGGCCGCGACCTGCCCGAGCCCTATCTGTCGCGGCTCCGCGCCCTGACCGAAGAGATCCCGCAATTCCGCCTCGAACTGGTGCCGCCAATGGAGCGGCATCTGGAAGCCTGCCTTGCGGCGATCCGGCCCCATATCGATCGCGGCGCCGATGCGGTCGGGCATTTCCGCCATGACGATGACGACGCGGTGGCGATCGATTACATCGAAAGCGCCCGGCGCGATTTCCTGCCGGTGCGCGACCTGTGGCAGGTCGAGCGCAAGCTGTCGCTGGACCATTCGCGCGGGCTGATGGCCAAGGTCACGCGCAAGGGGCTGCAGATCAGCCCGCGCATCTGTCACAACATGGGGGTCGCGCTGACCGTCTTCCTGTCGCCCGATCGCGACGCCACGGCGGTGCATTTCAACCATGCCAAGATCGGCTTGTGGATGCCCGGTGTCAGCGTCCCGCAGCCGCTGATGTTCCTGCGCCTGATGCACGAGGATGGCGATTCCGCCTCGCTTGGCGCGGGCTATCCCTGGGAGACCGACGAGGCCTCGATCTCCGAGCAGATGCAGAGCCGCTTCCGCCTGGATCATGCCGCGCTGAACGCGGCCGCGCGGCGCTTTTCCTGAGGGCAGGGCAGGGCGCAGCGAAAGCCGTGTGTCGGTTGACACCTCACGGGAATCCTCCTATATGCCCCAGACCCGAGGCGGCCGTCTCGGGGAGCCAGAACCTGTGCGGTCACGATCGGGCCGATTTAGCCTTGATCCTCTGGAAGAGAAAGCGTCCTCCCCATCCTAGGGGTCGGATGCGGTTTGGCATTTTGCGGTATGCGCAAAGTGCCGTCGAGAAGTGGCGCGTCCCGGCCGGGATGCGAGTATTGACACGAGCAAGACGGGGAACCGAATGCCGACGATTCAACAGCTGATCCGCAAACCGCGGCAGCCCAAGGTGCAGCGGAGCAAGTCGCAGCACCTGCAAGGATGCCCGCAAAAGCGCGGCGTCTGCACGCGCGTCTATACCACGACGCCGAAGAAACCGAACTCCGCTATGCGGAAAGTGGCCAAGGTCCGTCTGACCAATGGCTTCGAAGTCATCTCCTACATCCCGGGCGAGAAGCACAACCTGCAGGAACACAGCGTCGTGCTGATCCGTGGCGGTCGTGTGAAAGACCTTCCGGGTGTCCGTTACCACATCCTGCGCGGTGTGCTGGATACCCAGGGCGTCAAGGATCGTCGCCAGCGTCGTTCGAAATACGGCGCGAAGCGTCCGAAGTAAGGAGAGACACAGATGTCCCGTCGTCACGCCGCTGAGAAGCGCGAAGTCCTGCCCGACGCCAAGTATGGCGATCGCGTGCTGACCAAATTCATGAACAACCTGATGGTTGATGGCAAGAAATCGGTTGCCGAACGCATCGTCTACAACGCGCTCGAGCGTGTTGAAGGCCGCCTGAAGCGCGCCCCCGTCGAGGTCTTCCACGAAGCCCTGGACAATGTGAAACCCTCGGTCGAGGTCCGCTCGCGCCGTGTGGGTGGTGCCACCTATCAGGTTCCGGTCGAAGTCCGTCCGATCCGCCGCGAGGCTCTGGCCATTCGCTGGCTGATCGACGCCGCCAAGAAGCGCAACGAAAACACCATGGAAGAGCGTCTGGCAGGTGAACTGTCCGATGCGGTCCAGGGCCGCGGTACCGCCGTCAAGAAGCGGGAAGATACCCACAAGATGGCCGACGCCAACAAAGCGTTCAGCCACTACCGCTGGTAAGGCGAAAGGAAGTCACTCATGGCACGCGAATATCCGCTGCAGCGGTATCGTAACTTCGGCATCATGGCCCACATCGATGCCGGCAAGACGACCACCACCGAGCGTATCCTTTACTACACCGGCAAGTCCCACAAGATCGGCGAAGTCCATGACGGCGCCGCCACGATGGACTGGATGGAACAAGAGGCCGAGCGCGGCATCACCATCACCTCGGCGGCGACGACCACCTTCTGGCAGCGCCAGGAAGATCCGAGCACCGAGGGGACTTCGGACACGAAGTACCGCTTCAACATCATCGACACGCCGGGCCACGTCGACTTCACCATCGAAGTCGAGCGTTCGCTGGCGGTTCTGGACGGCGCAATCTGCCTGCTGGACGCCAATGCCGGCGTCGAGCCGCAGACCGAAACCGTCTGGCGTCAGGCTGACCGTTACAAGGTCCCGCGGATCGTGTTCGTCAACAAGATGGACAAGATCGGCGCCGACTTCTTCAACTGCGTCCGCATGATCAAGGACCGCACCGGCGGCACCCCCTGCCCGATCGCTTTCCCGATCGGCGCCGAGGACAAGCTGGAAGGCATCGTCGACCTGATCAAGATGGAAGAATGGGTGTGGAAGGGTGAAGACCTCGGCGCAAGCTGGGTTCGTCAGCCGATCCGTGCCGAGCTTCAGGATCTGGCCGACGAATGGCGCGGCAAGATGATCGAGTTGGCCGTCGAGCAAGACGACGACGCGATGGAAGCCTATCTCGAGGGCAACGAGCCCGACGAGGCGACCCTGCGCGGCCTGATCCGCAAGGGCACGCTGTCGCTGACCTTCTTCCCGGTCACCGCCGGGTCGGCGTTCAAGAACAAGGGTGTTCAGCCCCTCCTGAACTCGGTCATCGACTTCCTGCCCTCGCCGCTGGATGTGCCGGCCTATATGGGCTTCCTGCCCGATGACGAAACGGAAGAGCGCAACATCGCCCGCCATGCGGACGACAGCGAGCCCTTCTCGGGCCTCGCGTTCAAGATCATGAACGACCCCTTCGTCGGTTCGCTGACCTTCACCCGCATCTATTCGGGCGGGATCAAGAAGGGCGACCAGATGCTGAACTCGACCAAGAACCGCCGCGAGCGGGTTGGCCGGATGATGGTCATGCATGCCATCAACCGCGAGGAGATCGAGGAAGCGCATGCCGGCGACATCATCGCGCTGGCCGGTCTGAAGGATACCACCACGGGGGACACGCTGTGTGATCCGTCGAAGCCGGTGGTTCTGGAAACCATGACCTTCCCCGAGCCGGTGATCGAGATCGCCGTCGAGCCGAAGTCGAAAGCGGACCAGGAAAAGATGGGCCTCGCCCTTCAGCGCCTGTCGGCCGAAGACCCGTCCTTCCGCGTCGAAACCGATCTGGAATCGGGTCAGACGATCATGAAGGGCATGGGCGAACTTCACCTCGACATCCTGGTCGACCGGATGAAGCGCGAGTTCAAGGTCGAGGCGAATATCGGTGCGCCGCAGGTGGCTTACCGTGAAACCATCTCGAGCCAGGCCGAAATCGACTATACGCACAAGAAACAGACCGGTGGTACCGGCCAGTTCGCGCGTATCAAGCTGGTCATCACCCCGACCGAGCCGGGCGAAGGTTATTCGTTCGAAAGCAAGATCGTGGGCGGTGCGGTGCCGAAGGAATACATCCCCGGCGTCGAAAAAGGCATCAAGTCGGTGATGGATTCGGGCCCGCTGGCCGGCTTCCCGGTGATCGACTTCAAGGTCGCGCTGATCGACGGTGCGTTCCACGATGTCGACTCCTCGGTCCTCGCCTTCGAGATCGCCTCGCGCGCCGCGATGCGTGAAGGTCTGCGCAAGGCCGGTGCGAAGCTGCTCGAGCCGATCATGAAGGTCGAGGTTGTGACGCCGGAAGAATATACCGGTTCGATCATCGGCGACCTAACCAGCCGTCGTGGCATGGTGCGTGGCCAGGACAGCCGCGGCAACGCCAACGTCATCGACGCGATGGTGCCGCTGGCCAACATGTTCGGCTACATCAACAACCTGCGCTCGATGTCCTCGGGCCGTGCAGTGTTCACGATGCAGTTCGACCATTACGAGGCCGTGCCGCAGAACATCTCGGACGAGATCCAAAAGAAATACGCGTAATCAAGGCGGTGCGGGGGAAACCTCGCACCCTACCAACCCTGTAGGGTGCGTGTGTCACGCACCGTCTCACGACAAAAGGAGCCAATCATGGCAAAGGCAAAGTTTGAACGCAACAAGCCGCACGTCAACATCGGGACCATTGGTCACGTTGACCACGGCAAGACGACGCTGACGGCTGCGATCACGAAGTATTTCGGCGAGTTCCGGGCCTATGACCAGATCGATGGTGCGCCGGAAGAGAAAGCGCGCGGGATCACCATTTCGACCGCTCACGTCGAATACGAGTCGCCCAACCGTCACTACGCCCATGTCGACTGCCCGGGCCACGCCGACTATGTGAAGAACATGATCACCGGTGCGGCGCAGATGGACGGCGCGATCCTGGTGGTGAACGCGGCTGACGGCCCGATGCCGCAGACCCGCGAGCACATCCTGCTCGGCCGCCAGGTCGGCATCCCCTACATGGTCGTCTACCTGAACAAGGTCGACCAGGTGGATGACGAAGAGCTGCTGGAACTGGTCGAGATGGAAGTCCGCGAGCTGCTGAGCTCGTATGACTACCCGGGCGACGATATTCCGATCATCAAGGGCTCGGCCCTGGCGGCGATGGAAGGCCGTGATCCGGAGATCGGCGAGAACTCGATCCGCGCGCTGATCGCCGCGGTCGACGAATACATCCCGACGCCCGAGCGCGCCGTGGACCAGCCGTTCCTGCTGCCGATCGAAGACGTGTTCTCGATCTCGGGCCGCGGCACGGTTGTGACCGGCCGGATCGAGCGTGGCGCGGTGAACGTCGGCGACGAACTGGAAATCGTGGGCATCCGCGACACCAAGAAAACCACCTGCACCGGCGTGGAAATGTTCCGCAAGCTGCTGGACCGCGGGGAGGCTGGCGACAACGTCGGCGTTCTGCTGCGCGGCATCGACCGTGACGGCGTCGAGCGTGGCCAGGTGCTGGTGAAGCCGAAATCGGTGACCCCGCACACCACCTTCGAAGCCGAAGCCTACATCCTGACCAAGGAAGAGGGTGGCCGTCACACGCCGTTCTTCGCCAACTACCGTCCGCAGTTCTACTTCCGCACGACCGACGTGACCGGGACGGTGAAACTGCCGGAAGGCACCGAGATGGTGATGCCGGGCGACAACCTGAAGTTCGAGGTCGAGCTGATCGCCCCGATCGCGATGGAAGAAAAGCTGCGCTTCGCCATCCGCGAAGGCGGCCGCACCGTCGGCGCCGGCGTGGTGTCGAAGATCATCAAGTGATCTGACGCATCCGCGTGAGAGATGAGAAGGCCGCCCCGCGAGGGGCGGCCTTTTTCGTGGGCGTGTCATACTTTCCGCCGATCCTTGGCTGATTGACCCAAACCCGCTTCTGCCGCAAAATTGCTCAGCCGCCCCAACCCAGCGATCAAGCCCATGTGCCAGATCTTCGCCGGTCAGAACCCGGCCCGATATGAAAGCGAAACTCGTCGGCTGCGGCTGAACGGGCAGTCGACCTCGATCCGGCTGGAACGCGCCTTCTGGGGCATCCTTGATGACATCGCCGCGCGCGAGGGGCTGTCGACCCCGGCCTTCATCTCGAAGCTGCACAGCGAGGTCTTGGTGCTGCATGGAGAGGCACGGAATTTCACCTCGCTTTTGCGCTGCGTCTGCACCATCCACCTGGGCGAGGATCACCTGGCCAGCCAGCCCATCGCCGCCGAATAGCCGGAAAATGCAGCTGTAGTAATCCGATACTACCCGCGCGCGCCCGCGACCCCCTAGCCTTGTCCCTGCAAGAGAAGACAGCAGGGGGCTGCATGGCCAAGTATATCCATTCGATGATCCGCGTGCTCGATGAGGCGCGCTCGGTCGATTTCTATGATCGCGCTTTCGGGCTGAAGGTGGCCGACCGGCTGGATTTCCCGACCTTCACGCTGGTCTACCTGTCCAATGGCGAGGCCGAGGCCGAACTGGAACTGACCATCAACAAGGACCGCACCGAACCCTATGACCTGGGCGACGGCTACGGCCATATCGCCGTCTCGGTCGATGACGTGGACGCGCTGCACGCGCGGCTGGAGGCCGAGGGTCTTGCCCCGCGCAAGCTGGTGGATTTCGCCCCGGCGGGCGAGCTGGTGGCGCGGTTCTTCTTCATCGCCGATCCAGATGGCTACCAGATCGAGGTGCTGCAGCGGGGTGGCCGGTTCAAGTAGCCGCGCATCCGATAACGCGGGCCGGCGGCCGGGAGGGGCCGCCGTGACCCGCGCACAACAAGGGAGGAGAGACCATGACAGAGTTGAGGAAACAGGGCCTGACCCGGCGCGCGCTCTTGTCGCGGGCGGTGGCTGCTGGCGCCCTCGCGGTGGCAGGCGCTGGCTTCATCGCCGCGCCCGATGCGGCCTGGGCGGTCGAGGTGACGGCGATCAGCGAGCACGAGATGGCGACGCTGTTGCAGATGGCACGCGACATCTATCCCCATGACAAGGTCGGCGACCGTTTCTATGCCATTGCCGTCAAGGGCTATGACACCGCCGAACAGAAGGCGGTGGTAACCGAGGGCATCGCCGCCCTCGATGCCGCCGCCAAGGCGGCAGGGTTTGGCGACTACCTGTCGGCGGGATGGGAGGCCGACCGCGTGGCCATCCTGCGCGGGCTTCAGGATACGCCCTTCTTCCAGACGGTGCGGGGCGGGCTGGTGACTGGCCTCTATAACCAGAAGGAGGTCTGGCCGATCTTCGGCTACCAGGGCGAGTCCTATTCCGAAGGCGGTTACATCAACCGCGGCTTCGACGACATCGACTGGCTGTGAGGGGGATGGATCATGGCTGAAGCAGCAAAATTCGATCTGACCGACGACAGTGTGGTCGTCATCATCGGCACGGGCGCGGGCGGCGGGGTGCTGGCCAACGAACTGGCGCAGAAGGGCGTCAAGGTTGTCGCGCTCGAGGCGGGCGGGCGCTATCTGCCCGAGGATTACGTCAATGATGAATGGGAAAGCTTCGGGCAACTGGCCTGGACCGATCCGCGCACGACCAGCGGCGACTGGCGCGTGGCCAAGGATTTTTCCGGCCTGCCGGCCTGGATCGTCAAGGCGGTGGGCGGCACCTCGATCCACTGGGCCGGGGCGTCCCTGCGCTTTCAGGATCACGAATGGAAGGCGCTGACGAACTATGGCGCGGTCGAGGGTGCAAGCCTTCTGGACTGGCCCATCGACGCCGCCGAGATGGCGCCCTGGTATGACAAGGCCGAGGCCAAGCTGGGCGTGACCGGGACAGGCGACCGCGCGCGTCTGCCGGGGAACAACAACTTCAAGATCCTCGAGAAGGGCGCCAAGGCCCTTGGCCTGCAGGATGTCCATACCGGCAATATGGCGATCAACAGCGCCGAATATGACGAGCGCATGGCCTGCCAGCAGACCGGCTTCTGCTTCCAGGGCTGCAAATGGGGGGCGAAATGGTCTTCGGCTTATACCGACATCCCGCGCGGCGAGGCGACCGGCAATCTCGAGGTGCGCGACCATGCCCATGTCGCGCGCATCCTGCATGACGATGCCGGCAAGGTCACCGGGGTCGAGTATTTCGACAAGGACGGCGCCTTGCAGATGCAGAAGGCGCGGGTGGTCTGCGTGGCGGGGAACAGCTTCGAAAGCCCGCGGCTGCTTCTGAACTCGGCCAGCAGCATGTTCCCGGACGGGCTCGCGAACAGCTCGGGCCAGGTCGGGCGCAACTACATGCGCCATACCACCGGTTCGGTTTACGGCCTGTTCGAGAAGCCGGTGCGCATGTGGCGCGGCACCACCATGGCCGGTATCGTCCGCGACCATGCGAAGCACGACCCCTCGCGCGGCTTTGTCGGCGGTTACGAGCTGGAAACGCTCAGCCTTGGCCTGCCCTTCATGGCGGCCTTCCTCGATCCGGGCGGCTGGGGGCGTGAATTCACCACGGCGCTGGACAGTTACGAGAACATGGCCGGGATGTGGATCGTGGGCGAGGACATGCCGCAGGCCGAGAACCGCGTGACCCTGTCCGAGACCGTGGACAAGCTCGGGCTGAAGGTGGCGAACGTCAATTTCAGCGACCATCCGAACGACGTGGCCATGCGCAACCATGCCTATGATCTGGGGCAGCGGATCTACAAGGCGGTGGGCGCCACCCGCACCCTGCCGACGCCGCCCTATCCTTCGACCCACAACCTCGGCACCAACCGCATGTCGGAAAAGCCCGAGGATGGCGTGGTCGACAAATGGGGCAGGGCGCATGACGTGCCGAACCTGTTCGTCAGCGATGGCAGCCAGTTCACCACCGGCGCGGCAGAGAACCCGACGCTGACCATCGTGGCGCTGGCGATCCGGCAGGCCGACCATATCGCCAGCGAGCTGGCCGCCGGCAATCTGTAAGGGCAAACTGGCCGCCCCTGTCGCGGGGCGGCCCTTTCGGCTGGCATCCTAGGGGCAGGGGGCGCAGTCTGGTCTGGCAACCGGAAGCAAAGGAATGCCCATGCAGATCACCCGCAACGGAAGCCGCCCCTCGGGCGCAGGTCCCGCCGACTGGTTCACCGGACGGGTGCGGCTGGACCCGCTGATCACCGCCCCGGAACCGGCCCGCGTCGCCGCGGCGCTGGTGACCTTCGAGCCGGGCGCGCGCACCGCTTGGCACACCCATCCCCTCGGCCAGACGATCATCGTCACCTCGGGCCTTGGCCGGGCGCAGCGCGAGGGCGGCCCGGTCGAGGAGATCCGTCCCGGCGACGTGGTCTGGTTCGAGCCGGGCGAACGCCACTGGCACGGCGCCGGCCCCGAGACCGCGATGAGCCATATCGCGATCCAGGAACGGCAGGATGGCAGCGCCGTCACATGGGAGGATCATGTCAGTGACGAGGATTACGCGGGATAGCAGGCAGACCGCCCGTATTGCCAAAGAGGTGAAGTCGGCTAAGCTGTGACTCGCCCTGCGGTTTATCGTCAGCCCCCCTTGCGAGTGCAGTTTTCCGGGTCCGAGCGCGCGTCCGGCGCGCGCCCCGGTATCGTCATTCCGGCCGCGCCACCTGCGCCGCCGGATGGATCGCGGCTTGGGAGGGCCGCCAAAAGGGAGGAAAGACCATGAAAGCCATACCCATCATCCTGGCCGCCGGCTCGCTGAGCCTTGGCCTGTCGGCTGCCGTCGCGCAGAACACCGATGTGCCCGAGAACCTGGAGAAGCTGTCGAATTTCCAGACCACCGGCACCACCGAATTCACCACCATCGAGCAGGGCGGCGACTTCGCTGCCGGCATTGAAAGGACGCTTGAACGCATCACCCTGCCGCCGGGCTTCAAGATCGCGCTCTATGCGATCGTTCCCGATGCACGGCACATGGCCGTGGGTCCGCAGGGCATCGTCACCTTCGTCGGCACCCGCAAGGACAAGGTCTGGGCAGTGACCGACCGCAACAAGGACCGGGTGGCCGACGAGGTCAAGGATTTCGCCCCCTCGCTGACCTTCTCGATCCCGAACGGGCCCTGCTTCTCGAAGGATGGTTTCCTGTACATCGCCGAGCAGAACCGGGTGCTGCTGTTCCCGGCGGCCGAGTTCTTCTATGAAAGCCCCGACGTCGCGGCCTTCAACCTCGTGGCCAAGGGCGACCTGGTCCCGGTCGAGGAGGAAAGCTTCAATCACACGGCGCGGGTCTGCAAGATCGGGCCGGATGGCAAGATCTATATCTCGCTTGGCCAGCCCTTCAACGTCGCGCCCCCCGAGAAGCTGGAGCTTTACAGCCAGCAGGGCATCGGCGGCATCATCCGCCTGAACACCGACGGCACCGGGCGCGAGGTCTTTACCCGTGGCATCCGCAACTCGGTCGGCCATGACTTCCACCCCGAGACCGGCGACCTGTGGTTCACCGACAACCAGGTCGATGGCATGGGCGACGATATCCCGCCGGGCGAGATCAACCACCAGACCGAGGCCGGGCAGCATTTCGGCGCGCCCTGGTATGGTGGCGGCGATATCCGCACTAATGAGTACAAGGACCAGGAGATCCCGGCCGAGATCAGCCCGGTCATGCCCGCCGTCGCGACCGAGGCCCATGCCGCCGACCTGGGGATGAGCTTCTATACCGGCGACCAGTTCCCCGCCGAATACAAGAACGCCATCTTCAGCGCCCAGCACGGGTCGTGGAACCGGACGACGCCGGTGGGCGCGCGGGTCATGGTGACCACGATTGCCGAGGACGGCACCGCGACGACCAAGCCCTTTGCCGAGGGCTGGATCGACGAGAACGGCGAATACCTGGGCCGGCCCGTCGATGTGGTGCAGCTGCGCGACGGCTCGATCCTGGTCTCGGATGATCTGGCCGGTGCGCTCTACCGCATCAGCTATGGCGAATGAGACGCGCGGTCATCGTCGCGGCGCTGACGCTCGGCACCCTCTGGGGTGCCGGGCTGGCCGCGCAGGAACCCGCGCCCGCCGAGGCGCTGCAGGGTGATCCGGCGGCGGGGGAAAAGCTCGCCGGTCAGTGCCGCACCTGCCACGGTATCGACGGGCTGGCCCGCATCCCCATCGCGCCGCATATCGCCGGCGAGCCGGCGGGTTATCTGGCGCGCCAGCTGACCGATTTCCGCGAGGGGCGGCGGCAGCACGAGATGATGAGCGTGGTCGCCGCCAGCCTCACCGACCAGCAGATCGCCGATCTGGCGGCGTGGTATGCGGGCCGGCAGGTGGTGGCGGAACTGACCGCCGATCCCGCCGGTGCGCCCGAGGCCTGCATTGCCTGCCACGGCGCGGATGGCATCGCGGTGATCCCCGAAGCGCCCAACCTGGCGGCCGAGACGAACATCTATCTCGATACCCAGCTGAAGGCCTTTCGCTCGGGCAAACGGGTCAACGAGATCATGCAGCCCATCGCGGAAGGGCTGGATGACGCGACGATCCGCGCGGCGGCCGACTGGTATGGCGCGATCAGGCTGACGGTCGCGCCGTGACCCGGCCGGCCTGCTGACGCGATCTGTCAGCAGGCCGGGGCGATAAGGGCTGCTCATCCAAAGGAGCCCTCTCATGATCGACCATATCGGCTATCCCGTTTCCGACCTTGCCGCCTCGCGCGCCTTTTACGAACAGGCGCTGGCGCCCCTTGGCATCTCTGTCATCATGGAAGTCACCGAAGAGATGACCGGCGGGCACGGCGCCCATCTGGGTCTCGGGCGCGACGGCAATCCCTTCTTCTGGATCGGCAGCGGCAAGCCCGCCGCGACCGGCGTGCACCTGGCCTTCGCCGCCCCGGACCGTGCGGCGGTCGATGCCGTCCACGCGGCGGCGCTGGCGGCGGGCGGGCGCGACAATGGCGCGCCGGGGCTGCGGCCGGATTATCACCCGAACTATTACGGCGCCTTCATCCTTGACCCGGATGGCAACAATATCGAGGCGGTGTTTCACGGCGCCGAAGCGTCATGAAGACCTATCACGGAAGCTGTTTCTGCGGGGCCGTCGCCTTCGAGGCCGATGGCGACCTGTCCGAAGGCACGATGCGCTGCAATTGCCGCTTCTGCCGCAAGATGCGCTACTGGGAGATGCGGTTGCCCGACCCGGACGGATTCCGTCTGGTCCGGGGGCGAGAGGTACTGGCCGAAACGCCCCGCGTAGATGCGGCTGATATCGACATGCATCACTGGTTCTGCAGCCGCTGCGGTACGAGGCTGTGGACGGAGGGCGACATCGCCGAGATGGGCGGGCGTTTCGTGCAGGTCGTGGTGCCAGCGCTGGATGATGCAAGCGAGGCGGAACTGGTCGCCGCACCGATCTTCTGGGCCGATGGCGCGCATGACAACTGGTGGAACCCTGCACCCGAGACGCGCCATCTGTGACGCGCCTCCGGGCATGATTTGAATTCCGGGCGGGATCGTGCTAGGACCCGCCCGAACGCAACAGGAGCCCGTGTCATGGACCAGTCCCGCATCTGAACCTCTTCCCTCAGATTCGAAAGGACTTCCCATGCCCGTCAGCTTCCTTGATGCCACGTCTTCCTATCCGATGCAGTTTCCCGATGGCCGGGTGAATCCCGGTCTGGTGCATCTGAACCGGGTCATCGACCATCCCAATATCGAGATCGGCGATTTCACCTATGCCAGCAGCTTCGACCCGCCCACGGACTGGGCGGTCCGGCTGGCCCCCTATACCTATGCGGGCGCGCCCGAGCGGCTGCGGATCGGGCGGTTTTGCCAGATCGCCGACCGGGTGCGGATCATCACCGCCTCGGCCAATCATCCGATGGCGGGATTTTCCACCTATCCCTTCGCCATCTTCGACCATGACCGGCTGGCGGACTACATGGACCAGATCAGTGACCTGCTCGACACCGTGATCGGTCATGATGTTTGGCTGGGCGATGGCGTGACCGTGTTGCCCGGCGCGCGGATTGGCGCGGGCGTGATCGCGGGGGCAGGGTCGGTACTGCACGGCGAGGTACCGGATTATGCCGTCGTCGCCGGCAATCCGGCGCGGGTGATCCGGATGCGCTTTCCGCCCGACCAGATCGCCCGGCTGCTGGACCTTCGCTGGTGGGATTGGCCGATCGAGGCCATCGCCCGCGCGACCCCCGCGCTCGCCCGCGCCGATCTGGATGCGCTGGAGAGACTGGCACCGGGGTAACACCCCGCCGCCCTTGACCTGCCGCGTACTTGACGCGCGGCGCTGAGAACCTCATCTATCTCGCCCCTCTGCCGCCCTGTCGGCAGGGCTTAGTTCAAAAGGTGTTGCCATGTTCCGCTGGTTCGAGAGCCGGCTCGACCCCTATCCGCAGGAGGCGCCCAAGATGCCGCCGCGCCGGTTCTGGGGGTTTCTGCTGCATTATTCCCGGGGTGCTATCCCGTGGCTGATCGTGCTTGCCATCTGCTCGGGCACGATCGCGCTGATCGAGGTCTCGCTGTTCGGGTATCTGGGCGATCTGGTGAACCGGTTGGCCGAGACCCCGCGCGACCAGTTCTGGCAGGTCGAGGGCGCAAGGCTGGCGGTGATGGGCCTTCTGCTGCTGGTGGCGCTGCCGCTCTTGAACGCGCTGGCCAGCATGATCATGCACCAGACGCTTCTGGGCAACTTCCCGCAGCGCATCCGCTGGCAGGCTCATCGCTATCTGCTGCGCCAGTCGGTCGGCTATTTCCAGGACGAGTTCGCCGGGCGTATCGCGCAACGGCTGATGCAGACCGCGCTCGCGGTGCGCGAAGTGGCGATGAAGATGATGGACGTGGCGTCCTACGTCATCATCTATTTCCTCGGCGCGCTGGCGCTGGCGGCCAGTCAGGACTGGCGGCTGGCACTGCCCTTCATCGCCTGGGGTCTGGCTTACGGCGCGATGCTGTGGGTCATCATCCCGCGTCTGGGGCGCGTGGCCGAGGCGCAGGCCGATGCCCGCAGCGCCATGACAGGGCAGGTGGTGGACAGCTATACCAATATTGCGACCGTGAAACTCTTCTCCCATTCCGACCGGGAAGAGGCGTGGATGAAGCGGGGCATGGATGCCTTCCTGCAGACCGTCTATCGCCAGATGCGGCTGTCGGCGACGCAGGACATGCTGCTGACCGCGATCAACGTGGCGCTGGTGGCCTCGGTCACGGCGCTGGGGCTTGGCCTCTGGACCGCCGGCGCGATCAGCGTTGGCGCGATTGCCGTGGCGGTGCCGCTGGCCTTGCGCCTGAACAACATGGCGCATTGGATCATGTGGGAGTTTGCCGCGCTGTTCGAGAATGTCGGCACGGTGCGCGACGGCATTTCCTCGCTGGCGCTGCCCCGCGCGGTGCGTGACGAGCCAAATGCACGGCCGCTGATACCGGGACCGGGGGCGGTGAGCTTCGACCATGTCACCTTCCGCTATGGTGCCGACGAGGCCGACCGGCCGCTGGCGGTGCTGGACGACCTGTCGCTGGCGATCCGTCCGGGCGAGCGGGTGGGCCTGATCGGGCGGTCCGGCGCGGGCAAGTCGACGCTGGTGAACCTGCTTCTGCGCTTCCACGATGTCGAAAGCGGCGACATCACCATCGACGGTCAGGACGTGTCCAAGGTGACGCAGGACAGCCTGCGCGCCTCGATCGGTGTGGTGACACAGGACAGTTCGCTTCTGCACCGCTCGGTCCGCGAGAACATCGCCTATGGCCGACCCGATGCCGCCGAGGACGAGATCTGGAGCGCGGCCCGCATGGCCGAGGCGCAGGATTTCATCCCCGATCTGGCGGACAGCAAGGGCCGACAGGGGCTGGATGCGCATGTCGGTGAAAGGGGCGTGAAGCTGTCCGGTGGTCAGCGCCAGCGCATCGCCATCGCCCGGGTGGCGCTGAAGGACGCGCCGATTCTCGTGCTGGACGAGGCGACCAGTGCGCTGGACAGCGAGGTCGAGGCGGCGATCCAGTCGCGGCTCGAGGTGCTGATGCAGGGCAAGACCGTCATCGCCATCGCCCACCGCCTGTCCACCATCGCCGCCATGGACCGGCTGGTGGTGATGGAGGGCGGTCGAATCATCGAGATGGGCAGTCATGCCGAGCTGCTGGCGCAAGGCGGGCTTTACGCCCGGCTCTGGTCGCGGCAATCGGGCGGGTTCCTGATCTCGGACGAGGTCGAGGACGCGGCTGAATAAACTAATCCGGCCGCGGCTTTCGTGGCGCGGCCGGATGCCTCCGGCGGGGATATTTGGGCCAGGTGAAGCCGCGGCCTCAGGCCCCCAGCGGGGCCTTGAGATCGATCCCGTCGACCTTGGCCCCGGCCACCAGCCCGGCCACGAAATCGCGGCTGGCGCGGGTCCAAGCCGCCTTTTCCTGAGCTTCGCGCAAGTGCGGCAGCACGCTGTCGAAGGGCAGGATGGCGCCCTCGGCCCGCGCGTCGAGGCGCAGGATATGGACGCCATAGCGGCTTTCCACCAGCGTCATCTCGCCCTCGGCCATGCGGGTCATCGCCGCCTCGAATTCGGGCACCGTGTCGCCCGAGGACAATTGCCCCAGCATCCCGCCCGAGGTTTTTGACGAACAGGCGCTGTGCTCGGCGGCCAGCTCGGCAAAGCGGCGCGGGTTCTTCTGCAGCTCGGCCAGCACCCGGCCGGCCTTCATCCCGGCCTTCTCGCGGACCGCCGCGGATTCGGGCGTGACGGCAAAGAGGATATGCGCCGCCTCGTAGAGCGCGGGGGCGCGGAAGCGGTCGGGCCTTGCGTCATAGATGGCGCGCAGCTGTGCCTCGTCCACCGGCGCGGCGGGCAGCGCCACGGCGAGAAGCTGGCGGATCAGTGCCTCCTCCTCGGTCTCCCATTTGCCGGGCGACAGTTCGATCGGCTCGGCGGTCAGATTGCGGCGGCGGGCCTCTTGCAGCAGTAGTTCACGGATCGCAAGCGCGCGGGCGGCAGCCCGCCACGCGAAACCGGGCTTGCCCTTGGGGGCAGGGTGGTTCTGCGCCTCGGCGGCGATCAGGGCGGGGTCGATGGGGACCCCGTTGACGGTGACAGGGGGCAGAAGGGTCTTCATTTCCATGGTCTCTTACTCCGCCGGGCTGGTGGTTCTGGTGGCGGGTTTAACGGTCGGTTCGGCGGGCTGTCGCGTGCGCACGATCTGATAGCCGGGCCGCCACAGATAGCGGACGGGGGCCGAGATCATGTGGACAAGCCGGGTGAAGGGGAACAGCAGGAAGATCGTTAGCCCCAGCACGATATGCAGCTTGAAGAGGATGTTCACCTCGGCCAGGTACTGCGCCGGATCGGCGCCGAAATAGGCGACGGCCTGTGCCCAGCTCATCAACAGCACCATCTCGTGCCCGTCGAGATGCCGCATCGACACGAGAATGGTCAGAAGGCCCAGCACCAGCTGGATCAGCAGCAGCGCGAGGATGCCGGTATCGGCCAGCGTCGAATGCGCCCGGATGCGCGGGTCATAAAGCCGGCGGTGCAGCAGCATCCCGCCGCCAGCGAGCGCCATCAGCCCGGCAATGCCGCCCGCCGTCATCGCCAGCACCTGCTTGGCGCCATGGCTGATGCCGAGCGCGTCGAACACCGCGACCGGGGTCAGGAGGCCGACGAAATGCCCGACAAGGATCACCAGCACGCCGACATGGAACAGCACCGAGCCGATTAAGAACTGGCGCTTGCGCAAGAGTTGGCTGGATTTCGATTTCCAGGTGAAGGGATCGCGGTCATAGCGGATGATCGAGCCGAGGATCATCACGGTGATGGCGATGTAGGGGTAAATTCCGAAGAGGAAGTGGTTCATGGCAGGGCCTCGTTCAATCAGCGGCCGGCGTCAGCGGGCGCGGGTCCATGCGGGCAAGAAGGTCGCGGCTGACCGGGCAGCCGGCATTCGGATCGGGGCCGAAGGTGACCTGGGCCTCGGCCCAGACCGCATCCAGCGCGGCCAGATCCTCGGGGTCGTCATCGGGGATCTGGGCCAGCTCGGCCGGCGTCTCGCAATCGGTCTCGGAGAGTGTGACCAGCGCCGACAGCACCGCCGCATAGGGCGTTTCGCGCCGTTGCAGTCGTTCCGCCAGTGCGGTCAGGATATGGCCGGCATCGGCCAGCATCGCCTTGGCCTCGGGCAGGGGCCGCGTGGACAGATATTCCAGCAACACCGGAAGATGGTCGGGCAGTTCCGCCCCGGCGAGGTCGAAGCCGCCGGCGCGGTAGGTCTCGAGCAGATCGACCATGGCGCCGCCGCGATCGCGGCTTTCGCCATGGACATGCTCGAAGAGGTTCAGGCTCAACGTGCGCGAGCGGTCGAACAGCAGCACATAGCGTTCCTGCAGATCATAGAGATCCTTGTGGGTCAGCTCGTGCAGCAGCGCCGCCAATTCGTGCTGGCGCGTCGGGCCCAGCAGCCCTTCCTCGTGCAGCACCGTGTTGATGGCCGGAATGGCCGTCACCAGATCCTCGGTCGGATAGCTGAGCAGCGCCGAGAGCGCCTTGAAGGTTTTCATGCGATGAACTCCTGCGGGCTGCGGAACTTCTTGCCGCCAAACAGCGAGCCGCTTTTCCCCGAGGAACAGCCATTGCCATCGGTGAAACCGCAGCCGCCCTTCAGGTCATAGGCGTCCTCGACCAGCTCGCGATGCGTCGTCGGGATGACGAAGCGATCCTCGTAATTGGCGATGGCCAGCAGCTGATACATCTCGTCGATCTGCAGAGGCGTGAGGCCGACGCGCTTGGCGACGCCCAGATTGACCACCCCGTCGATGGTCTTCGACCGCATGTAGCTGCGCATGGCCAGCATCCGTTCCAGCGCCGCAGCCACCGGGGCCTCGTCGCCGGCGGTCAGCATGTTGGCCAGATAGCGCAGCGGGATGCGCAGGCTGCGCACGTCGGGCATGTCGTCCTGCGCGGCGATCCGGCCCGCCTCGGCGGCGTTCTGGATCGGCGACAGCGGCGGCACATACCAGACCATCGGGAGGGTGCGGTATTCGGGATGCAGCGGGAAGGCGATCTTCCACTCCATCGCCATCTTCCAGATGGGAGAATTCTGCGCGCCCCTGATCCAGTCCTCGGGAATACCCTGTTCGCGCGCGGCCTCGATCACCTCGGGGTCGTTCGGGTCAAGGAAGACACCAAGCTGGGCGTCGTAGAGATCCTTTTCCGCCTCGACCGACGCAGCTTCCGAGATCTTGTCGGCGTCATAGAGCATGACCCCCAGGTAGCGGATGCGCCCGACGCAGGTTTCCGAGCAGACCGTGGGCTGGCCGGATTCGAGGCGCGGATAACACAGGATGCACTTCTCGGACTTCCCACTGGACCAGTTGTAATAGATCTTCTTGTAGGGACAGCCCGAGACGCACATCCGCCAGCCCCGGCATTTCTCCTGATCGATCAGGACGACGCCATCATCCTCGCGCTTGTAGATCGCTCCCGAGGGACAGGAGGCGACGCAGGCGGGGTTCAGGCAATGCTCGCAGAGCCGTGGCAGATACATCATGAAGGTGTTTTCGTATTCGCCGTAGATCTCTTTCTGGATCCCGTCGAAATTGTAGTCCTGCGACCGCTTGGCAAATTCGCCGCCAAGGATCTCTTCCCAGTTCGGACCCCATTCGATCTTCTCCATCCGCTCGCCCGAGATCAGCGAACGGGGGCGGGCGGTCGGGAAGGCCTGGCTTTCCGGGGCCGATTTCAGGTGGTCGTAGTCGAAGGTGAAGGGCTCGTAGAAATCGTCGATCTCGGGCAGATCCGGGTTGGCAAAGATATTCGCCAGAATCCGCCACTTGCCGCCCTGCTTGGGTTGCAGATGGCCCGATGTCGTCCGGGTCCAGCCGCCGTTCCAGCGCTTCTGGTTCTCCCAGTCCTTGGGATAGCCGATGCCGGGCTTGGTCTCGACATTGTTGAACCACGCATATTCAACGCCCTCGCGCGAGGTCCAGACGTTCTTGCAGGTGACCGAGCAGGTGTGACAGCCGATGCATTTGTCGAGGTTCAGCACCATGCCGATTTGTGCGCGTATCTTCATTCCGCTGCCTCCGGGGTCTGGGTTGCGGGCCGGTCGTCCAGCGGGCCGTCGAGCCAGTCGACCTTGGTCATCTTGCGGACGATCACGAATTCGTCGCGGTTGGCGCCGACCGTGCCGTAATAGTTGAAGCCATAGCTGAGCTGGGCATAGCCGCCGATCATGTGGGTGGGCTTGGGCACGATGCGGGTGACCGAGTTGTGGATGCCGCCCCGTGCGCCAGTGACCTGACTGCCCGGCGTGTTCACGATCTTCTCCTGCGCGTGATACATGAACATGCTGCCTTCCTTCATGCGCTGGCTGACCACCGCACGGGCGGCGATGGCACCATTGCTGTTGAAGACCTCGACCCAGTCATTGTCGACGATGCCGGCGGTGCGGGCATCGGTCTCGGACATCCAGACCACCGGGCCGCCGCGGTTCAGCGTCAGCATCAAGAGGTTGTCGGTATAGGTCGAGTGGATGCCCCATTTCTGGTGCGGGGTCAGGAAGTTCAGCACCACGTGCTTTTCACCCGAGGCCAGCGAATTCGTCGCCGCCGTGCCCACGGTCTTCAGGTCCACCGGCGGGCGCCAGGTGACGAAACCCTCGCCAAAGGCGCGCATCCATTCGTGGTCCTGATAGAGCTGCTGGCGACCCGACAGGGTGCGCCACGGGATCAGTTCGTGGACATTGGTCCAGCCGGCATTATAGCAGACCTCTTCGCTTTCGATCCCCGACCAAGTCGGGCTCGAGATGATCTTGCGGGGCTGGGCGGCGATGTCGCGGAAGCGGATCTTCTCGTCTTCCTTGACCTCGGCCAGATGCTTGTGATTGCGCCCGGTGGCCTTGGCCAGCGCCGTCCAGGCTTTCACCGCCACCTCGCCATTGGTCTCGGGTGCCAGCATCAGCACCACCTCGGCCGCGTCGATGGCGGTCTCGATCTTCGCCATGCCCCGGGTCGGGCCGTCCTCGGTGACGGTGCCGTTCAGCGCCTGCAGGTGATGCACCTCGGTCTTGGTGTCCCAGGCAATGCCCTTGCCGCCATTGCCGATCTTTTCCATCAGCGGGCCAAGCGCGGTGAAACGCCGATAGAGGTTCGGGTAATCGCGCGTCACCTCGATGTAACTCGGCGCCGTCTGGCCGGGGATGAGGTCGCACTGGCCCTGCTTCCAGTCGCTGACAAGGTTCTGCGCGATTTCGGACGGGCTGTCATGCTGCAGCGGCAGCTGCACCACGTCGGTCTCGACCCCCAGCACCTCGGGCGCGACCTCGGAGAATTTCTTCGCGATGGATTTGAAGATTTCCCAGTCTGACTTGGACTCGTAAGCCGGGTCCACCGCCGCCTGCAGCGGGTGGATGAAGGGGTGCATGTCCGAGGTGTTCATGTCGTCCTTCTCGTACCAACTGGCGGTTGGCAGGACGATGTCGGCATAGACCGCCGTGGTGGACATGCGGAAGTCGATGGTCACCAGCAGGTCCAGTTTCCCCTCGGGCGCCTTGTCATGCCAGATGGCCTCGGCCGGCTTCTGACGGCCTTCCTCGCCCAGATCCTTGCCCTGCACGCCATGCTGTGTGCCCAGCAGGTGCTTGAGGAAATACTCATGCCCCTTGCCCGAGGACCCGAGCAGGTTCGAGCGCCAGACGAAGAGGTTCCTCGGCCAGTTCTCGGGCGCGTCGGGGTCTTCGCAGGACATCTGCAACTCGCCCGATTTCAGCCGCTCGGCGACGTAATCCTTGACCTCGACGCCTGCCGCCTTCGCCGCACGGCCGACGGCCAGCGGGTTGGTCTTCAGCTGCGGGGCCGAGGGCAGCCAGCCCATGCGTTCGGCGCGGATGTTGTAATCGATCAGGCTCAGCTTGGTCCAGTCGCCCTCCGGGGCGGTGGGTGACAGGATCTCCGCCGCGCTGACCGTCTCGTAACGCCACTGGTCGGTATGGGCATACCAGGCCGAGGTCGAGTTCATGTGCCGTGGCGGGCGCGCCCAGTCCAGCGCGAAGGCCAGCGCCGTCCAGCCGGTCTGCGGGCGCAGTTTTTCCTGACCGACATAATGCGCCCAGCCACCGCCCGAATTGCCGACGCAGCCACACATCACCAGCATGTTGATGACGGCGCGATAGTTCATGTCCATGTGGAACCAATGGTTCATCGCCGCGCCGATGATGATCATCGAA
The DNA here is from genome assembly GCF_002847445.1 of Paracoccus zhejiangensis. Lineage (NCBI taxonomy): Bacteria > Pseudomonadati > Pseudomonadota > Alphaproteobacteria > Rhodobacterales > Paracoccaceae > Paracoccus > Paracoccus zhejiangensis. The sequence goes on along the minus strand of NZ_CP025430.1, from coordinate 1,821,731 downwards.
CGGCCATTGGTCTTTTCGGCATTGCTGGCGAACTCGCGCGCCACCTGAATGATCTTGTCGCGGCGCACGCCGGTAATGCGCTCGGCCCATGCGGGCGTGAAGGGCACATCGGCGTCATAGTCGCGGGCGACGTGATCGCCGCCAAGGCCACGGTCGAGGCTGTAATTGGCGCAGAAAAGGTCGAAGACCGTGGCGACCAGCGCCTCGCTGCCATCGGCCAGGGTGATGCGCTTGACCGGCACATTACGGGTCAGCACCTCGCCGCGCTTGTCGACCGCGAAGCCATTGGTCGCGGCCCCGCCGAAATAGGGGAAATCGACGGCGGCCACATCGTCGCGGTCTTCCTCGAGGATCAGCGACAGGCGCAACCGCGTCTCGGCGTCGCCGGCCTTCTCCTCGAGGTTCCAGCGCCCATGCTCTTCGCCCCAGCGGAAACCGATCGAGCCGTTCGGCACCACCAGTCCGCCGGTCGTCTCGTCGATGGCGACGGTCTTCCAGTCGGGGTTGATGGTCTGACCCAGCCCATCGGCCAGATCGGCGGCGCGCAATTGCCGGCCCGGTACCAGCCGGTCGCCCTGCCGGTCCAGACGCACCAGCATCGGCATGTCGGAATAGCGGCGGCAGTAATCCTCGAAATAGCTGGCCTGGCGGTCCAGGTGGAACTCGCGCAGGATGACATGGCCAAAGGCCATCCCTAATGCCGCATCGGTGCCCTGCTTGGCGTTCAACCAGATGTCCCCGAACTTCGCCGCCTCGGAATAGTCGGGGCAGATGACGGCGGATTTGGTGCCGCGATAGCGCGCCTCGGTATAGAAATGCGCGTCCGGCGTCCGCGTCTGCGGCACGTTCGAGCCCCAGAGCAGCAGGTAGCCGGCATTGTACCAGTCGGCCGATTCCGGCACGTCGGTCTGTTCGCCCCAGGTCTGGGGTGAGGCCGGCGGCAGGTCGCAATACCAGTCATAGAAGGACATGCAGGTGCCGCCCAGCAGCGACAGGTAACGGGTGCCCGCCGCATAGGAGATCATCGACATTGCCGGGATCGGCGAGAACCCGAAGACCCGGTCGGGGCCGTATTTCTTGGCCGTATAGGCATTCGCGGCGGCGACGATCTCGGTCGCTTCTTCCCAGCTGGCGCGGACGAAACCGCCCTTGCCGCGCACCCGCGTATAGCCGTCGCGGGCATCGGGATCGGTCTGGATCGCCTCCCAAGCCGCCACCGGCGTGAGGGTCCTACGCTTCTCGCGCCAGAGCTTCATCAGCCGGCCGCGGATCAGCGGCGTCTTCACCCGGTTGGCACTGTAGAGATACCAGCTGTAGGAGGCGCCGCGCGCACAGCCGCGCGGTTCGTGGTTCGGCAGGTCGGGCCTTGTCCTCGGATAGTCGGTCTGCTGCGTCTCCCAGGTGACGATGCCCGACTTCACGTAGATCTTCCACGAGCAGGAGCCGGTACAGTTCACACCATGGGTCGAGCGGACGATCTTGTCGTGCCGCCAGCGCGAGCGATAGGTCTCTTCCCAATCGCGGCTTTCGGTCGTCGTCTGGCCGTGGCCCTCCGAAAACACGTCCTTGCGGGCGGATTTCAGGAAGTTCAGGCGATCCAGAAGATGGCTCATATTGCTGTCTCCTTGTGAAATTCAGGCAGCTTGCGGCGCAGCGGGGGCCGCGCGGCGATGTTCGATGTCGTGAAGCAGCCCGCCGGGCCGGGTGTAGAAGACCCAGGTCACGATCAGGCAGAGGACGTAGAAGGCGATGAACAGCCAGATGGCGCCCACGGCCGAGCCGGTCATGGCAATCGAGCTGCCATAGGCTTTCGGGATGAAGAACCCGCCATAGGCGCCGATCGCGCTGGTAAAGGCGATGATGGCGGCGGATTCGCGTTCGGCCTGACGGCGGCGGCCATCGGCGTCGAGGCTCGGGGCCAGACGCTCGGTTTCCTTGCGCATGATCACCGGGATCATCTGGAAGGTCGAGGCATTGCCGACGCCGGTAAAGAAGAACAGCGCCATGAAGCCGGCAAAGAAGCCCGCGAAGGATTGCGCCTGCAAGGACAGGATCACCAGCCCGGCCGAGACGATCATGCCGGCAAAGACCCAGAAGGTGACGCGCCCGCCGCCCAAGCGGTCGGCAAGCCAGCCGGTGCCGGCGCGGCTCAGCGCGCCGACCAGCGGGCCAAGGAAGACGAATTGCAGCGCGTTCACATCGGGGAAGACCAGCTTGATCAGCAGCGGGAAGCCCGCCGAGAAGCCGATGAAGCTGCCGAAGGTGCCGACGTAAAGCAGGCACATCAGCCAGTTGTGCTTGCGGGTAAAGATCACCGCCTGCTCTTTGAAGCTGGCCTTGGCATCGCTGATGTCATTCATCCCGAGCCAGGCGAGGAAGGTCGAGACGGCGATGAAGGGCACCCAGACGAAGCCCGCGTTCTGCATCCACAGCTGGCCGCCATCGGCAAGCTCTTGCGGCGCACCGCCAAGCGCGCCAAAGACGCCCATGGTGATGACGATCGGCACCAGGAACTGCATGACCGAGACGCCCAGGTTGCCCAGACCCGCGTTCAGCGCCAGCGCATTGCCCTTTTCCGACTTGGGGAAGAAGAAGCTGATATTGGACATGGACGAGGCAAAGTTGCCGCCGCCCAGCCCGCAGAGCAGGGCGAGGATGACGAAGATCAGGTAAGGCGTGGTCGGGTCCTGCACCGCATAGCCGATGCCCATGGCCGGGATCAGCAGCGAGGCGGTCGAGAGCGTGGTCCAGAGCCGGCCACCGAAGATCGGCACCATGAAGCTGTAGAAGATCCTCAGCGTCGCACCCGACAGGGCCGGCAGGGCGGTCAGCCAGAACAGCTGGTTCTGCGTGAACTGGAACCCGATCGAGGGCAGGCGCGCGACGACGACCGACCAGACCATCCAGACCGAGAAGGCCAGCAGAAGGGCAGGGATCGACAGCCACAGGTTGCGCCGTGCCACCTTGCGGCCCTTCTCGGCCCAGAAGGTCTTGTCCTCGGGGCGCCAGTCTTCCAGCGTGCGGGGCATGACCGTGCGCTCGGGGTCGTGGATCTCCTGCAGTTCGGGGAATTGCGGCAGACGGTCCAGCGCCTCGCCATGGGCCTTGCGCTCCATCGCGCGGATCGACAGGTGCATCCAGGCGGCCGAGACCACGACGATCACCAGCAGCAGCGCGAAGCACGAGGTATAGACCCCGGTTAGGTCCAGAAGCGCGCCGAAGACGATGGGCAGGACGAAGCCGCCAAGGCCGCCGATCATGCCCACGAGGCCGCCGACCGCGCCGACATGGTTCGGGTAATAGACCGGGATATGCTTGAAGACGGCGGCCTTGCCGAGGCTCATGAAGAAACCGAGCGCGAACAGCACGGTGACGAAGGGCCACATGTCCATCTTGGTCGAGAAGGCGATCGGACCGTCCTTGCCGTGCACGATGTAATCGGTCGGCGGATAGGACAGCATGAAGAGGAGCACGGCCGAGAAGCCGAAGGTCCAGTACATCACCTGCCGCGCGCCGAAACGGTCCGACAGCACCCCGCCATAGGCGCGGAAGACGCTGGCGGCGAGGCTGAAGCTGGCGGCGGCGACGCCGGCCAGACGCACATCGGCGCCATAGACATCAGTGAGGTAATGCGGCAGCCACAGTGCCAGCGCGACGAAACCGCCGAAGACGAAGAAGTAATAGAGCGCAAAGCGCCAGACCTGCAGGTTCTTCAGCGGTGCGAACTGCTCGGCCAGCGAGGGCGCGGCAATGCCTTTCGCCTTGCGCTCGACAAAGGCCGGGTCATCGCGGGCGATGAGGAAGAAGATCACGCCCATCAGGCTGATGCCCACGGCCCAGATCTGCGCCACGGCCTCCCATCCCCAGGCGACCAGCACGAAGGGGGCGAGGAATTTCGTCACCGCCGCGCCGACATTGCCCATGCCGAAAATGCCAAGCGCCGTGCCCTGGCGTCCGGCGGGGAACCATTTCGACACATAGGCGACGCCGATGATGAAGGACCCGCCGGCAAGGCCCACGCCAAGCGCGGCCAGAAGGAAGGTCGGATAGCTGTTGGCCCAGGTCAGCGCCCAGGTCGCCGCGCCGGTCAGGATCATCTGCGCCGGAAAGACCAGCCTGCCGCCGTAACGCTCGGTCCAGACGCCGAGGATCAGCCGGGTCAGCGACCCGGTCAGGATCGGCGTCGCGATCAGCAGGCCATATTGGAATTCGGTCAGGCCAAGCTGTTCCTTGATCGACAGGCCGATGATGGAAAAGATGGTCCAGACGGCAAAGCACAGCGTGAAGGCCGTGGTGCTGAGCCAAAGCGCCTTCTGCTGTTCGGTGGCCACCGGGGTCGTGCCCTCGGACATGACATAAGCTCCCTTCAATGCCGCAAGAGGCGGCAGTTCGAGGGGTGGCATCCCATCCCGGCCCGGGGGCAGACTTGATCTCGATCAAAGCAGCCAGCGGATATGGTTAAAACCGACCGCGATTGAGGCCTGTTCAGGGGTGACTTGCGCTCGACCCCGGTGCCGGGGCGATGTGGTCAAACAGTGGGTCCACAAAAGTCATCCCTTGATTTGACCTGCGTCAATTCACCGTTCGCACAGGCGTGAGAGAAATACAGCCACAGGGCGATTCGAGAGATGTGATGCGAAGCGAAGACAGGGCGGAAATCCGCAGCCTCGGGCTGTTTAGGAACATGACCACGGCGAATTTCGACGCCATGATGCACGCGGCCTATGCGCAGGAATTTCCGGCGCAGCTGCAACTGGTCCGTCAGGGCAGCCGCGCGACCTTCCTGCATGTGCTGGTCGAGGGCTCGATCGAGCTTTTCTCGGAATGGCAGGGCCGCGACAGCACGATGGCGATCCTGCGCCCGGTCAGCAGCTTCATCCTGGCGGCCTGCATCCGCGATGCGCCGCACCTGATGTCGGCGCGGACGCTGGAGGCCAGCCGGGTGGTGCTGATCCCCTCGGCCGATCTGCGCGCGGCCTTTCGCCGTGATGCCGATTTCGCTGTCGATGTGGTCGAGGAACTGGCCCGTTGCTACCGCAGCATGGTCCGCCACACCAAGAGCCTGAAGCTGCGCTCGGCGCGCGAGCGGCTGGCTGCCTATCTGCTGAAGCTGTCGGTGCGGAACGGCAACGCGGCCGGTTTCGCGCTGCCCTACGAAAAGCGGCTCATTGCCTCCTATCTCGGCATCACCCCCGAAAGCCTGTCGCGCGCCTTGAAGGCGCTGGCAGCCGAGGGCGTGCATGTGCAGGGCACGCGGGTGACGCTGACCGACCGCGACCGGCTGGCGGCGCTGGCCGGGCTGGACGAGCTGATGGACTGACCCAACACTTGCGGGGCGGCAGCTCGCGAAACTGCTTGACAGCTTGCAGTCCCTGCAGTCTCATTGACGCGACGCCAAGCATTTAATGACGATTATACAGGAGGTTAGGACATGTCCGACCTGCCCGATCATGCTGTCGCCCCGATTGACACCGATCAGCCGCCCGGAAACTCGCGCCGCGCCTTCCTGCGCGGGACCAGCCTCTCGGCCTTCGGTGCCCTGCTGGGCATGACCATCCCCTTCGAGCGCAACCTGCCCGCCGGGATCATCCCCGTGGCGCTGGCGCAGGATACCGGGACCGATCTGATGTCGGGCAAGACTGGCCTGACGATCATGAGTGACCGGCCGCTGAATGCCGAGACCCCGGCGCATCTTCTGGACGATGACATCACCCCCTATGAACGGATGTTCGTGCGGCTGAACGGGCTGGTCCCGCAGACCGCGCTGGACGCCAATGCCGAGGGCTGGACGCTGACCGTCGATGGCGAGGTCGAGACGCCGCTGAGCCTGACGCTCGAGGACCTGAAAGCGCAGTTCGAGACGGTGACCAAGGTGCTCTGGGTCGAATGCGGCGGCAATGGCCGGGCCTTCTTCCAGCCGGGTTCCTCGGGCAATCAATGGACCATGGGTGCGATCGGTTGTCCGGAATGGACCGGGGTCCGGCTGGCCGATGTGCTGAAGGCTGCGGGAGTGAAGCCGGGGGCGGTCTATACCGGCCATTACGGCAATGACGTGCATCTGTCGGGCGACGCCGAGAAGCAGACGATCTCGCGCGGTGCGCCGATCGAGAAGGCGCTGGAGGAGGATGCGATCATCGCCTGGGCGATGAATGGCGAGCCGATCCCGGCGCTGCACGGCTTTCCGCTGCGGCTGGTCGTGCCGGGCTATCCGGGTTCGGTCTCGCAGAAATACCTGACCCGGATCTGGGTCCGCGACCAGGTCCATGACGGCGAGAAGATGACCGGATATTCCTACCGCCTGCCGGCCTATCCGGTGGCGCCGGGGACCGAGGTGCCCGAGGAGGACATGGTCATCATGACGGTGATGCCTGTGAAATCGCTGATTACCTTTCCCGAGACTGGCACCGAGGTTCCCTCGGGTGCTGCGACCGAGGTGCGCGGCCATGCCTGGTGCGGCAAGGGCGATGTGGCGGCCGTCCATGTCTCGACCGATTTCGGCGCGACCTGGCAGGAGGCCGAGCTGCTGGCGCCGCCGAACCGCTTTGCCTGGCAGCGCTGGCGGGCCAATGTGACGCTGCCGCAGGCGGGCTATTACGAGGTCTGGGCGCGGGCGACCGATGCCGACGGGATCAGCCAGCCGCCGGTCTCGCCGGGCTGGAACCCGCGCGGCTATGGCAACAACCTGCAGCACCGCATTGCGCTGGTCGCAACCTGAGGGGGAGGACATGCACCAGATCCAGCTGAAGCTTGCGCTGGGGCTTGCGGCGCTTTTGGGCAGCGCCGCCCTTGCGGTTGCCCAATCCGGTCCCGATCCTATGCGGGCCTTGCGCAACGAGGTCCAGATCTCCGCCGCCGATCCGATGGCCGCCCTGCGCGCGCCCGCCGCGACCGAGACCGAGGGACCGGCGCCGAACCCCGAGTTTGGCAACCTGCCCGACGCCCCGGGTGCGGAAGAAACCTATTACCAATGCACCGCCTGCCATTCGACGGCGATCATCCTGCAGCAGCGCGTGACCGATGCGCGTTGGGATGACCTGTGGCAGTGGATGGTCGAGAAACAGGGCATGTTCGACCCCGAGCCGGCCGAGAAAGAGGTCATCATGACCTATCTCAAGACGCATTTCTCGTCCGAGCGTTAGGGTTCTCAGGCCGAGAGCGGCACCGGTGGTTCGGTCATCGCGGACAGGTCAATGCGGCGCTCGTAGGCTTCGCCCTCGGCGTTGAACAGGTGGCAATCCTCGGTGCGGAAGCTGATCTCCAGCGGCCGTTCCTCGACGATGACCTGGGTGCCGGGCATGACAAAGCAGAAATTGTCCTCCTGGTCGGGCAGGGGGGCATAGCCGATGGTCTGCTGGCCCAGCTGCTCGACGACCGCAGGGGTAACCGTGATGTTCGCCTCGCCCCGGCCGATCTGGATATGCTCGGGGCGGATGCCCAGCATCAACGGCTTGCCTTCCATCCCGGCAAGGCCGTCGACCGGGATCAAGAGGCGCTGGCCGTTCAGATCGACCTCGACCCCGGCGGTCGAGACGGCGGTGCAGGTCACCGGCAGCATGTTCATCCGCGGATTGCCGATGAAGCGCGCGACGAAGGCATTCTGCGGCTTGTGGTAAAGCTCCAGCGGCGCGCCCACCTGGGCGATATAGCCGGCGTTCAGCACCACGATGCGGTCGGCCATGGTCATGGCCTCGACCTGGTCATGGGTGACATAGATCATCGTCGCGCCCAACTGCTTGTGCAGGCGCGTCAGTTCGATCCGCATGTCGGCGCGCAGGGCGGCGTCGAGGTTCGACAGCGGCTCGTCGAACAGGAAGATCTTCGGTTCGCGCACGATGGCGCGGCCGATGGCGACGCGCTGGCGCTGGCCGCCCGACAGCATCCCGGGTTTCTGTTGCAGGCGCTGGTCCAGATGCAGGATGGCGGCGGCGGATTCGACCTTCTCGCGGATCACCTCTTCGGAGGCGCGCTCGACCCGCAGCGGGAAGGCGATGTTTTCATAGACCGACATATGCGGGTAAAGCGCATAGGACTGGAACACCATGGCGATGCCGCGCTTGACCGGCGGCAGGTCGTTCACCCGCTGCCCGTCGATGACGATATCGCCGCCGCTGGTATGTTCGAGGCCTGCGACCATGCGCAGAAGCGTGGACTTGCCGCAGCCCGAGGGGCCGACGAAGACGACGAACTCGCCGTCCTGCACCTCCAGCGATACATGCTTGACCACCTCGATCTGGCCAAAGCTCTTCACCACGTTCTTCAGTGTCAACTGGCCCAAGCGCCCACTCCTTCGCGACGTCCGTCAGAATGGCCCGGCCGCATGACGGCGCGGCCGGGCCGGGTTCAGCTTACTTGTATTCTTCCAGGGCCTCGGCGGCCTTGGTCAGTGCCGCCTGCGGCTCGGCCGCGCCGGTGACGACCGACTGGACCATCTCGATCATGACGTTCTGCAGGCCCTTGTAATCGGTGAACAGGGGCTCGGGTCCGCCATATTCGATGCCGTCGATATAGGGCTTCCAGAAGGGCGTGTTCTTCACCAGTTCCTCGACCTCGGGGCGCGGACGCAGCGGGGTCAGGCCGGCATCCGGCGACATCTCGTACTGGATCTGGATATCGGGCGAGGTGATGTACTTGGCGAATTCGGTCGCCTTTTCCTCGACCCCGGTGCCCGCGAAGACCACGAGGCTGTCGGTGATCAGCAGCGTGCCCGGCCCGGTGGCCGACGGCCCCAGCGGCAGGGTGGTCACGCCCCAGTTGATGTCGGTTTCCGCAAGACGGGTCGCGGTGCCGGCCGACGCCTGCAGCATGCCGACCTTGCCATCGAGGAAGATCGCCCGCATCTCGTTCTGCTCGTAGGCGGTGGCGCCTTCGACCGAGTACGGGGTGATGTCCTTGTAGGCCTGAAGCGCGGCCAGGTTCTCGGGGCTGTCGAGGACGATGTTATCCTCGGCATCGATCACCTTGCCGTTGTTGGTGTAAATCCAGTGCAGGAACTGGTGCATGGTGTTGTCCATGGTTTTGGCCGAGAGGCCATAACCCGGGGTGCCGGTCTTTTCCTTGATGATCTTGGCGAACTCGATCTCTTCGGCCCAGGTCTTCGGCGGCGTCTCGGGGTCAAGCCCGGCGGCCTTGAACAGATCCTTGTTCCAGTAGAGCGCCTTGGTCGAGAAGGCGACGGGCACGCCCCACTGGTTGTCCTGGAAGGTCACGGTGTCGACGATATGGGGGTAATAGGCCGCCTTTTCCTCTTCGGTCATCGGCACCGGCACGATCAGCTCGTTCAGCGCGAATTCCTTCAGCGTGCGCGAGCCGACATAGGCCAGCCCGACCGGGCTGCCGGCGGCGGCCAGCGTGGTCGCCTTGTCCTGGCACTGGGCCCAGCCCACCAGCTCGGGCTTGACCTGGAAGTCCGGGTTGGCGGTGTTCCATTCGGCGATGTATTTTTCATGCACGCCGTCGATGCGGTCGCCGCAATAGATCCAGCTGATGTCTTCGGCGAGGGCGGGCAGGGCGGTGCTGCCGGCAAGGGCCAGCCCGATCAGGCTGCGTTTGAAGAGTGTGGTCACGTGTAAGTCTCCCGGTTGTTTAAGGCGTTATTGTTTCACCGCGCCGGCGGTCAGCCCGCCCACGAGATGGCGTTGCAGGAAGAAGATGATGACCAGTGCGGGCAGGATGCCCACGAAACTGGCGGCCATCAGCTCGTTCCAGATCACCTCCTGCTTGCCGAAGAAGGCGTAGAGCCCGATCGGTAGTGGCATGTATTCGGTCTTGGAGTTGAAGGTCAGCGCGAAGATGAACTGCTGTGAATAGGCGCCGATGAAGGTCACGATGGCGACCACGACGATGCCCGGACGCGCGATCGGCAGGATCACCCGGCGGAAGGTATAGAACTGGCTGGCGCCATCCATGTAGGCGGCCTCGTTCAGCTCGGTCGGGATGCGCATCATGTAGGTCCTGAGCAGCCAGATGGCCGAGGGGATCAGGAAGGCCGCGCCCGGAATGATCATCGCCCAATAGGTGTTCAGAAGCCCCAGCGTCCGCATCAGCCGGAACAGCGGGATCAACAGCACCGCGCCCGAGAACATGCTGACCGCCAGGAAGGCCCCCAGCACCAGCCCCATGCCGGCAAAGCGGAAGCGGGCAAAGGCATAGGCGGCGGGCACCACCAGCAGAAGCACGATGCAGGTCGAGACGATCGAGATGAAGAAGGAGTTGAAGATATAGCGCGCGAAGCCCGGCACCGTCTTCCACATGTCGAAATAGGCGGCGAAAGAGCCGTTCTCCGGCCAGAAGGTATAGGGCGAGGAGAACAGCTGCGACAGCGGCTTCAGGCTGACCAGGAAGCCCTCGATGAAGGGCGACAGCAGGAAGAACAGGAAGGCGAAGATACCGAGGTAGATGCCGACGATTTCCCACCAGCGATAGCGGTCGATCATCGCGGTGTCGTCCTTGCGAAACAGCGCCATGGGACCCTCCTAGGCCTTGCCGGGGTCCGCCAGACGGCGGACGATGCGGAAATAGGCGATGCAGAACATCGACAGGAACAGGCAGATGACCACGGCGCGCGCCGCACCCTCGCCATATTTTTTCGACCCGATCGCGGTGTTGTAGGTGTCGATGATCATCGTCGTGGTCTGGCCGGACGGACCGCCCTGGGTCAGGATCCAGATGATGTCGAAACTGTTGAAGGTGGCGATCAGCGACAGCATCGACATGGTGATGATCGCCGGCGCCATCAGCGGCAGGGTGATGCGGCGAAAGCGCGTCCAACGTCCGGCGCCATCGGTCCAGGCAGCCTCGTAAAGGTCCTTGGGGATGGCCTGCATGGCGGCGAGGAAATAGATCGTCACCATCGGCACGCCGATCCACACATCGGTGACGATCGTGGCCCAGAAGGCGGTGCTGCCATAGGCGAGGAAGGCCACCGGGCCATCGGTCAGGCCGAAGCGCTGCAAGAGGCCCGAGATCATCCCGAACTGGCCGTTATACATCCAGCCCCACATGAAGATGCCGATGGCCATGGGCACGATCCAGGGCGGCATGGTCAGGATGCGGAAGATGTTGCGCCCCGGCACCGAGGCGTTCAGCAGCACCGCCCCGCACATGCCGATGATCATCTTCAAGAGGACCGAGAAGAAGGTCCAGATGAAGGTGCGGGTGATGACCGTCAAGAAGGTCTCGTTGAAGATCTTCTCATAGTTGCGCCAGCCGACATAGTTCACCACCTTGCGCAGCGAGGCATCGGTGAAGGACAGCCGGAAGGTCTCGAACAGGGGCCATGCCACGATGATCAGCACATAGAGGATCGCGGGGGCCAGAAGCGCCCAGGCAAAGATCATGGCGGATCGTGACTTGATCATGGCTCAGGCCGCCTTCCGGACCAGCGCATTGTCATAACGATCCCAAACTGCCGCAAGGTCAAGCACCTTGCCGCTGCGCCGCGCCTCGTCCATCGACAGGGCAAGGATGCCGGCCTCCAGCGCCTGCAGGGTCGAGACCGGCAGCGGGCCGTTCTTCATGACGTGATCGACCACTTCGGCCGCCATCTTCTCGTCGGCGCCGTAATGCTGCGACAGGGCGGTGGCCTTGTATTCGCGCTCGACCACGCGGGATTCGCTGAGCACATCGGTGACGTTCAGGAAGCCGCGGATGAAATCGCCCTCGGCCTGGCCCTTGGTGCCGAAGACGGCAAAGCGGCGGAACTGGTCGGGCGCGTTCAGGTTGGTGTGGAAGTTCATCCCCACGCCGTTCTCGTATTCGACGATGGCCACCTGGTAGTCGATGATGTCGGCATCGGTGTCGAAGACCTTGTCCGAGCCGTTCCAGCCCGAGGGCTTGCGGTGGTAGAGGCTCAGGTCGTTGATGCCCTCGTTGCGCGGATCATTGGCCGGGACGAAGGTCTTGCGCCCGCCAAAGCTGGCGACCCGGCGCGGGCGTGCGCCGATCAACCCGTTGTAGAGGTCGAGATCGTGGCAGCATTTTTCCAGCATGAAACTGCCGGACCATTTCTCGTAACGCCGCCAGTCGCGCATGAAGAAGGCGCCGTGATAGGGGAAGATATGCTCGGCGGCCTCGACCGAGACGATCTTGCCAAGGCGGCCCTCGTCCCGCGCCGCCAGCAGGTCGCGGTAGAGCGGCGCATAGCGCAGCACCAGCCCGACCAGCAGCCGGTCATGGCCATAGCGCCCCATCAGGGCCGCCAGTTCATAGGTCTGTTCGATGCTGGCAACGATGGGCTTCTCGGAAAAGATTTTCACCCCGGCCTCGAGACCAAGCCGGATATGGTCCAGATGCAGATGGTTGGGCGAGCCGATCATCAAAAGATCGAACCCGCCCGCCCGCACCAATGCCTCGGGCGAGGCGTGGCTGATGCCCGCAGAAATGCCATGTTCCGTGAGTGTCGCAAGGCCTGCGGGCGCGGGATCGAAATAGCCGACGATCTCGAAGTCCGGGTCCATCTCCTTGAAGACATGGCCCAGATAGCCGAGCCGATAACCCAGTCCGATGATGGCGACCTTCATTCGACGACCCCTCCCGCGAAGAAATTCATTTTCGTGAATTTGCCGATTTCACCGCGACCAGTCAACAAATTTCACGCTACACTTGCCATTTCGTGTAATCAATTTTCACATACGGCAGAATTTTCACCGCCGAGTCGGCTTTCCCCTGCGGCATTCGCCAGCCCCAGAATGGCCGCGCCGACGAGGCCCGGCTCGATTCGGCATTCGGCGGGTACCAGAAGTGGGCGGTCGATTCGGCGCAGGGTCCGCGCCCGGACCTCGCGGTCCAGCGCCTCGATCAGCGGCAGCGCGTTCGACAGCCCGCCGCCTACCGGCATGACCCCGGCGCCCAGGAGGTTCTGGATCATCGCCAAGGGTCCGGCCAGCAGTTCGATCCACAATTCCATGCTGCGCGCGGATTGCGGTTCGCCCGCCTGCCAACCGGCGATGATCGCATGGCTGTCGGCTACCACGCCCGGATGCAGGTGCTCGTGCAGCATCTCCAGCCCGCGCGCGCCGCAGACCGCATCGAGGCATCCCGACAAGCCGCAGCCGCAGGGAAAGGCGGGCAGGGTGATCTCGGGCCGGCCCAGCACCCGCTGCGCGATCGGGCCATGCCCCCATTCGCCGGCAAAGCCGCCATTGCGGTTGATCAACTGGCCGCGCACCACCACTCCGCCGCCGATGCCGGTGCCAAGGATCACCCCCAACACCACATCATGCCCGCGCCCGGCGCCGACCGTCGCCTCGGCCAGCGCGAAGCAATCGGCGTCATTGGCCAGATCGACCGGCAGGCCAAGCGCCTCGGTCAGGTCCTCGTGCAGTCGCCGCCCGGAGAGGCAGGGGATATTCGCCACGCGGGCAATGCCGGTTTCCGGGTCCAGCACCCCCGCGATTGAGATCGCCACGCGCTCGGGGCCGGGCGCGGCGGCGATGGCGTCGCCGAGGATCGCGGTGAAGGTGTCGAAATCATCCCCCGGCGTCGGCACGCGGCCCAATGGCCGAACATCGTCGGGGGCGTGGGCATGGGCGGTCTTGATGGTGCTGCCGCCGATGTCGAAACACAGGATCATGGCGAAACCCGCGTGCCGCCGATCCAGCTGCCGGATGCGGTGATCTCGGGCGTGATGGCGATGAAATCCGCCCGCGCACCGGGCTGCAGGTGGCCCAGATCCTCGCAGCCCATGGCCTGCGCTGGGTTCAGCGCGGCCAGTTGCAGCGCCTGATCCAGCGGCAGCCCCAGCCCCTGATGCACATGCCGCACGGCATCGATCAGCGCGATATCCGCCCCCGCGAGCGTGCCATCGGCCAGCGTCAGCCGCCCGTCCTTGCGGAAGATCTGCCGACCGTTCAGGGTCAGGCCCGGCAGGTCGGTGCCGATCGTGGACATGGCGTCCGAGACGAGAAACATCCGCCCCGGACCGGCCTTGCCGCGCAGCGCGATGCGCAGGGCGGCGTCGTCGACATGGAAGCCATCGGCGATCAGACCGGCCGAGACCCGGCCATCATCCAGCGCCGCGCCGACAAGGCCCGGCGCGCGATGGGTCAGGGGACTCATGGCGTTGAAAAGATGGGTGACCATGCGCGCGCCGGCATCGATCCCGGCCTGTGCCGCGCTGAAAGCACAATCGCTGTGACCAAGGCTGACCATCGCCCCGGCCTCGGCCAGCGCGCGGATCTGCGCGACCGTCACCGCCTCGGGCGCGACGGTACAGATGAGATGCGGCAGGCTTGCGGCGGCTTCGACCAGCAGCGCCAGATCCCCGGTCTCCATCGGGCGGATCAGCGCAGGGTCATGGGTGCCCTTGCGCGCCGGGTCGAAATGCGGGCCTTCGAGATGCAGGCCCAACAGGCCGGGCTGGCCCCTGGCCGCTTCGGTCGCGGCGATGGCGGCGCGGGTCACCTCGGGCCGGTCGGTGATCAGCGTGACCATGACCGAGGTGGTGCCGAAAGCGGCATGGGCGGCGCAGATGCGGGCGATGCCTTGGGCGGTGGGTTCGTCATTCAGCATGACCCCGCCGCCGCCATTCACCTGCAGATCGATCAGTCCGGGCACGATCCAGCCGGGGATGGTTTCGGCCCCTTCGGCCTCGGCGGCGGGCAGGATGGCGGCGATGCGGTCGCCCTCGACAACCAGCGCCGCATCATCATGCCAGCGATGCCCGTCAAAGATCCACTCGGCGCGATAGGCGGTCATCGCCAGAGTCACCAGACAGTGCCGCGCGCCGCCAGCGGTTCGACCCGCGTGACCACGCCGCCGCGGTGAAACACCATCCGGTCGAACAGGTTCGAGACCACGCAGGTATGGTTCGGGATCACCCGGACCTGCTGTCCGACCGTGGGCAGCGGGCCGGTGCAGCCGGTCAGATCGACCACGGCATGTTCCTCGGACAAGGCCACGATCCGCGCGCCCGGCAGGCCCTCGATCTCGCCGTGATCGGCAAAGCCCAGAAGGTCCGATGTCAGCGCCTTCGATCCCGAATCCAGCACCGCCCGCGTCGGCGTCGGGCGCGACACGACCGTGGCCAGCACATGCATCGCAAGATCCTGCGGCCCGCATTCGCCGGCGCGGACCATCGAGCGGTCGTTATAGACATAGGTTCCGGCCCGGTGCTCGGTCGCCGCCGGGACCAGATGCGCCTTCCACAGGTCAGGGCTGCCGCCGTTCGAGCGGACCGGGCAGTCGATCCCCTTCGCCTCCAGCAGCGCCACCGCCTCGGTCAGGAAAGCCTGCACCGCCTCGGCCCCGCCGACGGCGGGATAGGTCAGGAGGCCGTGGAAGCGCAGCCCCGGCGCGGCGGCGATGCGACCGGCGAGATCGGCGGCGGCCTGGGGTGTCTGGACACCGCAGCGCCCGCCGCCGGTGTCGCATTCGACCATCACCGACAGCGGCTTGCCGGCGGTAAAAGCCCCGGCATAGCCATCGACGGTGGTCTCGCTATCGGCGCAGACGGTCAGCCGCGCCACCCGGTCATTCAGCGCCTTCAGCCCCGCCAGCCGCGCCGGGCCGAGGAGATTATAGGTGATCAGGATGTCCTCGACCCCGGCATCGGCAAAGGCCTCGGCCTCGGTCAGCTTCTGGCAATTGATCCCGACTGCCCCGGCGTCCAGCTGCGCCTGCGCCACCGAGGCCAGCTTGTGGGTCTTGATATGCGGACGGAAGGCCAGCCCGTGCCCGGCCAGGTAATCCTGCGCGCGGGCGATGTTGGCGGCCAGCCGGTCCTCGTCGATCACCGGCATCGGGGTGGGTACATCGGCAAGCGCGGTGCCGGGTTCGGGCCAGGGAAAGCTCATGTCGCGTCTCCGAACGGGTTGTCGCTGCGCGGCCAGATGTCCTGCCGCACCAGCCGGTAGGGGTTGGTCGCCGGGTCATTCGGATAGGGATGACCGGCCGAGCAATAGATGATCTCCGAGGCGATCGGCTGGAAGGCCGCGTAGAAGTGGTTGGTCGACTTGATGACCAATATCTTGCAGGCCAAGGGTTCGATGCCAAGCGCCGTGAAGAGGGACGGGTCATAGCTTTGCGCCCGGACCGTGTTCAGGATGACCTCGATCCCGGTTTCCTCGCCCGTCGCGGTCAGCAGCGCGATGCGCACCGCCGGGCCGAAGGGGACGACGCTTTCGCCGAAACGCATTTCCGCCGTGGGATTCACCCGGATCACCCGGACCAGCGCATCCATCGGCTCGCCGGTCTCCGGCGCGGATTTCCCGCCAAAGCGCAGGGGCATTTCCGCGCCTTCGCCCGCGACCGTGCAAAGCTGCACCGCGATCGGGTCCCAGATGGTGCCGATGGCGACGCCGGTCGCGCCCTGTGCCAGCAATTCGCGCAGGATCACCGTGGCATCGCCCGCCGTGCCGCCGCCCGGATTGTCCCACATGTCGGCAATGACCACCGGCCCACTTGCCGCCGCCATCGCCTGCGCCACCGCCGCCGTCTCGTCGAGCGAGGGCATCATGTGGCGACCGCGATTGGCGTAAAGCTCCTCGCCCAGTTGCCGGGCAAGCGCGGCTCCGAAATCGGCATTGCCATCGGTGATCGCGATGGTCTTGGTGCCCATCTCGGGTACGTCACCGGCCATGAAGCCGTGGATGGCCGAGAGCGAGAGGATGCGCGGATCGTCTTGCTCCATCGCCATCATCCGGTCGACAAAGCCGCGCATCGGCTGGCGCGAAGTCGGGAAGACGTCGATCATCCGGCAATCATGCACCGACATGACCGGGCGCACGCGGCCCTCCAGCGTATCGACGACGATCTGCCACAGATCCTCGGCCCGCTCGACGAAATCGGTATGCGGGAATTCCTTGAAGGCGACGAACACATCCGCCGCCGCCACCCGCTTGGCGGTCAGGTGGCTGTGCGGGTCGAGTTCCGCGGCGAGCAGAACATCCGGTCCGATGATCTCGCGGATGCGGGCCAGCAGATCGCCCTCGGGGTCGAGATAGCCCTGTGCCACCATCGCGCCATGCAGGCCCAGCACCACCGCATCCACGGGCAGGGCGGCGCGGAGCTGGTCAAGGATCTCGTCGCGCAGCGTCTCGTAGGCCCCGCGCGAGACAAGGCCCGCCGGGTCGGCCCAGGCCGCCGTGCCCTCGATCAATGTCCAACCCTGCGCGGCGCAGACCCGGCGGCCCACGGTGATCGGCGCGGTGCACAGCGTCGGCGTCTCGGGGTGCTGGCCGGGCGGGGCATAGAGCGAATCCTCGAAGCCGCGGCGGTCGATGACGATGGGCGAAAAGGTGTTGGTCTCGGTGGCGAGGGCGGCGGTGAAGATGCGCGGGGGTGACGCAAGGGCCATGATCAGTCCTGGATATGGGGCAGGTAGCCCACGAAGCCGGCGATCTTCCAGCGCCCGCCCTCGCGCCGGCAGACATAGAGCGTCTGCCAGTTCATCCGCTCGGAACTGCCATCCGACTTGGCCAGATGGCCGTCGAACTTCTTGCGCACCAGCGCGGCCTCGCCATCGATCTCGATCTCTTCCAGCCGGGTGGCGGCGAAGATGCCGTCGCGCGGATCGCCGGCAAAGGCGCCGGCCGCGCGCGCCGCGCCGAATTCCTGCGCCTGCCGCAGCCATTCGGTGCGATAGGCGTCGAGTGTCGGGAAGGCCAACGTGAACTTTTGCGGATCGGGCTGGAAATGGCCGCTCATTCCGGTGAAGTTGGCGGCGATGAAGTCATCCGCCACCGCCCCCCAGTCGGCGCTGACGAAGGCGTCAATGTCGCGCGGCACCAGCATCTGCCAGATCGCGCGGCGATCGGCATCCTCGGCGGGGAAGGGGTTCACAAACGGATCGCGCTCAGTGGCCATCGGCCGCCCTCATGAAAATTTTTTCAGTGATCTTGCGAAAGTTCTGGAATAATCGCGGCAGATTTGGCTAAATGTCAAGCGATGAAGAAAATAAATTTCGGCACATTGAGGCCAGAGCGGGGAGGCGGCATGGGCGAGGATGCAGCGAAGGACGGCAATGCCGCGGCTGGCATGGGCGCGCCCGACCTGATCGCGGCGCTGACCGACGAATCGGGGCTGGTCTCGCCGCTGGAGCGCAAGCTGGCCGCCTCGATCCTCGCGGACGTGAATTTTGCCACCAATGCCTCGATCACCGAGATCGCGGCCCGCGCGGGCGTGTCGCCGCCCACGGTCACCCGCTTCTGCCGTCGCCTGGGTTGCGCCTCCTTCTCGGATTTCAAGGTGCAGCTGGCGCGCTCGGCCTATGTCGGGCTGCGCTATCTGCGGCCGGAATCGGTGACCTCGACCCCCGCCGAAGTGGCCGAGGATATCGTCACCAAGGCGCAGAACGCGCTGTTCGAAATGCATCGCGGGCTGGACCTCGAGGCGCTGTCGCGGGCGGCGGCGCTGCTGGCCAAGGCGCAGATGATCTATGCCTTCGGGGCCGGCGGCAATTCCTCGATGATCGTGAACGAATTGCAGAACCGGCTGTTCCGGCTTGGCTGCCGCATCTCGGCCTCGAACGATCACGGCATGAACCTGATGCTGTCGGCGGCGGCCGAGCCGGGAACCGTGGTCTTCGGATCGTCCTTCAGCGGGCGCAATCATGAACTGGTGCGCTGCTTTACCCTGCTGCGCGAGCGCGGCATCAGGACCATCGCGCTGACCCAAAGCGGCTCGCCCCTGGCCGAGGCGGCGGATGTGGTGATCACCGTCGATCTGCCCGAGGGGCAGAACATCTTCCGTGCCACCTCGACCCGTTACGCCTTTCTGGCGACGGTCGACATCCTGGCGAACCTTGTGGCCTATGCCGACCGCAGCCGCTCGACCCGGCTGTTGCGCGGGATCAAGGAGCAGTTGATCAAGCATCGCGACGGCGATGACCGGCAATTGCTTGGCGACTGACCTAACCGGCGACGGGGCGGGCGGCAGCCCCCGGTGCCTGTGAACCCTGCCGCCAGAGGATTGGACGAGATGACGAAACGCTTGGCGGTGGTGACCGGCGCGGCAGGGGATATCGGGCAGGCGATCGTGCGGCGCCTGCTGCAGGATCATGACGCGGTGCTGATGGCCGACCGCGATCTGGCCGGTGCCGAGGCAGCGGCGCGCGAGATCGGCCCGGCCTGCACCGGCATCCGCGTCGACGTGACCGACCCGGCCAGTTGCGCGGCCTTGGCCGAGGCGGCAGCGGCGGCGGGCGGCGTGACCACGCTGGTCAACAACGCGGGCGCGGCGCTGGGGGCCAGCCTGCAGGGGACCAGCCCCGAGAACTGGCAGGCCGACCGCGCGCTGAACCTTGACGCCGCCTTCTATGTCTTCGGCGCGCTGGCGGGCCAGCTGGCCGAGAATCGCGGTTCGCTGGTGAACATCGTTTCGGTCAACGGGATGAGCGTCTTTGGCCATCCGGCCTATTCCGCCGCCAAGGCCGGGATGATCCACCTGACCCGGCTGATCGCCGTCGAATATGGCGCCAAGGGCATCCGCGCCAATGCCGTGGCCCCCGGCACCGTCCGCACCCGCGCCTGGCAGGCCCGAGCCGATGCCAACCCGGATGTGTTCCGCGAGGCGGCCGAGCATTACGCCCTTGGTCGCATCGTCGCGCCCGAGGATGTGGCCGAGGCCGTGGGCTTCCTCGCCTCGCCGCTGGCCGCCGCGATCACCGGCGTGGTGCTGCCGGTCGATTGCGGGCTGACCGCCGGCATCCCGGCGCTTGCGCGCACCTTCAGCCAATCGAACGACTACTGAGATCCCTAGAGGGAATATCCCATGACCCTGTTCCTTGAAAACGCATGGGCGCCGAACCCCGGCCCGGACGGCACCTGGACGGTAACCTTGCACAATTTGGGCGAGGCCGATCTGCAGGGCTTCAGCCTGTCGCTGACCACGATCACCCGGATCATGCCCGAACACACGCTCGAGAACGCGCGGCTGAAGCGGCGGGTGGCGAATTTCCACGAATTCCTGCCGCCCGAGGGGCTGAGCCTCGCGCCGGGCCAAAGCTGGCGCTTTCTGGCCTCGGGGCTGAACCGCTCGCCCTTCCACCGCAATGATGCGGCCAAGACCGCCTGGGTCACGCTGGCCTCGGGCGAACATCTGCCGGTGCAGGTCGGTGACCTGGTGCAGGGCCACGCCGCGCCGGCCCTGCCTCCGCCGCGCTTGCCCGAGGGCCGGCTGACGCTGCCCTTCGCCCTGCTGCCCTGGCCCAACGCGGTCGAGGGCGAGGCTGGTGCCGCGCCGGTGCTGATCCATTCGGGCGAGGGAACCTCGCGGCCCGACCAGCGGCTGATGCTCTCCATCGACGCACTGCACGCCCGGCTGTTCCCGGCCGCACGAAAACTGTTCCAGATCAGCGCCGCGCCGGGCAGCCGGGCGCTGGTCTTTGCTGCGGATGACGCGATCCCGACCGAGGGCTATCGGCTCGATTTTGGCGACGCCATCACCCTGACCGCCAGCGGCGAGGCCGGCCACCGCCTTGGCCTCATCACGCTCGCCCAGATGCTGCATGGCGCCTCTGCCGACCCCGACTTCCGCTTTCCTACCAGCGGGCAGATCACCGACGCCCCGCGCTATGGCTGGCGCGCCAGCCATCTGGACTGTTCGCGGCATTTCTGGCGGCTGGATCAGGTCAAGCGGGTGATCGACATCCTCGCCTGGTACAAGATGAACCTGTTCCACTGGCACCTGACCGATGACGAGGGCTGGCGGGCCGAGATCCGCGCCTATCCCGAACTGACCAGCACAGGCGCGACGCGCGGCTATGATCGCCCCGACATGCTGCCGCAGCTGGGCGACGGGCCAGCGGATCAGGGCGGCTTCTACACGCAGGACCAGATGCGCGAGGTGGTCGCCCATGCAACCGCGCTAGGCATCGAGGTCATGCCCGAGATCGAGACCCCGGGCCATGCCGCCTGCGTCATGGCGGCGCTGCCGTTCCTCGTCGACCCGGACGAGACGCCCGCCAGCTATTTCCCGGTGCAGGGCTATCCGAACAATTCGTGGAATCCGGGCGTGCCCGAGACCTTCACCGTGCTGGAAACCATCATCGACGAGTTGTGCGAGATCTTCCCCTCGAAGCATTTCCACATCGGCGGCGACGAGGTGGCGAAGAACGCCTGGTTGGAAAGCCCCAAGGCGCGCATCCTGATGCAGCGCGAGGGGCTGGCCGGCACATTCGAGCTGCAAAGCTGGTTCCTGCGCAAGATCAAGGCGATGCTGACCGTCCGCGGCAAGGTGCTGGTCGGCTGGAACGAGGTCGCCCATGGCGGCGGCGTCGGGCCCGAGGACACGCTGCTGATGGCCTGGGAAAAGCCCGAGGTCGGGATCGAACTGGCGCGCCAGGGCTATGACGTGGTGATGACGCCGGGGCAGGCCTATTACATGGACATGGTGCAGGGGCCGGACTGGCTGGAAAACGGCGCGGGTTGGGCCGGGCCGGTGCCGCCGGAAAAGACCTATGGCTACGAGGCCGAGGGCGACTTCCCCGACGATCTGCGCGACCGGATGCGCGGCATCCAGTCCTGCATCTGGTGCGAGCATTTCACCACCGATGCCTGGTTCAACGACCTGGTCTTCCCGCGCCTGCCCGCCGTGGCCGAGGCCGGTTGGACCCAGAAGGCGGGCAAGGACTGGTTGCGTTTCGCCGCGCAGGTGCGGCTGCATCCGCAGCTTTGAGGGGATCAGGACATGCGCATTGCCGTCGGTGGCATCCATACCGAATGCTCGACCTATTCCCCGGTCCTCATGCAGGTCGAGGATTTCCGCATCCTGCGCAACGGCGATCTGCTGACGCATGAATACTTCGCCTTTCTCGGTGCTTACCCGGCAGAGTTCGCTCCGCTTCTGCACGCTCGCGCGGTGCCGGGCGGGCCGGTTTCGGCCGCGACCTATGCCAGCCTGAAGGAGGAATTCCTGCAGCGGCTGGAAACTTCGCTGCCGGTCGATGGCGTCTATCTCGCCATGCACGGGGCGATGAAGGTCGAAAATCTCTGGGATGCCGAGGGCGACTGGATCGGCGCAGTCCGCCGTCTGGTCGGGCCGGATATCCCAATTGCCGTCAGCTATGACCTGCATGGCAATGTCTCGCAGCCCATCATCGATGCCATCGACATCTTCGCCGCCTATCGCACCGCGCCGCATATCGATGTGGGCGAGACGATGCAGGCGGCGGTGGCGATGCTGGTCCGCGCCTTGCAAACCGGCGCGCGGCCCGGCGTGGTGCGGGTACCGGTGCCGCTGCTCTTGCCCGGCGAGAAATCATCGACCGAGGATGAACCCGCGCGCAGCCTCTATGCCGCGCTGCCCGAACGCGAGGGGCTGGGCGTATGGCGGTCCGACCTGATGATCGGCTATGTCTGGGCCGACGAGCCCCGCGCCACGGCGGCGGCGATCGTCACCGGCACGGATCGCCGTGCGGCAGAGGCAGCGGCGGAACGCATCGCCGCCGATTTCTGGGCGGCGCGGGAAGGCTTTGGCTTCGGCCCGGTCACAGGTTCCCTTGCCGAGATGCTGGATCTGGCCGAGGCCGCGACCACCCGGCCGGTCATCCTCGCCGATAGCGGCGACAACCCGACCGGCGGCGGCGTCGGCGACCGAGCCGATGTGCTGGCGGCGCTGATCGCCCGGGACTGGCAGGACGCAATCATCGCAGGGATCACCGACGCCCCCGCCGTCGCCGCCTGCTTCGCGGCGGGCGAGGGTGCGCGTCTTGGGCTGAGCATCGGCGGCAGTCTCGACCCGGCCAGCCAGCCGGTCGCGGCACTGGCCCGCGTGATGCGACTGGATGCGGGCGCGACCCCGGCCGAGCGTCAGGCGCTGGTCGAGATCGGCGGTTTGCGCGTGGTGCTGGCGGCGCGGCGCCGGCCCTATCACGACCTCGCCGATTTCACCCGGCTGGGGCTTTACCCCGAGAATGCCCGGCTGGTGGTGGTGAAATCGGGCTATCTCTCGCCCGAGTTGGCACCCATCGCCAATCCGAACCTGATGGCGCTGACAGATGGCGTGGTCAATCAGGACATTCCAAAGCTGGCGAACCTGCACCGTCCGGCGGGCACCGTGCCCTTCGAGGCGCGGGCCGACTTCACCCCGAAGGCCGAAGCCTCGGCCCGATTCACCGGCTAGCCGCATGGGACCCTGGCTTGCCATCCTGCGCCGTCACCGGGTCGTGCGCGCCTCGGCGGCGGCGATCTTTCTCTATGGCTTTGCCGGGGCGGCGACCTCGCCCTATCAATCCGTGCTCGGCATCCGCGAACTGGGGTTGAGCGACAGCCAATATGCCGCCATCGCCTTTGCCGCCTCGATCACCAATGTCGCCATGGCCATCGCCATCGGCGCGCTGTCGGACCGCTTTCACAGCTATCGCAAGCCGCTGATCCTGACCTCGGCCTTCGGCATCATCGGCTATGGCATGATCTGGGCGCTGCCCGGGCCTTGGGTCTTTGCGCTGGCGATGATCGGCCCGCTGGCGCTGTTTCATGCCACCAATTCCATGCTTTTCGGCAATGTCCGCGCCCAGTCCGCGCGCTTTGACCCCGAGGAGACCCGCATCGTCAATGCACTGATGCGCATGGCGATCTCGCTGTCCTGGGTGCTGGTGCCGGGGGCGGTGGGGCTGATGCTGGCCGGGCAGCCCAGCATGATCGCCGCCTGGCTGATCGCGGCGGTGCTGGCCGCCGCCTGTCTGGCCACCATCACGCTCTGGCTGGAACCCGACGCGCCGCCGCCCACCGATACGAGGCCCGAGCGGCAACCGCAGGGCGGCACCGGCACCTCGCGCGTGGCCCCCAGCGCCGGGCGCAGCGACCGCCCGGCACAGCCGCGTCTGCCGGTTTCGGTGCTGGGTGATCTGGCGCAGGTGCTGCAGCCGCGGCTGCTTGCCTCGATCCTCGGCGTGGCGCTGATCACGCAGGTCCTGCATGTGAACGGCGCGGTGCTGCCGCTGATCGTCGTGGGGCAGGCCAATGGCACGCCCGAGGATGTGGGCTTTGCCGTCGGCATGGTCGCGGCGCTGGAGGTGGGGTTCATGTTCCTCTGGACCTGGGCGCTGCGCTATCTGCGGCTGACCACGGCGCTGGCGATCTCGACGGTGATCTACATGGGCTATCTCGCGGGCATCGCCGTGGCGCAGACGTCGGGCCATGTCTTTGCGGCGAGCCTTCTGGCCGGGGTGGGGGCGGCGGGGATCATCTCGATCCCGATCTCCTATCTGCTTGACCTGATCGCCGACCGGCCTGGCCTCTCGGCCTCGCTGATCGCGGTGAACGTGTTCATCGCCGGTGCCATCGGTGCGGCGATCTTTGCGCTTGGCACGGCGGTTCAGGGCTATCCCGCCGCCGCGCTGCTCAGCGGGCTGGCCGGTCTGGCCGGGGCCGGGCTGCTTTTCAAACTGGAACGGGGGGCGCGATGAGCCGCATTCGGCTGGAGGTCTGCGTCGATGACGCGGCGGGGATCGCGGCGGCGGCGGAAGGCGGCGCCGACCGGATCGAACTTTGCGCGGCGCTGGGGCTGGGCGGGCTGACCCCCTCGGTAGGGCTGATGGCGCTGGCGGCGCAGGCGGGTCTGCCCGCAATGGCGATGATCCGCCCGCGCGCCGGTGATTTCGTCTGGTCGAAGGGCGAGGTCGAGGCGATGAAGGTCGAAATCGATGCAGTCCGCGCCGCCGGGCTCGCGGGCGTGGTCATTGGCGCATCGCGTCCCGACGGTCGACTGGATGGTGCGCAACTGGCGGAGCTGGTGAAGGCCGCCGAGGGGCTGGACATCACCCTGCACCGCGCCATCGACCTTGCGCCCGATCCGGTCGAGGCGATGGAACTGCTGCGCGATCTAGGTATCCGGCGGGTGCTCTCCTCGGGTGGCGCGCGCAGCGCCGCCGAGGGGATCGAGCGTCTGGCGGCCATGGCCGAGGCCGCGCCAGAGATTGTGGTGATGCCCGGAGGCGGGGTATCCGAGGCGAATGCGGCGCTCTTTGCTAGCCGCCTGCCGCTGGCCGAGATCCATGCCTCCTGCTCGGTCTCCAGCCCTCTGCCGGAGCTGCCGCAAGTTTCAGACTTCGGCTTCCAGCCCGCCGGCGCACGGGCGACCGATGCCGCCCGCGTGCGTGCCTTGCGTGCCGCGCTGGATCAGATCACCGCGTCGCGCCCGGAGGGGTGAACCTCCTGATAATAATCCCGCAGCGCCAGCTTGGCCGCTGCCGCCTGGTCCAGCACCACGGTCGCCTTGCGGTGCATCTGCAGCGCCGAGGCGGGGCAGGCGGCCGACAGCGGGCCTTCGATCATCGCCGCCGCCGCATCGGCCTTGCCCGCGCCGTAAGCCAGCAGCAGCACCTCGTCCGCGCGCAGGATGGTGCCGATGCCCATGGTGATCGCCAGCCGCGGCACCTCGGCCGGATCGTCGAAATAGCGCGCATTGGCCTCGCGCGTGCCCCGCGTCAGGGTCTTGATCCGCGTCAGCGAGGCGAGGCTGGAGGTCGGTTCATTGAAGCCGATATGCCCGTTCGCCCCCAGACCCAGCAATTGCAGCCCGATATCCCCTGCCGCGACGATGGCCTCTTCATAGCTCGCCGCCTCGGTCTCGGGATCGGCCGCATCGCCGCGCGGTAGAGCCGCCGCACCCGGCGCCATGTCCACATGGTCAAAGAGATGCTGGCGCATATAGGCCCAGTAGGACATGGGGTGATCGGGCGGCAGGCCGACATATTCATCCAGGTTGAACGAGCGCGCCTTGGCAAAGCTGACCTCGCCGGCGCGATGCGCGGCGATCAGGCGGGCATAGACGGCCTCCATCGTGCCGCCGGTGGCTAGGCCCAGCACCGCATCGGGCTGGCGCCGCAGCCGCGCGGCGATCAGCTGCGCGGTGTGCTCGATGGCGCTTTCGGCGTCGTCGTGGATGAGGACCTTCACAGCGGTTTCCAGGCGATGGCGTCGATTTCGACCTTGGCATCGACCATCAGCCGCGACTGCACGGTCGAGCGCGCCGGGGGGTTGTCGATGAAATGCTTCTCGAAGACCGCGTTGAAGCTGGAGAAGTCGCGCGGATCATCCAGCCAGCAGGTGACCTTGATGACATCCTCGAGCCCGCAGCCGGCCATCGCCAGCACAGCCTTGATGTTCTCGATCACCTGTTCGGTCTGGGCGACGATGCCCCCGGTGACGACCTCGCCCCCGACGGTCGGCACCTGGCCCGAGACATGGACATAATCCCCGGCGCGCACGGCCTTGGCGAAGGGGCGTTTCTGGCCGCCGGCCTGCAGGTCGGCCGTGTCATAGCGGATCAGGCGGGAATCGGTCATGTTGGGTCATCCTGATGAAATTTGTTTTCATGATTACTCTTGTGATGCCAATTTCGCAATCCTTCATGCGGAATCCGCGTCACGTCATGTAAACAATTTTCTCGCCTGTGAGCGACCACGGTCAGACCTGCCGCGCCGCCCGCCTCGGCTCGTGTTTCCGGCAAAGCTTCTGTAAGACCGGGTCGAGGTAAGTGGTTTCACAGGAGTGGTTGCATGGGATGGTCGTGGTTGGTCGTGGTGCTGGTTCTGATCGCTGGGGCGGGGCTTTACGTTATCCTGGCCTATAACGGTCTGGTCGCCGCCCGGCAGCGGACCGGCGAGGCCTGGAGCGGCATCGATGTGCAGCTGAAGCGGCGCAGCAACCTGGTGCCCAACCTGGTCGAGGTGGTGAAGGGCTATGCCGCGCATGAGACCGAGGTCTTGCAGCAGGTAACACAGACCCGCGCGCGCGTCGGCAGTGACGGCTCTGTCGGCGAACGAGCCGCCGCCGAGGCCCGGCTGGGGGGCGCGCTGGCTGGGCTAGTCGCCTTGGCCGAGAACTATCCCGATCTGAAGGCCAGCCAGAATTTCCGCGACCTGCACGCCTCGCTGGACGAGATCGAGCGCGATATCCAGCACGCCCGACGCTACTACAACGGCGCGGTCAGGGTGCTGAACACCAAGGTCCAAAGCTTCCCCTCGAACCTAGTCGCCGCGCGTTTCGGTTTCGGTCTGGCCGAGTATTTCGAACTCGACTCGCCGACCGAGCGGCAGGTGCCCGGCGTTTCCTTCTGACCATGCTGCGGGTTCTTCTCGCGGGGGTTCTGGCGCTGCTCATGCTGGCGGCGCAACCGGCGCGGGCCGAGGAACGCATCCTCGCTTTCGACAGTCTGGTGGAGGTTCAGCCGAACGGCGATTTCCTCGTCACCGAGACGATCCGCCTGCGCGCCGAGGGCGACCAGATCAGCCGCGGGATCTATCGCGATTTCCCCATCGTCGCGCGCGACGGGCTGCGCAACCTGCGGCTGGGGTTCACGCTGATTTCGGCCGAGCGGGATGGTCAGCCCGAGATGAGCCGGGTCATCGAGGGCGGGCGCGCGATCCGCGTCTATCTGGGCGATCCCAAGCAGCTGATCTCGACCGGCGAACATGTCTATCGCCTGACCTATCGCACCGACCGCCAACTGCGCCGCTTTCCGGGTCATGACGAGGTCTATTGGAACGCGACCGGCACCGAATGGCTGTTCCTGATCGATCAGGCGAGCGCCACGGTCCGTCTGCCCGAGGGCGCGCGGATCGACGGTCTCGCCGCCTATACCGGCGCTTTTGGTGAGACGGGAACGGACGCGGACTGGCAGCAGATCGACGCCCGCAGCACGACATTTCAGACCACCCGCCCGCTGGAGCCGCGCGAGGGGCTGACCGTCGCGCTGCGCTTCCAGACCGGGCTGGTCCCGCCGCCCGACCGCGCGCGCCGGATCGACTGGCTCTGGCGCGATCACGGTCCCGGGCTTTGGGGGCTGGCCGGGCTGCTGGGGTTGGGGCTTGCCTATCTCGCGCTCTGGTGGGGCTTTGGCCGCGATCCGCGCGCTGATATCACTGTCCCGCGATGGGAGCCGCCGGCAGGCCTCTCGGCCGCGCTGACCCGCGCCACCTGGCGCGAGATGCGGCCTGAGGGCGATGAGGCGCTGTCGCTGACGCTGGTCGAGATGGCGGCGCGCGGGGTGATTTCGGTCACGCGCGAGGGCAAGGCGATGGTGCTGGCGCGGCTGGGGCAGGAGCTGCCGAAAGACCTGCCGCCGGAACAGCGGCTGGTCGTCGCGGCGCTGGACCGGGCGGGTGGAACGTTGCGCCTTGACCGGAAAAACGGGCGCGAGATCGTCAGCCTGCGCGACGGGGTGCGGGATAGCCTGCGGGCGCAATACAAGGCGCTTGGCAGCTATCGCCGCGCCGGGTTCGGGGTCTTTCTCGGTCTCTCGCTGACCCTTGTCCTGATGATCCTGATCCCTCTGCAACTGCCGCCACGGCTCGACGGGCTGATGATCTCCTTCGGCCTGCTCGCCCTGCTGGCGGCGGTCCTCTTGCGGCTGGTGGTGGCGCGGCGAAAGGGCCGGAAGACGGCGCGGACGGTCGGGTTCTTCGGGCTATTCATGCTGTCGCCTTTCCTCGGGCTGGTGGTGCTTGGCTATTTCAAGCAGGGGGGCGATCTCCTGATGCCGCTGGCGCTGGCCGGGATGGTGCTGGTGAACATGGTCTTCCTGCCGATCCTTGGCGGCCCGACGCCCGCCGGTCGCAAGCGGCTGGACGAGATCGCGGGCCTGCGGGATTACATCGCCATCGCCGAGGAGGACCGGCTGCGGCTCGCCGATGCGCCGCCCCCGTCGCGGCTGCATTTCGAACGCATCCTGCCCTTCGCCATGGCGCTGGACCAGGAACAGCTCTGGGTGGATCGGTTCCGCGACTGGCTGGCCGTCGGTGATGCGCCGGTGGCCGGTTCGACCCTCGGGCGGATGCAGCTGGAGGATGAGATCGGGTCGCTGTCCCGGCTCTACGAGGGCGGCGCTTCCTCCGGCGGAGTCCCGAGCGTCGAGCGGCAGCTTGCCGACAGCCTCACCTCGTCCCTGCCGGTCAGCAGTTCCAGATCCTCGGGCTTTTCCTCCGGCTCCTCCTCTTCTTCCAGCCGGTCCTCGGGCGGCTCGTCCGGCGGTGGCGGCGGGGGTGGCGGTGGGGGCGGCTGGTAGGGCGTCAGTGGAAATCCCGGCTGGGGAACAGCTTCTTGGCCTGGTCCCGGGGGTGATGCGCCCGGGGGCGGTGGCGCGGCGGGCGCGGCGTGTCATCGGCGCGGGGGGCGGTGATGCCGATCAGGTGGTCCAGCGGATGGCCCAGATCGGCCAGACGGTGCGACAGATCCTCGATCCGCTCGGCGATCAGATGGGTGACGATGCCGCTGCGCTCGATCTTGCCGGTGATGCGCAGCAGGCGGCCATCCATGACCTCGCGGCGGTGACGGTCGAAGACCCGTCGCCAGACGACGATGTTCGACACCCCGGTCTCGTCCTCGAGCGTCAGGAAGACCACGCCCGAGGCGGTGCCGGGACGCTGGCGGGTGATGACGAGGCCGCAGACCGAGATCCGCCCGGTCGCGGTCATCAGCCCGGCATGGGGCGTCAGGCCGGGGATCGAGGCGCGCAGCAGCTCCATCGGATGGGCGCGCAGCGTCAGGCGGGTGGCCACGTAATCCTCGACCACCTCCTCGCCCAGATGCATCGTTGGCAGCGCCACCTGCGGCTCGGCCAGCCCCTCGCCATCGATCGGATCGGCGAACAGCGGCAGCGGCGCCGGCGCCCGGATCGCCTGCACCGCCCAGAGCGCGTCGCGCCGGCTGAGCCCCATGCCCGAGAAGGCATCGGCCTCGGCCAGCCGTTTCAGCGCGGCGGGCTGCAGGCCGGTCCTCAGCCACAGGGTTTCCGGGTCGGGATAGCCATTGCCGCGCATCGCCACGATCCGGTCGGCATCGGCCTCGCGGAAGCCCTTGATCTGGCGGAACCCCAGCCGCAGCGACAACTGCCCGTCGGCGCGGCGTTCCAGCATGTTGTCCCAATGGCTGTGATCGACGCAGGCGGGGCGGACCTCGACATCATGCTCGCGCGCGTCGCGCACGATCTGGGCCGGGGCATAGAAGCCCATCGGCTGGCTGTTCAGAAGGGCGCAGGCAAAGATCGCCGGGTGATGGCATTTCAGCCATGACGACACATAGGTCAGCATGGCGAAGGCGGCAGCATGGCTTTCGGGAAAGCCGTAATCGGCAAAGCCCTCGATCTGGCCGAAACAGCGTTCCGCCACCTCGGGGCTGTAGCCATTGGCGATCATGCCGGCGATGAACTTGTCCCGATGCTCGCCGATCGTGCCCATGCGCCGGAACGAGGCCAGCGAGCGGCGCAGCTTGTCGGCCTCTTCCGCCGTATAGCCGGCACCGACCTCGGCGATGCGCATGGCCTGTTCCTGAAACAGCGGCACGCCGAGGGTGCGGCGGGTGATTTCTTCCAGCGCCGGGCCAAAGGGCTCGGCCACCTCCAGCCCCTGACGGCGGCGGATATAGGGCTTGACCATGCCGCCCTGAATCGGGCCGGGCCGGACGATGGCGACCTCGATCACCAGGTCATAGAATTCGCGCGGCAGCATCCGTGGCAGGAAATTCATCTGCGCCCGGCTTTCGACCTGGAACACTCCCACCGCATCGGCCCGGCACAGCATGTCATAAGTCGACTTGTCGCCCTGAGGCACGCTGGCCAAGTTGTGCTCGATCCCCTCATGCTGGCCCAAGAGGCCAAAGGCCTTGCGGATGCAGGTCAGCATCCCGAGGCTCAGCACATCGACCTTGAGGATGTGCAGCGCGTCGATATCGTCCTTGTTCCATTCGATGCAGGTCCGATCGGCCATGGCCGCATTCTCGATCGGGCAGAGTTCGTCCAGCCGGCCACGGGTGATGACGAAGCCGCCGACATGCTGGCTGAGATGGCGCGGAAAGCCGATGATCTCGCGGATCAGGGTGACGGTCTGGGCCAGCCGGCGATCCTCGGGGTTCAGGCCGAGGGCGCGGATCTGTTCGGGATCGGCGCCGCTGTTCGAGATGCCCCAGATCAGTCCCGACAGGCTGGCGGTCACGTCCTGCGACAGGCCCATGACCTTGCCCACCTCGCGGATCGCCGCGCGCGAGCGGAAATGGATCACCGTGGCGCAAAGCCCGGCGCGGTCGCGGCTGTATTTCTGATAGATCCACTGGATCACCTCCTCGCGGCGCTCATGCTCGAAATCGACATCGATATCGGGCGGCTCGCCGCGATGGCGCGAGATGAAGCGTTCGAAGACCATATGGATCAGGTCGGGGCTGACATCGGTGATGCCAAGCGCCCAGCAGATGATCGAATTGGCCGCCGAGCCGCGCCCCTGGCACAGGATGCCCTGCGACCGGGCATGGGTCACGATGTCATGGACGGTCAGGAAATAGGGGGCATAGGTCATCTCGGCCACCAGCGTCAGTTCCTTCTCGGCCAGTTGCCGGTGACGCTCGGGCACCACGCCGCCCGGATTGCGATGGCGCAGCCCTTCGTGGACCAGCCGCTCCAGCCGCGCCTGCGGGGGTTCGTCCCCCTCGGCCTCGTCGGGATAGTCATAGCTGAGTTCGCCGAGATCAAAGCTGCAGCGGGCGGCGATCTCGAGCGTGCGGCGGATCGCGCCGGGGTGGCGGTGGTAAAGCCGCGCCATCTCGGCCGGGGTTTTCAGCCGGCGCTCGGCATTCATCAGCGCGCGGGTGCCGATCTGGTCGATGGTGATGTGGTGGCGCATGCAGGTCAGCACATCGGCCAGCGGGCGGCGGGCGGCGCGGTGCATCAGCACATCGCCCACCGCCACCATCGGCGTCGCCGCGCCAAGCGCCAGCCGGGCGCAGGCATCGAACCAGTCCTGATCCGAGCCGTCATAGCGCGGCGCCGCGCCCAGAAAGACATTGCGGGGATAGCGCCGACCAAGCCGCTGCAGCGGCGCCAGCGCCTCGGACAGGTCGGCAAGGGGCAGATCGGCGGGCGGCAGGGCGATCAGGATCATCCCCTGGCAGCCCTGTTCCAGATCAGTGAGCGTCAGGTGGCAATCGGCCTTGCCGGTCCGGCGCTTGCCAAGCGTCAAGAGCCGCGACAGCCGGGCATAGGCCGGGCGGTCCATCGGCAGGGCGAGCCAGTCGAGCGGGCCATCCTGCAACACCAGACGTGCGCCGACGATCAGTCGCGGCAGCTTGGTCTCGGCCGGCCCCGGCAGGTCTCGCGCCGCCCCGACCTCTTGCCGGGCGCTGGGGTCATAGCTGGTGGTCGAGCGGATGCGCAGCGCCTCGCCGCTTTTCTCGGCCAGATTGCGCAGCGCAGACCAGGCCCGGACCACGCCGGCCAGCGAGTTCCGATCGGTGATGGCGATGGCTTTCAGCCCCAGCTCCGCCGCGCGCAGCACCAGTTCCTCGGGATGCGAGGCGCCGGTCAGGAAGGTGAAATTCGAGGTGACGCCAAGCTCGGCATAGGCCGGCTCGGGCGGGGCGGGCTGTCCGGCGGGCGGTGCATCAGGAGGGGCAGGTGGAGGGGTCACGAAAACTCTCCCTGCACGAACCAGCCGGGGCGCTGCGGGGTATGGAACATCCACAGCCGCCGCCCCTGTTTCGTCTCGACCCGCCAGTAATCGCGGATGCCAGAACGCCAGTCCTGATCATCGCCCCACCATTCCGGCGCGATCCGTTCCGGGCCGGTGGCGCGGCCGGTGGTCAATTGCATCCGCCGCCAGCGGAACCGCTCGGGCGGGGTAGTGCCACGGGCGGTGACGGGTTCGGGCGGGAACAGGCGCAAGGGGCGAGGGCGCGGCGCGGACCAGTCGCGGCAGGCCGGCGCCTCGGTCGCCGGCACCAGCCGAAAGCTGCGCTCGGGGATATGGCTGTCCAGCGGCTGGAAGCGGCGGATCTGGTCCAGCCCGATGCGGGTGCCAATGCGGGTCAGCAGGTTGTCCAGCTGCTCGGGCTGGGCTGCCCGGCTGTCGCCGATCTGCTGCAAGGGCAGGGGTTCGACCAGCGTGGCCGCCAGCCGCAGCTGATCGATGCCGAAGCCCGCATCGACGCCCTCGACCATGCGGGCGAAGAGGGGCAGGATCCGCGCCGGATCACGCATCGCCACCGCCAGCCGCAAGGGCAGGACCTGGCTGTTCTGGTCAACCCGGCGCAGGGTCAGGCTCAGCGCCCGCGCCCCGGCCTCATGGGCCTTCAGCTTGACGCAGAGCGCCTGCAACAGCCGGTCCAGCCCGGCCATCACATCGGCGGTCAGCCCGATCGGCTCGGGCAGGGTCAGGCGGGTGGCGAAATGGGGTGGGTCGGA
Organism: Paracoccus zhejiangensis; assembly: GCF_002847445.1. NCBI lineage: Bacteria > Pseudomonadati > Pseudomonadota > Alphaproteobacteria > Rhodobacterales > Paracoccaceae > Paracoccus > Paracoccus zhejiangensis. Next base: position 1,788,626 of record NZ_CP025430.1, on the reverse strand, counting down.
CCATGGGGTGATCGCCTCGGGCTGGTGACCCATGGCCTGATCCAGCCGGGTCAGCAGGTCCTGGCCAAAGCGGCGGGCCAGGGGCGCGCGGGGGGCGCGGGCCAGCGCGCCGATGGTCGGCAGGCCAAGGCGCTGCAGGGCGGTGGTGGTCTCTGGATCGATCCGCAGGGCGGCGACCGGCAGGCCGTCCAGCGCCGCCGCCGTGGCGCCGGGGGCTGCGACACCCTGACCATGATGCGCCAGCGCCCAGGCCGCGCCGCGGCTGTCGGCCAGCCCCAGCCGCACCCCGATCCCGGCGCGGTCCAGCCGGGCGCGCATGTCGTCCAGCAGCGGCTCCTCGCCGCCGATGAGGTGCGCCGCGCCGGTGATGTCCAGCACCAGCCCGTCCTCGCCCTCCAGCCCGACCCAGGGGCAATAGCGCAGCGCCCATCGACGAAGCCCGGCCAGAAAGCGCAGATCCCCCGACGGATCGGCCGGCCGGGTCTGCAGCGCCGGGCAGAAGGCGCGGGCCTCGGCAAAGGGCATGAAGCGGCTCAGCCCCTGCGCCTCGGCCTGCCAGTTCAGGTCATAGAGACGCTCGGTATTGGCCTGTCGCAGGGTCAGCGCGAAGGGGGCATCAACCGCGCAAAGCCGCAGCGCCCGGTCGGAGGCCAACCGGGGAAACCACATCGAGACGATGCGCCGCTGCGTCCCATCGAACATGCCAGATTCCTAATGTTCCCTTTTTGTTCTTGATAATCTCCCATTGCATCAGAGTCGAGTCGGCGCTGCGTCCGGGATCGAAAACCGGGCTGCACTGCCAGCGCGTCTCGGCGGCATTGCTGCCCATGCCCTCGGGGATCAGGCACAGCCCGGTGGCACCGCCCGCCTTGGCGGCCAATTGCAGCCGCCGCCCCTCGCGCAGGTTCAGCGGCCGGGTCATCTCGGCCACGACCAGCGCGACCGCGCCATCCTTCAGCGCCTCCTCGGCAATGGCCAGCGTGTCGGTCTGGTTCGCCGTATCGGCCAAGAGCAGCCGGCCCGGATCGGTGAAGCTTGCCAGCCCGGCGGGATCCAGCCGGGCCGTCTGCCAGTCCTCGCTGATCCAGAGCAGCGGACCCGGCACCTGCGCGCAGGCGAGGATGGCAAAACCGGCCGCGCCCGGCCCGCTGGCTTCATGCACGCGGCCGGCAAGCAGGGGAAAGGGCAGGGATGCGGGCAGCGGCGCGGACATGGGCGGCGGGTTCTGACAGGGTGAATGGGAACAATAGCAGAACATTCCGATCCGGCAACGAGTCGTTCCGGTCGCGGCGATGACGCTTTCGTGGTTCGCCTCAGCCCTGCGCCTGCACGCCAGTCAGAAAACCTTCAAGGCAATCGCCGATGACCGAAACCTGATAGCCGCCTTCCTGCACCACGAGGATCGGCATGTCCAAGCTGCCGATGATCTCGCCCGCCGCACGGAAGGCGGGGGTGGTGACATGGACCATGCTCAGCGGGTCCTCGACATGGGTGTCATAGCCAAGCGCCACGACCAGCGCCTCTGCGCCAAAGCGCCGGACGGCCTCGACGCCCTGCGCCGTGGCGGCAAGGAAGGCGTCATCGCCACTGGCGGGCGGCAGCGGGATGTTCAGGTTGAAGCCCGCGCCCGCGCCATGGCCGGTCTCGTTCCCGCGCCCGGTGAAATAGGGGTAATACTGGTCGGGATCGACATGGGTCGAGACGGTCAGCACGTCGCCCCGGCGATAGAAGATCTCCTGCGTGCCGTCGCCGTGATGGGCGTCGATGTCCAGAACCGCGACCTTGCCGAAGGCCCCGCGCAGGCGTTCGGCGGCGATGGCCGCATTGTTCAGATAGCAGAAGCCCGAGGCCCGGTCGGCGCGGCAATGATGCCCGGACGGACGGCAAAGCGCATAGGCCAGCCGCTCGCCCTGGATCAGCGCATCGGCGCCCGCCGTGGCGGTATGGGCGGATCGCAGCGCCGAAGTCCAGGTCTGCGGACCGACCGGCACGGCCAGATCACCCAGATAATAGCCGGTCTGGGCCAGCAGGTGGCCCGACGGGCAGGGCGGCCGCGCCTCGCGCCCCGGATCACCGCTCCAATAGGGGAAGGTGTTGGGCAATACCTCCGGCCCGTGATCGGGCAGGTCGGTCCAGCGCGCATAGGCCGATTGCAGGTAGTCGAGATAATGCGGCGCATGAACCGCCTCGAGGAGCGCGCGGCTGTAATCCTGAGGCGCCTCCGGTATCACCCCCAGCCGGTCCAGCGCCCTCAAGAGCTCGCTGGTCCGCGCCGGCACATCGGTCGCCTTGGAGATGCGGCCGAAGCGCATGAACTGCTGCGGATCATGCAGCGCCTGATCGGGGTGATAGAATGCGCGCATCTGCGGCCTTTCCCGGTTGCGGCGTCAGACTGCCGCTTCGACCTCGCGCAGCGATTTGGCCGTGATCTCGAAGATCTCGTCGGCCTGCGCCTTGGTCAGGATCAGCGGCGGGCAGAAGGCCACGGTATCGCCCATGTTGCGCGAGATCAGCCCGTTCCGCTGCATCGCCACGTTCATCATGCCGCCCAGCTGGCTGACGGTCGTGACCGATTTCGTGGCTTTGTCATTCACCAGTTCCATCGCCGCGATCAGGCCGACGCCGCGCACCTCGCCAACCAGCGGGCTGTCGGCCAGCGTTGCCAGCCGGGCGCGCAGATGGGCGCCGACCTCGCGGGCATTCTCGACCAGCCCGCGCTCGCGGATGACAGCGAGGTTTTCCAGCGCCACCGCCGCACCAAGGGGATGGCCGCCGCCGGTATAGCCATGGCCGAAGGTGCCGATGCTGTTGCTTTCATCGGCGATGGGATCGAAGAAGCGATCATTCATCACGATGGCCGAGAAGGGCACGTAGCTCGAGGTGATCTGCTTGGACAGCACCATCACGTCGGGGCGGATGTCATAGGTGGTCGAGCCGAACATCTCGCCGGTCCGGCCAAAGCCGCAGATGACCTCGTCGGCGACGAAGAGGATGTCGTGCTTCGCCAGCACCGCCTGGATCTTCTCGAAATAGGTCTTCGGCGGCACCACGACACCGCCCGCGCCCATCACCGGCTCGGCCCAGAAGGCGGCGATGGTATCGGCGCCCTCGCGCTGGATCAGCGCCTCGAGTTCCTCGGCGCAGCGGGTGGCGAACTGTTCCTCGCTTTCGCCGTCGCGGCCGTCCTTCCAGTAATGCGGTGCCATGGTGTGGAAGATGCCCGGCAGCGGCAGATCGAAGGAGCGGTGGTTATAGGGCAGGCCGGTCAGGCTGGCCGCGGCAATGGTGACGCCGTGATAGCCGCGATGGCGCGAGATGACCTTGCGCTTGCCCGGCTTGCCAAGCGCATTGGCGCGATACCAGACCATCTTCAAGACGGTGTCATTCGCCTCGGAACCCGAATTGGTGAAGAACACCTTGCTCATCGGCACCGGCGCGATCTCGACCAGCTGATCGGCCAGATCGATCGCGGGGCCGTGGCTCTTGTGGCCGAAATTGTGATAATAAGGCAGCTTCGCCGCCTGATCGCTGAGCGCCTTCAACAGGCGCGGCTCGTTGAAGCCGACGCCCACGCTCCACAGCCCGGACATGCCCTCGATGTAACGCTTGCCGGCATTGTCGAAGACATGGATGCCCTCGCCGCGCTCGATGATCATCGGGCCGATTTCCTGATGCCGGCGGGCATTGGTGTAGCCGTGGAAATGGTGGGCGATGTCACGGGCTTCGGGGGTGTCGCCGAAATTGTTCATCTCGTTCATCTCAAGCATCCTCAGCATGTCTCGGGGGATAGACCTGTTTCCGGCGTGCCATTCTGTCGCAGTCCGGTAAAGCCCCTGCTTGCGCGGGTGGGTATCTCTGTGCTTGACCAAAGTTTGACGATTCTCAAACCAAAGCGCAAGGAAGCCGCAGATGCAGCCGCTTGGCCGGGCCTTTCGGGGCAATCTGTCAAACACCGACATCGCCAGCCTGCGCGAATTCGTCGAGATCGTCGAGGCGGGCGGGCTGACCGCGGCGCAGGCGCGCCTCGGCAAGGGCAAGTCGGCGATCAGCCTGACGCTGGGGCGGCTGGAGGAACGGCTGGCGATGCGGCTCTGCGAGCGCGGGCGTTCGGGCTTCCGGCTGACCGAGCAGGGGCAGATGGTCCATTCCGCCGCCCTGCAGCTTCTGGACGAGATCGGGCGCTTCAACGATTTCATCGGCGCGGCCACCCAGAAGCTGGAGGACGAGATCTCGTTCTTCTGCGATGACAGCTTTCTGTACGAGTTCGGCGATCCCTTGGCCCGCGCCATCGCCCGGATCAGCGACCGCTTTCCCGGGGTGAAGCTGAACCTGCGCACCACCTCGCCCGATCATGTCTGTGCCGCGGTGCTGGAAGGCTCGGCCGACCTGGGCCTGACCGCGCTGAGCCGGCACAGCGAGGCGCTGGCCGCCGTCCCGGTCTTTGACGAGCGCATGGGGATCTTCTGCGGCAGGGATCATCCGCTGTTTGCCCGCGCCGGCGAGAGACTGTCGCCTGATGATCTGCGCGGACACGGCTTTGTTGCGGCCGAGGTGACGCAGGAGGAGGGTTATTCGGATTTTGTCAGTGGCCTGTCGATCACCGCGCGCGCGCCGACCATCCTGGCACGGATGTTCCTGGTCCTGTCCTCGCGCTACCTGGGGCTGATGCCCCTCGCCTTCGCCCGGACATGGGTGGCGAATGGCGATATCCGCGAACTGTCGGTCGATGGCGCCCGGATGGTAAACAGCTGCTCGCTGATCCACCGCAAGGCGCGGCCTCTGGGCATCGGGGCCGGCATCCTGCACGGCATGATCCTGGCCGAGTTTCGCGGCGCCGGCGGCTGAGGCCCGTCAGGTCGCCACGGCCGAGGCGACGAAGATCATGTGACGGCGCACCGCATCGCCGGCGGCGTCGGGGTCATTGCTGGCAATCGCCTCGAAGATCTTCTGGTGCTGCGCGCCCAGTTCGCCGATCATCTCGGGCACGTTGGTCTTGACCCGGCGTTCGCGCCAGCCGGCCTCGCGGCGCATCCCCCGCACGAGGTCATAGATTTCGAGGAACAGCGGGTTCTGCGACAGTTCGGCGATGCGATAATGGAACACCTCGTCGGCGCGGTCATACTCCGCCGGGTCGCGCGCCTCGCGGGTGCGGCGCATCAGCGCCTCGAGCTGCACCAGGTCGTCACGGTCGGCATGGATCGCGGCCAGCTGCGCCAGACGCGGTTCAAGCTGCAGGCGCACGTCCATCAGCTGATCAAGGCTGACCCGCCCGGCCAGCAGCCGATGACGGTCCTTGTCGGGATGGGGGGCCGGGGTGACGAAGGTGCCCTGACCGTGGCGGCGGAAGACCGCGCCCTGATGCTGCAATTCGTCCAGCGCCAGCCGCAGTCGGCGGCGCGGCACGTCCAGCAGTTCGGCCATGCTGCGCTCGGGCGGCAGGCGGCCGCCATCCTTCTCGGCAGCCTTCCTCAGCAGCGGGCGCAGGGTTTCGATCAGGTCCGAGATGTCGTCGCGAAGTGCGGGCATGGGGTGATGGCTAAACAGGTCGTTGGATCTACCCCGCGAGGATAACAACAGAAATCCATCAAAAGCCAGCGGCTGTGCTTCGGGCAGGGCACAGCCGCTGCGTTAGGACTGGCCCGTTCCGTTCGTCACGCGCTGACGAAGTCCCGCACGAAGGCCGAAGCCGGGCGGGCACGAATGTCCTGCGGCTTGCCGATCTGCTCGATCCGGCCCATCGACATGACCACCACGAGATCGGCCAGTTCCATCGCCTCTTCCTGATCATGGGTCACGAAAACCGTGGTCAGTCCGGTCTCGTCATGAATGTCGCGCAGGCCCTGACGCAGCTCCTTGCGGACCTTGGCATCCAGGGCGCCGAAGGGTTCATCCAGAAGCAGCATCCGCGGCTCGATCGCCAGCGCGCGGGCCAGTGCGACGCGCTGGCGCTGGCCACCGGACAGTTGGCTGGGATAGCGGTGGCCGATCTCCGGCAGCTGGATCAGGTCCAGAAGCTTCGTCACCCGCCGGGTGATCTCGGCCTTGGGCGGGCGGCTGGCGCGGGGGCGGGCCTTCAGGCCATAGGCGATGTTCTCGAACACGGTCATGTGCCGGAAGAGCGCATAGGACTGGAACACGAAGCCCGCGCGGCGGTCCTGCACGGTCAGGCCGGTGGCGTCCTGCCCGTTGAACAGCACCCGCCCCGAGGTCGGAAATTCCAGCCCGCCGAGGATGCGCAAGAGCGTGGTCTTGCCCGAGCCCGAAGGCCCCAGCAGCGCCACCAGCGCCCCCGAGGGGATGGCCAGCGAGACCGGATGAAGCGCCGTCGACCGGCCGAACTCCTTCGAGATTTCGTCGATTTCGATATCCATGATGATGTCCCTGATGGCGTCCTTAGTGACGGCGGGTTGAGGCAAGCTGATCGGCATGGCGGATCTCCAGCGCGGTTTTCAGCAAGAGGGTGACAAGGGCGAGAAGGGTCAGGACGGCGGCCATGCTGAAGGCCGCGACCGAGAGATATTCGTTGTAGAGCATCTCGATGGTGATCGGCATGGTCGCGGTCTGGCCGCGGATCTTGCCCGAAACGACGGCGACGGCGCCGAACTCACCCATGGCGCGGGCGTTACACAGAAGCACCCCGTAAAGCAGCGCCCACCGGATATTCGGCAGGGTGACGGTCCAGAAGGTCCGCCAGCCCGAGGCGCCAAGGGTCAGCGCGGCTTCCTCTTCGGCGCGGCCCTGTTCGATCATCACCGGGATCAACTCGCGGGCGACGAAGGGGAAGGTGATGAACATGGTCGCCAGCACGATGCCGGGCAGGGCGAAGACGATGGGATAGCCGTTGGCGACCAGCCAGCCGCCGACCAGGCTGTTGGTCCCGAACATCAGCACGATGCAGAGGCCCGCGACCACCGGAGAGACCGAAAAGGGTAGATCGATCAAGGTGATGAGGAAGGCTTTTCCACGAAAATCGAACTTGGTGATGAACCATGCAGCGGCGATTCCGAAGGCCGCGTTCAACGGCACGGCGATGGCGGCGATCATCAGCGTCAGCCGGATCGCCGATTGCGCATCGCGGTTGCCAAGACTTGCGATGGCGGCCTTCCATCCTTGCGCCAGCGCCTCGGCGAAGACCGCGATCAGCGGCGCAGCAACAAGGATGCCGAGGCCCAGCACGGCAAGGCCGATCAGGGCCCAACGGGCCAGCGGGGCTTCCTCGGTGGCAGAACGGAACTTGCTCGTGGTTGCATCAGACATAGCCAATCCTCCGGCGGCTCCAGACCTGGATGAGGTTGATGACCAGAAGGATCGCGAAGCTGATCAGCAGCATGGCGATGCCGATGGCCGTGGCGGCGTCATAGTTGAATTCCTCAAGCTGGATGACGATCAGCAGGGGCGCGATCTCGGTCTTCAGCGGGATGTTCCCGGCGATGAAGATGACGCTGCCATATTCGCCCACGGCGCGGGCCAGTGAGAGCGCGAAGCCGGTCAGCGCGGCGGGCATCAGCATCGGCAGGATCACCCGGCGCAGGGTGTGGAAGCGGCTGGCGCCGAGCGTGGCCGAGGCTTCTTCCACCTCGCGCTCGATCTCTTCGACCACCGGCTGGACCGTGCGGCTGACGAAGGGCAGGCCGACGAAGATCAGCGCAATGAAGATGCCCCATTGCGTATAGGCGATCTTCCAGCCGACCGCTGCCGCCAGCGAACCGAAAGGCCCGTTCGGGGCGTAAAGCGCGGTCAGGGCAATCCCGGCGACGGCGGTCGGCAGGGCGAAGGGCAGGTCAACCGCCGCGTCGAGGATGCGTCGGCCCGGAAAGCGATAGCGCACCAGCACCCAGGCCAGCATCACGCCGAAGACCAGATTGAACAGCGCCGCGAAGAAGGACAGCCGGAAGGACAGGAACAGCGCCGCCCAGATACGTTCGCGATTCACCGTCTCCCAGATATTGCCGGCGCCGAAGGCGGCGCCCTTCAGCAGAAGGGCGCCGATGGGCAGAAGCACGACCAGGGACAGCATCATCAGGGTGATCCCCATGCTGAGGCCAAGGCCGGGCATGGGGGAGCGGTGGATCAGGGGGCTGCGCATCCCGGGTCTCACTTCGGCACATAGATCTGGTCAAAGATGCCGCCGTCACCGAAATGCTCGGGCTGCGCCTTGGACCAGCCGCCGAAATGGTCGATGCCGACCAGTTCCAGCTTGGGGAAACGTGCCACGTCCTCGGGGTTGGCGGCGGAATCGTCCCAGGCCCGGTAGAAATGCTTGTAGGCCAGCGCCTGCCCCTCGGGCGAATAGAGGAAGTTCAGATAGCCGTCGGCCAGCTTGCGCTGCTCGTCGTTCTTGATGTTGCCTTCCACCAGCGCCACCGGCGGCTCGGCCAGCACGCTGACCGAGGGCACGATGATGTCGAACTGATCCTCGCCCAGTTCCTTCAGCGCCAGATAGGCCTCGTTCTCCCAGGCCAGCAGCACGTCACCGATACCACGCTGCGCGAAGGTCGTGGTCGAACCGCGCGCGCCGCTGTCCAGCACCGGCACGTTCTTGAACAGTTTGCCGACGAACTCCTGCGGGTCCTGCCCGTTCTTCTCGGCCCAGGCCCAGGCCGCGAGATAGTTCCAGCGCGCCCCGCCCGAGGTTTTCGGATTGGGGGTGATGACCTCGACGCCCTCGTTGACCAGATCGCCCCAGTCGGTGAGGCCCTTCGGATTACCCTCGCGCACCAGAAAAACGATGGTTGAGGTATAGGGCGACGAGTTGTGCGGCAGCTTCGATTGCCAGTCCGCCGGCAGCTTGCCCGCCTCGGCGATCTTGTCGATGTCCGAGGCCAGGGCCAGCGTCACCACCTGCGCATCCAGCCCGTCGATCACCGCGCGGGCCTGCGCGCCCGAGCCGCCATGGCTGGCCTCGATGGTCGGCGCCTCGTTGCCCTGATCGGTCCACCATTTCGCAAAGACCTCGTTGAACTCGCGATACAGCTCGCGGGTCGGGTCATAGCTGACATTCAGCAGAGTTTCAGCATGGACCGGGGCGGGGGCAGCGCCGAGACCGATCAGGGCGAGGGCCAGCGCCGACAAGGTGCCGCGCAGGCTGCTGCCGCCGGTCAGGACGGTGAGGCGACGGGCTGCGGCGATCGGCTCTTGCGCGGAGGGGGGGCCGGCAAGGGGGGGCGTGACGAACATGAACTTCTCCTTGGGTGACTGCGATGGGTGCAGCCGGGTGTTGGGTGCGGCGCAGGTCTGCTGTCCTCCGCCTCTATTCACCGTAATAACGACAGGAGAAGTCGAGTATTGCAACAGAAAATTCACGGCTAATTTGGTCGTGAAAAGAGAAGATCCTTCTCCATCGAACGGGCCGGGTGGTCGATTGACGGGCAGGCGATGCGCAAAAATATCGCGTTGAAACAAGGCCGAACTTCGGGCACGCCAAGATAGACGATAAATTTGATAGACATTTTATTCGAATGGTGCATCCTCTGCATCGCAACCGAGTGCCCCGGAAAGGCTGCGACTGCGATGACAGACCTGGACCTGATCGACCGCAAGATCGTCACCGAGCTGATGAACGATGCCACCCTGCCGATCGCCCAGATCGCCGACAAGGCCGGTCTGTCGCAGACGCCCTGCTGGAAGCGCATCCAGAAGCTGGAAAGCGCCGGCATCCTGACCGGGCGGGTGGCGCTGGCCGATCCGGCCAAGCTGGGCTTCGGGCTGACGGTTTTCGTCGGCATCGAGGCGGCGGACCACTCGGCCGAGTGGCGCGAGGCTTTCGGGCGCGCGGTGGCTGCGATCCCGGAGATCATGGAGGTCTATCGCATGGCCGGCGAGATGGATTATCTGCTGCGCGTCGCGATCTCGGACATGTCGGCCTTCGACGGGCTTTACAAGCGGTTGACCGATGCGGTGGTGCTGAAGAACGTCACATCGCATTTCGCCATGGAGCGGATGAAGTTCACCACCGCCTATCCGGTCGACACGCTCAATCGCTGAGGCGCAGGGGCGACCTGTGCGGCGGTGACGGCCGTGGCGGCGATGATGTCCTCGACCGAGGCGCCGCGCGACAGGTCATTGGCGGGGCGGGCGAGGCCCTGCAGGATCGGGCCGATGGCCGTCAGCCCGCCGAGGCGTTGGGCGATCTTGTAGCCGATATTGCCCGAGGCGAGATCGGGGAAGATGAACACGTTCGGACGGCCCGAGAGCCGGCTGCCCGGCGCCTTTTTCGCGCGGATCGCATCGTCCAGCGCGGCGTCGAACTGCAACTCGCCATCGACCTCGAGATCGGGATCGGCGGCGCGGATCAGGGCAAGTGCCTCGCGGATCTTGCCAAGGCTGTGATGATCGGCAGAGCCGGCGGTGGAAAAGCTGAGCAGGGCAACCCGCGGCGTTTCGCCCAGCAACTGCTGGCAGGATGCAGCTGCCGAGCGGGCGATTCCGGCGAGTTCTTTCGCATCTGGATCGATGATCAGCCCGCAATCGGCGAAGATCATCCCGCCCTTGATCGGGGCCGAGGGGCCGCAGGAGAGCATCAGGAAAAAGCTCGAGACCAGCGCCGCATCGGGCGCGCGGCCGATCACTTGCAGGGCGGCGCGGACGGTGTCAGCGGTGGTCGCCACGGCGCCGCCAACGGTGCCATCGGCCTGACCCAGGTGCACCCGCATTGCCGCCTGACGGATCGGGTCGCGCATCTCGGCCAGCGCGCGTTCGGCGGTCATGCCCTTCTTCGCGCGCTGCTGGTGCCAGTGCTCGGAAAGCTCCACGAGATCAGGGGCTTCGGACGGGTTCAGCGCGGTGACGCCGGGCAGGTCGGGGCCGTTCATCAGCGTGATCTGCGCCAGCCCTTCAGAGACCAGCCGGGCGGCGGCTTCGGCGACGCGGGGATCATCGCCCTCGGGCAGGATGATGTGGCGCGGCGCGCTGCGGGCGGTCTCGAAGATGCGGTCGAGCGGTTTCATGGCAGGGGCCTTTCAAGGAAGGGGCCAATCTGGGGGCGGCGGCGTCAGCCGAGGAAATGCAGGCCGGTGACGACGAAGCCGCCAAGGAAGATGGTTTCGGCGACCAGCAGCAGGATCGCGCCGGTGCCGACCTCGAGCATCCGCGCCAGCGAGGTCTTGATGCCAACGGCCGCGATGGCAATGAGCAGCGCCCAACGGCTGAGCGCACCGGCGGCATCGGCCACCACCTGCGGGATCAGGCCGAAGGAATTGGCCGCCGCCAGCACCAGGAAGCCGATGACGAAGCCCGGCAGCAGCGGCGGTTTCTTGCCCTGGCTGAGATCGGCCAGACCCATCTGCCGGATGGCCAGCGAGAAGCACAGCACCACCGGCGCCAGCATCGACACCCGGATCAGCTTGACCAGCGTGGCGGTCTCGCCAGCCTCGGGGCTGATCGAGAAGCCCGCGCCGACCACCTGCGCCACGTCATGGATGGTACCGCCGAGGAACACCCCGGCATCGCGGTCATCCAGATGAAAGACCTGCGCGATCATCGGGTAAAGCACCATGGCGACGGTCGAGAGCACGGTGACCGAGAGCACGGTGAAGACCAGGTCGCGTTCGGATTTCTCGTGCTTGGGCAGCACGGCGGCGATGGCCATGGCGGCCGAGGCACCGCAGATCGCCACCGAGCCGCCGGTCAAGAGCGCGAAGCGCCAGCTGCGCCCGACGAAGCGCGTCACCAGAAGCGCGAAGCCGATGGTCAGCACCACCCCGGCGATGACCAGCGCAATGGCCGGGCCGCCCAGTTCGGCCAGCATCTCGACGCTGATCCGCGCGCCCAACAGCGCCACGCCAAGGCGCAGCACGGTGCGGGCGGTGAACTCGATCCCCGGCGCGGTACGGGTGCCCTCTTCGGCGAGGAAGTTCAGCGCCAGCCCCAAGAGCAGCGCCAGCAGCATGGCCGGGGCGCCGTAATGCTCGGACAGGAATTGCGCGCTGACGGCGACGAGCACCGAGATGGCAAAGCCGGGAAAGAAGGGCTTGAGGGTCTCGATCTTCGGCAGACGCATGTCGATGCTGGCCATGGAAATCTCCTGCAGGATCATTGCCCGGCGGCAGGTGCGCCGCCGGGCAGAGGCTTGGTCAGGCCGCGCCTTTTTGCGGGCGCATGTCGCTGGCGCTGATCCCGGCGACACTGACGGGCTTCTTCATCGCATCGCGGCGGAAGGGCTCGCCCAGTTCCTGGTTCAGCAGAACCTCGATGAAGGTGGTTTCGCCCGACTTCATCTGGCGATCAACCGCCTCGTGCAGCGCATGGGTCAGTTCCTCGGTCGAGCTGACCTGAACGCCGTGGACCCCGCAGGCCCGGGCGATGCCGGCATAGGAGGTATCGCGGTCCAGTTCGGTGCCGACGAAGTTGTTCGAATACCACAGCGTCGTGTTGCGCTTTTCCGCGCCCCACTGGTAGTTGCGGAAGATCACCATGGTGATCGCCGGCCAGTCGTCGCGGCCACAGGCGGTCATCTCGTTCATCGAGATGCCGAAGGCGCCGTCACCGGCAAAGCCGATCACCGGGGTCTCCGGATTGCCGATCTTGGCGCCGAGGATCGAGGGGAAGCCATAGCCGCAGGGACCGAAGAGGCCCGGCGCAAGGTATTTCCGGCCCTTCTCGAAGGCGGGATAGGCATTGCCGATGGCGCAGTTATTGCCGATATCCGACGACACGATCGCCTCGGCCGGCACCGCCTGCATGATCGCCCGCCACGCCTGACGCGGCGACATCAGCCCGGCATCACGGGTGCGGGCCTCGGCATTCCATTCGGTGCCGGGATCGTCCTGCTCGTGATCGAGGCTCGACAGCTCCTGCGCCCAACGCGATTTTGTCTGGCTGATCAGCGTCTTGCGATCAGCCCGGCCGGCATCTCCGGCACCCGGCGAAAGCTGCGCCAGAATGCCACGCGCGACCTTGGCCGCATCGCCCTGGATGCCCACGGTGACCTTCTTGGTCAGCCCGATCCGGTCGGCATTGATATCGACCTGGATGATCTTGGCCTCTTTCGGCCAATAATCGATGCCATAGCCGGGCAGGGTCGAGAACGGGTTCAAGCGGGTGCCAAGCGCCAGAACCACATCGGCCTTGGCGATCAGCTCCATCGCCGCCTTCGAGCCATTGTAGCCGAGGGGGCCAACAGCCAGCGGATGCGAGCCGGGGAAACTGTCATTGTGCTGGTAGTTCGAGGCGACCGGGGCATCCAGACGCTCGGCCAGTTTCGCCAGATCCGGGATCGCGCCGGACAGAACCACGCCCGCGCCCGAGAGGATCACCGGGAACTTCGCTTCGCTCAGCAGCTTGGCGGCTTCGGCCACCGCCTCCTCGCCGCCCGAGGGGCGTTCGAAGGCCACGACCTGCGGCAGGTCCACGTCGATGACTTGCGTCCACATGTCGCGCGGGATGTTCATCTGCGCCGGGGCCGAGTTGCGCCAGGCCTGCATGATGACGCGGTTCAGCACCTCGGGGATGCGCGAGGCGTCGCGCACTTCCTCCTGATAGCAGACGCTGTCGGCAAACAGCCGCATCTGCTCCATCTCCTGGAAACCGCCCTGGCCGATGGTCTTGTTGGCGGCCTGCGGGGTCACCAGCAGCAGCGGCGTGTGGTTCCAGTAGGCGGTCTTGATCGGGGTGACAAAGCCGGTGACGCCGGGGCCGTTCTGTGCGATGGCCATCGACATCTTGCCGGTCGAGCGGGTGAAGCCATCGGCCATCAGCCCGGCATTGGTTTCATGCGCGCAGTCCCAGAAGGTGATCCCGGCCTTGGGGAAGAGGTCCGAGACGGGCATCATCGCCGACCCGATGATGCCGAAGGCATGCTCGATGCCGTGCATCTGCAGGACTTTGACGAAGGCTTCTTCAGTGGTCATTTTCATCGGTGTCGCTCCTTATTTGCGTTCGTCGCGATAATGGTAGAGGTGGTAGAGGCCCCATTGGCCAAGCCGTCGGAAGGGCGTCTTCCAGCCCTCATGCGGCAATTCGGAATTGAAGATCGGCAGGTCCGGCACCTGTTCGCCGGCGACCAGCTGGGCCATGCGGCGACCGGCCATGGCGGAATACATGACGCCATTGCCGCCATAGCCGAGCGCGTAGAAGGCGCCGGGCAGGTCGGGCAGGCCGGTGATGCGGGGCATCATGTCATGGCTGACATCGACCCAGCCCCACCAGCTGTAGTCCAGCTCGATCCCGCGCAGGGCGGGGAACTTGCGGGCCATGCCCTCGCGCAGCGCCGCGAGATGCGCCGGGTTGGCGGCGTCGCGACCGGTGATGGCAGCGCGCGAACCGATCTGCAGGCGGTTGTCGGGCAGAAGCCTATAGTAATGGCGCAGGGTGCGCGTATCGGTCAGCGGCGAGAGCTTCCGGATGCCGACCGAGTCAAGCTCGGCAGGCGTCAGCACGCGGGTCACCACGCTGTTCGACATGATCGGCATCAGCCGGTCCTTCAGCCGCGGATGCAGGCTGCGGGGCGCATAGGCGGCGGTCGCCACAGCCACGCGGCGGGCGCGGACCGTGCCGCCCGGGGTGCGCAGGTGGTGGATGCCGTTCTTCAGCTGCCATCCCGTCACAGGGCTGTCGGTATGAACCTTGGCGCCCAGTTCGCGGGCGATGCGCAGGTAGCCGAAGGCCAGTTTCGCGGCATGGATGCCGGTGCCATCAGGCTCCCACATGGCGCCGTGCGCCTCCATGTCGCGGGCGACGGTGTTGTGCAACTCGTCACGGGACATCATCCGCGCGCCATAGCCGAAGGTGTCGTTCAACAGGCGCGTTTCGCTGTCCAGCGCCGGCATGGCCGAGGCCTTGTGAGCGATGTAGTAATGCCCGCCGTCCTGCGGCTCGCAGTCGATGGCATGATCGCGGATCAGGCCACGGAACAGGTCGAACGCCTCGGTGATCTCGGCATGAAGGCCCTGCGCCACGTCGAGACCCCAGCGGGCGATCCATTGGCTGCGCTTCAGCCGGCCGGAACTGATCTGCGCCTGGCCGCCATTGCGGGTCGAGCAGCCGAAGGCGACGCCATTGGCCTCGAGCACCACGGCCTTGATGCCGTGCATCTTGGCCAGGTGGATCGCAGTCGAGAGGCCGGTATAGCCCGAGCCGATCACCGCGACATCCACGTCCATGTCGCCGCGGACCGGGCCATCGGCCTCGGGGGCGGGACCGGCGGTGCCGATCCAGTAGGTGGGGGCATAGTCGCTCTGCGGACCCAGCGAGGGCGCGGTCATCGGGTCATAGAGAGGATCGTAGGGGGATGATCCGGGGCGTCTGTTCATCGCGTTCATGGCGGGCTCACTTGGCGGGAACGGCAGGGCGCTGCTTGCGGATCGCCTGTTTCTCGACGATCTGGCCGTCCTTGATGCGGAACAGGTCCACCCCCTGAACTTCGGTGCGAGTGCCATCGGGGTTGGTGGCGCGGAAGGTCCATTGGCTGACGCCGCGGCTGCCATCCTCGCTGAGGAAATGGCTGTGATCGGCCCATTGCACGTCCGGCATGGTGGTCCAGACGCCCTCGAACGCCTTGGCGATGGCGGCTTTGCCCTCAATGCGGTTGCCGTATTCATGCTCGCCCGCGACGGTGAAGAAGACGCAGTCATCGGCGAAATGGGTCATCACGCCGTCGATGTCGTGGCGGTTGAAGGCGTCGAAGGTGGCCTTCAGATCGGCGGCGGTCAGGGCGCGGCGCGTCGTGGTGGCGGTCATAGGAAAGGTCCTTTCTGTTAGTAGCCCAGCATCCGCGGCACCCAGAGGGCGATTTCGGGGAAGCAGGCGATGAGGAAAATGGCTGAGACCGAGGCGGCGGCGAAGGGCAGGGCGCGCAGGCTGATCCGCTCGATCGAGATGCCCGAGATGCCCGAGGCGATGAACAGGTTCTCGCCCAGTGGCGGGGTCTGGAAGCCCACCGACAGCGTGCAGATCATCACGATGCCGAAGTGGATCGGGTCGATGCCCATCATGTAGGCCACCGGCAGCATCACTGGCACGAGGATCATGATCGCGGCCAGTGTCTCCATGAACATGCCGACGATCAGCAGCAGGCCGATGACCATGGCCCAGATGATGTAGAGGTTGTCGGTCAGCGACAGGATGCCGCCGGCAATGACCCCGGGGATGTTGTTCTCGACCAGCACCCGGCCGAAGATGGTGGCGGCGAAAAGGACCAGCAGCACGCGCCCGGCAAGCCAGGTGGTGGTGTCCAGCGACTTGACCACTTCGTTGAGGTCCAGTTCGCGGTAGATCACAACACCGACGAAGAGGGTGTAGAAGATCGCGACGATGGCGGCCTCGGTCGGGGTGAAGAAGCCGGAATAGATGCCGCCAAGGATCACCACCGGGGCCATCAGCGCCCAGAAGCCCTTGTAGCAGGCACAGGCAACCTTCCTGAGCGACAGCGGCTCGGCCGAGCCATGGAAGCCGCGCATCCGGCAGCGGATGTAGTTCATGATCAGCAGGCCGCCCGCCATCACCACACCGGGCAGGAAGCCGGCGATGAACAGTTTCGAGATCGAGACCGACTGGAACTGGCCATGCGCTTCGATCGCGGCGGGGTCGGGCTGCAGGCCCATGGCCGAGATGCCGTAGATGACCATCGGGATCGAGGGCGGGATGATGATGCCAAGCCCGCCGGCCGAGGCCGTGACCGCAGCCGCATAGCCACCGCCATAACCCTGGCGCACCATGGCCGGGATCATCAGCATGCCGACGGCGGCGGTGGTGGCGGGGCCGGAACCTGAGATCGCGCCGAAGAACAGGCAGGCGATGACGGTGGCGGCAGAGAGGCCGCCGGTGAACGGCCCGGCGAGGCTTTCGGCAACCGCGATCAGCCGGCGCGAGAGGCCCGCGGCCTCCATCAGCGCCCCGGCGAGGATGAAGGAGGGCAGCGCCATCAGCGGGAAGGACCCCACCGAGGACCAGGCCATCTGCACCATCTTGATCGGGTTGTCGCCGAGATAGAGCATCGCGGCCAGCGCCGAGACCCCCAGCGCCACGGTGATCGGCGCGCCCAGGACCATCAGCAGGAAGAACGACCCGAACAGGATCTCGATCAGCAGGTTGTCCATCAGTGGTTCCTCCGGTCGAAGGCGCGCTGTTCGTCCTCGGCCAGTTCCAGAACGGCCTCGACGGTCACCTTGTCGGGATCGGCCGGGTCGATGCCACGGACCAGTTTCAGATAGTTCACCTGCAGGATGCGCAGCGTCATCAGGGTGAAGGCGATGGGCAGCGCGAGGTAGACGTAGCGCATTTCCCAACCGAGGGTCTGGGCCTTCACGAAGGGCTTCAGCCGGCTGATGAAGGCGATCGACTGCCAGATGAAGACGACATTGAAGGCGATCCAGAAGGCGTCGCCGATGGCCTCGACGATGCGGGCGCGGGTGCGCGGCATCATGTTCAGGTGGAACGAGACGCGGTTATGCGCCGCCATGCGGGCGGCATAGGAGGCGCCGAAATAGGCGAACCAGACAAACAGGATGACCGACAGTTCCTCGATCCAGGTGATCGAGAAGCCGAAGATCTGGCGGGCGACGATCTGCACGAAAAGCAATGTCACGAACACCGCCAGAAGGATCCGGCACAGATGGCTTTCGAACTTGTCAAGGAACGACCAGAGCATAGACATGCAGGGCCTCCGGAAAGGGGCGCGTTGGGGGAAAGTCAGCGGAGGAAAAGTGGCGCGCAGGACCAGAGCCCGCGCGCCAGTCGGGGAGGAAAGCTATTCCGCGGCGGCGGGGCGCCCCAGCGAGGTCAGGACATTGTCCAGAACCTCCTTGCCGCCGATCTGGTCATAGAATTTCGGCCAGACAGCGGCCTCGGCCAGCGCGATGAATTCCTTCTCGCCATCGGCCGGCTCGGTGATTTCCATGCCGCGGGCGACCAGTTCTTCGCGGATCTTGGTCTCTTCGGCACGCAGGAACTCGGCCGAGGCCTTGGTCGCGGCTTCACCGGCGGCCAGCACCTGCGCCTGTTCCTCTTCGCTGAGGCCCTCGAACAGGGCTTCCGAAACGATCAGCGGCTCGATCGAGAAGATGTAGCGGATATTGGTGATGTATTTCTGAACTTCGTCGAACTTCATCGCGTAGACGGTCATGTAGGGGTTGTCCTGGCCGTCCACGACCTTCTGCTGAAGCGCGGCGAAGGTCTCGCCCCAGGCCATCGGGGTCGGGTTGATGCCCCAGCTCTTGTAGGTCTCGATCATGATCTCGTTCTTCGGCACGCGGACCACCAGACCCTGCAGGTCGGCCACGGTCGAAACCGGCTTCTTCGAGTTGGTCAGAACGCGGAAACCGGAATAGCCCCAGCCGATGATGCGCACGCCGGCATCCTCGATGGTCTGTTCGACCATCTGCTGGCCGATCTCGCCCTGGGTCACCTTCTCGGCGTCCTCCTGGCTCAGGATCACATAGGGCAGGGTCAGCGTGCCGACCGAGGGCGAGAAGGGGGTGATGTTGTTGATGGCGAGGATCGAGAAATCCAGCGTGCCGGTGGCGGCGGCGGTCACCGTGTCCTGCTCGTCGCCAAGCTGGCCGTTCAGGAAGAGTTTCGCGGTCATGTTGCCGCCGGACTGTTCTTCCAGCGCGGCGACGAAGGCCTTGCCCAGGGCCTCTTGCGTGCCGCCGGCGCCATCGCCCACGGCGACGCGGTATTCGGTGGCATGGGCGGGCAGCACCAGCGCGAGGGCGGTGGCGGCTCCGGTCAGAATGCGGGTCATTGCAGACATTGTTTTTCTCTCCCTGTGTATGGCCGCTGGGTGGGGGTGCGGCGACATGACACGGGTAAGATTGCAGAGCGGACAGGGCGATGATATGTCCAGTTTGATCCGAAGATAGGTCCAGATGCCGGCGCGACTTCCCGTTGATACGATCTTCCTGCGCGAGGGCGAGGCGCCGACGCTGCAGGGACGGCTGGCCGCTGCCATCGTGCGGGCGGTGCTGGAAAGCCGGGCGCGGCCGGGGACGCGGCTGCCCTCGAGCCGGCAACTGGCCGAGGTGCTGGGCATCTCGCGGATGACGGTGACGCTGGTCTATCAGGATCTGGTCAGCCAAGGTTACCTCGAGACAGCGCCACGCTCGGGCATTGCCGTGGCCGAGACGGTGCCGCACGGGCGTTTGCGGACGGCGCGGCCCGACCAGCCCCCCGCCCGGTCGCATGGCCAGCAGCCCGACTGGCGGGACTGGCTTTCGAGCCATCACATGCCGCGCCGGGTGATCCGCAAGCCGGCCGACTGGCGCGACTATCGCTTTCCCTTCATTTACGGGCAGGCCGATCCGGCGCTGTTTGACCACAATGCCTGGCGCGACTGCGCCCGCCGGGCGCTGGGCACCCGCGATTTCGCCGATCTGGCCGCCGACCGCTATGGCGCCGATGATCCGCTGCTGATCGATTACATCTGTTCGAACACCCTGCCGCGACGCGGGATTCATGCCCGGCCCGATGAGGTTCTGGTGACGCTGGGGGCGCAGAACGGGCTGTTCCTGGCGGTGGAACTGCTGTCGCGCGTCGACCGGCTGGCAGTGTCCGAGGAACCCGGCTATCCCGATTTCGCCGAGACCCTGCGCAGGGCGCAAAGCCCGACCACCTTTTTGCCGGTGGATGAAGGCGGGCTAAACCCGTCCGACCTGCCCGAGCAGACGCGGCTGGTCTTTGTCACCCCCAGCCATCACATCCCGACCGGCGTGACCATGCCGCTGGACCGCCGCCGTGACCTGATGGCGCGGGCCTCGGTGCAGGATTTCCTGATCATCGAAGACGATTACGATTTCGAGATGTCCTATCTCGCCCCGCCCGCCCCGGCTCTGAAATCCATGGATGAGGACGGGCGGGTGATCTATCTGGGCAGCTTCTCGAAGTCGCTGTTTCCGGGGCTGCGCATCGGCTACATGGTCGGCCCGGCGGAACTGATCGCGCAGGCCCGCGCGCTGCGCTCGATCATGCTGCGCCACCCGCCCAGCCATTTGCAGCGCATCACCGCCTATTTCCTCGCGCTCGGTCACTATGACGCCCATATTGCCCGGCTTCGAGCGGCGCTGAAGGGGCGGCGCGAGGTGCTGGAGGCGGCGCTTTATGCCCATGGCCTCCGCATCGCCGGGGCGCCGGTTGCGGGCGGGTCAAGCGTCTGGATCGAGGGGCGTGAGGGCATCGACGCGGGTGCGCTGGCAACGGCGCTACGCGAGGACAGCGTGCTGATCGAGCCGGGGGCGGTCTTCTTCGAAAGCCAGCCCGTCCCCTGTCCCTTCTTCCGCCTAGGCTATGGCTCGATCGCCGAAGAGGCGATCGCCACGGGGATCGGGCTGATCGCACGGCGGATGGCGCGGATCTAGCGCCTACTTCCCCTGCCAGACCGGATCGCGGCCCTCGGCGAAAGCGCGCGCGCCCTCGTGCAGATCCTCGGAGCCATAGAGCCGGTCGATGGTCGGCAATTGCCGGTTCATCATCCGCGCCATACCGGTGGCGAAATCCTCGGCCTCGGACACCCGCAGCACCTCCTTGATGGCGGCGAAGACGAGGGGCGGACCCGAGGCCAGCAGCCGGGCGACCTCCCAGACACGCGCCTCCAGCCGGTCCTGAGGCAGCACCTCGTTCACCAGCCCCCAGCGCAGCGCCTCCTCTGCCTCCATCCAGCGGCCCATTAGCAGCATCTCCATGGCGACGTGATGGGGGATGCGGCGCGGCAGCTTGATGGTGGCGGCATCGGCGATGGTGCCGGCGCGGATCTCGGGCAGGGCGAAGCGGGAATGGTCGGCAGCATAGATCAGGTCGCAGGACAGCGCCAGTTCGAAGCCGCCACCGACCGCCATGCCCGAAACGCAGGCAATGACCGGCTTGTTCAGATCAGGCAGCAGCTGCAGCCCGCCGAAACCGCCGATGCCGTAATCGCCGTCGATCTCGGCCCCCTCGGCCGCCGCCTTCAGATCCCATCCGGCCGAGAAGAACATCTCGCCCCCGGTCCTGACGATGGCGACCCGCAGCCCGGGATCGTCGCGGAAGGCGGCAAAGGTCCGCCCCATGGCGCGCGAGGTGGCAAGGTCGATGGCATTGGCCTTGGGCCGGTCCAGCGTAACCTCGAGGATCGCCCCCTCGCGGCGGGTGGTGATGAAGGCTTCGGCGGCGTCGGTCATGGTTCGGCCCCTCGTCAGGTTCTGCGACCCATCCTTGCCGACCACGGCTGTCCCGGACAGGGCAAGAACGACGCCTCGGCACAAGAAGGCGGTCAGACGATCCCGCGCTGCAGCACCTCGGCGCGCTGGCCGTCGGCCAGTTCGACAAAGGCGATGCGCAGCCCCGGCCCGGCTTCACGCGGGCCGATGATAATGCTCCCGCCCTCGGCGGTGACTGCGGCCAGATCGCTGTCCAGATCGTCGCTGGCCATGGCGAGATGATCGATGCCGGTGCTGCCGTCCGGGCTTTGCTCGACAAACAGGCTGAGGCCGGCGAGGTCGAGGACGATGCGCAGGCCATTGGCGGTAGTCACTTCCCTGACGCGCCGCGCGCCAAGTTGCAGATAGCCCGCCGCGCTGGCTTCGGGGTCAGTGGCATAGATGTGCAGGTGGTCGAGGCGCAGCGGCATGGCAGGTCCTTTCATGGTCAGGGCCAGCTATGCACGGATTGGCCGCAGAGGCCAGTTTCCGGCTGCGAGGTGGGTTCAGCGCCCGGTGATCGCCCGGACCAGGCCCGCGATCGGCGCGGTGGCCTGCGACCAGAGGCTGGTAAAGCCCTGGTCGGTCTCGATCCCGGCGCAGAGATTGCCGAGATCGGGGTTCTCGGGCGGCTGTGGCAAAGCGGGCTGGGCGATCCTGTCGGCGCAGACCATCAGCTCGGTCGGATCGAGGTGATAGTCGAACAGCTCGTTGGCGCGGATCGCCAGTACCTGCGGGCCGTCGCTGCGGAAGGCGATGCCGGTGGCATTGCCGTCGAAATCGGTGATCGTGCGGGGGCGGGCCTGCGCCTCGGGGTCCAGCACCCGCACCTCGCCATTCTGGATCATCGCGATCCAGCGGGCCTGGTCGCTGCCCCCGGTCGGCGGGCTGAGATCGAGGCTGCTGCGCCACAGATATTGCCCCTCATCCTCGAAAAGCCGGGTGACCTTGATCGTCTCGTCATCGCTGGCGCTGGCAAGGAAGCGGCCATCGCCGGTGAAGCTGAGATCGTTCACCGGCTCGAGATGCTGGGCGACGATGCGCGAGGAGACCGGGGCGCCGGGGCCAAGCTCGACATTCCAGGCCGACACGCGCCCATCCCAATCGCCGGTGGCGATCAGCGGACCGCCGGTCTGGTGCCCCAGCCGCGAGCGTGCCTCGGGTGTGATCGCCAGCGACACGACCGGCGCGCCATGTTCCAGCGTCTTCAGCAATTGGCCGTTGGTCACGTCCCAGATCCTGACCGTGCGGTCCCAGCTGGCGCTGGCCAGGTTGGCGGCCTCGCCTTCGCCGGGCAGGAAGCGCAGGGCCGAGACCCGGCCCTCATGCGGCAGGACCTGCAACAGACGGCCCGTCCGCCAGTTCCACAGCCGAACCACCTGGTCCCATCCCGCCGTCGCCAGCAGATCGCCGTTGAAGGCCAGCTCGGTCACCGCCTCGGCATGGCCGTCGAGGCGGCGCAGCATCAACCCGCTGCCGCTGTCCCACAGCGTCACCGACCCGTCCCAGCTGCCCGCCGCCAGCACCGCGCCATCGCCGCTGAAGCCCAGCACGTCGATCCGGGCGGGCCGGTCGGGCAGAGCCATCGGCTGCGTGGGCACGCCCGACGCCGTCAGCCCCCCGATCCGCAGCGATCCGTCCTCGCCCGCCGCCGCGATGCGGCTGCCGCCGGGCGCGATGGCAAGGGCCGAGACCTCGGCGCTCAGCTGCAGAACCGCGACCGGCGCCGGGGGCGGGCCAGAGGCCGGGATGGCCTGCAGGGTCACACCCCCGCCCGGCAGGCCGGCGGCGATCAGGCGGCTGCCGGGATCGCCGGCGATCTGGCTGGCGCGGGGCAAGAGCGGCTCCTCCGGCAGAACGCCCGAGCATTTCGGCGCGCCGCTGCCGGGCAGGGTCCAGAGCAGCGCGGCATGATCCAGCCCCAGCGACACCAGCCGCTCGGTCGTGGCCGGCTGGCCGCCCCCCGCCTCGGGCAGGAAGATCAGGCGCGAGACCGCGCGGCTGTGGCCGGTCAGGCTGCGCTGCTTTTCCAGCGCATTGACGGCGCGGTTCAACGCGCCTTCGGCCTCGGGCAATACCTGCCCATCATGGATCTGGGTCATGCAGATGGCGGCCTCGGCGGTGCGAATGCTGGCCAGCGGTTCGGTCGCCAAGGTGCCGATCGCCCGCAGCGCCTGTTCCCGCGCCCATGAGGCGCGCTCGGCCGACTTGGCCTCGTCCTCGTTCTTCAGCGCATAGCCGAGGAAGCCCAGCAGCAGCGCCGCGACCGTCAGGACCAGGTTGCGGCGGCGGCGGCCCTGCCGCTTGCGCATCGACTCGCTGGCCAGCACGAAGGCCTTGCAGCGGCGTTCCTCCTTCGAATTGCCCTCCAGCCCGCCGCGCCCGACCAGTTCCACCGCCTCGGACAGGCGCGCGCCGCGCCACAGGTAGTCGGGCTGGTGCCGGTGTTCCTCCCAGGCCGCGGCTGAATGGCGGATCTGCTGCTTCAGCTGCAACTCGCTGCGGTGATCCTCGAGCCATTGCGCCAGCGGTGCCCAGGCCCGGAACAGCGCCTCGTGGGCCACCTCGACCACCCGCTGATCGCCCTCGGCGCGCGAGATCAGCAGGCGGCGCTCGATAAAGCGGTCGATCAGGTCCTGCACCGGCACCAGTTCCGGCTCGTCCAGCGCCAGAGGCTGGCGGGTGAACTGGCCGTCCTCGGCCAGCCGCACCATCTCGAGGAAGGCGGCGCGCAGTTCAGGTTCCTGACCCCGCTGGCGGGCGGTGGCGAGGATGGCATCGGCCTCGTTCGCCACCGCGCCTTCCAGCCCGCCAAGCCGGTCGTAATCGGCCAGCGTCAGCCGGCCCGCCTGATGCCCGTCTCGCCAGAGAAGATAGAGCGTGAACGAGAGAAGCGGCAGGGCGTCGGCGCTGCTCGCATCCGCCAGCAGACGGTCGGCAAGGCCCGCTTCCAGCTCGATCGCACCCAGCTTCGCCGGCGCCTCGATCACCCGCCGCATCCCCTCGACCGGCATCGGCCCCAGCGACAGAGTGGCGAAATCCATGCCGTGATGGGCGTTGACGGTCTGGAAGCTTTCCAGAAAATCCGACCGCATCGTCGCCACCACGGTCAGGGGCGAGCCCTCGGCGGCGAGCGAGGCGGCGATGAGGCCAAGGAAGCGCGCGGCCTCGCCCTCGGGGCTGTCGGTGCCCAGAAGCTCCTCGAACTGGTCGATGACCAGCAGCACGCGGGCGGTGGTGTGGCCGGCGCTACGGCGCAGGTCCGCGATCAGGTCCAGCAGCGGGGTGGCTGCGCTGCCGCCATGACCCGGGGCCGGATGGCGACCGAAGATGCGGCGCAGGTCAGTCAGGCTCCAGTCGAGGAATTCCAGCAGCGAGGCCTCGCGCGAGGCCGGCTCCTGCCGTTTCAGCGCCTCCAGTTCGCTGATCAGCCGGCCAAGCCGCGACGGATCGACGGGAGTGGCACCGACCTGCGCCGGCTCGGCACTGCGCCGCTGTTTCGAGACCTCCTGCCAGTCGCGCAGCCGGTCGCCAAGTGTCCCGGCCTCGTGCAGCGCCGGGGGCGCATCGGGGGCATAGCGGCGAAAGCCCTGGCCGATGACCTGCGCCAGCTCGGCAAAGGGATCGCGGCCCGGTCGGAACGGGTCGAGCACGATCCAGCGCTCCGGCTCGCGGCGCAGGCGCGGGATAAGGCCGGCGCGGGCCAGCGAGGATTTGCCGCTGCCCGACGCACCGATCACGAGGATCAGCCCCGGCGCGCCGCGGTCGACCAGCTCGATCGCGCCCCGGATCTCATCCTCGCGCCCGAAATAGACCGGCGCGTCCTTTTCCTGATAGGCGTTCAGGCCGAGATAGGGCGAGGCAGTCGGGTCCCAGTCCCCGACCGCGCCCAGAAGGTCCAGCTCCTTCAGCCCGCGCCACAGCCGCTGATAGCCGGTTTCGGGATCGCGGCGCAGGTCGATGAACTGCCGCTCGGTCAGGATCGAGGGCAGGCGGCCCGGGTCGCTGATCGGGTCGGCGACCAGCGCGATGATCTGCTTGCCCTCCATCCGCGCCAGCGCGATCTCGGCAAAGCACCAATGCGAGGCCAGGTAGCTGTCGGTGCAGATGGCGATGACCGCCCGGCAGGCGCGCAGCTTGCGATAGAGCGTGCGTTCCCAGCTGATGCCGGCGACGATGCCCTTTTCCGGGTCGAGGTCCAGAAAGACGCAGGTATGGCCCTGCGCCCTCAGCCGCGCGGCGAGATCCTGTGCCAGCGTATTGTCGGCCGAGCTGTGACTGAGGAACAGCGTGCTCATCAGCACCCCTCCTCGTAATAATGGTCGGTGGCGCGGGCAAAGGCCTCGTAAAGCGGTGGCAGGGTCAGCCCCCAGCGGGCCAGAGTGGGGGTGCAGACCTGCACGATGAATTGCTTGGACACCACGACTGGCAGGCTTGCGGGGGGCGTGCCGTCCAGCAGCTCCAGGGCCAGCGCGGCGGCGACCTCGCCCTGTTCGAAGGGCGAGACCGACACGGTCAGCATCGACCCGTCCTCGCTGTTGGTGGCGCCCATGCCGATCGCCGGCACGGTCGCATGTTCGGCGGTCCATTGCATGACCTGCGCCGCCGGGCGCAGGAAGGGGCCATCCGCGCCGTCGCGGATATTGCGGTAATTGGTGACAAGGATCACATCGGCCTCGCGCCCCGCCCGCTCGACTGCCACTTGCCAATCGGCGAATGTGTCGACCTGCACCGGCGGCAGGAAATCGGCCGGCGACCAGTCGAAACTCTCGTAAGAGGGAATCTCGGCGGTGATGGACGAGGAATGATCGCCGATGAACTGGATGCGCGGGCGGGCGCGGGGCGGTCGTGTCGCGCTTTCCAAGGCGATGGACAGCGCGGCATCGCGGATCGCCGGCAGGGGTTTGCGTTCAAGGATGCCGGTCACCTCGGCGCCCGGCGGGTAATAGTCTGCGGGCTCGCCATTCACCCCGCTGAAGACCACCCGCACCCCCGGCGCGCCCGGTGCCGGCGCGACCACCGCCTTGCCGACCAGCGCCTGCGCCTCGTCATCGACCAGCACCAGCACATCGGGCGCCCAGCTGCTGACCGCGTTCAGCGCCAGCGTCGCCGCGCGCTCCTTGAACGCGGCATCGGTATGGTTCTTCAGGTCCATGTAGTGATAGCGGAACAGGATGTTCCGCCGCCCCTCGAAGCCGCGCGTGAGCCCCTCGTTCACCGAGGCGACCCAGGGATAGGCCGGATCGTTGCTGTGGATGATCAGGATGCGCGCGGTCTGGGATTTCTGCACCACCACCAGCGCGAAGAACAGGCAGGCAAAGACCAGCATCACGGCCAGCCGCAGATGGCGGCGGGTCATGACAGCAGGTCCAGATGCTGCCAGAAGCGCAGGCTGCCATAGATTGCCCCGATCCTCAGCGCGATCATCACGACATTCGCGGCGATGATCCGCCGCTCGTCCAGGACATGGGCGAGGCCGCGGGCCTCCAGATCGCTGCGCAGCTTGAGGTAATAGGAGCTTTGATAGGGAAAGACATAGGTGTCGGCCACGGCGAGGATGATGAAGCCGATGAGCCAGAGCGACAGCCCCTGCGCCGCCGCCAGTGGAAACAGCGCCGTGGTGAAGAGGATCACCGTCACCCCGGTCGGCAGGGCCAGCCGCACCGCGAGGATCATCCCCGAGACCATCAGGATGAAGCGCGGGAAATCCGACCTCATCGACTCGCCCAGCCATGTCAGATGCGTGACGATCACCTGATCGAGGCCGGTGATGGCCGCGACCGGGACCCAGCCGATGATGGTGCCGAGATAGATCAGGATTGGCCAGTCGATCTGCGCCCGGATCGCCTCGCGGCCAAGCGTGCCGAACATCATCAGCGTGACAAAGATCGCCAGCGCGATCCACGCGACGTCGATGCGATGCGACGGCCCGGTCAGGATGCCGCCAATCATGGCGAGCACCGCCAGCGCCGCCGCCCATTCCGGCGCCGAGACCGGGCCCAGCAGCCGGCGCTGTTCCCGGATGGTGGCGCGCGGCAGGCTGAAGCTGCGCGCGCGGCCGAAGATCAGCGCCGAGACCAGCCAGAAGCTAGCCAGCACGATCAGCCCGAAGACCGAGGCGGCGTAGAGCCAGGCGATCCAGCCGAAGGCGAACTGGGTCTGCGCGTCGAAAAGCCCATAGACCACGAGGTTCGGCACCGCCGCCGTCAGGAAGATCGGCACGAAGATCGAGGCGCCCGAGAGCAGGCTGAAGATCAGCCGGTTGGCAAAGCGATCGTGCGCCTCGGGTCTGGAGATCTCGATCAACTCGATCATCAAGGGCGTGATGATGCTGACCCGCCCGACCACCGAGGGGATGACGGGCGACAGCACCATGCCGATGCCGAAGAGGCTGAGGTTATAGCCGAAGGGCGTCGCCGGAACCTTGCCCAGCACCCAGAGCGAGAACCGATAGGTCAGCCCCGACGAGACCATCAGCGCGCCGATGCCGAAGATGCTGAGCGTCACGAAGAAACTGTCCGAGCGGAAGCCCGACAGCACCTCGGCGGGCGGCGCCACATCCAGCAGGATCATCGCCAGCGCGGCAAAAAGCGGCGGCACGTATTCCGGCACCAGCCCGAACAGCCACATCACCACGGCAACCATCACGATGGCCAGGAAATCCGTCGCGGCAGGGTCCAACGGCAGCCGCTCTGCGACGAGGTAGACGGCGAGGGGCAGGGCGATGGTCAGCAGCCAGCCCAGCAGTGGGCCGAGGCCCTCGGCGGTGGGTTGGGGCTTGTCGGGCGCTGCGTGGGGCGTGGCCTGAGCCTGTCCGTCATAACGTCCGGCATAGGCGCGAAAGAACGCCTCGCGAAGGTCGCGGCGGCGGCCGGCGAGATGGGCCAACTGGCCCGCCGGGATCGCCAGCACCGTGGTCTCGGTCTCGGCCATGGCGCTGGCGCTGTGGCTGCCGAGGCCCAGCAGCGCCTCCTCGCCGGCGCAGCCCTCGACCTGTCGGGCGCTGCGACCCTGCCCGTTCTCCAGCCGCAGCGCGCCGTTCTGGATCAGGAAGACGGTATCGGCTGGCTCGCCGGCGCGGTAGAGGAAGTCCCCGGCGGCGATCACCCGGCGCGTCACATGCGGGATCAAGGCCGACAGCGCCATACCCTCCAGCCGCCCGAGGATCGGGTCGGCCAGCAGCGCGTCTGCGGGCAACGGCAGCGTGGCCGGCGCAGGGGCGGGGGCGGGCGTCAGTTCTCCCTCCCTCGCGAGACGCGGTAGATCGGGCGGGTGACCGGGCCAACATGGGTCGGGAAGCGGCCGATCAGCTGAAAGCTCAACCCCTCGCAGGTGGCAAAGATCGCCAGTTCGTCCTCGGGCAAATGGCGCGCCCAGTCATAGCCGGGCGGTGGCACCTCGGAGCGCAGCGCCAGTTCGACATAGAGGACCGGGATGCGCGCGGTCAGCGCCTGCATCATCGCCTGCACATAGGCCAGTCCCCGTGTCTCGATCACATGGTGCAACATGCTGAAGAGAAAGCCGTAATCATGGCTGCCCGGTTTCATGGCCTCGACCATCTCCCGGGACAGTTCCCCTTGTTTGAACCGCGCCTCGCCCGGCGTCCATCGGCTGATCTCGCGGCATAGCGCGACATTGCGCGGGTCGATGTCGATGCCGGTGCCGGTCATGCCGCGATCGACGAACCACAGTGTATTATAGCCAAGCGAACAGCCCATGTCCCACAGCCGCCGCCCGGCGACGGCCCCGCCCATGCTGGCCTCGACCGCGCGGCAGCGGTCGGCGCAGGGGCGGAGCGCCGCGAACGCCTGCGGATAGGGATAGTTGTAAAGCGGTTGGTAGACGTTCTTGCCCTGCCGCAGCAACGCATCGACGCGCTGGCGGTGGGCGAGGTCATCATCGGTTGCCTGATCGGTCATCTTGTCTCACACATGGGTTCCGGTTGGGCAAAGCTGGGGCTGGCGGACCGCCGTGACCCGGCGCCCCGCGTCGATGGACAGGACCAGATCGGCCCTAGCTGCATTGGGCGCGACCCAGTTTGCGATGCTGGGGCCAAGCGCTTCGTCCCAGAAGGCCTGCATCACCTCTTCGGGAAAGCCGACCGTGCCGTCGCTTGCGGCGCGCAGCTTGCGTTCCCGCTCGAACCGCCAGCGTTTCAGCAGCGGCGTGGGCAGGTCGAGGAAGATGAGAAAGTCGAGCCGCCGCGCCAGCCGGTCATAGCCGGGCAGGGGCGAGCCCACCATCGCGCCGTCGAAGATGCAGATGTCGGGTTTGCCGCTTACCACCTCGTCGGCCCTTGGGACATCGCGCCCGAGATCATAGCGCGGCACAGTCAGGGTGCCAGTACCGGGCCGGTCCAGCGCCGCAAGAACATCCGCCATCCGCTCGGTGTCATGGGTTCCGGGCAGGGTGCGCCATTTGAAACCGCGGCGCAGGCGTTCCTCTTTCGGGCGGTAGAAATCGTCGATGGAGAGGCTGAGGCAGCGGGGCGCGGGCGCGATCATCGCCTGCAGACAGCAGGAGAGGAGCCGCGACAGCGTGGTCTTGCCGGCCCCCGGCCCTCCCGCCAGCCCGATGAGATAGGGCGCACGCCCGGCGGGGATACGCTGGCGGAAAAAGCGGGTCAGCGGCAGGATCAGGTCGAAGAGATAGGCGTCCTGCGGCTCTGGAAGGCCCAGATCCGCCATGGCCGCGCGATAGACCGGCAACAGCGCGTTGAAGCCCTGCAGGTGATCGGCGAGCCGGTCGGCATCAGCGCCGAACAGCGCCCGCATCAGCGGATTGCCTGCCAGCCGCTGCGCCAGCAGCCGGCTGGCCTCGGGGTCACCCGCCTCGGCGCGCAGGGCAAGCCCGGCAAGGATTCGATCGCTCATGCCCGCCTCGTCACGGGCTTGGCGACGCTGCGGCGCCGTCCTTCAGGCATTCGCGGTATTCGCGGATGCTGTTCTGGAAGAAGGCGTTCAGATCGGGCGTCGAGCAATAGGCATTGGCGATATCCTGATCCTGGTACAGCACATCCATGTATTCCGCATGGTTGAAGGCCCGGAAGCTGTCGGAATCGAAGGCCTTGCGGAACACCCATTCCAGGAACTGCCGCCGCTCGGGTGGCACGTCGGCGGGGATGAAGAAGCCGCGATAACGGTAATAGATGGCGCAATGCTCGCTGCCCTTCTCGGGGAAGGATGCGGTGGCACCAAGCCTTGCGCGCAGGTCGGCGGCAACCTCGCGGTTCAGGTCCTGTTCGGGCAGGAAGGTGAAGATCGGCTTGATCAGCCCGCCATTGATCAGCCGCGCCACATCGCCCGGCTGCTCGATCAGCGCGTCGACCCGGCGCCCGGTCTCGGCCGAGGCGCCGAATAGCGAGAAATAGCGCGCCGATCCGCTTTCGAACCCCACCGGCCCCAGGGCCAGTTCCGGGGCGGGGGGCGTGGTCGCGGGGGCTTCCCCCGCTGCATCGGGCGCGGCCTCGGCGACGCTGGTGGCGGTCAGCGCGCCGGTGGCGAAATTGTCGGCGAATTTCTCCAGCAGGATATCCTCGAGCCCGAACTGCTCGCCCTTGGTGCCGAACAGGGCGATCTGCACCGGCGCGGCCTCGGCCTCGGAGCCGCGCGCCGAGGCATAGCTGATGAAGCCATCGAGATCCGAGAAATTCGGATCGTTCCTGCGGATGTAGAGCTGGCTGAGGGTGATCTGCGCCAGCGCAAGCGGCACCAGCCGGTTATCCGCCGCCCCGGATTCCGCCGCCCCCGACTCGGCCAGCGTGCTGGCATAGGTGTCGGTCAGCTGGATGACGTTATAGCCGTTCGGCGGCAGGTCGAAGAAATAGTCCAGCGCCGCATGCAGGTCGCCGCCGAACTTGAACAGGGTGTTGACCCGGATATTCAGATCATTGCCGTTTTCATCCTTCAGCCCTCGGATCGCCTTGGCGATTTCCTCGTTCAACCCGAGGGAACCCGAGGCGCTGCTGCGCGGAATGAATATGTTTATCGGCTGATCTGGAAAGTCCGCTGGCTTCACCGGATCGGCAAGGTCGCAAATCTGTGCCGATGCCGGAAAAGTTCCGGCTAGGACAAAAAGCGACATAAGCACAATATGTCGAAGTGTATTCATCCTCCCGAACTCGACTTTTCTGGACAATGAAACTCTCCGGTTTATTCTAGTTTTCGCGCGTAAGATGTGTTACGTCAAGGCTGAACTTGACCTAGGGTAAGGCGGTTCGGGCAGGGTTTCCGATGTGGCGGGGGGGTGAAGGAAATGCCACATCAACGCGGAAGTCCAGCGCCCGGATGCGCCGTGCTTGACGAAGGTGCCGACCCTCTGGCCTAGTTAAAAAAACAAATTGTCATAGATGGTTAGCGATTCGCATTGCCGATTGACGCGGGTGCCGGGCGAGGGCGCCGGTGGATTTTCGCGGGTAGAACCCATCCGCCCGGTCAGCCGGTGGGCTTGGGCGGCGCGGGCAATGATCGCTGACATGAAACGGCAATGCCATACTGAAAGGGCTGCAAGCATGTGTTTCCGTCGTTTTTCCCTATGCTCGACCGCTATCATCCTTGGGTTGTATCCGCTGACGGTTTCGGCCAATGGCTATCAAAACCTTCACCAAAGCGCGCAGGGGCTGGGAACGGCCTATGCCGCAAATGGCACATCTATCGACGATATTTCCGCGATTTATTCTAACCCGGCCTCGCTGACGCGCTTTCCGGGTACGCATGGATCCTTCGGCCTGACCTATATCATGCCAAGGGATACATTCGAAAACCTCTCGGCAACGGCGCTTGGCGGCGCGCCGGTCACCGATGGTTCGCCCGCGGTGCCGTCGCAATTTCTCGACAATACCGTTTCGGGCTACTGGTATCTGGGCCGCCAGCTGAGCGACCAGCTGTATTTCGGCCTCTCCTTCAACGCGCCCTGGGCGACGGAATCCGATTACACCGATACGGCCGCCTCGCGCTATACCGCCACCACCACCGCGCTGACCGCCTATAACCTCAGCCCGATGCTGGCCTACAAGGTGAATGACCGGCTCAGCGTCGCGGCGGCGCTGAACATCCAGTATTACACCTCGGAATTCGCCACCAACCTGGCCCTGAACCCTGCAGCGCCCTCGGCCGATACCGATGCCTCGGCCGATTTCGAGGGCAATGACCTGGCCTTCGGCGTGACCCTTGGCGTCGAGTATCAGGCGAACGACCAGTGGCGCTATGGCCTCTCCTATCGCTCGAAGATCGACCACGGCTTTGACGGGGATGTGGTGCTGTCCGGCCCCGACGCGACCATGGGCGCGCTGGCGCTGGCCGGGATCTCAGCCGAGGGCAGTGCCAGATACGACATCGCCACGCCCTGGATGCTGCAACTGGGCACGCATGGCCAGTTGACCGACAAGCTGGAAGTCTATGGCTCGGCCACGCTGACCGGCTGGAGCGCCTTCAAGGATACCGTCATCGAGACCTCGAATATCGGCACCCTGCGGGTCCGGAATGGCTGGGACGATGCCTGGTATATCGCCGTCGGCATGGGCTACCAGGTCACGCCCGAGACCAAGATCTTCGGCGGCATCGCCTATGACGAGACCCCGACGCCCACCGAGGTGCGCAACCCCCGCGCCCCCAATGCCGACCGCTACTATGTCGCGCTTGGCGTGGCGCATGAGTTTCGCCCCGGGCGGACGATCAAGCTGGGCTGGTCGCATACCTTCTTTGACGATGCGCCGATCCGGCTGACGGATGAGAACAACCCGGGGCGCGGCACGCTGAACGGCGATATCAAGATCGATGCCGACATCATCATGGCGCAATACATCCACGAGTTCTGATCCCGTGGACCGGCAAGGCGGCAGGCGGTCAGAGCGCGGCCGGGTCGATGATGACCCGATGCCGCCAGCCTTCCGTCGCCTCGGCGATCTCGGCGGTGCCGCCCTTGCCATCGGGATCGCGCCCGTCCCAGACGATCAGCGCATAGGGCTCATCGCCCCCGGCGGCTTTCCGGGCCTCGGCCAGCATCCGCGCGTTATTGGCGGCGAAGGGATGGGCGCCGTCATCTGCCTCCGGTCCCTCGGCCGGGCAGTCATCAAGCAGCCCGAAGAACCGCGCCTCCCAATCAGAGTCGAGTTCGTCGGGCAGGCGCACCGAGGCCTCCAGAAAGGTCGCGACCGGCAGCGGCAGGAACAGCGACACCCGCGCGCCGAGCGCAAGGCACTGTTCGGCGAAGATGATATCCCCGCCGCGCGCCGCACCGCAGATGCCGGTATCACCGGGTCCGACCTGCCAGTCTTGCAGCGCGGACCGGATCGCGGTGCGGACCTGCGGCTCGAGCCAGGCCGGAAAGCGCGGTTCGGGCCGGTTCGGCCCGTCGGTCATATGCCCGCTGAAAAGAATGATCTTGCCCAATCCGATGACCTTTCCCTGCCGCATCGCCGGGGGAGACCCTGTTTCATCGCCCCAGCGGCGTCAACCGCCTTACCCAAGCATCCCTGCCGGGCCGACCGTGGCCGGCGTTGAAAGGACCAGAGACATGTCGAAAGACCTGAACGCGCATCTGTTCGGCCCCGGCCCCAAGCGGATTCTGGCGTTGGATGGCGGCGGCATTCGCGGCATCCTGACGCTGCAGATGCTGCGCAAGATCGAGGCGCTGGTGCGGGAACGCAGCGGCAATCCCGATGCGGTGCTGGCGGATTATTTCGACCTGATCGGCGGCACCTCGACCGGCGCGATCATCGCCGCCGCGCTGGCGCTTGGCTGGCCGGTGGATCGGGTCGATGCGATCTATAGGGAACTCGGCAACGACATCTTCAAATCCAGCATGTTCCGCAAGGGTCTTCTGCGACCGAAATTTTCGGCCAAGGCCATCCGCGAGGGGCTGGAGCGCGAGTTCGGCGAGATCTGTCTTGGCGGACCCGAGCTGAAGACCGGCCTTGCCGTGGTGGTGAAGCGGCTGGATACCGGCAGCCCCTGGGTGATCCACAATTGCCCGAAAGGCACCTATTTCAACCAGCGCGAGGGCACGGGCTCGATCGCGAACAAGGATTTCCTCTTGCGCGAGGTGGTCCGGGCCAGCGCCGCCGCGCCGACCTATTTCGAGCCCGAGCGTATCCGCGTCTCGGCCGATCTTGAGGGCGCTTTCGTCGATGGCGGGGTCAGCCCGCATAACAACCCGGCGCTGCAACTGCTGATGCTGGCGGCGCTGAAACGTCACGGGCTCGACTGGCCGACCGGCAGCGACAAGCTCCTGATCGTCTCGCTGGGGACCGGCACCAAGACCGCCGCGCTGGACCAAGAGAAGGTGATGATGATGCCCGCCGCCGAACTGGGTGTGCGCGGCCTGACCTCGCTGATGGACGATGCGGCGGCGCTGAACGAGCTGTTGCTGCAATGGATGTCCGACAGCCCGACCGCGCGCGAGATCGACAGCGAGATCGGCGATCTGAAAGAGGATCTGCTGGGCGGGGGCAATCCGCTCTTGACCTATCTGCGCTACAATGTCGAGTTCGATCAGGACTGGCTGAAGGACCGGCTGGACCTCGATTTCACCGCGGACCAGCTCGACTCGCTGGCGCAGATGGACAAGCCCGAGAACATGGACCAGCTGATCCAGATCGGAAAGGCGGCCACCGCGCTGATCGACCCCGCGCATTTCGACGCCAAGTTCGACATCGCCTGAGCAGGGGGCAGCATGACCGACCCGCAACTGACCTGCTTCTTGGTCACCGGCTTTGGCCGAAAGACCGATTATCCGACCGGCCGGGTACTGAACCTTGACCAGACCTTCCGGCAACTGGTGCAACCGGCCTGCGATCTGGCCGGGATCAATGCCTTCCGCGCCATCGATGCCAATCTGACCGGGCAGATCGATGCGGTCATGTATCGCTGGATCTTTCAGGCCGATCTGGTCATCGCAGACCTGTCGACGCTGAACCCGAACGTGTTTTACGAGCTGGGCGTGCGCCATGCGCAGCGCCCGAACACCACGGTCATCATCGCCGAGAGCCTGCTGCTGCAGCGCATTCCCTTTGATCTCAGTTCCTTCGTGATCCACCAATACGCCCATGGCGGGGACGAGATCGACGGCGAGGAACAAGCGCGCTTCGTGCCCTATCTGGCCGATCTTCTGCGCAAGATCGCCTCGGTCGAGGAGCGGCGGCGCGCCGCCGTGCCGGGGCTGCAGGCCGAATCCGACAGCCCGGTCTTCAAGTCGCTGATCGGCATGACCCCGCCCGCCTATGCCGCTGACAGCTTCATCCTGCCTCCGGATTATGTCGACCCCGCCACGCGCCAGCAGGCCGCGCCGGTCAGCGGTCCGAACCTTGCCGCGATGATGGACCGGGCCGAGGCGGCGATCCGGGCCAAGGATTTCGAGACGGCGATTGCCGAGTTGCGACAGGCGATGGCGATGCAGGCTGGGCCGGATGGCCGCCGCAAACCCGATCTCTTTCTGGTGCAGCGCCTCGCACTGGCGACCTACAAGGCCGGAGAGGTGCGCGATGCAAACGGGCAGATCGACCGGAACCGCGCGCTGGCGGCACTGACCGAGGCCGAAGCTTTGCTTGAAACCCATGCCGCGCCGCGCCTGTCGACCGCGCCGGAGACGCTTGGTCTGTCGGGTGCGATCAGCAAGCGGCTTTATGATCTGACCGGTGACGCGGGCGATCTGGACCGGGCTATCCGCTTCTATGAGCGTGGCTTCCACATCGCGCAGGA
Source organism: Paracoccus zhejiangensis (assembly GCF_002847445.1). NCBI lineage: Bacteria > Pseudomonadati > Pseudomonadota > Alphaproteobacteria > Rhodobacterales > Paracoccaceae > Paracoccus > Paracoccus zhejiangensis. Next base: position 1,752,826 of record NZ_CP025430.1, on the reverse strand, counting down.
TTATTACAACGGCATCAACCTGGCCTTTCTCTACACGCTGAAGGCCAGCCTGACCGAGGATGATACCGATGCCATCGTCAGCCATGGTTACGCCAATATCGTCCGTCGGCAGGTCGCGGAAATCTGCGAGGGGCTGATCGGCGACGAGGATGGATTTGCCAAGCGCGGCGATCGGGAATGGATCTATCTGACGCTGGCCGAAGCCTATCAGGGCATGGGCCGCAGCGCGGACGAGGCGCGGCTGGACCGCAAGATCGAGGGCCTCGCCAGCCCCTTCGCCCGCGCCAGCCGCGAGGAGCAGCGGCAGAAGCTGGCGGTGGCGCTTGCTGCCTATGAACAGGCGACGCCGACGGCGGCACGGTTGCGGGCGGCCTCGACGGCCGAGATGCCGTCAGCCTCAAATCATCGCGCGGAAACCGGGCCGGACGGGCTGATCACCATCCGCCCCGTGCTGGAACCGGGCAGGGCGGTCCGTTCGATCGATCTCAGCCTGCATATCGACTACGATTGAGGCCGTTCAGCGGTCGAACTCGAGACGGAAATGCTGCGGATGGGGCGTCGGGCCGGTGTCGATCTGGCCCGCCGCACCCCGCGCGCGGCGCAGGTTCTTCTGCGCCAGCACCGGCTTCAGCACCGCCGGGATCACCGCCTCGTTGATGGCCGCGCCAAAGCAGGTATGCATGCCATAGCCCCAGATGATGTAGGTCTCGAACCGCCGGTCGGTGCGGAACTCGTTCGGGGCTTCGACGGCATATCGGTCGAACATCGCCGAGGCCGTGGCGGCAAAGACCATCTGGCCCTTCGCCACCTTCACCTCGCGCAAGGTATCGCGGGCGATCACCGTATCCCGCGCCGCGCGGCGATAGATGACCGGGTTATGCGGGGTGAAGCGCAGCGCCTCCCAGATGCAATTGGCCAGCAGCGCGTCATCGCCATCAACCGCCGCCTGATGCGCGCGGGCCAGCATGTCCGGGCGGTTCAACAGCTCGTCCATCGCATAGCAACTGGCCTTGGAAATCGTCGGGATCGCGCCGATCAGCAGGCCCAGCAGGTTGTTGCGGATGCCCAGATTGCTCATCCCCGGCGTGCCGGCGGATTGCAGCGAAAGGCAGCGGTTCAGGATGTCGGGCGTCTCGGTGGGGCTGGCCTTGCGTGCGGCGATGGCCCCGTCGAGATAGTCGCGCATCCCCTTGGCCGCCGCCATGGCGCGGCGGTCCAGTTCGGGATCGGCGGGCAGGTCCTCGAAGAGATACCAGAAGAGGATGGTGGTCCATTCCTTCATCGTCGCCGCATCCGGGCCGCCCACGCCGAAATAGCGGTCGGTCATGTCCCAGGGCACCTGCAGTCCCAACTGCGCCGGCAGGTCCAGTTTGCCGCCACTGGCCGCGACCAGTTCGCCCGCCAGTTCAGTGGCGCGGGGCAAGACGATCTCGGCCACATCGGTCCGCCGCGCGGCAAGGCGCATGGCCGAGGTGTCGCGGGTATAATCCCAGCCCGGCTGCATCCCGAGAAAGAAGTTCTCGCCATCCGTCAGCTTGCGCATCCGGCTGCCATAGACGACCTCGAAATCCTCGTTGCGGTTCAGCACGTCGAGGCAGTCATCGCTGCGGGTGACGATGACGGTGCCGCTGTTGTCATAGGCTTTCACCAACTGCCGCTTCAGCGACAGGTTCGGCCAGAAGGCGCGCAGCACCTGGAACACCTTGCGCTGCGTGGCCGGCTGCTTGAACGTCTCGGCCAGCTTGGCCTTGCCGCCCATCGCGGCCTTCGCCCCAAGGGCTAGCACCTGCAGCAGCCCCCACAGCCCCTCGAGCCAGACGGTCAGCACCGCGAGGGGCGTCATGACCGCGTTGCGAATGGCAGAAATCATGCCCGTCTCCTTGTGGGGGGCTTCAGGTCGGGTCGATGATGCCCATCGCCATCATCCTCAGCGATGTCAGCGAGGGGACGAAGAAGTAATCCCCGCCCCGGCATTCCACGAAGGTTCGTAGTTTGCTCATGATGAAGGGCGGCTTGCCCGAGGCCGGGTCGGACTGGATCGAGAAGCGCTTGTGCTGGTGGTGATTGCCCAGCATCGGGCAGGTGTCATTGCCCTGATGGAAATCCAGCCCGTATTGGATCCATTGCTGCTGCACGAATTCGAACTGCCGCTGCAGGCTGGCGCACATCGAGATCATCGCCACGCCCTGTTCAGTCTCGTCGGTCTTCTCTGCCCCCGGCGGCGGGCCGTAGGGCAGGCCGCGGCGCAGGATGCGGCGGCGCTTGTTCAGCCCGTGGGTGGCATTCGGATTGGCGAACTGGCAGCCGGTCGCCGGGTCGATGCCGGTCTGGTTCAGCGGGTCCATGTAGTCGCGGGTGTTCATCCGCCGGATATGCGCGCCAAGCGGGGTCTTGTAGCCCAGCATGTCATCGGCATAGCGGAAATTCGACGCCTCGGGCGAGCGGATGTAGTTCAGCTTGTTCCACAGCGCCTGAACCGGATCGGCGACGTTGAAGCCCAGCTTCTCGCTCATCGCCTGCCATTCGGCATAGGTCGGCGCCTGCGCCAGCGGCACCCCGTCCGACCAGCGCCCGCACATCTTGGCGCGCAGGGTCTCGCGCGCCTCGGGCTCGTCGATGGCCTGCAACTTGGCATAGGTCCGGGCTTCTTCCGCCACCACCGCCTCGAACGAGCCGACATTCTGGTGCAGCTTGCGATAGGACATGAAGGTGCCGTTGGTCATGAATTCCGGCGGCCGCGCGATGGGCGGCAGTTCCTGGCTTTCATCGGGATGACCAAGCACGAACTCGCCCGGCTCGATCGGCTGCCAGCCGGTCTTGGCGTTCATCCATTTGCCGGTGCCGATGACGGCGTCCTTCGCTTCGGCATCGCTCAACTGCCCGCGAAAGACCGGGTCGCCGATGGCGTCGGTAAAGCCGAAATGCTCGTTCGGCGTCGGGATCAGCTTGTCGCCGCGCTGGACGAAAAGAACCGAGCCCTCCTGGTATTCCTGATCGCCCGCCCGGCCGTTATGGGGAATGATGCGGACGCCGCCGGCCAGATGGTCGCAAAGATCGCGCAGCCACTGGCATTCCTTTTCCAGCTCGTCGACCGGCTCGGCCTTGCCGAGTTCCTTCAGCTGGGCGTTGAAGGACACCCAGATATGGACGTTGTCATTGCCGATATCGCCGTCACCGATGCGGTTCTGCTGCCAGATCGGGTCCCAATGCGCGTCCCAGCCCTTGGCCTCGGCCTCGGTCTTGCCGGGGTCGCGGTCACCCAGCAGGAAGGCCCGGTCGCGCATGCCCGAGATGAACTCTTCCGGCATGTCGCGCAGGGTACGCTGCGGCACCAGAAGCTTGTAGAGGCCGAAGAAGGTGAAGCCGATATTCACCGTGCAGCGCGGCTTGGTGGCCTCGGTCCAGGTCGCGCTGGTGGTGACCTTCTTGCGCACCGCATCGACGAATTGCCGGCCCTTGCCGCAGTCCTGAATGTTCAGGAAGAAGGATCGCGAGAAGGGGAAGGCATAGCGCCCATAGGCGCGGGTCACGTTGCCCTGTATGTCGTCCAGGTCCAGGCTGCGTTGCATAGGCGAGGTCCAGTCTTAGAGGGTGATGCCGCCCTCGGCCCTGATCGAGATCACGCCGGGGGTCTGGGTCGGGGACATCTTGTTCTCGGGTCGGTGCCGGGCGAGGTAATCGCCAAAGGCGCGGTGCAGCTCGTTCGGCTCGGCGGCCTGATGGTCGATGACGAAATCCGAGAAGGTCTGCTGCACATATAGCCCCTTCAGAACCGAGGGGAGGTCGTCATGTTTCGCCGGTGGCAGGGGCTTCGCCCCGTTTCGCAGCGCATAGGCGATGGCCAGCAGCGCCACGACCACTGTCACCACGGCGGCGACCACGAAGGTCCAGAAGGTACTGAAGCCCAGCATCGGCAGGTGCAGCATCCCGAAGATGCGCAACAACAGCGACAGGACGGCAATCGCCGCCGGCACCAGGACCGCGCCCAGGAGAAGCTTGGTGTTCAACTCGTTGAACTTGGGCAGGTCGAGGTAATAGTCGTGGAAGGGCATGGTGGTCTCGACATGGCATTTGTCGAGATAGGCGGCGAAATCATCCGCCGTCTTCACGCCCTCGAAGCCGACGCAGTTCTGGTAGATGTCCTGCAGCTCGTCTCCCATCGTATCCCACAGCTTGCGCGCATAAGAGGCCCGGACCGCCTTTTGCTGCGCCTTCGTCAGGTTGTGGGGCAGGGGGTCGCCGTCATTCACGATGGCATCCACATCGGCGCAGAAGACCAAGTAGGCGGTGCTCAACTGGTCGATGGGCAGAGGGTCCACCGGGTCGATCCCCTTGGCCGTGGCGACCAGCGGGTTCTGAGGGTTGCGGCCGTTATAGACGATATCGCTCAGCACGAACATCCGCGCCAGGTGGGTGCGCCGGTTCCGGGCTAGGGGGCTGTTGATGCCAATGCCTTGCGTTGCCGGTGATTGCAGCGCGGTGGGCAGCTGCGCCAGCGCAATCCGCACCCGCTGCTCGTGCGAGATGCCGGTGCCGCTTTCGGCATTCACGCCCTTGATCGGGGCGAGCGTGGTCAGGAAGATGTGCCCGCTGTCAAGATCCGCCATGTCAAAGCCCCTGCATGTGGTTGCTCATGCGCCGTAGCTATCGTCGCTGCGATAGGCGCCGCGGTTGATATCGGCGCGCTCGGTATCGAGGCTGGCCACCGGGCCCAGCCCCGGTTCGCCCAGGGAATGCTGGATCTTGAACATGGCGGTGCGATAGGTTTTCGCGAACTCCTCGGGCGTCTGGGTCTTGTGGGCCTCGGCCAATTCCAGCACCGCGTCATAAACGCGCAGCCCCGCCTTCACGTCGCGCTGCGCCGAGCCCGGAGTCGCGTTATAGTAGAAATCAGTATTGATCTGATTATAGGTGATATAGCGTTTGAAATCGGTGATCGGAATCGATTGCGGATATTTTGTCGCAGAGTACCAGAACAGGTTCAGCCCCTTGGGGATACCGTCGGAAAACGCGTCGATATATTGATCCCAGGTACCGTTGAAGTTCGAGCAGAACAGGACATAGTCGTTTTTCAGGTTCTGCTTGCCCTGTCCCAGATCGGGCCAGTCCTTCGGCCGGATGATCACCCACCGGGCGAAGTGAATGATCGAAAGCCCCAGCAGTCCAAGCAAATTTCGCGGCAGGCCGCGCGCCGCCATAAACAGAAGCCGGTTGGTCCAGGTGATCCTGGGGCTGCTCGGCGTGATGACGTTCATGGCATAGGCTTTACCAGCGATGTTCGACATGAACGTCCCCTGCGCGGAATTTACGGCCTTTGGCCGGGCCGGATTCACCTTTTTCCGGTGATTAAGTCATTGTAATTAACGTAAGGTAAACCGTCAATGGCCTAGCCCGTCAGGATTGTGCAGGATCTGCAATACTCGCGTTGAATGGATCGCAGACATGATACAACCTATGGTAATTGAACAAATCAGGCGTCCGGCCGAGTGAACCGTGACGGCACTGCGCGCTGCAGTTGTGATCCATTCCGTTAATTCCCTTGACTCGAATCGTCATTTTCTTGACCATCCGGCCAGAATTACCCCTGATTTTTCACCGCTCGCGCAGTCACGGCCCCGGAACCCTTCGCGGAAGTCCCGGCAGTGGCTTCTCGATCTGTGGGATCAGGGGCGTTTGGGTAGACAGCAGTCCCCGGTTGCCGCGTTGCTCCGCTTTCGCATCCAGAACTTGTCTCGACAACCGGGCGGGCCGGATCGGCGCTGACGGTGCCTTTGCTTGCACATGCTGCACTTCACAGGACGGGAGTCACGAAGATGGCCGTATCCGTTTCCTATCCCGGGGTCTACATTCAGGAGGTGCCAAGCGGGTCGCGCGCGATTGCCGCGGTGCCGACCTCGATCGCGGCCTTCATCGGCTATACCGCCCGCGGCCCGGTCGACGAGGCAAGGCAGGTGTTCAGCTTCGCCGATTTCGAGCGCGCTTTCGGCGGCCTCGATCTCGACAGCGACCTGTCCTATGCGGTCAGCCATTTCTTCCTGAACGGCGGCGGCACGGCCTGGATCGTCCGCGTGGCCGAAGGGGCGCAGGCGGCCTCGGTCAGCCTCGAGGCGGCGAACGGCTCGGTAACCCTCGTGGCCGAGGCGTCGAGCGAGGGGGTCTGGGGCAACAACCTGATCCTCTCGGTCGATTACGCCACCGCCGATCCGGTCAATAGTTTCAACCTGACCGTGGCCGAGCTGGGCGAGCGGAACGGGCGGCTGGTGGCGCTGCGGACCGAGACCCATCGGAACCTGTCGATGAACGACCTCGCGCCGACCTATGCCATCGCTGCCGTCAATGCCGCCTCGGACCTGATCCGGCTGACCGATGGCGGGCTCGCCGGCACCATCAATGCCAGTTCCACCAGCGGCGAGACGCTGACCAATGCCGACGTGACCGGGCTGACCGCCGATACGCGGCGGCTGAATGTCTCGATCGATGGCGGGCCTTCGACCGAGATCCGGCTGTTCGATGCGGCGAATGATCTGGCCGATGTGGCGGCGCTGCGCGCGCGGCTGGAGCAGCGGATCAACGCCATCGACGGCGTGACCGGGGTGACGGTGACGAATACTGCCGGCGTGCTGTCGGTCGTCTCGGGCAGCAGCGGGCGGCAATCCTCGGTCATCCTGCGTAATGCGGCCAGCCAGAATGCGGCGGCGGTGCTGGGGCTTGGCACGGTCAATGGCGGGCACGAGATCGCCGGCGCGCGCGAGACCCGGCCGGTGGCCAGCGGCACGACGGGCGACCGTATCCCGGATTTCTCGGCGCTCGGCCTCAGCCTGAATGACCCGGTGAACATCCATCTGGTGAACCTGACCGCCGCCGGCGCGGTCTCGGGCGCGGCCATCGCCACGGTGACGGTGCTGCTCAATCCGGTGCCTGCCTCGCTAGGCGCAGCGCGGGCGCAGATCCAGGCTGGGCTCGCGGCCAGCGGTCTGCCGGGGTTTGCCGGGGCGCGGGTCGAGATCGTCGATGACACGCTGGTCCTCATCCCGGCGCAGGCCTCGGTGCCGGGGCAGGGCTTCGACTGCGACGGCGCAGGGGCGGCGGAACTGGGGCTGACCGGCGGAGCGGCGGCGCCTGACAACACGTTCATCCGCAACATCGCCGCGTGGCAGCCGGGGATCGGACTGTCGGCAGGCTCGCAGCAGGCGGGAACGCCCGGCAGCGACGGCGCGCCGCCCGCCGCCGATGCCACCTTCATCGGCGACCGCACGGCAAAGACCGGCACTTTCGCGCTGGAGGATGCCGATCTCTTCAACATCCTGCTTTACCCCGGCACCCATTCCATTCCGGTTCTCGCGGCTGGCGTCGCCTATGCCGAGGAACGCCGGTCGATGCTCATCGTCGACATCGATCCCAATGTGGACACGCTGACCGAGGCGCGGGACTGGGTGAATGATGCGGCCAATACCTCGCTGAAATCAAACAACGCAGTGGCCTATTTCCCCCGCATCCGCCTGTCCGACCCGCTGCAGAACGGCCGGCTTCGATCCTTCCCGAATTCCGGGCTGATGGCCGGGCTCTGGGCGCGGACCGATGGCGCGCGGGGGATCTGGAAGGCACCCGCCGGGATCGAGGCAGGCCTGAGGGGCGTGCAGGCGCTGGATTACGTGCTGACCGATCAGGAAAACGGCGTGCTGAACCCGTTGGGGCTCAACTGCATCCGCAGCTTCCCGGTCTTCGGCACCGTCAGCTGGGGCGCGCGGACGCTGGTCGGGGCGGATGCGCGGGCGAGCGAGTGGAAATATGTTCCGGTGCGGCGCGTCGCGCTGTTCATCGAGGAAAGCCTCTATCGCGGCACGCAATTCGCGGTGTTCGAACCCAATGACGAGCCGCTCTGGGCGCAGATCCGGCTGGCCGTGGGGTCGTTCCTGCAGAACATGTTCCGCCAGGGCGCCTTTCAGGGCGCCACCCCGCGCGAGGCCTTCTTCGTGAAATGCGATTCCAGCACCACCACGCAGGCCGATATCGATCTGGGCATCGTCAACATACATGTCGGCTTCGCGCCGCTGAAGCCGGCGGAATTCGTCGTCATCTCAATCCAGCAGATTGCTGGGCAAAGCCAAGTCTAGCGCGAGGGAGCAGGTCACATGGCCGAATTCAGCGTCAATACGCAGCGCTTCGACCCTTATAAGAACTTCAAGTTCCGCGTCCGGTGGGATGCCCGCTTCGTCGCCGGCATCTCCAAGGTCAGCGCCTTGAAGCGCACGACCGAGGTGGTGGAACACCGGGTGGGCGGCGATCCCTCGACCGGGCGCAAGTCGCCGGGACGGTCCAAGTTCGAGCCGATCACGCTGGAACGCGGCGTGACCCATGACCCGGAATTCGAGGCCTGGGCCAACAAGGTCTGGTCCTTCGGCGCGGGTCTGGGGGCGGAAAGCTCGCTCAGCAACTTCCGCAAGGACATCATCCTCGAGATGTATAACGAGGCCGGGCAGCTGGCGATCGCCTACAAGATCTATCGCTGCTGGGTGTCGGAATATCAGGCGCTGCCGGAACTGGACAGCAACGCGAATGCCGTCGCCATCCAGAGCCTGAAGCTGGAAAACGAGGGCTGGGAACGCGACGTGGACGTGCAGGAACCGGCCGAACCGGCCTTCTGACGCCGCCCGTTGGGGCGGCGGATTGATCCAAGCAAGAAGAGGCCATCATGGCGTCGCGCCTGTCCGCATCGGGATGTCTCGCCGCATGGGAAACCGGCGCCGGGCGAAGCCCGCTGGACCGGGCGCTGGCGATGCTCTGGGCCGCCGAGGATGACCAGCCTTTCGCAGGCGATCCGGCCGACCTGCCGCTGGCCGAGCGGGATCGGCGCCTTCTGGCGCTCTGGTGCGGCAGTTTCGGCCCCTCCATGGCGGGGCGTGCAAGCTGTCCGGATTGCGGGGCGGAGTTGGAGCTGGATCTGGAGGCGAGCGCGCTGGCCGCGCTGTTGCCTGACGAGCCGGGGCAGGGGCTGCGCCCGATCAGCAGCCGGGATCTGGCTGCCGTGGCGGAGCTTTCCCCCGAGCGGGTCGCGGCGGGCCTGCGTGACCGCATCGCCGGGCCGGGGCTCACCGGCACTGCAGCTGCCGAGGCCGAGCGCGCCATCGCCGAGGCCGCCGAACGCGCCGAGCTGTGCATCCGCCTGACCTGCGCCGCCTGCGCCCGCGAATGGACCGAGATTCTGGACCTGCCGCACTTCCTCTGGGCGCGGGTCGAGACCTCGGCTTTGGCGCTGATCGGTCAGGTCGCCACCCTCGCCGCCGCCTATGGCTGGGCCGAGCGTGACATCCTCGCCCTCAGCCCCGCGCGGCGGCTGGCCTACCTGCAACGGGCAGTCGGGCCATGAGCGGGATTTTACAGCGGCTGGTCGGGCGGGCGACCGGGGCCGAAACACCGGGCCTGCGCCCACGCCTGCCGGGGAGGTTCGAAGGCGGCGCTGGCGAGCTGGGTTTTCGCGAAGTCGCCGACGAGGTGGTCGCGCCGCAGATTCCTGACGCAAAGCAGGCTGAGGAAGTCCCGGCAGAGGGACAAGGCCGCCCTTCCGCACCCGCAGAACCCGCCGCCTCGCCAATCCGCCCTGCGCCGCTTCTTCCCCCGGCTCACGCCCCATCACAGCCGCGCGTCGCCGCAGCAGAGCCCGCCACCGCCGAGCCTCCTGCCATCGCCGGTCACGCGCCCGCCGCACCGCTTGAGGCCGCAGAGCCCCGCGTTTCGACTGTGACCCCATCCCTCGCACCCGATCCGATACGCTCCGCGCCGCCGCCGCTTCTGCCGGTCCAGCCCCATGAACGCCTCGAACAGGCCATCACCACCCGTCTTGTCGAGCACACGCCCGCGCACCCGCATTCCGTCCCGCTGCAACTCACCGAGGCCGCCCCGGAACCCGAGATCACCATCCATATCGGCCGGCTCGACATCCGCTCGGACACCCCGGCGCCCCGGCCGGCTTCCCGCGCACCGCAACAACCCAGCCTGCCCAGCCTCGCCGATTACCTGCGCGGGGGGCGAAGATGAGCAATGTCCTCGCCATCGCCGCCGTCACGCAGCTCTTGAAGGATCTGCTGAACGACACGCTGATCAACGGCGATGTCTCGACCGCGCTTGGTGCCGATTTCACCGTCACCGCGCTGCCGCTCGACCGGGTGGTGACCGAGACCGGCGACCAGCCGACGCAGCTGAACCTGTTCCTCTATGGCGTGGCGCCCAATCCGGCGCTGCGCAATGCCGACCTGCCGACGCGGGGGCGCGACGGCACGCTGAAGCGGCGGCCGACCCTGGCGCTCGACCTGAACTATCTTCTGACCGCGCTCTCGGGCGAGGAGCTTCATGCCGAGATCCTTCTGGGCTATGCGATGCAGCTGTTCCACGAACAGCCGATCCTTGCCCGCGAGACCATCCGCGCGGCGTTGGCCGCCGCCGCCATCGACCAGATCCTGCCGCAGCAGTTCGACCCGATCCGCGCCTCCGAGCTGGCCGACCAGATCGAGCTTCTGAAGATCACCCCGCGCCCGCTGTCGCTGGATGACATGTCCAAGCTCTGGACCGCCTTTCAGGCCAGTTACCGCACCTCGGTCGCCTATGATGTGAGCCTTGTGCTGATCGAGCGCGAGCTGCCGGTGCGGGTGCCGTTGCCGGTGCTGTCGCGCGGCGGGCTGTCTGATCCCCTGACCGGGCGCGATCCCGGGGTGCTGGTGCGGCCGAGCCTGCTCGGCTCGGCGCCGGTCATGACCGCAGCGCGCGCAGGTGACGGCCATCCGGTGATGCGCCTTGGCGGGCGGGTCGAGATCACCGGGCTGCAACTGGATGGCGGGCAGGGGGCCGAGGTCACGGTCCGCTTCTTGGAACCGGGCGGCGGGCGAGTGCTGGCACTGGCACCCGAGATGCCGGTGGCGCCTGACCGCCTGCTGGTTCGGCTGCCCGCCACCACGCCGCTTGGCGCGGGCAATCCTGCGCTTGGGACAGCAAGCGATCCGGCAAGCTGGCGGGTCGGGCCCTATCTGGTCGATGTGCTGATCCGCCAGCCGGGCGGGCGCGAGATGGTCTCGAACGCGCTGCCGCTGGCGCTGGCACCGGCCTCGACGCCTTCGGTCGTCGCCGCCGCGCCGGGGGTGGACCTGACCCTGACCTGCGCCCCGCCGATCCGGGCGGGGCAGAGCCTTGCGATCCTTGCCGGGCAGGCCATGGCGGTGCTGTCTACGCCCGCCGCGCCGATCACCACAGCCAGCGCGCATTTCGACGGGCTGGCCTCGGGCAGCGAGGTGCCGGTGCGACTGCGCGTCGATGGCATCGACAGCCCGGTGATCGACCTGTCCGCCACGCCGCCCCGGCTCATCACGGTGACCATCCCATGACCGCCGGCATCAAGCAAACGCCCGAGATCCGCCTTGCCCTGCAGCGCCAGGGTCTGGACGAGGTGCTTGACCAGATCGCCCTGCATCTGGAGGCGCCGGCCTCGGATGAGGCGCGGGGTTTCGGTCCGATGCCCGAGGTCTCGGCGCTGACCATGCTGGGCCGCATCTTCGGCCTCGATGGCAGCGAGCAGTCCTTGCTGGCAATGGCAGCGGGGCAAGACCTGTCGCCCCGGATCGGCGCGGCGCTGGTAGGGCTGACGGCGACGGGGGTGATCGACACCGAGTTCTGCGTCCGAATCTTCGGTGCCGGTGCCTGGGACATGCTGTCACCGGGCGCGCCGCTGCGCCGCTGGCGGCTGATCGACAGCTTTGGCAATGGACCGCTGCGCCAACGCCCGCTGCGGATCGACGAGCGCATCCTGCATTTCCTTCTGGGCAGCAGCTATCTCGACCCGCGGCTCGACGGGCTTTTGCGCGTGCTGCCCCCCGCCAGCCTGCCCGCCGAAGGGGCAGTGGCCGATCTGGCGGAACGGATCGTGGTGGCTTGGGCCGGGGAAACGCTGCCGCCCGTCCTCTTGCTCGGTGGTCGCGACCGGGCGGGCAAGCGCGTGGCCTTGGCCGAGGCGGCGGCGCGGCTGGGGGTGCTGGCGCTTCTGGTCAGCGCCGATGACCTGGCTGGGCGCGAGGCGTTGGCAACCCTGCTCGACCGGGAACTGGCGCTGTCGGGTGCCGTTCTGCTGATCGAGGCCGGGCCGGATCAGGGTCGCGCCGCCGCGCGACTGGCCGACCAGATCACCGGCCCGACGCTTATTTCTGCCGATGACCCATTGCCCCCCGACCGTGACCCGCGCCTGCGGTTGGACCTCGATCCGCCCGCCGTCCCGGCCCGCGCCGCGCTGTGGCGGCAGGCGCTGGGGGACAATGCCGAGAATGCCGATCTCTCGCGGCTCGCCACGCAATTTGCACTGGATGCCGGGGGGATCGCCGCCGCCGTCGCCGAGGCCGGGGCGGACGCGGATTTCGGTTCGAGCCTCTGGCAGTCGGCACGGCGGCAGGGGCGGCGGGCGCTGGACGGGCTGGCCACGCGCATCGACAGCCGTGCGGTCTGGGCCGATCTGGTGCTGCCCGCCGATCAGATCGAGACGCTGAAGGACCTCGCCCGGCATCTCGGCCAGCAATGGCGGGTCAATCAGGACTGGGGCTGGGCGGCGAAGGGCGCGCGGGGGCTGGGTACGGCGGTGCTGTTCGCCGGGCCATCGGGCACCGGCAAGACGCTGGCCGCCGAGGTGCTGGCGGGAGAGCTGTCACTGGACCTCTATCGCATCGACCTGAGCCAGGTGGTCAGCAAGTATATCGGCGAGACCGAGAAGAACCTTGCCCGCATCTTCGACGCCGCGGAGGCCAGTGGGGCGATCCTGCTTTTCGACGAGGCCGATGCGCTTTTCGGCAAGCGCTCCGAGGTCAAGGACAGCCATGACCGCTATGCCAATGTCGAGGTCAGTTACCTGCTGCAGAAGATGGAGGCCTATCGCGGGCTGGCGATCCTGACGACGAACCAGAAATCGGCGCTGGACCCGGCCTTCCTGCGCCGGCTGCGCCATGTGGTCAGCTTTCCCTTCCCCGATGTCGAGGCGCGGGCGGCGATCTGGCAGGGGGTGTTCCCGCCCGAGACGCCGACTGCGGGCCTTGATCCGGCGGCGCTGGCCCGGCTGAACCTGTCGGGCGGCTCGATCCGCTCGGTCGCGCTGAATGCGGCCTATCTGGCGGCGGGCGAGGATCAACCCGTCACCATGCGGCATGTCCAGCGCGCGGCGCGGCGGGAATATGCCAAGCTGGAAAAACCCTTCACCGCCGCCGAACAGGGGGTGTTCAGATGACGCGGATCACGCTTCGCATCGACCGGATCGTGACTGATGGGCCGGGGCTTGACCGCGCCGCGCTGGAACGGGCGATCAGGGCCGAACTGACACGGACGGCTGTGACGGGCGGGGCAGGGGCCTTTGGCGCGGGTCGCGCGCGTCCGCTCGTCTCCGCCACCCTGCAGAAAGGCGGCGGGCCGCTGACCGCGCAGGTAGCGGCGGCTGTGGCCACGGCGGTGACGCCATGAGGGCTCATGCCGCCGTTACAGCTGACACCAGCCCCGCCGTGATCCGCCGGTCCTGCGCCTGTCACGCCAAGACCGCGAGCGATGATCTCTGCCCCGACTGCGCCGCCAAGGCCGCCGGGGTGCAGCCCCGTCTGGCGATCGGTCCGGTCGATGATCCGTTTGAGCGCGAGGCCGATGCCATGGCCGAGGCCGTGGTGGCCGGGCGGCCGGCGCCCGCGCTGAACCATGGCGTCGGCCCGGCGCTTCAACCCAAGGCCATCGCTACACCACATCAGTCCGCAGCCCCCGCCGCTGCCGGGGCGGTGGCGCAGGGCGGCAGGCCGCTGTCGCCCGCCGAGCGCGGTTTTTTCGAGCCGCGCTTTGGCCGCGATTTCGGCCATGTCCGGCTGCACACCGATGCGGCGGCGGGGCAGGCGGCGCGGGCGATCGGCGCGCGGGCCTATACGCTGAAAAACCACATCGCCTTCGGCGCCGGCGAGTTCGCCCCCGCCACCCGCGAGGGGCGCCAGCTGATGGCGCACGAGCTGACCCATACGCTGCAGCAATCCGGGGCAACCCTGCGGCGCTTGCCAATCGATTTGCTGGCCGACCAGCCCTTTGAAGGCTCGGTCGATCAGGGCTTCGGCATGGCGGGACCGGGCGGCGGACAGAAACAACCCGGCAGGCTGATCATGACCTATGCCGAGGCGCGGGCGCTGATGGAGTGCCAGAAGGTCATGGGCTTTGACGACATCGCCAAGGCGGAATGCGCCGCGACCGTGCTGGGCGTGCCGGTGCCCGAATGGAAGACCGTGCCGGGGATTTCCTCGCCGGTGCCGTTCCGCGCCGGGGTCGCCGCCACCGGCGAAGCGACGACGAAGATCGGCACGGTCAACCTGACGATCCTTCCCGACACCACCTCATCCGACCCGGCCATGGCCAACGGCGCCAAGACCGACATCAACCTTTCGCCGCTGCCGGCGGGCATGAATTTCGTTGACTGGGTGCTCTCACCGCGCGGCACGATCAGCAGCTTTACCTTCAATCAGGATGTCTTCTCGATGAGCATCCAGACCACCTATGGTCCGGGGGCAAGCACTGGCGGCACCTCGGGCTATGGCCGCGGCACCACCACCGAGGACAAGGCCTCGAGCGGGACCAGCACCCTCGGCTTTCACGAGGGCGAGCATGGCCGGGATTTCATCACCCATCTGCAGAACAACCCCTATCCGGTCTTCGCCGGCAAGACCGGGCAGGCGGTCGCAACCTTCAGCACCCATGCAACCAATTTCAGCAATGCCATCACCGCCTATATCAAGACGATGGTCCGGATCTCGGAATTGCGCACCGATTGCGCCGGCAAGTCTATCGACACCAGCAATGCCGAGAAGGGCAAGGTGACCACCATGTGCGTCCGCAAGCCGGGCGATCCGACGCCATGAGGTGATGATGAGCGGGTTGTCCTCCTCTCCCAGACTGATCCGTGCCGGCCTTGTGCTGATGGCGCCGGATACGGGCGCGGTCAGCCGCATCATCGCGCTGCAATACGCGCCCGAGACGCTGACCCGCGAGGTCAAGGCGCAGGCCATCGCCGACGGCCAGAACCGCTCGCAGGCCCTGCGCCTGACCGGGCCGGCCAGCGAGACGATCAGCCTCGATGCGGTGATCGACGCCACCGACCAGCTGGAATTTCCCGACCGCAATCCCGATGCCGCGCGGCTGGGCATTTTTCCGGCACTGGCGGCGCTGGAGACGCTGCTTTACCCTACGTCAGCCCAGCTTGAACGGCAGAAGGCGCAGGGGGCGGCGGGCAGCTTCGAGATCACCCCGGCCGAGACGCCCTTGGCCCTGTTCGTCTGGTCGGCGCAGCGAATCGTGCCGGTCCGGCTCGACAGTCTGCAGATCACCGAGGAGTTCTTTGACCCGAACCTGAACCCGATCCGGGCCAAGCTGTCCTTGTCGATGAAGGTGCTCTCGGTCGATGATCTGGGCTTCACCCATCGCGGCTCGGGACTGTTCATGGCCTATCTGCAGGCCAAGGAGCAACTGGCCGCCAAGGCGCAGGCCGGCACGCTGGATGCGCTTGGCGCGGGAGGTTTGCGGTGAAGAACCCGATCCAGGCGATGTACGAGGCGGGCGTGGTCGAGGCCACGGATTTCCCCGCCGACAGCCGCTATCACGGCATCCCGACACGCAGCTTCACCGCCCCCGACGGGCGGCAGTTTCCCTATCTCGCCCGCCGCTTCGCCCCACCGCCCGAGGTCTTTGCCACCATCGGCTGGCGGCAGCTGGCCGAGGGCGAGCGGCTGGACCAGATCGCGGCAGAGACCATCGGCAACCCCGAGGCCTTCTGGCTCATCTGCGACGCCAACCGCGCGCTCTGGCCCGAGGATCTGGCCGCCGCCGGAACCGAGCTGCGCCTGACCCTGCCCGCCGGCGTCCCCGCGCCCGAGGAGGAGTGATGATAAAGGGCATCGACCTCACCGTCCTTTTCGGACCCGGCGTCCCGCTTCCCGCGCCCCGCGCGGTGATCGAGGCGCTGCAATCGGTGAAGATCGAGGAGAACTCGGGCGAGGTGCAATCGGGGTTCGAACTGGTCTTCGCGCTGGAGAAAAACTCTCCGCTGAACACGCTGTTCCTGCTGGCGGGCGGTGCGGCGTTGCCGATCCTCAGGGTGGCGCTGGTGGCGACGATGAACGGGCAGGCCATCTCGCTGATGAACGGCGTCGTCACCAAGGCCGATCTCGCCCCCGGCGCGGGCGGCGCGCCCGCCACGCTGTCGGTGAAGGGCAAGGACCTGACCGCGACGATGGAGACCTTCGACTTCTCGGGCCTGCCCTATCCGGCCATGCCGCCCTTTGCCCGGGTGGCGCTGGTGCTGGCGAAATATGCGTGGCTGGGGGTGATCCCGCAGGTGATCCCCAGCATGGAAAGCGCGCCTTTGCCGACCGAGAAGATCCCCCGGCATCAGGACAGCGATCTGGCCTATATCCGGGCCTTGGCGGCCGAGGCGGGCTATACCTTCTTCCTGAAGCCCGGACCTGCGCCCGCGACCAGCTTTGCCTATTGGGGTCCCGAGATTCGCATCGGCGAGGTGCAGCCGGCGCTGACCGTCGACAGCGGCTTTGCCACCAATTGCGACGAGCTGTCCTTCTCGTTCGACAAGTCCGAATTCGAGATCCCCATCGTGTTCATCCAGAACCCGCAGACCAAGGCGCCGATCCCGATTCCCATCCCCTCGGCCATCCCCTTCTTGCCGCCCCTGGGGCTGGTGCCGCCCTTGCCACCCAAGATCAACCGGATGAAGGACACCGCGCGGCTGAACCCGTTCGAGGCGGTGGCACGCGGTTTCGCCCGCGCGGCGCAGCGGAGTGACGCGGTGCGGGGGCAGGGCTCGATCGACGTGGTCCGCTATGGCCGCATCCTTCGCGCGCGCAACCTCGTGGGGGTGCGCGGGGCCGGCATGGCCTTTGACGGCATCCATTACATCGACAGCGTCACGCATGACCTGTCGCGCGGCAGCTACACGCAGAAATTCACCCTGAAACGCAGCGGGCTTCTGCCCTCCAGCCCTTCGGTGGCGGTATGACCGAACAATACTTCGGCAAATTCCGCGGCACGGTCATCAACAACATCGACCCGATGATGGTCGGCCGGATTCAGGCGATGGTGCCCGATGTCAGCTCGGTGGCGCTGACCAGCTGGGCGATGCCCTGCTTTCCGATGTCGGGCATCCAGACCGGGGTGCTGGCGGTGCCGCCGATCGGCGCCGGGGTCTGGGTCGAGTTCGAGCGCGGTGATCCCGATTACCCGGTCTGGACCGGCTGTTTCTATGGCACCGTGGCCGAGGTTCCGGCGCTGCACCAGCTGACCCCGCCGGGGCTCAGCGCGGTGACCATCCAGACCATGCTGCAGAACGGCATCACCGTCACTGACCTGCCGGGACCGACCGGCGGCATCGTCATCAAGACCGCGACCGGCGCCTCGCTGATCGTGAACGACACCGGCATCTACATCCAGAACGGCAAGGGCGCCTCGATCATCATGACCGGCCCGACGGTCACGGTGAACAATGGCGCGCTGGTGGTGATCTGAAGAGGAAGGGAGAGAGCGATGAGCGGACCCATACTGCATCTCGGCGCAACCGTCATGTGTTCGCATGGCGGGCAGGCCCTGCCGACCACGCCCTCGGCGCGGGTGCTGCTGTCTGGCCAGCCGGCGGTGGCGCAGAGCTCGGTCTGGACCGTGGCCGGCTGCCCCTTCGTGCCCTCGGCGGGCAATGGCCCCTGCGTGACCGCCACTTATGTCGTCGCCGCGACAAGGGTGCTGATCGAGGGCGCGCCCGCCGTGCTGATGTCGTCTACCTCCGTCTGCACGCCCACCGGCACGCCGCTGGTGCCGGTGCAGGCGCAGACCCGCGTGATCGGGATCTAGGCCATGCAGCTTGATTTCCCCTATCATTTCGACGGCAGCCAGCGAACCTCGGGCACGTCCGAGGCCGACCATATCCGCGACCTGATCGAGCAGATCCTGTTCACCAATCCGGGCGAGCGGGTGAACCGCCCTGATTTCGGCGCCGGCATCTATCGCCTGCTGTTCGCGCCAGTCAGCCCCGAACAGGCCGCGACCACCGAATTCGTCATCCGCGCGGCGCTGCAGCAGCATCTGGGGCGGCGGATCGAGGTGACCGAGATCCGGGCCGAGGCCGTGGATGCCGCCATCCTCATCACCATCACCTATCGCCTGTTGCGGAGCGGGGCCGAGGCCTCGGCCAGCTTCCGGCTGGGGGATGGGTCATGATCCATCACAGCTGCGATCCCCGCCGCCGCGAACGGGTGCTGACCCGGATCGGCGAGGGCATGGCGATCAACGGCATCGATTTCCTCGAGGTGCTGGACCGCGAGGCCCCTTCGGACACCCCGGCGCAGCGCACGCTGCTGCTGCGGTTTCTCGATGCCGCCCCGGCGCTGACGCTGGACAATTTCGAACTCTCGGGCGGCGAGCGGATCGCCGATGTGACGCTTCTTTGGGTCACCCGCGCCGATGCCCCCGACGCCACCCTGGCCGAGCCGGGGCTGATCGGCTGGCTGGCGACTCTGCCCGACCCGGCGCAGGTGCTGGTGCTGCGCACAAGCTCCTCGGGTGATTTCTCGCCCTATCTCCTGCGGCTGGTCGCCTCGCCCGGCGCGCTCAGCCCGCCGGCGGGGATCGACCGGGTGCTGTCCGAGGTCAGTTTCTCGTTCAAGGTCGAATGCCCCGCCGATTTCGACTGCGCCCCCGCCGAGATCTGCCCCGAGGAGGTGCCCGAGGCGCCCGCGCTCAGCTATCTGGCCAAGGATTACCAGTCCTTCCGACGGCTGATGCTGGGACGGATGGCGCAGATCATGCCCGACTGGCGCGAACGCTCGCCCGCCGATCTGGGCATCACGCTGGTCGAGGCGCTGGCCTATACCGCCGATCGCCTCTCCTATGCGCAGGACGCGGTGGCGACGGAAGCCTATCTGGCCACGGCAAGGCTGCGCAGCTCGGTAAAGAAGCTGGCGCGGCTGGTCGATTACCGGATGCATGACGGCGCCAATGCGCGGGTCTGGATTCAGGCGGCGACCGGCGTGGATGGGATCACGGTTCCAACCGGCACGCGCTTCCTGACCCGGCTGCCGGGCTTTCCGCCGGTGGTTGTGTCGGGCAATGCCGAACGCGATGCGCTGAACCTGCGCCCCACAGTCTTCGAGGCGCTGCACGACAAGGCGCTGCACCCGTCGCTGAACGCGATGGCCTTCCACGAGTGGTCCGATGCGGAATGCTGCCTTCCCAAGGGCGCGACGCGGGCGACGCTGGCCGGGGACATCCCCGATCTCGTCGTGGGCGATGTGCTCATCTTCGAGGAGCGTCTGGGGCCGCGAACCGGTCGCGCCGCCGATGCCAACCCCGCGATCCGTCACGCGCTGCGGTTGACGGCGGTCGAGGCCGGGTTGACCGACGATCTGGAAGGCGCGCCCATCACCGAGATCCGTTGGGCCGAAGAGGATGCGTTGCCCTTTCCCTTCTGCCTCTCGGCGCGGCTGGACGAGGCGGCAGGCGGCGGCTTGCAGCGCGGGATCAGCCATGCGCTTGGCAACATCCTTCTGGCCGATCACGGGCAAAGCGTGACGGGCGAGGATCTGGGCCGCGTCCCGGCGCCGCATCTGCATCTGATCCCCGAAGGCTCGGATGCCCCTTGTGATCATCCCCAGCCGGTCGCCGTGCCGCCCCGCTATCGCCCCCGCCTTGCCGAAGGGCCGGTCAGTCAGGTCGCCCCCTTCGATGCTGCTGCGCCTTCGGCCTTTGCCGCCACCAACCTGTCGCTTGGCGCGCGCCAGCCTGCGGTCCGGCTGCTCTCGGGTCAGGCCCCCGCACAAGAGCTTTGGTCGGCTCAGCCCGACCTGTTGCAATCGCTGCCCGAGGACCGGCATTTCACCGTCGAGACCGAGGCCGATGGCAGCGCCCGGCTGCGTTTTGGCGATGACCAGAACGGCCGCCGCCCGGCCAGCGGCACCGGTTTCGCCGCGACCTATCGCGTCGGCAATGGCCGGCGCGGCAATGTCGGTGCCGATGCCATCGCCCATGTGCTGACCGGCTTCAGCCAGATCACCGGCATCCGCAACCCGCTGCCGGCCAGCGGCGGCATTGATCCCGAAGGGATGGAGGCGGCGCGGCAAGCCGCCCCCTTCGCCTATCGCCGGCAGGAGCGCGCGGTGACCGAGGCCGATTACGCGGCGATGGCCGAGCGTCACCGCGACGTGCAGCGCGCCGCCGCGACCTTTCGCTGGAATGGCCATGGGCACACCGTCTTCGTCACCGTCGACCGCTTCGGCAATCGGCCCGTCACGCCGGAATTCGAGGCCGAGCTGCGCGAGGATCTGAACGGGCTGCGCATGGCCGGCTATGATCTCGAGATCGACGCCCCGCGCTTCGTCGCGCTGGAGATCGCGCTGTTCGTCTGCACCCATCCCGAGCATTTCCGCACACAGGTCCGGCAGGATGTGCTGCGCGCGCTGTCGGCCACGCGCAATCCCGATGGATCGACGGGCTTCTTTCATCCCGATGCGCTCAGCTTCGGCACCCCGGTCCATCTCAGCGCGATCTATGCGCGGGTCATGGCGATCGAAGGCGTCACCTCGGTCAAG
This sequence comes from Paracoccus zhejiangensis, assembly GCF_002847445.1. Taxonomy (NCBI): domain Bacteria; kingdom Pseudomonadati; phylum Pseudomonadota; class Alphaproteobacteria; order Rhodobacterales; family Paracoccaceae; genus Paracoccus; species Paracoccus zhejiangensis. The sequence continues at coordinate 1,732,202 of NZ_CP025430.1, read as the reverse complement.
GCCACGCTGTTCCGGCGCCGGGGCACGACCACCACCGTGCCGCTACAGGATGGTGTCCTGACCTTTGGAAGGCTCGAGATCGCCCGGTTGGAGAATGACCGCAACTTCCCCGAGCGCGGTTCGCTCGAGGTGACGATGGGAGGCGGGAAATGAGTCAGGCACCGATCCGCATCGGCCATCCCGACCTGCCGCTGGGGGATGGCTGCGGCTGCTGCGATGGCACCGAGCTGTCGACGCTGCGCCCGACCGAGAACCGCCCGAACCTGACCGCGATTGCCTTCCGCGTCGGCGATCATGCCAGCTTCAAGTCCTCGATGCTGACCGGCCTTGCCTCGGCGGCCCACCCGGCGCTGGCGGGGCTGGGCACGCGCGCGGATGATGATTTCTCGATCGCGCTGATCGATGCCTGGGCCGCGGCCTGCGACGTGCTGACCTTCTACCAAGAGCGGCTGGCGAACGAGGCCTATCTGGGCAGCGCGACCGAGCGGCTGTCGGTCGCGGAACTGGGCCGGCTGACCGGCTATCGCCTGCATCCGGGCGCCTCGGCCGAGACCGATCTGGTGATCCTGATGGAGGACCCGCCGGGCGCCCCCCCGGATGTGACCGATCTTCTGGTTCCCGCCGGGACGCGGGTGCAGTCACAGCCGGGGCCGGAGGAGGTGGCGCAGACCTTCGAGACGATGGACGATCTCGACACCCGCGTCGCCTGGAACCGCCTCACCCCGCGCCTCTCGCGTCCGCGCCTGCCGCGAAACGGCGACAGCGCGGCATGGGTTGTGGGCCTGCCGTCGCTGGCGGTGGGCGATGTGATCCTCTTCGTCTCGCGCGAAAGGGGCGACCCTGCCTTTGCCGGGTTCGACGATGATTCCCCGCTCTGGGACCTGCGCCGGATCACCGGGGTCGAGCCGGCACGCGACGGCAGCCGCACCCGGATCACCTGGAACGCGGCGCTGGACAGTGTCGACAGCGGGCCTGACGGGCCAACGCCGGGGCTGGTGCTGCACCACTTGCGCGACCGGGCGGCGCTTTTCGGTTTCAACGCTCCGCATCCTCTGGTGCTGACCGCCGACCAGCGGGCGGGTTTCGGCTATGCTGACGCGCCCATCGCCACCTCGCCCTCGACCATCGGCGGCAGCGCGGCGGCGCCGGGGGATTGGGTCTTTGCCTTCTCGGGGACCACCCGCATCCATCTGGATAATCTCTACAAGACCTTCCTGCCGGGGGGCTGGATGGTGCTCGACAGCCCGAACGGCGTGACCCAGCCGTTCCGCATCAGTGCCACCCGCGATGACAGCCGCGCCGCCTTCGCCATCTCGGGCAAGGCGCAGCGCGTCGACACGGATACCAATGGCTCGAACCTCGCGCTGATGCTGCCCAGTTATCGCGGCATCGCAGCCTATGGTGGCAGCGCCGAGATCGCGCTGGCCGAGACGCCAGAGACGGTCTGGATCACCGGCAGCGAGATCGAGCTGTCGAACCGGGTCGATGACCTGCCTGAGGGCCGGCGGCTGATCGTCCGGGGCCGGCGTGCCGTGTTGGAACTGGTCCTGCAAACGCTTGCCATCAGCTATGACGACGGCGGGATAGGGCAGCTTTTGCGCGGGGACCGCATCACGCTGATGGACGGACCCACGCCCGCGAACCTCTGGCCGGTCCGCGACGGCGAGTGGCGCAGCGGCTGGGTGATCGCCGAAGAGACCGCCTTCCGCATCATTCCCGCCCCCGAGGATGCAGAGATGCTGGCGATCCCGGTGCTGCTGCGCGAGGGGCAGGCGAGCGATGCCAGCCATTCCACATTGATCCTCGAGGACGCGCTGGGTGCCGCGCTCGACCGGGCTTCGGTGGTGATCCATGCCAATGTCGCCCGTGCCGCCCATGGCGAGGGCAGCGTGGAAATCCTTGGCGGCGGCGATCCTGCGCGCCCGTTTCAGAAATTTCTGCTGAAACAGGCACCGGTCAGCCAGCGTCAGGCCCCGACCGAGACCGGCGTGGCCAGCACCCTGACCCTGAGGGTCGACGGGGTGAAATGGGACGAGGCGTCCGATCTCTACCAGCGGGGCGCAACGGCGCGGGTCTATCGGACCTCGCTGACCGACACGGGCGAAACGGTGGTGGAATTCGGCGATGGGGTGTCGGGCGCGCGTCCTCCGGCTGGCCGCGACAATATTCAGGCCGAATATTCGCGCGGGCTTGGCGCGGCGGGGAACCTGCGCGCCGGGCAGTTGAAGCTGCCGCTGGACCGCCCGCTGGGGCTGAAGGAAACCGACAATCCGCTGCCGGCGACGGGCGGGGTCGATGCCGAAACCGCCAGCGACGCGCGGCGCAATGCGCCCTTGCACACGCTGACCTTGGGCCGGGTGGTGTCGCTGACCGATTACCGCGACTTCGCACTGGGCTTTCCCGGCATCGCCAAGGCCGAGGCGCGCTGGATCTGGCAGGGCGATCTGAGGCGCATCGTGGTGACGGTGGCGGGCGAGGGCGGCAAGACCATCCCGCCCGGCTCTGCCCCCCATGCGAACCTGCTGGCGGCCTTCCGGGCGCTTGGCGATCCGCTGGTCTCGGTCGATCTGCTCAGCTATGCGCCGGCAAGTTTCCGGCTGGGGCTGCGGGTCAAGATCGATCCGGCCCATGACAGCGACACGGTTCTGGCCGCGACCGAGGCGCATCTGCGTGACGCTTTCGCCTTCGCCGCGCGCGATTTCGCCCAATCGGTCCAGCTGAGCGAGGTGGCGCAGGCCGCCCATCAGGTCGCCGGGGTCGCGGCCATCGATGTCGATCTGCTCTACCGCAACGCCGCGCCCCAGACCGCCGCCATCGCCCATGACCGGCTGGTCTCGCTTGGTGGGCGGAGCGGACCGGGCGGGGGGCTGCTGCCGGCCGAGATCCTGACACTGGATCCCGCCCCGCTGGCCAAGCTGGAGATCATGGCATGAACCGGATCACGCCCGAGGCGCTGTATACCCTGCTGCCCGCCATCCACCGGCTGCGCGATGCCGGCGAGGGCGAACCGCTTCGCGCGCTGATGGCGGTGCTGGCCCGCGAGGGGGCGGTGGTCGAGGAAAACATCGAACAGCTGCTCGACAACCTCTTCATCGAGACCTGTGCGGACTGGGCCGCGCCCTATATCGGCCAGACCGTCGGCTATCGGGCGCTCTACCAGATCGAAGGCAGCGATGTCGGCACACGCGCCGAGGTCGCCAATACCATCGCCTATCGCCGCCGCAAGGGCACGGCGGCGGTGCTCGAGGCGCTGGCCCGCGACGTGACCGGCTGGCCCGCCCATGTGGTCGAGTATTTCCAGACCACGGCGACCTGCCAGCGCATAAATCATGTCCGGCCCGATCACCCGTTTGCCCCTGACCTGCGCGACCCCCTGCCGCTCGAGCCGGTGGAACGGGCGTTCGACCGGGTGACGCAACTGGCCGACATGCGCTCGATCCAGCAGGTGCCGCCGCGCCGGTCCAGCGGCGGCCGGCACGGCTTCCCGAATATCGGCCTGTTCCTCTGGCGGCTGATCCCGATGGCGCAAACCCGCGTGCCGGCGACGCGGGTGGACAGTCGGCGCTGGCGCTTCGATCCGCTCGGCGCCGACCGGCAGCTGGTGAACCTGCCCGCGCCCGAGGCCGGGATCGGTTCGATCTCGCGCCCCGAACATGTGCCGGGGGCGATCACAAGACGGATGCTCGATGCCGATCCAGCCCTGTGGTATCCCCGCGCCTTCCAGATCTTCGTCGATGACGTGGCGGTGCCGGTGGCGCTGATCAAGGCCTGTGACCTCTCGGATGATGGAGCCGGCTGGAACCATCCGCCCCATGCGGGCGCACGGGTCCGCGTCGACCCGATGCTGGGCCGGATCGCCTTTCCCGCCGATCAGGCCGGACGCATCACCGCCTCGTTCCATCTGGGCTTTCCGGGCCGGATCGGCGGCGGGGAATATAATCGCGCCGCCACCCTGACCATTGACCCGGGGCAGGCGATCTTTCCCTGCCCGACGATCGAATTTCCGACAGTGCAAAGCGCCCTCGACGCCGCAGCCCCGCTTGGCGGCATTGTCGAGATCACCACATCGGACATCTTTGCCGAGAACATCACCTTGACCGCCACGGCGGGGACCGAGCTGATCCTGCGCGCCGCCAATGGCCAGCGCCCGATCCTGCGGCCCGCGCAGCCGGTGGCGGTGTCGGGTGGTGAGGATGCGCGGATCATTCTTGACGGGCTGGTCATCGACGGCCAGCCGGTCGAGATTGCGCCGAATGGCGACGGCGCCTCGCCGGCCTCGGTCACGCTGCGCCACCTGACGCTGATCCCCGGCCTGTCCTTCACCGCGACGGGCGACCCCGCCAGCCCCGGCGCGACGAGCCTCATGGTGACGACCACAGGGGTCGAACTGCTGCTGGATAAGGTCATCACCGGCCCGCTGCGTCTGGACCAGACCACCAATGCCACGATCCGCGACAGCATCGTCACCGCGGCCGCCCTGCCGGCACGCGACAGTGCCGAGGGGCTGGCCATCGCCGGACCGGCGGGCGAGGGCGATCCGGGCGCTGCGCTGACCATCATCGCCTCGACCGTGCTGGGCCGCATCCTCGCGCGCAGCTTCCCGCTGGTCTCGGACTCGATCCTGCAGGCCCGCACCACCGACGGAAGCCCGCCCATCCGCGCCATCCGGCGCCAGCAGGGCTGCATGCGGTTCTCCTTCGTCCCCGAGGGCTCGATCACCCCCCGCCGCTATCGCTGCCAGCCGCAGCTGGCCATCGACAGCGCCATTGCCTTGGCCGAGGAGGCCGCCGGCGGTCCGATCCCGGCAGCGGCGCGCGCGCTGATCCGCACCCGCATCCGCCGCAGCCTGCGCCCCGGCTTCGAGGCGCAATCCGCGTCCCATCCCGCTTTCTGCCAGTTGCGCCGCGCCACGCCCGCCGAGATCCGCATGGGCGCCTCGGACGAGGGCGAGATGGGCGCATGGCACCTGATTGCCGCCCCGCATCGCGAGGCGAACCTGCGGATCCGGCTTGAGGAATACCTGCGCTTCGGACTGGAAGCCGGGATCTTCTTCGAGACATGACAGTGAAGGAGTGAGCCGATGAGTGGCGACTATAGCCGGGACAGTTTCGACGCGCTGCGCAGCTTTGCCGGCGTTTTCCTGCAGCAGGGTCGCGCGGTTCTGGACAGCGACTGGAACGAGATGGTCGCCATTTTCGAGCGCCGCATCCGGGCCGAGACGGTCGACATCATCGGCCGCGCCGTGGTGCCGCGCGAAACAGAACAGGCGTTCGAAATCTCGCTGACGCCCGGCGGAATGCAGTTCGGGCGGGGCCGGATCTATGTCGACGGGCTGCTGGCCGAACATTTCGGAACCGCCGATTTCGATGGCAGCGATCCGGCCCGTCCGGCGCCGGTCTTTGATCGCGGGCGAATCGAAGCGGGCCGGGCCGAGGGTGTGCTGGACGAAATGATCTCGCCCGCCGCCGGCGATCTGACCAACTATCTCGAACAACCCTTCTGGCCGACGCCGACGCCCCTGCCGCAGGGCGGGGGGCCGCATCTGGTCTATCTGGCGGTCTGGAACCGCGAGGTGACGCCGACCGAAAACCCGGCGCTTCTGGAGCCGGCGCTGGGGGGGCTGGACAGCACGACCCGCTGGCAGACCGTCTGGCAGGTGCGGGTGCTGCCGAATGTGGGCGCCAATGCGACCTGCCAGACGCCGGGGGGCGAGCTGCCGGGCTGGGTCGCGATCACCGCGCCCTCGACCGCGCGGCTGACCACGGCGACCATCGATATCGACGAGCCGGAAAACCCCTGCCTGGTGCCGCCGACCGATGGCTATACCGGTCTGGAAAACCAGCTGTACCGGATCGAGATCCATGCCCCGCTGAACGCCAATGGCGATCCCGCCGCGCAGACCAGCTGGGGCTTCAAGTTCAGCCGCGAGAATGCCTCGGTCCGGGCTGCGGTCAAGGCCATCGCCGGTGATGGCGAAAGCCTGACGGTCAGCCGGATCGGGCGCGATCAGGTGCTGCGCTTCGCGCCCGGCGACTGGGTCGAGCTGACCGACGACCGCCGCGAGTTCAACCACCTCTCCGGCCAGATGCTGCGCGTGGCCGAGGTCGATGCCGAGACGCGCGAGATCAGCTTTGAAACCACCATCGCCGCCGATCTGCGGCCGGGGGGCGTGGGCGAGGACACGCTGGCGGCGCGGCATACAAGGCTGATCCGATGGGATCAGCAGGGCATCATCCGGCGCGCCAATGGCACGCAATGGGTCGATCTGGACGCTGCCGGATCCAATGGGCTGATCCCGGTGCCGCCTGCCGGGACCGTGCTGGTGCTGGAGAGCGGCATCACCGTCAGCTTCTCGACCGCCGCCGGGCCGGGGCGATTCCGGGCGATGGATCACTGGCGCTTTGCCGCCCGCACCGCCGGCACCCAGATCGAGATCCTGCGCGCCGCCCCGCCCGAGGGGGTGCAGCGCCATCACGCGAGACTGGCGATGATCCGCCCCGCCGCCACGGGCGCAGGGGGGCAGGTGCTCGACTGCCGCACCCTCTGGCCGCCGCTGATGCAGGGCGGGGACGAGTGCTGCGCCTGCACCGTCTGCGTCACTGCCGAGAGCCATAACTCCGGCGCGCTGACCATCCAGCAGGCCATCGATCAGGTGGGCGGTAATGGCGGCACGGTCTGCCTCGAGGCCGGGCAATACCGGCTGGCCGAGCCGGTGCGGATCATCGGCCGACGGGCGATCACGCTGCAGGGGCAGGGGCTGGGCACCCAGCTTCTCTATCAGGGGGCGGGCGGAGCCATTCAGGTGACCGGCTCGGTGGACATCCAGCTCGAGCGGTTCACCGTCTTCGCGGTGCCAGCGGATGGCGGGGTGCCGGTGCATGGCATCGCGGCGCAGAACTGCGCGCTGCTGGCGCTGCGCCGGCTCGCCGTGCTGGTCATCGGGCCGAACCCCGAGGACAGCTTTGCCTTTGGCATCGCGCTGGACGGGATGCAGATCGGCTGCAAGATCGAGGAATGCCTTGTCATCGCGCCCCATGCGCTTGGCTCGCGCTCCTCGTTCCTGCGCGAGACCGACGACCCGCCGCCCTTCGCCGCCTTTGCCGAGTTGCGGGTGCTGGACTCGATCCTTTTCGGCGCGCGTGCTGGCGTGCTGATCGACCGCGCCGCGCTGAATCTGGCCAGCGCGATCCTCTCGCGCAATCTGGTGCTGTCGCGGGGCAGCGGCGTTCGGGTCAACTGGGTCGAGCTTCCGGCGGCGGGGCTGTCCATCGACGCCTCGACGGTGATCGCGGATGCCACGGCGATCAGCCTTTCCGCCGGGACCATGCGGGTCACCGATTGCGAGATCTCGGGCGGGGATGAGGCGGGGGACGGCATCATCCTGACGCCCAACATCCTGCCGCAGATCCGCACGTCGGGGCAGATCATCGGCAATACCATCTTCGACCTTGCCGGGGCGGGCATCCGGATCGCGGGCGCGCATGACACCCTTTTCATCAAGCGCAACATGATCCGCGACACCGGACAGGCGGGCATCGTCACGGATCCGGCGGCGACCGTGCGGCATCTGGCGGTGGACAACAATTCCATCCAGCGGATCGGGTTGAATACCGGCGCGAGCGCCATCGGCATCGGCCTCACCTCGGTCGAGACCGCGCAGGTGGTCGGCAATTCGGTCCGAACGGTCGGCAATGCCGGTGGCAATGGTCAGATTCATCTGGGCATCGGGGTGCAAGGCGTCGGAAGCGTCGATATCGGCTCGAATGTTCTGTCCGAGATCGGCGGTGGGCAGGTGGAAAGCCGGGCGGTCGGCATCCTCGGCATGGCGCCCTATCTGGGGCTGGTGCTGGGGGGGAACCGGATCTTCGGCGATGCCGAACAGGGTGAGGGCCGGTCGGACTGGCGTGCGATCCGCGTGGGCCAGCTGATCGAGGATGCCGATCTTGACCGGGGCGATCCCGGCGTGGCGGCCAACGGCTTTCCCGGCGCGCTGCCGCAGGCGGGCGGGGGCGACTATGCCTATGTCAATGTCGCGGGCAACAGCTGGGCGGCCTCCGCCAGCCATTTCGCCGTCTTCCAGCCGGTGCGCGCGGGGCAAGTCTCGGCCAGCGCCAATCAGATGCGCTGTGGCCAGCAGGTAACCGGGGCGATCGTGTCGATGGTCGAGCCGCACGGCGCGCTGTCCTTCGCCGGCAACCAGTGCGAGTTGCAGTCGCAGAGCGGGCTGCGCGAGGTGGTGATGCTGGCCGCGCCGCGCGTCTCGGCGCAGGGGAACACCGTCACCCATGTCTCGGACAAGATCTCGCTGCACATCCTGACCGGACGCACCGGTGCCGCCACCCCGGTCGGCAATATCGTCTCGTCCATGGTCGAACTGCGCCCGAACGGGCTGAAACCGCCCTTCGACGCGCTGAACATCAAGGTCTGAGGAAAGGAACGTGCCATGTCGACACGCATCGCAAAGCTGGGCCGCGAACGCACCATCGCCACCCTGGTCAAGCGGGTTTACGAGATCCCCGAAGGGGCCACGCCTGATCTGCTGCGCCGGGCCGAGGCGCAGCTTCTGGCCGCCAATCCAAGGCTGGCGACAGCCGAGGGTTTCGCCTCGGGTGCCAGCATCCTGGTGCCGGCGGTTCGAGGGCTGAAGCGACTTGGCCCCAAGGCCGAGGCAGAGGTTTCGGGCGAGGGGCTCACCGGCGAGATGGCGGCGCGGCTCGAGGCGTTGCAAAGCCGGATCGACGACGCGCTGCACCGCGCCGCGCTGACCCGCCGCGAGACGCAGGAGCGGCTGGGGGACCGCGCCTTCGTGGCCGAGGCGCGCAAGGCCCTGCCGCAAGTGACGGAATTCATGTCCGCCGCCAAGGCCCGGCTGGCCCGCGAGGAGGCCGAGGAGGGCGAGACCGCCGAACGGCTGAAGGCGGCGGTCTCGGGCGCGCTGGAAGGGCTGAAGCAGCTTGATGCGCTGATGCGCCGGGGCTGAGGCCCGCGCTCAGATCAGCCCGTCGCGCACCGCCTTGACCACCGCCGTCATGGTGTTGCGGCTGCCCAGCTTCTTCTGCGCCCCGGACAGCCGCAGCTTCAGCGCCGAGACACTGATATCCAGCTTCTCGCTGGCCTCGGCATGGGTCAGCCCGTCGCGCATCAGCCGAAGCGCCTCGATTTCCTTCTCGGACAGCGCGACATGGCTGCGGGCGAAAAGATGCGCCCAGAGGTCCAGCTTGACCCCCAGCATCGCCATCTCGGCATCGGTGAATTCACGGTCGGGACGGGCCATGGACATGAAGGACCGCTTGCGGTCGACCTTGGCCACGAAGGTCGCGCCATAGCGCAGCCCGTATTTCGCCGCCTCGCTCATCACGTCGAAGGGATCGGGGATGCTGACCTCGGACCAGCGGGTCTTGCCGATCCGCGCCATCGTCCAGATCGCCAGCGGGTCGCGGAAGAAGTAGTTGTCCTCTTCGTACTTCTGCGTCCATTTCGCCGGATAGCGGTTGATGATCAGGTCTGGGCGACCGAATCGCAAACCGAAACCCATGAAATAGCCCGATGGCGCGAGCAGGGCGATCTCGGCAAGTTCCTGCTCGTGGTTCGGGATAATCGCTTCCAACATCTTCCAATACCGTTCTTGCGGGCCGCAACCCGTGGTGTCTGGCCAATGAGACTGGCTAATCAGACAGGTGTCTGTCAATTGCAAATTGTATGGGATACGGTCAATTTACCGCAACGAAAGCGCGGACCATTGGGGGTGTTATGGAATCCATATCTGACAGGGTGACCGTTGGCTATTTGCCGCTAGTCGCGAAAGCAGACTTTACCATCGACATGGTCAGGAACCTGCTTTTGATGTTCGAGGTTCGCGAAAGCGATAATCCCGTCACCATAGAGCTTCGAGAATGGGGCGTATGGGCGGTTACGGCAGAGGGTGTGCGGCTATTTATCGGTGCAACCAAGGAAATGCCCAATCATGCTGCTCGAGAAACACTTCCCAATTGAATGGAAACAGAACCCAGGCCTTTCTCCTGAATATAGCGTCAAGATCGTCAGAATCCCGGATGATATTTCATCCTGGCATTTGGTTCATGACTATCTGAAATTGCGAAAACAGGTATTTGTCGATCGGCTGGAATGGCCGCTCTTTTATGCCGATGATGTCGAATTCGAGCAATATGATTCGCTCGACACGACTTATGTGATTTGTCTCGAGGGCGACGAGGTCATCGGCGGGGCGCGGTTGCGCCGGACCGACCATTACAGCGGGCATGGCAGCCTGCGCTATTCCTACATGATCCGCGATGCCTGCCTGGGTCATCTGCCGGGCCTGCCGGACGATCTGTGCGACGAGGTACCGCCGTCCGATTCGCGGACCTGGGAGCTGACGCGGATGATCGTGAACGGTCCGAAATCGCTGACCGAGCGGGTGCTGGAAGAGGTGAACCTGTTCCTGCTGAGCGAGGGGGCGACGACCTGCCTGTTCCTCGGCTCGCCCGCCTTCCTGCGCATGGCCCGCCGGCTCAGCTGGCCGGCACAGCCGCTGGGGCCGGTCTGCGGCAATGCCGATGGCCGCTTCCAGGTGATCGAGGTGCCGGTGCGTCCGCTGGCGACCCCGGTTCATCCGCATCTGGCCGAGACGCGACTGAGGCCTGTCCCGGTCTCCTGACGGGGCCATGATCCATGCGCGGCCCTGTCGGCCTCGCGCCTATCCTATCTGGTTTGTGCCGAGTTTAGGCCCGCCCCTTACCGGGCGGGCTATTTCTTGGCGCCGATGCGGGGCTCGGTTCCGTCCAGCAGGCGCGCGATATTGGCCTTGTGGCGGATGAAGATCAGCACCGTCATGAACAGCGCCGCGGCCATCAGCTGCGGTTTCCCCAGAGCCCAGGCATAGACCGGCGCCATCGCCGCCGAGATCAGCGCCGAGAGCGAGCTGATCCGGGCGATCAGCGCCACCAGGGCCCAGGTGGCGCAGCACATCAGCCCCACCCGCCAGTCAAGCGCGATCAGCGTGCCAAGGAAGGTGGCCATGCCCTTACCGCCGTTGAAGCCCAGCCAGACCGGGAAGCAATGGCCCAGAAAGGCCGCCGCGCCCGCGACCAGCGCGGCGCTCTCGCCGGCGAAATGGCGCGCCAACAGCACAGCGATGGCGCCCTTGCCGGCATCCAGCAGCAGCGTCGCCAGCGCCGCCGGCTTGTTGCCGGTGCGCAGCACATTGGTTGCGCCGATATTGCCCGAGCCGATCTGGCGCAGGTCGCCAAAGCCAAGGGCGCGGGTGATGACCAGCCCGAAGGGCACGGACCCCAGCAGATAGCCCAGCACCGCCCAGATCAGAATGCTCATCCAAAGACCCTTTCGCCTGCCACCCAGGTGCCGAGCACCTTGCCCTGCATCCGGGCGCCGTCAAAGGGGGTATTCTTCGATTTCGAAAGAAGCGCGAAACGGTCCAGCACGAAGGGCGCATCCGGGTCGAACAGCACCAGATCGGCGGGCGCGCCGACAGCCAGCCGTCCGGCCTCCAGCCCCAGCCGCCGCGCCGGGTTCAGCGACATGGCGCGCCACAGTTCCGGCAGCGCCAGCCCGCCCTGATGGTAAAGCCGCATCGCCGCCGGCAGCAGCGTCTGCAGGCCCACCGCGCCGGGGGCCGCGACCTCGAAGGGCAGGCGCTTGCTTTCCTCGTCCTGCGGCGTGTGGAAGCTGGCGATCACGTCGATCTCGCCCTCGGCCACGGCCTCGACCATGGCCAGCCGGTCATCCTCGGACCGGAGCGGCGGGGTGAAGCGGAAGAAGGTGCGGTAATCACCCACGTCGAATTCGTTCAGCGTCAGGTGGTGGATCGAGGTGCCGGCGGTCACATCGAGCCCGGCGGCCCGCGCCCGGCGCAGGGCGGGCAGGGCCGCCGCCGTGGTGATCTGGTCGGCATGCCAGCGGCAGCCGGTCATCGCCACCAGCGCCAGATCGCGATCGAGCCCCATCACCTCGGCCATGGGCGAGACGGCGGGGATGCCATAGAGCGAGGCGAACTTGCCGCTGGTCGCCGCCGCGCCCTTGGACAGGCTCGGATCCTGCGGATGGCCGACGATCAGCGCGCCGACGCCCTTGGCATAGCTCATGCAGCGCCCCAGAAGCTTGCTGTCACCCACGACCCGCACGCCATCGGTAAAGGCCACGGCACCGGCATCGGTCAGGAAGCCGATCTCGACCATCTCGCGCCCCTCGCGGCCCTTGGTCAGGGCGGCCATGTGGCGGATGTTCACCGGCGCTGCCGAGGCGCGGCGGGCGACGAATTCCAGGTCCTCGGGCGTGTCGATCGGCGGCAGCGTGTCGGGCCGCACGATCATCGTCGTCACCCCGCCCGCCGCAGCCGCCAGCCCGGCGCTGCGAAAGCTCTCCTTGTGCCGCTCGCCCGGCTCGCCGATCTTGACGCCCCAGTCGACGATCCCCGGCGCCAGCGCCCGGCCGTTGCAGTCGATGACGGTGGCCCCCGCCGGGGCCTCGCCGTCGCGGGCGACGATCCGGCCCTCCTCAACGGTCAGCGAGCCGCTGGCGTCAGATTGTGCCTCGGGGTCGATCAGGCGGGCATTCTGGAAGTGGATCATCTGGGTACCTCTGTTTGCCCGGTGCGCATGGTCCTTGCGGTCTGGATGGCGGCGAAAAGCTCTCGCTGCACCGTCTCGGGAATCTTGCGGATCAGGGTCCTGCCACGTGCCTGCGGCGGCTCGATGCGCAGATTGCCGTATTGGATCACCATGGGACCTTCACGCAGCGAGAAAGACTCGATCGATCCATCCCAATCGAGGCGCAGCAGCCGGGTCGGGGTCAGCAGGTAGCTGCGATAGGAGTTGAACCTGTTGTCGTTCAAACCCGACAGCAGGTCACGGACAAGGGGGTGATTGCCGAAGCCGAACAATTTCATCACCGCCAGGAATATCGTGACAACGGCCAATCCGGCCCAGAACCCGCCTCCGCGGCAGCGCCGCTCGAGGCAGTAATCCGAGCCGTAATTCAGCCAGACCGCAAATCCCGCGATCGCCAGCAAGACGGCGAGATGTGTCCAGCTGAAGAGTTCCCGGCGGACCGGCGGCGTACGATCATGCTGGCCGTCGGCGGACCAGCGCCAGAGGATGGGTTCGTTCACGGCGAAACTGTCGCCCGGCAACTCACTCATCCCGGGCGCCTCGGTGTCAGCGCCGCCTGCCGGATCGTTGCCGCCATTCCGCCGATATCCGGCACGCCGCGCACGGTCAGCGACAGCCGGCCCTGCTGGCGCAGGCGCAGGGCGAAGATCAGCGGGCGGACCTTGAGGTCCGGGCCGAGGTCGAGGCTGCGGCCATTGGGGGCGATCACCCGGCGGTCGGTCATCACCCATTCGCGGTTGCGGTCCAGAAGGAAGCCCGAGGCCAGCATGATCGCGGCAAAGATCGCGATCGAGATCAGGAAGCGCCGCGTGTCAAAGCCACCCTCGGCGTCGCGCGCGATGAACAGCAGCAGCGCGGTCACCAGCGCAGTGGCAATGCCGACGCTGCGCAGGATGGCGGTATCGCTGCTGCGCCAGACCTGCACGACCTTCTCGCCCGGTTGCAGATCAGCCATCCCACAGCCCCGGTCCGGCCAGAACGCGGCCGCGTTCGGTGCGCAGGTTCCGCGCCAGAAGGTCCATCGCCGCCATGCGCACGGCCACGCCCATCTCGACCTGATCCTGGATGACAGAACGGTTGATGTCATCGGCGATGGTGCCGTCGATCTCGACCCCGCGATTCATCGGGCCGGGATGCATGACGATGGCGTCAGGCTTGGCCAGCGCCAGCTTCTCGGCATCGAGCCCCCAGCGGTGGAAATACTCGCGCTCGGACGGGATGAAGCCGCCATCCATGCGCTCTTTCTGAAGCCGCAGCATCATCACCACATCGGCGCCTTTCAGCCCCTCGCGCATGTCCTCGTAGACCTCGCAGCCGAGATCGGCGACGCCCGCCGGCATCAGCGTGCGCGGCCCGATCAGGCGCAGGCGGTTCTCCATCTTGCCCAGAAGGATCAGGTTCGAGCGCGCCACCCGGCTATGCGCGATATCGCCGCAGATGGCCACGGTCAGGCGCTGGATGCGGCCCTTGGCGCGGCGGATGGTCAGCGCATCCAGCAGCGCCTGCGTCGGATGTTCGTGCCGGCCATCGCCCGCATTAATGACGGCGCAGTTCACCTTTTCCGCCAGCAGGTTCACAGCGCCGGAATTAGGGTGCCGCACGATCAGCAGGTCCGGATGCATGGCGTTCAGGGTCAGCGCCGTGTCGATCAGCGTCTCGCCCTTCTTCACGCTGGAATGGGCGACCGACATGTTCATCACGTCGGCCCCCAGCCGCTTGCCGGCCAGTTCGAAGCTCGATTGCGTGCGGGTCGAGTTCTCGAAGAACAGGTTGATCTGGGTCATCCCGGCCAGCGCATCGGCATGTTTCACCGTGCGCTGGTTCAGCTCGACATAGGTTTCGGCCAGATCGAGAAGGGTGGTGATCTCCTGCGGGGCAAGGTGATCGATGCCAAGCAGATGGCGGGCGCGAAAGGTCATGTCGGGCTCCGGTGTCGTCGGGGCTGTCTATCGCAGATGGCGGCGGATGCGGCAAGCACTTGCCCAAGGATGTCATGCCGCTTGCTGCCTGCAGATTGTGCAGATATGGGCGAGGGATGGATATCGCCCGCCTTCGCCCCGAACTGACCGCCACGCTGGCGCTTGGCCTGCCGATGATCGGCAGCCATGTCGCGCGCATGGCCATCGGCGTGGCCGATACGGTCATGGTCGGCTGGTACGGGGTCGAGGCGCTGGCGGCGCTGGTCCTGGCCAGCTCGCTTTACATGCTGCTGTTCCTTCTGGGCGGTGGCTATTCCATCGGCGGATCGGGGCTGATCGCCGGGGCCCGCGCGCGCGGCGATGATGTCGAGGTGCGGCGCGTGACCCGCATGGCGATCTGGCTATCGATGCTGCACGGCTTGCTGATGGCGCCGCTGATGTGGTGGTCGGGGCCGATCCTGACCTTTCTGGGGCAACAGCCGCAGATCGCCGCGCTGGCGCAGGATTATCTGCGCATCATGATGCCGGCCATGCCGCTGGTGCTGGGCGGGATGGTCATCAATTCCTATCTCTCGGCGCTTGGCCGGCCCAATGCGGTGATGTGGATCACGCTGGCGGGGCTGCCGCTGAACGTGTTGCTGAACTGGCTGCTGATCTTCGGCAACTGGGGCTTTCCGGAACTGGGCGTGGCCGGCTCGGCCATTGCCAGCCTGATCGTGAACGGGCTGCAATTGGTCGGCCTCTTGGCCTATGCGCTGTGGCTGCCCGAGGCGCGGCGCTATCGGCTGATGCAGCGATTCTGGCGTCCCGACTGGCCATTCTTCTTCAGCGTCTTCCGCCTTGGCCTGCCGATTGGTCTGGCGATCGTGGCCGAGGTGGCGCTGTTTGCCGGCAGCAACGTGATGATGGGCTGGATCGGCACCACCGAACTGGCCGCCCATGGCATCGCACTGCAGATCACCTCGATCGCCTTCATGGTGCATCTGGGCCTGTCCAATGCCGCAACCATCCGCGCCGGCGAGGCTTTCGGGCGCCGCGACTTCGCTGGCTTGCGCGACGTGGCGGCAGCGGTGATCCTCATGTCGCTGGGTTTCGCGGCGGTGGTGATCGTGATCTTCATCCTCTGGCCCGCGCCGCTGGTGCAGCTTTACCTCGACCAGACCGACCCGAGCAGTGGGGCGATCCTGGTGGTCGCGGTGGGGCTGATGATCTGGGCGGCGATGTTCCAGATCGCCGATGCGATGCAGGTGATCCTGCAGGGCTTGCTCAGGGGCGTGCAGGACACGCAGATCCCGCTCTATCTCGCCATCGTCGGCTATTGGGCGGTGGGGATGACCACCAGCTATGTCTGCGCCTTCACCCTCGGCATGGGCGCGCCGGGCCTCTGGGCCGGGCTTCTGGCGGGGCTCTCGGTCTCGGCGGTGCTGCTCTACTGGCGCTTCTATCACGGACTGCGGCGCGGGGGCTGGACCCGGGCGGCGGCGGCGGGCTAACCTGCCGCCATCACCCCAGTCCGAGGTTTCCGATGCGCCCCGTCTTCGTCCAGTTCCGCTGCACCCCCGGCAAGACCTACGAGGTCGCCGATGCCATCTATGACCGCGAGGTCGTCAGCGAGCTTTACTCGACCAGCGGCGAATATGACCTGATGGCCAAGGTCTATATCCCCGAGGAGGAGGATGTCGGCCGCTACCTGGCCGAACGCCTGTTCGATATCGAGGGCATCAGCCGGACCCTGACGACGATGACTTTTAAAGCATTCTGAGGCGGGCCTGCGGCCCGCGTATCGGGCCCGGGCTGGTTGAAACCCCCGCCCTGCCTTGACGCAGGACAACCCCCTCTGGCAGCATCCGGCGCAGAGGAGAGCCGCCATGCCGAAAAACAACGTGACCGTCGACGGACGGGATCTGATGATCTCGCGCCAGATCAATGCTTCGCCCGAGAAGATCTGGCGGGCCTGGACCACGCCCGACCTGTTGAAGCAATGGTTCGCGCCGAAGCCGGTCGAGGTGACACGGGCCGAGATCGACCCGCGCCCCGGCGGCGCCAGCAATATCACCATGCGCCTGCCCGATGGCACCGAGATGGATAATCCCGGTTGCGTGCTATTGGCCGAGCCTAATCACAAGCTGGTCTTCACCGATGCGCTCGGCCCCGATTTCCGCCCGACCGGCGGCGGCTTCATGACCGCGATCATCCTGATGGAGGCGGACGGAGAGGGCACCCGCTATTCCGCTCGGGTGCTGCACAAGGACGAGGACGACCGCAAGCGGCACGAGGAGATGGGCTTTGCCGAGGGCTGGGGGCAATGTCTCGACCAGCTGGCAGAGCTGGTCGAGAAGTAGGCTTCAGATCGTCCGGCCGCCATCCACCTCCAGCACCACGCCGGTGATGAAATCCGCCTCGTCCGAGGCCAGGTAAAGCGCCGCATTGGCGATGTCGCGGGGCTGGGACAACCGGCCCATCGGGATGGTGGCGATGAAGCGTTCGCGGTTCTCGGGCGTGTCGGGCACGCCCATGAACTGCTCCAGCAACCCGGTCGCGCCCATCACCGGGGCGATGCAGTTCACCCGGATCTTGTCGGGCGCCAGTTCCACCGCCAGCGAGCGGCTCATCAGGTTCACCGCACCCTTCGAGGAATTGTACCATGTCAGTCCCGGTCGCGGGCGGATGCCGGCGGTCGAGCCGACATTGATCATCACCCCGCCGCCCTGATCGCGCCAGACCGGCACGCAGCTTTTGGTCATGTGAAAGATCGACATGACGTTGATGTCGAGGATCTTGCGATAGGTTGCTTCGTCCGTCTCCATCAGCGGACGGTTCGGATTGGTCCAGCCGGCATTGTTGACCACGATGTCCAGCCGGCCAAAGGCGGCGCGGGCGGCCTGCACGGCAGCCTCGACCTGATCGCCCTTGGACACGTCGCAGGCGATGGCGATGGCGTCACCGCCCAGTTCCGCCGCCACGGCCTGCGCCCCCGCCTCGTTCAGATCGACCACCGCCACCTTCGCGCCTTCCCGCGCGAATGTTTCTGCGATGCCCTTGCCAAAGCCCGAAGCCGCGCCGGTCACCAGTGCCGTTTTTCCCTGCAATCTCATATCCCTGCCTGCCTTTCTTACCCGTGATTGTTCACGATGGTCTTGATCTGCGAAAATTCATACAGCGCCGCAAAACCCTTCTCCCGGCCATGCCCGGATTTGCGCACCCCGCCGAAGGGCAGTTCAACGCCCCCGCCCGCGCCGAACCCGTTGATATAGACCTGCCCACAGCGCATCGCCTTGGCCACCCGCTGCTGCCGCCCGCCATCGCGGGTCCAGACGGCGGCGACCAGCCCGTATTCGGTGCCATTGGCAATGCGGATCGCCTCGGCCTCGTCGTCGAAGGGGATGACGGCGAGGACCGGACCAAAGACCTCTTCCTGCGCCAGCCGCGACGCCGGATCGACCGGGCCAAAGACCGCCGGCGCGACATAGAAGCCGCCCGGTGGCGCATCGGCGCGGATGCGGCCTTGCGCGATCAGCGGCGCGCCCGCCTCGGAGATATAGGTTTCCACTCGCTTTTTCTGCCGGGCAGAGATCAGTGGGCCGAGCAACGCTTCTTCGCCCGAGGCCGAGGCCTCGATCTCGGCAAATCGTTTTGCAAGCAGCCCCGACAGCTTGTCCAGAATGCCGCGCTGGACCAGAACCCGGCTGCCCGCCGAGCAGGTCTGACCGCCGTTCTGGACGATGGCATTGACCAGGTAGGGCAGGGCAGCGTCCAGATCGGCATCGTCGAAGACGATCTGCGGCGACTTGCCGCCCAGTTCCAGCGTGCAGGGGATGAAATTCCGCGCCGCCGCGATCTGGATCATCACGCCAACCTCGGGCGAGCCGGTGAAGGTCAGGAAATCCAGCCCGCGATGTTCCGACAGGGCCTTGCCCGCGACCTCGCCCCGGCCGGTGACGATGTTCAGCGCGCCAGGCGGAAAGCCTGCCTCGACCGCCAACTCGCCAAGCCGCAGCACCGACAGACAAGCATCCTCGGCCGGTTTCAGCACCATGGTATTTCCCATGGCCAGCGCGGCGGCGACCACCCGGCCATAGATCTGCGCCGGGTAATTCCACGGGATGATCGCGCCGACGACGCCATAAGGTTCGCGGTGCACGGCCACGTCATAGCCATTGAGAAAGGGGATGATCTCGCCATGCACCTTGTCGGCGGCCCCGCCATAGAATTCGAAATAGCGCGCGGTGGCGACCATGTCGGCGCGCGCCTGCTTGATCGGCTTGCCATTGTCGCGGGTTTCCAGCTGTGCCAGCGCCTCGATGTTGTCGGCGATCAGCCGGGCATAGGTCATCAACAGCCGCCCGCGTTCCGTCGCCGTCAGGCGCGACCAGTCGCCACCATCGAAGGCGGCGCGGGCGGCGGAAACGGCGGCATCGACATCGCTGGCATCGCTGTCGGCGATCTCGGTGAAGGGCGCGCCATCGATCGGTGACAGCACCGGCATCGACCGCCCCGAGCCGGCGGGAACCCACACATTGCCGATCAGGTTCAGCGGCTGCGGCAGGGTCAGATTGTCGGGCTTCCTGTTCATCGCGGGCTCCTTCTCCTCGGCAGCGGCGGGACCATGGTTCGACGTTCTGCGGGGAATTGCAATCCGCCCGGCCGGCTTTCGCCTAGTCCTAAGGGTGGACCTTCCCCGCCTGACGGCTGGCCCGCCGCGAAATCCTCCCTAAGGTGGGGAAAACGGCAGGAGGAGCCGAATGGAGGATGCCCGCACCGAATGGGATGCCGTCGCCAGCCTGCGCGAGCAGGTGGGGGCGGGGCTGATCGGCCATGCGCGGATGGTCGAGCGCCTGCTGATCGCGCTGCTGGCCGGTGGCCATGTATTGATCGAGGGGCCGCCCGGCGTGGCCAAGACCCGCGCCGTCACGCTGCTGGCGGCGCATCTGCCGGGCGATCACGCCCGCATCCAGTGCACGCCCGACCTGCTGCCCTCGGACCTGACCGGTACGCAGGTGTTTCGCCCCGAGACCGGAGCCTTCGATTTCGTCCCCGGCCCGGTCTTTCACAGCCTCGTGCTGGTCGATGAGATCAACCGCGCGCCGCCCAAGGTGCAATCGGCGCTGCTCGAGGCCATGGCCGAGCGGCAGGTGACCGTGGGGGGCGTGACCCGGCCCTTGCCCGATCCCTTCATGGTGGTGGCGACGCAGAACCCGATTGAACACGAGGGCACCTTCCCGCTGCCCGAGGCGCAGCTGGACCGCTTCCTCTTGCACCTGTCGCTGGACCTGCCGGATGCCGAGATCGAGCGGCAGATCCTCGATCTTGTCGAGGCCGAGGCGATGGCCCCGCCGGTGCTGGCCGGGGCGCCCCTGACGGCTGCGCAGATCCGGGCCGCGCGGGCCGAGGTGGCGCGGGTGCATCTGGCGCCGTTGCTGAAGGACTACATCATCCGGCTGGTCATGGCGACGCGGGCTGGGGGCGCGGTGGCCGCTGATGTGGAACATGCGGTTTCGCCGCGCGGCACGCTGGCGCTGGCCGCCGCCGTGCGGGCGCGGGCCTGGCTGAATGGCCGCGATCACGGGCTGCCCGAGGATGCCGAGGAGCTCGCTGGCGACGCGATGTCGCACCGTCTGGTGCCCAGCTGGGCCGCCGCGAGCGAGGGCCGCAGCGGCCGCGACCTGATCGCCGCGGCACAGGCCGGGATCAAGCCGTGGTAGCCCTGCCTTCGGCGCTGGACCGGCCCGGCCTGCGCCTGCTGGCCGCCGAGATGCTGGCCTTGCGCAGCGAAGCGCAATCGACCGCCCGCCACCGCCCGGCCACCCGCCGCCCCGGCGCGCTGCCGGCCCGGCCACCGGGCGCGGGCATGGATCTGCGCGAACTCAGGGCCTATGTCGAGGGCGACGATCCCCGCCGCATCGATCCCTCGGCCACCGCCCGCACCGGCATTCCCCATATCCGCAGCTTTCACGAGGATCGGGACGACACCACCCTGCTGATCGCTGATTTCCGCGCGCCGATGCTGTGGGGCACGGGAACGGCACTGCGCTCGGTCCGGGCCGGACTGGCGCTTGCTCGGCTTGGCTGGCAGGCCGTGATGCGCGGCGGCAATGTCGGCGCGCTGGCGTTGACCGAGGCCGGGATCGGCGCGATCGCTGCGGGGCAGGGCGACCGGCAGATGGCGGCGATTGCGCGGATGTTTCAGGGCGAACATGATCTGGCGCTGACCCGGCCCGAGCCGGCGGGTCTCGGGCTGGCGGCGCTGGCGGGGCGGGCCGCGCGCATGGTGCCGCCGGGCAGCCGGCTGCATCTGGCGACCGAGGCGCAGGCGATCACCGAGGCTGATGCCCCGGCGCTGGCACGGTTGGCGCGGGGGCGGCGGCTCACAATCTCGCTGATCGTCGATCCGGCCGAATCCGCCCCGCCCGCAAAGGCGCTGGCCGTGACCGATGGCGCGGGTTTCCGGCTGGGGCGGCTCAGGGCGCTGGACCTTGCGGGCGATCTCGCGCGACTGCGCGCGCTTGGCGCGACGGTCGAGCAGGTGCTGCCATGACCCGCGAGGACTTGCTGGAGGCGCTGGCCCCGATCCGCCTGCCCGCCGCCATGCGGGTGCTTGAGGGGCGCGAGATGCTGGCGCTGCTCGGGCTTGGCCTGCTGGCAGCGGCGCTGATCGCGCTGGTCCTCGGCCCGCTGCTGACCCGCCGCGCCTCGATCCGCCAGCGCCTTCGCGCCACCCGCGACCTGCCGGCGGGCGAGCGTCTGCTGGCCATCGCCCGGATCACCGGCCGCCTGCCGCCTGATCTGCGCGAAGCCGCCTATCGTGCGACCCCGCCAAATGCCGACGAGATCGAGCGCGCCAGCCGCAGGCGGTTTCACCGATGAACCTTGCCGCGCCCTTCGTCCTGATCCTGCTGCCGTTGCCGCTGATCCTGCGCTGGCTCTGGCCCGCACCGGAACGCCCGCGCCCGGCCTTGCACGTGCCGGCGCCGGTCTTTGCCGGAGCCGAGCCGGGGCAGGGGCGGCAGGCCGACCGCGCCGGGCTGCTGATCGCGGCGCTCGCCTGGGTGGCGCTGGTGATCGCGCTGGCAGGGCCACGGATCAGCGAGGTTTCGGACATGCTGCCGGCCTCGGGGCGCGAGATCGTGCTGGCGCTGGATCTGTCGGGCAGCATGGTGAAAGAGGATTTCCGGCTGGACGGCCAGCCGATCTCGCGGCTCGAGGCGGTGAAGCGCACCGCCAGCGCCTTTGTCGAGGCGCGGAAGGGCGACCGGATCGGGCTGGTGATCTTTGGCGACCGCGCCTATTTCGCCGCGCCCCTGACCTTTGACGTTGGTACGGTGTCTCGGGCCATCGACGAGGCGCAGATCGGCATCTCGGGCCGCTCGACGGCGATTTCCGACGGGCTGGGGCTGGCGCTGAAGCGGCTGGCGGACAGCGAGGCGCCAAGCCGAGTGGTGGTGCTGCTGTCCGACGGGGTGAACACCTCGGGCGAGGTGCCGGCGGTCTCGGTGGCGCGGCTGGCGGCGGGAAAGGGCATCCGGGTCCACACCATCGCGCTGGGGCCGGACGATCTGGAAAGCCAGCCGCAGTCACGCGATGCGGTCGATGCCAAGACCCTGCGCGAGGTGGCCGAGGCCAGCGGCGGGGCCAGCTTCCGGGTTCGCGACATGGCCGATCTTCTCGCCATGGCCCGCACGCTGGACCGGCTGGAACCGGGGCAATCCGAACGTCCGCCCTTGCGCTTCTGGCGCAGCCTCTGGGTCTGGCCCGCCGGTCTTGCCGCTTTGTGCCTGCTGGTCCTTGGCCTCAGGAGGCCGCGATGAGCGGGCCGCTGATCCTGCTGCGCCCGGGATGGCTGCTGCTGATCCTGCCGCTGATCGCGCTGGCGTTGTGGCAATGGCAGCGGCGGCCCGATGCCGGGGGCTGGCAGGCGGTGATGCCGCCGGCGATGCTGGAGGGGATGCGGCAGCTCGGCCATCTGACCATCGGCGGCAGCGGCTGGCGGCGCTTCCTGCCGCTGATGGGCGGGGCGGCGCTGATGATGGGGCTGGCGGGACCGGCCTTGCCGCGCGGCGATGCGCCGGTGCTGGCGCAGGTCGATGCGGTGATCCTTGCGGTGGACCTGTCGCCCTCGGTGGCCGAGGGGCCGGCTCTGGCCGAGGCCCAGATCGCCACCGCCGGGCTGGTGCAGGCGCTGGCCGGGCGGCCGGTCGGGCTGATCCTCTATGACGGCGAGGCCTTTGCCGTCTCGGCGCCCACCATGGACGGGCGGGTGCTGGAAACCCAGATCGCCGCCATGGCGCCGGGGCTGATGCCGGGGGATGGCAGCCGTCCCTCGGCGGCACTGGGCCTTGGGGGCGAGATGCTGGCGGGGATGAAGCGGGCCGATCTGGTGCTGATCTCGGATGGCGGCGGCATCGATGCCACCACGCGCGGCGCCGCCGACCGTCTGGCCGAGCGTGGTATCCGCCTGTCGACGCTGGCGCTGGACCGGGTAGCCCCCGATGCGCCGCAGCCCGCGCCCGAGGCGCTGGCCGAACTGGCCCGGCTTGGCGGCGGGGCTTCGGGCAGCGCCGCCGATCCGGCGGCGGTCGAGCGGCTGCTGACCCGCCCCGGCCTCAGCGCCCGCGATCCGGCGCTGGCCGCCACGCAATACCGCGATCTCGGGCCTTTCCTTGCCGCGCTGGCCCTGCTGCCGCTGCTGTCGCTGCTTCGGAGGGCGAAATGAACCGGCTCTGGCTCATCGCCGCCGCGGGCCTTGCCTGCCTTGCCCTCGCCGGTCCCGATGCCTGGGGTCGGCTGGCGCTGCGCGCCGGGGCCGAGCGGCTGGCCATGCCCTTTCTCAGCGATCCGGCGGCCGAGGGCATGGCGCTCTATCGGCTTGGCGACTGGCAGGCGGCGGATGACGCCTTTGCCCGCGCCGGGCGGTCCGAGACCTATAATCGCGGTCTGTCACTGGCCGCCACCGGCGATTACCCGCTGTCGGTCGCCTATTTCGATGCGGTGCTGTTCTCGAACCCCGCCGATGCCGAGGCGCGGCGGAACCGCGATCTGGTCGCGGCGATGTATCCGCCGGAACAGGGCGACAGCGTTGCACCGGGGCGGCTGTTGGGGGCAGGCGGGAAACAGGGCGATGGCACGCCGCCGCTGCCCGGCCTCGCCAATCCGATCGGGCGCAGCAACCCTGACTGGCGGCGGATGATGCAGGCGCGCGGCGTTGCGGCCAGCGAGGACTGGCTGGCGACCATTTCGGACGACCCGGGCGAGTTTCTGGCGCTGCGGCTGCAGGCCGAATACCGGCGGCGCGAGACGCTTGGTCTGATCCGCCCGCGCGAGGGTCAGCCATGGTGAAATGGTTCGTTGCCCCGCTGATCGCTGTGCTGGTGCTGCTCATCTGGTCCCTACGCCCCGCCCCGGCGCAGGAGATGCGGCTGGCCATCCTGCATCCGCATGGCAACCCGGTCGCGGGCGAGATGATCCCGCTGACGCTGAGGGCCGAATATGATGCGACGGTGAACCTGTCGGAACTGATCTTTCCAGACAGCCCCGGCTATGACTGGATGCAGCTGGATACTGACAAATGGTACCGCGAGCGGATCAAGGGCCGGATGTGGCAGATTTTCGAGCGCAAGCTGGCGGTCTTTCCACGCGAGGCCGGGCCTTTGACCATCGGGCCGCTGACTCATGACCTGACCATCACCGGGGAGGATGGACGGCAGCGCAAGATCCAGGTGACTTCGCCCGCCATCACCATCGAGGTGAAACCCTTCCCGGCGGATGCGCCGCCGCTTTCGGCCCATCGCCTGACCCTGACGGACGAGCTGTCCACCGATCCGGCCAAGCTGCAGGACGGTGAATTGCTGATCCGCCGGGTCACCATCCGGGCCGAGGGCGCGCTGTCCCATCAATTGCCGCCGCGCCCCGACCTGCGCGAGCGCTGGTTGAAAAGCTTTACCCAGCCCGAACAGCGCAGCACCCAGCCAACGCCAGAGGGGCCGGTTTCCACTGTGGTCTGGGAATGGACAATGCAGCCGATCACCGGTGAGCCGGCGGTGCTGAAGGCCTTCGCGTTCCCCTGGCTCGATACGGAAACCCGGCAGATCGAGGTGGCGGCGATGAAGCCCATTCCCTTCGGCTTCGCCAGCTTTGCCGCCAATATTGCCGATGCAGGTCAGGCCCGGATGCGGCTGGCGCTGACCGCCACGGCGATGCTGCTGCTGGGCGGGGCTGCAGGGCTGGTGCTGCTGTTCTGGGGGCGCGGCTTTCGCCCACCGGCGGCGATGCGGCGCGCGGTCCTGCGCTGGCGCCCGAGTCCGCATGTCGGGGAGATGCGCAAGGCGGCGGGCGAGGGGCGGCTGATGGAGTTGCTGCACGCGGCGGGGGCGCATCTGCGGCTGCGCGGGCATGATCCGCAACAGGCGCCGGTGATCCGGGCGCTGGAGCGGCAGATCTATTCCACCGATCCCGACCGGAACTTCGATGCCGCAGAGACGGTGCGCGCGGTCATCCGGCAGGGGCGCAAACGCCCGCCGGATCAGGCCGAGGGAGCGCAGACCCTCTGGTCGATCAGCAGCACGCCGCCAAAGCGCACGGCCAGCAGGACGACGACCGGCTGATTCGGCTGGCCGCTGATGCCAGACAGATCGCTGGCCCGGCAGATGTCGATGGTCTGCACCTCACCGCGCGGCTCGCCCGCCAGCACCGCCACCACCTCGCGCCGGATGGCGGCGATGGTGCCGCCGCTGGCCGCGACCTCTTGCGCGCGGTCGAGCGAGCGGCTGAGCACCGGGGCCGCCGCGCGATCCTCGGGGGTGAGGCGCTGGTTGCGCGAGGACATGGCGAGCCCGTCGGCCTCGCGCACGGTCGGCACCGCGATGATCTCGACCCGCGTGTTCAGGTCGCGCACCATCTGCCGCACCAGCGTCAGCTGCTGGTAATCCTTCTCGCCAAAGGTTGCCGCATCGCAGCCGGTGATGTTGAACAGCTTGGTCACCACCGTCGCCACGCCGCGAAAATGACCGGGGCGCAGCTTGCCCATCAGCACGCGCGAGAGGCCGGTCACGTCAACGATGGTCTGCGCGCCGGGCAGATAGATATCGGCAACACCCGGCAGGAAGATCGCATCCACCCCGGCGCCAGAGAGCAGCGCGGTATCGGCCTCCTCGGTGCGGGGATATTTGGCCAGGTCCTCGGCCTCGCCGAATTGCGTCGGATTGACGAAGATCGAGGTGACGACCCGCCCGCCGCCGCGTTCGCTGAGCCAGTCCCGCGCACGGCTGACCAGCGTCAGATGTCCCTCGTGCAGCGCGCCCATGGTGGCGACCAGCACGATGGGCTTGCCCTCGGCCCGCCAGCGATCAGAGAGCGCGATCATCGAGCCCGTGTCGCGACAGATTTCCATGGCTGCACCTCCCCCGCGCAATTCCGGGAAAGATAAGGGAAATTAACGGATTCGCGCAAGTGCTGCATCGCAGCATAGGTGCGGGTGACGGAGGGTATGTCGTTTTCGCGCCGGGATATGTCGGGCCATGCTATGCGCCTGCGGCCTTGTCTGGCACTACGGTTTGCAAGATCTGAGCAGGGGATTCGCGCAATGAAGACGCAGGTTAAGGTTCTGGTGGTCGGTGGCGGCGCCGTCGGATGTGGCATCGCCTATCATCTGGCCAAGGCCGGCTGGGACACGCTGCTGGTCGAGCGCGACGAGCTGACGGCGGGCTCCACCTGGCACGCGGCGGGCCTGCTGCCCTTGTTCAACATGGGTTACGCCACCAGCCATATCCACGACTATTCGGTCAAGCTCTATGCCAGCCTCGAGGCCGAGACCGGTCTGAATGCCGGCTTCACCCGCTGCGGCAACCTGCGCATGGCGCAGACCGATGCGCGGATGGATGAATACATGCTCTATTCCGCCACCGCCGAGACGGTCGGGGTGGAACATGAATTCCTGACGCCCGCACAGATGAAGGACCGCTGGCCGCTGCTGCGCACCGACGATCTGAAGGGGGCGCTGTTCCACCCGACCGACGGCTATATCAACCCCGCCGACGTGACCCAGGCGCTGGCCAAGGGCGCGCGCATGGCGGGGGCGGCGATCGAGCGCAAGGTGCAGGTCAACGGCTATCGCTGGAGCGGCGATGACTGGGTCGTGACCTGCGAGCGCATGGTCGAGAAGGGCGGCCGGCTGGTGCCCTCGGGCGAGGTCTTCGAGATCCGGGCCGAGCATGTGGTGACCGCGACCGGCAACCACGCGCAGCGCACCGCGCGCCTTCTGGGCATCAAGATCCCGGCCATCCCGGTCGAGCACCAGTATATCGTCACCGAGCCCGACCCGGCACTGGCCGCCTGGCGCGCGGCGGGCAACCCGGAACATCCGGTGCTGCGCGATGCCGATGCGAAATGGTATGTGCGCGAGGAACGCGGTGGCTGGATACTTGGCCCCTACGAGGAGGGCGCACCGGCGCGCTTCCCCTATGATGTGCCCGAGACTTTCCGCGCCGACCTGTTCCCGCTGGACCTCGAGCGGATCGAGGAAGAGTACATGTCGATGATCCACCGGCTGCCCTCGTCGGAAACCGTGGGCCTGAAGGACGATTTCAACGGCCCGATCTGCTATACCCCCGACGGCAACCCGCTGGTCGGCCCGGCGCCGGGCCTGCGCAACATGTGGCTGGCAGAGGGTTTCAGCTTTGGCATCACCGCAGCGGGTGGGGTGGGTCATTACCTGACGCAGATGATGACCCAGGGCGAGGCCGAGATCGATATGGCCAGCCTTGATCCGCGCCGTTATGGCAAGTGGATGACCACCGAATACGCGGTGACGAAGAACGAGGAATGCTATTCCCATGTCTTCATCCTGCACCATCCCGATGAGGAGCGTGAGGCCGCCCGGCCGCTGCGCACCGCCCCCGCCTATGACCGCCAGATCGCCGCGGGCGCGCAGATGGGGCAGGTGAATGGCTGGGAGCGTCCGAACTATTACGGCCCGAAGGACGCGCCGGCGGATTTCGACCACAAGGCCCGCAGCTTCCGCCGCGGTGGCTGGTGGCAATATGCGCGCGACGAGGCGCAGGCGATCCGTGACACCGCCGGGCTGATTGACGCCTCGGCCTTTGCCAAGCATTCGGTCTCGGGTCCCGGCGCGACGGCGTTCCTCGACTGGTTCACCACCAACAAGCTGCCCAAGCCCGGCCGCATCAACCTGACCTATGCGCTGACCGAGGCCGGCACGACGCGGACCGAATACACCATCGTCCGGCGCGGCGAGAATGAGTATTACCTTGTCTCGGCCGGGGCCTGGGCGGATTACGATTCCGACAACCTGCGCAAGCTGGCCGAAGAGATGGGCGGCGAGTTCGGGCCGGTGCATATCCATGATGTGACCAACCAATATGGCGTCTTCGCGCTGGCGGGGCCGAACAGCCGCGCGATCCTGGCCGAGCTGATCCGCGATGCCGACCCGGCCACGGCGCTGTCGAACAAGCGGTTCCCCTGGCTCTCGGCCAAGGATATCGAGCTGGGCATGTGCCCCACCATGGCGATCCGCGTGGCCTATACCGGCGAGCTGGGTTGGGAATTGCACCACCCGGTCGAATTCGGCCGCTATCTCTGGGACCAGCTGGTGAAGGCGGGCGAGAAACACGGGCTGAAGCTGGTCGGCGCGCGGGCGCAGAACTGGCTGCGTCAGGAAAAATCCTATCGCGCCTTCGGCACCGAACTGGGCCGCGATGCCACGCCGCTGGAGGCGGGGCTGGATCGTTTCGTCGATCTGGACAAGGAGTTCAACGGCAAGGCCAAGATGCTGGCCAAGGGCATTCGTTCGAAATGCGTCACCCTGCTGATCGACGGGCCGGCGGATGCAGATCCCTGGGGTCGCGAGGGGTTGTTCCTTGATGGCGAGCGTGTCGGGCGGCTGACCTCGGGCGGCTGGTCGGTGGCATTCGGCAAGCAGATCGGCATGGGCTATGTCCGCCCCGAACTGTCCGTGCCGGGCACGAAGCTGAAGGTCCGCATGTTCCGCGAACTCTATGACGCTGAAGTGGCCGAGGACAGCCCCTTCGATCCGTCGAACGCTCGCATCCGCCAGGACGGCTGATCAGCGCGCTGGTTCGCCCTCGGGGCGGACCAGCATCCGCAGCAGGGTCTCGTAGGACGGCACCTGGGCCGGGGCGTTGGGCCTCGGCTCGGCCATGCCAAGCGCGACATAGCCATGGGTCAGCGCCCAGACCGCGCTTTCGAAGGCCGCCGGATCGCGATCACCGCAAAGCGGCCGGCATTTTTCCTGCAGCACGCCATAGCAGCGCATCGCCGCCAGCCGCAGCGGCGGGGTGGAATGCTCGACCTCGACGAACATCAGCTGGAACAGCGCGCGGTGGCAGCGCGCGAACTCGACATAGGCGCTGTTCGCCGCCATCAGCTGCGCGAAGGGGTCATCCGAGGTCTCGGCCTTGCAACGCTGGTCCAGATGGGCGTGGAACATCTCGAAGCCGCGCAGGGCAATCTCGGCCAGCAGGCCGGGCAACCCGTCGAAATGATGCGCCGGGGCGGCATGGGACACGCCCGCCCGCGCCGCCGCCTTGCGCAGCGTCAGGGCGCCGGGCCCGCCCTCGGCCAGCAGCGCGATGCTGGCCTCGACCAGCGCCTCGCGCAGATTGCCGTGGTGATGTGATTTTGTCGCAGCCATCACCGGGTCCTGCAGTCTGCGCAATTGACAGTGTAAAGTTCGGTGCTAGAAGGACCGCGCCCTGACGTTTCCCGAGTCAGCAGCCTGCTGTGGCAAGTAGGTCCTGCGATCAGTGTACGGGTTGTGGGCAACTTGCCGCTCGCCTCGGTTTGGTTTGGTTCACGCTCGCATCGGTAAAAAGTCACCAGACCGGGGCGAGTTCCCTGTCCTGTCCCAGCATAGGCCGGAACCTGCCACCACACCTTGCTGCAAATCAAAAAAGCCGGCCTTGCGGCCGGCTTTTTGAATTGGAGCGGGCGATGAGATTCGAACTCACGACCCTAACCTTGGCAAGGTTATGCTCTACCCCTGAGCTACGCCCGCACTCCGTCCCGGTGGTCTTTCATCCGCCGGTGGAGGGTCATCTATAAGGGCGCGCGGGGGGCTGCAAGAGGAAAATCCGACCATCGGCGAATTTTTTGCAGGTTGACTTGGCCTGCCCCTGCGGCATCGTTCCCCGGACGCGAGAGAACGTCATCGGGAGGCGTGATGAAGGCAGCCGAGGCCTTGTCGGAATTCGTCCATGCGGGGCTGGCCAGCGGCGCAGACCGGCCGGCCATGGTGCAGGCGCTGAAGGGCGCCGGATGGGCTGAGGCCGAGATCGAGGCGGCGCTGGCGCAATGGGCCGATGCGCCCGGCCTGCCGCCGGTGCCGCGCCCCAGCGCCTATGTGTCGGCGCGCGAGGCGCTGCTCTATGGCCTCCTGTTCATCGCGCTCGGCGTGGTCAGCTCGCATATCGTCATGCTGGGATTCGGCATCATCGAATATCTGCTGCCCGATCCCTACGAGTCCTATCCGGGCGATGGCGGCTGGCTGCGCTGGCCCATCGCCACGCTGATCGCTTTCCTGCCGCTGTTTCTCTATCTCAACCGTCAGGCCAACCGCCACGGCGCCGACGAGACCCGGCGTCAGCGCTCGCTGGTCAGGCGCTGGGTCGCTTCGGTCACCATGCTGATCGCGCTTCTGGCGCTGCTCTGCGACGTGGTGACGGTGGTTTACGTGTTTCTTGGCGGCGACCTGTCGGCGCGGTTTCTGGCCAAGGCGCTGCTGGTGGCGGTCATGGGCGGGCTGGTGCTGGCCTATTACAGGGACGAGATGGAATGAGAGGGCTGAGCAAGGGCTGGGCGACCCATGCCATCACCGCGCTTGGCGTGGCGGCGATCGTCGGCGGCTTCCTGATCGCCGGCGGGCCGGGGCAGGGCCGGGCGGAACGCCGCGACGACATGCGGCGCAGCGATCTGTGGTCGCTTCAGGCGCAGCTGGATTGCCTCGCGCGCGAGCGCAGGGTGCTGTCGCCGATGATCGAGAGCACCGCCGCCTGTCCGTCCACCCCGCGCCTGTCGGACCCGGCCACCGGGCAGGCCTATGTGGTCGAGCAGATCGATGACGAGAACCTGCGGCTTTGCGCCAGTTTCGAACTTGCGCCGGAAGATCCGAACCGCCCGCGCTATGCGGGGCAGGCCGGGTTCGACGAGCGGGGCTGCATGGTGATGAACCTGCCCAGGTCGCAATACCAGCCCGGCGGCTAGCCCTCGCCGCGCCCGATCCGGCCCAGATGGGTGATGCGAAACCCCTCGGGTGATTTCAGCCCATAGCCAAGTGCCCGGTCGAAGCCGATATGCGCCAGCCATAGCCCGCCGATGGCAATGAGAATCGGCAGGCCCGAGACCACGCCCAGCACCGCCAGCATCAGTGCAAGCCCGTAGAGATGCGCGGCGTTATACAGCGCCGCGCCGAGACGCGGCCCGGCCAGATAGCCTGTGATTGCCAGATCGGGCGCCAGCAGGATCAGCGGCCAGAGCCACCAGGGCCAGCCGGGCTGCACCGCAAGGGCGATGCCCAGACCGGCCAGCGCGACCAGCGCGCCCTCGGCCTTCTGCCAGCCAACAGCGATCACTCGGCGGCCTTGATCCGCGCCGGGCGCAGCATCGGGCCGAGATAGCGGCCGGTATGGCTGGCCTCGATCCCGGCCACGTCTTCGGGCGTGCCGGTGGCGACGATCTGCCCGCCGCCATCGCCGCCCTCGGGTCCGATATCGATGATCCAGTCGGCGGTCTTGATGACGTCAAGGTTATGCTCGATGACGATCACCGTATTGCCCTCGTCGACGAGGTGATGCAGCACCTCGAGCAGTTTGCGCACATCCTCGAAATGCAACCCGGTGGTCGGCTCGTCGAGGATATAGAGCGTCTTGCCGGTGGACCGGCGGCTGAGCTCCTTCGACAGCTTCACCCGCTGCGCCTCGCCGCCTGACAGCGTCGTCGCCTGCTGGCCGACCTTCACATAGCCAAGCCCGACCTGCATCAGCGCGTCCATCTTTTCGCGGATCGAGGGTACGGCGGCGAAGAACTGCTGGGCATCCTCAACCGTCATGTCAAGAACGTCGGCTATGCTCTTGCCCTTGAAACGAATTTCCAGCGTCTCGCGGTTGTAGCGCTTGCCCTTGCAGGTCTCGCAAGTGACGTAGACATCGGGCAGGAAATGCATCTCGATCTTGATGACGCCATCACCCTGACAGGCCTCGCAGCGGCCACCCTTGACGTTGAAGCTGAAGCGGCCGGGCTTGTAGCCGCGGGCCTTGGCCTCGGGCAGACCGGCGAACCAGTCGCGGATGGGCGTGAAGGCGCCGGTATAGGTGGCGGGGTTCGAGCGCGGCGTGCGGCCGATCGGGCGTTGGTCGATGTCGATGACCTTGTCCAGCTGTTCCAGTCCCTTGATCGTCTCGCAGGGAGCCGGGGTCTGGCGCGCGCCATTGAGCCGCATCGAGGCGGTCTTGAACAGCGTCTCGATAGTCAGGGTCGACTTGCCGCCGCCCGAAACGCCGGTCACGGCCACGAATTTCCCCAGCGGGAATTCGGCGGTCACGTCCTTGAGGTTGTTGCCGGTGGCGCCGACCACGGTCACGGATTTGCCCTTGCCCTTGCGGCGCTCCGAGGGCACCGCGATCTCGCGCGTGCCCGACAGGTATTGCCCGGTCAGGCTGGCTGGGTCGGCGGCGATCTCCTCGGGCGTGCCCTTGGCGACGACGGTGCCGCCATGGACGCCCGCGCCCGGACCCATGTCGAAGACGTAATCGGCATGGCGGATGGCATCCTCGTCATGTTCCACCACCAGCACCGAATTGCCCTGATCGCGCAGGTTCATCAGCGTTTTGAGCAGCCGGTCATTGTCACGCTGGTGCAGACCGATCGACGGTTCATCCAGCACATAAAGCACCCCGGTCAGGCCCGAGCCGATCTGGCTGGCCAAGCGAATCCGTTGGCTTTCGCCGCCCGACAGCGTTCCGGCGGCGCGCGACATGGTCAGGTAATCGAGGCCGACATTCACCAGGAAACCCAGCCGTTCGCGGATCTCCTTCAGGATCGCACGGGCGATCTCGTTCTTCTGATTGCTGAGGCTGGCGGGCGCCTTCTCGACCCAGTCCAGCGCCTCGCGGATCGACAGTCGCACCACCTCGCCGATATGGGTTCCGGCGATCTTGACCGCCAGCGCCTCGGGCTTCAGGCGATAGCCGTGGCAGGCGCCGCAGGGGCGGTTGTTCTGGTAGCGCTCGAATTCCTCGCGCACCCAGGCGCTGTCGGATTCGCGCAGACGGCGCTCCATGTTCGGGATCACGCCCTCGAAGACGCGGGTGACCTCGTAGACGCGGCCGGCATCGTCGAAGCGGAACTTGATCTGTTCCTTGCCCGAGCCATAGAGGAACAGTTTCTGCGCGGTTTCCGGCAGATCCTTCCACGGGGTCTTCTTGTCGAAGCCATAATGACTGGCCAGCGCGTTGATGGTCTGGGTCAGATAGGCGGATTTCGACTTGGCCCAGGGCGCGATGGCGCCCTTGGCGACCGACAGGGCGCTGTCAGGAACGATCAGGCGTTCGTCAAAGAACAGCTCGACTCCCAACCCGTCGCAGACCGGGCAGGCGCCGAAAGGCGCGTTGAACGAGAACAGCCGCGGCTCGATCTCGGGGATGGTGAAGCCCGAAACCGGGCAGGCGAAATTCTCGCTGAAGGTGATGCGCTCGGGATCACCCTCGGCCGGGGCCGTCTCCAGCACGGCGATGCCGTCGGCCAGATCCAGCGCGGTGCGCAGACTGTCGGCCAGCCGCGTCTCCAGCCCCTCGCGCACGACGATGCGGTCGACGACCACGTCGATGTCATGGCGGAATTTCTTGTCCAGCACCGGCGGCTCGTCCAGTTCGTAAAACTGGCCATCTACCTTGACCCGCTGGAAGCCCTGCTTCCTGAGCTCCAGAAATTCCTTCTTGTACTCGCCCTTGCGGTCGCGGACGATCGGGGCCAGCAGATAGGCCCGGCTGCCCTCTTCCATGCCCATGATCCGGTCAACCATGTCCTGCACCTGCTGCGCCTCGATCGGCAACCCGGTCGCCGGCGAATAGGGCGTGCCGGCGCGGGCGAAGAGCAGCCGCAGGTAGTCATAGATCTCGGTGACGGTGCCGACGGTCGAGCGGGGGTTCTTCGAGGTGGTCTTCTGCTCGATGGAAATGGCCGGGCTGAGACCGCTGATATGGTCCACATCCGGCTTGCCCATCATGTCGAGGAACTGCCGCGCATAGGCCGACAGGCTTTCGACATAGCGGCGCTGGCCCTCGGCATAGACCGTGTCAAAGGCGAGGCTGGACTTGCCCGAACCCGACAGGCCGGTGATCACCACCAGCTGATCGCGCGGAATGTCCATATCCACGCCCTTCAGGTTATGCTCGCGCGCGCCGCGCACTTCGATGAACTTCTGTTCCATAGGCGTGCCCCAATCGACCAAGCGCATCACATAGTCACCCCGGACCAAAAGGCAACATGAAACGCGGAACATAGCAAGAACAAAACATCATTTGCGGCGGGAACGCGCCCGGCGACGAGCGCGGGCAGGGCGCCGCCGCGGGGATGTGCCGGCACGCAGGAGAGCCGTTGACCCGGTTTCCCGAACGGGGCAGCCTTTGCACGACAGGAGGAACGACAATGGCGAAACAGCATTATTCCGGCAGTTGCCAATGCGGCGCGGTGGCTTTCGAGGCCGATCTGGATCTTGACCGCACGGTCACCTGCAACTGCTCGCGCTGCCGCAGGCTGGGCTCGGTCCTGACATTCACCCCGGCGGGTGATTTCAAGCTGACCAGCGACGGGACGACGACCGAATACCGCTTCAACAAGGAGGCGATCTCGCATCGCTTCTGCCCGGTCTGCGGCATCCAGCCTTTTGCCTTTGGCGAGAAGGACGGGGCGAAGATGGTGGCGGTGAATGTCAATTGCCTCGACGGGGTGGATGCCCGCGCGCTCGACTCGCAGCATGTGAACGGGGCGGCGAACTAGCCGGTTGGCCGCGCCCCGCATCTGTCGGGAAACAATCTTCCGCTGCCGAACGAGATGGTTTTCTTTTCTTGCGCCGCACCGCCGCTGGCGGGTATCTGCGTTGCGATTATCCGTCGCGGATGCCCGGTGAAAGCTTGCGCTGCGTTGCAGCATCGCTAGGATGCCGCGAACTTCAGAAGGGGGACCGGCATGTTCAACAAGATCCTTGTTGCCAACCGTGGCGAGATTGCCATCCGCGTCATGCGCGCCGCGAACGAGCTGGGCAAGAAGACCGTCGCCGTCTTCGCCGAAGAGGACAAGCTGGGCCTGCACCGCTTCAAGGCCGATGAGGCTTACCGGATTGGCGAGGGGCTGGGCCCGGTCGCGGCCTATCTGTCCATCCCCGAGATCATCCGGGTCGCCCGCGAAAGCGGCGCCGACGCGATCCACCCGGGCTATGGGCTTCTGTCCGAGAACCCCGATTTCGTCGATGCCTGTGCCAAGGCCGGCATCACCTTCATCGGCCCCAAATCGGAGACCATGCGCGCCCTTGGCGACAAGGCCAGCGCCCGGCGCGTGGCGATTGCCGCCGGCGTGCCGGTGATCCCGGCGACCGAGGTGCTGGGCGATGATTTCGATGCGATCAAGCTTGAAGCCGCCGAGATCGGCTATCCGCTGATGCTGAAAGCGTCGTGGGGCGGCGGCGGTCGCGGGATGCGACCGATCAACGGCCCTGAGGAGCTGGTGGAAAAGGTCCGCGAGGGCCGGCGCGAGGCCGAGGCCGCCTTTGGCAATGGCGAGGGCTATCTGGAAAAGATGATCCTGCGGGCGCGCCATGTCGAGGTGCAGCTTCTGGGCGATACCCATGGCGGGCTCTATCACCTCTACGAACGCGACTGCACCGTGCAGCGCCGCAACCAGAAGGTCGTCGAGCGCGCGCCCGCGCCCTATCTGACCGCCGAACAGCGGGCCGAGGTCTGCGAGCTGGCGCTGAAGATCGGTCGCGCCGTCGGCTATCAGAACGCCGGCACTGTCGAGTTCCTGATGGATATGGACAGCCAGCAGTTCTACTTCATCGAGGTGAACCCGCGCGTCCAGGTCGAGCATACGGTGACCGAGGAAGTCACCGGCATCGACATCGTGCAATCGCAGATCATGATCGCCGAGGGTGCCACTCTGGCCGAGGCGACCGGCGTGCCGAGCCAGGACGAGGTGCGGCTGAACGGCCATGCGCTGCAATGCCGGGTGACGACCGAAGACCCACTGAACAACTTCATCCCCGATTACGGCCGGATCACCGCGTATCGCAGCGCAACCGGCAACGGCATCCGGCTGGATGGCGGCACCGCCTATTCGGGCGGCGTCATCACCCGTTTCTACGATTCGCTCTTGGTCAAGGTCACCGCCCATGCGCAGACGCCGGAAAAGGCCATCGCGCGGATGGACCGGGCCTTGCGCGAGTTCCGCGTGCGCGGAGTGGCGACGAATATCGAGTTCGTCATCAACCTCTTGAAGCATCCGACCTTCCTTGATGACAGCTATACCACCAAGTTCATCGACACCACGCAGGACCTGTTCACCTTCCGCAAGCGCCGTGACCGGGCGACCAAGATCCTGACCTATATCGCCGACATTTCGGTCAACGGGCATCCCGAGACCGCCGGCCGCCCGCTGCCCCCGGCCGAGGCGCGCATCCCCGTGCCGCCCGCCGCCAAGGCCGATCCGGCCCCCGGCACGCGGCAATTGCTCGAGGAAAACGGCGCGCAGGCGGTGGCCGACTGGATGGCCGCGCAGCAGCGCCTGCTGATCACCGACACGGCCATGCGCGACGGGCACCAGTCGCTTCTGGCGACGCGGATGCGCTCGATCGACATGATCCGGGTCGCGCCCAGCTATGCGGCGAACCTGCCTCAGCTTTTCAGCGTCGAATGCTGGGGCGGGGCGACCTTCGACGTGGCCTATCGCTTCCTGCAGGAATGCCCGTGGCAGCGGCTGCGCGACATCCGCAAGGCCATGCCCAACCTGATGACCCAGATGCTGTTGCGCGCCAGCAATGGCGTGGGTTACACCAACTATCCCGACAACGTGGTGCAGGCCTTCGTGAAGCAGGCGGCGACCACCGGGATCGACGTGTTCCGCGTCTTCGACAGCCTGAACTGGGTCGAGAACATGCGCGTCGCCATGGATGCCGTGGTCGAGAGCGGAAAAATCTGCGAGGGTACGGTCTGCTATACCGGCGATATCAACGATCCCGACCGGGCCAAGTATGACCTGAAATACTACGTCGAGACGGCGAAATCGCTGCGCGAGGCCGGGGCGCATGTGCTGGGCCTGAAGGACATGGCAGGCCTCTTGAAGCCCACCGCCGCCGCCAAGCTGGTGCGGACGCTGAAGGAAGAGGTCGGCCTGCCGATCCACTTCCACACTCATGACACATCGGGCATGGGCGGCGCGACCATCCTTGCCGCCGCCGAGGCCGGGGTGGATGCGGTCGATTGCGCCATGGATGCGCTGTCCGGCAATACCAGCCAGCCGACGCTCGGCTCGGTGGTCGAGGCGCTGGCGCGCACCCCGCGCGATACCGGCCTCGACATCGCCGCCATCCGCGAGATCAGCAATTACTGGGAGCGCGTGCGCGAGAATTACACCGCCTTCGAATCCGGCCTGCAGGCCCCGGCCTCCGAGGTCTATCTGCACGAGATGCCGGGCGGCCAGTTCACCAACCTCAAGGCGCAGGCGCGCAGCATGGGGCTGGAGGATCGCTGGCACGAGGTGGCGCAGACCTATGCCGACGTGAACCAGATGTTCGGCGATATCGTCAAGGTCACGCCCTCGTCCAAGGTTGTGGGCGATATGGCGCTGATGATGGTGGCACAGAACCTGACGCCTGCGGATGTTATGGACCCGGCCAAGGACGTGGCCTTCCCCGATAGCGTGGTCGACATGCTGCGCGGCAATCTTGGCCAACCGCCGGGCGGCTGGCCCGAGGCGCTGCAGAAGAAGGTGCTGAAGGGCGAGGCTCCGATCACCGATCGCCCCGGCGCGCATCTGCCGCCCGTCGATCTGGAGCAGACCCGCGCCCGCGTCCGCGACGAGCTGGAGGGCAAGGAGGTCGATGACGAGGACCTGAACGGCTATCTGATGTATCCGAAGGTGTTCATGGATTACATGGGCCGCCACCGTGTCTATGGCCCGGTCCGCACCCTGCCGACGCGCACCTTCTTCTATGGCATGGAGCCGGGGGAAGAGATCACCGCCGAGATCGATCCGGGCAAGATCCTCGAGATCCGGTTGCAGGCGCTGAGCGAGACCGACGAGAAGGGCGAGGTGAAGGTCTTCTTCGAGCTGAACGGCCAGCCGCGCAACATCCGCGTGCCGAACCGTCTGGTGAAGGCCGAGACCGTCGCCCGCCCCAAGGCCGACCCGGCGAACCCCTCGCATATCGGCGCGCCGATGCCGGGCGTGGTCGCCTCGGTCGCCATCGCGGCGGGGCAGGCGGTGAAGCAGGGCGATCTCTTGCTGACCATCGAGGCGATGAAGATGGAAACCGGCCTCTCGGCGGAACGCGACGGGGTGGTCAAGGCCGTCCATGTCAGCGCCGGACAGGGGATCGACGCCAAGGACCTGCTGATCGAGCTGGAGTGAAGCAAAGGTTAGGCCCGGAGCAAGGTACGCGGTGCCGCCGGGCCTGACTTTGCGAATCTGTCGTATTGGTTTCTGTGGCGAGTCCGTCGAGGCCGGGGCTGCGATCCACTCCCTTGTGCCGACGCCGGTTGGCCTGATCATCCAGCAAAAGACCGCCCAATCGGGCGGTCACATTTCTCTACCCACAGCGCCGAGCAGCCGTTTGGTGATCCGGCACCATAGTTGACCCTGTTTACGCGCAGGCAACGGCCACCGCTTTGGCCGCTGCCCCTCTGTCGCTCTTACGCGGCCCGCGCAGCCACAGTCGCCTTGGTCCACCACACCAGATCGGCCAGCGTCGCGTCGAGCGAGCCTTGCAGGTGATCCTCGATGGTCTCGATCGGCTGGTTGCCACCGAGCGGCGAGGTGGCGAAGAAATCGCCGCCGCCGATATGCACGGCGCTGCGCACCGGCACCATCTGCAGCTCGACCGCCATCAGGCGCAGCTGTTCCAGCGCGCGGGCACCGCCCATCGCGCCATAGGCCACCGCCGCCATCGGCTTGTGGTTCCATTCCTTGTAGGCTTGATCCAGCGCGTTCTTCAGCGCCCCGGTGATCGAGCGGTTGTATTCCGCCACGATGAAGACATAGCCGTCATATTCCGCCAGCTTGTTCTGCCAGGCGACGGCATTGGGATCCGAGGAAGGCATCCACAGGTTCGAGGCCGGCTCGTCGAAGAACGGCAGGTTGAAATCGCGCAGGTCGAGCAGCTCGAAATCCAGATCGGGATTGTCCTTGACCTTGCTCATGAACCAGTTTGCCGGCTTGTCGGCAAAGCGGGTGGCGCGGGTCGAGCTGATGATAACGGCGATTTTAGGTTTGGTGGCCATGGAATGTCCCCTGATCTCGTGCTGTGACGTTCTGTCGCGGTGAACATGGCGCGAGGATTCAGTTTCTGCAATCCGGTCGCGCGCACAACCGCCCCTGCAGCCGCGCACAGAGCCCCGTTGACCCTTGCTCCGCGCCGCGCAGGGTGCTCTATGGAAGGCATGAAAAAGTCCGACAACCCCGCCGATCCGTTCAAGAAGGCGCTGACCGAGGCGACCCGCGCGCTTGCCGATGATGCCGAGCTGAACGTGACCTTCACCGCCGACCCCTCGGGGGTTGCGGGCGACCAGATGCGTCTGCCGCAGGTCAGCCGGCGGATGACGCGCGACGAGGTGCTGCTGGCGCGGGGCACGGCGGATGCGCTGGCCATGCGCTTGCGCCATCACGACCCGGCCACCCATGCGAAATTCGCCCCCTCGGGGCCGATGGCGCGCGAGCTTTACGAGGCGCTGGAGACGGCGCGGGTCGAGGCGCTTGGCGCGCGCGAGATGCCGGGCGCGCTCAGCAATATCGACGCCAAGATCGCCGCCGACGCCGAGAAGAAGGGCTATGCCCAGATCAAGGCGCCCTCGGATGCGCCGCTGTCGGTTGCGGCGGGCTACCTGGTCCGCCAAGCCGCCACCGGGCGCAAGCTGCCGGCGGGGGCCGATCACGTGGCGGACCTTTGGCGTCCCTTCGTCGAGCAGCAGGCGGGCGCGACGCTGGAAAGCGTTCGGTCGGCGCTGGCCGACCAGGCGGCGTTCTCGCGCCTCTCGCGCCGGATCATCAGTGATCTCGGCTATGGCGACCAGCTGGGCGACGATCCCGACGAGCCCGAGGACGACGACGCCGACGAGAATGCCGAGCAAGACGAGGAATCGGGTGACAACCAGTCGCGCGAAGAGGATGACAGCGATGATGCCGAATCCTCTCCCGAGCGCAGCCAGGAACAGCAGCAGGACGAGCGTCAGGCGCAGGTCAGCATGGATGACCAGTCCGACGACGAGTTGGCCGACGAGGCCGAGATGCCCGAGGCGGAAAGCCCGCCCGACATCCCGCCCCCGGTCAGCGAGGCCAGCGCCGATTACAAGGTGTTCAGCCAGGCCTGGGACGAGGAGATCAAGGCCGAGGATCTGGCCGAGCCGGCGGAGCTGGAACGGCTGCGCGCCTACCTGGACAAGCAGCTTGAACCCCTGCGCGGTGCGGTCTCGCGGCTGGCGAACAAGCTGCAGCGCCGCTTGCAGGCGCAACAGAACCGCAGCTGGGAATTCGACAAGGAAGAGGGCGTGCTGGATGCCGGGCGTCTGGCCCGCGTGGTCGCCAACCCGACCACGCCGCTGAGTTTCAAGGTCGAGAAGGATACCGAGTTCCGCGATACCGTCGTCACCCTCTTGATCGACAATTCCGGCTCGATGCGCGGACGCCCCATCTCGATCGCCGCCATCTGCGCCGATGTCATGGCCCGCACGCTGGAGCGGATCAGCGTGAAGGTCGAGATCCTCGGCTTCACCACCCGCGCCTGGAAGGGCGGGCAGGCGCGCGAGGACTGGCTGAAACAGGGTCGCCCGGCGCAGCCCGGCCGCCTGAACGACCTGCGCCACATCATCTACAAGGGCGCCGATGCGCCCTGGCGGCGGGTGCGGCCGAATCTCGGCCTGATGATGAAAGAGGGCCTGCTGAAGGAGAACATTGACGGCGAGGCGCTGGAATGGGCTCATCGCCGGCTGGCCCGCCGTCCCGAGGCGCGCAAGATCCTGATGGTGATCTCGGATGGCGCGCCGGTCGATGATTCGACCCTGTCGGTCAACCCGGCGAACTACCTGGAAAAGCACCTGCGCGACGTGATCGCCATGGTCGAGAAGAAGAAGCAGGTGGAACTGCTGGCCATCGGCATCGGCCATGACGTGACCCGCTACTACGACCGGGCGGTGACCATCACCGATGTCGAGCAACTGGGCGGGGCGATGACCGAGCAATTGGCAGCGCTCTTCGACAACGACCCGAGGAAGCGCGCGAGGGTGCTGGGGATGAACGCGGCGCGTCGGCTCGGCTGAAGAGGGCGCGCACCCCGCGACCAACCGCCCCCTTGTGCGAAGACCCGGCCCGCGCTTTCATGCGGCCTCATGAGCAGCCGCAGCGCCACCCACATCCTGACCGGCACGCGCATCCGCGAAAGGCGGCTGGCGCTGTCGCGGAAGCAGGCCGATGTCGCGCAGGCGGCAGGCATTTCGCCCGCCTATCTCAATCTCATCGAGCATAACCGCCGCCCGGTTGGGCAGGAATTGGTGGCGCGGCTGGCCGCGGCGCTGGACGTGCCGCGCGCGGAATTGGAATCAGGGCGGGAAGAGGCGCGGCTGGCGGCGCTGCGCGAGGTGGCGGCGGGGCTTGACCAGCGGCCGGAACCGGCGCGAGGCGGCAGCGCGCCCGAACTGGACCAGATCGCCGAGTTTGCCGCGCGTTTCCCGGGCTGGGCCGATGCGCTGGTGACGCTGTCGGGGCAGAACCGGGCGCTGTCGCGGCGACTGGTCTCGCTGTCCGACCGGATGACGCAGGATCCCTACCTGCTGACCACGCTGCACGAGGTGCTGTCGGCGGTGACGGCGCTGCGCTCGACCGCGGCGATTCTGGCCGAGGGCGACCAGGGGCTGACGCCCGAATGGCGGGCGCGTTTCCATGCCAATCTCGACAGCGACAGCCAGCGGCTCTCGACCACGGCGCAGGCGCTGGTGGCCTATCTCGACAGTTTCGAAGCCGACAGCACCATGCTGACACCGCAGGATGAGGTCGAGGCCTGGCTGGCCGCCGGCGCGCCGCCGCTGGATCAGGCGACCGACCTGGCCTCGGATGCAGCGCGGGTCATGGCGGCGGCGCATCTGGAACGGCTCGCGCTCGAGCGCCGGCTCTTGGCCGATGCTGATCTGGCCAGCGCCGCGGATGTTGCGCCCGATCCGCT
This sequence comes from Paracoccus zhejiangensis, assembly GCF_002847445.1. Lineage (NCBI taxonomy): Bacteria > Pseudomonadati > Pseudomonadota > Alphaproteobacteria > Rhodobacterales > Paracoccaceae > Paracoccus > Paracoccus zhejiangensis. The sequence goes on along the minus strand of NZ_CP025430.1, from coordinate 1,690,212 downwards.
GGCCATCGCGCAGCGCCTCGGTCGGCCACTTGATCTGGTCATGCGGCGGCTCGCCGTGCTGCGGCCTGTCGGCTACGAGGGGGCCGGGCTTCTGATCTGCGACGGGGCCGGCGTGCTGACCCTGCGCCGCGCGGCCGAGGGTTTTGCCCTGCCGCGGCAGGGCGAGGCCTGCGCGCTATGGCCGCTGTTTCAGGCGCTGGCAAATCCGCAGGCGGCGATTCAGGCGAGGGTCGAGATGCCCGGCGGAGCGCGCTTTGACACGCTCAGCTTTGCCACCCGCGCCCAGCCCGGCGGGCTCAGCGGCCCGCTGCTCAGCACCGCGCAGATGCTGATCCGGCCGGCGAGTGCCGAGACGGCGGCCGAGCCGGTGCTGCGCATCGGCCCGACCTGCCGCATCTGCCCCCGAAGCGCCTGCCCGGCGCGGCGCGAGCCTTCGATCCTGCAGGCGGGCTGAGGAGGGACGGGCATGGCACGAACAGCTTTGACACATTGGCCCTCCCTTCTGCACAATGCCACCGGATCTGGCGTCGGGCCGGGACAGAGGGGCAAAGCGGATTGAGCGACAGGACCGACATCCTGCTGGTCGAGGACGAGCCCAATATCGCCGAGGCGGTGCGGTTCATCCTGTCGCGCGCCGGCTGGCAGGTCGAGGTCATCGACGATGGTGCCAAGGCAATGCCGGCCATTCGCACGATCCGGCCCCGGCTGGTGATCCTTGACCTGATGCTGCCGCACCGCTCGGGCCGCGAGATCCTGATGGAGTTGCGGCGCGAGACCGATCGCGCGCTGGCCGCGACCCGGGTGCTGCTGCTGACTGCGCAGGGTCAGGCGGCGGATACCGCCCGGCTGGCCGAGGCCGATGCGGCGCTGTCGAAGCCCTTTGCCAATGACGATCTGAGGGCGCTGGTCCAGCGCCTGATGGCCTAGCGCGGCGCCGGGATGAAGCAGCGCCAGCCCCTGTTTCTCGAACGCGCCTCCTATCGCCGGCGGCGGCTGGGGGATGCAGCACGGATCCTGCCGGTGCTGGCCTTGATGCTGCTGTTGCTGCCGGTCTGGTGGATGCCCGGGCTGGTCAGCCTGACCGGCGGGGCGATCTGGCTGTTCTGTCTCTGGGCCGGGATGATCGGTTTGACCGCGCTGCTGCACGCGCTGCTGGGGGCCAGCGACCGCAAGGCCCGGTGGGCGGCGGATGCCGGCGGCGATGCCGAGGACGAGGGCGACGATGACCGTTGATCTCCTGGTCGGGGTCTGCCTTGGCTATGTCGTCCTGATGTTCATCGTGGCCTTCGCTGCCGATCGCGCGGCGCTGCGGGGCCGCGTCCGCTGGCTCGATTCGCCGGTGGTCTATACCCTGTCGCTCTCGGTCTATTGCTCGGCCTGGACCTTTTTCGGCGCGGTCGGATACGCCACCCGCTCGGGTCTGGAATTCGCCACCATCTACCTTGGCCCGACGGTGATCTTCTGCGGGGCGTGGTGGGGGCTGAGGCGGCTCGTCAGGGTCTCGCGAATGCATCACGTCACCTCGGTCGCCGATCTCGTCTCGGCCCGCTTCGGGAAGTCCAACCCCTTGGCGGCGCTGGTGACGCTGATCGGGGTGATGGCCGCAACGCCCTATATCGCGCTGCAGTTGCAATCGGTCAGCCTTTCGTTCCGCGCCTTCACGGTCGAGCCTGACAGCGCCAGCCAGGGTGGCACGGCGCTGTGGGTTGCCTCGGGGCTGGCCTTGTTCACCATCCTCTTCGGGACCCGCAACCTGGCCGCCGACGAGCGTCACCACGGCGTCGTCACCGCCATCGCGCTCGAGGCGCTGGTGAAGCTGATCGCCTTTCTGGCCTTGGGGATCTTCGTCGTCTGGGGGCTGGCGGACGGGCCGATGGATATTGTCGCCCGCATCGCCCATGCCACCGCCACCGATCCCGATCTGGCCGCCGGCTGGCAATTGCAGCCCGACCGCTGGACCGCGCTGATCGTGGTCTCGGGCATCGCCGTGGTGACCCTGCCGCGGATGTTCCAGGTGATGGTGGTCGAAGCCGCCGACGAGGACCGGCTGCGGGTCGCTGGCTGGGCCTTCCCGGCCTATCTCTTCGCCATGTCGCTGTTCGTCTTGCCCATCGCCATTGTCGGGCGCGAGCTGTTGCCCGCCGGTTCGAATCCCGACCTGTTCGTCCTCAGCCTGCCACTGTCGCAGGGCCAGAACGCGCTGGCGCTTCTGGTCTTTCTGGGCGGCTTCTCGGCGGCGACCTCGATGGTGGTGATGAGCGCGATCGCGCTGGCCACGATGATCTCGAACCACTGGCTGGTGCCCTTGTGGCTGTGGATGCGGCGGCGGCCCGATGTCGGCGATGCCGAGGATCTGGGCGAGTTCGTGCTGAACGCGCGGCGGCTGGCGATCTTGGCCGTGGTCGGTGGCGGCTGGGTCTATCATCAGGCCTCGGGCGGGTCGGCGGCGCTGGCGGCGATGGGGCTTGTGGCCTTTACCGGCGTGGCGCAGGTCTTTCCGGCCATGCTGGGCGGGCTTCTGTGGCGCGGGGCCACGCGCACCGGCGCCTATGCCGGGGTCGGCACCGGGCTGGTCTTGTGGACCGTGCTGATCTTCCTGCCCTCGGTCGGCATCGGCGCGCTGCCACGTTATCCGGCGGGCGTGGATTCGCTGGCCGGTTCGATCGCGCTGTCGATGGGGGCCAATATCCTCGCCTTCCTGATCCTGTCGCTGACCAGCTTTCCTGATCCGGTCGAGCGGCTGCAGGGCCTGTCCTTCGTCCATGCGGTCGAGCCCGATGCCCCCGGTCGCTCGGGCAGCGGCTCGGCGCGGGGGGCGGAATCGCTCCTCGCCCTCTCGCGGCGCATCTGGGGTGCCGATCCGGCGCTGCGCTTCTTTCAGGCCGAGGCGGTGGCGCAGGGGAAATCCGGCTTCCTGCCCGATCTGACCCCGCGCTTCCTGACCCGGCTCGAGCGGCGGCTGGCCGGCTCGGTCGGTGCCGCAACGGCGCACGCGATGATCGGGCGGGTGGGTGGCGGCTCGGGCCTCAGCGTGTCGGACCTGATGGAGGTTGCGGGCGAGGCCAGCCGCGCCAAGGAAGAGGCGCGGCGGCTGGAGACGGCGCGCGCCGAACTGGCCCGCACCGCCATGCAATTGCGCGAGGCCAATGAGAAGCTGACCGAGCTCTCGGTGCAGAAGGACAGCTTTCTGGGGCAGGTCAGTCACGAGTTGCGCACACCGATGACCTCGCTGCGCGCATTCTCGGAACTGCTGAAGCTGCCCGATCTGCCCGAGGCCGATCGCAGCCGCTTTGCCTCGATCATCCATGACGAAACCGCGCGGCTGACCCGGCTGTTGAATGACCTTCTGGACCTGTCGGTGCTGGAAAGCGGGCAGGTGCGCTTGGGCATCTCGGCGGCCAACCTGCATGACCTGATCGACCGGGCGCTGGATGCGGCTTCCTCCAGCGGTCCGGGGCGCGATTTCACCATCGACCGCGACCTGCCGGGCGAGCATCTGCCGGTGCTGACAGATACCGACCGGCTGCTGCAGGTGCTGATCAACATCATCAGTAATGCCCGCAAATACTGCGACGCGCCGCGGCCCGAATTGCGCATCCGCGCGCGCCGCCGCCCCGACCGGACCACCGAGATCGACTTCATCGACAATGGCTCGGGCATCGACCCGGACCGGCAGGCGCTGATCTTCGAGAAGTTCTCGCGGTTGAACGACCCGATGCGGGCGGGCGGCGCAGGGCTGGGGCTGGCCATCTGCCGCGAGATCATGACGGCGCTGGGGGGCAGCATCACCTATCTGCCGGGACAGGGGGGCGCGGCCTTCAGGGTGACGCTGCCACGCCGGCCGCCGACGATGCGGCGGGACGGCGACGCGGCGGCAGGTGCAGGACGATAAACGGAATCTCAACCTGTCTCGCCGATGATCCGCACATGGATGATCGCGATTCGGCAGGGTGATGGCAGAGGATCAGGGGCAGGAGAGCGGGCACGGCGTTCTGGGCCGGCTGCTCAGGATTCGTGACCAGTCGCGCCTTGATCAGGGCGCCGCAGCTGCGCTGCCCCGCCCGCAACCGGTCACAGCCATCCGCGCCGCGACCAACGCCGTCGCCCGCACGGTCGAGGGGCTTTACGGTCTGCCGGTTGCGCCTCTGGAGGTCACGCCCGCCGCGATCACGCTGGCCGAGATGGCCGAACTGCTGCCTCGCCCGGCGCTGCTCTCGGTGGTCGAAGGTGCCGGCGAGGCCATCGGTGTCGTCGCCCTCTGCCCGACCCTGATGACCGCGCTGATCGAGGTGCAGACACTTGGCCGAGTCACCTCCCGGCCGGTCGAGGCGCGCCGGATCACGCGCAGCGACGCGATGATCTGCTCGGATTTCGTCAATGCCCTGCTGGCCAGACTGGGCGACGAGATGACCCGCATCGATGGGTTCGATGGGTTCGGCGGCTTTCGCTATGCCAGCTTTCTGGACGATCCCCGGCCCTTGCTGTTGATGCTCGAGGACAGCCCCTATCGCAGCCTGCACTATCGCCTGCGCCTCGGACAGCCTCCGGGACGCGAGGGCGAGATTTTCGTTGCGGTGCCGCAAAGGATCTCGGCTTCGTCGCAAGCCCCGGCGAAGGAAGCCCAGACCGGGATCGGGCGGGACAGGGGCGAGGCAGCGTCCATCGCGCCGGCCGAGCCGGGACCGCTCGACCCTGATCTTGCGCTCAGAGTGCGTGAGGCACCCATCGAGGTCGTGGGTGTGCTTTGCCGCCGGCGCCTGCGTCTTGGTGTGCTGCGCCAGTTAAAGCCCGGGCAGATCCTGTCGCTGCCCCGCGTCGATCTGGCCGAAACACGATTGGAAACCCGTCTCGGAAAGGTTCTTGCCACCGGGAAACTGGGCGAAGCTGGTGGCTATCATGCCGTCCGGCTGAGCGGCGCGGGTGAGGTTCCGTTCGCCTCGGCGAGCCTTTCGGCCCGGGCCAGCAACGGTGAGGATGGCGCGTGGTCCGGCAGGGACGGCGGTGCCGGCGTCTCGAGCGTCGCCGGCCTGCCGGTCGAGCCGCCCATTGCCGATCTTGATCGCCCCGACAGTTTCCGCGCACCCTTGCGAGACGCTGCTTCGTCGGAGGATTTCGCGGATGCGGCACGGAAAAGCGCATTATCCGGCTGAGCCTGTGCTTTGCCCTTGAAAAAAACATGTTTCCGCCGCATGTAACAGCGGCCTCGCAGAGTCGGGGGGAAATCAAGACGGAGTGACCATGGCCAAGGAAGAAATGCTCGAATTTCCCGGCGTCGTGAAGGAACTCCTGCCGAATGCGACGTTCAGGGTCGAGCTGGAAAACGGCCATGAGATCATCGCGCATATGGCAGGAAAGATGCGGAAGAACCGCATCCGGGTTCTGGCCGGGGATAAGGTCCAGGTGGAAATGAACACCTATGACCTGTCCAAGGGACGCATCAACTATCGCTTCAAATAGGGCAGCAATGCCGGATTCATGCCAGCCAGGCCTCGCCCCCGCGCGGCCCGTTTTGCGTTTGATTCTGGGCTCTGCCAGTCCGCGCCGGCTGGAGCTGCTGGCCCAGATCGGCATCGTGCCGGCCGAGATCCGGCCCGCCGATATCGACGAGACGCCAGGGCGGGATGAAGGCGCCCGCGACTATGTCCGCCGCATGGCGGTGGAAAAGGCCGCAGCCGTGCCGCTGTCGCCGGGCGAAGCCGTGCTGTGCGCGGACACCACTGTGACCGTCGGTCGCCGCATCCTTGGCAAGCCCGAGGACGAATCGGAGGCTGCCGAGTTCATGCGGCTGATGTCGGGCCGCAGGCACCGGGTGCTGACCGCCGTGGCCCTGCGGGATGAAACCCGCAGCCGCGTTCGTCTGGTCGAGACCACGGTGAAGATGCGGGTGATCGATCCGCCGTCGCTGGCGCGCTACCTCGCCACGGGCGACTGGCGCGGCAAGGCCGGCGGCTATGCGATCCAGGGCCCGGCCTCGGCCTTCATTCCCTGGATCCAGGGCAGCTATTCCGCCGTGGTCGGCCTGCCTCTGGCCGAAACGGCCACGATGCTGGCCGCAATCGGCATCACCGGAGGTGAAGCATGAAGGGTCGCCAGATCGTACTGGGCGAATTGTTCGGGGCCGAGGCCGCCGCGCTGGTGGTGGATGGCCAACTGACCGACCTGATCGCCGATGCATCGCTGCTGACGCCGCTGGTCCCCGGCGCGATCTGCCGCGCCGTGGTCGACCGGCTGGTCAAGGGGCAGGGCGGCGTCTTCCTGCGCCTGCCCGATGGCGCGCGCGGCTATCTGCGCGACCGCTCGGGCCTCAGCGAAGGCCAGCGCGTGCTGGTTCAGGTCAGCGGCGTGGCCGAGGAAGGCAAGGCCATCCCGGTCACCTCGCGCCTCCTGTTCCGTGGCCGCTTCGGCATCCTGACGCCGGGCAAGCCGGGGGTAAACGTCTCGCGCAGCATCAAGGACGAGGACACCCGCGCAGCGCTGACCGCACTGGGCGAGGGGCTGGTCGCCGACGCGCCGGGTCTGGGCGAGGATTGCGGGCTGATCCTGCGCTCTGCCGCCGGGCTGGTCGATGATGCCGAGATCCGCGACGAACTGGCGCCGCTGGTCGAACTGGCTGCGAGCATCCTGTTGGAAACCGAGGGCGCGCCGGAACTGCTTCTGGATGCGCCCGGCCCCCACATGGCCGCCTGGGTCGATTGGGCCGAGCCCGCGCCCGACCAGGTGGACGAGGGCGAGGATGCCTTTGACACCCTTGGCGTGACCGAGATGGTCGACGCCCTGCTGTCGCCCGAGATCGCGCTGACCGGCGGCGGGTCCGCCCTGCTGCAGCCGACCCGCGCGCTGCTGGCGATCGATGTGAATACCGGCAGCGACACCTCGCCTGCGGCGGGGCTCAAGGCCAATATCGCGCTGGCCCGCGACCTGCCGCGGCAGTTGCGGCTGCGCGGTCTTGGCGGGCAAGTGGTGGTCGATTTCGCCCCAATGCCCAAGCGCGACCGGGCGACGCTGGAGCAGGTGCTGCGATCCGCCTTCAAGTTCGAGTCGGCTGAAACCGTTCTGATCGGCTGGACCAAGATGGGCCTCTTCGAGATCAGCCGCAAACGCGACCGCGCGCAACTGGCCGCATTGGCCGCCGCAGGCGGCGAGGGGGCGTGATGGCTGGCTGTCCGATTTGTGGCAAGCCCGGTGCGCCGGACTATCGCCCCTTCTGTTCGCGCCGCTGCGCCGATGTCGATCTGGCCCGCTGGCTCAGGGGCGACTATGTCATCCCCGGACCGCCCGCCGACACCGCCGATGGCGAGGAAAAGCCGAATCCTGACGGCAACTGAAGAATTGTCGATTTCGGGTCTGGACAGCGCCGCGAGCCACCACTAAACACCCCACACCCAAGGTCGAGAGACCCCCGGGGCCCGGATAGCTCAGTTGGTAGAGCAGCGGATTGAAAATCCGCGTGTCGGCGGTTCAAATCCGTCTCCGGGCACCATTATTTCAGATAGCAAACGGCATTATCCGCGGCGATCACGTAGCCTTCTGGCGTGTCACGCGATGCGGGCTTGCAATCATGCCCGTCAGTCTGTCCGCTGCCTCAGCGCCTCCATGATGACGCGGAAGGCCGGCCGGTTCTGGCGCCGGCTGGGGTAGTAGAGGAAGTAGCCGTCGAAAGAGGGCGACCAGTCGTCCAGCATCAGGATCAGATCGCCTGAGGCGACGAGGTGATCGGCCATGCTGTTCGGGACAAAGGCAATGCCCAGCCCGGCCAGCGCCGCATCGACCATGGGATAGGAATTGTTGAAGGTCAGCTGGCCACTGACCCGCACATTCAGTGCCTGCCCGTCCTTCTCGAACTCCCAGGCATAGATGCCGCCTCGCGTCGCCTGACGCATTCGCATGCAATTATGGGCCAGCAATTCCTCGGGGTGCCGGGGCAGGCCGTGGGCTGTGGCATAGGCGGGCGAAGCGACGGCCAACATCCGCCAGTCGGGGCCGATCCGGACCGCGATCATGTCCTTCTCGACGCTTTCGCCAAGCCTCACCCCGGCATCGAACCCGTCCTCGACGATATTGCGAAAGCCGGTGTCGAGGCTGAACTCGACCTGGATGTCGGGATAGGCCGCCAGCACCGGCGCGAGCTTCGGCCAGACCACCGTGTTGAGCGCGTGGTCCGACAGCGTCAGCCGCACCTCGCCCGAGGGCCTGTCGCGAAATTCCATCAGGGTGGCGATCTCGTCCTCGATCTCGGCGAGCCTCGGGGCGATGGTGGCCAGCAGGCGCGCGCCGGCCTCGGTCGGGGCGACATTGCGGGTGGTGCGGGTCAGCAGGCGGATGCCCATGCGGGTTTCCAGCCGCTTAATCGTGTGGCTCAGCGTCGATTGCGCCACGCCCAGCTTGGCGGCGGCGCGGGTGAAGTTCTGCTCCTCCGCCACCACGCGGAACCACATCAGGTCATTGAAATCGGTGCGGGGCATCGGGGGACTCGGCTGTGGCTTTGCGCCAGATTAATCGATGCCGTCGATTAGTCCATGCCGTTTTGCCCGGCTAATCTGATCGCCTGACATCCGCTATCTCCCTCGTCGAACGACAAGGATGATAACGATGACATATGCAACCTATGGAGATTTCGAGGCCCGCCCCGCCGCCGCCTGGGGCGCGGTCCTGTCGATGACGCTTTGCGTGGCACTGCTGATCGCGGCCGAGTTCATGCCGGTCAGCCTGCTGACTCCGATGGCCGAGGGGCTGGGCGCGACCGAAGGCCAGACCGGGCAGGCGATCTCGATCAGCGGGCTTTTCGCGGTGCTGGCCAGCCTGCTGATCACCACCCTGGCCGGCCAGTTGAACCGCAAATGGGTGATGGTGGGGCTGACCGCGCTGATGCTCGCCTCGCTGGTGCTGGTCGCGCTGGCGCCCAGTTTCACCGTGCTGATGGTGGCGCGCGCGGCGCTTGGCATCTGTGTCGGCGGTTTCTGGGCGCTGGCGACAGCGGTGATCATGCGGCTGGTGCCGGAACGCGACGTGCCGCGCGCGCTGTCGCTGATGTTTGGCGGGCAGGCGATGGCGGCGGCCTTTGCCGCGCCGCTTGGCAGCTATCTGGGCGGGATGCTGGGATGGCGCGAGGTCTTCTGGCTGTTGACCCCGCTGGTTGCCGCCAATCTGGTCTGGCATGTGATCGCGCTGCCCTCGCTGCCCGCACGCGGCCGCCAGAGCCTTGGCGCGCTGACCGGCTTGCTTAGCCGCCCCTATTTCCGGCGCGGGCTTCTGGCGGCGATGCTCAGCTGGGGCTCGGCCTTCACCATGTTCACCTATCTGCGCCCGTTCCTGGAGCAGGTGACGGGTGTCGATGTGACGGTTCTGTCGGTGCTTCTGCTGGTCCTCGGTCTGGCCGGCTTCATCGGCACCTGGGCGGCGGGTCGCATCAAGGGCGCCCATGTCGCGCGGCTGTTGATGCTGCCCGCGCTGGTCATGGGCGGGGTGACGCTGGCCCTGCTGCTGGTCGGCGGCTCGGTTCTGGCCACCGGCGCGCTGCTGGTCGTCTGGGGCGCGATGAACACCGCCATGTCGGTGATCTGGATGAGCTGGATGGCGCAGAATGCGGGGGACGCAGCCGAGGCGGCGGGCAGCCTGATGGTCGCGGCGATCCAGATCGCGATCCTGCTGGGCGCGGTCGTGGGCGGTCTGCTGCTGGATGGGCTGTCGATCAGCGCGACCTTCCTTGGCAGCGGCGCGCTGGCGGCTGCGGCGATCCTGCTGATCGGCAATGGTCAGCGCCTGTTGAGGCCGGCCCGATGACCGCGCGGCCCCACCGCCGGGCGATCCTGACCGCAGCTCTGGCCGGTCTCATCGCCCCCCGCAGCCTTTCTGCCCAGACAAGGAACAAACCCATGCGCCTTCGCTGCCGCTTCGCCGATCAGGATTTCACCTATCGCCTGATCGACAACCCGACCACGCGCGACCTGATCTCGCTCCTGCCGCTGGAGCTGACCATCGAGGACTTTTCCAGCAACGAGAAGCTGGCGCATCTGCCGCGCCGGCTGGATGAGGGCGGGCTTGCCGACTACGCCGACGAGGCCCCGGGCGATCTCTGCTATTTCCGCGGCTGGGGCAATCTGGCGTTCTTCCACGGTGATTACGACTATCGCGGCGACCTGATCCGGCTTGGCCGCATCGAGGGCGGCACAGCGCCCCTGCTGACCCGTGGCAGCCATGCGCTGCGCATCGCATTGACTGAATAGGAGACCATCATGCTTGCCACCGTTCTGCACGGCCCCGGCGACATCCGCTTCGAGCGTGTCGAGGACCCGAAGATCCTGAAACCGACCGACGCCATTATCCAGCTGTCTGCCACCTGCATCTGTGGTTCGGATCTTTGGCCCTATCGCGGGCTGCAACCGCAGGCTCAGCCCATGCATATGGGCCATGAATGTGCTGTCAGTTTAATGCGAACTGGTCTCTGTTTCTGTTGGTGCGCCGTGTTCAGGCTGCAGCCAGTTGCCGCCACTCGGCCAGTGCGGCGGTACGGTTCTGTTTGAAGTGCTGGCGGCGGGCGAGGGATCGATCAAGGTTGAAGTGGTTGGAGACGGAGGCGTGGATGGCGACGAATTTCTGCAGGCTGCGCATTCGGCGAAAGCGCAGCATCGCCCGCTCTCGTCGCCGGAAGGGCAGATGGGAATTTTCGGCCCGGTTGTTGAGATGTTTTCCCGTGACATGCAGGTGCGAGGCGCCGAGTTCGCGCAGCGCGGCGCCATAGGAGCGCAGCAGATCGGTGACGATCTCGCTGGGAGATCCGTATCGCTTCATCATTTTCCGGAGGAATTTCAATGCGGCCTTGCGATCGCGGGACTTGCTGACAAACCCCTCGAGCACCTCGCCCTCGTGATCGACGGCGCGCCAGAGATAATGCCGCTCGCCATTGATCTTCACGAAGACCTCGTCGAGGTGCCAGCGCCATTGCGGTCCGGCGCGCAGGCGGGAGACGCGCTTCCTGCGGATCTCTGCGGCGAAGATCTGTCCGAATCGCATCCACCATTGCCGAACGGTTTCATGGCAGATGTCGATGCCGCGCTCGTGGAGGAGATCCTCGACATCGCGCAATGACAACGGGAACCGGACATAGAGCATGACCGCCAGGCGGATGACTTCGGGCGATGTCTTGAAATAGCGGAATGGCGAGCGCTGGGTCATGGCCGGAAGGCTAGGGCGGTGCCCGTCGCCCCGCAAGCCCGGTTCCCTTGACAGAGCCCTTCCGAGCCAAGCCGAAGCATGAATGTCAGTTGGACAAACTTCCTCTGCCAACACCGGTGCCGCGAAATGCGCGACCGATCCGAGACATGAATGGTCGCTTGTCGTCTCGTACGTTATCCGTCGGGTCAACTTGAGGAATTCCGGCCGAAGATCTCGAGAACGCAAGCGAGACCTCGGCGGCCAACTCCTCTGGTGCAAGGAAGGAAAGATCGATGATTTGGTTGCGCAACCTGAGCAGCTTGGTGGCTCGCCTCATGACATCTTCCATCCGAGCCCGACCAATTCGATCAGCCGTAGTCAGCCAGCCTTCAGCAATGGCGCGGGCAAAGTTGGGATCGGACGCAATGGAAGCGCGCTCGAATATCTGGACCATTGCATCCTCGCTAAGGCCCTCGAGCAATCGCCATCGCCTCGAACCCGCCTCTTCGCCCAGATCAAGTGTCCGCCCACGCATCCAGAGCCTCTGCAGGGTGTTTCTGACGCCGCCAGCAAATCGTGCTCTCTGCCGCGCCGAGTAGCGCCAGACGACCAGTTCCTGGAGCATCACGCACGTCTGAAAAGCCCAAACGTCGTCGCGCAGCAATTCCGGGGATGCAAGGTGTTGATGTCCTGCAAGCCATCTGGCCGCATCGAAATCAAAACTGGACTTCTTTTTTTCGGAGGCTCGCTCAGGATACCCATGACGCGTCGCAATCGCGGTCTGTTGATTTCCACCCAGAACTGACCCGGGTTGGCGCGTAATTTCCATTGAGATTTGACCCATGTGACCCTTCCCCAACGCGATCAGCGGCGGGGAGCAACGGAGTGATCCACATGGGACTTTTGAATATCATCCGGCGGATGGCGCTGCGTGAGAAGCTGCCGATCCGCGAGATAGCCCGCCGGACCGGGCTATCTCGGAACACCATCAAGAAGTATCTGAACGCGGGCACGATCGAGCCGAAGTTCTCGGTGCCTGAGCGCCCGAGCAAGATCGATCCGTTCGCCGAGAAGCTCGCGGCTTGGCTGAAGACTGAGACGACGAAGTCGCGCAAGCAGCGCCGGACATTGAAGCAACTCTACGCCGATCTGGTCGCGCTCGGCTATACCGGTTCCTACAATCGCGTCGCCGCCTTTGCTCGTGACTGGCGCGCCGACCGGCAACGCGAGCAGCAGACCACGGGACGCGGTACCTTCGTGCCGCTGGCCTTCCGCCCGGGGGAGGCCTTCCAGTTCGACTGGAGCGAGGATTACGCGGTGTTGGGCGGAGAACGCACCAAGCTGCAAGTCGCCCATATCAAGCTGTCACACAGCCGGGCTTTCCTGGTTCGCGCCTATCTGCTGCAAACCCACGAGATGCTGTTCGACGCCCATTGGCATGGCTTTCGCGTCTTCGGCGGCGTTCCTGGGCGGGGAATCTACGACAACATGAGGACCGCTGTGGATCGCGTTGGCCGCGGCAAGGAGCGTCAGGTCAATATGCGCTTCCTCGCCATGGCCAATCACTATGTCTTCGAGCCGGAATTCTGCAATCCGGCGTCGGGCTGGGAGAAGGGACAGGTCGAGAAGAACGTCCAGGATGCGCGCCCGCGGCTGTGGCAGCCAATGCCCAACTTCCCGGACCTGGCAGCCCTGAACGCCTGGCTGGAGCAGCGCTGCATGGAACTGTGGCGGGAGATCCCACATGGAACCCGTGCCGGCAGCATCGCCGATGCCTGGACCGAGGAGCAGGCCGCGCTGATGGCCCTGCCGCCTGCCTTCGATGGCTTTGTCGAGCAAAGCAAGCGCGTCTCACCGACCTGCCTGATCAGCTTCGAGCGCAATCGCTACAGCGTGCCGGCGTCTTTTGCCAATCGCCCTGTGAGCCTCAGGATCTATCCCGAGCGCCTGGTCATTGCCGCCGAAGGGCAGATTTTGTGCGAGCATGAGCGGGTGATCGAGCGCTCGCACCACCTGCCGCCGCGCACCATCTACGACTGGCGGCATTACCTCGCCGTCATCCAGCGCAAACCCGGTGCCCTGCGCAACGGAGCCCCGTTTGCCGAGTTGCCCGCTGCCTTCAAACGGCTGCAGGAGCAGATGCTACGGCGGATTGGCGGTGATCGCGAGATGGTCGATATCCTGGCCTTGGTCCTGCATCACGACGAGCAAGCGGTGCTGACCGCGGTCGAACTTGCCCTGTCCGAGGGCGTCGCGACCAAGACCCATGTGCTGAACATTTTGCACCGCCTGATCGACGGAAAGACCGACGGACCACCCATCGACACGCCCCAGGCTCTGCATCTGCGCCGAGAGCCCAAGGCCAATGTCGAACGCTATGATGGCTTGCGCGCGCACATGACCGGAGGCCGCCATGCGTCATGATCCTGCCAGCGGCGCCATCGTGATCATGCTCCGCAGCCTCAAGATGCATGGCATGTCGCAAGCCGTCACCGATCTGATCGAGCAAGGCGCACCAGCCTTCGAAAGCGCCGTGCCGATCCTCACCCAACTGCTGAAGGCCGAAATGGCCGAGCGAGAAGTTCGCTCAGTCGCCTATCACATGAAGATCGCCCGCTTTCCCGCCTATAAGGACCTGTCAGGCTTCGACTTCTCGGCCAGCGAAGTCAATGAGGCGACTGTGCGCCAGCTGCATCGCTGCGAGTTCATGGGCGGCGCCGAGAACATTGTCCTGATCGGCGGCCCAGGCACCGGGAAGACCCATGTCGCAACCGCCATTGGCATTCAGGCCATCGAGCATCATCGCCGTAAGGTCCGGTTCTTCTCGACCATAGAACTGGTCAACACGCTCGAGCAGGAGAAAGCGAGAGGCAGGACCGGCCAACTGGCTGAAACCCTGATGCGGCTGGATCTCGTGATCCTGGACGAGTTGGGATACCTGCCGTTCAGCGCATCAGGCGGCGCATTGCTCTTTCACCTGCTGAGCAAGCTTTACGAACGCACAAGCGTCATCATCACCACCAATCTCAGCTTCAGCGAATGGGCGACGGTCTTTGGCGATGCCAAGATGACCACCGCGCTACTCGATCGCCTGACCCACCGCTGTCACATCCTGGAAACCGGCAATGACAGCTTCCGCTTCAAGGCAAGCTCGGCTGCTGCGACCAGAAAAAAGAAGGAGACCTCTGATGTCTTGACCCGGTCATGACCCGACCAACATAATCTCAAGGTGGGTCAATTCTCGATGGAAAACCCGGGTCAGTTCTGGGTGGAAATCAACAACGTTCACGTAGGATGCCGGTCCAGAAGAAACGGGCGCGGGCGCCCGGACCTGAATGCTACGTTGTGCGCATTATGTAGCCTACGGAATCGTACATGTCAATCACCGTCACGGGAACCGCCGTCTCCTTCGGAGACCGCTTGGTCTCCGCTCGCGAAGCACGCCGGTTGAACCAGAGCGAACTGGCCCGCAAGGCCGGGCTGCAGCCGGCCGCCATCGGGCATTTCGAGAAAGGGCGGCGCAACCCGTCCTTCGCCAATATCCGCGCGCTGGCGCGGGCGCTCGATGTGTCTGCGGACTATCTGCTGGGGACGAGCGCTAGCCTCACCGGCGCGACCACGGCGTTTCGCAACGAGGAGCACCTGAGCGGTGCCGATCGCGCGCGTATCCAGGTCATGATCGATGCGCTGGCCGCGCAGGGAGTGTCCGGGTCGTGACCATGCGACCCGCTGCGGCGCGGGAGGACCTGGCCCAGAAGACCGGTGAGCGCGTGGCCCGCGCTTATGGGATGACGCAATTGCCGATCGATCCCTTTGCCATCGCCGCCGCCGAGCAGATCGAGATCTCCGCCCTTCCTGCAGGGGAAGGCGGGGTCAGCGGCGTGTTCCTGATGTCCGGTCTCCAGGCGGCGATCCTCTATCGGGCCAGCCCGCGCCATCCCGGCTTCGAGCGGTTCTCGGTCGCCCATGAGCTTGGGCATTACTTCATCGAGGGTCATCCCGAGATGATCCTGTCTGGCGGCGGACGGCATGAATCGCGGGCCGGGTTCCGTGGCACGCGATCAGCGGTCGAGGTGGAGGCCGATCATTTTGCTGCCGCATTGCTGATGCCGCCGCCGGCGGTCCAGGCGGTCCTGGCCCGTGCTCCGATCGGATTGGAGGCGGTGCGGCGGCTGAAGGCCGAGGCCATCGTGTCGATGACGGCGGCGGCGATTGCCTGCGCGCGCCATGCCGCCCATCCGATGGCGATCATCGTGAGCCGGGGGCAGGCGGTTGATTATGCCTTCCTGTCGCCAGGATTCCGTCGGCTTGGGCGGCTGATCTTTCCGCGCAAGGGCGATCCGCTCCCGGCCGGGGCGACGGCGTCGTTCAACCTGGATGCGGCAAAGGTGCGCAAGGCGGCCACCGCCACCGGTCACTGCCGGATCGGCGACTGGTTCGACATCGATCGGGACATCGATCTCGACGAGGAGATCATCGGGCTCGGTCGCTCGGGCCGGACGCTGACGGTACTGAGCAGCGAAGACCTGCCGGCGGAAGACCTGTTCGGATCAGAGCCGCCCGGTTCGGACCAGCCCTGGTCGCCGCGGTTTCGGTAGACCGGCCTTGTGGGGCGAGGTGAGGGGATTGCGTCGCTCCCCGATCGTATCCGATGGTCCGATCGCCCGATGGGGTGTCGCCGGATCGTGCCTGTGGCCTCGGAATGCGGGTGGATCACGAACTGAACCGATGCGTTCAATATTCATCGCCTTTGCATGCAGGGGACAATTCGTCGCCTTGGCCATGGTCGAGACTGGACTTCGTGGCGGGTGTGAGCGTGACTGGATGGAGGCCCGGGTGAGATTCGGGCCCGTCTCGGTAGCAGACCGGCGCGGGTGCCGGTGGCAACCGGAGACAGAAGATGAGCCCAGATCGAGGCGAGACGGCGGTGCTGCCGCAGACGGCGCAGATGACAGCGAAGGATGAGATAGCGCACCTTGATCGGGCCGGTCTCGCCGGGCTGTGGCAGGAATGGCATGCGGCGCCGCCGCCCCGGTCGATCAGCCAGCCGCTCCTGCGCCGGATCCTGGGCTTCGACGGGCAATTGCGAGCCGCCGGCGGCTGGCCTGCCGGCATGGAAGCCCGACTGGCGCGCGCCGGGGCTGGGGGCGGCAGGCCTCCCGCAGCGGTGCCTGCTCCCGGAGGCCGTTTGCTGCGCGCCTGGAACGGCACGACCCATGTCGTCGAGATCACCGATGGCGGCTATCTCTGGCAGGGTCGGACCTGGCGATCGCTCTCGGCCATTGCGCGCGAGATCACCGGGGCGCATTGGTCGGGGCCACGGTTCTTCGGGCTGGCCGGGACGCGCGGCAGCCAGCGACACGCTGCACCTGCCAGCGGGGATGCCCGGCCATGACAACGATCCGTTGCGCCATCTACACCCGCAAATCCAGCGAGGACGGGTTGGAACAGGGGTTCAACACGCTGGATGCCCAATATGAGGCCTGTGCCGCCTATGTGGCGAGCCAGAAGCATGAGGGCTGGCGGCTGGTGAAGGAGCACTATGACGATGGCGGCTTCTCGGGCGGCAATACAGAACGACCGGCGCTTCAACGATTGCTGACGGAGGTCGATGCCGGCCGAATCGGCATGATTGTGGTCTACAAGATCGACCGGTTGACCCGCTCGCTGGCGGATTTTGCGCGACTGGTCGAGCGGCTGGAGGCGAAGGGATGCTCATTCGTCTCGGTGACGCAGGCCTTCAATACCTCAAGCTCGATGGGCCGGTTGACGCTGAACGTGCTGCTCTCCTTCGCGCAGTTCGAGCGCGAGGTGGCTGGCGAGCGCATTCGCGACAAGATCGCGGCATCGCGCAAACGCGGTCTGTGGATGGGTGGCACCTTGCCCTTGGGATATGACCGTCACCCCGATCCGCGAGAGCAGGTGTTGGTGATCAATGCAAGCGAGGCCGGCACGGTGCGCCGGATCTTCGATCTCTACGAGGAGACCGGTTGTATGCGCCGGCTGACCGAGGCGACGGCGCAGTTGGGCCTGCGCTCGAAGTCGCGCAAGGGGCGGGATGGCCGTGAGATCGGCAATCGGCCCCTCGCCCGGGGCCAGTTGTATTACCTGCTGACCAACCCGGTCTATCGCGGGCGGTCGCGCCACCGCGGCACTGAGCATCCGGGCCAGCATCCGGAGCTCATCGGGGATGACCAGTGGCAGCGGGTGCAGGACCGGCTGCGGGCCGGGGCGGCCCGGTCGCGGGCGAACGGACCGGACGGGGCCATCGACACCGCCCCGTTGACCGGCAAGCTCTTCGACGAGACCGGTGACCGCCTGACACCGAGCCACACGAGCCGGGGCCAGCGGCGCTATCGGTATTACCTATCCAACCGGATGATCTCGGGCCCGGCCGATCCGTCCGGCTGGCGGCTGCCGGCCGGGATGCTGGAAGAGCAGATCGCGGCCTCGATCTCGATCCATTTGCGACGCCTGCTCGATGCACATCGACTGCTGGCCGATCCCGACCTGTCGCTGCAGGCCGCTCTTGTCGATCGACTCGCCGGCCTGACCGATGAGGCAATTCTGCGAACCTCCGAGGGACGTTGGCGCTTGCTGGACCTGCTCGAACAGGGCACGATTCAGCCGGAGCAGAGCATCCTGCGGCTGTCCCGGTCGCCGCTCGCCGCGGCCGCGGGGGTTACGCCGGACCTGCTGGCGGAGGATGCGCTGCGGATCGAGGCACCGACGCGGCTGCGACGACGCGGCGTCGAGGCGCGCCTGGTGATCGGCAGTCCCGCACGTCAGCCGGATGCGAAGCTGGTCGCCGCTCTCGGTCGTGCCCATCGCTGGCTGGCAAAGCTGCGGGCGGGTCACGATATCGCCAGTCTCGCCCGCGCCGATCATCTCTCCGAGGGCTGCCTGCGGGTCCATCTGCAACTGGCTTTCCTCGCCCCGGTCATCCAGGAGGCCATCCTCAACGGGACGCAGCCCGAAGCGCTGACCCTGCACCGTCTGACCCGACCCGAGATGCCCTCAGACTGGCAGGCGCAATATGCCCGCACCGGGATCCGACCGGGCTGATCTGGTCGAGTCCCCCGTCGTCGGGGCTTTCCCTGTTATTCCCTGCAGGCTTCCCTGTTCGGGTTGAATTTATTCCCTGTTCGACCCGATTTAATTCCCTGTTCGTGCGCGCAGGGAACTTGCACGTCAGGGCATTGAAAACGCTGCTACAATCTGAGGTCGTGAGGCGAGCCGGGCGGAGTCTGCGAAGCTATTTCCCTGTTAATTCCCTGTTCTCGCCAAGCGCCACGCAAAACCGCACGACCAGAACGCGTCTCCGAGACGAGGCGGGGCAATGCGTCAAACTGCAGGGAAATCACCAGTCTCAGATAGAAATGACCAGGCACAAGGCCCGGAAAACGCGGACCTATCCGCGCAGGGACGTGTGGAGATCAAGTTCAGGAAAACGGTTGGCTGGGGCGGTAGGATTCGAACCTACGGTACACGGTACCAAAAACCGATGCCTTACCACTTGGCCACGCCCCAACTGTGGGGGGCTGTCTAACCAAGCGCGCGGGGGGCCGCAAGTCGAAAATTCGCCGCCTTGCCGAACAATTGTGCTGCGGTTATGGCCGGCGCATGGATCAGGCGGATGTGGTCATTCTGGGGGCTGGGGCGGCGGGGCTGTTCTGTGCGGGCGAGGCGGTCGGGCGCGGCTTGCGGACCGTGGTGATCGAGCGTGCGGCGCGGCCGGGCGAGAAGATTCGCATCTCGGGCGGGGGGCGCTGCAACTTCACCAATCTCGCCACGGCGCGGGATCGGTTCCTGTCCCGGAACGCGCGCTTCTGCGCCTCGGCGCTGGCCGGGTTCAGCGCGCAGGAGTTTGTCGCCATGGTCGATCAGGCCGGCATCGCCTGGCATGAAAAGACGCTGGGGCAGCTCTTTTGCGACGGCAAGGCCACGCAGATCATCGACCTGCTGCTCAGCCGGATGCGCGGTGCCGATCTGCGGCTCGGCACCGCCGTGACCGGGGTCGAGCGGCGGGGCGAGGGGTTTCTGGTCGCCACCTCGGCGGGGCCGATCCTGGCGCGTCAGGTGGTGGTGGCGACCGGCGGAAAATCGATTCCCAAGATGGGTGCGACCGGCATCGGCTATGACATTGCCAAGGATTTCGGGCTCAGGCTGGTCGACACCCGGCCCGGTCTCGTGCCGCTGACCTTTGCCGAACAGGACCTGGATCTCTGCCGTCCGCTGGCCGGGGTCTCGGTCGAGGCCGAGATCGCCCATGGCGGCGGGCGCTTCCGCGATGCGCTGCTGTTCACCCATCGCGGGCTGTCGGGGCCGGTGATCCTGCAGATCTCCAGCTTCTGGCAGCCGGGCGAGGCGATCACCGTCGATCTCGCGCCGGGCGTGGACGTTGCGCGGCAGTTGAAGGAGACGCGCGGGCAGGCCGGACGGGTGGCGGTGGCGACGGCGCTGTCGCGTCTGCTGCCCGAGCGACTGGCGCAGGCTATCGCGTCCGAGGCGGGGCTGCCCGAGGCGCGGCTGGCGGACCAGCCGAATGCCGTGCTGGACCGGCTGGGGGCGCGGGTCAATCGCTGGGTGCTGCGGCCGGTCGGGTCCGAGGGCTATCGCACTGCCGAGGTGACGCTGGGGGGCGTCGATACGCGCGATCTGGACGCGAAAACCCTGCAGGCGCGTGACGTGCCGGGGCTGTTCTTCATCGGCGAATGCGTCGATGTGACCGGCTGGCTGGGCGGCTACAATTTCCAATGGGCCTGGGCCTCGGCGCGGGCCGCCGGTAAGGCGCTGGGGCAGCTGGCCTGACCTGACGGTTCAGCTGGCAGGCTCGGTCGCAGGGCGTTCCGGTCCGCGGCGCAGCAGATCGCGGCGGTCGCCGGTATTGTTGCGGCTGACCATCTCCTCGAAGGCCTGATCGGGGCGCAGATCGGTTTGCACCGGAATATCCTCGGGCGAGATTTCGGTCTGCGGCTCGGGGGCTGCGGGTTTGGCCGGCGGCTCGACCGCGACGCGATAGATCGGTTCCGGCACCGCAAATCCCGCGCCGTCCAGCGTCTGGCGCAGCACCCGGAAGGCCTCGCCGCGTGCCAGCTCGAAATCGGTGCCATCCTGCGAGACCCAGGCCGCGACCTTCAGGTCGATGCAAAGCTCGCTCGGGGCCTCGAACCAGGCGATGGGGTCGGGCTGTTTCAATACGAAATCCAGCCCCGAGACCGTGGCCAGCGCCAGTTCCCGGGCGCGATGGAAATCGGCGGTGGGGTCGATGGACAGATCGACGGTAAAGCGGCGTTCGGGGTTGCGGGTGAAATTGGTGACGACGGCCTTGTAGACGATCTGGTTCGGGATGCGGATATGGTTGCCGTCCAGCGTCAGCAGCGTGGTGCCGCGGCTGGTCATCCGCACCACCCGGCCGCGCTGGTTCTGCACCTCGATCAGGTCATTGTGGCGGAAGGGCTGGCGGATCGAGAGCAGCACCGAGGCCACGAAATTCTCGATCGTGTCGCGCATGGCAAAGCTGAGCGACAGGCCGAGGATACCGGCGGCGCCCAGCAACGTGCCCAGAAGCGCCGTCGCCTCCATCAGCCCCAGCGCCACGACCAGCGCGACGACCCAGCTGGTCAGCCGGATGAACTGGCCGACGAAATCTGAGATGAAGGGGTTCGGCGCGATATGGCGCAGGAAGGCCCTGCGCCGCGACAGCCAGCCGCCCAGCCAGACGATGACGGCACCGACCGCCAGTCCCAGTCCGATGAAGGGTAGCGCAGCCACCACCTGGTTGACCCGGGCCAGAAACCTGTCGCGGACCGAGACCAGCCTGATGCCGATATTCGTGGTCATGGTGACCTGGTTCTCGATCGCGACCACGCCATCGACGCGCGAGATCAGCCGGCTCAGCCGCTCGCGCGAGGCGGGGTCGGTCACCTCGCCGGTCAGGGTGACGATGCCCGCCGCAACCGTTACTTGGATATGGTCGAAATCGGGCACGCCGGCGAGGATGCTCTCGATCCGGTCGCGGATCGGGGCATCGGTGGTGGTGTTGTTGCCGACGGCGATGGTGCCGCTGGGTTGGCCGGGATTGGGGATGATCTCGGCATCCTGAGCCACCGCCGGTCCCGCGAGCACAAGCGGGGCGAGGCACAGCGCCAGCATCAGGGCCAGAGCCCTCAGCCAGTCGCTGGCCCGCCGCCTGCTCATATCCGGATCGGGTCCGCCTTGGCGAGGATGTCGAAGCGCATCAGCGTGCGCACCAGCGCCGGCATCTGATCGAGACGGATCATGTTCGGCCCGTCCGAGGGCGCATTGTCGGGGTCCTGATGGGTCTCGATGAAGACCCCGGCAATCCCCAGCGACACCGCCGCCCGCGCCATGACCGGGGCAAATTCGCGCTGCCCGCCCGAACTGCCGCCCTGGCCGCCCGGCTGCTGCACCGAATGGGTGGCGTCCATGATCACCGGATAGCCGGTCTTCTCGAGGATCGGCAGCGAGCGCATGTCGGTGACCAGCGTGTTATAGCCGAAACTCGAGCCGCGCTCGGTCAAGAGGATCTTGTCATTGCCGGTCGAGGCCACCTTGTCGGCCACATTGGGCATGTCCCAGGGAGCCAGGAACTGGCCCTTCTTCACATTGACCACCGCGCCGGATTCGCCGGCTGCCAGCAGCAGGTCGGTTTGCCGGCTGAGGAAGGCCGGGATCTGGATCACGTCGACGGCCTGTCCCGCCGCGCGCGCCTGTTCGGCGTCGTGAACATCGGTCAGCACCGGGCAACCGATGCGCTCGCGCACAGCGGCCAGCATCGCCAGCCCCTCGTCCATGCCGATGCCGCGCTTGCCCTTCAGCGAGGTGCGGTTGGCCTTGTCATAGCTGGCCTTGAAGACATAGCTGGCGCCCGCGTCCTCGCAGGCCTTGGCCATCGCCTCGGCGATCATCAGCGCATGGTCCAGCGTTTCCAGCTGGCAGGGGCCGGCGATCACGGTCAGGGGCAGGTCATTGCCGACCTGCAGACTGCCAACGGGGACGGTTTTCATCATGTCGATACCTGTTCGCGTAGGACGGAGGCTGTCAGAGACAGCATGAGATAGATACCCGAGAAGATCAGGAAGGCGACCAGCGTGTTCTGGAAGGCCTTCGGATAGCTCGGCTCGTCGGGTGGAATGGGGGCCACCGACATAGAGAGATAGCGAACCTGCTTGTTGGCTTCAATGCGCGCGGTCTCCAGCTGGGCGGCAGAGGCGGCCAGAAGCCCTTGCCGCGTGGCCAGATCGCCCTCGGCAATGCGCAGTTCGCCCGAGATCGAGGCCAGCGACGAGCGGGTCTCGTTGCCTTCGGTCAGCTGCAGCCGGGTATCGGAGATCATCTGCTGCAGCCGGACGATCTCGCCCCGGGTCGATTCGACCCGGCTCTGCTGCGGCCGGGCATTGGCCTCGAGCTGGCCCAGTTCCAGCTGCTTCTCGTTCAGCTGCATCTCGAGCTGGCTGATCTGCTGCATCACCACGCTGCCCTCGGCCACCGGATCGAGCACGCCAAGATTCTGCTGCAGCTGCTGCACGCGGGTCTGGGCGTCCAGCACCTTGCTTTCGGCATCGGCATAGGAGGCCAGCGCCCCTTCCATCTGGTCGTCGCGCAGGCGGGCGGTCATCTGGTCGACCTGGCCCTCGGCATATTTGATCAGCGCCAGCGAGAAATCCTGGCTCAGCTTCGGATCGGGGGCGATCACCTCCATGTTGATCATCCCCTCGGTCGGATCATAGCCGATCTTCACCGAATTCTGGTAAACCTTGTAGGCGGCCTCGTTCGTGGCATCGGGAGCCAGCCGCTGGATCGGGTCGATGGCCGGGTCCTGGAAGGCGCGCTTGAAGCCAAGGTCCTGGTCCAGCCGCAGCATGGCATCGCGCGAGGTCAGATAGCTTTGCACCCCGACGGAATCGGGGTTGGTCGCAAGCTGGGTGCCGGAAAACAGCCCGCCCAGATCGCCCGAGCTGGCGCTGTTGGCCTGCTGGATCTGGAACTGCGACTTGGTGGCATAAAGCGGCGTGGCGACGCTGAAGTAATACCAGGCGGCGATCAGCGTCGGCAGGAAGACGAAGAAGCCGAGCCGCAGGAAAACCATCGCCATGCGGCGGCGGCGTCGGCGGGCGATGTCGCGCTGGATGCGATAAATCTCGGCCGCGCGCTTTTCCTCTGTCAGTTCCTCGCGCGAGGGCAGGGGCTTCTTGGGGGCCGTCGCCGGGGGCGTTTCGGGCATCTCGGCCGGCAGGGTCGGGCGCTGCGGCACCACGCTGGGGACATTGGCGGGCGGCGCTGCCTGCGCCCGCGCGCCCTCGGCCGACAGAATGCGGCTGACCGCGCTGCGGTGCGAGGGGTCGATGCCGCGTTCGCGCAGGCGCAGCACCGCCTCGTGATCCGAGGCGACCTCGATCTGGTGCAGGCCGGCGATGCGGCGGGCGATGCGCAATTGCCGCTCGGTCAGGTTCTCGGCGCGGATGGCGGCCAGCTTCTCGGCCAGCGCCTCCGGAGTCTCGGCCGCAGACCCTGGCGTTGCGCCGGTGGTGGCCCTGGCGGGCTCGGCGGTCGCGCCCCCGTGCTGTTCGGCCCCCGGAAAGCGACGGTCGCCAAATCCGTCATCGGTCGGGCCGGTCTGCATCATCGCCTCGGCCGCGGCCCGGTCGGCATTGGGATCGGCACCCGCCGCATGATCGGGCTGGATCTGCTCTGCCCCGGTCTCGGCATTGCGCCGCACCGTCAGCCGGATGCCCGAGGGCGAGAAGGGCGCGCCGGTTGCATCCGCCGGGTGATCCTGCGCCCCCTGTGCATCATGACCCGCCGTGCGGGCCTCGCTGCTGTCGGTCGCGGGACCGACGCGGTCGATATGGAAGCGGCTGGCCTTAGGCGGTGTAGTCATAATACTGCTTGGCCTCGTCAAGTGTCTCGAACATGTACAGTTTTCCGTCGCGCATGATGGCGGCCGAGCGGCAGAATTTCTCGATCGTGCTGGGCTGGTGCGAGACGACGATCACCGTCGCCTTGCGCAGGCGGTCATAGAGGACCGAACCGGCCTTTCGGTTGAACTCGGCATCCGTCGATTGCGGCATTCCCTCGTCGATCAGGTAGACGTCGAAATCCAGCGCCAGCAGCAGAGAGAAGGTAAATCGCTGCCGCATCCCGGTCGAATAGGTGCCGATGGGCCGGTCGAAATATTCGCCGATATCGGTGAGCCAGCGGCAGAAGGCCTCGACATAATCCGGGTCCAGACCATAGATCCGGGCGATGTAGCGTGCATTTTCATTGGCCGAATGGCGATTGACCACCCCGCCCATGAAGCCGAGCGGGAAGGAAATCCGGCACTCGGCGCGGATATCGCCCTCATCGGGTTTCTCCAGCCCGCACATCATGTTGACCAGCGTGGTCTTGCCAGTGCCATTGGGGGCGAGGATGCCAAGGGAATTGCCACGCTCGACCCGGAAAGAGGCGCGGTCAAGGATCACCTTGCGCTGCTTGCCGGTCCAGAAGGACTTGGAAACATTGTCGAATTCCAGCATTCGCGGCGGTGTCCGTCATTCCTTGCTTGCCCGTTGCGGGGCCATTGCACCAATTGCCCGGCGGCTGCCAGCTGACCATAGGTCGCGGCCCCCATCCTGTCCAGTTTTGACCTGCCAGCTGCTGAGAAAACGTTACTGCCCGGGCGTTTTCTTGTGGAGAATGCAACCTATCTTGGAGCCATGATCGAAACCTCTGCCCCCGCCCTGCCGGCGCGCATCGCCGACTGCCGCCTCTGCGCCGGCAGATTCGCGCTGACCGCCACCGCCCATCGCCCGCGCCCGGTGGTCTGGTTTCGGCCCGGCGCACGGCTGCTGATCGTGGGCCAAGCGCCGGGGCTCAGGGTGCATGAAAGCGGCAGGCCCTTCACCGATCCTTCGGGTGACCGGCTGCGCGACTGGATGGGGCTGGACGAGGCCACCTTCTATGCCCGCGACCGGGTGGCGATCGTGCCGATGGCCTTCTGCTTTCCGGGCTATGACGCCAAGGGCGCCGACCTGCCGCCGCCGCCGCTTTGCGCCGAGACATGGCGGGCCGAGGTGATGGCGTGCCTGCAGCCGCGGCTGACCCTGCTGGTCGGCGGTTCCGCGCAGCGCTGGCATCTTGGAACGCGGGAGGTCACCGCCACGGTGGCGCGCTGGCGGGACTTCGGCCCGGAGGTCATCCCGCTGCCGCATCCCAGCTGGCGCAATACCGGCTGGCTGAAGCGCAATCCGTGGTTTGCCAACGATCTTCTGCCCGATCTGCGAAGCCGGGTCGCCGATTGTCTGGCCGATCAGACCGAGGCCGCGATCCGCCCGGCCAGATCCTGAAGGTAATCGCGGTAGCCGGTCCGGGCCGAGGGCTGGTCGGGGTCCGAGGTCATGGCGATGGCCAGCGGCGCGGCGCGGCCCTGGCGCGGGAAGACATAGATCATCTGCCCGCCATAGCCCCAACCATAGCGCAGATCGCGCCCGCCCGCCCGCGACAGGAACCAGCCATAGCCGTAACCCTGACCGCTGAAGATCGAGGCGGTGCGGCGCTGCCAGCTTGCCGCGATCCACTCGGCCGGCACCACTTGGCGACCCTGAACTTGCCCGCCATCCGCGTACATCGCGCCGAACTGCATCAGCGAGCGGGTGCTCATCGCCATCTGGTTGCCGCCCAGATAGATGCCCTGCGGGTCGCGCTCCCATCCGGTGATGGCAAAGCCGGGCAGGGGGGCGAGCCAGTCCTGCGCCAGGGCCAGCGTGCTTTGGCCGGTGGCGCGGGTCAGGATGGCCGAAACGAGATGTGTCGAGGCGGTGGAGTATTGCATTCCGCTGCCGGGGTTCTGCGTGAAGGGCGCGGCCAAGGCAGCGCGCACCCAGTTGCGGCTGCTGACCCAGCGACCGTAATTCGGGCCCGATTGCCGCTCTAGCCCCGCCTGCATCGATAGAAGATTGCCAAGCGTCACCTGCGACAGGCGGGGATCGGGATCCTGCGGCAAATCGTTTTGCAGCAGCGGGGCTATCGGCTGGTTCGGTCCCTGCAGCGCACCCTTGGCGATGGCGATGCCAGCCAGTGCCGAGACGATGGATTTCGAGGCCGACTTGATGTTGGTCGCGCGGTCGGGCGTCCAGCCGTGATAGCCACGGGCGGCGATCTCGGTCCCGTTCCGCCAAATGGCGATGGCGCGAAAGCGGTCCTGCGCCTCGATCTCGTCGAGGATCGGTGTCAGCCGGTCCTGCGCCAGCGCAGGCGCGGCGAGAAGGGTCGTGAGGAGGGCGGAGGCGATCAGGGTTCTACGCTGCATATGTCCGTTTTACCCATGCTGCGGCGAGGGCGGAAATCACGCCTGCGTGCGGCTTGCCCTTTGCCCGGTCGCGGTCTAGGCGGGGGCGGACCCTTGCATCCGGACCCCTGCCATGACCGCGCTGGACGATCTTGCCGCCATCCCCTTCCACGATGCCGATGCGCCCGCCCGCGCACGGATGCTGTCGCGTCTGGCCGACACGCAGTTGATCGTGGCGCTGGCGGCTGACCCGGTCAGCGATGATGTCGAACTGAAGCTGTTCCCGCTGGAAGGTGGTCAGGTGGCGCTGGCCTGCGATACCGAGGATCGGCTGGCGGGTTTCTTTGGCGCCGCCACGCCCTATGCCGGGATGCCGGGGCGAGTTCTGGCCGGGCTGTTGTCGCAGGCGGGGGCGGGGCTGCTGGTCAATCCGGGCCAGCCCTCGGAAATGCTGCTGGACCAGTCCATGCTGGCATGGCTGCAAACAGCGCTGGCCGCCGCGCCGGTCGAGGGCAGTGCGGCGCTGACCTTGCGCGCCCCCGCTGCGGAAACAGTGGCGGCACTGGCCGAACCGCTGGCCGAGCGTCTGGCCGACCTGCGCGGGATGATCGCCGGCGCGGCGCTGGTGGGTGCGGGTGATGCGGGCGAAAGCCCCGAAAGCCACGTCCTCATGATCGCCGGCGCGCCGTCGGAGGAACAGCCGGCTATCGCCAAGGCCCTCGCGGAAACCCTCGCCTTCCTGCCGCCGCAGCCGGGCGGAGTGGATGTCAGCTTTGCCGAGACCGCGCCGCCTGCCTTTGCCCTGCGCTTCGATCTGAGCATCGAGCAGGCAACCCCGGCGCCCGCGCGCCCGAAAGGCCCGCCGATCCTGCGCTGATCGGTTGCCTCTGATCCTGCAACCTGCGAGAACGGCAGTATGAATCCGCGTCTCAAGGCCCTGTCCGTCCATCTGCTGACCGCCACCGGCGTGCTCTTTTCGATGCTCGCCATGCTGGCGGCGGTCGAGGGTGACTGGTCGGAAATGTTCCTGTGGCTGCTGGTGGCCTTCGTGGTCGATGGTGTCGATGGCCCGCTGGCGCGGCGGTTCGATGTCAAGACCAACTGGCCGGCCTATGACGGCGTGCTGATGGACCTCATCATCGACTACCTGACCTATGTCTTCATCCCGGCCTTCGCGCTGTTCACTTCGGGGCTGCTCTCTGGCTGGACCGGCTGGTTCCTCAGCTTTGTCATCGTTTACGGCAGCGTCGTCTATTTCGCCGATACGCGCATGAAAACGAAGGATAATTCCTTCGCCGGCTTCCCCGCCTGCTGGAACATGGTGGTGCTGGTCCTCTTCGCCATCAAGCCGCATTGGACGGTGATTGCCTTCATCGTCATCACCCTTGCGGCGGCAATGTTCACCAATATCAAGTTCATCCACCCCGTCCGCACCGAACGCTGGCGGGCGATATCGCTGCCGATGGCGATCGCCTGGATGCTGTTCGCGCTCTGGGCCATCGCGGTTGATTTCCACCCGGCCAGTTGGGCGGTCTGGGGGCTGGTCATCACCTCGGTCTGGCTTCTGGTCGCGGGCGCGGTGCAGCAGCTGATCCCCGAAAGGGCTTGAACCCCGCACCCGCCCGGCCAATGATCCCTGCCAAACGGATCAAGGGGGCCGCCATGTTTCACAGAATGACATCCTCGGTTGCGGCGCTGGCGCTGATGGCCGGCACCGCATGGGCCGCGCCCGACGCGATCACCCTCGGCATGGTGCTGGAGCCGCCAAATCTCGACCCGACCGCCGGGGCGGCCGCCGCGACCGACGAGGTGGTCTATGCCAATGTCTTCGAGGGGCTGACCCGCTTCGGCAGCGACGGCGCGATCCTGCCCGCGCTGGCGTCAAGCTGGGATGTCGAGGAGGACGGCAAGGTCTATGTCTTCCATCTGCATCCGGGGGTGAAGTTCCACGACGGCGCCGATTTCACCGCCGAGGATGTGGTCTTCTCGCTGGACCGGGCGCGGGCGGCCGACTCGACCAATGCCCAGAAGGTGCTGTTCGAGGGCATCGAAAGCGTCGAGGCGGTGGACCCCGAGACAGTGCGCGTGACGCTGAGAGCGCCCGATGGCAATTTCCCCTTCAAGATGGCATGGGGCGATGCGGTCATGGTCGATGCGGCCAGCGCCTCTGATCTGGCGACGAAGCCAGTGGGCACCGGGCCGTTCCAGTTCGGCAACTGGGTGCAGGGCGACCGGATCGTGCTGAATGCCTTCGACGGCTATTGGGGCGAGAAGCCGGCACTGAAGACAGCCACCTTCCGCATCATCAGTGACCCCACCGCCGCCTTTGCCGCGATGATGGCCGGCGATGTCGATGCCTTCCCGAACTACCCCGCGCCCGAGACGCTGGCCCAGCTTCAGGCCGATCCGCGCTTCAAGGTGCTGGTCGGCACCACCGAGGGCGAGACTATCCTGGCGATGAACAACACGCAGCCGCCGCTAGACAATGCGAAGGTGCGCGAGGCCATCGCCCATGCGATCAACCGCGAGGACATCGTACAAGGCGCGATGTTCGGCTATGGCACGCCCATCGGCAGCCATTTCGCCCCGCATCATCCGGACTATGTCGACGAGACCGGCAAGTCGGCCTATGACCCAGAGGCCTCAAAGGCGCTTCTGGCCGAGGCCGGGGTCAGCGATCTGACCTTGCGGCTGGCGCTGCCGCCACCTCCCTATGCGAGGCGCGGCGGCGAGATCATCGCGGCGGAATTGCGCGAGGTCGGCATCCAGACCGAGATCACCAATATGGAATGGGCGCAATGGCTGGAAACGGTGTTCAAGGGCGGTGATTTCGACCTGACCGTCATCAGCCATACCGAACCCATGGACATCGATATCTATGCTAGGCCGGATTACTATTTCCACTATGCCAAGCCCGAGTTCGTGGCGCTGATGGACCAGTTGAAGGCCACGACCGATCCCGCAGCGCGCAGCGATCTGCTGAAGCAGGCGCAGGACATGATCGCCGACGATCACGTCAACGCCTTCCTGTTCCAGCTGGCCAAGACCGGCGTGGCCAATGCCAAGATCGAAGGGCTGTGGGAGAACGCTCCGACCCAGGCCAATGACCTGACCAAGGTGCATTGGATCGACTGAGGCGGATAGGGGCGGGGTGTCAGGCTCCGCCGCTCATCGCCAGCGCCGGACGGCGGCGCGGGGCGGTCAGCACCGCGAGGCATCCAATGATCAGCGCGATCCCGGTCCAGCCGATCGGCGACAGCCGCTCGCCGACGATCAGGATGGCAAGGATCGCCGCCACCACCGGCTCGGTCAGCGTCAGCGTGGTGGCGGTGCTGGCCGGGATGCGCGCGAGGCCATAGCCGAAGGCGAGATAGCCCAGAAACATCGGGACAAGGGCCATGTAGATGCCGACCGAGGCATTCTGCCAGGAGTGCAGGAATGGCCCGCCGGTGGCGATCAGCACCGGCAGAAGCAGCAACCCGCCAATGCCGAAGGTCGCCCCCATCGCCACGTCGGAGCGGATGCCGCCCAGCATCACCCGCCGCGCGGTCCAGGAATAAAGCGCATAAGTCAGCCCGCCGATCAGCCCCAGGAGGATACCCAGCAGCGCCTGATCGCCGCCCGCAGCACCGCCGCCGTGGCTGCCACCCTTGTCGAGACACAGAAGCGTCATGCCCAAGAGGCCGATCAGCGCCGCCGTGACCCAGCGGGCCGTGAGGCGGGTGCGGTCAAAGGTGAACTCGATCAGCGCGGTCAGGATCGGGGCCGAGCCGATGGTGACGACCGTGCCGATGGTGACGCCGGCCATCCGCATCGAGCCATAGAAGGCCAGCGGATAGATCGCCACTGCCAGCCCGCCCAGCAGCAGCATCACCCGGTGCTGCGCCAGCGCCGGCAGGTTGGCGCGGATGCTGCGCCCGGCATAGAGCGCCTGCATCAGCCCGCCGAGCCCCATGGCCGCCGCGCCGATGGCGGCGGCGCTGACCTCGGGCGCGAAGGTCGCCGCCGTGCCGGTCGTACCCCAGATGACCGAGGCAAACAGCACAGCACCGACGCCAAGCGCGTAGTCGCTGCCAAAGCGGCTCACAGCGTTACCAGCAGGTCGGCGGCCATCGCGCGCGCCTCGAGCAGTTGCGCGCTTGACCCTTCCAGCCCCGCCCGCGCCATCGCGCCTTCCAGAAGGAAAGACAGTTGCCGCGCCAGCCGCCCGGCCCGCGCCGGATCACCGGGCAGCAGTTCGGAGAGCGGCGCCAGCAGCAGCGCCTCGACCTCTTCCTTGTGGCGGCGCACCACCTGCCGACCGGGATCATCGGCGGTCAGTTCCGCCGCCGCGTTCAAGAGGCCACAGCCGCGGAAGCCGTGCTCATAGGCGAATTCGGCGTGATCACGATAGGCGTCGAAGACCGCGAGGATCTGGTCCTGCGGGGTCTGTGCACCCTCTTGCCGGGCATCGTTCAGCGCCAGCCATTCGGCATGGCGGGCCTCGAGATACTGGCTGACCAGATCGGCCTTGGAGGCGAAATTGTTGTAGAGGCTTTTCTTCGCCACACCGGCGCGCTGCACCACCGCATCGATGCCGGTGCCGGTGATGCCGTTGTCATAGAACAGCGCGGCCGCGGCGCGCAGCAGCTTGTCATGGGCGCTGGGGGGCTTCTGGGGTGATTCCATGGCGGTCTCTCGAAATAGGTAGGTCGGTATACCTATATCTCGGGCGAGATGGCAAGTGAGTTCAGAAACCCGCGCCGCAAAGAAAAAGGCCGGGCAGATGCCCGGCCTCGTCCTCAGGACCGAATGTCCCCGCTGGCGCGGCTCAGCGCGCGTTCAGCGCCGCGATCTCATGCGGCAATTGACCCATCCACCAGCTGCGGCGGGTCTTGCGGCTGCGCAGCATGTCCGAGAAGCGACCGCTGTAAAGTGCAACATAGCCAAGCATCGGTTTCTCCTTCCTGTGCTGTGGTTTCTGACAGGACCAAGGTCGATGCTGCGGCGCAGAAAATCAAGCGCCGGCGGTGGGAACCCGCCTTGCGCCCGGTGCAAGGGACATCACGTCTGGCTCACATGCTCGCGATTTTCGGACCTGAGATCGAACAGCCCGAAGCCTGCGACGACCAGGAAGCACAGCCCCGGCACGACATAGGAGAAGGCCGCGCCATAGGCATCCATCACCGCGCCATGAACCAGCGGCATCAGCGCGCCGCCAAGGATCGCCATGACGAGGCCAGCCGCGCCGAACTTGGTATCCTCGCCCAAGCCGTGCAGCGCGATACCATAGATCGTGGGGAACATCAGCGACAGACAGGCCGAGATCATCACGATGGCCCAGATGCCCGACATGCCGGGATTGAACGCGGCATAGAGGCACAGCGCGGTGCCGCCGAGCGCCATCATCGTCAGAAGCCCGGCAGGCCGGACAAAGCCCATCAGCCAGACCATGACGAAGCGCGAGATCAGGAAGACGATCAGGCTGGCTTGCAGGTACCAGCCCGCCTGCGCCTCGTCGCCGCCGATCGCCTCGATCACGTATTGAATGGTGAAGGTCCAGACGCAGGTTTGCGCCGCGACGTTGAAGAACTGGGCGATGACACCGAAACGGTAATGCCGGTTCCCCAGCAGCCGCCCCAGCGTGGCGGTGAAATGCACCTCGCGCGGGCCCTCGGCGCGGGCCTCGCGCTCGGTCGGCATCCGGGTCAGAACAATGGCGATCCAGATCGCCAGCAGCACGAAGGCAAAGCCGACATAGGGCGTCATCACCGCCTGCAACTCGTCGGTCTGGACCGCGTGCAGCGCCTCGGGCGCCATCGCCGCGCGCTCCTCGGGCGTGGCGGGGTTCAGCCGGGGCAGGATTAGCGTCGCCGCGAGGAACACCCCGATATTGGTGCCGACCGGGTTGAAGGCCTGGGCAAAGTTCAGCCGCCGCGTGGCATTGCCCTCGGGCCCCATGGCGATGACGAAGGGATTGGCCGAGGTCTCGAGGATCGATAGCCCGCCCGCCAGCGTGAACAGCGCCAGCAGGAAGAAGCCGAAGGTCATCGCCTGCGCGGCCGGGTAGAACAGGAAGGCCCCGGCAATGGCCATGCCCAGCCCGACCAGCACCCCGGTCTTGTAGCTGTAGCGGCGATTGATGAAGGCCGCCGGCAAGGCGAGGCAGAAATAGGCGCCGTAATAGGCAAACTGCACGAAGGACGCCTGAAGCGTGCTCATCGAGAAGATCTTGGAGAACACCTTGACCAAGGGGTCGGTCATGTTCGCGGCGATCCCCCAGGCCGCAAAGCAGGTCACGATCAGGATGAAGGGAAAGCGCATGTCGTCAAAGACGAATTTGCGTTCTGTGCTCATGGCATCGATCCACGGTTGAAAAAGGCCACTGTGGGTCAACCTTGGCACGGATCGGGGTGGGGCGCTTGCTTTTTCTGCAAGTTTTTTGGGGGGAGGGGGAACTCGGATCCGACGTGACGGATGCCGCGCCAACGAATAAACGGGAACACTGTGCATGAGCAGCACGCTGCGAAGTGTCGAACTGTCGAACTTTAGGCGCCTTGCAAGACATGCGCCCTACTAAGTATGCGGGAGAAAATTTTGATCTATTACGATGAGTTTGGAACTTGGGAAGCTTCTTTTGGAGACCGCATGAGGGATTTGGTCGGTCAGCCGACTATTGACGGTTTGATCGCTTCTGATTTCAGGTACGTTGAAGATGCAGGTGATTTTATTTCTAAGAGCACGAACATTGAGACCATCTCAACCGCAATCGGCGAATGGCTAGAAGAAAATGAGTTTTGTATTTTCCATGGAACCAGATTGCTTCCGGAAGAAAAACGTTCTGTTGTGCGTGATGGGCTTCGTCCCTTGGCGGCAACTGATCGCGAAGCGCGCCTAAAAGAAATCTTCAGCAGTCATCCCAGTTGGGTCTCTGTTGAAGGAAACCTTGCTTCGGTTATCGAGGATGTTGGACCAGGGGAACAGCAGGGAGGAAGGGAGGGACAAGTCCATTTTAGCCTATCCCGCGCAGGATTGGTCGACGGTTTCAATCACTATCTGACCCACGGGTCGGAGTTCGATCAGTGTGTGGCTAGGCGGTTGTTTCCTGATGGTACTGGTCTCCAGCTGCTTGAAGCACGGACAGATCCAGTTCTTGTCCATGTCCGGATTGAAGGTATTGAGCTTATTAAAGGTGCTCATCCATATTTTAGTTACAGAGAGATTGTGGAAATGGGGGAAATACCAGGGCTCGGGAGCACGTTCTTGAACACTTGGGCGTTTAAGGTTGCGAAACCAAGTTTTGATATTGCAACTTTGAAAACCGACTGCTGCATGATGCAGCGGCATCCCACCTCTCCGGAGAGAATTCTGAGAACTGAAGCTCTTGACCATCTGCTTTTGAAATAATCAGGTTGGCCGTTGAAAATTGAAAATTCCATTCGACTTTCAAGTCTTGAAGTTCAGGGTTAGCCAGAGGTGCATTATTTGCTAAAAAAGGTGTTGGCGAATTTAGGCCCCCAACCCAAAAAAACCCGGCCACCTCGCGGCAGCCGGGTCCATTCTCCAGTCCGTCCCGGCCCTCAAGCCGGATCAAACCCTCACTGGAACTTCTTGATCTCGCCCGACTTCAGCCGCGAGAGATAGCTGTGCATCTCGCGCTTCACGATCGGCATCAGCAGGTAAAGCGCGATGATGTTCACCACCGCCATGGCAAAGATCGCCGCGTCCGAGAAGTCGATGACCGGGCCGAGATTGGCGGCGGCACCGATGACCACGAAGGTGCAGAACATGATCTTGTAGGCCAGTTCCTTGGTCCGGCCCTCGCCGAAGAGGAAGGTCCAGGCTTTGAGCCCGTAATAGCTCCACGAGATCATGGTCGAGAAGGCGAACATGATCACCGCGATGGCCAGCACATAGCGGAACCAGTCAAAGGCGCTGCTGAACGCGGCCGAGGTCAGGCCGACGCCGCCGCTGCCATCCACGGTCTTGATCGCGGTGCCGGCCTCGTTCAGCACGAAGAGACCGGTCGCCGGGTCAGAGACCAGCTGGCCGGTGATGATGATGACCAGCGCCGTCATGGTGCAGATGACCACCGTGTCGATGAAGGGTTCCAGAAGCGAGAC
Source organism: Paracoccus zhejiangensis (assembly GCF_002847445.1). Lineage (NCBI taxonomy): Bacteria > Pseudomonadati > Pseudomonadota > Alphaproteobacteria > Rhodobacterales > Paracoccaceae > Paracoccus > Paracoccus zhejiangensis. Next base: position 1,655,667 of record NZ_CP025430.1, on the reverse strand, counting down.
GAAGCCCTCGGTGATAGGCTCCTTGGTGCGCACCGCCGAATGGGCGATGGCGGCCGAGCCGACGCCGGCCTCGTTCGAGAAGGCGGCGCGGCGGAAGCCCTGGATCAGCGCGCCGATGGCCCCGCCGACTGCCCCGTCCCAGGTGAATGCGCCGACCCAGATCTGCCGGAAGGCGGTGCCGATCATGTCATAGTTCATGAAGATGATGATCAGCGCGGTGCCGACATAAAGGACGCCCATGAAGGGCACGATCTTCTCGGTCACATTGGCGATGGACTTGATGCCGCCGACGATGACCGCAAAGACCACGCCGGCAAAGACGAGGCCGGTGATCCAGCCCGGAAACTCGCCAAAGACGTTGACCAGCTGGGCATGGGCCTGGTTCGACTGGAACATGTTCCCGCCGCCAAGCGAGCCGAGGATACAGAAGATCGCGAACAGCACGGCAAGGATCTTGCCGCCGGGCAGGCCACGCTCGGCAAAGCCCTTGGTCATGTAATACATCGGACCGCCCGAGACGGTGCCATCCGCATATTCGTTGCGGTATTTCACGCCCAAGGTGCATTCGGTGAACTTGGACGCCATGCCCAGAAGACCCGCGAGGATCATCCAGAAGGTCGCGCCCGGTCCACCCACGCCCACGGCCACGGCGACGCCGGCGATATTGCCAAGGCCGACCGTTCCCGACAGCGCCGTTGCCAGCGCCTGGAAGTGGCTGACCTCGCCGGCGTCGTTGGGGTCGGAATAGTCACCCTTCACCAGCGCGATGGCATGGCCGAAGGCGCGGAACTGGATGAAGCCGAAATAGACGGTAAAGATGGTCGCGGCAACGACCAGCCACCCAACGATCCAGGGGAAGGTCGTGCCCGGGAAGTTCGAGAAGATCAGGTTCACGAACCAGCCGGTCGAATTGGCGAAGATGTGGTTCACCCGCTCGTCGAGGGTCATGGCCGCAGCGTCGGCGGCGGCCTCCTGGGCGAAGGCGGGGACGGTGGCAAGGGCGGTCGCCAGCAGCGCGGCGCCGGCAAAGCCGGTCTGTCGGATAAAGTGATTGGCCATTCTCTGTCCTTTCGCTCTGCTGGTCACGGTACGATGGTCACGGGGGCGGGCGCGATCTGCGCCAGCGATCCGGCGACCGATCCGAACAGGCGCGAGGCCATGTTGGAATGGCCGGTCCGGCCGATCACCACCTGCGCTGCCTGATGCTCGCTGGCGATCTTGCACAGGGTTTCGGCGATATGGCCGTATTTCAGCTCGGTCTCGATCGAGAGGCCGCTGCCGGCCAGCTCCTTGACCACCGGGGCGATCAGCGCGTTCTCGGCCCGGGAAAGCTCGTCGGTGCGGCGCTTGTGCCTCTCTTCCAGCTCGGTGGGCGTCAGGAACGAATAGGGCGACCATTCCAGCACGTGGGCGATCACCAGAGTTGCGCCGATGGCGCGGGCTCGATCAGCCGCGAAAGTCAGCGCGCGATGCGAACTTTCGCTGCCGTCGTAGCCGACGACAATCTTCTCAGCCATGCAGTTTCCTCCCTTGAATTGCATGTTGATCGGCGGCGTATGCAGGGCATTTCCCCATGCGCCAAGACAAAAATCACGCGTCTGTGAACGTGAACAAAACCGTGCCGATATGCGCAACTATCTGACCCAAACTAACAGATTTTTTACTCTTTTCATCCCCGCAGCTTGGCGGCATAGTCTTGGCCATGACTCGGACGCGACACATCGCCTCGGCCCAACACGCGCAAAACAGCGCGCCTTTGGCCGTGCACCTCCGCGGTCTGCTGCTTCTTACGCTGCGCTGAGCGGGTCCTGCCGGGCCGCCGCTCAGACAAGCGCAGCGCCCGGCGACCCCTGACAGCCTGAAGGAAGCACATCCATGACCGATCCCGATTACGTCCGTATCTTCGACACCACCCTGCGCGACGGCGAACAGTCGCCCGGCGCCACCATGTCTCATTCCGAGAAGCTCGAGATCGCCTCGATGCTGGACGAGATGGGCGTGGACATCATCGAAGCCGGTTTCCCCATCGCCTCGGAAGGCGATTTCGCTGCCGTCAGCGAGATCGCCAAGCGCTCGCAGAACAGCGTGATCTGCGGGCTGGCCCGCGCGCAGATCCCCGATATCGACCGCTGCTGGGAGGCGGTGAAACACGCCCGCCAGCCGCGTATCCACACCTTCATCGGCACCTCGCCGCTGCACCGGGCCATTCCCAATCTGGACATGGACCAGATGGCCGAGCGCATCGAGCAGACCGTGACCCATGCCCGCAACCTCTGCGAGGACGTGCAATGGTCGCCGATGGATGCCACGCGGACCGAACATGACTATCTGTGCCGGGTGGTCGAGATCGCCATCAAATGCGGCGCCACCACGATCAACATCCCTGATACGGTCGGCTATACCGCGCCGCTGGAATCGGCTGACCTGATCCGCATGTTGCTGAACCGGGTGCCGGGTGCGGACGGGGTGATCTTCTCGACCCATTGCCACAACGATCTGGGTATGGCGACGGCGAACAGCCTGGCTGCCGTGGCCGGCGGGGCGCGGCAGATCGAATGCACCATCAATGGTCTGGGCGAGCGGGCCGGCAATACCGCGCTGGAAGAGGTCGTCATGGCGATGCGTGTCAGGAATGACATCATGCCCTATGCGACCCGCATCGACACCACGAAGATCATGGGCCTGTCGCGGCGCGTGTCGCAGGTCTCGGGCTTTGTGGTCCAGCCGAACAAGGCCATCGTCGGCAAGAACGCCTTCCTGCATGAATCGGGCATCCATCAGGACGGCGTGCTGAAGAACGTCGAGACCTTCGAGATCATGAAGCCCGCCGATATCGGTCTCAACGAGGCCAATATCGCCATGGGCAAGCATTCCGGCCGGGCCGCGCTGCGCGCCAAGCTGAGCGAGCTGGGATATGAGGTCGGCGACAACCAGCTGAAGGACATCTTCGTCCGCTTCAAATCGCTGGCCGACCGCAAGAAAGAGGTCTTCGACGAGGATCTGGTCGCGCTGATGCAGGACAGCGCCGCCAATACCGCCGAGGATCATCTGCAGGTCAAGCATCTGCGCGTGGTCTGCGGCAGCGATGGGCAGTCAGCCGATCTGACCATGCTGGTCGATGGCGAGGAAAAGACCGTCCATGCCAGTGGCGACGGCCCGGTCGATGCCTGCTTCAACGCGGTGAAGCAGATCTTCCCGCACCAGGCGCGGCTGCAGCTCTACCAGGTTCATGCCGTGACCGAGGGCACCGATGCGCAAGCCACGGTTTCCGTGCGCATGGAAGAGGACGGTCGCATCGTGAACGGGCAGGCGGCGGATACCGACACGATCCTCGCCTCGGTCAAGGCCTATGTCGGCGCGCTGAACCACCTGATCGTCCGGCGCGAGCAGCTGGGCAAGGACGGCGATTCCAAGCAGATCAGCATGTATTCGCACTGATCCGCCTGACCACCAGTCAGGCTGCCGGGGGCGCCGTTCGGGTCTCGCCATCGCGGGGCCGATCGGCGCCCCCGCGTGTTTCCGGCCCCAGCAGGTTCAGCGGCGCGAGATAGGGGAATTCCTTGCGCAAGGCCCGGCGCAACTCCTGCTCGCCCGCCTCGCGTTCGGCCTTGCGGTTGATGCCCGGTCCCTTGTCGGTATCGCTGCCGGTCCAGCGTTGGTGGAAGAAATTCACATCGCGCGGATCCTGCAGCGAGGGCAGGTTGCGCGACAGGCCGACATGGCTGAAATGAAAGATCGACAGCCCGCGCGGCATCCGCGCTGCCGTGCCGATGCCGACGAAGGGCAGATGCGTCATCCTGAGCGCGCGCGGCGCGCCATCCCAGTTGTGCAGCGTCAGGCCCCGGCATTGCGAGATGGCATAGGTCTTGAAGCCGGCCATCTTGCGGGCATTCTCGCGCAGCCGGGCGATGAAGTTCACCGAGATCCCGTCATCATCATCGAGCCGCAACTGTACGAGGTGATCGGTCGTGGCGTTGAAGGCATCCAGCGGCTCAAGCAGGGCCTCCTCGACCGAAGGCGCGTCCGAGACCAGCAGCGTGGCGCCGGGCAGCGGCGCGATCAGGGCCGCCAGCCGATCCTGATGGTGCCGGGGCATCTCGGGCGAGGTCAGCAGGACAAACAGGAACTCCTTGTCGGTCTGGTTCATGAGAGAGGGCAGGGTGATGTGCTCGAAGGACCAGAAACGCCGCGCCATCCGCGCTTCGGTATAGAGCGCCGCGGCCACCGTTTCGGCATCGGTGCCGCCATGACCCTTCTTGCGCCAGCGCATCCAGTCACTGTGACCGATGAAGGAAAAGCGGATGAAGATCACGAAAACCGGGTTTGCTGTCACTGTCCTAGCCGCCAATGCCAAATCGGCCACCAGCTTCACCAAGCACCGCGCCGATTGCAACAAGCCAATGTGATCGCCGGGTGCCGTCGTGATCCTACGTCGGGTTCTCCCGGTCCGGAATGAGGGCTTTCGCCCGGGGTCCCGTGCTTTTATATGAGGCCAGTCGTGAGCCGGGGCCGATTCCCCCGGCCTGATGGCGATTCAGACGGGGCAGAGGCCGGGTCAACCGGCACGAAAGGATTACGGGCATGGCATTCGGCGGGTTGTTTTCGACCGATATCGCGATTGATCTGGGGACGGCGAACACGCTGATCTATGTCAAGGGCAAGGGCATCATCCTGAACGAGCCCTCGGTGGTCGCCTATCACGTCAAGGACGGCAAGAAGCAGGTTCTGGCCGTCGGCGAGGATGCCAAGCTGATGCTGGGCCGGACCCCGGGCAGCATCGAGGCCATCCGCCCGATGCGCGAGGGCGTCATCGCGGATTTCGACAGCGCCGAGGAAATGATCAAGCATTTCATCAAGAAGGTGTTCAAGCGCACGACCTTCTCGAAGCCGAAGATCATCGTCTGCGTGCCGCATGGCGCCACCCCGGTCGAGAAACGCGCCATCCGCCAGTCGGTCCTGTCCGCCGGTGCCCGCAAGGCAGGCCTGATCGCCGAACCTATCGCCGCAGCCATCGGTGCCGGCATGCCGATCACCGAGCCGACCGGCTCGATGGTCGTGGATATCGGCGGCGGCACTACCGAGGTCGCCGTGCTGTCGCTGGGTGATGTCGTTTACGCCCGCTCGGTCCGCATCGGCGGTGACCGCATGGACGAGGCGATCATCAACCACCTGCGCCGCAGCCAGAACCTGCTGATCGGCGACAGCACCGCCGAGCGCATCAAGACCTCGATCGGCACGGCCCGGATGCCCGAAGATGGCCGGGGTGCGACGCTGATGGTGCGTGGCCGCGACCTGCTGAACGGCATCCCCAAGGAAATCGAGATCAGCCAGGCGATGGTCGCCGAGGCGCTGACCGAGCCGGTGCAGGCCATCTGCGAGGCGGTGATGGTCGCGCTGGAAGCCACGCCCCCGGACCTCGCCGCCGACATCGTCGATCGCGGCGTGATCCTGACCGGTGGCGGCGCCATGCTGGGCGAGCTGGACCTGGCGCTGCGCGAGCAGACCGGCCTGTCGATCAGCCTCGCCGACCAGCCGATGAGCTGCGTGGCGCTTGGCACCGGCAAGGCGTTGGAATTCGAGAAACAGCTGCGCCACGTGATAGACTACGACAGCTGATCCAGCCCGTGCGGAGGCGCTGAATGGCGCGCAAGGGATATGATTTCGCCACACCCGTCCGGCGCGTGCTGATCGCGCTGCTGGCGCTGGTGTTGATCGCGCTGTTCCTGTTCTGGCGCATCGACAGCCCGCGGGCCGAGCGGATGCGCACGCAGATGATCGACCGCTTCGTGCCCGGCTTCGAATGGGCGCTGGTGCCGGTGACGCAGGTCTCCGAGATGATCTCGGGTTTTCAAAGCTACGCCCGTCTTTACGAGCAGAACCAGGAACTTCGCCGCGAACTGCAGAAAATGTCCGCGTGGAAGGAAGCCGCCGTCCAGCTCGAGCAGGAAAACGCCAAGCTTCTGGCGCAGAACAATGTCCGCATCGACCCGGCTCTGACCTCGGTCTCGGGCATGGTGCTGACCGACAGCGGCACGGCCTTCCGGCAATCGGTGTTGCTCAACGTGGGCCAGCGCGACGGCATCGTCGATGGCTGGGCGACGATGGACGGGCTGGGGCTGGTGGGGCGGATCTCGGGCGTTGGTCGCCAGACCAGCCGGGTGGTGCTGCTGACCGATCCCTCGTCGCGGGTGCCGGTGACGATCCAGCCCTCGGGCCGGCGGGCGCTCTTGACCGGCGACAACACGCCGCTGCCAGTGCTGGATTTCCTCGAGGGGATCGAGAACGTGCGGCCCGGTGACCGGGTGGTGACCTCGGGTGATGGCGGGGTCTTCCCCTCGGCGCTGTTGGTCGGGCAGGTGGTGCAGGCCAGTGACGGGCGCCTGCGCCTGCGCATGGCGGCCGATTACGACCGGCTGGAATTCCTGCGCGTGCTGCGCTCGCACCCGGCCGAACTGCTGGAGGATGCGGGCGCGCTGATCCCGCCGGGCGATGCCGGTTTCATCGGCCCGATGATGCCCGAGAACCCAGCCGCCGAGGATGCCACGGTCGGCAGCATCGGGGCCGGCAGCGATGGTTGACCCGCAGCTGCGCGAGGTGCTGGGGGGCGCGGCGCTTTATGTCCTGTGTTTCATGGCGATCCTGTTCCTGCGCATCCTGCCATTGAACCTCGGGTTCATGGGCTGGCCCGGACCCGATCTGGCGTTGTGCCTGACCTTCGCCTGGGTGCTCAGGCGACCGGACCGGCTGCCGGCGCTGCTCATTGCCGTGATGTTCCTGGTCGAGGACATCCTGCTGATGCGCCCGATCGGCCTCGGCGCCGCCATCGTGCTTGTGGCGACCGAGACCGCACGTCTGCGCGAGGCCCGTTGGCGGGACCAGCCTTTCATGGTTGAATGGCTGCGCGTCGGGCTGCTGCTCGGGGCGATGATGCTGGGCTACCGTTTCGTGCAGATCCTGTTCCTGCTGCCGGTACCGGCGCTGGGGCAGGTGATCCTGCAATTCATCGCCACGCTGGCCGCCTATCCGCTGGTGGTGGTCACGGCGCAGTGGCTGTTCGGACTGCGCCGTGTCAGCCCGGCGGAAGCCGACATGAACCGATACCGCTAGGAAGCAGGACGCCGCAGGATGCGCAAATCGCCCGCCGAGATTCTGGAAAGCACCCGCCTGATCGGCCGGCGCGGGCTGATGCTGGGCGGCATCCAGCTGGGCGTGGTCTCGGCGCTGGGGCTGAAGATGCGCTCGATGCAGCTCGACCATGCCGATGAATACCGGATGCTTTCCGACGGCAACTCGATCAAGCTCAGGCTGATCCCGCCGGCGCGCGGGCTGATTCATGACCGCAATGGCATCATCGTCGCCGGGAACGAGCAGAATTACCGCGTCACCCTGACCCGCGAGGATGCCGGCGGCGATGTCCGCACCGTGCTGGACCGGCTGGCGCATCTGATCCCGATCACGCCCGAGCGGATGGACGAGCTTCTGGCCGAGTTCCGCAAGCGCAGCGCCATCACCCCCATCGCCGTGGCCGACCGGCTGAACTGGGAGCAGTTCTCCTCGATCGCGGTCAATGCCCCCTCGCTGCCCGGCGTGACGCTGGAGGCCGGCCTGTCGCGGGTCTATCCGCGCGGTGGCGACCTGGCCCATGCGATGGGCTATGTTGGCCCGGTCTCGGATTACGACCTGTCGAAGATCGAGGACCCCGACCCGGTGCTGATGCTGCCCGAGTTCCAGCTGGGCAAGGTCGGCATCGAGGCCAAGCTGGAAGAGGTGCTGCGCGGCCATGCCGGCGCCCGCCGGGTCGAGGTGAACAGCGCCGGGCGCGAGATGCGCGAGCTGAGCCGGCAGGAGGGCCAGCAGGGCGCCACGGTGCAGCTGACCATCGATGCGAGGCTGCAGAATTACGCGGCGCAGCGGCTGGGGCAGGAAAGCGCGGCGGCCGTGGTCATGGATGTGCAGACCGGCGATATCCTGGCGATCTCCTCCTCGCCGGTTTTCGATCCGAACCTCTTCGTGCGCGGCATTTCCGGCCCCGACTACCGGGCGCTGATGGAGCACGACCACCGCCCGCTGGCCGACAAGACCGTGCAGGGGGTCTATCCCCCCGGCTCGACTTTCAAGATGGTCACGCTGCTGGCCGGGCTCGATTCCGGCGTGATCAATGGCGGCGCGGGCTATTACTGCCCCGGCTATACCGAACTCGGCACCCGGAAATTTCACTGCTGGCGCAACGGCGGACATGGCCATGTCGGCATTGTCGCCAGCCTCGAGCAAAGCTGCGACGTGTTCTATTACGAGCTGGCGCAGCGCGTCGGCATCGACCGCATCGCCGCCATGGCCCGCAAGCTGGGGATCGGTGTGCGCCATGACCTGCCGATGTCCGCCGTGGCCGAGGGCATCGCCCCTGACCGCGAGTGGAAGAAGGCCCGCTATGACCAGGAATGGCGGATCGGCGACAGCCTCAACGCCTCGATCGGGCAGGGCTATGTGCTGGCCTCGCCGCTGCAACTGGCGGTGATGGCGGCGCGCGTGGCGACCGGGCGCAATGTCCAGCCGCGGCTGATCCGCGCCATCGACGGCGTGCCGCAGCCCATGACCGAGGCCGAGGATCTGGGCCTGAACCCGGCGCATCTGGATCTTGCGCGCAAGGGCATGGATGCGGTGATGAACTCCAATCGCGGCACGGCGCAGCGCTCGCGCATCATCGCCCCGGAATGGCGCATGGCCGGCAAGACCGGCACCAGCCAGGTCCGCAACATTACCACCGCCGAGCGCGCCCGTGGCGTCACCAAGAACGAGCAATTGCCCTGGAATCGCCGCGACCACGCGCTGTTCGTCTGCTATGCCCCCTATGACAACCCGCGCTACGCGGTGTCGCTGGTGGTGGAGCATGGCGGCGGCGGCTCGGCCGTGGCCGCACCGGTGGCCCGCGACATCATGCTGTTCGCGCTGGCCGGTGGCCTGCCGCCGCTCTCGGCCGTGCCCGATGGCGAGCGCGCGGCGATGGAAGAGCGCCACAAGCTGATGACCCTGATTGCCCCCGACGACCAGCCCGCCTCGGGCAGCAGCCGGGCCTGAGAAACGCGTCATGTCCTATCTCGACTACAAGGTCGCCCAGACCCCGACCGGCATCCGAAAGATCCTTTACCTGAACTGGCCGCTGGTCTTCCTGCTGACCGCCGTCTCCTCGGTCGGTTTCCTGATGCTCTACTCGGTCGCCGGCGGCGATATCGACCGTTGGGCCCGCCCGCAGATGGAGCGGTTCGCCGTCGGCATGGTGGTGATGATGGCCCTGGCCTTCGTGCCGATCTGGTTCTGGCGCGGCATCTCGGTCGCGGCCTATGTCGGCTGCCTGCTGCTGCTGATCGCGGTCGACCTCTTCGGTGCCATCGGCATGGGTGCGCAGCGCTGGATCGACCTTGGCCCGATCCGGGTGCAGCCTTCGGAGCTGATGAAGATCGCCATGGTGCTGGTGCTGGCCGCCTATTACGACTGGCTGGATATCAGCCGGGTCTCGCGTCCGCTCTGGGTGCTTCTGCCGGTGGTGCTGATCATGCTGCCGGTGGGGCTGGTGCTGGCGCAACCCGACCTCGGCACCTCGGTCATGCTGATCGCCGGGGGAGGGATCGTGATGTTTGCCGCCGGGGTGTCGCTGTGGTATTTCGGCGCGGTCATCGCCATGGTCGTGGGACTGGTCACGACGGTGATGAAAAGCCGCGGCACCGACTGGCAATTGCTGCATGACTACCAGTTCCGGCGCATCGACACCTTCCTCGACCCGACCTCGGACCCACTCGGCGCGGGCTACAACATCATGCAAAGCCAGATCGCCCTCGGTTCGGGCGGCTGGTCGGGCAGGGGCTTCATGCAGGGCACGCAGTCGCGGCTGAACTTCCTGCCCGAAAAGCATACCGACTTCATCTTCACCGTGCTGGCCGAGGAATTCGGCTTCATCGGGGCCATGTCGCTTCTGGCGCTTTACGTGCTGATCCTCGGCTTCTGCCTGCATTCGGCGCTGACCAACCGCGACCGCTTCGCCAGCCTTCTGACCATCGGCATCGCCGGCACCTTCTTCCTCTATTTCGCCATCAACATGGCGACGGTGATGGGGATGCTGCCGGCCAAGGGCTCGCCCCTGCCGCTGGTCAGCTATGGCGGCACGGCCATGATCATCTTGCTCCTCGGCTTCGGCATGGTGCAGTCTGCGCATGTCCATCGGCCAAGATGAGGGGGCGAGGTAATCCATGAAAGTCCTGTTCGCCGCCCCGGAGAAACTGTGGTCGGACTGGTCGGATGCCATCGGCAATGCCTGTCCCGAGGCCGATCTGCAGCGCGCCGGCGATCCCGCCAGCTTTGACGTCATCATCTATGCCCCGGGCGGCGAGATCGAGGATCTGTCGCCCTATGTGAATGCCCGGCTGGTGCAAAGCCTCTGGGCCGGGGTCGAGCGGATCGTGACCAATCCGACGCTGACTCAGCCCTTGGCCCGCATGGTCGATCCCGGGCTGACCGAAAGCATGGCGGAATATTGCACGGGCTGGGCGATGCGCGCCCATCTGGGCATGGATCGCTATCTGCAGGACGGCAACTGGCGCAATGGCGTCATCCCGCCGCTGGCGCGCGACCGGCGGATCACCGTCATGGGCATGGGTGTTCTGGGCGGGGCGGTGGCGCAGATGCTGAAGGGGATCGGCTTTCGCGTCGCCGGTTACAGCCCCTCGGGCCGTGGCCCCGATGGCATCCCGGTCCTGGCCGATCTGGCGGCGGCGCTGGCCCGGGCCGAGATCCTGATCACCCTCTTGCCCGACACGCCCGGCACCCGCGACCTGCTGAATGCCGAGACCCTCGCGCGGCTGCCCAAGGGCGCATGGATCATCAATCCCGGTCGCGGCACGCTGATCGATGACGCGGCCCTGATCGCCGCGCTGGACATCGGTCACCTCGGCCATGCCGTGCTCGACGTGTTCCGCACCGAACCGCTGCCGCCCGACCACCCCTTCTGGTCGCACCCGCAGATCACCGTCACCCCGCATATCGCCGCCGAGACCCGCCCCGGCACCGCCGCCACGCTGGTCGCGGAGAACCTGCGCCGGGCGATGGCGGGCCAGCCGATCCTGCATCTCGTCGATCGCCAGAAGGGCTACTGAGCCTTAACTGTCGCGGGAACTGTCCGGGGCTGTCGCAGGGGGGACCGCGCTCCCCGGCCGCGCTTCCGCCTGCGCCGCCTGAATGGTCTTCAGTCGGGCGATCCGCTCTTCCATCTTCTTGGCGCGGCGCTTGTGGTAGGCGCGGATGATCGGCACGGTCAGGTAATGGCAGAGGGCGCCGAAGATCGTGCCCCAGATCACCCCGCCGATCATGTAGGGCCAGAAGATCTGGTCGAAGAAATCCGCCAGATGCCCCCAATGCGCCACCCGTGGCCCGAAGGGGGCGAGGACGTTGTTCCACAATTCCTCGCTGGCGCGGGCAAATTCGCCAAAGATCATCTGCGGTCCCAGATCGCCATGCTGCCCCAGCAGGAAACGGCCGGTGGTCAGGGCGAGGACGGCGACGAAGGGCACGGTGACCGGGTTGATGGCGAATGTCGCCAGCAGTGCCGCCAGCACATTGCCGCCGATCAGCCAGCCGACCGCGCCGGCCGAAACGAAGTGAAAACCGAACAGCGGCGTGAACGAGACCCCGATCCCCGCCGCCACGCCACGGGCGATGCGATGGGGCTGGTCGGGCAGGCGGCGCAGGCGGTGCCAGACATAGGTGCCCGCCCGGCGCCAGCCGCCGCGCGGATAGATCATGTCACTGGCAATCTGCCCGTAGCTGCGAGGATCTCTGCGTTTGAACACGTCTTATTCTCTTTGACTGCTGCCGGGCCAACGCAGGCCGCAGGTCTAGGGTTTCAACGCCGGGTCACGCACACGGTGAACCTGCGCCACGTCGCTTTCCGCCTCGAGCGCGGTCAGCAGGTTGTGCAGATGCTCGCGGTCGCGCAACTCGACCTCTACCCTCAATCTGTAAAAATCCGGTTTCCGGTCGATGAACTCGAGATCCGAGATATTGGCGCCTTGCGTGCCGATCAAGGTGCAGATCCGCCCGAGGACCCCGGCGTCATGGCGGATGGTCAGCGACAGGAAGGTCGAATAGGCCGCCGGATGGCGTCCCTCGTGCCATTGCAGGTCGACCCAACGCTGCGGGCTGTCCTCGAACTCGGCCAGCACCGGGCAGTCGATCGCGTGGATGACCACGCCCTTGCCGCGATAGGTGATGCCGACGATGCGCTCGCCCGGCAGCGGGTTGCAGCAGGGCGCGCGGGTGAAGGAGGCATCCGCATCCAGCCCGGCGATGGGGCGGGTGGCGTCGATGCTGTCCTGCTTGTCGGCCAGTTCCGGGTAGAGCGCGGCCAGCACCTCATGCGCCGAAACTTCGGCGCTGCCGATCCGCGCCAGCAACTCCTCGGCCGAGGTCAGGCCCATCTGCTTGGCGGCAGTGCGCAGTGCCTTGTCGGTGACTCGGCGCCCGACATGTTCGAAGGCCACGCGCGCCAGTTCGCGCCCGAGCCGCACGAAGCGGTCGCGGTCCTCGTCCCTCAGCGACTTTCGGATCGCGGCCTTGGCCCGGCCGGTGACGACAATGTCGAGCCACGTCGCCTGCGGCCGCTGACCCGAGGCCGAGATGATGTCGACCGATTGCCCGTTCTTCAGCCGCGTCCACAGCGGCACGCGGATGCCATCGACCTTGGCGCCGACGCAACTATTCCCCAGACGGGTATGAATTGCATAGGCAAAATCGATCGGTGTCGCCCCGCGTGGCAGCTGGATCACGTCGCCCTTGGGCGAGAAGCAGAAGACCTGATCCTGATACATCTCGAGCTTCACATGCTCGAGGAATTCGTCGTGATCCTCTTCGCCGAAGCGGTCGGTCAGCGCCTCGATCCATTGCCCCGGATCGACGGCGAAGGGGTTCTTGGTGCGCACGCCATCGCGATAGGCCCAATGCGCCGCGACCCCGGCCTCGGCAACCTCGTGCATCTGCCGGGTGCGGATCTGCACCTCGACCCGCTTGCCGTCGCGCCCCGAAACCGTGGTGTGGATCGAGCGATAGCCGTTCGATTTCGGCTGGCTGATGTAATCCTTGAACCGCCCCGGCACCGCCCGCCAGCGATGGTGGATCACCCCCAGCGCGCGATAGCAATCCATCTCGCTGCGGGTGATGATGCGGAATCCATAGATGTCCGACAGCCGCGAGAAGGCGAGCTGCTTTTCCTGCATCTTGCGCCAGACGCTGAACGGACGCTTGGCCCGGCCAAAGACATCGGCCTCGATCCCCTCCTTCTCCAGCACGCTGCGGATATCGGCGGTGATCCGGCTGATCACGTCGCCCGATTCCTTCTGCAGGCTGACGAAGCGGCGGATGATCGAGTTGCGGGCCTCGGGATTGATGACCTTGAAGGCCAGATCCTCCAGCTCCTCGCGCATCCATTGCATCCCCATGCGCCCGGCGAGCGGCGCGAAGATGTCCATGGTCTCGCGCGCCTTCTGCACCTGCTTGTCGGGGCGCATCGACTTGATCGTGCGCATGTTGTGCAGACGGTCGGCCAGCTTAACCAAGATCACCCGAAGATCGCGCGACATGGCCATGAACAGCTTGCGGAAGTTCTCGGCCTGCTTCGACTGCGCACCCGACAGCTGCAGGTTGGTCAACTTGGTGACACCATCGACCAGGTCGGCGACTTCCTTGCCGAACAGCTGGCTGACCTCGCTATAGGAGGCGCGGGTATCCTCGATCGTGTCATGCAGCAGTGCGGTCACGATGGTCGCATCGTCCAGCCGCATCTCGGTCAGGATGGCGGCGACGGCGACGGGATGGGTGAAATAGGGTTCGCCGGAATGGCGGAACTGCCCCTCGTGCATCCGCATGCCGTATTCATAGGCGTCGCGGATCAGCGTCGAATTGCTGCGGGGGTTATAGTTGCGGACAAGCGCGATAAGGTCTTCGACGTCGATCATCTGATGCCGAAGACCCCGCTCGTTCCTGTCAGCCGCGCTCGTTGGCTTCCAGCATCATGCGCAGCATGCGCTCTTCGCTTTCATCGTCAACGGGCTTCGGCCGGTCGATCTCGGCACCCAGAAGCAGCGCCATGGCGTCTTCCTCGGGCTCGTCAACCTCGATCTGGGTCTGGGTCGACTCGATCATCCGCTCGCGCAGATCATCGACGGGCTGGGTCTCGTCCGCGATCTCGCGCAGCGCGACGACCGGGTTCTTGTCATTGTCGCGGTCGATGGTGGGGGCGCTGCCGGCAGCGATCTCGCGCGCACGATGGGACGCCAGCATCACCAGGTCAAAACGGTTGGGAACCTTGTCGACGCAGTCTTCGACGGTCACGCGGGCCATATCTTACCCCTTTGGCTTGCGAATCGGATATCCAGTGCGAAACCGGATAAGTGATGGCGGATCGGCGGAATGTCAAGTTTTGTTGCGCAGATCGCCCAGCATTTCCGCCACCGTCCGCCCGATCAGCGGGTGGCGCCAGCCCGGGGCGATCTCGGCCAGCGGGGCCAGCACGAAATCGCGGTCCTGCATCCGGGGATGGGGCAGGATCAGCGCTTCGGGCGCGCGGCGTGCCTGGTCCCCCGGCGCAAGCGCGCGCCAGGCCTGCTGCACGCTTTCGTCGGGCAACACCCGATCTCCTGCAGCGATCAGGTCCAGATCGACCGGCCTCGCCTGCCAGCGCCCGCCATCTTCGCGCCGTCGGCCAAGTTCCGCCTCGACCTCGTGCAATCGCGCCAACATCGCCTCCGGCACAAGCATAGATTGCAGCGTCAGGGTGGCATTCACGAAGTCCGGTCCCGAGCCCGGCGGAAAGGCGGAAGTCCGGTGAAACCGGCTCAAGGCGGTGATTGTAATATCCTGATAAGAGTGCAAGATTGATACTGCTGCCCGCAGCGTTTCTGCAGGGCCGCCAAGGGCAGAGGGCAAGTTGCCGCCAAGAGCAACACTGTAGTCGATCACCTGTGTCATCCGTCTTCTCCTCCGCCCCGGTCTGACTGCCCATCCGCCGAGGGTGCCCTCACGCCTGACCCGGATGTCTATTCAATGGCTTCATTTCGGAAGGCTATACAGATGTTCTACAAGGATGACAGGTTGGCCCTGTTCATTGACGGTGCCAATCTGCATGCAGCGGCGAGGTCGCTGGAGTTCGACATAGACTACAAGCTGCTGCGGCAAGAGTTCCAGCGCCGCGGCAAGCTGGTCCGGGCCTACTATTACACTGCCCTGTTGGAGAGCGAGGAATACTCGCCGATCCGGCCGCTGATCGACTGGCTGAACTATAACGGCTACGCCCTGGTGACCAAGCCCGCCAAGGAATATACCGACACGATGGGCCGCCGGAAGATCAAGGGCAACATGGATATCGAACTGTGTGTCGATGCCATGGAGCTGGCGCCGCGCCTGGACCATATCGTGCTGTTCTCGGGCGACGGCGATTTCCGGCCGCTGGTCGAGGCGTTGCAACGGATGGGTGTTCGCGTCACCGTGGTCTCGACCATGCGCAGCCACCCGCCGATGATCGCCGATGACCTGCGCCGGCAGGCCGACAATTATATCGAGCTCGACGACCTGCGCGAGGTGATCGGCCGTCCTCCGCGCGAACCGGCTCAGGTCAGTGCCTGATCGCCGCCGCTTGCGGTGAATTCCAAGGGCTTGCCGGGCCGATTTGTCCGGCAAGCCGATCCCAGAACGGGGCAGGCCGCGCCTTGCCGCGTTCCCCATGAGACAGCCCTTCGCCCGGCTCAACCGTCCGAAGCCGGAACAGCGTTCCTGAAATGATCGTTTCGGGCTGGCCTTCCCCGGAGCGGGCCAATAGGAAAACTCCACCCTACCTGAAAACCGGAACCGCGGCTCGGTGAGGCGGCATGCTTGAAATCCTCTCGATCACCGGCGTGATCTTCCTGCTCATGGCGACGGGCTTCGTGTCGGTTCGTCTTGGGGTGTTTTCCCCGGATGACATCAAGGCGCTGGGGAAGTTCGTGGTCAACCTCGCCCTGCCGGCCTTGATCCTGCGCGCGGTGTCCTCGCGCTCGCTCGGCGAGATTGCCAATCTCGGCTATCTTGGCGCGGTTCTTTTCGGGTCGCTGGCGGTGTTCTGGCTCGGCTATCTGTGGCTCCGGCGGGTGTCGGGCGAGACGGCGGCGGCCAGCACCTTCGGCGCGATGGGCATGTCCTGCGCCAATAGCGGCTTCATCGGCTATCCGGTCCTGCTCATGGTCCTGCCCGAGGTGGCTTCGGTTGCGCTTGCCCTGAACATGATCGTCGAGAACCTTGTGATGATCCCTCTGGTTCTGATCATGGCCGAGTATACCCGGGGCGAGGGCGTCGCCGGGGGCAAGCTGCTGCGGCAGATCGCGTTGCGGCTGGCCCGCAATCCGATCGTGATCGCCCTGTTGCTGGGGCTCGCGATCTCGGTTTCGGGGGTGACGCTGCCAAGCGTGATCGCGCGCCCCATCGACATGTTCGCCTCGGCCAGCGCCGCCGTTTCGCTTGCCGTCATCGGCGGCACCCTTGCCTCGCTGCGGCCAAGCGCGCTCAGCGCCTCGGTTCTGGCGGTGGTCGCCGGAAAACTGGTCATCCACCCGCTTGCTGTCGCCCTGGGTCTTGGCCTCATGGTCGTGATCGGGCTGGGGGTCGGGAATGCGCAGCTGGCGGCGGCGGCGGTCATCATTGCCTCCACCCCTGTCATGGCCATCTACCCCATTCTTGCGCAGCGCTATGGCGAGGATCAGTCGGCCTCGCTGGCGATGTTGGTCATGACGGCGCTGTCCTTTCTGAGCATCAGTGCCGTTCTGGCGATCCTGATCGGCTGAGGCCCCGAACAGCGTCAAACCGGTGCACCCGCTGTGCACGCTCTGTGCCTGCGAATTCCAGCATTTTCTTGCGCTTTCACCTCCGGCCCGCGCGACCGTTGCACAAGCACCGAACGTTGCGCGATCTGGACTGTCGGCGCGCTTCGCGCTAGGGGCTAGGCCATGGACCAGATGCCCAGATCGCCGCTTACCCTCTATCTCGCCGCGCCGCGTGGTTTCTGCGCCGGTGTGGACCGCGCCATCAAGATCGTCGAGATGGCGATCCAGAAATGGGGCGCCCCGGTCTATGTCCGGCACGAGATCGTCCACAACAAGTATGTGGTTGATTCCCTGTGCGAAAAGGGCGCGATCTTCGTCGAGGAACTGGACGAATGCCCGGATGACCGGCCGGTGATCTTCTCGGCCCATGGCGTGCCGAAAGCCGTTCCCGCCGAGGCCCGCCGGCGCGAGATGGTGTTCCTCGATGCCACCTGTCCCCTGGTCTCCAAGGTCCATGTCGAGGCCGAACGGCATCATTCCAATGGCTTGCAGATGGTCATGATCGGCCATGAGGGCCACCCGGAAGTCCTTGGAACCATGGGGCAATTGCCCGAGGGCGAGGTGATCCTTGTCGAAACCGTCGAGGATGTCGCGACGATCACCCCCCGCGATCCCGAACGGCTGGCCTTCATCACCCAGACCACGCTGTCGGTCGATGACACCGCCGCCGTCGTCGCGGCGCTGCAGGCGCGCTTTCCGGCGATCATCGGACCGGCCAAGGAAGACATCTGTTACGCCACCACCAACCGGCAAGCGGCGGTGAAGGCGGTAGCCCCGAAAATCGATGCGCTGCTGGTGATCGGTGCCGAAAATTCCAGCAACTCGAAGCGTCTGGTCGAGGTCGGCCGGGCCGCCGGCTGCGCCTATTCGCAGCTGGTCATGCGCGCCGACCAGATCGACTGGCGGGCAATCGCCGGCGCCCGCGCCGTCGGCGTGACCGCCGGGGCGAGCGCCCCCGAGGTACTGGTGAACGAGGTGATCGAGGCCTTCCGCGCCCGCTATGACCTGACCGTCGAGGTGGTCGAGACGGCGCAGGAAAACGTGGAATTCAAGGTGCCGCGCATCCTGCGCGAACCGGCCTGAACCGGGCAAGCTGCGGCCCGGATTTCGGGATCATTCTGACCAATGCAGGGGTGATGAACTTGCGTCTCTATTCCATGCCCTCCTCGGGAAACAGCTACAAGATCAGGCTCCTCCTCGCCCTGACCGGGCGGCGGGTCGAGGTGATCGATTGCGAATACGGCTCGCCCGCTTTGGCCGAGGCCAAGCTTGCAGGTGCGCTGCCTTATGGCAAGGTGCCGGTCCTGTCGCTGCGCGACGGCACTCAGCTGGCCGAGTCGAACGCGATCCTGTGGTATCTGGGCGAAGGCTCGAACTTCATGCCCGACAGCCCGGTGGTCCGGGCGCAGATGCTGGGCTGGATGTTCTGGGAACAGTACAATCACGAGCCGGTCATCGCCGTGCGGCAGGCGCTCTTGAACTATCCCCATCGCGCCGCCGATGCGACGCCTGCGCGGTTGGCCGAACTTCTGGAGCGCGGCCATACCGTGCTCGAGGTGATGGAGCGGCAGCTGGCCGTCTCGGACTGGCTGGCAGGGAGCGAGATCAGCTTGGCCGATATCTGCCTCTATGCCTATACCCACACCGCCGGAACGCGCGGCGGCTATGCCATGGACCGATTCCCCGGGATCAGCGCATGGGCCGACCGGATGGCATCCATGCCGGGTTACAAGGGCTTGCACGGATGATCGCGCGCACTTTCACGGCTGGCACGAGCGCATGAGCGATCTCTTTGCCTGGACCGACGGGGCCTGCAGCGGCAACCCCGGCCCCGGGGGCTGGGGCGTGCTGATGCGCGCCATGAAGGGCGACGAGGTCGTCAAGGAACGCGAGCTGAAGGGCGGCGAGGCCGACACCACCAACAACCGCATGGAATTGATGGCCGCGATCGCCGCGCTCGAGGCGCTGACCCGGCCCAGCCAGATCACCATCACCACCGACAGCGCTTATGTGAAGAACGGCGTGACCGGCTGGATCCATGGCTGGAAGAAGAACGGCTGGCGCACCGCGGCGCGCAAGCCGGTGAAGAACGAGGATCTCTGGCGCCGGCTGGACGAGGCGCAGGCCCGCCACCAGGTGCGGTGGGAATGGATCAAGGGCCATGCCGGCCATGCCGAGAACGAACATGCCGATGAGCTGGCGCGGGCCGGGATGGAGCCCTTCAAGTGAATTTCGCTGCCAACCTGTCAACGCTGGTCTGGGTGCTGGATTACGCTTCGGTGCTGATCTTCGCGCTGACCGGGGCGCTGGTGGCCAGCCGGCAGCAGCTTGATCCGGTCGGCTTCATCTTCATGGCAACAATGACCGCCGTGGGCGGTGGCACGCTGCGCGACCTGCTGCTGAACCGCGATGCGGTCTTCTGGGTGGCGCGTCCGAGCTTTGTCATCCTGACCGCGACGGCGGCGATGGTGGTCTTCTGGACCGCGCATCTGATGGAAAGCCGCTATCGCGTGCTGTTGTGGCTCGATGCGCTTGCGCTGTCGGTGGCCGTGCCCGCGGGTGTCGGCGTCGCCATGGCCGCCGGGGTGCATCCCATCGTCATCATCATCATGGGCGTCATCACCGGCACCTTCGGCGGGCTGATGCGGGATGTGGTGGGCAACGAGGTGCCCCTGGGGTTGAAGCAGGGCGAACTGTACCTCACCGCCGCCTTTGGCGGGGCGACGGCCGCCGTCGGGCTGGTCTGGCTCGGCCTTGGCAAGGCCGAATGCCTGTGGATCTGCGGCGTCGTCACCTTCGTCCTGCGCGCCGGCAGTATGCTCTGGGGCTGGATGCTGCCGGTCTATCGCCCGCGTCCGCCGCGCAGTCGCGGCTAGCGCAGGCTGGATCACCGAAGGCTGGGAATGCTGCTGGCCGGCCGAGCCAGATCCTCGACCCCAAGGCGCAGCCCGCGACCGATGCGATGGGCCAGCGCCGACCATTGCGCGGCAGGCTCGGGCGTCAGCGTCCGGCGCAGCGTCTCGTCGAACAACGCCAGCCAGATGGCGAAATGCTCGGGACGCACATCGCCCGCCGCCATATGCACCTGCATCGGATTGCCGTCATAGCCCGGCTGGTAGAGGATCGCCTTCTTCCAGAAGCTGGCGATCTTGGCCTCGTGGCTTGGCCAGTCCCTCACATGACCGCCAAAGACCGGGCCCAGAACCTCGTGCCGGCGGATCGCGGCATAGAAGACCGCGACCACGCGGTCGATCTGCTCGGCAGTGATGTCGAAACGGGACAGCATGGCGGCAATCTGGGTGCAATCACCCGGCCCCGCAAGGGGCAGGGTGACGCAGGAAGCGGGCTCAGCGGAAGACCGAGGGCAGCCACAGCGACAAAGCGGGGATGTAGGTGACCAGCATCAGCGCCACGAAGGCCGCGCCATAGAAGGGCCAGATCGTCCGCATCGCCTGCCAGATGCTGATCCGCCCGACGGCGCAGCCGACGAACAGAACCGCCCCCACCGGCGGGGTGCAGAGACCGATCCCGAGGTTCAGGATCAGGATCACCCCGAAATGCACCGGATCGACGCCAAAGGCCTGGGCCACCGGCAGGAAGATCGGCGTGGTGATGACGATCAGCGGCGACATGTCCATGAAGGTGCCGAGGATCAGCAGGATCACGTTCATCAGAAGCAGGATCACCAGCGGGTTGTCCGACACGCTTTCCAGAAGTGCGACCAGCTGCGCCGGCACCTTGAGATAGGCCAGAAGCCAGCCGAAGCAGGCGGCGCAGCCGATCACCAGAAGCACCATCGAGGTGGTCCGCACTGCGCCCTTGGTGGCCTCGACGAACTCGGCCCAGGGCAGGCTGCGATAGACCAGCGCGGTGACCAGCAGCGCATAGACCACGGCGATGTTCGAAGATTCCGAGGCAGTGAACACGCCCGAGCGGACGCCGCCGAAGATGATGGCGATCAGGATCAGGCCGGGCAGGGCCGAGACGAAGAGATGGCCCATCATGGCGAGGCCGGGGAAGGGATCGGTCGGATAGCCGCGCTTGCGGGCAACATACCATGCGGCGACCATCAGCAGGGCGGCCAGCAGCAGCCCGGGCAGGATGCCGGCGGTGAAGAGATCGGCGATCGACAGCCGGCCACCGGCCGCGATCGAATAGATGATCATGTTGTGCGAGGGCGGGATCATCAGCGCGATGATCGAGCTGACCACGGTGATGTTGACCGCGTAATCGACGTCATAGCCGCGCTTCTTCATCTGCGGCACCATCAGCCCGCCGACCGCCGAGGCATCGGCCGCCGCCGAGCCCGAGACGCCGCCGAACATCAGCGAGGCCATGATGTTCACCTGCCCCAGCCCGCCGCGCAGATGGCCGACCAGCGCCCCGGCCAGCGCCACCAGTCGCCGGGCAATGTCGCCCCGGACCATCAGGTCGCCGGAATAGATGAAGAAGGGAATGGCCATCAGCGCAAAGACCGAGATGCCCGAATTCAGCCGCTGGAACACCACCACCGGCGGCAGCCCCAGGTAGAGCACGGTAAAGAAGCTCGCGGCGCCAAGGCAGAAGGCGACCGGCGTGCCGATGAGCAAAAGGAAGGAGAAGCTGCCGAAGAGGATCCAGTATTCCATCGCCCTAACCCTTGTCGTGATGCGTGTTCAGCATGTCCCTGGCCTCCGGGCCTTGGGCATGGGCGTCGATCAATCCGTCCGCGGCATCGTCCAGCTCGCCAAAGCGCACGGTCTTCAGGCCGGCGGCGCGGCGCAGGATGCGCTCGGCCGAGAACAGGATCAGCAGCACACCGCCGCCGATCACCGGGGCGAAATCCCAGATGCGCGAGATGCCGAGGCCGGGGATGACGCCGCTTGCCGCCTTGGCGGCCAGTTGCCAGCCATACCAGCTCATGCCGAAGCCGAAGGCGGCGACGACGAGGTCCGAAAGGCTGTGGAACCACGGGCGCCAGCTGTCCGGCACCAGCATCAACCCCACGTCGAAGGAAAGGTGATAGCCCTCCTTCACGCCCACCGCCGCGCCGATGAAGATGAACCAGCCCATCAGCATGACGCTGGCCGGCTCGGCCCAGAACAGGCTGGAGCCGATGACATAGCGATAGAAAACCTGGGCAAAGACGAAGGCGGTCATCAGGACCAGCCCGATCCCCGCGACCCACAAGCCGGCGCGGGCGATCCACCCGGTCTGCTCGGCCAGTTTCAGCATTCCGTCGCGCATCGGGCGAGCTCCCCTGCAGGATGTGACCGCCCGCCGGAGGGGCGAGCGGTCGGGTCGTTTACTCGGTCGCCTGGATGCGCTCGACCAGGTCCTTGGCTTCGGGCGTGGTCACGTATTTGTCGTAGACCGGCACCATCGCCTCGATGAACGGGGTCTTGTCGATGTCCTTGATGATCTCGGCACCGGCGGCCACGACCTTCTCTTCCGAGGCCTTTTCCTGATCGGCCCACAATTGCCGCTGCACGGTCGCCGAATTGCGCGCGGCCTCGCGCAGGATCGCCTGATCCTCGGGGGTCAGCTTGTCCCAGCTTGCCTTCGAGATCGCCACCAGTTCCGGCACCATCAGATGCTGGTCCAGCGTGTAGTACTTGGCTACCTCGGCATGACCCGAACTGTCATAGCTGGGATAGTTGTTCTCGGCCCCGTCGATGACCCCGGTCTGGATCGCCGAATAGACCTCGCCATAGGGCATCGGCGTCGCGTTGGCGCCAAGCGCGGCCATCATGTCGACGAAGACATCGTTCTGCATGACACGGAACTTCATGCCCTTCAGATCCTCGATCGAGGCGATGGGCTTCTGCGAATTGTAGAAGCTGCGGGCGCCACCGTCGTAATAGGCCAGCGCCACCAGGTCGCGCTCCTCGAAGGACTTGCCGATCTCCTCGCCGATCGGGCCGTCCATGACGTTATGCAGGTGGTCTTCCGAACGGAACAGATAGGGCAGGGACAGCAGCTGCGTCACCGGCACGATGTCGTTGAACGAGCCGAACGAGGCGCGAACCATGTCGATCACGCCGAACTGGGTCTGTTCGATCGTGTCCTTTTCCTCGCCCAACTGCGACGAAGGGAAAACCTCGATGCAGATGCGGCCCTCGGTCTTGGTCTTGACCTCTTCGGCCATGGCCTTGACCCCCTCGACAGTCGGGTAGCCGTCGGGATGGGTGTCCGATGACCGCAGGGTCACCTCGCAATCCGCCGCAGCGGCGGCCGAGACAAGTGCGGCCGAGGCCAAGAGCCCCGCCAGAGTCGATGTAATGTACTTCATGTGTTCCTCCCTTGGTGATCTTGAAGCCGCTGGTTCCCTGCGGGCTGGCATCCGGCACATTCCCGGCGCTGGTCGAACCTCCCTCGTCAGCGCCATCGATTCTCCCGGTTCGACTTGCGGTCCTTCTAATCATCTAATATGCTAGTTGTAATTCGGGGTCAACCGGGAGGGTTTCACGATGCCGCAATCCGACAGCAGCACCCTGACGGCCCTGCCGGCGCTGGACGAGATCCGCCAGCCGACGGTGACCGAACAGGTGTATGACGCGCTTTACGACCGGATTGTCGATCTGACCCTGCCGCCGGGTGCGCGCCTGTCCGAGGCCGAGGTGGCGGCGCAGATGGGGGTGTCGCGCCAGCCTGTGCGCGATGCGTTCTACCGGCTCTCGCAATTGGGCTTCATCCTGATCCGGCCGCAGCGCGCCACCGTCGTCACGCAGATCTCGGAAGAGGCGATCCGACAGGCGAAATTCATCCGGCTGTCGCTCGAGCTGTCCTGTATCCGCGAGGCCGCGCAGCGCCTTGGCGAGGCGCAGCTTGACCGGCTCGCGGCGGTGCTGGACGGTCAACAAGCGGCGATCGATGCGGGTCGGCGGGACGAGTTCCATCATCTCGACGAGCAATTCCACCATGACATCGCCGCCTTTTCAGGGCTGGAATTCGTCTGGACGCTGGTGAAGGACAAGAAGGGCCATATGGACCGGGCGCGCTACCAGTCGCTGCCCTATAATGCCGAAAACGCGCTGGCCGAGCACCGGCAGATCCTCGCCGCCCTGCGTGACCGCGACGCGGAAGCGGCGGTCGCGGCCATGACCGGGCATCTGTCGCGCATCGACGATCTGCTGGCACGGCTGCGCAACGAGCGGCCGGAGGTTCTGGGCGCCTGACCGCAGGTCGACGGCAGCCGGGGTCTCAGCCCTGAACTGCCAGCGCGCGGCCTTCCTGCGCCGCGGATGCCTCGGCGCGGTCCAGCAGCACCTGCAGCGCGGCACCCCGGGCAAAATCGGGCTCGGCCGGGCCCTGACCCCTGATCGCATCGATGAAGCGGGTATAGATCGGCGGCACCGGCGGGCAATCGACCTCGTGCCAGCGGGCCGCCTCGAGATCTGGCGACAGGCAGGCGCGCAGCCGGCTGACGGCGTTCTCGAAGCTCACCTCCAGCCCGCCCCTGTCGCCATAGATCCGCAGCCGCAGGTCGTTCAGATGACCGCTGGCAAAGCGGGTCGCGGCAACCGTGCCAAGCGCGCCATTGGCCAGCCGCAGCTGCATGGTCGCGCTGTCATTTGCATCCAGCACATAATCGCCGATCCGCCCGCCCGGCGCCTTGTCGAAGGTCGCCAGCCGGCACGAGATATCGGCAACGTCCTGACCGGCGATGAAGGTGGCGAAGTCGAGAATATGGATGCCGACATCGCCCAGCACGCCCTTGGAGCCATGCGCGGTGGACAGCCGCCACAGCCATTGGTCCTCGGTCTTCCAGTCGCCCCAGGCCGGCTGGGTCAGCCAGCTTTGCAGATAGGAGGCCTCGAGATGGCGGACCGTGCCGATCTGCCCATCCTGAACCATCCGCGCCGCCTGCTGCAGCGCCGGGACATTGCGATAGGTCAGATTGACCATGTTCACCACGCCGGCCTCTGCGGCAGCACGGGCCATGGCCTCGGCATCGCGCGCATTGGTGGCCAGCGGCTTTTCGCACAGCACATGCTTGCCCGCCGCGATCAGCGGCAGGGTGGTGGCGAAATGGGCCGCATCGGGGGTGACATTGGTGGCGGCGTCGAACTGGCCCCAGGCCAACGCCTCGTCCAGCGAGATAAAGCCATGGGCGATGCCGTGGGTCTGGCAGAAGGCCTGCAGCTGTTCGGGCCGCGTATCGACGCCGGCAACGATCTCGACCCCGGGCAGCCTGGCAAAGCCATCGGCATGGTTCCTGGCCATGCCGCCGGTGCCAAGGATCAGAAGCCGGACATTCTGCATCAGCGATACCCCGCTTCGCCGTCCTGATGCAGCCGCGGGCCGCGTTCTTTGATCGGCTCCAGCGCCTCGGTCACCGGCACATTCGGCGCGGCATTGGGATCGGCAAGACGCGCCGCCGGGTTGTAGGCCCAATGTGCAGCGTTCCGCAGGACAGTCTGCACATTCGCGTCGTGATAGGTGGGATAGGTTTCGTGGCCGGGGCGGAAATAGAAGACATTGCCGGCGCCGCGCTTGTAGGTCAGGCCCGAGCGGAACACCTCGCCCCCGGCGAACCAGCTGATGAAGACCGTTTCCAGCGGTTCGGGCACGCCGAAGGGCTCGCCATACATCTCCTCGTTCTCGAGCTCGAAATGGTTGGGCAGTCCGGCGGCGATGGGGTGGTTGGGCGAGGTCAGCCACAGCCGCTCGCGCTCGCCCGCCTCGCGCCAGGTCAGGTTGCAGGGCGCGCCCATCAGCCGCTTGAACGGCTTCGAGAAATGGGCCGAATGCAGGAAGACCATGCCCATCCCGGACCAGACGGCATCGCAGACCCGCTCGACCACCGCATCCTCGACCTCGCCATGCGCGGCATGACCCCACCAGAACAGCACATCGGTCTGGGCCAGCGTCTCGGCGGTCAGCCCGTGTTCGGGCTGTTGCAGCGTGACCGTTCCGGCGCTGATGCCGGGATCGGTGTTCAGCGCATCGGCGATGGTCTGGTGCATCCCCTCGGGATAGATTGAGGCGACGATCCTGCTTTTCTGTTCATGGACGTTCTCGCCGAAAACGGTGACGCGGATACTCATTATACCCTCCTTGCTGATCGCGGCCCTGCCGGGGCTGGCTGATCCTTCGCGGATATAGCCTGCAGCTTTGGAATACCATCGTGATCGCGTGGCCCGCAGACGGGCAGGGCGCGTTCGATGAAGACGGGCAGGCGATGCCCTGCTGCATCAACCCCGCTTCCTTGCCTCGGCCATTGGCAGGCAGAAAGCGGGGCGTTCTCGATCAGGGTTTGCGCGCAGGCTCAGCCGTCTGAGCGGGCCGTCTGATCGGGATAGCTGACGGCCCGGCGATAGAGGTGCCAGGTCGCGTGACCAAGGATCGGCAGGACGATGATCAACCCTGCAAAGAACGGGATCATGCCGAGCAACAGCGCCACGGCCACGACCAGCCCCCAGAGCGCAGTGGTACCCGGGTTCTCGCGCGCCACCGCCAGCGAGGTCGCCAGCGCCACCGGGACGCCCACGGGACGGTCGATCAGCATCGGGAAGGACACGAGACTGATGCAAAGCACCACCGCCGCGAAGACGAAGCCGACGCCCATCCCGACGACGATCATTGCCCAGCCCGCGCTGGTGCTGAAAGTGTCCTGCAGGAAGGCGCGCAGGCCCACCGAGGGTTCGGGGCCAAGGGTCGCGGCCCAGATCGCATGGGCGGCGAAAAGCCAGAGCACGAAGATCGCCATCAGCAGCATCGCAAGCATCAGCACCGGCCCAAGGACCCGGCCCCTGAGCGTGGACAGGGCTGCGCGCCAGTCGGTCTCCTTGCCCTCTTCGCGCCGCCGGCTCATCTCGTAAAGCCCGATGGCCGCGACCGGCCCGATCAGCGGAAAGCCTGCCGCCAGAGGAAAGAGCAGGTGCACCTGCCCGGCATTGAAGGTCCAGACCGCAAGGATGAAGCCGATCACCGGGTAGAGCACCATGGCCGCGATCACGTCCGAGCGCAGCGCGGCGAAGTCGCTGGCCCCTGCGCGCAGTGCCGCGCGCAGGTCTGCCGGGCCGATCCGGTTGATCTTGGGTCGCGTCATCGCGTGGCTGCCGATTCCGTCGACGGCCTCGCCGAGGCCGCGACCGATACCGGCCAGGCTCTGCGCGCTCCAACTCAGCGGGTTTCCAATTGTCTGTCGGGTCATGGCTGCATCCTCCCTCTCTGGAGGGCCCGAGGCGGGTCGAGGCATCAGCCGGAGAACCCGGCTTCCGCCCGCAGATCCACCGGGCCGAACCGTCCTCTGGCCTGAGGATAGCAGATGTGGGCTGGCGTTGCACCTTCGGAGTGGGGCGCGCGATGCAGGGTGAGGGTCTGGCTGGATTTATCTCCTGAGCTCGTCCAAAATCTGGCACGCGCTGTTCCGACCCCGGTCCGCCCCTCATTCCCTGACCTATCGCAGGACTGCCCCGATGACTGTCGACATGTCGGACCTGATCGCAACGCTTGCCCTCTTCGAGGCCGAGGACCGGCTGGCGTTGCTTGACATGGCGGGTTACCCGAAAACCGGCGTGCTGCGCTGGCTGTTCGCTCTGCAGGCCGGCTTCTATTTCGGCAATGACCGGCGCGATGATCGGCGCGCGGCCATGATCGATCTTGCCGAGCATTATTACGATCGCACCGACGGGCGCTGCAATTTCATGGATCTGAACGACCGGGCGTTCAGGCTCTCCGAACGGCAGGATATTCGCGAGCGTCTGACAGAAGGGCGGACGGCCGAAGCCTATCGCGATACCCGGCAGAATTTCGGTCTTGTCATCGAGCACATGAACAAGTCGGTCATGCAGACCATGGACCCCCGGCATGACCGATTCTCGGCCCTGTTGCCGGGTGCGATATCAGGAGCCGGGCTGTTGACCTATTCCGCGCGCTTGTCCGCGCTTCGGGATGATCCAGTCGGGCAGGTCCGGGCGTTTGTCGAGGCCTGCGAACGGTTGCAGGTGTTCTACGCCGTCGCCGGCTTCAGCATCATTCCCCGCACCATGTCCTCCCGAACGCAGGGCGATCTTTACCCGGTGCTCCGCCGCTTTCCCGGGATTCTCTACGAAGACGGTGTAGGCTTCTCGTTGGAGATCGAGGACCGCACCGATGTCATTCGCGACGTGAACTGGCTGACGGCGATCGATGACGCGATGCTGGCCCACCTCGGCGGGCTCGAGCGCGTCCGGGGCAGTTTGTCGGGTGCGGTGGAGCTGCATGCCTATGCCGGCGGGATCGTGTTTCAGGCCGGCCCCGCCCCCCGGATCGGCGACGTGGAAGGCGGCGGGACCCCCATGGCTTACCAGGAGGTCAATGACCTGCTGAAGCCGCTACGCTTCAGCGATTGGGTGATGCCCTATCTCTGGACGCCCGATGGTGTGGACCGGATGGACGCCACCGAGGAATGGGTGCGGCGCTTCGACTGAGGATCGAGATTGCCATCGCGCGCGCGGCTGGCCGAGCAGGCTGTGCGGCGCAAGAAAGGCCAAGCGGTCCCACGGAACCAGAATCGTGGGACACCTGCCGCGGTTTCGGCAGATAAATCAACAATTTGGGATTAAAGTGGCAGCCCGTAGGGGAGTCGAACCCCTCTTCCCAGGTTGAAAACCTGGTGTCCTAACCGATAGACGAACGGGCCACCTTTGACGCTTTCGGACAGTGCCCGTCGGCGTGGAGCGGTGTTTAGGCGAGGGCTCGGAGAGGCGCAAGGGGAAAAATCGGCGGCTTGCGCAAAAACTTTCAGGTCCCCCGATTCAGCCCGCCAGCGAGGTTGCCAGCATCAGCCACAGTGGCAGGGTCAGGGCGGACAGAACCGTCTGCCAGGTGAAGGTATCGGCATAGAACTCGGCGTCGCCACCCATCTGCCGGGCGAGGATATAGCCGACCGAGGCGCCGGGGGCCGCCGTCAGCAGCAGCCCCGAAGCGATCTGTGCGCCTGAAAGCTGCATCAGCAGTGCCAGCATAAGGAAGATCAGCGGGCAGGCGACCAGCCGCGCGGCCACCGCGATCCACATGGCGGCGTCGCTTTTCCACAGCCGCCGCACCTCGATCCCGGCGCCGACGGTCAAGAGGCCCACCGCCAGCGCCCCCTGACCCAGCCAGTCCAGCGGCGAGAGAATCGCGCGCGGCAACTCGGCCCCCGAGAGGTTCAGGATCAGCCCGGCGGCGCAGCCGAGGACCAAAGGGTTGCGCATGATCTCGGCGCTGATGCGGCGCAGCGCCTGCGCGCGCGAAGGGCGCGGCGCCTCGGCATTTTCGGGCGGGAAGGCGGTCAGGGCGATGATGGCGCTGATGTTGAAGGCGGGAATCAGGAAGGCCATGGCGACGGCAAGGTCGCTGACCGCAGCCGGCCCCAGGCCCTGCGCCGCCACCGCCAGCACCAGGAGCGAGTTGAAACGCATGGCCGACTGGAAGAACGAGGTCAGCCGGGGATTGCTGAGCCCAAGCGGCCGACGCAGCACGAAACTGCTGACGCCGATGGCGAGGAAGGCCAGCGAGGTTGCCAGCACATAGGGGCCGACCCGGCCAAGCGACAGGTCCGAGCGATAGATCGAGGTCAACAGGATCGCCGGGAACATCAGCCGGAAGCCCAGTTGCTCGACCCCCGGCCAGTTCGAGGGCGCGATGATGTTCCAGCGCCGCGCGCCGTAACCAAGCGCCACCAGCGCGATGACCGGAAGGATGGAGAGGGCGGCTTGCATGGGGACTCCGCGGGGCGGCTGATGTTTGCAGGATGTGCAAGTTGTTTAGACTGCAGGCCGGGGGAAGGAAAAGCCGCAACGGCTGTCGCGGCTCGGATCAGGCAAAGCCTGTGTCGCCTGCGCCATCAACGCCGACTTTGCGAAAACGCGACCGCTTCTTGCACCGCCGGGACGTGGCCTGTAAATCCGCCCCAAGCGAAAGGATCACCCATGTCCATCACCGAAGACGAGGCGCGCAAGGTCGCGCATCTGGCCCGCATCCGGGTCGAGGACGCCGCCCTGCCGGCGCTGGCCCGCGAATTGAACGGCATCCTGCAATTCATGGAGCAGCTGAACGAGGTCGATGTCGAGGGCGTCGAGCCGATGACCGGCGTCACCCCCATGCGGCTGAAACGGCGCGAGGACGTGGTGGGCGCGGGCGAGATGGCCGACAAGATCCTGAAGAATGCGCCCGACGCCCGCGAGGGCTTCTTTGCCGTGCCGAAGGTGGTGGAATGAGCGATCTGAACAAACTGACCATCGCCGGGGCGCGCGATGCGCTGGCCAAGGGCGAGACCACCTCGGTCGAACTGACCGAGGCCTGCCTGACCGCCATCGAAGGCGCCGGCGCGCTGAACGCCTTTGTCCACAAGACCCCCGAGGTCGCGCGCGAGATGGCCCAAGCGGCGGATGCCCGGATCAAGGCCGGCAACGCCGTGGCGATGACCGGGATTCCGCTGGGGATCAAGGATCTCTTCTGCACCAAGGGCGTCGAATCGCAGGCGGCCAGCCGCATCCTCACCGGCTTCCGCCCGGAATATGAATCGACCGTCACCCAGAACCTCTGGGATGCCGGTGCGGTGATGCTGGGCAAGCTGAACATGGACGAGTTCGCCATGGGCAGCTCGAACGAGTCGAGCGCCTATGGCAATGCCGTGAACCCGTGGAAAGGCAGGGACGGGGCCGACCTGACGCCCGGCGGGTCCTCGGGCGGCTCTGCGGCGGCGGTCGGGGCCGATCTCTGCCTCGCGGCCACCGGCACCGATACCGGCGGCTCGATCCGCCAGCCTGCGGCCTTTACCGGCACGGTCGGGCTGAAGCCGACCTATGGCCGGGTCAGCCGCTGGGGCGTCATCGCCTTCGCCTCGAGCCTCGATCAGGCCGGGCCGATGACCAAGAGCGTGCGCGACGCGGCGATCATGCTGGGCGCCATGGCCTCGGTCGACGAGAAGGATTCGACCAGCGCCGAGATTCCGGTGCCGGATTTCGAGGCGGCGCTGACCGGCGACATTCGCGGCAAGAAGATCGGCATTCCGCGCGAATACCGCATGGACGGCATGCCCGACGAGATCGATGCGCTGTGGCGGCAGGGGGCCGAGATGCTGCGCGATGCCGGGGCCGAGATCGTCGATATCTCGCTGCCTCATACGAAATATGCGCTGCCGGCCTATTACGTCATCGCGCCGGCGGAAGCCTCGTCGAACCTCGCCCGCTATGATGGCGTACGCTATGGCCTCAGGGCCAAGCTGGGGCAGGGTGACGGCATCACCGACATGTATGAAAAGACCCGCGCCGAAGGCTTTGGCCCCGAGGTGCAGCGGCGCATCATGATCGGCACCTATGTGCTGTCGGCGGGCTTCTATGACGCCTATTACAACCGCGCGCGGCGGGTGCGGGCGCTGATCAAGCGCGATTTCGATCAGGCCTATGCCGCCGGCGTCGATGCGATTCTGACCCCGGCCACGCCGTCTTCGGCCTTTGCGCTGGGATCGATGGCCGATGCCGATCCGGTCGCGATGTATCTGAACGACGTCTTCACCGTGACGGTGAACCTGGCCGGTCTGCCGGGGATCTCGGTCCCGGTCGGGCAGGATGCGCAGGGGCTGCCCTTGGGGCTGCAACTGATCGGCCGGCCCTTTGAAGAGGGCGATCTGCTCAACCAGGCGCTGGTGCTGGAACGGGCGGCCGGATTTGTGGCCAAGCCGGAACGCTGGTGGTAGGGTTCACTGTAACAAGGACAGGGTCAGGGACAGAATGATGCGCAAATTGATCGTGATCGGGGTTCTGGCCCTGGCCGGCTGTAACGAGAACGAAGGTTGGAATCCGAATTACCGGATGTCGGATTCGGCCTATGGCAAGCATCTTCAGGCGCGTGAAGTGGCGCTGATGACCGGCTCGGAACCGCCCTCGACCATCCCGGTCGCGCTGCCGTCCCGCGCCCCTACGCCCGAGGAAATCCGCGGGCCGAAGGCGATGCAGACCGTTGCCGCCAGCTACCGCGTCGAGACCGCGCAGGCCGAGGGCAAGGCCCCGGCTGCGGCTGATCTGCCGGTCGTGACCTCGGGTGAATATCCCGGCTCGACCCCGGTTCTGGTGCGCTATGCCTTTGCGGCCCAGCACGCGCCGGGCACCCGGGTCTGGGCACGCAGCGGCGGCTCGCCGAGCGCGGCGGCGCAGGCCTGCCGCAGCTATCCCGACAGCGACCGGGCGCAGATGGCTTTCCTCGCCGCCGGCGGACCCGAGCGCGACCCGCGCGGCATGGACCCCGATGGTGACGGCTTCGTCTGTGGCTGGGATGCGGCGCGGCATCGCGTCAACCAGCTGTGATCCTGCGCAAAGGCAGCGTGGCCGGGCAAAAGATCGAAGGCTCGGCCCCGCGCATCGAGGAACGTTTCGGCGATATCGCCGGGACCCGCATCCTCGGCATCAATATCGTGACGCTGGAACCGGGGCAGAAGTCCGCCAAGCGGCACTGGCATTCGGGCAGCGACGAGTTCGTCATGGTGCTGGAGGGCAGGGCCACGGTCATCGACGACGATGGCCCGGTCGAAATCGGCCCCGGCGACATGGCGATCTGGTCGGCTGGAACCGAGAACGCCCATCACATCGTGAACCGCTCGGACGCGCCCTTGCGCTATCTCTGTGCCGGCACCAATCCCGAAGCGGAAACCGTGCGCTATCCTGATGACGGCGAGACGTTGCACTGGATCAGGCCGAACTGGCATGTGTTGGGCGATGATGGGGTTGTCCGCCGCAGCGGATCGGAATGAGCCATCCCTCGCCCAATCACGGCGACCGGCGCGGGCAGCGGGTCGAACTGATCGTGCTGCATTATACCGGCATGGCCGACGGCGCTTCCGCCCGCGACCGGCTCTGCGATCCCGAGGCCGAGGTTTCGGCGCATTGGCTGGTGCACGAGGATGGCCGGGCCGAGGCGTTGGTGCCCGAGGATCGCCGCGCCTGGCACGCAGGCGCAGGGTCGTGGCAGGGCCGGGACGACGTGAACTCGCGCAGCATCGGTATCGAGATCATCAATCCCGGCGACCGGCCCTTTCCGATGGCCCAGATGGACGCGCTGGTTGACCTTGTGCGCGCCATTGCCGCGCGTCACGGGCTTGGCCCGGCCGCGGTCATCGGCCATTCGGACATGGCGCCTGACCGCAAATGCGACCCCGGCCCGCGCTTTGACTGGGCGCGGCTGGCGCGCCAGGGGCTGGCGCTCGCGGCGGGCGAGGGTGCGGACCGGCCGCTGGCCGAAAGCCTCGACGCCATCGGCTATCCGCCTGCCGATCCCGAAATGCGGTTGGCGGCTTTCCGGTTGCGATTCCGGCCTTGGGGGCGGGGGCCTGAAAGCCCGGCGGATCGGCAGGCGGCGGCCTCGGTCGCGGCATTCGCCGAAAAAGCCGCGGCGGAGAGTTGACGGCAGCTGAGGAGGCTGAGGATGAACCCGGATATCAGCGAGATCGACGGAGCCTGTCACTGCGGCGCGGTGCGGTTTCGGGTGCGGCTCAGCGACGGGCTTAACACTGCGCGGCGATGCAATTGCAGCTTCTGCCGGATGCGCGGTGCCGTGGCGGTCAGCGCGCCGCTGGACGGCCTCAGCATCCTTCAGGGCGGCGACGACCTGGTCCTCTACCAGTTCGGCACCCGGCAGGCCGAGCACAATTTCTGCCGCCACTGCGGCATCTATACCCATCACCGCCGCCGCTCGAACCCGAACCAGCTGGGGGTCAATATCGCCTGCCTCGAGGGGCTGAGCCCCTTCGACTTCACCGAGCTGCCGGTGATGGAAGGCGTGCGCCATCCCAAGGACGGTGGCGGCGGGATTGCCGGGACGCTGCGTTACGTCCCCAGTGCCTGATCCAGCGGCTTGCGGTTGACCCGGCGAGCAATCCCGGCCATATGCGCGCTTGCGCGGAGGGCTGGATGACCGCGTGGGTCGCAAGGCCCGCGAGGAAAGTCCGGACTCCACAAGGCAACGGTGCCGGGTAACGCCCGGCGGGGGCAACCCCAGGGAAAGCGCCACAGAGAAGAGACCGCCCGCGTCCGCGCGGGTAAGGGTGAAACGGTGGGGTAAGAGCCCACCGGGGGGCTGGCAACAGACCCCGCATGGCAAGCCCCACCGGGAGCAATGCCGAATAGGGATCTCGCGCCCCGGCAACGGGGCAGGGCGGTCTTGCCCCAGAAGATCCGGGTTGGCAGCTAGATCCCGTCGGTAACGGCGGGGGCAGAGGAATGGTCATCCAAAGGGGGCAACCCCTTGGACAAAATCCGGCTTACAGGCTCTCCGCGCGTCTCTGGAATTAACAAGAGTTTCATATCCATTGCGGCATGAAACTGCTAACCTGCATGAGATTGCTGCTGCATCATCCAGCGAACCGGGGGAGAGAGGCCATGAGCCTGTCAGGTGCCGATGGGGCGAATCTGCATGTCATTTCGGGGACCGACGACAGTTCTCTGCGGTCGGCGCGATCGGGCGACGATGGCGGTCGTCTGGTCGGGGCATCGCTGGCCCTGGCGCTGCTGCGCACCATCCGCGAGGCCGCCTATGTGATGGATTGCGATGGCCGCGTGACCTTCATCAACGCGGCCGGCCTGACGCGCCTCGGCAATCTGAACCATCCGCAGCGGGTCTATGGCAGCTTCCTCTGGGATCTCTGGCTGGACGCACCCGCCGACGATCTGCGGCGTGCCGTCGGCGAGGCCGCCGAGGGCGAGGCGACGCTGCTCGAGGCGGTGGACTGCCCCGGTTCGGGCACCTGCAGCGTCGCGGTCAGCCCGGTCGAGGATGCCACGGGACGGGTGATGAAGATCCTGGTGCTGGTGCGCGAGGACTAGGCCGACAGGGCTGCCACAGCCGGCGGGAATGCGGGGTTTTGCTGTTGACTCTGCCGGTTCGGGCTGTAAAAGGCGGGCTTCAATCGAATTCCACGGGGCCGCCATGCGCGCGCTGCCGCAGCAGGAGCAGATGATATGGCGAAGCCGACGACGATCAAGATCCGCCTGAACTCGAGCGCGGGCACCGGGCATTTCTACGTGACCAAGAAGAACGCCCGCACCATGACCGAGAAGATGACGGTCAACAAGTACGACCCGGTCGTGCGCAAGCATGTCGAATACAAGGAAGGCAAGATCAAGTAAGATCGCCTTTCGAGACAGACAGGATAAACCGCGCCTTAGGCGCGGTTTTTTCGTTTCCGGAGAGCTCTGGGTTCAAGAAGAACGGCCGGGCGATTTGCCCGGCCGTTCCTCGGTCAGCTGACCAGTTCGCGGCGGTTCTGCTTGTGCC
Source organism: Paracoccus zhejiangensis (assembly GCF_002847445.1). Lineage (NCBI taxonomy): Bacteria > Pseudomonadati > Pseudomonadota > Alphaproteobacteria > Rhodobacterales > Paracoccaceae > Paracoccus > Paracoccus zhejiangensis. The sequence continues at coordinate 1,620,556 of NZ_CP025430.1, read as the reverse complement.
GCACTGCCAGCTTGCGGGCCATGCGCCCCGAGGTCAGGGGCCGGGCCGCGCGCGGCGGATCGGTTTGGAAGTCCCGGTCGCGCAATTCGGGGAATAGCGTCAGGATCTCGTCGCGGGCCGCCGGTCCGACGGATTTCAACGCCTCGGCCCCGGTATAGAGCGATTCCGTCTCGGCCCCATCCGAGACCACGATCTCGTGCTGGTCGAAAAGCAGGTGGAAGTAATCGACCTCTTCCAGATCCTCGGCGATGTCGATCCCGTCGAGCTGCAGCAACTGCTTGGCCGCGACCAGCACCTCGAAGGTGCCGAACAGCCGCTGCGCGATCTTCGAGCGCACCAGGATCCGATGCTGCGGCGAGACCACCAGGTCACGCAGCGGCAGGTCCCGGCCTAGCGCACCGGCACGAATGCGGATCGGGCGCAGGTTCGGATAGGCCTGCAGATGCAGCGCGCCCAGATGGCGTGATCCGGTCCACACCAGCGGCTTCAGCCCGTTGTCGCGGGTCCAGACCTTCATCTCGGGGCACAGCTTCTCGACCGGTAGGGGGCCGAACTCGGTTTCGATCATCGTGCCGCGGCCGAAGCAGGGAAAGCAGCTGCGATCGGTGAAGACGCTCTTGGTGCAGAGGTCATAGCAGTCGCGCTCGGTCGGGAACGTGACCGAGACGATGGGCTTGCTGGTCATCGCCTCGATCTCTTCGCGCGAAGCGCCCTCGGGCGGCGGCATGATGAAGGTATTGCCGGCATCGTCCTGTATCACCCGGACGGTGGTGCAGATCGTGCTGGTCGTGCCATCCTCGTTCAGCACCGTGACCTCGGTGTCGCGGGCGAGGAAGCTGGTGTCGATCTTGTAGTCCCGGCTTTCCGCCGCGGCGTCATGGGTGATGGTCTCGGATTCGCCGGCATTGTCGGGCCGGATGACGCCATCGCCGTTCTCGTCGTTCATCGTGACCTGCACCAGGTCGTGATAGAGCGGGTCGCTGCCACTGCCATAGGTTTGTCCGCCGACGGTCTGCACGGCCCGATCGGCCAGCAGATTGCTTTCGTCCGCGTCCATATCCGGCAGTTTCCCGATATAGATCATCTTCTCGCAGCCGGGCGCTTCGGGGCCGCAGGTGCAGCCGTCATGCGGGGGCGTCGGGTTGTCGTTCATGGTCATCACTCGCTACTGACTGAGGGGCGCAGGGCCCGGTTCCAAGCCTGAACCCGCGCTTCGCCCAATGCAGGCAGAAGCCGGGTGGCAGCCCTGTCGTCCCGGCTCTGCGGGACGTGGTGATCGGCTGCCTTGGAACCAGTAGAACGCGAATGGTTAACGAATTGCAGGGGCGGTTTTCGAACTTTTCAGTTTAATATTATAGAAATCAATGTACTAGCAAAATGAGCGAGTCGATGACGGCGAAAAACCGTTAACCTTTTAGGCGCCACTGGGCGGGGTCTCGCCGAACCGCCCGGTCCGGATGCAACAAGGCCGGGCGATTGGCCCGGCCTTGCGATTCGGTTCAGTCTGGTCTGGGCGAAGCGATCAGTCGCGCGACTGGCCCATGAACTGCATCAGGAACATGAACAGGTTCAGGAAATCCAGATACAGGGTCAGCGCACCCATGATGGCCGACTTGCCCAGGAAATCCTGGTTCGAATTGGCCAGCGCCAGATAGGTGTTCTTGATGTTCTGCGTGTCATAGGCGGTCAGCGCCGCGAACAGCAGCACACCGATCGCCGAGATCGCGAATTGCATGGCCGAGGACTGCAGGAAGATGTTCACGATCATCGCGACGATCAGGCCGATCAGACCCATCATCAGGAAGGTGCGCATCCCCGACAGGTCGCGCTTGGTCGTGTAGCCATAGAGCGACAGGCCGGCAAAGGCGATTGCGGTGATCAGGAAGGTCTGGACGATCGAGACCGAGGTATAGACCAGGAAGATCGAGCTGATGGACAGACCCATCAGCGCGGCGAAGCCGTAGAATACCAGCGTCGCGGTCGCGGTCGACATGCGGTTGATCATCGCGCCGAAGGCAAAGACCACCAGCAGCGGTGCGAACATGATCACCCATTTCAGCGGCGAGCCATAGATCGCGTAACCCAGCTGCGTCGCCTGCCCGTCGGGCCCAACGGCCATTGAGCTGATCCCCCAGGCAAAGGCGGCCGTGACCGCCATGCCCACGGCCATCAGACCATAGACCTTGCTCATATAGGCCCGAAGGCCCTCATCGATCGCCGCCGAGCGGGTCGCATGGCCCTGCGCGGTCCGGATCGTGTTGTAATCTGCCATCGATGTCTCCCCTGGCGGTTGCCGGATGGCCTGTCCGCCACCCAATCATTCGTGTCGGAATATTGGCAGAGACAGGCCCGGATTCAATCCTGCGAGGGCGAAAAACGACTGCAAACCGCTAAAATCGGCGTCATCTACAGCCGGATGATGATCTTGCCGACCGCCTTGCGCTCGGCCAGCAGGCGATAGCCCTCGGCGATCCGGTCCAGCTCCAGCGCCTCGCCGACATGGGGATGCAACTTCCCGGCGGCATAGAGATCGAAGACCGTGGTCAGGCTGTCGCGCAGGGCGGCGAGGTCAAGCTGGCGGTAGCCGCCCCAGTAGAAGCCGTGGATGGTGATGTTCTTGACCAGCGCATGGTTCAGCGGCAGGCGCGGCGGCTTGCCGCCGGCAAAGCCGATGACCAGGAAGCGCCCGCCCCGGTTCAACGCACCGAATGCCGCCAGCCCCGGCTCGTCGCCCACCGGGTCATAGACCACATCGACCCCACCCAGTTCGCGCAGGCGCGCCTTGAGGTCGGGGGTGGCGTCGCTGTCGATCATCTCGTCGGCGCCGGCCTCGGCCACCACGCGCAGCCGCTCGGCCCCGCGCGCCACCGCGATCACCCGCGCGCCCATCGCCTTGCCGATCTCGACCGCCGTCAGCCCGACGCCGCCGGCCGCGCCCAGAACCACCAGCGTCTCGCCGGGGGCAAGCTTGGCGCGGTCGGCCAGGGCCAGATGGCTGGTGCCATAGGCGATCTGCAGCCCCGCAGCCTCGTCAAAGGACATCGCATCGGGGATCCTGAGGCAACTCGTGGCCGGGACTGCGACGATTTGAGCCATGGTGCCCGGCTGCCAGACCGCGACGCGATCTCCGGCCCGCAATCCGCTGCCCTCCGGCGCCGCGATCACCTCGCCCGCGCCCTCGAGCCCGGGGACGAACGGAAAGGCCTCGGCCTCCTGATACTGTCCCCGGCTCTTGAGAATATCAGCAAAGTTCAGGGCTGCGGCGCGCATCCGCACCAGCACCTGTCCTTTGTCAGGGTGCGGCGCCGGGGCGCTGCTGATCACGGGCAGTGATTCGCGCTCGGGAACATGTGCGATTCGAATGTCTTCCATCATCGATCCTCTCGGCTGTCCTTTTGGACAAGTGCAGCAAAGGCTGCGTCAGAAAGCTTGCAGACTGCGCAGTTTCAAACCTGTCTTTTTGGTCAGAAACAGGGTGCTCCCCCATCATCGGTATCGAAAAGTGAGCGCCAGTAAGCTACTGCCCTCATAGATTGAGTGAGGTGAGTTATGAAGCATGGTGTAGATGTTCACGTCGGAAAACGTATCCGTCATCGTCGCTGGATGATTGGTATGACCCAGCAGCAGCTGGCCGAAGCTGTCGGAATCAAGTTCCAGCAGATCCAGAAATACGAGACCGGCATGAACCGCGTCTCGGCCTCGCGCCTGTGGGATATCGGGCGGGCGCTGGAAGTGCCGGTCAGCTTCTTCTTCGACGGCCTGCATGAAGACAGCATGGCCGCCGGCGTCGAGGGCGACATCCTCGGCGACAAGGAAGCGCTGCAACTGGTGCGTGCCTATTACGCCATGCCGGTCGCACAACGCCGCCAGATCTTCGAACTCGCGAAGGTGCTGTCGGACGCGGCTTGAATGAGCCGCGGCGCATCTGACGAATAGGGCGCGAACTCCTCGCGCCCTGCGTCTTCCCTGATGCAGCCGCTTGCACTATGACTGCCCGTGACCGGAGAGCGGAGGCGGGCATGACCGACAGCACTGACATTGTCGCAACCGCGCATCTGATGGCGGACGCGGCCCGGGCGGCGATCCTGCCGCATTTCCGGGCTCGCGACCTGCAGTCGGACAACAAGCGCGCGGCTGGTTTCGATCCGGTGACCGAGGCCGACCGTGCCGCCGAACGCGCCATGCGCGCGGTTCTGGCGGAACGCCGGCCCGAGGATGCCATCATCGGCGAGGAATTCGGCACCGAGGCCGGGCGTTCGGGGATCAGCTGGATCCTCGATCCCATCGACGGCACCCGTGCCTTCATCTGCGGGGCGACCAGCTGGGGCGTTCTGATCGGCGTCAGCGACGGGTCCGGCATGGTCTATGGCCTGATCGACCAGCCCTATACTGGCGAACGGTTCGAGGGTGGCTTTGGCATCGCCCGACTGACCGGACCGCGCGGGGTCGAACCCCTGCGCACGCGCACCGGCGTGACGCTGGATCAAGCCAGCCTGATGACCACCTTTCCCGAGGTCGGCACGGTCGAGGAGGGCGCGGCCTTTCGCCGGGTCGCGGAAAAGGTGCAGCTGACCCGCTATGGCCTCGACTGCTATGCCTATGCGCTGCTGGCGCTGGGGCAGATCGATCTGGTGATCGAGGCCGGGCTGCAAAGCTATGACATCGCCGGGCCTCTGGCCGTTGTGCAGGCGGCGGGCGGGATCGTCACCGACTGGCAGGGCGGGCCGGCGCATCAGGGCGGGCGTGTCCTTGCTGCCGCTTCGCCCGAAATTCACGCCGCCGCATTGGATTTGCTGCGCGGCTGACATAAACCCCCGGAAAACCAGTCCCACAGGAGGCCGTCGCATGACCGATCAGAACACCGATCAGCCGACCGAACCCGGGGATGACGAGGATTTCACCCCCCGCCGCGAGCTGTTGCGCCAGATCGACGAGGCGCTGGACGCCGGCGATGCCGCCCGGCTGGAAGCCCTGCTGGAACCGATGCACGGCGCCGACATCGCCGACATCATCGAGCGACTGACGCCGGCAGAACGTCGCAAGTTCCTCGAGCTTTACTCGATCGAGATGGACGGCGAGATCCTGTCCGAGATCGACGAGGCGATCCGCGACGAGGTCATCGAGGCCCTGCCCAAGGAGGTTCTGGCCGAGGCCGTCCGCGAGATGGACAGCGACGATGTCGTCGACCTGGTCGAGGACATGGACGAGGGCGAGCGCGAGGAAATCCTCTCCGCGCTGGACGATGCCGACCGGATGGCGGTCGAGCAGTCGCTGACCTATCCCGAGTACTCCGCCGGCCGCCTGATGCAATCCGAGGTGGTCACTGCCCCTGAACACTGGACCGTGGGCGAGGCCATCGATTTCCTGCGGGCCGAGGACTGGCTGCCCGAACAGTTCTACCACGTCATCCTGGTCGATCCGCGCCGCCACCCGGTCGGCTATGTCGCGCTGGGGAGGCTGCTGTCGGCCAAGCGTTCGGTCAGGCTGAAGGACATCACCGAGGACAGTTTCCGCACCATCAGCGCCTATGCCGACGAGGGCGACGTGGCCTATGCCTTCAACCAGTATCACCTGATCTCGGCGCCGGTGGTGGATAATGACGACCGGCTGGTTGGCGTCATCACCATCGACGACGCCATGTCGGTGCTGGACGAGGAGCATGAAGAGGACATCCTGCGCCTCGCCGGTGTCGGCGATGAATCGGCCATCACCGACTCGGTCATGGAGACGCTGTGGCAGCGCCTGCCCTGGCTGATGATCAACCTGGTCACTGCCGTCGTCGCCTCGCTGGTCATCGCCATCTTCGAGGGCACCATCCAGAAGATCGTGGCACTGGCGGTGCTGATGCCCATCGTCGCCTCGATGGGCGGCAATGCCGGCACCCAGACCCTGACGGTCGCGGTCCGCGCGCTGGCAACGAAAAGCCTGACCGGCAGCAATGTCTGGCGCGTGGTCCGACGCGAGGCCATCGTCGGGTTGCTGAACGGGCTGGCCTTTGCCGTGGTCATGGGGATTGTGGCCTGGATCTGGTTCGACGGGGTGAACCTTGCCGCTGTCATCGCCATCGCCATGGTGGTGAACCTCTGCGTCGCCGCGCTGGCCGGTATCCTAATCCCCCTGGGGCTGGAGAAGGCCGGGGCCGACCCGGCGCTGGCCTCGGGCACCTTCGTGACCACGGTGACGGATGTGGTCGGCTTCTTCGCCTTTCTGGGCCTCGCCTCGGCGGTGCTGGTATGAGCGCGGCGGAAAAGGCGGCGCTGCGCAAACAGGCTCTGGCGGCGCGTGGGCAGGGCGGCGATCAGTCAGAGATTGACCGGCATCTGATGCAGGTTCTGGCCCCGTTCGAGGGGCAGGTGCTGTCGGGCTATGTCGCCATGCGCGGCGAGGCTGATCCCGGCGCGGCGATGGCGGCGCATCGCGGGCCGCTCTGCCTGCCAGTCGTGACCGGCAAGGCGGTGCCGCTGGTCTTTCGGGAATGGGATGGCGGGGCTCTGGTGCCCGGCCCCTTCGGTACCTCGCACCCGGCCGAGACCGCGGCGGTGCTGACCCCGCATGTGCTGATCGTGCCGCTGGCGGGCTTTGACCGGCACGGCAACCGCATCGGCTATGGCGGCGGCTACTACGACCGCACGCTGCAGCTTCTGCGCGGCATGGGTCCTGTGGCGGCCATCGGCCTCGCTTTCGGGGTGCAGGAACTGCCCGAGATCCCGGCCGAGCCTTTCGATCAGCCGCTCGACCTGATCGTCACAGATCGCGAGATCATCCGCTTCTGAGCGGGTGCCTTCGCCCAGCACCTACCAGATTTTGTGTCTGCTCCTGTCACCTGACCGTCACAGGGCGATTCCCGGGTGATTCCCCGACTTATCCACCGATCCCCGTGGATAAGCCTGTGGAAAACGCGTGAATCCCCCGGCGGAAACCCGCCAAAACATTGAATTTTCCAATCAAGTTAATGGTTTATTAACAGTTTCGATGCGGCGGCGCAGCATCGTTCGGGCCTCGCCAAGCCCCCGGGATGTCAACAGAAAAGAATGCGCCCAAGGTGCAATAAATCTGTTGAATCATGCTCACGGACACGTCAGTTTGTGTGATGCGGCCAAGGCGCACACAACATGTGGTGGCACCCTCAAGGATCACCAGGCGCGGCACGGCCCTATCATGAAGTGAGTTCGGATCAGGCGCGATGGTGCCTGAACGGCCCCGGTTTTGCGGGCCGATGGGCCGACTCGGCAGCGCGCGACACACCGCAAAGCGGGACAGGGACAAAGAGGGCAGGCATGAAGATCGAACGGCGTTTTACCACCGAAGCCAGCGGCGCCTATGGCGACATCGAGTTTCGGACCACGGTCAGCGAGATCCGCAATCCCGATGGCAAGATCGTGTTCCAGAACGAGAACGTGGAAGTGCCGAAAAGCTGGAGCCAGGTCGCCAGCGACGTGATCGCCCAGAAATACTTCCGCAAGGCCGGCGTGCCGGCGGCGCTGAAGCGGGTGAAGGAAAAGGGTGTGCCCGAATTCCTCTGGCGCTCGGTCCCCGACGAGGATGCCCTGGCCGCGCTGCCCGCAGACCGGCGCTTCGTGGGCGAACAGAGCGCGCGGCAGGTCTTTGACCGCCTGGCCGGGGCCTGGGCCTATTGGGGCTGGAAGGGCGGCTATTTCACCACCGAGACCGATGCCCGCGCCTATTACGACGAGATGCGCCACATGCTGGCCCGCCAGATGGCCGCGCCGAACTCGCCCCAATGGTTCAACACCGGGCTGCACTGGGCCTATGGCATCGACGGTCCGGGGCAGGGGCATTTCTATGTCGATTACAAGACCGGCAAGCTGGTCAAGTCCGACAGCGCCTATGAGCATCCCCAGCCCCATGCCTGCTTCATCCAGTCGGTCAGCGACGATCTGGTGAACGAGGGCGGCATCATGGACCTGTGGGTCCGCGAGGCGCGCCTGTTCAAATACGGCTCGGGCACCGGAACCAACTTCTCGAGCCTGCGGGCCGAGGGCGAGAAACTGTCGGGCGGTGGCAAGTCCTCGGGTCTGATGGGCTTCTTGAAGATCGGCGACCGGGCGGCCGGGGCGATCAAGTCGGGCGGCACCACCCGCCGTGCGGCCAAGATGGTGATCTGCGACATGGATCACCCCGATATCGAGGCCTTCATCAACTGGAAGGTCATCGAGGAACAGAAGGTCGCCTCGCTGGTCGCCGGCTCGAAGATGCACGAGCAGAAGCTGAACGACATTTTTGGGGCAATCCGGGGCTGGGATGGCAGCATCGAGGATGCAACCGACCCGGCCAAGAACGACGCGCTCAAGACCGCGATCCGCGCCGCCAAGAAGGTAATGATCCCCGAGACTTATGTGAACCGGGTTCTGCAATATGCGCGGCAGGGCTTTGATTCGATTGAATTTCCGACCTATGACACCGATTGGGACAGCGAGGCCTATATCACCGTCTCGGGCCAGAACTCGAACAACTCGGTCCGCGTGACCGACGCCTTCCTTGACGCCGTGCGCGGTGACAAGCCGTGGGAGCTTCTGCGGCGGATCGATGGCAAGGTCGCCAAGACCGTCTCGGCCCGCGAGCTTTGGGACCAGATCGGCCATGCGGCCTGGGCCTGCGCCGATCCCGGCATCCAGTTCCACGACACCGTCAACGCCTGGCACACCTGCCCGGAAGACGGGGCCATTCGCGGCTCGAACCCGTGCAGCGAATACATGTTCCTCGACGATACGGCCTGCAACCTCGCCTCGATGAACCTGCTCACATTCTATCACGGCGGGCAGTTCGACGCGGATGCCTATGTCCACGCCACGCGGCTCTGGACGGTGACGCTGGAAATCAGCGTTCTGATGGCGCAGTTCCCGTCGAAAGAGATCGCGCAGCGCAGCTATGACTATCGCACGCTGGGTCTGGGCTATGCCAATATCGGCGGATTGCTGATGAACATGGGGCTGGGTTACGACTCGGCCGAGGGTCGCGCGCTCTGCGGTGTGCTGACTGCGATCATGACCGGCGTCTCCTATGCGACCTCGGCCGAGATGGCCGGCGAGTTGGGTGCCTTCCCGGGTTATGCGCGCAATGCCGAGCATATGCTGCGCGTCATCCGCAACCACCGTGCCGCCGCGCATGGCAAGGGCGGCTATGAGGGAGTGAACGTGAACCCGGTGGCGCTGGACGCCGCGAACTGCGCTGACAAGCGGCTGGTCGCCATGGCCCGCGAGGCCTGGGACGAGGCGCTGCGTCTGGGTGAGAAGCACGGCTATCGCAACGCGCAGGCCACCGTCATCGCGCCGACCGGCACCATCGGTCTGGTCATGGACTGCGACACCACCGGCATCGAGCCCGATTTTGCGCTGGTGAAGTTCAAGAAGCTGGCCGGCGGCGGTTACTTCAAGATCATCAACCAGTCGGTTCCGGCGGCGCTGGAAACCCTTGGCTATGGCTCGGCCCAGATCGAGGAAATCGTCGCCCATGCCGTCGGTCATGGCAGCCTCGGCAATGCCCCGGGCATCAACCACACCGCGCTGGCCGGCCACGGCTTCGGCCCGCGCGAGATCGAGAAGGTCGAGGCGGCGCTGGCCACGGCTTTCGACATCCGCTTCGTCTTCAACCAGTGGACCTTGGGCGAAGATTTCTGCAAGGGCACGCTGGGGATCCCGGCGGCCAAGCTGAACGATCCGAGCTTTGACCTGCTGCGCCATCTCGGCTTTACCAAGGCGCAGATCGATGCGGCGAACGACCATGTCTGCGGCACCATGACGCTGGAGGGTGCGCCCTTCCTGAAGGCCGAGCATTACGCCGTCTTCGACTGCGCCAATGCCTGCGGCAAGACCGGCAAGCGTTACCTCTCGGTCGACAGCCACATCCACATGATGGCGGCGGCGCAAAGCTTCATCTCGGGCGCGATCTCGAAGACGATCAACATGCCCAACAATGCCAGCATCGCCGATGCGCTGGCGGCCTATGAACTGTCCTGGTCGCTGGGGATCAAGGCCAATGCGCTTTACCGCGACGGCTCGAAACTGAGCCAGCCGCTGGCCTCCGCTCTGGTCGAGGATGACGGGGAGGCCGAGGAAATCCTCGCCACCGGCAGCCTGCAGGAAAAGGCCGTGGTCATCGCCGAGAAGGTGGTCGAGCGGATCATCGTCAAGGAAATGATCCGCCACCACCGCGAGAAACTGCCGCAGCGCCGAAAGGGTTACACCCAGAAGGCCATCGTCGGCGGTCACAAGGTCTATCTGCGCACCGGCGAATATGACGACGGCAAGCTGGGCGAGATCTTCATCGACATGCACAAGGAAGGTGCCGGCTTCCGGGCGATGATGAACAACTTCGCCATCGCGGTCTCGGTCGGCCTGCAATACGGCGTGCCGCTGGAAGAGTTCGTCGATGCCTTCACCTTCACCCGCTTCGAGCCGGCGGGGATGGTGCAGGGGAATGACAGCATCAAGAACGCCACCTCGATCCTTGACTATGTCTTCCGCGAACTGGCCGTCAGCTACCTGGACCGCACCGACCTGGCCCATGTGAAGCCGCAGGGCGCCAGCTTTGACGAGCTGGGCGAAGGCGAGGGCGAAGGCCGCCCGAACGTGAGCCCGGTCAGCGACAGTGCCGAGCTGAAATCGCTGACCATGCTGAAGCAGATCAGCAGCGCCGGCTATCTGAGAAAGCGCCTGCCGCAGGAGTTGATGGTGCTGCAGGGCGGGGTTTCGTCGGCCGCTGTGGCGACCGGCATGGCAGAGGGTGCCGCCAGCTTCCAGGCGGTCGAGGTTGCCGCCGTGACCACGATGGATGCGCGCGCCAAGGCCAGGATGCAGGGCTACGAGGGCGATCCCTGCGGCGATTGCGGCAATTACACGCTGGTCCGCAATGGCACCTGCATGAAGTGCAACACCTGCGGCGGGACGTCGGGGTGTAGCTGAGGAGATTGGGTTGGGGCGCGAAGGTTCCAGCTTCGCGCCCCGGCCGCCCCACGTCGAATGTACCGCGTGGGGCTCGCCATTCCTCGGTCCGATTAGGGCCGATGGTTCGAAAGAACAGTATCGGAATGGCGGATCAATAGGTGCTCAAACAGTCCACAGGCTTACCCCGAGAAAAATCAGGCGCCCTGTGGATAAGTTGTGGAGACTAAACATGGCTGGCAAAAAACCAGGCGGAAATTCCGGTAACTCCGGTGGTATTTTCAAGAGCAAGGACCACGTGGAGGGCTGAAGAAGAACTATTCGACAGTGCCTGACAACAGGACCATGCCACCGACGAGTAAGCCTGGCTCAACGTGGGTGCCTGTCAAGAGGACGCCCGACAGTAAGCGTTAATCAGAATAGAGGGGGGCGGGCGCCCGGCCCCCATCCTTCCGTCAGGCCAAGGTCGCGGTGCCCCTTTTTTCCGCGCCCCTATCGCAGCAGCCAGCCGCCCGGCAAGAGGCGCAGCCTGACCCCAGCCCCCCGCCGCGTGGCAGCGCAGCGGGGGGCGCCTTCTTTTCGGTGGATGCGAAGTGTCCGGCCCGGAATCAAGCGCGAAGCGCGCCGGGCCAGCGTCCGACCGCCCCCTCGGGCGGACGCTCTTTCACCGGCCAGCGCCGAACAGCCGTTCGATATGCTGGTGCCATAAGTGCGAGCGTCCAACCGCCCGAGCGTCCACCCGGCGGTCGCACGCTGGCCCTCTGCCGCGCCTATGCCCACCGATCCGGATGCGCCGCCGCGAAGGCCTGGATCGCGGCCAGCCTCTCCGCCACCCGCCGGATCTTCGGCATGTCAGCCAGATCCACCTGCCAGCGTTGGGCATTATAGACCTGCGGCATCAGGCAGAGATCGGCCAGCGTCACGCCCTCGGCCCAGCAAAAATCACCGCCGGGCAACATCGCCTCGACCGCGGCCAGTCCCCGACCGATGAAATGCTGCATCCAGCCCTCCATGGTGATCGCACCGTCCGAGGCGCTGACCGCATGGCGCGCGGTGCCGAGGTTGCAGATCGGGTGGATGTCCATGGCGATGGCATGGGCGATAGCACGCACCCGCGCGCGGTCGGCGGGCGTGGCGGGCAGCAGCCCAAGGCCGCGGGTCTCGTCCAGATACTCGACAATTGCCAGCGATTGCGTCAGCCGCAGCCCGTCGATCTCGAGCACCGGCACCAGCCCTTGCGGGTTCCGGGCCAGATGCGCGGGTGTCTTGTGCTGGCCTTCGACCAGATTGACCGCCACCGCCTGCCAGTCGAGCCCGGCCAGCCCCAGCGCGATGCGAACGCGATAGCTGGCGGACGAGCGCCAGTAATCATAGAGCGTGATCATGGGGTCTCGGCCTCCAGCCTGGTCAGCGCGGCGTTCAGAGCGGCGAGATGGGGGCCCAGGGCCGCTTCCAGCCGCGCCTGGTAGGCGATGGCCAAGGGCAGCAACTCGGCCATCAGTGCACGGCCCCGCTCGGTCAGCGCGAGGCTGACCAGCCGCCGGTCGGTCTCGTTCACCGTCTTCGAGATCAGGCCGTCATCGGCCAGCCGCGTGGTCGCCCGGCTGACCTTGGATTTCTCGAGGTTCACCCGCGCGCCCAGATCTCCGACCGAGACCTCGCCCGAATCCGACAAGTGCACCAGCACCCGCCATTCCGGCCCCGAGATCCCGTGCCGGTCGCGATAGGCCTGCGCCAGCCCGGCGCTGGTGCGCTGCGCCGCCACCGACAGGCGATAGGGCAGGAAGGCGGAGAGGTCGAAATCCGGCAGGTCCTGGCTCATGTCGGGCGCATCCTTTCCCTTGGTCTTGGCGGCAGAGTCCCGCGAATTCATCTCATCTGCAACAAATATCTTGACTTCATTGCAAATGCAACGAATACTCGCGGCAACAGATTCAGGCCCGGTCCCGGGCCTCGTGAGGGGGAATCAGGATGACCAGACAGGAACTGCCCTCGGGCATGGTCCGCGCACCGGGCATTGCCGGGCCGCATGACGGCTACATGCCGGGCTTCGGCAATGATTTCGAGACCGAGGCACTTCCCGGCGCGCTGCCGCAGGGCATGAACAGCCCGCAGCGGGTGAATTATGGCCTCTATGGCGAGCAGCTGTCGGGCACCGCCTTCACCGCGCCGAGCCACCAGAACGAACGCACCTGGTGCTATCGCATCCGCCCCTCGGTGAAGCATTCGGGCCGCTATCGCGCGATCGATCTGCCCTATTGGAAGACCGCGCCGCATGTGCCGCAGGGGGTCACCTCGCTGGGGCAATATCGGTGGGATCCGGTGCCGCTTGGGGCTGAGAAACTGACCTGGCTCACCGGTATGCGCACCATGACCACGGCGGGCGACGTGAACATCCAGGTCGGGATGGCGAGCCATATCTATCTGGTCACGCAATCCATGGTCGACGCCTATTTCTACTCGGCCGACAGCGAATTGTTGGTGGTGCCGCAAGAGGGTCGCCTGCGCTTTTGTACCGAGCTGGGGGTGATCGATCTGGAACCGCAGGAGATCGCCGTGATCCCGCGCGGCCTCGTCTATCGCGTCGAAGTGCTCGAAGGGCCGTGTCGCGGTTTCGTCTGCGAGAATTACGGCCAGAAGTTCGAACTGCCCGGCCGTGGCCCGATCGGCGCGAATTGCATGGCGAACCGTCGCGATTTCAAGACCCCGGTCGCCGCCTTCGAAGATCGCGAGGTGCCCTCGAAACTGACGATCAAGTGGTGCGGCCAGTTCCACGAAACCGAGATCGGCCATTCGCCCTTGGACGTGGTGGCGTGGCACGGCAATTACGCGCCGGTCAAATATGACCTCAAGACCTATTGCCCGGTCGGCTCGATCCTCTTCGATCACCCCGATCCCTCGATCTTCACCGTGCTGACCGCGCCCTCGGGGGTCGAGGGCACGGCGAATATCGATTTCGTGCTGTTCCGCGAGCGCTGGATGGTGATGGAAGACACCTTCCGTCCGCCGTGGTACCACAAGAACGTCATGTCCGAGCTGATGGGCAATATCTATGGCCAGTACGATGCCAAACCGCAGGGCTTCGTGCCCGGGGGCATGAGCCTCCACAACATGATGCTGCCGCACGGCCCCGACCGCGACGCCTTCGAAAAGGCTTCGACCAGCGCGCTGGAACCGGAGAAGCTGGACAACACCATGTCCTTCATGTTCGAGACCCGCTTTCCCCAGCACCTGACCGAATTCGCCGGACGCGAGGCGCCGCTGCAGGATGATTACGTCACCTGCTGGGACGGGATCGAGAAGAAATTCGACGGCACGGCCGGGTTGAAGTGAGCGAAGCCGGGGGGCCTTCAGCCCCCCGAGCCCCCCGAGGATATTTGCATGAAGAAGAAAGGGGACAGCATGTCCTTGATCCGGTCATGGGTCGCAAGTGCCAACAGCGCGGACACCGATTTTCCGCTGAACAACCTGCCATACGGCGTCTTTGACGATGGGCAGGGCGCGCGGATGGGCGTGGCCATCGGCGAGCAGATCCTTGATGTCTCCAAGGTCGATCACGGGCAGGACCCGGCGCTGTTCGCGGAACCCGCATGGAATGCCGTCATGGCGGCGGGTCCGGCGGTCTGGGCGGCGCTGCGGGCGCAGCTGATCGGATTGCTGTCGGACGAGGCCCATCGCGCCGCTGTCGAGCCGCATCTGGTGCCGATGGAAGGGGCCCGACTGCTGATGCCCTTCCGGGTCAGTGAATATACCGACTTCTACGCCAGCCGGCATCACGCCACCAATGTCGGTACCATGTTCCGCGGGGCCGAAAACGCGCTGCCGCCGAACTGGCTGTCGATCCCCATCGGCTATAACGGCCGGGCCTCCTCGGTCGTGGTCTCGGGGACCGATGTGATCCGCCCGTGGGGTCAGGTGAAGGCGCCGGATGCGGACCTGCCGCGCTTTGCGCCCTCGGCCCGCTTCGATCTGGAGCTGGAGATGGGGGCGATCATCGGGAAACCCTCGTCGGGCATGGTCTCGGTGGCCGAGGCGGACGAGATGATCTTTGGCTATGTGCTGCTGAACGACTGGTCGGCGCGGGATATCCAGGCGTGGGAATATCAGCCGCTCGGCCCCTTCCAGTCCAAGGCCACGGCCACGACGATCAGCCCCTGGATCGTGACCCGCGCGGCGCTGGAACCGTTCCGCGCGGCGACGCCCGAGCGCGAGCGCCCGCTGCTGCCCTATCTGAGTGAACCTGGGCCGATGCTCTATGACATCGCGCTGGAGGTCGGGCTTCAGCCCGAGGGCAAGCCCGAAACGGTGATCGCGCGGACGAACTACAGCCAGATGTATTATTCCGCCGCCCAGCAACTGACCCATCACACCACCAGCGGCTGTTCGATGCGGGTGGGCGATCTCTTGGGTTCGGGCACGATCTCGGGTCCGGAGAAGGATGCCCGTGGCTCGCTTCTGGAACTGAGCTGGGGCGGGAAGGAACCGATCACGCTGGCCGGCGGTGAAAGCCGCAGCTTCCTCGAGGATGGCGACCGGTTGACCCTGCGCGGCGCGGCCATCGGTGACGGCTATCGCGTGGGCTTTGGCGAGTGCACCGGCGTGCTGCGTCCGGCAGTGGGCCTGCCGGACTGGGCCAAGGCGTAACGATCACGCCGCTTGCGTTTCCGCGCGACGCCAGCGCGGGAAGGGGTCGGTCATGCCGGACCAGGCCTTCGGGTCCTCGCCAGCCTCTTCGCCGATCAGGCAGGCATCGAGCCGATGGCGCAACCCGTCCTCGTCCATGTTGTTGCCGATGAAGACGATCTCCTGCCGCCGATCACCCCAAGGCTCCGCCCAGTTCTGGCGGATGATGGCGCGGTCCTCGCCCCGGCTTGGCCAGCGCGCCTCGGGGATCGCAGCCCACCATTGGCCGAGCGGGCGGATGCTGGAGAGCGACCCCACCAGCGAAAACTCCGCCACCCAGTCGGGTTGCGTGGCGATCCAGAAATGGCCCTTGGCGCGCAGGACACCGGGCAGGGGACCCGAGAGCAGGGCGTGGATCTTGCGCGGGTCAAACGGCCTGCGGGCGCGATAGACGAAGGAGCTGATGCCGTACTCCTCGGTCTCCGGGGTGTGATCGGCGTGGCCATAAAGCTCTTTCACCCACATCGAATGATCATGCGCCCGGTCGAAATCGAAAAGGCCGGTGTCAAGGATCGCCGCGGGCGGGACCTGCCCGTGATCGGCCTCGATGATGCGGGCATCGGCGTTCAGGCTGCGGATGATCCGGCGGCCGATCTCGACCGCTTCCGGCCCGGCATCGCGCGCCTTGTTCAGCACCACCACATCGGCAAACTCGATCTGTTCGGCCAGCAGCGACACCAGTTCGCGCCGGTCATCCGGCCCTGCCACCTCGCCGCGATCGGACAGAAGGTCATGACTGGCGAAGTCCCCTGGCAGGTGGATCGCGTCGGCCACGGTGACCATCGTGTCCAGCCGGGCCACGTCCGACAGGCTGTCGCCGCGTTCATCGGTGAACTCGAAGGTGGTCGCCACCGGCAGGGGTTCCGAGATGCCCGAGCTTTCGATCAGCAGATAGTCAAAGCGCCCCGCCAGCGCGAGCCGGCGCACCTCGACCAGCAGGTCATCGCGCAGCGTGCAGCAGATGCAGCCGTTCGACATCTCGACCAGTGTCTCCTCGGTGCGGGACAGGTCGCTGTCCGCGCGGATCAGGTCGGCGTCGATATTCACCTCGGACATGTCATTGACGATGACCGCGACCCTCAACCCGGCGCGGTTGTTCAGGACATGGTTCATCAGCGTGGTCTTGCCCGCCCCCAGGAAGCCCGAGAGCACGGTGACGGGAAGGCGGTTGAAGGCGGTCATGGGATATCCTGTGACTGGGGCGGTTGGTTTATGGGCCGATAGTATTATGTAATAACATAACATAATTCAAGATCGAATCCGCCCCGCCGGCCAGAAGGCGCAACGGGCCATTGACGACCCGCGCCGCTTCAGCCATGCCCCGACCATCATGTTGCGCATCGACGATATCTCTTATTCCATCTCGGGCCGGCCGCTGTTTGACGGCGCCACGGCCACGATTCCCGCCGGCCACAAGGTCGGCCTTGTCGGTCCCAATGGCGCCGGCAAAACCACGCTGTTCCGGCTGATCCGGGGCGAGCTGTCGCTGGATGGCGGGTCCATCAGCCTGCCGAACCGCGCCCGCATCGGCGGCGTGGCACAGGAAGCGCCGGGCACCGAGACCTCGGTTCTCGAGACCGTGCTGGAGGCGGATGAGGAACGCGCGGCGCTGCTGATCGAAAGCGAGACCGCCACCGATCCCCATCGCATCGCCGAGATCCAGACCCGGCTGGCCGATATCGATGCCTGGTCGGCAGAGGCGCGCGCGGCTTCGATCCTTGACGGGCTCGGCTTCTCGACCGCCGATCAGGCCCGGCCGAGCGGCGATTTCTCGGGCGGCTGGCGGATGCGGATCGCGCTGGCCGGGGTGCTGTTCAGCCAGCCGGATGTGCTCCTGCTGGACGAACCGACCAACTACCTGGACCTGGAAGGTGCGCTCTGGCTGGAAGGCTATCTGGCGCGCTATCCCCACACGGTCATCGTCATCAGCCACGACCGCGGCCTTCTGAACCGCGCCGTCGGCCATATCCTGCATCTCGAGAACCGCAAGCTGGTGCTTTATACCGGCGGCTATGACAGCTTTGCGAAGCTCAGGGCCGAACGGCGGGCGCTGCAGGCGGCCGAGGCGAAGAAGCAGCAAGCCCGCCGCGACCATCTGCAAAGCTTCGTCGACCGCTTCCGCGCCAAGGCCAGCAAGGCCCGTCAGGCGCAGTCGCGGGTGAAGATGCTGGAAAAGATGACGCCGATCACCGCCCCGGAAGAGGCGAAATTCCACCGCTTCAGCTTTCCCCAGCCCGAGGAACTGTCGCCGCCGATCATCGCCATGGAAGACGTGGCGGTCGGCTATGGCACCCGCGCCGTGCTGAAACGGCTGAGCCTGCGCATCGATCAGGACGACCGGATCGCGCTTTTGGGCCGGAACGGGCAGGGGAAATCGACCCTGTCGAAACTGCTGGCCGAGCGCCTGCCGGTGATGGAAGGCACGCTGACCCGGTCGAGCAAGCTGCGCATCGGCTATTTCGCGCAACACCAGGTGGACGAGCTCTATCTGGACGAAACCCCGCTGGATCACATCCGCCGCTTGCGCCCCGACGAGGCGCCGCCCCGGCTGCGGGCGCGGCTGGCAGGCTTCGGGCTGATGGAGGCGCAGGCCGGCACCAAGGTCGGGCAATTGTCGGGCGGGCAGAAGGCACGGCTGTCGCTGCTGATCGCCACCATCGACGCGCCGCATATCCTGATTCTCGACGAACCGACCAACCACCTCGACATCGAAAGCCGCGAGGCGCTGACCGAGGCGCTGAACGACTATACCGGCGCGGTGGTGCTGGTCAGCCATGACATGCATCTGCTGGGTCTGGTCGCCGACCGGCTGTGGCTGGTCAAGGATGGTGCGGTCAGCCCCTGGCAGGGCGATCTGGACGATTATCGCCAGTTCCTGCTGCAGGGCGATGGCTCTGGCAAATCGCGCGCCGCCCCGCCGCAACCCGTTGCCGCGCCCGCGCCGAAACGCGCCAGCCGCGACGAGGTTCTGGAACTGCGGGCCGAGGCGCGCCGGGCCGAGGATCGCGTCGGCAAGCTGAGCGAGATGCTGGCGAAGCTGGACCAGAAACTGGCCGATCCGGTCATCTACCAGAACCCGGTCGAGGCCGAGAAATGGGGCCGCAAGCATGCCGAGGCTGTCGAGGCCATGTCACGGGCGGAGAACCTGTGGCTGAAGGCGATCGAGAACCTCGACATGGCGGAAAAGGGCTAGGGATTGTTGCTAATTTGCGCCGCTGGTCCACGGATCGTGTAAACTGGCGGTGCTGACCTTGCGCGTGTGCCTGATTCGCTTCTAGGACGATTTCAAGTTGCGTAAGACCTTTGCGGGGATAGCCCTATGAAACACATCCTGATGCTTGCCCTGCTGGCCGCTCCGCTGGCCTCGGTCGCGTCGGCGCAGGACATGAGCCTGGGCAATCGCTGGGGCACGCTGTCGGCCGATGTCGGCCTTGGCGTCAGCTATGGTCCCAAATATCCCGGTGCCGAGGATCACGAGGCAAGCCCCTGGCTGATCCTGCGCAATGCCAGCTTTGGCGAGCCGGGCAAGGGCAATCTTGACGGATTTTCGATCCTGCCGGTGTTCGGCCTGGTGGGCGAGCGCAACGAGGATGACGATGCCGCGCTGGCCGGCATGGGTGATATCAGCCGTGCCTATGAGCTTGGTGGCCAGCTGAGCTATGGCCAGGGTCCGGTGAACGGCTATCTGCGCGCCCGCCAGGGCTTCGGCGGCCATCACGGCGTGACCGGCGAGCTGGGCGTGCGCTATCGCAGCGAGGTCAATGACAAGCTGACCATGTGGTCGAGCCTCGAGATGACCTATGGCGACAGCGAATATGTCGAGACCTATTTCGGCGTGACCCCCGACCAGTCGGCCTCGAGCGGCAATGCCGCCTACAGCCCCGGCGGCGGCTTCACCAAGGCGGCGGCCAAGCTGTCGGCGCGTTATTCGCTGAACGACAAGACCGCGCTTCTGGGCGAGATCGAATATGGCCGCCTCGTCGGCGACGCCGCCGACAGCCCGCTGGTGCAGGACAAGGAACAGCCCTCGGTGCGGCTGGGGATCGTGCGGAACTTCAGCTTCGGGTTCTGAGCCGGATTGAAATGGGGATGAAGAGGGGCGCTTGGCGCCCCTTTTTTGTTGCAGTGATGCGTCAGGATGTCGAGCAAAGGTCTTGATCTTGCTGCTGCCCGATCCCGCGACCGGCCCGGGGACAAGGGCGAAGCCCGCCCGGGCCAGCGCCTGCCCGTTCCGGCGGGCTGGCGCTTTGGTGCCGCTGGTCCTGCGTTCAGGCAGGAGAGGGACTTGGCACCATAAAGCGCCTCGACGGACTGTCACGGCGCCATCCCACGGGCAGGCGCTTGCCCTCTGATCGGCGAAAGCGGAGCCATGCAAAAGCCTCGCAGCGGCCTTGCAGCAGCCAGCGCGATCGCACGAAAACAAAAAAGGCCGCCCCGAGGGACGGCCTTTCGCATTTCGCGCTGAAGAACCGGATCAGTTCTTCGCGTAATATTCGACGACCAGGTTCGGCTCCATCACGACGGCATAGGGCACGTCGCCGAGCGCCGGGGTGCGCACGAAGGTGGCAGTCAGCTTGTTGGTGTCGACTTCCAGATAGTCGGGCACGTCACGCTCGGCCAGGCCCACGGCTTCCAGCACGATGGCCAGCTGCTTCGAGCGGTCGCGGACGGCGATCACGTCGCCTTCCTTCACGCGGTAGGAGGCGATGTTCACGCGCTGGCCGTTCACGGTCACGTGGCCGTGGTTCACGAACTGGCGGGCGGCGAAGATGGTCGGGACGAACTTGGCGCGGTAGACGACGGCGTCCAGGCGGCGCTCGAGCAGGCCGACCAGGTTCTCACCGGTATCGCCCTTGACGCGCTCGGCCTCGGCATAGATGCGACGGAACTGTTTTTCCGTCAGGTCGCCGTAATAGCCCTTCAGCTTCTGCTTGGCGCGCAGCTGGGTGCCGAAATCCGACAGCTTGTTCTTGCGGCGCTGGCCGTGCTGGCCGGGGCCGTATTCGCGGCGGTTCACCGGGGATTTGGCGCGGCCCCAGATGTTTTCGCCCATGCGGCGGTCGATCTTGTACTTGGCAGACGTGCGTTTGGTCACGGCTGATCTCCTTTTGTGTGTTTCAAAAGGGCGTTGTCCTTTGGGTTTCCCCCGACAGGCATCCCCTTGCAGGGGCCACCAACACCAATGAAGGCTGCGCTTATAGAGGGGATTCGGGTGGTGTCAAGATGCTGCGGCTGCACGGTAAACCGCGTCAGCCGCGCAGCCTCGGCAGATCGGCCAGCGCCTCGGCCCAGGGGCCGGTCAGCGCCGGCTCGGGCTGGAACTCGGCGGCGGTCTCGGGCGGGGTCAGCACCTCTTCGCCGGCGCCGGTTGCGGCCATCAGGCCAAGACGCGCGGCACCGAAGGCGCCCCCGGCCTCGGCTCCGGCGGGGCGCAGGATCGGCAGGCCGGTTGCCTGCGCAAGCATCGAGAGCCACAGGTCCGAACGCGCGCCGCCACCCATGGCGATCAGCGCATCCGCGCCACCGCCTGCCGCCTTCAGCGCAGCCATGTTCTCGGCCAGCGCCAGCGCCACGCCTTCAAGCACCGCGCGGGTCAGGTCGTTGCGGCGATGCGCGGCGGCGAGGCCAAGGAACTGCCCCCGGATCGCGGTGTCGTTCAGCGGCGTCCGCTCGCCCGAGAGATAGGGCAGGAAGCGCACCGCGCCCGGCGCGGCCACCGGGCCAAGCCCGGCCAGCAGATCGCCGGGCTTGCCGCCCACGATCCGCGCCCACCAGTCCAGCGCCGAGGCGGCGGACAGCATCACCCCCATCTGGTGCCAGCGCCCCGGCAGGGCATGGCAGAAGGCGTGGACGGCGGTTTCGGGAGCGGGGCAGAAGCGGTCGGTGGCGGCGAAGATGACGCCCGAGGTGCCAAGCGAGACAAAGCCGAGGCCGGGGCCGGAGATCCCGGCGGCGATGGCGGTCGCGGCATTGTCGCCCGCACCGCCCGCAACCGGGATACCGGCGGGCAGGCCCAGCTCGGCGGCGAGATCGGCGCGCAGCCGGCCCGAGGGCGCGCTGCCCTCGACCAGCGCCGGCATCTGGGCGCGGGTCATGCCGGTGGCGGCAAGCAGTTCGTCGGACCAGTCGCGGGCGGCGGGGTCAAACCAGGCCGTGCCCGAGGCATCCGACATCTCGCCCACATGCTCGCCGGTCAGCCACAGCCGCAGGTAATCCTTGGGCAGCAGCACCCGTGCGGTGCGGGCGAACAGATCTGGCTCGTGCCGGGCCATCCAGACCAGCTTGGGCGCGGTGAAGCCGGCGAAGACGATATTGCCGCTGATCCGGCGAAAGCGCGGGTCGGCGTCCAGCGCCGCCGCCTCGGCATGGGCGCGGCCATCGTTCCACAGGATCGCCGGGCGCAGCACCGTATCGCCCGCGTCGAGGCAGACCGCGCCATGCATCTGGCCCGAGAGGCCGATGCCGGCGACCCGGTCCAGCGTCACGCCCAGTTCAGCGATGGCGCTGCGACAGGCGGCGATCCAGTCGGCGGGGTCCTGTTCGGACCAGCCGGGTTGCGGATTGCTGACGGACAGCGCGGCGTGGCCGGTGGCAATGATGGCCTGATCGTCACCGATCAGCGCCGCCTTTACCCCTGAGGTGCCAAGATCAAGACCCAGAAACATGCTGACGGTTATCGGCGATTTGCGCAGCCTGCGCCAGAGGGTGCGGCAGCGACAGCGCGCCATCGGGCAGGAAGACATGCGACAGGGGTAGGGCCGCTGCGCCAAGGGTGCGGGCGGCGCGGCCAAGGCTGCCGGTCAGCACCGGAAGCGGGTCCAGTCCCGCCGCAGGCAGGCGGGTGATCGCCGCACGGGTTTCCTCGACCAGCAGGTCGCGCGTGCGGGGCGGCAGGGCGCCATCGATCACCACCGCGCCAAGATCGGCAAGGGCGGCGCTGGTCACGGCGGCCCAGGCCATGGCCTCGCCCGCCTGCCGCGCCCAGTGCCGTTCCGTCTCGGGCGGCGCGGTCCAGCCGGCATTGTCCGGGGGCAGGTGGGTCCCGATCATCCCCTCGAGTTGCAGGACCGAGGCATGGTCCAGCACCTGCCCGCCCATCGGTGCCGGCATCGAGCCGATAGCCCCGGCATTGCGATGCGGGCCAAAGCGCAGCTTGCCGTCCAGCACCAGCCCGCCGCCGGCAAAATGGGCGATATAGATATAGAGGAAATCATCCGGCAGATCGCGGCGACCAAAGGTCAGCTCGGCCGCGCAGGCACAGGTGCCGTCATTTTCCAGCCAGACCGGGAAGGGCAAGCCTGCCGCCAGCTCGCTGCGCAGGTCGCGACCGCGCCAGCCCGCCATTTCGGCGCCCCAGTCCCACAGCTGGAAGGGGCTGGCAATGCCAAGCCCGGCGATCCGGCCCCGCTGCTCGGGGGGCAGGGCGTCGATGAAGCTGGCGATGGCGTTGCGGGCGAAGCCGGCCACCCGGTCGGGGTCGGGATGGGGATGCACCTCTTGCCGGTGCATCCGGATGGTGCCGGTGAAATCGACCAGCGCCAGTTCCACCAGCCGCCGACCGACCTTGAGGCCAAGGAAGAAGGCGCCATCCCCCGCAAGCGACAGGGGCGTCGAGGGCTGGCCGACCCGGCCGCGAATCGCCTCACCCTCGCCGATGAGGCCGAGATCAATCAACTGCCTTGAGATATTTGTCGCCGACTGCGCCGAAAGCCCCGTGGCTGCGGCAATTTCCGCGCGGGATTTTGGTCCTTCGCGACGCAGCAAAGCCAGAACAAGCCGTTCATTATTGCTGAATTTTGCCTCTGGCATGGTCACTTGCGGCATGGTCCGTCCCCCTTCCATTATTAATTCAACCAAATTGATTTATTGACAAGAGGGAATCGAATGTGGTTGCTTGTTCCTGTCGCGGGACAACGATTCCCGTATCGGGTTGGAGGAGAGAACATGACCCTGAAGACGATTTTCCGCGCCTCGCTGGCCGGTTCGATCCTGGCTTTCGCGGCCAGCGGCGCCTTAGCGCAGGATGCGGTGAAGGCCTGCCTCATCACCAAGACCGACACCAACCCCTTCTTCGTGAAGATGAAGGAAGGGGCCGAGGCCAAGGCGGCCGAACTGGGCGTCGAGCTGAAATCCTATGCCGGTCAGGTCGATGGCGATAACGAGGCGCAGGTCGCCGCGATCGAGGCCTGCATGACCGATGGTGCGAAGGGCATCCTGATCACCGCCTCGGATACCGCCGCCATCGTCGACTCGGTCAAGGCCGCGCGCGATCAGGGCATCCTGGTCATCGCGCTCGACACGCCGCTGGACCCGATCGATGCGGCTGACGCGACCTTTGCCACCGACAACTTCGCCGCCGGCGAGCTGATCGGCAAATGGGCCGCCGCCACGATGGGGGCCGAGGCTGCCAATGCCAAGATCGCGTTGCTGGACCTGGCGATCTCGCAGCCTTCGGTCGACGTGCTGCGCGACCAGGGCTTCCTGCAGGGCTTTGGCGTCGATCTGGGCGATGCCTCGAAATGGGGTGACGAGACCGATCCGCGCGTGGTCGGCCATGAAGTCACCGCCGGCAACGAAGAGGGCGGGCTGAAGGCGATGGAGGCGCTGCTGGCCAAGGACCCGGACATCAACCTTGTCTATACCATCAACGAACCTGCCGCGGCCGGTGCCTACGAGGCGCTGAAGGCCGTGGGCAAGGAAGGCTCGACCCTGATCGTGTCGGTCGATGGCGGCTGCCCGGGCGTGGCCAACGTCAAGGACGGCATCATCGGCGCCACCTCGCAGCAATACCCGCTGCAGATGGCCTCGCTGGGGATCGAGGCGATTGCCGCCTATGCGAAAGACGGCACCAAGCCGGCCCCGACCGAGGGCAAGGATTTCTTCGACACCGGGGTGACGCTGGTCACCGACAAGCCGGTCGATGGCGTCGAGTCGGTCGATACCGCCAAGGGCACCGAGCTTTGCTGGGGCTAAGACCGGCGGACCGCCCCGGCGGTCGCGCATGAATCGATGAAAGGGCGGCCATCGCGCCGCCCTTTGCACAGGGTCCGGGGTGCAGAAGAAGGAGGGCTCCCATGACGGATAATACCAAGCCGGCGACAGGGTTCGAGGAGGGGCTGAAAGGCGCCTCGGAGACCGTCGCGGAATTTCGCGAGGAGAAGTCCCTCGTCAAGAAGATCCAGCACTGGCTGCACCAGACACCCTCGGCCGTGCCGATGATCGTGCTGGTAATATCGGTGCTTGTTTTTGCGCTTTTGTCGGAGAACTTCTTCCGCGCCACCACCATGTCGACCATCCTGCAGCAGATTGCCATTGTCGGCATCATCGGCTGCGCCCAGACCATCGTGATCCTGACCGCGGGCATCGACCTGTCCGTCGGCGCCATCGCGGTGTTTTCCTCGGTGCTGATGGGACAACTGACCTTCCGCTTCGGCATCCCCGCGCCACTGGCCATCGTGATGGGGCTGGCGCTTGGCACGGCGATGGGGGCGCTGAACGGCTATCTCATCTCGCGTCTGAAACTGCCACCCTTCATCGTGACCCTGGGGACCTGGCAGATCTTCCTGTCCTCGAACTACATCTTCTCGAAGAACGAGACCATCCGCAGTCAAGACATCGCCGAGGCCGCGCCGGCCCTGCAGTTCTGGGGCAATGCGATCCAGCCGGGCGGGGTCAAGGTGCTCTACGCCGTGTTCCTGCTGATCGTGCTGGTCGCGGTGATGGCCTATGTGCTGCGCCATACCGCCTGGGGCCGGCATGTCTATGCGGTCGGCGACGATGCCGAGGCCGCCAAGCTCGCCGGGGTGCAGACGAACAAGATCCTGTTGCAGGTCTATGCGCTGGCCGGCTTTTTCTGCGCCATTGCCGGCTGGGTGATGATCGGCCGCTTCGGCTCGGTCTCGCCGACCGCCTCGACCGGGGTTCTGGGCAATATCCAGTCGATCACCGCCGTGGTGATCGGGGGGATCTCGCTTTTCGGTGGGCGCGGCTCGATCGTCGGCATGTTCTTCGGGGCGCTGATCGTCGGCGTCTTCGAGATGGGCCTGCGGCTTGTCGGCACCGACCCGCAATGGACCTTCTTCCTGATCGGCGTGCTGATCATCTTCGCCGTCGCCGTGGACCAGTGGATCAGAAAGGTGTCGTCATGACCGAGCCCATTCTTTACGCCCGCAATCTCGTCAAGCGCTATGGCAAGGTGACGGCGCTGGACCATTGCGACTTCGACCTGATGCCGGGCGAGATCCTTGCCGTGATCGGCGATAACGGGGCGGGCAAGTCCTCGCTGATCAAGGCGCTGTCCGGCGCGGTCCAGCCCGACGAGGGTGAGATCACGCTGGAAGGCCAGAAGGTGCAGTTCGGCTCGCCCATCGACGCCCGCGCCCATGGCATCGAATGCGTCTACCAGACGCTGGCCATGTCGCCGGCCCTGTCCATCGCCGACAACATGTTCATGGGCCGCGAGCTGCGCAAACCCGGCATCATGGGCCAGTGGTTCCGCCAGCTTGACCGCCCGCGAATGGAAGCTTTCGCCCGCGCCAAGCTGAACGAGCTGGGGCTGATGACCATCCAGAACATCAACCAGGCGGTGGAAACGCTGTCGGGTGGCCAGCGCCAGGGCGTGGCGGTGGCGCGTGCGGCGGCCTTCGGCTCGAAGGTGGTGATCCTCGACGAGCCGACGGCGGCGCTGGGGGTCAAGGAAAGCCGCAAGGTGCTGGAGCTGATCCGCGATGTGCGCTCGCGCGGCATTCCGATCATCCTGATCAGCCACAACATGCCGCATGTGTTCGAAGTGGCGGACCGTATCCACATCCACCGGCTTGGCCGGCGCTTGGCGGTGATCCGGCCGAACGATTACTCGATGTCGGATGCGGTGGCGTTCATGACAGGTGCCAAGGTCCCGGAAGAGGTCGCGGCATGAGGCAGGCGGGGGACGGGGGGCAGGTGCCCCCGTCCCTCGGGCTTGCCTCGGATTATTTCGAGCAAGGCGAGGGACAGTCGCTCTTGGCGCGGCTCGGGCAGATGCCCGGGCCGCGTTCGGTCGTCGCGCTGGCCGGCGCACCGGGGTCGGGGAAATCGACCCTGGCCGAGGCGCTGGTCGCGCGTCTGCCGGGGGCGGTCTTGCTGCCGATGGACGGGTTTCATCTGGACGACCGGGTGCTGGACGCGCGGGGCTTGCGCGCGCGCAAGGGTGCGCCCGAGACCTTCGATGCGGCGGGCTTCGTCGCGCTGCTGGGCCGGGTGCGGGCGGGTGGCGAGGTGGTGTTTCCGATCTTCGACCGCAGCCGCGAAATCGCCATTGCCGGGGCAGGGGTGATCGCGGCCGAAACCCGGCTGGTGGTGGTCGAAGGAAATTACCTGCTGCTCGACCGCGACCCGTGGCGGGCGGCCAGCTATGACCTGACGGTCATGCTGGACGTGCCCGAGGCCGAGCTGCGCCGTCGGCTGACGGCGCGCTGGCAGGGTTATGGCGCGGATGTCGAGGCGCATCTGCAGAATGACATGACCAACGCGCTGACCGTCATCCGCGAGTCGCGGCCGGCCGATCTAGTCGTCTAGCCGGGTCATCAACAGCCAGGCCAGCCCCGAACAGATCAGCGTTGCCGTCATGATCGGCAGCGCCGTGCCGTTGTACAGAAGCCCGATCGGTGCCGCAATCAGCGTGGCAAGGATGGTCGAGATCGCCGCAACGATCGAGGCCGCCATGCCGGCGATATGGCCCATCTGCTGCAATGCCAGCGCGTTCAGGTTGCCGAAGGTGACCCCGGCCATCGAGAAGACGCTGACCGCCCAGATGAAGAAGAACGGGAATTCCAGCCCCGGCGGCAACAGTCCGCCGGCGAACAGGATCAGCATGACCGAGGACACGATGGTCTGCATGACATAGGCCCATTTCGCCATGCGGCGCATGCCCACCTTGACGACGTAGACCGCGTTCAGCACCGTGCCGAGGCCCGAGATCAGCGCCATGGCCGCGAACCAGGCGGGGAACTGGTCGCCGCGCCCATAGGCCTCGCCGAAAAGCTGCTGGGCGCTGCTGAGCAGGCCGAACATCTGGCCGAAGCCAAGCGTCATGATGACCGTGGCCAGCATCACCTGCCGGTTCGACAGCACCTCGCGCGCGGCGCTGGCCAGCGTCGCGACCTTCAGCGGGCGACGGCGGGACGGCGGCAGGGTCTCGGCCTGGCGCAGGTTCAGCCACAGCCCGCCGACCAACGCGAAGACGAGGAAGGCGCCGAAGACGCCATGCCAGCCGGCGAACCAGATGATCCCCTGGCCCATGGCCGGGGCCAGCGCCGGCACGATGATGAAGATCATCATGACGAAGCTGGTGATCCGCGCCATCTCGCGGCCCTCATAAAGGTCGCGCACCAGTGCCAGCCCGACGATGCGCGGACCGGCCGCGCCCAGGCCCTGCACGAAGCGGCAGATGAGCAGGAATTCCAGCGAATTGGCGAAGATCGCGGCGATGGCGGCGGCGGCATAGATGATGAAGCCGAGTGTGATCGCCCGCTTGCGGCCGATGGCGTCGGAGATCGGGCCGGCAAACAGCGTGCCGATGCCCATGCCCGCCACGAAGGAGGTCAGGATCAACTGCGCGCGGTTCACGTTGTCGGGCGTCAGCGCCGTCGCGATCTCGGGCAGCGCGGGCAGCATCGCGTCGATGGAAAAGGCGATGGTGGCGAAGAGAAAGGCCAGCATCGCGATGAATTCAGGCAGCGGCAGCCGTTCGACCGGATGCGCCTCGAAATGGGTTTTATGGGACGAGTCCATGGCAATCGCCTTTCGGATAGACCGCGGCACTTACTTCCGGATTGCAGATTCTGCAAGTCCCGTTGTGTCAGCCGGGATTTTGGGCTGTCTCGGACAGCTCGTCGATGACATTCTGCCAGAGGCTCGCGGGCTGGGCACCGCTGACGGCGTGGCGGTCGGCGATGATGAAGGTGGGGACCGAGTTGATGCCGCGCTCGCGGGCATGCATCTCGCGCGCGGCCACGGTGTCGCGGTCGGCATCGCTGGCCAGAAGTCGGGCCAGCATCTCGCCGTCCATGCCGGCCTTGGCGCCGATCTCTGCCAGCACGCCCGCATCACCGATGTCGCGGCTGTCCTGCCAATGTGCTTTCAGCAGGCCCGACATGACCCGGCTCTGCGCGCCCTCGATCCCGGCCCAGTGCATCAGCCGATGCGCATCGGTGGTGTCGGGCTGGCGCAGCACCGGGGCGAGGTTGAGGCCCAGTGCCGCCGCGCGTTCGGCCACTGGAGCCATGACCTCGGCGGCACGGTCGCCGAACTTGGCGCGCAGGTAATCACCCCGGTCCATGCCCTCGCGCGGGAATTGCGGGTTCAGGCGGAAGGGATGCCAGATCAACTGGAAGGGATGATCGGGGCGGCTTTCCAGCGCCCGGTCCAGCTCGGCCTTGCCGATCAGGCACCAGGGGCAGACGGGATCGGCGAAGATGTCGAGGGTGACGGGCTGGCTGGTCATGACAGGGCCTTGCTATGGGCGTCGCGCAGGGCGCGGCGGTTGATCTTTCCGGTCGGCGTGCGGGGCAGCGCGTCGAGATGGATGTATTCGCGCGGCTGCTTGTAGCGGGCGAGGGCGGATTGTGCCAGTTCGCGCAGCTCGGCCTCGGGGGCGGGGCCGGTCCAGAAGGCGGCAATGATGGAACTGCCGGGGCCGACGGTCAGCTCGGCGGCGGCCAGGTCACCGGCGCCGGGATGGGTCGCCAGCAGTTCCTCGATCTCGGGCGGGGCGACGCGGAAGCCGCCGGCATTCATGATGTCATCGGCCCGGCCCAGCATGGTGATGGCGCCTTCCGCATCCATCTGCGCCTGATCGCCGGGAATGAACCAGTCGCCGCGAAAGCGGGCGGCGGTCTCTTCGGGCTGGTGCAGATAGCCGAGAAACAGGCCCGGATCGTCTCGCGCGACCGCCAGCAGGCCGGGTTCACCGGCAGGCAGGGGCTGGCCCTGCTCATCGACCACGACGACCCGCCGGCCGGGCTGGGCAAAGCCTGCCGTGCCATCGCGCGCGGGGCGGGCCGGGCTGCCCGAGATGAAGGTCGACAGTTCCGAGGCCCCCATCGCCTCGTGCAGATCGGTGCCGGTGCGCGCACGCCAGTCGGCGCGCAGCCCCGGGTCCAGCCGCTCGCCCGCCGTCAGCCCGTGGCGCAGGGCGGCGGGCGTGGCCCAGTCCGCGCGCAGCATCCGGCGGAAGATGCCGGGCGCGCCGGCCAGGATGGTCGCCCCGTGGCGTGCCGCCAGCAGCGGGATCTGCTCGATCGCCACGCCCTCGGCCGGGATCAGCGCGGTGGCGCCCAGTGTCCACGGGTCCATCAGCCCGGTGCCAAGGGTGAAGGTCCAGTTGAAGGCGCCGCCATGCATCAGCCGGTCAGCGGGTGTCAGCCCGTACCAGCCCTCGAACATCATCTGCCGGGCCAGAATGGCCCGATGGGCGTGCATCACCGCGCGAGGTTTGCCGGAACTGCCCGAGGTATAGATGATATAGGCCAGCCGTTCGGGATCGCCCTCTGCAAACTCGGCCGGGGGCAGCGTGGCGAATTCTGACAGCGCGGCTTCGGTCAGGACCGGGGCCGGATGTTCGGGCAAGGCGACACCCTCGCCCGCGACGACCAGCGCGGGATCGATCTCGGCGGCCAGCTTGGTGATCTCGGGCCCGGTCAGCATGGCCGAGGTCGGCACCGGCACGATGCCGGCAGCGATGGCGCCCAGATAGGCAATGGGGAAAGCGGGGCGATTGCCAAGGCGCAGCAGCACCCGGTCGCCGGGGCGCAGACCCGCCTCAAGAAACCCGGTCGCCGTACCGCGCACCGCCGCGATCAGGCGGGCATAGGACCAGCGGTCGGCCCGCGAAAGCCCGACCACGGACAAGGCCAGCTTGTCAGGCGTTGCCGCGCCGGCGCGGAGGACATGTTCGGCCAGGTTCATGCGTGATCATCCCGTTGACTGCGCCGCGACCTTGGCAAAGATTCCCGCGGCCTGCAAATGCACCGGGCTGCAGAGGCCCCCAAAAGCGAACGGCCCGCGGGGGGGCGGGCCGTTCAGTGTGAATAATTCGGCTGGTTTGGATCAGAGCAGCTGAAGATCGCTGGCCGAGGCCCGGCCATCGCGGCCCGCCTGCAGCTCGTAATTGACCTTCTGATTGTCCTGCAGTCCTTTCAACCCGGCGCGCTCAACCGCCGAGATATGAACGAACACATCCTTGCCGCCATCATCAGGGGCGATGAAACCATAACCCTTGGTGGCGTTGAACCATTTCACAGTGCCGGTAGCCATTACCCGTCTCTTCCTTTTCAGTGTTCCCCCGGCGAAATTGCCGAAGGCCGTGCAGCCAGTCTTTCGATCGTCCGGCTGCCCAGTCAAACGGGAGGCGGTATGGTAGAAAGGCGCTCACAGGGGCGCAGGATGAACGAATCGTGATAAAACGCAAGCAATAATGGCGCCGCGAGTTACCTCGCGGCGTTAACAACTGTTCATCTCGGCGCAATTCAGCGCAGGTCAGGCGGCGTGGCCTCGGACGCTAGCTGATTTGTAACTTCTTCCAGGGACAAGTTCTGACTGCCCTGATTATCCAGCCGGCGCATCGAGACAGTGCGAGTCTCGACCTCTTTCATTCCAATTGCAAGAATTACAGGAACTTTCGCTACGGAATGTTCCCGCACCTTGTAGTTGATCTTCTCGTTCCGGGTGTCGGCCTCGGCCCGGATGCCCCGTGCCTGCAACTGGGCGACGATCTCGTGAACGTAATCATCGGCGTCCGAGACGATCGAGGCGACCACCACCTGGCGCGGCGCCAGCCACAAAGGCAGCTTGCCGGCGAAGTTCTCGATCAGGATGCCGATGAAGCGTTCGAAGCTGCCAAGCGTGGCCCGGTGCAGCATGACCGGGCGGTGCTTGGCCCCGTCCTCGCCGATATAGCTGGCATCCAGACGCTCGGGCAGGACGAAATCGACCTGGTGCGTGCCGCATTGCCAGTCGCGGCCGATGGCGTCGGTCAGCACGAATTCCAGCTTGGGCCCGTAGAAGGCGCCTTCGCCGGGATTGACCTCGGGTTCGATGCCGGCGGCGCGGGTGGCCGAGAGCAGGGCGGATTCCGCCTTGTCCCAGGTTTCATCGCTGCCGGCGCGGTGTTCCGGCCGCGTGGCGAATTTCACCCGGAAACTGTCAAAGCCGAGGTCGCGGTAAATCGCCGAGAGAAATTCAATAAACCGTTTCGTTTCGGCTTCGATTTGATTCTCGGTGCAGAAGATATGCGCATCGTCCTGCGTGAATCCGCGCACCCGCATGATGCCGTGAAGCGCACCCGAGGGTTCGTAACGGTTGCAGGATCCAAACTCGGCCATGCGCAAAGGCAGGTCGCGATAGGATTTCAAACCGACATTGAAGATCTGCACATGGCAGGGGCAGTTCATCGGCTTCAGCGCATTGACCGTCTTGGTCTTGGCGTGTTCCTCGTCCACCTCGACGATGAACATGTGATCCTGGTAGTTTTCCCAGTGACCGCTTTCTTCCCACAGCTTGCGGCTGACCACCTGCGGCGTGTTCACCTCGACATAGCCGCCGGCGCGCTGGCGGCGGCGCATGTAATCCTGCAGCGCCACGTAGATGTTCCAGCCGTTCGGGTGCCAGAAGATCTGGCCCGGCGCCTCTTCCTGCATGTGGAACAGGTCCATCTCGCGGCCCTGCTTGCGGTGGTCGCGCTTGGCGGCCTCTTCCAGCATGGTCAGATGCGCCTTGAGGTCGTCGCGGTTGCGGAAGGCCACGCCGTAGATGCGCTGCAGCATCGGCCGCGTGGCATCGCCCAGCCAATAGGCGCCGGCCAGGTGGGTCAGCTTGAAGGCGTCGGCGGGCAGCTGCCCGGTATTCTGCAGATGCGGACCACGGCAGAGATCCTGCCAGTCGCCATGCCAGTACATCCGCAGATCCTCGCCCTCGGGGATGCGGTCTATCAGCTCGAGCTTGAAGGGCTCGTTCTGGTCCTTGTAATAGGCGATGGCGCGGTCGCGGTCCCAGACCTCGGTGCGGACCGGGTCACGGGCGGCGATGATCTGCTTCATCTCGGCCTCGATCGCGCCCAGATCCTCGGGCGTGAACGGCTCGGCGCGGTCGAAATCATAGAACCAGCCGAAATCGCGGACCGGGCCGATGGTGACCTTGGTATCGGGCCACAGCTTCTGCACCGCCCGCGCCATGACATGGGCGAAGTCGTGGCGGATCAGTTCCAGCGCCGGGGCCTCGTCCTTCATCGTGTTGATGGCGATCGTGCCGCTGGACGTGATCGGCCAGGCCAGGTCGATATGCTTGCCATCGAGGCTGGCGGAAATGGCGCGCTTGGCGAGGCTGGGCGCAATGCTTTCAGCCACTTCGGCGGCGGTGATGCCGGCCGGATAGTCGCGCGCATTGCCATCGGGGAAGGTCAGGGAGATCTGGGACATGCAAGTCCTCCTCGTCGGTTTGGCGCCCACGGAACGCCCGGTTGCGGGTTATGCTCTGAAAACATAGCGAAAATCTACAACTCGTCACTGAAATTAGGACGCGATGCGGGATACGCCGCTGCTCTCGAGCGTCTGTTACCGCACATGGTTGGGGTCGTATAGCCACAATTTCTTCACGTCATGGCGATGCCTACCGGGTCTGTCGGACAGACCCTAGCTGACAAGCGGTGACCTCCAGACCTTCTATTGGGCACCTCTAAAAATTGCGCCGCCATTGCCGCGGCGGTATGACCGCGGGGGGCATCGAGGGCTTGGGGTCTGACAATGGTTCGTCCATTCAGACCTCCCTTTGGGAGGCTTGAATCTGAAAGCAGGCAGTGTGGGATTCCTGAATGTCCACGGACCCTAACTAACATTACAGTTGCAATTTGAGACGCATAGCCGCCGCAACCCCTTCAGCACCCGGGTGCAGTTCGTAGGTAACCAGCGGCCCATCCTTGCCGGCGGAATAGTCGAGGCACAACGTGTTCGGGCCCTGCAGGACCGGATTGCCGCTGAGCCAGTAGTGACCGAAGAAGACGGGGCGTTCGTCGGCGGGATAGGCCTGCGCCATCAGGGTTCCCGGTAGTGGGACATCGGGCAGATCATCCGGAACAGGCACCGAGATTGCGATGTCACGCCAGGTCCGGGCCCCCGTATTCCACCATTGCAGTCGGACGTGATCGCGGTGGGTGCCGTCCTTGTCGCGGAATGCAATCCCATCGGGAAGCTGGTGTTCGGGCCCCTTCGTGATTTCCTCGGCAAGGTGGAAAAGCTCGTCGGCAGGGTCAGCCGCGCGGATCAACTGCTCTTCGGACAGAACGCCGTCGTCGGTGAGCGCCCGCACGCGGTCGATTGTGGGGTCGACCCAGCAGGCATGCACGGCGCGGAATCCCTCAGCTTCCAGAAACAGCGGGAGGCTGCGCATCCACGCCAGCGCCTCGTGGGTCTCGCCGGCACCGACGGGGAACTCCGCCAGGAAGCTTGCGTGCTGGCGGAGGTTCTTTTCCGAATGAGCGCGGAGGGGCTGGCCGGTCTCGGAGTGGGCCGTGTGGAAGTGAAGCGCATTAAGCTCGTGGTTGCCCATGATCGCGCGGGCCTTGCCGCTGTCGATCAGGTCGCGCACCAGGTGAATGACGGCCCGGTTTTCCGGTCCGCGGTCGATGAAGTCGCCCAGAAAGACGATGGTCCGCTCGGGGTCGGGATGGCTCCAGCCCGCCGGACTCCGCCGCCATCCGAGGGCATCGAGCGCTCCCCGTAGTTTGGCGATCTGCCCGTGGATGTCGGGGATGATATCGACTGTTCCCATGCACTCTCCTGAAAATCGTTCCCTATGCTGATGGCTGGTTTGCAAGTGCCGTCGGTCACCGCCCCGCACCCTGTAACGCTAAAGAATTCAAGTCCTTTTGTCGTCGGGGTTTTCCGGCTATCGTCACGGGCGGACACCGCCACCGCTACGCGCCACTCGGCCAGCGCACCCACCGGCTGCGCCTCTTGCGTGTTGCGGCTCTGTTCCCCTCGGAGACGATTGACACGATGGGCAAAGTTTTGGCGGTGTTGAAAGTCAGGCCATTGGAAAGACGCCGAAAAATCCGACCGAACCGAATTCGGCGAGGTTCGCCCGAACAGAGACGGAGCGTCGATCAGAGCCCGGAACGGGCCTGGCGCGCGGTCTCGGAGGTTCGCATGGGGGAGGCAAAGCCCTTTGTAAACACGACTATTTCAGCGCCGCGATGGGCGCATGTCCGTGTTCGCAACAGGGATGATGGCGGAGGGAATGAGTCATCGAAAATCTCGACTCAGAGTCCCGCAGTCACGCGCTGGCAGAACTGCACGAGAGCGCTCGTCTCCGAGCGATTATTGATCGCTTTCTCTGGGTTACGTCCGTTCGGAACTTCCCAAGACCTGGGCGCTGATCGCCGCTTGGAGGCCCCGCCGTCGCCAAACCAGACGCAATGCGCGGAATTGCGCAACCAACTGACTTGCCTCGCATTTTCTTTCACGCCTTCGTTTGGACGCAACCACACCGAGTTGCTCGAATGGAGGAAGACATGAAACGGAACTGCATGACCCAGAAAGAACTCGCCGACCGCTGGACCATCTCGCACCGCACCCTAGAGCGGTGGCGGTGGGCTGGCGAAGGCCCGGCATACATGAAGCTCGGCGGACGCGTCGTGTACCGCGTCAGCGACATCGAGGCGTTCGAGCAAGAGGTCATTCAATCCACAGCTGACCAGCGGATCGCCGCGTTCTGACGCCATTGGCAACTTCCCGGCCGCAAGTCACGCTCCAAAGCTCTGATTTGCGGCGCATTTCGATTGCGCCACCTTCCCGGCTCGGCTAGCCTCGGCTTAGGCCCAGTAAATGGGCGCGCATAGTTATCGTGCGCATCGCCCGAGCCGGGAGAGCGTGATGGAGAGCGACAGGTCGGAACTTCGCTGGGGCGTCGAGCAGCGCCTCGAGTTCATTGAGTTCCGCCTGTTCTGGGAGGGGCATGTGAACCGAAGCGATCTGATGGACCAGTTCGGGGTCTCGGTGAACCAGGCGTCCACCGACCTGAACCGTTACATCGGCTTCGCGCCGGAGAACATGGTCTATGACAAGAGCGCTCGGACCTATGTCCGTGGCTCAGGCTTCAAGCCCCAGTTCCTCGAACCTGACGCCAGCCGCTACCTCGCGCAGCTGCGATCGGTGGCGGACGGGATCCTCGACCGCGAGGATTCCTGGATCGCGGGTCTCCCGCCCTATGCGGCCGCGCCGACGCCGGTGCGCGGGGTCAATCCGGTGACGCTCCGCTCCGTGGTCGGCGCCATCCGTCGCTCCGAGGCGATCGAGGTCAAATATCAATCCCTGTCCAGCCCCGAGCCGCAATGGCGCTGGATTGCACCTCACGCCATCGCCTTCGACGGCTTCCGCTGGCACGCGCGGGCGTTCTGCCTTAACGACGAAAGCTTCAAGGACTTCCTGCTCTCACGGATCCTCGACATCCGCGGATCGCGGGAGAGCGACACCTCGGCCGAGAATGACCGCGACTGGCACTCAGAGGTCACCCTAGAAGTCGCCCCCCACCCAGACCTATCGGAGACGCAGGCGAAGGTCATCGCGCTCGACTACGGCATGCGGGCCGGCAAGGCGAAGATCATAGTCCGGCGGGCATTGCTGTACTACGCGCTCAGGCGTCTCGGGCTTGATACTGATCCCGGCGCTAGGAAGCCGCAAGACCAACAAATCGTGCTGCTGAACGCCGCAGAGCTCAATGCACGAGCGTCGTCTCTTATCGGCGCTTCAGGGAGTGGGGCTGGCAGATGATTGAGAGACTTGAGAAGCTTGTCGACGACATCACCAGCCTGAACAGCAAGCTGGTGCTTCTGATCGGTCCGCCTCGGTCCGGCAAGACCGCTCTGCTTGCGCAGCTGTCTCAGCGCAGGAACGTCCCTGTCTTGAATGTAGGGGCAGCGCTCGGGCGACAGCTTCTCACAGTACCCAGCACGCGTCGTCACCTTCAGGCAGCAGACCTGATGAAGGATCTAACCGACGAGACAGCGCGCCAAGGACTGCTGCTGCTAGACAACATTGAGCTGCTTTTCGACCGCACGCTGCTGCTCAATCCGCTCGACTTTCTGAAGCGACACGCCCACGCGCGGCGCGTCATTTGCGCGTGGCCGGGGGAGGTTCGAGACGGTCGACTTTCCTATGGCAGGGCGGGCCATCCAGAGTATCAGGACTACGGCATCAATGGCCTGGTCCCATTCGAAATTAAGTGACGGGGGAAGGCGCGATGTCGATGCGCTATAGTGATCTTATTCAGTTCGAGCCGATCGAGTCAGTCATCCAGCTGTTGGACGCCAATCGTCCAGATGAAGGGAAGAAACTGGTTTCGACCTACGTCATGTCCGATGACATGGCCGAGCGTATCGCGAAGCTCATGATCCCTCAGCTGTCATTTGACGAGGCGGTCGACCATACCGGTGTTCTCGTCGTTGGCAACTACGGGACCGGTAAATCGCACTTGATGTCGGTGCTGTCGTTGGTCGCCGAGGACGCCGCTTATGCTCAGCTGATTCAGCACGCCAAAGTCGCTGAGGCAGCAGAAGCCATTGCCGGCAAATTCAAGGTCCATCGGATCGAGATTTCGAGCCAGATGTCTCTCCGGGATATCATCACTCAGCAGCTCGAGCTGTTCCTCGAAAAAAACGGCGTCAGCTACGCATTCCCGCCCGCCGACAGGGTCACGAACAACAAGGCGGCTTTTGAGGAGATGATGGCGGCGTTTGCCGAGGTTCATCCGAACCAAGGCATTCTTCTCGTTGTGGACGAGTTCCTCGACTACCTTCGCTCCCGCCGTGATCACGATCTGGTGCTCGATCTGTCCTTCCTGCGCGAGATCGGCGAAGTAACCAAACACCTGCGCTTCCGGTTTGTGGCCGGCGTGCAGGAAGCGATTTTCGACAGCAGCCGCTTTCAGCATGTCGCCGACAGTCTGCGTCGCGTGAAGGACCGCTTCACTCAGGTCCTACTGGCGCGTCAAGACGTGAGCTTCGTGGTGGCGGAACGCTTGCTGAAAAAAACATCCGACCAGCAAGACAAGATCCGAGGATATCTCACCCCCTTCGCCAAGTTTTACGGCTCCATGAACGAGCGCATGGACGAGTATGTCCGGCTGTTCCCCGTCCATCCCGATTACATCGGCACCTTCGAACGGCTGGTGTTCACAGAGAAACGCGGCGCTCTTGTAACGCTCCGCGACCAGATCCAAGCGATCCTGGACGACGAGGTGCCGGAAGATCGGCCGGGCCTCATCGGCTACGACAAGTTCTGGGATACGGTGAAGTTGAACCAAGTCCTGCGAGCGGACCCGAACATCGGCCCGGTGCTCAAGGTTTCGGAGGTGCTGACGGAGCGCGTAACCAAGGCGTTCACCCGCCCGGCCTACAGGCCCATGGCGCTGCGGATCATCAACGGGCTTTCGGTTCACCGCCTGACGACCGGCGGTGACATCTATGTGCCTGTCGGCCCGACCGCGGAGGAGCTCCGCGACGCGCTTTGCCTGTATCAGCCAGGCATCGAGGACATGGGCGGCGATCCTGAGGCTGACCTTCTCTCTCAGGTCCAGACCGTGCTTCGAGAGACGCTTAAGACTGTCAACGGCCAGTTCATCTCCAAGGCGCCCGACACCGAGCAGTACTATCTCGACCTCAAAAAGGACGTCGACTACGACGCCCAGATCGAAAAGCGCGCTGAAACCCTTTCCGACGATGCGCTTGATCGCGCCTACTACAGCGCGATCCGCCGACTCATGGAACGCACCGACGAAGCCAGCTATGTCACAGGTCACCAGATCTGGCAGTATCAGGTCGAGTGGCAAGAACGCAGGGTCGAGCGAGACGGCTACCTGTTCTTCGGCGCTCCGAACGACCGGCCGACCGCCCAGCCCGAGCGGGACTTCTACATTTACTTCATCCAGCCGTTCGAGCCGCCGCGCTTCCGCGACGACCAAAAGCCTGACGAGGTATTCTTCCGCCTGAAGGGCCTCGACGATGCGATCCGTCGCTACCTTTCCTTCTATGCCGCAGCGCAGGACCTTGCGTCGACAGCCAGTGGTGGCGCGAAGTCAATCTACCTCGACAAGGCCAATGACGCTCTGCGCGACATGAGCAAGTGGCTGCAGGAAAAGCAGATGACAGCCTACGAGGTCACCTATCAGGGCAAGGCCAAAACTCTGCAGGAGTGGACCAAGGGCGTCTCGCTTCGCGACAAAGCACGTCTAGGCCCCCAGGAGCGCATCAACTTCAGGGATGTGGTAAACATCATCTCTGGCTTGGCGCTCAAGCACCAGTTCGCCGACGTGGCGCCCGATTATCCGACGTTCTCGGCGCTGGTAACGGAATCCAACCGGAAGCAGCTTGTCGGGAACGCGCTGCGCGCGCTCGCCGGCGGGAACCGCACCAAGGATGCCATAGTCATCCTCGACGGTCTGGAGATGCTGGACGGCGATCGCATCGAGCCGGCACGCTCGCGTTATGCCCAGGAGGTGCTGTCGCGTTTGAAGGGCAAGGGGCACGGCCAGGTGCTGAACCGCGCGGAGCTGCTCAGCGGAGATAGTGACGTCGAGCACTTCGCCCCGCTTAAATTCCGCCTCGAGCCGGACCTGCTCGTCACAGTGCTCGGTGGGCTGGTCTATGCGGGTGACATCGTCCTCGCCATCACCGGCGACAAGATCGACTCCGGCAAGCTCACGCTGCTGGCTGAACGGTCTCTGGACGACCTGAGGCAGTTCAAGCACATCGAAGCACCGAAAGAAATCAACGTCGCAGTCCTTCGCTCGCTGTTCGAGATGCTCGATCTGCCGCCCGGCCTCGCCCAGCAGGCGACGCAAGGCTCGGATGAGCCGGTCAAGCGGCTCCAGGAGGAAGTCAGCAAGCTCACGCGTCGGGTGCTCAGCGCCACGACCGACATGCAGGGCCGGCTTAGCTTCTGGGGACAGCCGCTTCTGCGCGAGGAGGAGATCGCCGACTGGCGCACCAAGCTCGAAGCGCTGAAGAGCTTCTCTGAGAGCCTTGCGCCCTACAACACCGTCGGCAAGTTGAAGAATCTGCGTATCGGATCCGACGACATCGCGGCCCAGAAGAAGAACCTCGAGGTCTTGGGCGCGGTCGAGCGGATGCTGGAGTTGGTCGGTGAGCTTGGAAGCACGGCGAGCTATCTCTCCCTGGCCGAAACGGTGCTTTCGCCCGACCACGACTGGGTGAAGAAGGCTCAAGACACGCGAAAGCAGGTCCTCGAAAAGCTGACTGCGGACCGGACCGCGCAGCACGCATCCGATTACAGGCAGACGCTCGGCCAGCTCAAGAAGGACTACATCTCCGCCTACACGGCGCAGCACAGCAAGGCCCGGCTGGGCGTGGCAGAAGACAAGACGAAGGCTTCGCTGCAGAAGGATCCGCGGCTCGTCTCGATGCGTGCTTTGGCGGGCATCTCCCTATTGCCGACCAGCCAGCTCACGAGCTTCGAGGAGAAGCTGAACAAGCTGAAAAGCTGCGCGGCCCTCGTCGACTCCGAGCTCGCGGCCAGCCCGGTCTGCCCGCATTGCAACTTCCGGCCCGCCAATGAACAGGGCGATTTGCTGCCCGCTGGAAACGTGCTGAAGCAGCTCGACGACGAGCTCGACCGACTACTCGAGAGCTGGGTCCAGACGCTGGTCGACAACCTCGAGGACCCGATCATTCAATCAAATTTCGAGCTGCTGAAGCCCTCGTCCCGCAAAATCGTGAGCGGCTTTGCTGAAACCGGAGCGCTGCCCGACATGGTCACGCCCGAGTTCATCGCAGCCGTTCAGGAGGCGCTCTCGGGACTGGAGAGGATCACCGTGACCGACGAGGAGATCAAGCAGGCGCTGCTCCAAGGCGGGTCCCCAGCCACACCCGAAGATCTGCGCAAGCGCTTCGAGGGATTCCTGAACGACCGCTGCAAGGGCAAGGACACCACCAAGTTGCGCTTCGTGGTGGAATGATCATGAGCGTCAGCGTTGGCCATTCCGACATCGATAGCCTTGTGCTGGCAGTCAGAGACCGAGAGGCGCGTCGCCTCATTGGTGAAGCCATCACGGCCTATCGCGGCGGAGCGCTGCGCTCGGCCATCATGTCGACCTGGATTGCGGTCGCCTACGACATTATTGCAAAGGCGCGCGAACTGGCCGGCCAAGGTGAAGCCGCGCCTCGAGCCTTGGTAACGGACCTCGATGCCGCCATCGCGGCGAAGGATAAGCGGAAGCTTCAGTCAATCGAAAGCGAGCTGCTCGATAAGGCCAACAGCGATCTGGAGCTTCTGGCGCCACATGAGTATTCGGCGCTCGCACGGCTACAGGAGGACCGGCACCTCTGCGCGCATCCTGCTTTTGTCGTTGAAGACGAGTTGTTTCAACCATCACCTGAACTCGTTCGGGCGCATATCGTTCATGCCCTACAGCACCTTCTTATTCACGCCCCACTGCAGGGTAAGAGTGCCATAGCTCGGTTCGACGCAGATCTTCTCGGCCCTGCGTTCCCTGCGACTGCCGAAGACATCGGTACGTTCCTCCGTGCCCGTTATCTCGACCGAGCGAAAGACGTGCTGGTCGTCAATCTCATTAAAGCGATCATCGCGGCGCCTTTCGGCGCGGAACGGCCGAAGTATGCTTCAAAAGTTAGAACGCTTGCCGTCGTCCTTCGGGAAATCGCCAAATCGAAAACAGCAATCTACGACGGCATTATGCCGGCCTTTGTCGCCGCGAAAGTTGGGCAGATACAAGACGATGTATTGCTTAGCATTTGTCCGTTTCTCGAAAGCGATGCTCGGCTTTGGGACTGGATGTTGGAGCCGGACCGGATGCGGATCCGGCGACTTCTGGAAACCGCCGACGTGGAATCCCTGAAGGCGCATGCGGCAT
Source organism: Paracoccus zhejiangensis (assembly GCF_002847445.1). Classification (NCBI taxonomy): domain Bacteria; kingdom Pseudomonadati; phylum Pseudomonadota; class Alphaproteobacteria; order Rhodobacterales; family Paracoccaceae; genus Paracoccus; species Paracoccus zhejiangensis. The sequence continues at coordinate 1,579,055 of NZ_CP025430.1, read as the reverse complement.
TCGACGCGTTCGCCATTCCCCCACTGTCGGCGGTTCTACTTGAGCGGTTCAACGGTTTCGATCTGACAACGCAGATAAGTGTCGTTTCCGAGCATCCGCGGCGTGAACTCGTGCAGCCTGCTATTGATCTCTACTCCGGCGCAGGAAGCTTTCGCGGTGCAGAAATGCTTGGGCAGTCCGTGATTTTGCCAACTGCACCCTTCTTTGAGCAGGCCGATGTTGAGGCGCTCTTAGGTGCGGTCAGGGAAAACGATCAGATTTGGTATGCCGGCGGAACTCCTGACGTTCTCGAGCAAGTGTTCGACCTGACAAAAACAATACTCGGGCTAACGCGCGAATACTGGCAAGCATTCGTAGATGGACAGATTGCACGAATGGAAGGCGACGCTTCCGAATACTATGCGTATCCTGGCCTTCAACAAAAACTGGCCGAGAACCCTTAAGGCGATGACATCATGAACGACTTACTTCACACGAAGAACGCCGCCGGTTCGGTTGAATGCCTTGGCGTGACATTCCCGAGCGAGGACGCGCGGCGGGAGCATTTCCTCGGGTTGCTGGCCGAGAAGCTGAAGGATCCGGCGTTCCGGAACCAAGAGGGATTTCCGCAGGGATCGGATGAGGCGATCCTCGCGATGTCGGATCCGCCCTACTACACGGCGTGTCCAAACCCATGGCTGGCGGATTTCGTCGAGCATTATGGGAAGCCCTACGATCCGGGCCATGAGTATTCCCGCGAGCCGTTGGCGATTGATGTGTCAGTGGGAAAATCGGACCAAGTCTACCAGGCACATGCCTATCATACGAAGGTTCCTCATCTTGCCATTGTGCCGTCCATTCTTCACTTCACTGACCCGGGAGACACGGTACTTGATGGGTTTTCCGGCTCCGGAATGACAGCCATAGCTGCACAGTGGTGCGACGCCGCACCTCTGGCATATCGCCATCAAATCGAACTTGAGCGACACAAGGCAGGTCTTCCCGCACCAAGATGGGGCGCCAGGCGAGCAATAGTAGGCGACCTAGCCCCTGTTGCTACATTTATCTCCGCTAATCAGACGATTCCTTTTGATGTGCCTGGCTTTGAGGTGGAGTTTGAGAAACTTCTTGAAGCAACTAGCCAAAAAATTGGCTGGATGTACGAGACGCTTCACTCAGATGGAAAGACTAAAGGCAGAATTGAGTACACTATTTGGAGTGAAGTATTTACCTGTCCAGAATGCAGCGCAGAGATAAACTTTGTAGCTGAGGCGATGGATCAGGAAACGAAGAAGGTTAGAGATAGTTTCTCCTGTCCGTCTTGCAATGCTGAACTCACGAAGAAGAGGCTCGACAGGCTCTACACCAATCAGTTTGACGCTGCCATTGGCGAAAACGTAAAGACTCCGAAACGGGAGCCGGCCCTGATTAGGTATACCGTAGGGGGCGAAAAGTACGAAAAGAAGCCGGATAATTCTGATCTGAAGATTATTCAGAGAATTGCTGAGATTGATATCCCAAGCTCGGTGCCAAAATCTTTGATACCGCCAATGCATATGACGCATGAGCGAGCAAGGATGGACTATTCAGGCATCACTCATATTCATCATTTCTTCCTACCCAGAGCGGCACACGCACTAGGTACGATGTGGGATTTGGCAGATTCCAACGTCGACGAACGAATGAAACGGGTGCTGCTCTATGTCGTTGAGCAAGCAATTTGGACCATGTCCGTGCTAAACCGGTTCCAGCCCCAAGGCTTCAAGCAAGTCAACAAGTACTTGCCTGGTGTATACTATGTACCGTCGCATACCTGTGAGGTTTCACCCTGGTATGCTATTGGAGCACGTGGAAAACGTCTTGCGCGCACGTTTTCAAAGTTTGAGCCAGTTCCCGGTACTTCGATTATATCCACAGGCAGCGCCACGCAAATCGATATTCCTGATGATTCCGTCGACTACATATTCACTGACCCTCCCTTTGGCGAGAACATTTATTATGCCGACCTCAACTACTTGATCGAGGTTTGGCACGGTGTAACCACAGATGCGACTCCCGAGGCGATCATTGATCGATTCAAGAAAAAAGCTCTGCCGGACTATCAGCACCTTATGCAGAGGTGCTTCGCAGAGTACCATCGTGTGTTGAAGCCGGGTCGCTGGATGACGGTTGTATTTTCAAACAGCAAGGCTGCAGTGTGGAATGCAATCCAGGTTGCGCTGCAGCAGGCAGGCTTCGTTGTAGCGGAAGTGACGGCACTCGATAAAGTACTCGGAAGCTATCGCCAAGTTACGTCCACTACCGCTGTGAAACAGGATCTCGTCATCTCGGTCTATAAGCCGAATGGAGGTCTCGAGACACGCCTGGAAGAACGTGGAGCTGCGCCCGAGTCTGCCTGGGACTTTGTTGAGACACATCTCAGGCAACTACCTGTTTCGAAGGTGAACAGCGGGATCCTCGAGATCGTCGTCGAGCGCGATCCGCGGCGCATCTACGACCGGATGGTGGCGTGGTTCGTTCGCCACGACTTCCCTGTTCCGCTCTCGACAGAGGAATTCCTCGACGGGCTACGCAACCGCTACCCCGAGCGCGACGGGATGGTGTTCCTACCCGAGCAGGTTGCCGACTATGACCGAAAGCGCGCGCAAGCGGCCCAAGCTCCTCAGATCGAACTCTTCGTCTCGGACGAGCGTTCGGCCATCGACTGGCTGACGGACTTCCTGCGCAAGCGCCCGTCCACCTATCAGGACGTGCATCCCGAGTTCACGGTCCAGATGGGCGCCGGGTGGCGCAAGCATGAAGAAAAGCCCGAGCTTGCCACACTGCTCGAAGACAACTTCCTGCAGTATGACGGCAAAGGCGAAGTCCCGAACCAGATCCACAGCTACCTTTCGACGAACTTCAAGGATTTTCGCGGGCTGGAGAAAGACGATCCACGTCTGAAGGCGAAGGGCAAGGACCGCTGGTACGTCCCCGACCCGAGCAAGGCGAAGGACCTGGAGCAGAAGCGCGAACGGTCGCTGCTGAAGGAGTTCGAGAGCTACAAGTCCGCCCCCGGCCGCCGGCTCAAGGAGTTCAGGCTCGAGGTGCTGCGCGCCGGCTTCAAGACCGCCTGGGCAGCGAGGGACTACAAGACGATCATAGGCATTGCCCAGAAGATCCCGGAAGAGGCGTTGCAGGAGGATGAGAAGCTGCTGCTCTGGTACGACCAGGCGCTCACGCGCATGGAGGCCAATGCGTGACGCATGCGGACGGCGGACCTGGCATCGGCGCGTGGTGCTGGCATGAGAGACATGCCGCACCCTGCCGTGTAGTCGACTGCGAGGAGATCTGGGGCGAGACGACCTATCGCGTCTGGCTGCCGGACAAGGACGCCGTCGTTCGCGCCCGTACCGCCGACCTAGCCTCTCTTGATACCGTCCAGCCTACGGTCGAGCATATCCTGCACACCGCCGCGGCGGCGAAGCTGCTCGACGCGCTGGAGGAAAACCTTCTCCTCGCGCCTATCCAGTCGAGCGTCGTGCCGCTGCCCCACCAGCTCTATGCGCTCAACCGAGCCATGAGCCGCGACCGGATCCGATACCTGCTGGCCGACGAGGTGGGGCTCGGCAAGACGATCGAAGCCGGTCTAATACTGCGCGAGCTCAAGTTGCGCGGTATGGCGAAGCGGATCCTTGTGGTGGCGCCGAAGGGGCTGGTCCGGCAGTGGCAAGCCGAGATGCGGCTGCATTTCGGGGAACACTTGCAGTTCATCGAACCGGCCGAGCTTTCCGCCTTCCGGCAATGGCGCAACGACGAAGAGAACCTGTGGCGTCTGCATGATCAGGTGATCTGCTCGCTCGATTCCGTGAAGCCGCTCGAAGGCCGGCGCGGCTGGAGCCTCGAACAGCTCAGCACCTACAACCGCGAGCGCTTCGAGGATCTGATTTCGGCATCTTGGGATCTGGTGATAATCGACGAGGCCCACCGCATGGGTGGGAGCACAGACCAGGTCGCACGCTACAAGCTGGGCGCGGCGCTGGCGGAAGCCGCTCCCTACATCCTTCTCCTGTCGGCGACCCCGCATCAGGGCAAGACCGACCAGTTCCATAGGCTGATGCAGCTGATCGACCGAGAATCCTTTCCGGATGAGAGCAGCATAACGAGCGAGCGTGTGGCTCCGTTCGTGGTACGCACGGAAAAGCGCGTTGCGATCGATGCGGAGGGCAATCCCCTTTTCAAGCCGCGCATCACCCGGCTTCAGCCCGTCGCCTGGCAGGACCGGCACGCGGCGCAGCAGAAGCTCTACGAGGCAGTCACTGACTATGTGCGCCACGGCTACAACCAGGCCATGGCGGCGAAGCAGCGACACATCGGCTTTCTGATGATCCTGATGCAGCGGCTGGTGACCTCCAGCACGGCGGCCATTCGCACGACGCTCGAAAAGCGCCAGGCGCTGCTCGATCAGCCGCAGCTCCAACCATCCCTTTTCGAGACAGCCGACGTCGACGAATGGGCCGAGCTCGACGGCCAGACACAGGTGGACCTGGCCGTCCAGACTCGCGGCTGGGAGATGGAGAAGGCGGAGGTCGGCACCCTGCTTGAACTCGCCCGCTCCACCGAGGCGCAGGGCACGGATGCCAAGGCCGAAGCGATGTTGGAGCTGATCTACAAGCTTCAGCAGGAGGAGAACGATCCGGAGCTGAAGGTGCTGATCTTCACTGAATTCGTGCCGACGCAGACAATGCTCGCGGATTTCCTTGAAAGTCGCGGCTTCTCGGTCGCCACGCTCAACGGCAGCATGGATCTCGATGCGCGCACCCGGGCCCAGCAGGCGTTCTCGCGCGATGTGCGCGTTCTTGTCTCCACCGATGCTGGCGGCGAAGGCCTTAACCTGCAATTTTGTCATGTCGTCATCAATTTCGACATGCCGTGGAATCCGATGCGGGTCGAGCAACGCATCGGCCGCGTCGACCGTATTGGCCAGCCACATGTGGTTCGCGCGATCAACTTCGTTCTGGAGGATACGGTCGAGCACCGTGTCCGCGAGGTTCTCGTGACCAAGCTCGCGGTCATCGCGGAGGAGTTCGGCGTCGACAAGGCCGCCGACATCATGGACTCGGTCGAAGCCGAACCGCTGTTCGATGAACTTTTCGTCCAGAGCCTGCAGAACCCTGACGCCATCGAAACCGAGTGCGACGCCGTCGTATCGGAGCTTCGCTCAATCATCACGGAGAGCCGCAAGAGCGAGGAGCTCCTTCCCGCTGCTCATGAGCTTGATGCCGATGAAGCGCGCAAATGGCGCGATCACCCAGCGCAGTTCTGGTTGGAGCGGGCGATCACGACCGGGCTACCCGCGCGGGGAGGCGAAGCAAGCAAAGACGGAGAGGCATGGCGCGTGCGCTGGGCGGATGGCAGCGAGTCTGCCAAGGTTTGCTTCGATGCCCGCACTGCCGAGGAACACCCGGATGTCGAATGGGTAACCTTGGAGGATCCTCGAGCCCGGGCCGTGATCGGCGAGCTGCCGCGTTGCGTACCCGAGTTGCCGGTTCCTATCGTGCGGATCTCCGGACTGCCGGACACCGTTAGCGGGGTTTGGTCGCTGTGGGAAATCAGCCTGTCGGCCGACGACTACAGCCGGCGTCGTTTCCTGACCGTGTTCATAAACGAGGCAGGGCGCACCTTCCTGCCTACGGCAAAGCGGATCTGGGACCTCCTTCTCACGGAGCAAATCGAACTGACCGGGACGTCGGTCATGGAAAATGCCGATGGCTGGTTCGATCGGTCCAAGACCGCCGCTCTGGCTCAGGGTGAGGGTGCTTTCGCCGAGCTGGTGGGCGAACATAGAACCCGCATTCAGGAGGAGCGCGAGCGCGCCCAATACGCCTACGACGCCCGACACAAGGCCATTGGCCGCATCGGCCTGCAGAATGTGCGGGACTATCGCCGCAAGCGCCTGAAAGCGGACCATGAAACCCGCATGGCCCAACTCGACGCGGCCGGGGCCTATGCTCCCGATCTCAATGCGATCCTGATGCTGCGCGTCGGCGAAGAGAAGGCAGACGCGTCATGAGCGCTTGGGTCGACCGCATCCTGCGGGAGTTTCCCGCCGACCTGGCCCGCTTCTGGATTGCCTGCGATCCAGACAATCTCCTATTGGACGAGCGCATCCTTCACAGCCTTCGGGAACGCGGCTTCGAAGTGTTGCCATTCGAAGATTCCATCGCGTTCCGAACGGAATACGAAGAACGCTACCGCACGGCTTGGGACCGAGGCGAGGATGGATCCGCGAAAGCACTGGTCTTACAGTTGCGCGGAACTGACATGAACGCGATCCCGTGGGACTATGTCCGCGAGGGCCGAAAGGTCAGCCTGAGCCTGGCGGACCTTTTCCCCAAGCTGAGCTACGGTGTTATCCGGCACATCGCCTCGGAACATCACGAGGCTCTTTTCGAGGCGCACAACAGACATGCGACGCAGCTATTGGGTGAAGGGGCGACAAAGGAGTTCATCCTCACACACATCTTCCGGATCAGCCCACACTTGATCAGCCGGGCGGAGGAATTCTGGCGCGAGCTTCTGCGCCTGCATTACCGTGGAACAAGCTTGCCTCCGTTGCTCGCCGATCATGTCAACAGTATTTTGGCTGAATTCCCGGATCTCAAAGACCTGCCGGTCGCCGATTTGCTCTCGTCGAGGAGCCTTACTGTGCGGGTGCTGCAGGATTCCTGGGATCAGTTTCTGGCCCAGAACGGCGTCCGCAGCCAGCGGTCTACCGACAACGATCGAGACGATGCCCGCGCGTTTTCCATCCCGTTCGATCATCCAGAGGTTCGGGTCGTTGTCGACAACATGTTCTTTGAGGGCACGCTGCAGCCGGTCGACATCGAGGGGGACCCGTCGAACCTTCCCGAGTGGGCGAAAGTTGGGCTGAAAAGCGATGCGAATTCTCTGAGAGATCTGGTCGCCCAGGGGGTAATAAGGGTCGGCCAAGAGCTGCCCGGGCCGGACTCGTCACACCGGGATTGGAGTGATTTTGCCCGTCGTCTGGGCGAGATCATTTTTCGTTTTCATAGCCTGAGCGCACAGCAAGCGCACGACGTCCACGAGAAAGTCCACGCCCTCCAGCGTGATGCGGATGCTCGCCTGACGGATTGGGCTTCAAAGCACTTTGCCGATCTACCGTCGCTGCCGGCGGCGAAGGGGCCGGTCATGGTCCACCACGTGCCGCGATACTTAGCGATGCGCCGCAGTGCAGGCGAGGAACGCATCGCTCTGCTCGTGTTCGACGGCCTCGCGATGGATCAATGGTTTCAGATCCGCGAGCACCTTGCGGCGCGTGCTCCGAATCTGATTGTGGATGAAAATGCGTGCTTCGCGTGGCTCCCCACTCTCACCTCGGTTTCACGCCAGGCTCTGTTCTCCGGACTCAAGCCACGTGAGTTCTCCGATTCTATCGAAACAACCAGCAAGGAGCCGTCTCTGTGGACACGGTTCTGGCAGGAAAACGGTTTACGCAAGCCGGAAATCTTCTATCGGAAGAGCCTCAAGCGATCTGGGCAGCTGGATGATCTGGCGGATGCGCTCTCGCAACCGTCCATCAAGGTCGCTGGCATCGTCGTGGACATGATTGATGAGATCGTACATGGGGCAAGGCTGGGCAAACGCGGGATTAGTAGTCAGATCGCCGAGTGGTGCGCCACAGGCTTCCTCGAGCGGCTGTTCTTCCTTCTCGCCGAACATGGATACAGTGTTTATGTCACCGCAGATCATGGGAATGTCGAAGCGAGTGGTATTGGCCGCCTTAACCAAGGAGTTATTCCTGGGCTGCGGGGCGAACGAGTTCGTGCCTACCGCAGCGCCGCCCTTGCCGCGTCGATCCCGGACGACATCGACGCCTTCCGCCTCGATCTCGCTGGACTACCGCCCGACTTCTTGCCGCTATACGCCGGAACTCGAGGGGCATTCGTATCGCAGGGAGACCAAGTCGTCGCTCACGGCGGGATATCCGTCGAAGAGCTGATTGTTCCCTTTGTCAAAGTTTCGGTTGAGAATGAAAAACAATGAATTCCATAAAACCGCAAATCGGATTTGACCGCTTTATACAGTTGGACTGGGCTGCAGCTGCGCTACGCGTGAGAGCGGGTGTGTCCAATCTCGATGAGCTGACAGAACTCATCGACGCAACACACTCAGGGCCTGCAGCCAAGAAAAAGACCCGAACGGTTCTGAACCGCCTCTGGTTGGCGCCACGTGCCGATCTGGCAGATTTCGCCGAGCGCGGGGTGGAAATATATCGCGAAGCACCGGACACGCCAATTTCAGCGCTAACATGGGGGATGGCCCTGGCAACCTACCCGTTCTTCGGCAAGGTGGCTGAAATTGTCGGACGTCTCACCTCGTTACAAGGTGACTGCACTTCTGCGGAGGTCCATCGGCGAATGGCTGAGATATTCGGTGAGCGCGAAGGCACTCGCCGGATGACCAACATGGTGTTGCAGTCCCAAGCGAGTTGGGGGGGCATCGAGAGGCTCGACAAGGGCAAGCGCATTGTCCGGGCTCCTGCAATCGAACTGGACGCATCTCCCGCCGCAGCATGGCTGGCAGAGGCGTGTGTGCGATATGCGGGCCGCTCCCTTTTGGTGGCCGGCATTGGCTCCAACCCCATCATCTACCCATTCTCGCTCACAGGCTCGAGTTCGTATCTCTTGTCCAATTGTCGCTCCCTCGAAATGCTGGTCGACAGCGCGGGCAATCAAGTTGTCGGACTAGCAACTTGACCGATCCCCCCTAGCCAAGCTCATTACGAAAGCTCCGCCCCAACATGCGCGCGCCCGATCCCGCGTCATCGCTTGGGCGCTCAGCGTTTCCGCGCTCGCAGGTTCCACGGACCGTTGGGTGACACGGTGATGCTCCCTCATCCGATCTTCGCGCCCCAGAAGGACGTTTGGTCGGCAGCGAAATAGCCGTCCGCGGCGCGGAAGTTGCCTTGCAGCTCGACAGTATCGCCCGCAGTCAGCGGCACCATCGTCTGCAGCCAGAGCGCCGTGGCCTCGGAGACATGCGCCCCGCTGATCTCGCCGAACGAGCCGCGGATCTCGGTCGTGCCGTTCAGCGCGAGCCGACCGCTCATCCGCGCCGACGTGCTCGCGTTCACCTTGTAGAGCAGCGTCGCGCCGAAGAGGTAGGTGCCGTCCACCGGCGCCACGAAGCGGTTATTCGCGGCGTCGAAGCCGCCCTGGTCGTTGTAGTCGGTGTTGTTGAGGCCGATCTTCGTCCAGGTCCCGATGCCGACGTAATTGTCGTAGTTCGTGTAGGCCTTGAAGCGCGGAAGCCGGGGCTGGTCGACAATGCCGGTTGCGTTGTCGACGCTGAGCCCGTCGAAGAAGGTGCTGCCATCGGCCGAGACCGCCAGCCGGAAGCGGTCGGAGCCGAAGAGGCCGACCAGCGCCTTGGTGACAAAGTTGGTCTGCAGCGTCAGCCCGAGATCGTCGCCCGCCGCCTCCTTGTTCATCGTGTAGAACAGATCGCCGGTGCCGCCCTCGGCCACGGTCCTGGCGGTCCAGAGCGCGGCGTTCAGCTTGGCCGAGAACGGGTTCGAGGCGTCCGCGGTGGTGCCCAGCCCGAGCAGCGCCATGTTCTGCAGCACCGCGGGCGTGGTGCCGACCCAGCCCGCGCCGTCGTAGACCAGCAGCAGGCCCTCGTCCTCGACCCACGCCCGCCAGCCAGTGCGCGGCGGCAGGCGCAGCCACGCGCCGTCCGTCCAGAGCGCGACGTTCAGGTCCCAGCCCGCCCAGTCGCCACTCGCGCCTGAGGCGACGATGTAGCGGTCGCCGTCGACGGGGCTCGCAGGGGGTGCTGCCAGGTCCCGATCGATAACAGAGAGCTGGACGAGCCCGTCGAGGATCAGCAGCGCCTCGTTGTGGGTGACATGCTTCTGGGCCTGCGCCGCAAGGATGTAGGGCAGCAGGAGATGGGTCGTGGTGTCGGACATGGGATGGCCTTCAGAGTATCAGCGTGACGGTCTTGGGCGCGCCCCGCCCGACGAGGGCGGAGAGCTGGAAGATGCGGACGGTGAGGTTGTCGCCAGGGGCGAGCGGCGCGCCCCAATCGGCGGTCTGGCCTGCGGCGGAGTAGACCGCGCTGGACGTGGTCGTGCTCAGCACCCGCTTCACGGCGGCACCGTCGAGGATCTCGACCTCGTAGGCTTCGATTTCGTCGCCGAGCGGCACTTCGAGCCCGCCCCAGCTGTCGGCCGCGAGGGCTCGGGACCGGCGTATCCAGCGGATCGTGAGATCGCCGGCGGTGCGCGGCTTGCGCCACGGCTGCTCGACATGCGCGACCGAGAAGGGCCGCAGCCCAACACCCTCGGGCGTGAAGGCGTGCGCGACATAGGTCTCGTCGCTGACCGGACGGCTGGCCGGGCCGATGCGCCAGTTCCACGGGATGCCGAGGTCGGCCTCGGTGATCGGCAGGGACGCCAGCGCAGTGTCCAGCACCACGACCCGGGCGCCGGCGGGCGCCGGGTTGCGCATGGCACCCTCGGTCCCGCGCTGACCCCGCAGCAAGCGGGTCAGCCGATACCGGCCAAGCGCCAGCAACTCCGCCGCGCCCGCCTGGACGATCTCCCAGACGCCGGGCGCGCTCTCGATGGCGACTGCATTGGCGCCGCCGAACAGCGTGAGGTCGGTGACGCTTTCCAGCGTGCCGGTCAGAAGATCGACCACCAGCGCATTGCCGAGATCGAAGCGCGAGGTGGGGCCCGCGAAGAAGTCGGAGACCAGAGCCCCGATCCGGGCGCGGCTGCCGAACGTGGTCAGCAGCTCGAACCCGTCCGTCGAGGGGCTGCGGAACACCGCCATCTCGCCCGGCCAGGGAACGGCGTGCGCGGCGACCAGCGGCCGATGCGGGGGCTGGTCCTCGGTCAGCTGCGGCAGGTCCAGCAGCACCGCGTCCGGCGCGCCGAACACGACAGCGCGCGTCAGTGAGGCTGCGCGGGGATCGCCAGGCGGCAGGTCGTAGGTCGCGCGGTCCGAGCGCACCGCCTCGATGCCGCGCGCCTCGGCATCGGCGATGGAGACGAGCCGCAGATCGACGAGCCGTCCGTCATGGGCGAGCCGGATCGCGTCAGCCGGGTCCAACGCCAGCCGCGAGGGCGGCAGACGGAATGCCGCGGTCTCGCGCCCCACCCATGCCTCCATCAGCGCGCGGCGGCAGCGCCGCTCGGCCTCCTCGGGCGGGACCGCCATCGGGAAGGACTCCGAGGTGACGCGCGTCGAGTCCACGGTGATGCGCCGCGCTTCGACGAGGGACGCGTCGTAATCCTCGTCCGCCCGCGCGACCTGCCATTTCAGCGCCTGCGGCAGTTCGGTCTCCTGGCCGCGCGTCAGCTCCAGCACGTCGCCCTCGCGGGCGGCCACCAGATCGTCGGGCGCGAGGGTCGCGACGGACGCCCGGCCGCGCATGACGAAGCGGATCACCCCTTCGGTCTCGATGGCGTCGAAGCCGAAATGCCGCGACAGTGTGGTGATCGAGGCGCGCGGGCTTTCCAGCGCGGTGATGGCGTAACCCTCGACCGCACCCCAGAGGCCGGAGACGTCGACCCGGGACTCGGGCAGCCCGGCGCGCAGGCAGAGGTGCCGGACCAGTGCGGCCAGCGACACCGCGCCGAGACGCCCGGTCAGCCAATGCCCAAGCCGCCAGTTCGCGCCGTCCGTCCAGACGTCGGTCAGCGCCGGAAAGAACGGATAGCACCGACCGCTCGTAGGCCAGCACACGTTCCTCTCCCGCGCGACCGAGGACACGGTTACGCTCGTCGCGGCCGGCCACGTCGGACTTCCTGGCGATCCGCAACATCAGGTCCAACTCCTGCGGTGGCGGCTGGTTCGACAGCGTCGGCGGCGGCCCGATCCAGATCTGCGCCGCATCGTGAAGGCCGGTCGGTGGTTGGTTGCCGGGGACCCGCAGGACCCACTCCGGATGCGAGTTCATCCATCGCAGAACGGCATCCTCAAGCGAGCTCTGGAAGTTGAAGGCGGGTGCGAGGCCAGTCAGCCACGTCTCGCCCAACGCCTTCAGCACGGCGCTGATGTTCTGGTGCTTGTACTCGATTGCCTTCACGGAGCGATTGATCCGATCTGCAAGCTGTCGATATGATGCTGCCTTGTTCAGGGGTTTCGCCGCGAGATCATCGACCAGCATCGCGAAGTAATCCGCGACGATCAGGTCGTTCTCTTCATCCGTCCAAGGCCCGTTCGACATTCCGCCAGGCTATGGGCGTGAAGTCCTTTTGTCATCACGGCTTTCCAGCTTGACCCCGGCAAATCACCGTCATCGCTACGCGCCATTCGGCCAGCGCACCCAGCAGCTGCGCCTCTCGCGTGTTGCGGCTCTGTTCCTCTCGAAGGGGATCAACACAAGGACCGAAGTTTTGGCGGGGTGGAAACTCAGGCCATTGGAAATGCGTGGAAAAATTCGACCGAACCGAATTCAACGAGGTTCGCCCGAACAGAGACGAAAGGCCGTTCAGAGCCCGGATCGGGCCTGAGGCGCAGTCTCACAGGTTCGCATGGGGGAGGCAAAGCCCTTTGAAAACGCGACTATTTCAGCGCCGCGATGGGCGCCTGTCCGTGTTCGCAACAGGGATGATGGCGGAGCATGCGGGATTCGAACGCTCAGTTCGGTCGACTATGTTTATGCCCACGTGTCGAAAAAAAAATGATCGTTGGCATCCAACCCCCGCAACCAACGCTCCCACTGACCACTAACACCCGCCCCGACAAGTGCGGGGCTTTTGTCGTTTTCCAAAGCGTCCTTGCCTGGTTCGAGTGTCCTACATGAGTATACCCTATAAGCGCTCCATGATCGGACAGTTTTTGTGTCCGAATAGGATTGAATTTTTATTCATCGGACGTCATTAGGGATGGGTCTAGATCCTAAAAGGACAGATCCATGAAGATCTACGGTTACGCCCGCGTGTCGACTGCTGACCAAGACCTGACCATTCAGCGCGAGGCACTGAAGGCCGCAGGGTGCGACACCATCCGTGAGGAGAAGGTCAGCGGCGCGAAGCTGCAGGGGCGTGATGAATTGCGTACCCTGCACCAGTTCATGCGGGAAGGGGACACGCTGGTCGTGACACGGCTGGATCGACTGGCCAGGTCGATGGATGACCTCTCGAGTATCGCTCGGCAGCTTGAGGTCAAGGGCGTGGCATTGAAGGCCACCGAGCAGCCCGTGGATACCAGCACTGCGGCAGGCAAGGCGTTTTTCCAGATGCTGGGGGTCTTCGCTGAGTTCGAGACCAACCTGCGCCGTGAACGTCAGATGGAAGGCATTGCCAAGGCGAAGGCCGAGGGCGTCTACAAGGGGCGCAAGGCGTCGATCGATCCGGCGCAGGTGAAACAATTGAAGGAGGTCGACGGTCTCAGCCCAACTGAGATCGCCAAGCGGTTGGGAGTTGCTCGGTCTTCGGTCTACCGATTGCTGGCATGCTGATTGGATCCCACTCCGCCACTATGGGGTCAAATACGACAAGGCAGTCACCAAGCAGGTTAAAGATCGAGCCGTATTGCGGAGGTCCGTAGACGGTTTGGTGAAACAAGAAGTTTCAATTTGCAGAGCGTGTCGTACCAAGACCGGCGCCAACACAAAGTTGGGTTCTTTTTTGATTTCTGTCGACTGTTCTAGGATGAATTTGCGGCACACATTTGGGGTATCTTCTTGACGCTGAACTTTCTGAATCTTACCGAAACTGAACGCGACAAGCCCATCTACCGGATCATGAAGGAGGAGCATGTAATCCGGTTATTTACGGAACGGCGGAATGTTTTGAGCCAGATACATAACTGGAAGGACAAGTTTGAAAATTTCCAAATGGCCCTAGGCGGCGTTCTGGACGGCGAGCGCTTTAACTACGGTTTCAAAAACGATTTCGTCGGTCAGTGCTGGACCAGGCACGCCCGGTCCGAGGCCATGTGGGGTATCTACGCCAATGATGCGTCTCAGCGCTTCCTGCGCATCAAATCTACTCCGCGAAAATTGCTCACCGCTCTGGTCAACGCGCATCCCGAGATGCCGCAAGATACCTGCTTCCTAGGCAAAGTTCTGTACAAGACCGAGAAGGAGCTGAAGGGCATTATCTGCGCCGGTGGGCAGTTGTCTATCTCAGCGGAAGATCTTGCACGCCCTCTGCTGCTGAAGCGCAATGCGTTCAAGCATGAGAATGAAGTGCGGCTTCTGTTTTTCGGTAAGGCAGAGGAGTATCACGACAAAGGGCTGTACCGGTACGATGTGGACCCTCACAACATGGTCACGCAAATTATGGCCGATCCGAACAGGGACCGTGCAGAATGGACGAAAGACAAAGCTCGTCTCAAAAGGGAGACGGGCTTTGCTGGAGAGATCAAGCGTTCGAAGATGTATGACCCGCCGGATTGGGCGCCACCAGTTTACAGCACCGTGGGCTAGCTCGCGGCTATCTGTCGGATGAAGTTAGTGTCCGAACTGTTTCTCTAATCGCCTCAGTCAAGGCTGACCTTTCTTGCCGGGTCTGGAACCGCATCCCCGATGGGGTGCGGGGCCAGATCATCGAGCTGGCCCTGGATGAGCATGAGCTGTCGCCGCGGGAGTTGGCCAGCTTCACCGACGAGAGTGTCAGGTCTTTTATGTATAGGTGATCCGTTTCATGCTTCCGTAACCCCGACAGCAAGCCAGATCCTAGTGTTGCTCGGCACTGGGATTATTGCAACAGGCCCTGAACCAGCCCCAGAACCGCCGGCAGGCTCGTCGGACCCTCAATCAGGATCCGCCGCCCGTCGGACAGCGAGATGTCGACCCGTTGAGCAAGGATCCTGCCCTCTGAAGATCGAGGCGTCTCGACAGCGTCATCCGTCGAATGCGGTCCTGCGGGCGATACGGAGATTTCGACCGGCAGAAACACGTCACCATCGGCGGCAATACTCGGCGCTTTGTCATCAGCCGGTGCAAACCGCGGATCTCTCAGCCAGGTGAAGAGCAGGTTCGAGTTCATCGAATAGCGCCGCGCAACTTGCGCGACAGAAACACCCGGCGCGCGTGTTTGCAGGCAGATCGATCGCTTCTCCTCAGCCGACCAGAACCGGTTCCAGTGCCCCTTCGTGCCCGCCATAGCGTGCCTCAAGATGTCCATTCCCGAGCATGAACAGGTCACGTCCGTCAAGGTGGTGTAATTTCTCGGATGGCCTGAGGGCATGATTAGGCGGCTTTCGTTGTGATGCTAAGAATGGGATCGATCTCCTCCTTGTCGATCTGGGCGAAGGCCTCGACCATCATGTAGCGGCTTGCAGTCTGCCACTCGTCGTTTTGTTCGAAGAGGACGGCACCGATCAGGCGCATGATGGAGGCCTCGTTGGGGAAGATCCCGACGACGTCGGCGCGGCGTTTCACTTCCTTGTTCAGACGCTCGATCGGGTTGGTCGAGTGCAGTTTGGTGCGGTGCTGGCGAGGGAAGGACATGTAGGCCAGCACATCGTGCTCGCTTTCGTCCATGAGGTCGGCCAGCTTTGGCCATCTCGGGCGCAACTGCTCGGCCACCTTGCGCCAGGTTTCGCCGGCATGGGCACGGTCGGGCTGGTCGAAGGCCTGCCGGATCGCGGCTGCGATGACGGTGTGCTGGCCGCGCGAAACATGAGCGAGGGCATTGCGCATCCAGTGAACGCGGCACCGCTGCCACGTCGCTTCGAACACCCGGGCGATGGCGGCCTTGAGACCGGTGTGGGCGTCGCTGATGACCAAGCGGACCCCACCGAGGCCGCGCGCCTTCAGCGAGCGCAGGAACTCTGTCCAGAAGGTTTCGGCCTCAGAAGGACCGATGCCCAGACCGATGATTTCCCTGCGCCCCTCGGTGTTCGCGGCCACGGCGATTATCGCCGCCACCGGCACGATACGGCCGCCCTGCCGGACCTTCAGATAGGTGGCATCCAGCCAGAGATAGGGCCAATCGCCGGTCAGCGGCCGGTTCAGGAACTCGCCGACCCTTTCGTCGATGTCCTTGCACAGCTTGGACACGGTGCTCTTGGAGATGCCCGACAGCCCCATGGCCTGCACCAACTCGTCGACGCGACGGGTCGAGACGCCACCGATCCAGGCTTCCTGGATCACCGCGACCAGCGCCTGTTCCGAGGTCTTCCGGGCTTCGAGGAAGCCGGGGAAATAGCTGCCCTTCCGGAGCTTCGGCACCCGCAGGTTCAGCGTGCCCAAACGGGTATCGAGAGCGCGCTCTCGATACCCGTTGCGCCAGGTCGTGCGTTCGCCGCTGCGTTCATGCCGGCCGGCGCCGATCAGGCCGTCGACATCACTCTCCATGATCAGCTGAAGAACGGCCTCGGCAATGCCGCGCAGGAAATCGCCCTGATCATGCTTGGCCAGAAGCTCGGACAGGTCCATGTTGGTCTTGGTCATCGGGGTCTCCGTAAGGTTCGTGGTTGAAGCGTCGAAACTCCACCTCGACCATACACCTCGATGGCCACCCGGGATTACACCGATGAAGGCGTAGAAATTACACCACGTCCGCGGACGCTAACCATGAACATTATCAGCCCAGGACCAGCATCGTCAGGGCAGACACGCCACACGGATACACCTAAATATAAGAAAGTACGCTATCTAAGAACGACATAAGGCCCCGCCGCTTGCGCGACGGGGTGAGGTTTTATTATACCTCATTCTGAGATGCTGGCATCATCAAACGCCGAATTGCTCTTCGGCTCTTGGCAGGTTGCATCATTGGAGTAGATCAACTGGTCTATGATCCCTTGCTTGATTCCGTGGTCGAATGGACGAGTGCGCCAAGATGCGCCAAGATGCGCCAAGTGCGCCAGGCTTTCCTCAGCATGCCAACCACATATACCTGCCGCTATTCGCTCATTACGAATGATAGAGATGCGCCGAAGAGATTTGCTGAGGGGGTAAACGTCGGCGCACTTGGCGCATCTTGGCGCACTTTCACCTCAATCCCCCTCGTTTGTGCTTCCAGTTTGGTTTTTGGGGAGCAGTTCGTTAGCTTGTGACACCCTGTCTCCAAGACTGAGAACCTTTCCCACGGCGCCGGCTGATGACCCGAGGCGCTTGATCCGGAAGACCGGACGAATCTTGCGGTCAGTTCTAGCTCCCAGGTTTTGCCGCACTGTCTCGACACGGTAGCTCCCGAGGTCGCCCTCATAAGTGACCCCCGCACTGCGCCTCAACAGGAATGCCAGTGCTTTCGCCGTCGGTACCTCATTCTCTCTCAGTGCCGCGACAAGGAGGTGTGCCAAGCTCGTGTCATTTAGGTGATCGATCGCTTCTGCCGCTGTGAACCACCCGCCATTGATGGAAAAAACGCCATTCTGTTCTCCTACGCGGACGGATGACAGAGCTTGGACCAACGGATATCCCTCCCGTAGTTGAACACCCTTTCCGTCCTCCTCCGATGCCTCCAACCACGGTTCAAAGAATCCGTCAGCCGGCAAGACGGACAGGATCGGCTGTGCTACAGCGGCGGACCATTCCGGGAACCCCCCTATATTACCCCGTGGCACTACCATCGGGTTCTGCAGGATCTTGACCAGGGCACCCAGGATTCGACTACGGTTATCGAGGGTCCAGCGGATGAAATGCGGATGCTTAAACTCCCGTCTGGCTGCAATCTCCCCCTGCAAATCGAGTCGGATGTTGATCGTCCGGCGAGCCATATCGCCGTCGACAACGACATTATTCCCCGTCGCAACTGTCACGATACCGGCCGGCCCTTTGAACATTTTGCTCTGTCCCAGCACTCGTCCAGACCAGACCACGTCAGTGATCAGCTTGGTCAGTGCAACATCACCCCGCCCAAGGAAGCTCCCAGACTTCAGGTTGTCGAGAAACAGCGCTGGGTGCCCTTCCATGATCGCAGCAGTGATTCTTTTCTCGCGCTCTTCCTCCTTGTCCGGATAATGCGTCGACGGTGGTAGTTCTCCAGTCACGGCAGCGATCAACCCCATAGCAAGCAGGCTTTTCCCTGTGCCTGCGCTGGGGGCCGTGATCAGGAAAAGTGGCGGCCCCATCGCATTGGACAAGGTCGTTTTGGCCATCAGGATGGATATCGGCACCATCAATGCTCCGGAGAGATCTTCCTGCGCTGCGAAGGGGAAATCTGCAAGCCACGCGTCACGGAGGAACTTCAACGCGTCTTCGACGCTGTCGAAATTCTCAAGGTTCAGCCTCGCTGTTTGCAACATCAAGCAAGTATCGGCATGGTAGGTGTTATCCCCGACCAAAAGCTCGCCTGCATGCCAGACGGGATAAGATGCGAAGCCGCGCAAGGGCGGCAGTCTCTCCCCCCATCCCTTGGCCATCAGGCTTGGATATGGAGCGCACAGGTGGCAGGAAAGCACTTCGTTGTTGCGCTTTGTTCTGACGAACCTCGCAACATCTGCGGCAACTAGATGTGCGCCGGCGGCGCTCAGCGGCTCGGCTTGGAGGAGGTGGGTCGGTGCGGTAACCAGCACCCCACCCTTGTCCCGCATCGGTAGTCCGCCTTCGCCAAGGACCGGTACCCGAGCATAGGCTGATTGCATGCGTCGTAGGACGGAGGGGATCCCACCGAACGCAAAGGCGAGATGGGCTTCCCCGACGAGACGTTCGAGCTGCTGCACGTTTTCAAGCACCATGTCCGGGTCAGTCAGATCAACGGTAACGCGGCGATCCGATGCATCCGGCAATTCTTGAGGCCCGAGCCGGTAGCGGGTTTCTGCGCCATGCGCATGGGAATAAATGATGCCCCCCTCGGCGAAGATCGTCGCCGAACGCGCCCAATCTCGATAATCTGGCTCGATCGGGTCACAGCATGGCATCTGCTTGTAGCGCTGGGGATCGTTGAGGATCTCGGCAACGCTCACCACCTCGTTCTCGCTCAGATGGATCAAATGCTGAGGAGAAAGGTCTTTGACCTCTCCTTTAGCCACCCTGATCAATTCGTCGCGCCGCTTTTGTGCCTTCCTCATTTTGACCTGCACGCGACGCTCGCCCAACTCTGGGTGTGCGCGCCGGATCTCGTTTTCGAGCCTGACGTCCACCCATGCCCCTCGGACGGCTTGGCCCTCGGCCTCACGCGCTGCCTTAGCCTCTCGGACCAGTTGCCGGTAATGTGCCTCATCGGCCTCGCTCAAATCCGGCAGGGCCCTCCGGCTATCGAACAGGGGAGCACCGTCGTGGTTCAGCAAAACGGGTTCTCCACGTTTTTGCTCGAGATCCTTTGAGCATTTCGCACCTGCGGCAAAGTCCAGCCTCTCCGGCTGCCACACAGCAGTGTCGAAGAGTCCGCGTTCGAGAAGTTGCCCCGATCCGCTTATCCGTATTTCGCCATACCCGGCCAACCACAGGCGCTTGTGCAACACCATCATCGCCCGCGAAGTATCAGATGCCTCCTCAAACATGATATGCCCATGCAAGCCCCGGAGACCGGTCAGGTCCTCACCGGTGGCGGTGATATGGATATGGGACGACGATGACGGCAACCACAGCGATTGCGTTCTCCCAAGTTCTGGGCAGACTTCGGCTAGGATAGCAACCAGATCTTCGGGTCGTTTGCCCTGCTTGCCCTTGTCCGGGTCGTGATCCAAAAGCGCGATCCCCGGACCGTCCGGGCAGGTAAAATCTTCGCGCGATCGAGCGATCGCCGGCGTCTTGTCACCCCGCCATTTGTGGGATGCCAGCTTTCCCTTGGAGAGGACAAGCAGCCCGGCCTCAGGCACCGATGCTTTAGGTATTCCGTAGGTCAGTACACTTTGCCCGGGCTCCAATTCCTTCAGCAACTCGGCAAAGTCACTGAGGGATGCAACGGTCTCTAGAAAGGCGGTGCCCTTTGCGAGCCAAAGCTTTCCCCCTTTCCCCAGCTTACGATCATCGACAAGCCACACCCGCTTGCCAATGCTATTCGGGGCGATAGTGTCGATGCGGGTCAATCGTGCGGGTTTATGTGCCATGATGCCATCCGTGGTGGAGTCTGGTTGCACTGTGTCGGTGAAACTCAGGGGACTATTGCCGGCTCGGTTGAGGTTCGCGCCGCCCTCGTGGACGGCGGACTCGTCTCAGGCGAGGATTCCCCTCGGCTTGATGCGGTTGCGCTCTTTCATCGCGTTGATGCTGGCGCGGGTGATCTTGACTCTCGCTCCGACCTTGTAGGCGACTACATCACCGGCATTGATCAGCGACCACGCGTAGGATGGGCAGCAGCGCACCTCGGCGCAGAACTCCTTGATAGTGGCGTCGGCATCGGCGACCGCCTCGCTCCGGGGTGGGATGCGTCGGGTCAGATTTGGACCTGATTTTGCGGGGATTGGCATGGTGGATCACCTTCGCTGAATGTCGGGTGATCCCTTCTCTACGCACGATTTTTCAGCTGAAGAACAGCTATTTTGTGCAACACCGAGGGCGTTTCACAAAATAGCTGTGCAGTACCGATGGCGTTGCACAAACGAGGTTCGCGGCCTTTAACCCAGGGACGAATCAGATTGTAATTCCTGCTTTCTTCAGCACATCGAAAACCGTCCGACCGCTGACGCCGCAGGCCTTGCCGACATCCTCACGGTAGGTTGCCTTTTGAGTGGCACCGCGCGGGTTGTCCCGGACATAAGCCAATATTCCGGCTGCCGTCTTCGCGGCAACCTCCTTCCGTTGCTTGTTGCGCCCGGCCAGCCGCGCGACCTGCAGTTCTTCAGCGACATGCCGCGCGATATCCCATTCCCTGCGAGCGGCCTCCAGTTCCCCGCCCTCGCTGTTCTCATATCTGAGGCGCATCCAGTCGTGGGTCGATACCTCTTCACTGCCGTCTTGATACTTGCTCAGCACCTTCGGCTTCCAAGGCTTCGGCTTGGGCAAAGATTGAGCAAACCGGAGTAATGCGGCCCGCAGCTCCTCTGGTGTCATTTTGTTCCGGTCGTCGGAGGACCCGCTCATGCCCGAACCTCCTCGAATAGCACGACTTTTCCATCCTCTTCGATAGCATCGATGCGGTCTGCCCACCGCTGCCACCATTCGCCCGCCTCGCGGTTCAGGGTGGAGAGCTGGTAATGACTGTCGCTGTCCGTTCCCCGGCTATGGGCGCTCAGACGGTCACGGATGTCGCGCCCGCCACCATGCTCGGCGACCCATGTCAGTAGCGACTTGCGATGGCAGTGAGTGCCGTACTCGTCGGGTAGCTTGAGTTCCGCACGGCGCTTGGCCCAAGCCTTGATGGTCGTCTCGTGCGCGCGATGACCGAAGATCCGGCCCTCGCGGGTCGTTTGCGAGGTCAATAGCGCTAGCGCTTGATTGGAGAGCATGACCGTATGGGGACGTTTGGCCTTCATTCGCGCGGCGGGGATAGTCCAGCGGCGTTCGGAGAGATCGATTTCGGACCAGACGGCTTCTCGGGCTTCGCTAATGCGCGTTCCGGTAAGGAGTTGGAAACGGATGATCGCGGCATCGGCGGGGTTCATTCCGGCGAGACCGCCCAGCATCGTCCGAAGGTCGGCGGGACCGGGGTAGTATTCCTTCACCTGCGCCTTGGGCGCTTTCCGCAACTTCATGGCCTGCATGCCCGTCGGTAAGAGGCGCTGCTCGTGCGCCCAGCCGAACATCGCGCTGATGCTGGCCTTGATGTTGTGTGCGGCTCCGGGCTGCGTATCCATGAGGTGCAAGTAGCAGTTCTCGAGGGCCTCGGGCGCCACCTCGCCCAGCGTCATGCCGCCGTGATGGGCGAGCAAATGCTTCGCCAGCACCTTCTGTGTCCGCTGCCATGAGCGGCGGCCCTTGGCTTGCTGGGCGGTGATGAACTTGTCCGCCAGCGCCTCCAGCGTCGTCGTGGAGCGCGTGTCCGCTGACTTGACGTCCAACCCCTCGCTGCGCATGACTGCCCACTTTTCGCGCGCTTCAGCGAGGCTGATGGCGGGGTACCGCCCGATGGTCGCCTGTCGCTGCCTGCCATTCGCTTGGCTGCGGTAGATCCAGCGTGAGCCACGCGTCGAGGCGACGAGGACCAGGCCGGCATATTGCGGATCGGTGAGGCGTTGGCCCGCCCTGAGGCGACGGCACTGTAGGTCGGTCAATTCGCGCGATGGGGCACCCTTGGCCTGCTCAAGTGCAGCGGAGACCGTGGAACGGAGTTCGCGCCGGATGCCGGTCGAGAGCGCGGCCTCGAGCAAGGCGCGGGCGATGTCGCGCGGATCGATGCCGTCCTCGCGTGCGCTGACGGCGAGGGTTGAAATGGCGGTGCGGAAATCGGATGTCTGTGATGGCATGGCCGGTGTCCTTAGCAAGAGCGGTCGTGTCAGTCGGGCGGTGTTGGTAGCGCCGCCCGACGCGTTCAACATAAGTGATGCCGTCCTCCGATTCTATAGTCGTCACTGATCCGTCACTGCTGGATGGGGATATTGCGGGGGTCAGGTGGGATCAGGAGAGGTGAGTGGTCAGGGTGTAAATAGAGTGCATCTTACTGATTTTATGGAAAAATAACCAATAAAATTATAGGCCTGAATATGTGCCGATGCGCAACGCCCGGTTGCGGGTTATGTCGGCGGGCGTCTTGCGCGCTGTGGCGCGGAAAGTCAACATGACCGAAAGACGGGGCGAACGCCCCCGAGACCAGCAAGACACGGATGCCAGCGCCGGGTCGGAAAGAGGATGGACGATGGTTGATTTCCTGAACGGACCCGAGGGGCGGCGCATCGCCCATGAGTATATGCCGGGGCAGGGACCGGGCGTGGTGTTTCTGGGCGGGTTCAAATCCGACATGGAGGGGACCAAGGCGCTGTTCCTGAAGGACTGGGCCGCAACGCAGGGCCGCGCCTTCCTGCGCTTTGACTATTCGGGCCATGGGCAAAGCAGCGGCGATTTCGAGGCCGGCAGCATCGGTGACTGGTTTCAGGATGCACTGGCGGTGATCGCCGAGCGGACCGAGGGGCCTCAGGTTCTGGTCGGCAGTTCCATGGGCGGCTGGATCAGCCTTGTGGTGGCGCGTGCCATGCCCGAGCGCATCGCGGGGCTGGTTACCGTGGCGGCGGCACCGGACTTTACCGAGGATGGCTATTGGGCCGGTTTCACCGAGGCGCAGCGCGAGGTGGTGATGCGCGACGGCCGGATCGAACTGCCAAGCGAGTACAGCGATGAACCCTATGTCATCACCCGCCGGCTAATCGAGGATGGCCGAAACCAGCTGGTTCTGCGCAGCCCGCTGTCGCTGCCCTTCCCTGTGCGCTTCCTGCAGGGCACGGCGGATGCGGACGTGCCGATGGGTTGGGCGCTGCGGCTGCTGGACCATGCCGAGGGGCCGGACCTGCGGCTCGCGCTGGTCAAGGGCGCGGATCACCGCTTCTCGACCCCGGACAACCTGGCGCTGATCGCCGCTTCGGTAGAGGAGGTGCTGGCGCGTGGCTGACCGGCGGGGCAGGTCGTGACCAAGCTTATCCTGCTGCTGGCGCTGGTTGCGCTGGCGCTGTGGCTCTTTGGGCCGCGCGAGCCGGTCCGGCTCGAGCCGGTGGCGGTGGACCTGCCGGGTGATCTGGATGGCTGGCTGACCGCGCGCGAGGCGGGGATCCGGCCGGATGTTGCCGCAAGGCTCATCTGGGCCGGTGAGCCGGGGATGCAAACCGATTTGTCGATCGTCTATCTGCACGGCTTCTCGGCCTCGCCACGGGAGCTGTCACCGGTGCCCGAGCGGCTGGCGGCGGAATTCGGGGCGAACCTCTTCATCACCCGACTGACCGGGCACGGACAGGATGGCGCGGCGTTGGCCGGGGCCAGCGTGGCCGACTGGTGGCGCGACACTGCCGAGGCCATTGCGGTCGGCCAGCGGTTGGGGCGGCGGGTGGTGGTCATCGGCACCTCGACCGGCGCGACGCTGGCGGCGGAGGCCGCGCGCGATCCCGCGCTGGGGCAGGGGATCGACGGGGTGGTGCTGATCTCTGGCAATTTCCAACTGAAGGCACGGGGCGTGCAGCTGTTGACCTGGCCCTTCGCGCGCTGGTGGCTGCCGCGGGTCGCCGGCGAGACGCGCTGTTTCGAGCCGCGCAGTCCCGATCACGCGGCAGCCTGGACCAGCTGCTATCCCACGGTCTCGGTCCTGCCGATGGCGGCGCGGGTGCGGCACGCGCGGGGCGGAGACTACGCCGCGGCCAAGCAACCCGCCCTGTTCATCTGGGCCGAGGCAGATCAGGTCGTCGATCCGGCGGCGGCGATGCGGGTGGCGCAGGGCTGGGGCGGCCCGGTCACCAAGGCCCCGATGGTGCCGGGACCGGGTGACGATCCGTCGCGGCATGTGATTGCGGGCGACATCGTCTCGCCGGGCATGACCGGCCCGGTCACCGGGATCATCGCGGACTGGCTGCGCGCGAGCCTGAACTGTGCTGGGCTGGCCGCGCAAAAGAAAACGGGCGGCACGAGGCCGCCCGATAAATCTGTCAGGCCAAGATCCCGTCAGATTGCCATCTTGTGGGTATCGGCCGGGCCGCCCGGGCCGGTACCATCCTTGCCGGAATCGATCGGACGCAGACCGGCGCGACGGCGATGCGGACGTCCCATGTTCTCGTCGATGAAGTCGAGAACCAGCGGGCGGATGTTCAGCCGCCAGCTCTTGCCGGCGAAGATGCCGTAATGGCCCGCGCCCTCTTCCAGGTGCTGGACCTTCTTGGCCGCCGGCACGCCGGTACAGAGCTTCAGCGCGGCAACGCATTGACCCGGAGCCGAAATGTCATCCTCGGCACCCTCGACAGTCATGATGGCGACATCGCTGATCTTGCCGATATCGACCTGCTTGCCATGGACGGTAAAGCGGTTCTCGGCGATCTCGAGGTTCTTGAAGATGCGCTCGACGGTCGAGAGGTAGAACTCGGCCGTCATGTCCATGACCGCCAGATATTCGTCATAGAAACGGTTGTGCTTGTCGCTTTCGCTGCCCTCGCCACGCGCATCGGCCAGCACCTTGTCGGCAAAGGCCTTGACATGTGTCTCGGCATTCATGGCGATGAACGACGTGAGCTGCGCCAGACCCGGATAGACCATGCGCCCGGCACCAGCATATTTGAAGCCGACCGACTGGATCGCCAGGTGTTCAAGCTGGCCCATGGTCAGGCGGTTGCCGAAATCGGTGACCTCGGTGGCCGCCGCATCGGGATCGACTGGACCACCGATCAGGATCAGCGCGCGCGGCTGCGACTTGGGGTCCTCTTCGGCCAGGATCGCGGTCGCGGCCAGCGCCAGCGGGGCCGGCTGGCAGACCGCGATGACATTGGTGTCCGGGCCGAGATGGCGGATGAAATCAACCAGATAGCCGGTATAGTCCTCGATGTCGAACTTCCCCTTGCTGACCGGGATGTCACGGGCATTGTGCCAATCTGTCACATACACATCGCAGTCCGGAAGCAGTGATGTGACGGTCGAGCGAAGCAGGGTGGCATAGTGACCCGACATCGGTGCGACCAGCAGGACCTTGCGCGGCATCGGGTTGCGGCGGGCAACGCGGAAACGGACCAGATCGCCGAAGGGACGCCGCAATTCGGGCTCCACATAGACGATGTGATCCTGCCCGTCCTCGCCGGCGATCGGCGGGATTTCCCAATCGGGCTTGACCACCATGCGCGAGAAACTGCGCTCGACCACGCTACCCCAGGCGCTGAGCACGCGGAACATCGGGTTGGGGATCAGCGCGAAGGTGGGGTAGGACGCAAAGGCTCGGGTGGTCGCACCCAGCCATTCATTGGTATTTCGAATCGTTTCCAATGCGTCGTAGGAAACGATCCCTTTGATGTTCTTGGTCGCCACGTCGTCCCCTTTCTGCGCTGCAGAGCCGGATTCGCCGCTGTTTTGCCGGGTTTCGTTGCGGAAACCCGCCTTTACGGTTCCTGCGCTCTGCGCATATGATCCTAGAGAGGTTAGGGGGGAGTTTGTTCCATGGCAAGCAAGCGCGACGGGTCCAGTACTAAAGTGTCGCGGCAGCGCGGCGTTGCCGCAACATCCGCAAAGCCCCTGAAGGAAAAAGTGAAAAATTCGGATCAGAGTGACGTTGCGTCACAACGCCGCGCTGCGGCGAAGCCGGCAGAATCATCTGCCGAGTCTGCAAGCAAATCCGCTCAAAGCGCCCGCTCGACCGCGAAGACCGGGGCGAAATCGGCCGCCAGGGGCGCCACGGGACCAGAAGCCAAGGCTGCTACTGCAGAAAAAACCTCCGGTGGTGTCGCGAAGACACGGGTAGCGGCCGCACGAAAGCCGGCCTCGCCGGCCGCAAGCAAGGCGGCAGAGTCGAAACCGGCGCGGAAAACCGCAGCCAAGTCGACCGACAAGCCGGCCAAGACCAGCGCTGCGCCGAAACCCAGCGCAGCCAAGCCCGCTGCGCGCCGGGCCTCTACGACCAAGGTCGTGGCTGCGCCGGAGAAAGAGGTGGCCGAAGCCGCCTCGACCCGCGCCAGCGAGGCCGTGGCCGAGCAGGCCAAGCCCGCCGCCGGGGCCAAGGCTGAAGGCGCCACCGCCTCCGCGACCGATGCGGCGACCGATGCGATGGAATCGGCCTTTGCCCGGCTGATGCCCGGAAACGGCTCGCTCGCGGCACAGAACCTGACCCAGAACCTCGAGCGGATCGAGACGCTGAGCCAGCGGCTGGTCAGTGCCATGTCGCAGCGCGGTATGCCCAACCCCTCGGTCGAGATGCCGGGGCCCGATCTCTATGTCGCCACAGCCGGCGCCTTCATGAAGACGCTGACCGAGCAGCCCTCGCGGATCATCGGCCAGCAGGTCAATTTCTGGGGCGAGACGCTGAAGCATTACGCGCAGGCGCAGGCTGCGCTCGCGCGCGGCGCCGCGCCAAGCGAGGACGAGGAAGGGACGAAGGACAAGCGCTTCAAGAACCCGCTTTGGCGTAGCCATCCCTTCTTCAGCTTCGTGCGCCGGCAATACGAGATCAACGCCAAGGCGATGTCCTCGGCGACATCCGATCTGGACATGCCCGACGAGACGGCGCGGCGGCGGCTGAACTGGCTGACCGGGCAGATCATCGACATGATGGCGCCGACCAATTTCCTCGCCACCAACCCGGACGCGCTGGAAAAGGCGGTCGAGACAGAGGGTGAGAGTCTGGTGAAGGGGCTGGAGAACCTGGTCCGCGATGTCGAGCAGAATGGCGGCGAGATGCTGGTCTCGCTGGCCGACCGCGACGCCTTTACCGTGGGCGAGAATATCGGCACGGCCGAAGGCACGGTTGTGCACCGCACGCCCCTCTTGGAACTCATCCAGTACAAGCCCACCACGGAATCGGCCCATGCCCTGCCGCTGGTGATCTTCCCGCCCTGGATCAACAAGTTCTACATCCTCGACCTGAAGCCGCAGAACAGCCTGATCCGTTGGCTGGTCGACCAGGGCCATACGCTGTTCGTCGTCAGCTGGAAGAACCCCGATGCCAGCTATGCCGAGACCGGCATGGATGACTATGTCTCGGCCTATCTCGACGTGTTCGAGAAGGCACTGACCCTGACCGACCAGAAAAAGCTGAACGTCGTCGGCTATTGCATCGCCGGCACCACCCTGTCGCTGACGCTGGCGCTGATGGCCAAGCGTGGCGACACGCGGGTGAACAGCGCCACCTTCTTCACCACGCTGACCGATTTCTCGGACCAGGGCGAGTTCACCACCTTCCTGCAGGATGATTTCGTCGACGGGATCGAGGCCGAGGTGCATCGCCACGGTATCCTGCGCTCGCAGATCATGTCGCGCACGATGAGCTTCCTGCGCGCCAATGACCTTGTCTGGGGTCCGGCCATCCGCAGCTACATGATGGGCGAGACGCCGCCGGCCTTTGACCTTCTGTTCTGGAACGGCGACAGCACCAACCTGCCGGCGAAGATGACCATCGAGTACCTGCGCGGCCTCTGCCAGCAGAACGCCTTTGCCGGCGACGGCTTCCCCGTTCTGGGCGAGATGGTGCGGCTGTCGGACGTGACCCTGCCGCTCTGCTCGGTCGCCTGCGAGACTGACCATATCGCGCCGTGGAAGGATTGCTGGCGCGGCGTGGCGCAGATGGGCAGCCCCGACAAGCGCTTCATCCTGTCGGAATCGGGACATATCGCCGGGATCGTCAACCCGCCCTCGAAGAAGAAATACGGCCATTATGCCGGAGGCAGCGATTTCGGCCATGGCGATCAGGGCTGGAAGGACAGCGCCACCTTCCGCGAGGGCAGCTGGTGGCCGCTCTGGGGCAAATGGCTGGAGGAGCGATCGGGAGAGATGATTCCCGCACGCGACCCGGGCAAGGGCTATGGCCCGGCGCCCGGCACCTATGTCCATGAACGGGGCGGTGCGAAAAGCGACGACTGATCAGGGGGTTGGCCCGCAGCCGCCGCGGTATCGGCAAGATTTTGCTGCATTGCAGCGAAAAAAACTTGAAATGCCGCGGCGCAGCATTCATATTGGCCTCACAGACGAACAACCCCCAGCGGTTTAGGGCAGTGACCCGGTCGAACCGCACCTCTAATGGAGACCATCATGGCCAAGACCACCGATTACACCAAAGCCTTCCAGGACATGTTCGCCAACTTCCCGGTTGACACCTCGTCCTTCACCGAAGCCTTCAAGTCGCAGAGCGCGCTGGGCGAGAAACTGTCGAAAGTGGCTCTGGAAGCTGCCGAGCGTTCGACCGACATCTCGGCTCGCTGGGCCAAGGACAGCATCGCCCGCGTTGGCGAGCTGGCTGCTTCGAAGCAGGAACCGGCCGAGTACACCAAAGCCGTGACCGACTTCGCTTCGGCCTCGGCCGAGCTGGCCGCCGAGCACCTGGCTGCCTTCGCCGAAGTCGCCAAGAAAGTCCAGATGGACACCGTCGACCTGATGCTGTCCTCGGGCAAAGACTTCGCTGCCGACGCTCAGAAAGCCGCTGAAAAAGCGACCAAAGAAGCTCAGTCGGCTGTCAAGAAAGCCACCGCCGCTGCCAGCAAGTAATCGCTGCGCGAGACGGATGTTTCGGGAAAAGGGGTGCGCAAGCGCCCCTTTTTCTTTGGGAAAGCTGCTGGCGCGTAGCGAAGCGGTCAGCCCCTGCCGGCGCAGCCGATCGCGGCGAATTCGGCGAGGCCTTCGTCTTGTCCATCCGTGAAGCTCGCCACGGTGACCGGGTCGTCAAGATCCGGAAAGTGATAGACCGCATTCACGCTGAAGGGACCGCCGCCGGAATGGCCGATGGTGCGTCCAATCCGGTCCCATTGACCGCTCATCAGGCCAAGGGCGTAACCGCATTCGGTCCAGGGTCGTCCCTCGATGGCCCCGCCGAGGGGGACGCGGTCCAGCATCCGGTTTAGTGTTCGGGGACCGAGAAGCCTGCCGGTGAATAGCCCGTGCAGCAACCTCGCGGCATCCGCCGCGGTTCCGACAAGGCAACCGTGATAGACCCAGCCGGGATGATAGCTGCGGGCGGCGTCCCAATGGACTTGGGCGAACTGTGCTCTCGTCAGGGCAAGTTCCACGCTGTGCAAGTCAAGGGGGCGGCAGATCAGGTCCTGTACCAAATGCGAGAACGGGCGGCCAGAAACCTCTTCGATCAACTCGCGGGCGAACATGGATCCGAGATTCGAATAGGACCAGCCGGCCCCTGGTTCGAAAAGCACGCCCTGCGCCATCGCAGCCGTGACAAGGTCGTCGCGAGACCACGGCTCGTCATCGTTCGCGACTGCCTGCCTGTATCGCGGAAGCCCGGTATAGTCAGGCAATCCGGCTGTGTGGTTCAGAAGCTGGCCGAGGGTAAACCGTCGCCCGGGCAGGCGGGTATCGAGATCGATGAGGCCCTGTTCGACCAGCCGCAGGGCGCAGATGGCGATCGCCGTCTTGGTAAAGCTCCAATAGGGAAAAATCTTCTCGGTCTCGCCAGGGCAGCGGTCGGGATCAGTGCCGGTCACACGGCAGCAAAAGATGCGTTGGTCGCGGGTCAACGTTGCGTCTGCTGAACGGGCGGTGTCGCTCACAACACCGGCCCCGCAATCGCCAGCGTGTTGTTCCACAGCCTTCTGCCCATGCCCCAGTTCTCGACCTCGGCCAACGTCACCTCGCGGCTCTGGCCCAGATAGTCCTGCTGGCGCGCGCGCATCGCGGCGGTGGTTGCCGGGTCGGCCAGCAGGATGTTGTTCTCGTAATTCAGGTCAAAGCTGCGGCGGTCCATATTGGCCGAGCCGATCAGGGTGATCTCGCCGTCCAGCGTCATCGACTTGGTGTGCAGAAGCCCGGGTCGGAACTCCCAGACCTTCACCCCCGCCGTCAACAGGTCCTCATAATAGCTGCGGCTGGCGGCGCCGACGGCGAAATCGTCGTTGCGGGCGGGGAAGATGATGGTGGTGTCGACGCCGCGATTGGCGGCGGCGCAGAGGCCCGCCTGGATGGCGCGGTCGGGGACGTAATAGGGCGTGGTCACGAACAGCTCGCGCCGGGCGGCATACATCAGGTTCTCGAACATCTCGGGCATGGCGGAATGGCGTACCGTCGGGCCGGTGCCGACGGCCTGGGCGGTGAAGCCCGCATGGGCAGGGGGCATCGGCTGGCGCAGCAGCGCTGACAGGTCCTCGCTGACATTGACCATCCAGTCGCTGCAGAAGAGATGCTGGTTCTGGCGCACGATCGGGCCCTCGAAGCGCATGACCGCATCGACCCAGGGGCCGAATTTTGCCTTGGGCAGGAAGGCCGGATCGGCGCAGTTCTGGCTGCCGCAATAGGTGATGCGATTGTCGATGACGACGATCTTGCGGTGGTTGCGGAGGTCGATCCGCCCGGTGAGGAAGGGTAGAAGCGGGTTGCCGGTCTTCAGCGCGATGGCCGTGTGAACCCCCGCCGCCGTCATCGCCGCCCAGTCCGGGCTGCGGGTCATGTCGCGCGAGCCGATGGCATCGACCATCGCTCGGCAGGTCACGCCGCGCGCCGCCGCGCGCTTCATCGCCTCGACCATCTTGGTGCCGTTGTGGTCGGTCAGCCAGATGTAAAAGAGCAGGTGCACATGATCCTGGGCCGCGTCGATATCGGCGACCATTTCGTCGATGGCGGCATCGGAATTGGCCATCAGCCGGGCGCTGTTGCCGCCGACCGGGGCATAGCCGCTGATCGAGCGGCCGACGGCAAACAGCGGGCGGTAAAGCTCGGGGATCGCGGCGGCGTTCCCGGGCGCGTCCCAGCCCGGCGCGGCGTCCGGGCGGGGCAGGCCGGCCATCACCTTCTGCATCCGCGCGACCCGCTTGTGGCCGATATCGGTCTCACCCAAGAGCACGTAGGCGATGGCGCCGATATAGGGCAGGGCGATCACGACCAGCAGCCAGGCGGCGCGGGAATCGGGCTGGCGGTTCTGGCGCAACAGGATGCGCAGGCCCACGGCAATGACGATCAGCACATGCAAAAGAACGAAGATCATGGGTCACAACTCCATCAAACCAATTACAACCGCAGCAGCGGCTCTACCCCAGCGATCCGACCGTGGCGGCCAGCTGATCCAGCGCCGCGCCCCAACCGGGTTCAAAGCCCATCTCGTCATGCTTCTGCGCCTCATTGGCACTGCGATGCAGCACCCGGGCGGCATAGCGGGTGCCGCCATCTTCGGGCGTGAAATCGAGGATCGCCGTCAGCGCCAGCCAGGGTTCTATCGGCCGCCAGCCCTCGGCCAATTGCGTGGTGAAGACCAGCCGGCGCTCGGGGATTGCTTCCAGAAAGCAGCCCTCGACATGGGGCTGGAAGGGGCCGTCGCCCTCGCGCATCAGCGTCTCGAGGCCCCCGCCCGGCCGCAGGTCCAGCTTGACCACCCGGCAGGCGTAGGGCGCCGGGATCCACCAGCGGGCAAGGATGGCCGGATCGCTCCAGGCCCGCCAGACCAGCGAAGGCGGGGCCGGGATCAGGCGCGAGATGGTCAGTTCGGCGGTGGCGTCAGTCATCGGCTTCTCCTCTCGCGCGCGGCTGTGGCCACCAGAATGACAGTGTCGCGCGCCGTCGCAACGGGAATCCGCGGCGCCGCACCCCCGTGCCAGCGCGCTACACTCCCGTGGCACGCTGCGACAAAATGGTGCTTTTCTTTTGCCTTTTCGCTGCACTGCGCCCATCATGCTGCAAATGCATCAAGACGGGGCTCAGTCCATGGCCGCAACCGAAACGCCGCTGCTGATCAAGCGCTATGCCAGCCGGCGGCTCTACAATACCGAGACCAGCGATTACGTCACGCTCGAGGATATCGCGGTCTTCGTCCGCGAGGGCCGCGAGGTGAAGATCGTCGACCTGAAGACCGGCGATGACCTGACCCGGCAATACCTGCTGCAGATCGTCGCCGATCACGAAAGCCGTGGCGAGAATGTCCTGCCCATCGACGTGCTGACCGACCTGGTGCGCAGCTATACTACCCAGGCGCAATCCGTGGTGCCGCAATTCCTGGCCGCCAGCTTCGAGATGCTGCGCGAGGGCCAGTCGAAGATGATGGAGAACATGGCGACCATGCCGAACCCGATGGCCAAGATGCCAGGTTTCGACGCGCTGCAGCGCCAGCAGCAGATGTTCCTGAAGGCGATGATGGGCGGCTGGCGCGGCGGTGCCTCGGGGCCTGACCCGGACGAGGCCGAGGAGGCCGAAGCCGCCCCGATGCCCGCGGCCCGCAAGGGTAAGTCCGCCCCCGCGCCCCAATCCCCGCCCGCTGCCGACGGTGCTGGCGACGGCGACGACATGGTCGAGATCCGCCGGCAACTGGCCGAATTGCAAAACCGCATCTCGAAGCTCTGATCCCGGTCTTGCGCGCCTGACGCCACCACGCTACACCCGCCGACGGAGAGGTGGCCGAGTGGTCGAAGGCGCACGCCTGGAAAGTGTGTAGGCGGGGAACCGTCTCGAGGGTTCGAATCCCTTCCTCTCCGCCAAACGTACTTGATTTTATTGAAAAATTCAGACGTTATTGAGATTTGCCCACCAACAAGCCCGCCATGCCATTTGCGCTTGTTTGCGATGAGATACGACAGGTTCGCACGAGCGGACCAGCCCAAGCCGCGAACCTGCAACACACTTTTCATGCCCTGCCACTTTTGCCGCATGGTGCGCGGCTTGCGAGTGCATTCAGAGGAAAAAAATTGTTCTGGGACGCGGGTTGTTGGGTCAACATCTGCTCAGGCATTCGATCGCCCCCATCTGACATACGCCCGCACCTCGAAAGTCACTATTTGCTAGCATCATTACGGCAGGCTCGGCCCGATGGCATGTGACAGCCCATGACGTAGCGGGCACCGAGCATGTCAGGTTTTATCAGGTTTCTGTACGGCAATTCTATGGGACCTTGCAGCCCGCTCGCGGTATGCCTCACGGCAATACCGTAAGCCGGTGCGGTGACACTCCGTCACAGGGAAACCACATGATCCTGAACCGACGACCATCCGTCAGCTGATCGGATACGAAGTCGAGCGACCAGCGCTGGTTCGGCATCAGCGGCACCGCCATCGTGGCTCGCATGCCGATCGCCCGCTTGCGGCCACCGCGGCGGCGGACAAGCGGCCGTTCCTCGCGGTAGATGCGGAACAGGCGCTTATGGTTCACCGCATGGCCCTCGCGCCGCAGGAACACATGCAGACGACGGTAGCCGAACCGACGGCGCACCCGCGCCGACTCCTTCAACCGTTCCCGCAGCACGGGGTCGTCCTGCTGGATCGCCTCGTAGCGCATGGTCATCCGACAAGAGCCGATCATCCGACACGCCCGCCGTTCGCTCATCCCGTGGACCTTCACCAGATGCACGACCGCTTGCCGTTTCCCGGCGGGCGTCACCACTTTTTTCCAAGGAGGTCCTTCAGCGCGTCATTATCCAGCATGGCATCCGCCAGCAGCCGCTTCAGACGCGCGTTCTCGTCCTCGAGCCCCTTCAACCGCTTGGCCTCGCTGACATCTATGCCGCCATACTTGTCCTTCCACTTGTAAACGGTGGCATCACTGACGCCATGCTTGTGGTATAGATCGACGACGGAAACCCCGGCCTTATGCTACAGAATTTCAATCGTGTCGGCTTGTTGATCCCCGAGGGAGTGCCGCACATGTGGCACGCGGCGATGGAGTCGAAAACCGTTCGGCTAACTGCTCTTGGGGAGCGCTATAGAAGCATTGCGGCAAAGGGACTGATATAGGCGGCAAATGAAACGGAGAGAGATTGAAGACGCCCTACAACGAGCTCTGGAAGATCTAGCGAATATTGAGCACGAGCGGTGGTCGCTTTGGCAAAAATATATGCACGGCAAGGGGCGTCAGCAGCCAGATGGAAGCCTGCTAATTCCGGCAGAGCTCGTTGCCCAGTGGAATCGGCAGCTCGCCAAACCATATGCGGGGCTGTCGGAACATGAGAAGGAGAGCGATCGTGCACATTGCTCAAATATCTACCAACAATCATCGATGTGTTGTGCTCCGAATAAATAGAGTGCCGAGCTTAACATCCTGTTTTTTGTCCAAATCGGAAAATTTAAGGACGTTGATCAAGTGGCAGCCGCTCGACTGCTTTGGGCCGACCATACCGAACGGCTCTGGCCGAGGTTGAATAACATTGCCGCAGCGCCGCAGGTCGGCAGTGAGCCGATGCTGTTCAAAAACTGTGGCCTTGATCGGGGCTGAGGCTTCTGATTCCCTTGATTTACAGGGATCTGGAGGGTCTGCGATGCTTGGAAAGCAAAAGGTTCATGCCCGGCTGTTTTACGAGTTTGATCTGGAGACGCACATCCCGTCCGACCATCTCCTTCGGGGTGTCGGCCGCTTCTTGGATCTGGTGGACCAGCACGAGGAGATGCGCGACTTCTACAGCCATACCGGGCGGCCTTCGATCGATCCTGAACTCATGATCCGGATGCTGGTGATCGGCTATGTCATGGGGCAGCGGTCCGAGCGGCGTCTCTGCCGGGAAGTGCACCTCAACTTCGCCTATCGCTGTTTCTGCCGGCTGGGGATCGAGGACAAGGTACCGGATCATTCGAGCTTCTCGAAGGTTCGACATGGCAAGTTCCGCGACAGCGATATCTTACGCCACGTCTTCGAGCGCGTGGTTGCGCAGTGCATCGCCCATGGCCTGGTTGGCGGTCAGGGCTTTGCCGTCGATGCCAGCCTGATCAGCGCCGATGTCCAGAAGCAGAGCTCCAGTCGCCAGAGCGAATGGGATGCCTCAACCGTCGATCCGCCGGAGGCCCCCAGGGCGGTGCGCGAGTATCTCGACACGCTCGATGAGGAAGCCTTCGGCGCAGCCACGCCCGTCAAACTCAAGTTCACGGCCCATGCCGATCCCCCCAGTCAGTGGACGGCAGCACGCAAAGGGCCTGCCTCTTCGCCTATTCGGACAACTATCTGATCGACACGGATCACGGGATCATCATGGATGTCGAAGCGACCCGTTCGGTTCGGCAGGCCGAGGTCGGCTCCACGCTTACGATGCTGGATCGCACGGCGGAACGCTTCGATATTCGCCCTGCCTGGCTGGCCGCCGATACGGCCAATGGTTCTGAGGAGAGCCTGGTCGAGATCGTTCTGAAGCGGCAGATCCTGTCTTTCATCCCGGTGATCGACAAAGGCGAGCGCACGGACGGCACGTTGTCACGTTCCGACTTCACCTGGGATGAAGTAATTGACCGCTACATCTGCCCGGAAGGTAAGGAGCTGCGGCACAGGCGACGGAACTATTCCGATCCGGCGCGCTTCTCGGCCGAGATGAAACCACGAAGATATCGCGCTTCGAAAGCCGACTGCCAAGCTTGCCCATTGAAGGCGCAATGTTGCCCGAACAGCGAAACGCGCAGCCTGCAACGCGGCAAATACGAGATCGTGCGCGAGTTCGCCCGAACCTGCACGGCGTCTGCCTTCAACGAGACGGCCTCAAGGCGGGGCAAGAAGGTTAAGATGCTCTTCGCGCATCTGAAACGTATCCTGGGGCTCAGCCGATTGCGGCTGAGGGGACCATTGGGAGTGAAGGACGAGTTCACACTCGCCGCCACCGCCCAGGACCTCCGGAAATTGGCCAAGCTCTGCCCGACATACACTACTGCGATGCAGATCGGCCGAAGAAGCCGATCAAGCGCACGCCATGCATGGAAGGAATTCCCCGAAGAGGACGTGCGGCACCATTCCAGGGCGAAGATCGCCGGCGAGTTTTTCAACACCATCAGCCCATTGCAGTCGTTTGGTCCTAGGCGTATCCCGCTCACATGAGCAAATGGCGCCCTGCATCCGGAATTCGCTTTGAGGCTTTGGGCCTGCACTGGAGAGGCAATCGGCTGCTCGCCTCCGAAGTATACGAGGACTCAGGGCGGCTAAAGGGTGTGCGCCCGCTTGGCGGTACGGTGGAGTTTGGCGAAACGGCATGGGCCGCTCTCATCCGAGAGTTTTAGGAAGAACTTGGCATAACGGTGAAAATCGTTGACGGCCCCGCTTTAGTCGAAAACATCTATGTTCACGAGGGGAGCCTCGGGCATGAGATGCTGGCAATCTTCGACGTGACGTTTCCGCCTGAGGCTTTCGCCGGACAGACCCGTATCGCGTTTCGAGAGGATAACGGTGCGGAGTGTTTCGCCGAATGGTTTGCTCTAGAAGAGCAGGACGGTCCTGGCCAGCCTCAACTCTATCCGACAGGCTTGAAGGCACACCTGCAAAGCAAGCGCTAAGCGGCAGCTTCGTCCCGCATTGCTACAGTCTGACGTTTGAAAATGCTGCGCCGGGGCGAGTGGCAGGTTCGGAGAAGCTGCACTGCAGCAGTGCGCTGCCAGCGAATAAGAGGAAAGGGCCGCTACTGTCTTTGCCATTTTCCGTATGGCCCTTCGCTGGTATGATTATGCACCTTGTAATTCGCGTCAGAAATATCTCGATAACGCAATACTGATTCAGCTATCTCCTTGGGAAATTATTTCATCAGATGCTTTACCGCCAATTAGTATTTGAATCGATAATATTTCCTGGTCCTTTGCTGCACCGATCTCAATGGATTTTCCATACAGCCGGTTCATTTCTTTGTTTGAGATACCGACCAGAAACTCGCTGTGATCCTTTTAGCCATGACCAGCGGTATTATCTTCAGCAAGAATATAGTCCTCGGCGGCACGGGCTCCTTCGACGCTGTCAAATTCATAGCTCGATTGCTTTGACCAAAGCGTCTCCCCGAGGGAACCACGTCGGTACCTGTTCAACTCTGCCACACGCTCTGACGCTTTGCCGGAGCCAACTTTGTAGGTCAAACCATGTCTGTCAGCGATCCAAGCGATGTAGAGTTCACGTCCGGGATCGATAACGGTTGCAGCGCGCGGTCCTGCCTTCGGGTGCCAGGGGCGTTTCAAAGACCCAGCAAATGGAAGCCGTTCTGACTCACCAGCCTTAATCACCTCGCGAACCTGCAAAGACATAAGCTGGGCGATCTGGTCGTGAGACATCGGGTGAATGGTCGCGGCACCTTGCATCCCGTAGTCCGCATGGTTTGGAATTAGTACGTTGTTGCTAACCTGATCAATGAATCTCCATGATCTCGAGATCGAAATTCCAAATGGCCAGCGGAATTTTCCGTCCTTACGATAATGTTCGACCGGTCTTTTAATACCGGGACGTCGGAATTCAATGTCGATAGTTTCGATTGGATCCGCGATCTGGACAGCACCTGCAAGGCGCCCATGCAGCATTGGATCCGCCTCCTTAGCGTCGCTGGTCAAATAGAGAACGACATCGCTAGGCTGGATGTACTCAAGGATCTTGGCGCGATATCCCTCATGGCTTAGAGCGAGGCCATCATACTCAGGAACATCGGGTGCCCCCAGGTCTTCGTCCAGTAATAGTTCATGCTGATCGGGCCTTTGCTCTGGTTCCAAACACTGGACCGCCTGAAGCTAGAATTTCCTTGCGGTCTCAAGATTAGGGTCTGGTGACGCCATCGGAGCAATGTACGGCCGCTTTGCGGAAGCCGCAGCGCAGCAGGACTATCCCGCCGCCGTGGACTAATTTTGCACTGCCGTTCTCAGGCGGCGTTACCATGAAAATGACGCGCGAATGGGCCGGTACTATGCCCAGCCGTTCGCTACGGTAAGTGCCGATTCTTTCCGCGACACCTTAGCGATAGGGGCAGATCAGACGGGCGGGTTCGATGGCCTCTTCGATATGCGGCAACCAAGTGGAGAAATCGTCGTTGGTTCGCTTGGCGCGGATTTCCTTCTGCGCATTGACCTCGGCCAGAGCAATAGAGATATCCTCGAAGACCAAGTGCCGTTCACCCGCAATCGCTTCAAGCGCATCCATCGTCATCTCGATGCCATCCGCAAACACTGCGGCGTAGATTGCCTTCATGAGTGCCTGTCGCTTTGTCGGATCAGACTGGGACCAGCAAGTGAGCGCCAAGGCATTGGGCGGAAGTGCGGAAATCTTAGGTTCGGCATACGCGATCCCATAGTAGGCCGCTCACCTGCATGTGTCTCGATGGCGGAACTCAGGTGCGTACTGCCCCGAAAGCACAGGCTGATCGAAGGGCGATCCTTCGGGCCGCGCGCGACGAATGAGTTCCACAGAGTTGACAGGGCACCATCCGATGTCTGTGCCAGTTTCGCTGGCAACGCGGCCAAGCTGCGACGAAGCCAGATAGGAGTATCGGCTACCCAGTCAGAGATATGCCTTCACCTTCACAACCGGCGCCTCCCAAGGAAAGGTTAGCGTGAGAACGTTCTGACCGCCAACGGCAGCTTTGTCCCGCATTGCTACCATCTGACGTTTGAAAATGCTGCGTTGGGGGGGCGAATGGCAGGTTCGGAGAAGCTGCACTACAGCATTGCGCTGCCCCGCGAGTGACCGCAAAGGGCCGAAGCACACTTAATAGTCACGAATAGTGGAGGCGGGAACCGCTGCGATAGCTAGGGTCTTCGCGTTTCCCACCTTTGCCTAGTCTACGCTGCCGACCATCATTTGCCCATTTGAGCAATCGGCGTCGATCGACTTGAATATGGCTGTCGGTTTTCGGTTAGCGTCCGCGGACGTGGTGTAATTTCTACGCCTTCATCGGTGTAATCCCGGGTGGCCATCGAGGTGTATGGTCGAGGTGGAGTTTCGACGCTTCAACCACGAACCTTACGGAGACCCCGATGACCAAGACCAACATGGACCTGTCCGAGCTTCTGGCCAAGCATGATCAGGGCGATTTCCTGCGCGGCATTGCCGAGGCCGTTCTTCAGCTGATCATGGAGAGTGATGTCGACGGCCTGATCGGCGCCGGCCGGCATGAACGCAGCGGCGAACGCACGACCTGGCGCAACGGGTATCGAGAGCGCGCTCTCGATACCCGTTTGGGCACGCTGAACCTGCGGGTGCCGAAGCTCCGGAAGGGCAGCTATTTCCCCGGCTTCCTCGAAGCCCGGAAGACCTCGGAACAGGCGCTGGTCGCGGTGATCCAGGAAGCCTGGATCGGTGGCGTCTCGACCCGTCGCGTCGACGAGTTGGTGCAGGCCATGGGGCTGTCGGGCATCTCCAAGAGCACCGTGTCCAAGCTGTGCAAGGACATCGACGAAAGGGTCGGCGAGTTCCTGAACCGGCCGCTGACCGGCGATTGGCCCTATCTCTGGCTGGATGCCACCTATCTGAAGGTCCGGCAGGGCGGCCGTATCGTGCCGGTGGCGGCGATAATCGCCGTGGCCGCGAACACCGAGGGGCGCAGGGAAATCATCGGTCTGGGCATCGGTCCTTCTGAGGCCGAAACCTTCTGGACAGAGTTCCTGCGCTCGCTGAAGGCGCGCGGCCTCGGTGGGGTCCGCTTGGTCATCAGCGACGCCCACACCGGTCTCAAGGCCGCCATCGCCCGGGTGTTCGAAGCGACGTGGCAGCGGTGCCGCGTTCACTGGATGCGCAATGCCCTCGCTCATGTTTCGCGCGGCCAGCACACCGTCATCGCAGCCGCGATCCGGCAGGCCTTCGACCAGCCCGACCGTGCCCATGCCGGCGAAACCTGGCGCAAGGTGGCCGAGCAGTTGCGCCCGAGATGGCCAAAGCTGGCCGACCTCATGGACGAAAGCGAGCACGATGTGCTGGCCTACATGTCCTTCCCTCGCCAGCACCGCACCAAACTGCACTCGACCAACCCGATCGAGCGTCTGAACAAGGAAGTGAAACGCCGCGCCGACGTCGTCGGGATCTTCCCCAACGAGGCCTCCATCATGCGCCTGATCGGTGCCGTCCTCTTCGAACAAAACGACGAGTGGCAGACTGCAAGCCGCTACATGATGGTCGAGGCCTTCGCCCAGATCGACAAGGAGGAGATCGATCCCATTCTTAGCATCACAACGAAAGCCGCCTAATCATGCCCTCAGGCCATCCGAGAAATTACACCACCTTGACGGACGTGACCGGTTTTCGCCGACCTGCGCTGTCGGTCGAGTGTGGCCAAGCCTGATGAATTTGATGTCGATCTGCACACAAGCCGACAAGCTGGCGAAGCGCCGGCAACTGCTTGAAGACATTGCGGTCGATCTGGAAGCAAACCCGGCTGCACCACCGTCCTGGTTGCGCCATGGGGCGTGCCTCGGCACGGAGATCTTGGTGGGCGGCAAGGCGCGCGAGGTTCAGTGCCACCGCTGGACCGATGAGGGCTATTTCATCGTCACCGAGGAGGCTCCGTTCCCTATCTCGATGCGAAGGCAGAGAACGGCAGCGCGTTTCGCGATCCGCAGGAGTTTGAGGCCCCGGTGAGGGATTACCGACAGCCTGACGGCGAGAAGTAGCAACGGGCCATGTCCCAGCCTGTCGCCAGCCTGACCGGCGAGGAATTGGGCGGGTGGGCGGATATGCATCGGGAACAGCGAAGGAATGACGCCGAGCGCATTGAACTTCGCGATCTGATCGAAACGTTCGAACTGGCCGTGGATCAGGACCGGGCGTCGATCCCCCTTGCCGTGCTTCGCCTCTGCTGCCGCCAGTCCTTCGATGAGAAGATCACTGGCCTTTTCCCCGTTGGCATGGGTAATGACCGGAAAATTATTGGCGTAGCTCCAATCCACCAGTTCGATAAACAGTTCTAGTGTTATTGATGCATATCCGCTGTATCCCTTCGGATAATCACCGGCCGGCGCATAGTAGGGTTGGTCGCGCCAGGCGGTAAAGCCCTGCGGCGATCCGTTGATGACCAGTTTCGCGCCGGCAACCCTGAAATGGTTTTTGTATTATCGGCTGTAATTCTTCGCACTATAATCGCGGGCAACCGTCAGGTCAGGAAAGGTGACGACATCGATCTTGAAACCGCCGGCTTCGGCAAGGCCGCGCCTGCCTCGCCGACGCCTTCGAGGATCTTGGGTAAAACCACGAAGAAAGCGTTCTCCTCGACCACGCCATTCGGCGTCTTGCCATCTTCCTCGCGTCGGATCACACCCCCCTCCGGGTCGGGCGTATCCGCCTCATAGCCCATCATCGCCAGCGCGGCCGAGTTCAGCACGCCGATATGGGTCGATTGGTGGATGATGATGACCGGGATGTCCTTCGAAACTGCGTCCAGATCCTCGCGCGTCGGGTGGCGCACTTCCGTCAGCTGGGCATTGTCATAGCCGAATCCCACGATCATGCCGAATTTCTCGACCTTTTCCGCGTTCTTCTCGGCCCATTCGGTTAGGATACGCTGGAGGCCGGCGATGTCGCTGCCCTCGCCACCGGGCGGCGGCAGAAGATTGGCCGAGAGCGCCTGCATGCCTCCCAGAAAGATATGACCATGCGGATCGACAAAGCCCGGCAGCATCGCCTTTCCGCCCGGGTCGACGCAGGCCGTATTCGCGCCGCGAAGCGCATCAAGCCCGCCCTCGTCGCCGGTATAGGTGATCTTGCCATCCTCAACCGCGACCGCCTGCACATAGACCGGCGTGTCACCTTCCATGGTCAGAATGGGGCCGCCCGAATAGATGGTATCGGCGTCGGCATGGGCAACTACGGGCAATGCCAGAATGGCAAATGCAGAACATGCTGTCAGGATGGATCGTTTCGTCGACGTCAGGCGCATATGTTCCATGAACTGATCTCACTGTTCCTCGAGAATTTTAACAGAACTGGATCGAAATGTGTCGGAAATATCCATGATATATGGAGCATGTCTTGGCGCGTCATAAGCCGACCAGTTTCGAACGAGACATTTGCTTACCTAGGTTAACGCGTCAAGCATTTCGTCATAAAATTTTCAATATCGCGTTGAAATATTTAAGAATCGTTTCGTCAAAATTGATTGGTCAATTTTCCCGCTGGGCCGATATTCTATCGCAAAGATGGAGTTTTCGAAATATACAAACCGTAATCAGAGAGATTATGCCGCACGCGCCGGTCCAAGCCATGCAGGAGGATCAAGGAGCTGACGGGTAGAGTTGATCGCCATGGTCGGGACGGTCCGCGGTCTCTCGGTCACCATGCGCCCGCGAAGGTCTGACTCGGCGAGACGCATGATCCACTGGACCGATACTACGTCAGGGATACCTCTCACGGACGCGGTTCAACGAGCTTTGCTCCGCGTCTTCCAGGTCGACAGATGCAGCAAATTCTGTAGTAAAACTTGTAGTGAAATGCCCTTACACAAAAGCGGTTCTGGGCGCAAATTATTGATATATATAAATATACTATCGCAAATCGGAGAATATTTGGTGGAGCCAAGGGGAGTCGAACCCCTGACCTCTTGAATGCCATTCAAGCGCTCTACCAACTGAGCTATGGCCCCACCGGAGGTCTCGCGCCGGCTTGTCGTCCTGCGCGTGGAGGGTCGTATATGAGGGGTGGCGGCGGGGCGCAAGGGCTAAATTCGGGTTTTCGTGCAGATTGTTTTGGGCATCGCCCAACCTCGTCCTTTCCGGCTCTGCGGCCCGAAAAAGCGCCATGAAAAAGGGCGGGGACCGATGACCGGACCCCGCCCCCTGTCACGCCCCGAGGGGCATGCGCGCCGTGAAACCGCGCGGCTTACTCGTCGTTCTCGTCCGAGACATCGGCG
The DNA here is from genome assembly GCF_002847445.1 of Paracoccus zhejiangensis. Taxonomy (NCBI): domain Bacteria; kingdom Pseudomonadati; phylum Pseudomonadota; class Alphaproteobacteria; order Rhodobacterales; family Paracoccaceae; genus Paracoccus; species Paracoccus zhejiangensis. The sequence goes on along the minus strand of NZ_CP025430.1, from coordinate 1,536,157 downwards.
ATGTCGTCCAGCGAGACGTCATCGTCGTCATCGTCTTCGTCCAGCAGGTCGTCGTCCAGATCGCCGCTGTCATCATCATCCAGATCATCATCGGAATCGATCACATCGTCATTGTCATTGGTGATCTTCGACGACTTCTCGGTCGCGATGACACGGCCGCGACCGTCGGTCAGGCTCTCGACCGTGAAGGTCGCGCCGCAGGCCGGGCAGGTCATCGGATCGTTCTGCAGATCATAGAAGCGCGTCGCGCAATGCGGACACAGGCGTTTCGTGCCCCATTCCTCTTTGGGCATGGTATTCTCCTTCAGCCGCGATTAGGGAAATCGGATAAATCGGCGTTCCCCTGCCACAGTGCAAGGGGGGTGTCAAAGGCTTTTCTGACGGGATTTTTCCGGCATGACCGGCAGCTTCACCACCGCGGACGGCACCCAGGTCCTTCTGCGCCGCTCGGCCCGGGCGCGGCGGATGACGCTGCGCGTGGCGCGCCATGGCGGCGATGTGGTGTTGACCCTGCCGCCACGGGTCAGCGAGGCCGAGGGGCGGGCTTTCGCCGAGTCGAAATCCGACTGGCTCAAGCGCACGGTGGCGCGTCTGCCGTCGGCGCAGCTGGTGGGGCCGGGGGTGCTGGTCCCGGTGGCGGGGCAGGGGGTGGTGGTCACGCCGGCGCCGGTCCGGGCCGCGCGGGTCGAGGATGGGGCGCTGTTGGTGCCCGAGGGGCGACCGGCGGGGCCGGTGGTCCAGGCCTTCCTGAAACATCGTGCCCAAGCGGCGCTGCTCGAGGCCTGCAACCGCCATGCCGGCGCGCTGGGGCGGCCGTTCCAGGCGCTCTCGCTCAGGGATACCCGCTCGCGCTGGGGCAGCTGCACCTCGGACGGGCGGCTGATGTTCTCGTGGCGGCTGTCGATGGCGCCCCATGAGGTGCTGGATTACGTTGCGGCACATGAGGTCGCGCATCTGGCCCATATGGATCATTCACCGCGCTTCTGGGCGGCGGTCGAGCGGCTGATGCCCGGCTATGCCCCGCGCCGGCACTGGCTGCGACAGAATGGCGACGGGCTGCTGGCCTGGCGCTTCCGCGATTGACCTTGCCGGGATTTGTGATCACAAGCGGGTCATGGACGCGGTGACCGACATTTCGCAACGCACGGGCGGCGGCGCCGAGCCCGCCGCGCATGAGCGGCTGTATCGCAGCCTGCGCAGCCAGATCATGCTGGGCGAATTGCCGCCGGGCCATGCGCTGACCCTGCGCGGGCTGGCGGCCGATCATCACCTGTCGATGACGCCCGCGCGCGAAGCGGTGCGGCGGCTGGTGGCCGAGGGGGCGCTGACGCTGTCGATCTCCGGCCGGATCGCCACGCCCGAGCTGACCGATGACCGGATCGAGGAACTGGCCGCCCTGCGCGCCCTGATCGAGCCGGAACTGGCGGCGCGCGCGCTGCCCAGGGCGCATTTCGCCCTGATCGACCGGCTGGCGCGGATGAACGGCCAGATCGCCGATGCGGTCGAGCGGCATGACGCCGTGGGCTATATCCGCAACAACCTGGATTTCCACCGCACGCTTTACCTGCGGGCGCAGGCCCCGGCGATGCTGGCGATGCTGGAAACCATCTGGCTGCAGCTTGGCCCGACCATGCGGGCGCTTTACGGGCGGGTGAAACGCAACGAGCCGCCGCGCCATCACCGGATGATCCTCGCCGCCCTGCGCGCGGGGGATGAGCCGGCGCTGCGGTTGGCGGTCCGGGCCGATGTCACCCACGGGCTCAGGCATCTGACCAGCGGTTAGCTGCGTGTAATCGGGCATTTTCCCGGGTGATCGGCGGATTTCAGCCATCGTCGTGAAAAGTTCTGGATCGAATCGCCAAAAGGTTGCGCAATTAACAAATGTGCCTTTGTGGGGGAGGCGTATGACGAATCGACGCGAGCTGCTGCGTCTTCTGGCTGCTTCGGCACCTGCGGTTGCCGGGATCGGCCTGTGGCCGTCGACACTTCTGGCGCAGGCCGAAGGCGCCGGGCTGATTGCGGCCAATGTCTGTCACCTGACACCGGAACTGACCGAGGGTCCGTTCTACATGGACCCGCATCTCGTGCGCAGCGACATCCGCGAGGATCGCGGCGGCGTGCCGATGACCATGCGGATGCAGGTGGTGACCGCCGATTGCCGCCCGATCAAGGGTGCCCGGGTCGATCTGTGGCATTGCGATGCGCAGGGCAATTATTCCGGCTTTGCCAATCAGGGCAGCCGCAGCACGCGGGGCGAGACCTTCCTGCGCGGTACCCAGATCAGTGGCGATGGCGGCGAGGTGGCGTTCCAGACCATCTTCCCCGGCTGGTATCGCGGGCGCACCACCCATATTCATTTCAAGGTGATCCTCGGCCGCGACGAGGCGCTGACCGGGCAGATCTTCTTCCCGGATTCGCTCAGCCAATACGTGTTCGAGAATGCGTCTCAATATGGCCGCAGCGCCGAGCAGGACACCACCAATGCCGATGACTGGATCGCCATCGAGGCGGGCGAGGGGGCCTATGCCAGCGTCAGCGACCGCAGTGACGGCTATGATGCGTCGCTGGTGGTGGCGGTTGACTATGCCAGCGACCACGCCGCCTATGAAACCCCGCACCCGCAGCGCGAGTTGATGCGCGCCTGAGCGGCAACGGCTGTTTCCCTTACGTTCGGTGGTGCTGGCCTGTCAGGCTGGCGAGGTCGGCCCCGCCAGCCCCTTCCCGGTAAGTCGGGCCGAGGTTCAGGCCGGCGGCTGACCACCAAGGCGCGGCATCTGCAGCTGCGGCATCTGCATCCCGGGCGTCATCGGTCGCATGCCGACATCCATCGACGAGGGGATGATGCGGGTGTATTTCGTGCCCTCGATGGTCGCGCCCGCCATCAGCCCGCTCTGGCCGAAGATCAGCGCCACGACGGGATGCTGCGCGGTGACCGTATCGGCGCCCATCGCCAGACCGCCGGAAGGCATGGCGTAATAGGCATCGGCCCCCGCCACCCAGCCCGGCGCGGTGCGGAAGGCCGCCAGCGCCTGCGGCGTCTGGAACACCAGCACATGCGCATATTGCTGCGCGCCCGCCTGGAAGCCGATGCTGGCCTGCGTGGCCGAATAGTAATCGACCGTCGCTCCGCCGATGCGCAGCGCGCCCTGACCGTAAGCCCCGCCGATGCCCAGCCCCGCCTCGGTCATCAGCGGCATGTAAAGGACACCCGCCGCGCTTTGCACCATCGCCGCGGTCGAGGGATAGGTGCTGACCATGTATTGATGCGTGGCATCGACCCGTGCATCCAGCCGCGCCGACGCGTTCTCTCCGACCGCGTTGTTGCAACCGGCCAGCGCGAGCGTCGTCAGCGCCCCTGCACCCAGCAGCAATCCACGACGGCTTACCCGATTGATATTGCTCATTGTCGCCTCGTTCATTGGTTGATCGGGCGCTTTACGGCCCGTTACCGGCAAACATATGGCAATTTCGCAGATCAGGCCAGCAATTCAGCCATCTGCGGCGCGAAATAGCTCAGAACCCCGTCGCAACCGGCGCGGCGGAAGGCCAGAAGGCTTTCGGCCATGGCATCGCGCGACAGCCAGCCATTTCGGATGGCGCCCTCGATCATCGCGTATTCACCGCTGACCTGGTAGGCAAAGGTCGGAACGCCGAACTGGTCCTTCACCTCGCGGCAGATATCCAGATAGGGCATCCCGGGCTTCACCATGACCATGTCGGCGCCCTCGGCCAGATCGCGGGCGACGCAGCGCAGCGCCTCTTCACGGTTCGCCGGGTTCACCTGATAGGTTTTCTTGTCGCCGATCAGCCGGCCCGAGGCGCCGACCGCATCGCGGAAGGGGCCATAGAAGGCGCTGGCGAATTTCGCTGCATAGCTGAGGATCGCCACATCCTTGTGGCCCGCCGCCTCCAGCGCCTCGCGGATCGCGCCGATGCGGCCGTCCATCATGTCGCTGGGGCCAAGGATATCCGCCCCCGCCTCGGCCTGCGCCAGCGCCATTTTCACCAGCGCCTCGACGGTCTCGTCGTTCAGGATCACGCCATCGACAACAAAGCCGTCATGGCCGTTGATGTTATAGGGATCGAGCGCGATATCGGTCATCACCGCCAGTTCGGGCGCGACCTCCTTGATCGCCCGGATCGCCTGGTTGCCGATGTTCATCGGGTCCCAGGCCCGCTCGCAGGTGTCGTTCTTCAGGTCGGGATCGGAATGCGGGAAGATGCAGATCGCCGGGATGCCAAGGCTGGCCGCGCGTTCCGCCGCCCGTTTCGCGCCGTCCAGCGTCAAGCGCTCGACCCCCGGCATCGACGGGATCTCGCCCTCGGCACCGGCCACCTCGGTCACGAAAATCGGCCAGATCAGGTTGCCGGCGGTAAAATTCACCTCGGTCACCATGTCCCGCAGCGCAGGGGTGCGGCGCAGCCGGCGCAGGCGCGTGGCCGGGAAGGGGGCGATGATCGGCGTTGCCATGAGGGGGCCTTTCCTTGGGATTGGGCACGTTCTAAGGTCGCGCGCACCTGATCACAAGGATGGCTGAACGTGCCGCAGATCGACGGATTCCTGGACCTGATGGACGCGCGCAGCTTTGGCAGCGTCTGGTTCTGGTTCGTGCTGATCCTGATCTGGGCCGGCAGCGGCCGGGCGGTGCTGGGTGTGCCCTCGGATGTCATCAATCGCGCCCGCCGCGATCCCATGGGCTTGCCCAGCCTCGCGCTGCTGGACTGGCTGACGCTGGCCCTGCCGCGCTGGCAGCTGGACCCGCGCGAGGGCGTGGCCTTTCTGGCGCTCGGCTCTTTCCTCGTCACCTCGCTCGGGGTTCTAGGCTTCGGCTATGGGCTGGAGCTGGCGCAGGCGGTGACACTGCTCTCGGTGCCGCTCTTGCTGCTGTTCCTCATGCGCCTCAGGCTGGCGCGGCGACTGAACCCGGTTCTGGCCGGCGCGCAGGATGGCACTGTCGCCCCGGACGAGGCGGCAGCGCGCGTGCTGAAGATCATCGGCTGGCACCGGCGGTGGGCCTTTCTTCTGTCGATGTCGGCCGTGGCCGTGACCGCGCTCTGGGGGACCTTGTGGCAATTGATGCATCCGAACGGGCTGTGACAGAGTCTATGAGAGGGGCCGCGCAACTTGACTTTGCCGGCCCGTGGTCTACCTGACCGCTCATGCCCGACCAGATCACCCTTTCCGGCGCCCCCGAGGGCCATGACGCTGCCCTGATCGCCCGCGAACTGTCGCGCGGCGCCCCGGTCATCCACATCGCCCGCGACGACCGCCGCATGGCCGCGATGCGCGACGCGCTGGCCTTTCACGCGCCGGATGCCGTGGTGCTGGATTTCCCGGCATGGGACACCACGCCCTATGACCGGGTCTCGCCGCAGGGCTCGGTTCAGGCCGCGCGCATGGCGACGCTGGCGGCGCTGGCGCAGGGCCGGATCAAGGGGCCCTTCGCCCTCCTGACCACTCTGAACGCCGTGCTGCAGCGGCTGCCGGCGCGGGATCTTCTGTCCCATGCCAGCTTCGCGGCGCGGGTGGGCGACCGGGTGGACGAGGGCGCCTTGCGCAATTTCCTCGTCCGCATGGGCTTCGTTCAGGCCCCGACCGTCACCGAGCCGGGTGATTATGCGATCCGCGGCGGCATCATCGACATCTTCCCGCCGGGCGACAGCGGCCCGGTGCGGCTTGATCTCTTCGGCGATGTGCTGGACGGCGCGCGCCGCTTTGACCCGGTCAGCCAGCGCACCACGGAGACGCTGAAGCGGGTCGAGCTTGCCCCCATGTCCGAGGTCATCCTCGACGAGGACGCCATCACCCGCTTCCGCCAGAATTACCGTCAGACCTGGGGCGGCGGCACCAATGATCCGCTGTATGAATCGGTCAGTGCCGGGCGCAAGCAGGCGGGGATGGAGCATTGGCTCCCTTGGTTCCACGAGCGGATGGAGAGCCTCTTCGACTATCTGCCCGGCGCATCGGTGATGCTGGATGACCAGATCGCGCAGGTCGAGGATGCCCGCCGCGCCATGATCGCCGAGCAGTATCAGGCCCGCCGCGACGCGCTGGCTGCCAAGAACCGCAGCGATACCGTCTATCGCCCGGTGCCGCCCGACCTGATGTTCCCGACCCGCGACGAGTGGCAGGGCTGGCTGAAGAACCATCGCACCATCCAGCTGCGCGTTCTGCCCGCCCCGCCGGGGCCGGGCGTGCTTGATGGCGGCGGCCGCATCGGGCGCAACTTCGCCCCCGAGCGTCAGTCAGAAGACGCGAACCTTTTCAAGGCGCTGGCCGATCATGTGAAGGCACTGCAGAAACAGGGCCGGGTGATCATCGCCAGCTTCTCCGAGGGCGCGCGCGAGCGTCTGTCGGGGCTGATCGCGGATGAGGGTGTCACCGGCGCGAAAGCCATCGCCGATCTGCGCGACCTGTCTGACGCGCCCGGCACGCTCGGCCTTGCGGTCTGGCCACTGGAGCAGGGCTATACCGCGCCGGGACTGGCGGTCATCTCGGAACAGGACGTGCTGGGCGACCGGCTGATCCGGGGCGCCAAGAAGCGCCGCCGGGCCGAGGATTTCCTGAAGGACACCACCAGCCTCACGCCGGGCGATCTGGTCGTCCATGTCGAACATGGCATCGGTCGCTATACCGGGCTCGAGACGATCAAGGCCGCCGGCGTGCCGCACGACTGCGTGGCGCTGGAATATGCCGGTGGCGATCGGCTGTTCCTGCCGGTCGAGAATATCGAGCTGCTCAGCCGCTATGGCCACGAGGAGGGCCTGCTCGACAAGCTGGGCGGCGGTGCCTGGCAGGCGCGCAAGGCCCGGCTGAAGGAACGCATCAAGCTGATCGCCGACAAGCTGATGCGCATTGCCGCCGAACGCCTGCTGCGGCCCGCTCCGGTGCTGGAACCCGATCACCATGACTGGGAGGCCTTCGCCGCCCGCTTCCCCTATAGTGAGACCGACGATCAGGCCTCGGCCATCGAGGATGTGGCGAATGACCTCTCGGCCGGTCGGCCGATGGATCGCCTCGTGGTGGGCGATGTGGGATTCGGCAAGACCGAGGTTGCCATGCGCGCGGCCTTCATCGCCGCCTCGCAGGGCGAACAGGTGGCGGTCATCGCGCCGACCACGCTTCTCGCCCGCCAGCATTTCAAGACCTTTGCCGAGCGGTTCCGTGGTACCCCGATCACCGTCCGCCCGCTGTCGCGCTTCGTCTCGGCCCGCGATGCCGCCGAAACCCGCAAGGGTCTGGCGGATGGCAGCGTCGATATCGTCGTCGGCACCCATGCGGTGTTGGCCAAGGCGGTCCGGTTCAAGCGCCTCGGCCTGCTGATCGTCGACGAGGAACAGCATTTCGGCGTCGGCCACAAGGAACGGCTGAAGGAGCTGCGCAGCGATATTCACGTGCTGACCCTGACCGCCACGCCGATCCCGCGCACCTTGCAGATGTCGCTGACCGGGGTGCGGGACCTGTCGATCATCGGCACGCCGCCGGTCGACCGTCTGGCGATCCGCACCTATGTCAGCGAGTTCGACAGCGTCACCATCCGCGAGGCGCTGCTGCGCGAGAAATATCGCGGCGGGCAAAGCTTCTTCGTCGTGCCGCGCATCTCGGACCTGCCGGATGTGGAACATTGGTTGACCGAGAACGTGCCGGAAGTGCGCTATCTGGTGGCCCATGGTCAGATGGCGGCGGGCGATCTGGATGCCCGGATGAACGATTTCTACGATGGCGGCCATGACGTGCTGGTGGCGACCTCGATCGTGGAATCGGGCCTCGACATCCCGACCGCCAACACCATGGTCGTCTGGCGTGCCGACATGTTCGGTCTTGCGCAGCTCTACCAGATCCGCGGCCGGGTCGGGCGCTCCAAGACCCGCGCCTATTGCTACCTGACCACCAAGCCCCGCGCGCCGCTGACCCCGCAGGCGATGCGGCGGCTGAAATTCCTTGGCGCCATCGACAGCCTTGGCGCGGGCTTCAACCTTGCCTCGCAGGACATGGACCTGCGCGGGGCCGGCAACCTTCTGGGCGAGGAGCAGTCGGGTCACATCAAGGAAGTTGGCTTCGAGCTGTATCAGGCGATGCTGGAAGAAACGATCGCCAAGCTGAAATCCGGCGAGATCGAAGGTACGCCCGAGGATGAATGGGCGCCGCAGCTGAACCTTGGCGTGCCGGTGACGATCCCCGAAAGCTATATCCCCGATCTGGACGTTCGCCTCGGCCTCTATCGCCGTCTGGCCGAGCTGACCACCAAGGTCGAGCTCGAGGGCTTCGCCGCCGAACTGATCGACCGCTTCGGGCCGCTGCCGCGCGAGGTTTCGACGCTGATGAACGTGATCCGCATCAAGGCGCGGGCGAAGGTCGCCAATATCTCGCGGCTGGATGCCGGGCCGAAGGGCGCGACGGTGCAGTTCCACGGCGACAAGTTCCCGAACCCCTCCGGTCTGGTCGAGTTCCTGACCGACCAGCGCGGGCAGGCCAAGGTCGAGGGCAACAAGATCGTCATCCGCCGCGACTGGGGCAGTGATGCCGAGCGGATCAAGGGCGCTTACGGCATTGCACGTGATCTGGCGGTCAAGGCCAAGGCCGTGGCGAAGGCGTGATGGACGGGCCGTCGATCCGCTTTGACACCGGGCCGCTGGACGGCGGCACGCTGTTTGCCGATCCCGTTCGCCTGATCCGCGCCGATACGCCCGACGAGGTCGCCGGGGCCTTTGCCGAGATCGAGGCCGCCCGGCGCGAGGGGCTTTGGCTTGCGGGTTATTTCTCCTACGAACTGGGCTATGCCCTGACCCCGCGCCTTGCCTCGCTGATGCCCGAGGGGCGTGACGTGCCGCTGATCCTGATCGGCGCCTTCGACGCCCCGCGACCCGCGCCGCCCTTGCCGGACTCGGCGGGCGCCAGCATTGGCCCGGCGCAGCCGCTCTGGACCCGCGAGACCTACAATCGCGCGATTGCCCGCGTGCATGACTATATCGAGGCGGGGGACAGCTATCAGATCAACCTGACCTTCGCGATGCGGGCCGCGTTCACCGGCAGCCCGGCAGAGGTCTATGCCGCGCTTTCCGCGCGCCAGCCGGTGGGCGAGGGGGCCTTTGTCGATCTGGGCGGCCTGGCGATCCTGTCGCGCAGCCCGGAACTGTTCTTCGCCGTCGATGCGCAGGGCAGGATCGAGACCCGCCCGATGAAGGGCACCGCGCCGCGCGGCGCCACGCCCGAAGCCGATGCAGCGGCGGCGGCGGCTCTGCTGGCCTCGGAAAAGGACCGGGCTGAGAACCTGATGATCGTGGACCTTCTGCGCAATGACATCAGCCGGGTCTGCACCGCCGGTTCGGTCAAGGTGCCGCAGCTGTTCCAGATCGAGACCTATGCCACCGTCCACCAGATGACCTCGACGGTCCAGGGCCAACTGGCCGAGGGTGCGGGACTGACCGAGATCATCGCGGCGCTCTTTCCCTGCGGCTCGATCACCGGCGCGCCGAAGGTCCGGGCGATGGAGATCATCGCGGAACTCGAGGACAGCCCGCGTGGCATCTATTGCGGCGCGATTGGCTGGGCCGATCCGGCCGGCCCGATGCGCTTCAACGTCGCCATCCGTACGCCCGTGGTCGAGGCGCCCGGACGCTTGCGGCTGAACGTCGGCGGCGGCATTGTCTACGACAGCCAAGCCGATGCGGAATGGAGGGAGGCGCTGTGGAAATCATCCTTCGCCGACCTCTCCCCGAGGGGCTGACCATCATCGAGACCATGCGGCAAGAGCCGGATGGATCGATCCCGCTCTGGCCGCTGCACCGCGCCCGCCTGCGCCGCGACTGCGCGGCGGTGGGGTTTCCGCTGGACGAGGCCGAGGCGGAACGGATCGCGCGGGAGCGCCGCCCCGAGGCAGGTGCGCTGCGGGTGCGGCTGACGGTGGATGCCGCGGGGCAGATCGCCACGACCCACGCGCCCCTGCCGCCCAATCCACCGGAATGGCGGGTGGCGCTGTCCGTGGTCCGTCTGGACAGCGCCGATCCCTGGTTGAGGATCAAAAGCTCGCAGCGCCCCGCCTATGATGCGGCACGGGCGGCGCTGCCCGAGGGCGTTGATGAAGCAATCCTGCTCAACGAGCGCGGCGAGTTTTGCGAGGGCACGATTACGAACCTGTTCCTGCGGCAGGACGGGCTGCTGCTAACCCCGCCGCTGACCTGCGGGCTGCTGCCCGGCGTGCTCCGGCAATCGCTGCTGGATCAGGGCGCGGCGCGCGAGGCGGTGCTGCATCCCGCTGACATTCAAGGCGATCTCTTCATGGGCAATGCGCTGCGCGGGCTGATCCCGGCGCGGCTGGCCGGCTGACGCGCGCTCAGGTCGGGTCGGGCAGGCTGGCCGGGCCACCGCGCAGGAAGCGGCGGCGGTTGGCCGAGATGGCGCTGACCTCCAGCCCGGTAAAGACATGCAGCGTGTTCATCTGCGGATCGACCACGGCATGATCGCTGACCCATCCCCCCATCGCCAGATAGCTGCGCAACAGCGGCGGCATCGCTGCCATCGCCTTCTTCGGATCGGGCCGGGCAAAGCGCAGCGCCCGGGCAAAGCGGAAGACCTGCGGCGCCTTGACCCTTGGCAGCCAGCGTTTCGGCGCCAGATGCCGTTCGCGCAGTATGGCGAAGGCATCGCCATAGGCTTCGGGCTCGGTGCCGATGAAGCTGGAACAGCCGAACAGCAGACCCACGCCCTCGGCCTCGACATAATCGGTCAGCATCGCCCAGGCCAGCCGCAGGATATCGGGATCGCTGTGGTCGGGATGGACGCAGAAGCGCCCCAGTTCGACCAGCTTGCCATCGTAATCCGCCAGCGAGGCGAGGTTGTAGTATTGTGCGGAATAGCTGCGGGCGATCTCGGACCCGCCCGACAAGGGCAGGATGCGGAAGCAGCAGACCAGGGTCCCGCTCTGCGCCTCTTCGATCAGCACATGGCGGCAGAGCGCGTCATGGCTGTCGCGGTCCAGCGAATCGTGATCCCCGCCCTCGGCCCGACTGCGCGCGAGAAAGCACTGCCAGCGCAGGTGCTGCGCGCGGCTGAGATCGGCTTCGGTTTCGGCGAAGCGGGTGGAATAGCGGCCTTGACGCATCAACAGTCTCGCCCATGCCCTTCTGCAGTTCGAGCCTATCCTAACCGGTTGCTGTGACGGAATCACAAAACAGCGCAGTCGAGGTTAATCCGGTGCGAAACCGCCGAAACCCGGTGCCGAAGGGCACATCCCGCCTTTCCCGGTTCCCGATCATCCGCCCACCTGTGCCGGAGCCTGTGCCGGGGGCGCGGGCGCATCGCCCAGAATCCCCTCGATATAGACCCGCTTGACCAGCACGATCAGCACCAGCACCAGCGGCGTCGCCAGCAGGATGCCGGCAAAGCCGAACAGCCCGCCGAAGGCGACGATGCCCATGACGCTGAGCACCGGCGGCAGGTCCGAGGCGTATTTCTGGATCAGCGGCATCAGCAGGTTGCCCTCGAGCTGCTGCACCGCGACGAACAGCAGCAGCACATAGACCGCCATGTCGACACCTTGGGTCAACGCGAACAGCACCGCAGGCGCGCCTGACAGGAACGGCCCGACATAGGGGATAATGTTGGTTAGCCCGGCGATCAGCCCCAGCACCATGGCGAGCGGCATCCCCAGCAGCCACAGGCCCAACCCCGTCAGCAGCGCCACCACCGCCATGTCCACCGCCTGTCCCGCCATCCAGCGGCCAAGCGAGATGTCGAGCTCGTCGCTGATCAAGCGCGCCCTCGGGCGATGGGGAATCGGCACCAGCTTCAGCGCGCCATCACGATAGCTTGGGCCATCGAGCGCCAGGAAGATCGCCATGGTCAGCATCAGCACCACGTTGGCAACGCCGCCGAAGACCGTGGTGATGGTGCCGGTCAGGAAGCTGAAGATGCCGGGCAAACCGCTGGCCGCGGTCGTGCCGCTGCCGCCCGAGCTGCCCGAGGGTTCCAGCTGCCGCTCGATGAAGCTGCCGATGTTGCTTTTGTCCAGCCAGTCGCTGACCTGCTGCCAGGCGGCGGGCAGGCCGCGCATCAGCTCGTTGAACTGGGCCGAGATCGCCGGGCCGATGCTGCGCATCAGCAAGAACGCGACCAGCACCAGCAGCGCCATGGTCAGCACCACGCCCAGCTTGACGCCGATCCCGGTCCAGCGATTGAGCAGCTTCGCCCCGCCCCTGAGTGCGATGGCGACGAGGATGGCGGCGAAGGTCAGAAGGATCAGCCCCTTCCAGACCCAGAGCGCGGCCAGAAGGATCGCGAGCGCGAAGACGGTCAGGATGGTCGCGACCGGCACCGCCCGTCTTGGCGCCAGCGGTCCCTGTGCGAGCGCATCCGTGTGGTCCTTGTTCTCGGCTGTCGGTGTCGTCTCGGGCATCGGTCGGCGGCTCCGGCGTGGGGGGCAGCCTCCGCGAGGGTGCCGATCCGTGGTGTTTCATCGCCCGCATCTTGGCAGACGGGGCGGGAATGTCAGCGGCGATCTTCCCGCGTCGGTGGAAAAGGCAGGTTGGCGCCGGTCCGTCACCTGCGAGCAATGCTTGCCCCTTGGCCGCAAGCCTGTTAACCGGTCGCGGATTTTTCCCGGGTGCGGCGCAGATGCCGGCCCCCCTGACAGGACGAAAACCATGGCGATCGAACGCACGCTTTCCATCATCAAGCCCGACGCGACCCGTCGCAACCTGACCGGCAAGATCAATGCCAAGTTCGAGGATGCCGGCCTGCGCATCGTCGCGCAGAAGCGCATCCACCTGTCGCCCGCCCAGGCCGGCCAGTTCTACGTCGTCCACAAGGACCGCCCCTTCTATGGCGAGCTGGTCGAGTTCATGGCCTCCGAGCCGGTCGTCGTGCAGGTTCTGGAAGGCGAGAACGCCATTGCCAAGAACCGCGAAGTGATGGGCGCCACCAACCCGGCCCAGGCCGATGCCGGCACCATCCGCAAGGACTTCGCCCTCTCGGTCGGCGAGAATTCGGTCCACGGTTCGGACGCCCCGGAAACCGCCAAGGAAGAGATCGCCTTCTTCTTCAGCGGCCTGGAACTGGTCGGCTGATCTGACTGCTGATTGATTGAGGGAAAGGGGGCCGGAATGGCCCCCTTTTTCATGCCGCGCCTACTGTCGCTTCGCCGTCAGCGCCACGTCGACCGTCACCCCGAACCCCACCGTCCCCTCATCCGCATAGCCCGCGCCGATGCCGAAATCGCGGCGATCCAGAACGGTCTGGCCGGTCATCGTCGCCGTGTCGCCGGTGATCGTCAGGGTGAAGGGCAGGGTGAGCGGAACCTCGGCGCCGGCCAGTTGCAGCGTCCCTCGGGCGACGTGGTCGGCGCCTTCGGGCAGGATATCGGCTTCGAAAATGGCGCGGGGATGGGCCTCGGCCATGAGGAAGCCGGGGCCGAGCGCGGTCTTGGTGATGGCGCCGAGCGACAGCGAGTCGAGCCGGATCGAAACCTCGACATGGCCGGTGCGGCTCGGCTCGTCATAGGCGATGGCGGCGGTCCAGGCGGCGAAGGTCCCGCTGACCGGGCTCGCCCCCTGCAGGACCGAGAGCCGCAGCGTGCCCTCCTCGACCTGCCATTCGGCGGCGCTTACGGGGGCGGGCGCGGTCGGCATCGGGGCTGTCGCCTCGGGCACGCGGGTCAACGCGAAGGTAAAGGCCGCGCTCCAGATCGCCAGCGCCAGCAGCGGCGCGACGAAGCCGGGCAGGCGGGGACCGACGGGCGGCTCGGGCAGGTCGCCGCGCCCGGTCATCCGCGCCAGCGTGGCATCGCGGTCGATCAGCCGGTGCTTTGCAACTCCTGCCATATGCAGGGCGATCAGCAGGGCGAGCAATATCCATCCGGTCCGGTGCATCGCGGAAAAGGCGGCGCTGACCGTCTGGTCCACCGGCAGCCCGGGCAGGCGCTGGCCAAAGGGCCAGAGGATGCGGGCGAAATCCCCCGGCGCGCTGGCATGGCGCAAAAGGCCCGAGAGCGGCATCAGGATCATCCCGCCATACATCGCCCAGTGGACGGTCGCAGCGAGCAGCGTCTCGGCCCGGCGTTCAGGGTGCAGCGGCGCGGGGCGCGGCTGGGTCAGGCTCCAGCCAAGCCGCAGCAGCGCCAGCGCCAGCAGGGTGACGCCGAGGGTCTTGTGGATCGAGAAGACCCCGAAAAGCCGCGCAATATCGCCGTCCGATGCTGCCGGCAGGCTGGTGGCATAGAGCCCGAGCCCGATGGCGGCCAGGATCAGCACCGCCATCAGCCAGTGAAAGCCTCGGGCAACGCGGCCATAGCCGCGCGAGGTGTTCCGGATGCCCATTGCAAGCTCCTGTTTTCCACGGCTTCCGGACCTAGCCCAACCCGCCTGTGGTTGCGAGTGGGCAAAAGCCCCGCTATCGGTAACAAGACCAAGAGAGTGAGGTGAGACCATGCGTGCATTCGTCTTCCCGGGCCAGGGCGCCCAGACCGTCGGCATGGGCCGCGAACTGGCCGAGGCCTATCCGGCGGCCCGGGATGTCTTTGACGAGGTGGACGAGGCCCTGGGCGAGAAGCTGTCCGAGCTGATCTGGACCGGCGATATCGACACCCTGACGCTGACGCAGAACGCGCAGCCGGCGCTGATGGCGACCTCGATGGCGGCCTTCCGGGCGCTGGAATCCGAGGGCATCAATATCCAGGACGCGAATTTCGTCGCCGGCCATTCGCTGGGGGAATACTCGGCGCTCTGTGCGGCCGGTGCGCTGACGCTGGCGGATACCGCGCGGCTTCTGCGCCTGCGCGGTCTGGCCATGCAGGAGGCGGTGCCGGTGGGTGTGGGGGCGATGGCCGCGATCCTCGGCCTCGATTTCGAGGCGGTCGAGGCGATCGCCCGCGACGCGGCCGAGGACGAGGTCTGCCAGGCCGCCAATGACAATGACCCGGCCCAGGTGGTCATCTCGGGGCACAAGGCGGCGGTGGAACGTGCGGCGGTAATCGCCAAGGAACGCGGTGCCAAGCGGGCGCTGATGCTGCCGGTCTCGGCCCCCTTCCATTCGGTGCTGATGCAGCCGGCGGCGGCGGCCATGGCCGATGCGCTGGCGGGGGTGGATATCCAGCCCCCGGCGGTGCCGGTCATCGCCAATGTCCGCGCCGAGGCGGTGATCGAGCCGGGTGCGATCCGGCGGCTGCTGGTCGAGCAGGTGACCGGCGCGGTGCGCTGGCGGGAATCGGTCGCCAACATGGCCGAGGCCGGCGTGACCGAGTTCTGGGAGATCGGCGCCGGCAAAGCGCTGTCGGGGATGATCAAGCGCATCGCCAAGGATGTGACCGTGCGCAATATCGGCCTGCCCGATGACGTGCGGGCGGTGAAGGGCTGAGAACGGGCCGGGGGCGCTGCCCCCGGGCCCCCGGGATATTTGGACCAGGTGAAAGCAGATGTTTGACTTGACGGGAAAGAACGCGCTGGTGACCGGCGCATCGGGCGGCATTGGCGGGGCGGTGGCCGAGGCGCTGCACGCGGCGGGCGCCACCGTGGCGCTGTCGGGTACGCGCGAGGAGCCGTTGCGCGAGCTGGCCGAGAAGCTGGGCAGCCGCGCCCATGTGGTGCCGGCGAACCTCTCGGATGCCGAGGCGGTGGTGGCGCTGCCCAAGGCCGCGGCCGAGGCGATGGGTTCGGTCGACATCCTGGTGAACAACGCGGGCATCACCCGCGACAACCTCTTCATGCGCATGTCCGACGAGGAATGGGCGCAGGTGATCGAGGTGAACCTGACCAGCGTCTTCCGGCTCAGCCGCGCCGTGCTACGCGGGATGATGAAGGCGCGCTGGGGCCGCATCGTCAACATCACCTCGGTCGTGGGGGCCACCGGCAATCCCGGGCAGGGCAATTACGCCGCCGCCAAGGCCGGTCTGGTCGGCATGTCGAAATCGCTGGCCTACGAGGTGGCGAGCCGCGGCATCACCGTGAACTGCGTCGCCCCTGGCTTCATCGAGACGGCGATGACCGACAAGCTGAACGAGCAGCAGAAGTCTGCGATCCTGACCCAGATCCCTGCCGGGCGCATGGGCGGGCCGGGCGATATCGGCGCGGCGGTGTTGTATCTCAGCAGCGCCGAGGCCGGATATGTGACCGGCGCGACACTGCATGTGAACGGCGGCATGGCGATGATCTGAACGCCGCCGGGGCGTTCACGAAAAGGCGACGAAAGCGGGTTGCAAGACGCATATCCGGTGCTATATCCCGGCCATAAGGCCGAAGGGGAACCGCCCTCGGCTGTCAATACGCCCTGCAATCAGGGGCGGGACCTTTGGGCGGATGCCCACGAAAGTGAGGAAGTGACATGAGCGATATCGCTGATCGCGTGAAGAAGATCGTTGTCGAGCATCTCGGCGTCGACGAGGACAAGGTCGTCGAGTCGGCCTCGTTCATCGACGATCTGGGCGCCGACAGCCTCGACACCGTCGAGCTGGTGATGGCCTTCGAGGAAGAGTTCGGCATCGAGATCCCCGATGACGCCGCCGAGACCATCCAGACCTTCGGCGACGCGGTCACCTTCATCAAGGGCGCCGTCTGAGTTTCGGACAGGCCTGAAGGCATTAAGCAGATGTGGCGCTTTCCCTTGTCGGAAAGCGCCATTTTTCTTATCCAGATGACATGTCCCGATTGAAACGCCATCGCCCTTCGCCCCTGTTGGCTCGCCAATTGCCGGGAAATCCGAGCGGCAATGAGACGAGGTAAGCTGTCACCATGGCCTATGTGAGCAACTACACCGCCCTGACCACCGGGGTGTGGCGCTGGAACAAGGCCGAGAAGGTCGGCACGCCGACGGTCGTGACCTACAGCTTTCTCGAACGCGGGGAACTGCCCAGTTTCGCTGAAAGCCCGCCCGCACAGACCGATGCCGGCAATCAGTATGTCCCCATGACCACGGCGCAGCGCGCGGCCATCCGCAGCGCCATGGCGCAATTCGAGGCGAAGTCGGGCCTGCGCTTTGTCGAGGTGAACGATCCGGCCGATGCCTCGATCAAGCTGCATGGCAACCGCTCGCCCGACCTGACCTCATGGGCCTACCTGCCGCCGACACCGACCGTCAGCGGCGATATCCACACCGGCGATGTCTTCGTCACCATCACCTATGATCCGAACCAATCCTGGACGATGAGTAGCTCGCGCGGCAGTTCGATCTATACCGTCATGATGCACGAGATCGGCCATGCGATCGGGCTGGAGCACCCGCATGAGGGGCGACGGCTGGCGCCCTCGATGGACAACCACGATTACACCGTCATGTCCTATGACTGGAGCTGGTCGGGCGACAGCACCGGGCGGTCGCGCGATACGTTGGGGCCGCTGGACCTGCAGGCGATCCGCTATCTCTATGGCGACAGCGCGGGCTATACCGCCGTCTGGCGCACCGCCGGGCAGTTCCTCGACATCGATGGCGGGGCCGGCAATGACAGCATCGTGACCGGCCGCGCGCCGAGCCTGATGAACGGGGGCACGGGCCATGACCGGCTGATCGGCGCGCAGTTCAACGACACGCTGAAGGGCGCAAGCGGCAATGACCGGCTGGACGGCGGCGGCGGGCAGGATCAGCTGGTCGGGCATCTTGGCGTCGACTCCCTGCGGGGCGGTGGTGGCGATGACGTACTGTTTGGGGTCGAGGGGAATGACCGGCTGTGGGGCGATGCCGGGAATGACAGGCTGAGCGGCGGCGCCGACAATGATACTCTGGAAGGAGGCGACGGCGATGACCAGCTTACGGGATCTGCCGGGGTGGATATTCTGTTTGGTCGCGCCGGCAATGACCGACTGAGCGGCGGAACTGGCACTGATACATTGGCAGGCGGTCTGGGAAACGATCAGGTTAATGGCAACGAGGGCGATGACCGCCTTTTGGGCGAGGGCGGGCGGGACAGCCTGTTCGGCGGCGATGGCCGGGATCGGCTAGATGGTGGGAAAGACAACGACCGGCTGATTGGCGGAGCCGGCAACGACCGGTTGGTTGGCGGAGCCGGTAATGACCGGCTGAATGGCGGGGCCGGGGCGGATGTCTTTGCCTTTGCCGGGCGGTTTGCCTCTGACGTAATCGAGGACTGGGAAGACGGCACCGATCAGATCTCGCTTCAGGGCTATGTGGAGTTTGACGATTTCGCCGATGTCGCGGCGGTTGCGCGCCAGCAGGGCGATCTTGTGTCGATCTCGCTCAGCGCCAGCGAGATCATCCTGATATCTGATACCCTTCTGTCCGAACTGGACCGCAGCGACTTTGTTTTCTGAAGTCCGGCCCGGACGGTTCAGCGCCCCAGCTTGGCGTGAACCTCGTCCAGGTCGACCTCGCCAAGCGGCATCTTGTTGTCCGGGTCGTCGAAATCATAGCGGAACAGCCGGAAATCTCTGCTGTACATTTCCCAGACCAGGTGCCGCGACAGGTCGTCGAAATAGTCGCTGACCTTGTGGGCGCGTTTCGGCCCGTGGCCCTCGGATTCGTTGAAGCGCGGCACGTCCTTCACATCGACCTTGACCGGGGTCTCGCTGGCATCCAGCACCTTCTGCATGCCCTCGTCGAATTTCTCGGTGAAGAAGATCTGGTCGTAATGCCCGCCATTGGTGATCAGCGTCGAGATATGGCCCGACATCGAGGACCAGTGGATGTCCGGCTCCATCGGCCGGCGCCAGCGGGCGGTGTCGCGGGCAAACAGCAGGAAGCGGCGGAAGGACTTGATCTGGTCGAAGTCGAACCCGTCCTCGGGGCTGCCGACCTCGATGCCATAGGTCTGGATCAGTTGCGGCACCAGCTTGCCGCGATAGCGTTTACCATTGCGCTGGATGCCGGCGATCTTGTCGAAGAACGAGGACAGGATGCGGGCATAGGGGTTGCGCACGCAGGTAAAGCTGACCCCGCGACCCTCGCGCACGGAGGTCTCGATCGGCTGCTGGCTGTGATCCTGCGCCCATTTGTGCAACCCATCGGTCGAGTCATGGATGTCGCCGTCGAAATAGCGGCCGTGATCGGAATAGAACATGATCTGGCCGATGGACGAGCAGGCGCATTTCGGGACGACCCGATAGACCATGCTTTCGCTTTCCGTCATCCAGACGCCGGGGAAACCCATGTCAGACCTCTTGTCCTTCGCTGCCGGCTCCTAGGGCATATTGCCTCGGGCTTCTTGCCCTGCCGGTCAAACTCGTTAGAGACAGAAAGCAAATCGGTGCGATGTTTTCAACGCCAGACGACAAGGTCTGCTTAATAGATTACAGGAACAGACGCCAAGACCATGGCCCGGATCGCCTTCATCCTGCTGACCCATAAAGAGCCCGAGGCCATCATCCAGCAGGCCACGCGGCTGACGGCGACCGGGGATTACGTCGCGATCCATTTCGACGGCCGCTCGGACCCGGGCGATTTCGCCCGCATCACCGAGGCGCTGGCCGGTAATCCCGGCGTCACCTTCGCGCGCCGGCGCTACAAATGCGGCTGGGGCGAATGGTCGCTGGTGGCCGCAACGCTGTCGGCGCTGCGGGCGGCCAGCGAAGATTTTCCGCTGGCCACGCATTTCTACATGCTCTCGGGCGATTGCATGCCGATCAAGTCGGCCGAGGAGGCGCATGAATTCCTCGATGCCGAGGATTGCGACTATATCGAGGCGGTCGATTTCTTCGATGGCGGCTGGATCAAGACCGGCATCAAGGACGAGCGGCTGACCCGCTATCACCTGTTCAACGAGCGCAGGAACAAGCGGCTGTTCTATGCCAGCCTCGATTTGCAGCGCCGGCTGGGGATCGAACGCAAGGTGCCGGATGACATCCGCATGATGATCGGCTCGCAATGGTGGTGCCTGCGCCGCCAGACGGTCGAGAAACTGCTGAAACTCTGCGACAAGCGACCCGAGATCATCCGCTTCTTCGCCCGGACCTGGATTCCCGACGAGACCTTCTTCCAGACGCTGGTGCCCCATGTCGTGCCGCGTGACGAGATCCGCTCGCGCACGCCGACTTTCCTGATGTTCACCGATTACGGAATGCCGGTGACCTTCTACAACGACCATTACGATCTGCTGGTCTCGCAGGACTACCTGTTCGCCCGCAAGATCAGCCCGGAGGCGCAGGAGCTGAAGGCCAAGCTGGGGGTGCTGTGGCAGGCCGAGGGCACGCGCTTTGCCATCTCGAACGAGGGGCCGGGCCTGTTCCGCTTTCTCGCCGGGCGGGGGCGCGTCGGTCGCCGCTTCGCCCCGCGCTTCTGGGAAGGGGATGCCGGACTGGGGCGAAAGCACTCGCTGCGGATCGTCGTGGCGAAGAAATGGCACGTGGCCAAGCGCCTGACCGCCGCCATCCGTGAACAGACCGACATCGCGGCGGTCGATTACCTCTTCAACGAGGAAGCGGCGAACCTGCCCGATCTGGGGGGCACCGAGAATACCCTCGCCAAGCGGCACCGCCACCGCCGCGCGCTGCTGCGACTTCTGTTCGAGCAGTTCGACAGCCGGCAATTGGTGATCTGCCTTGACCCCTCGGCGCTGGAGCTGATCAGCGATTTCAGCGGCGATCGCGCGAATATCCGTATCCTGCTGATCGATACACAGTTCGACGACGCCTATGTGCGCGGCCATATCGGCCGGGTCGGGCTGGCCGGCAAGAACACCTCGCCCGAGCTGATCGAACGCATCCTGCCGACCGTCCGCGCCGATCTGGAAGAAGAGACCGAGCGGCTGAGGGACATGAGCTATGCCGATTTCCATGTCATCTCGGCGGTTCAGGATGACGAGTTGAACACCGATGCGATGATGGCTTTTCTGGATGTGCCGCCGCAGGTCGCGCATGATCTGGTTTCGACGCCGAAGCTTTTTGACTGACCGCAGGAAAGGAACGCCCCATGGCCCCCGCCTATGACGACCAGAACATCTTCGCCCGCATCCTGAGGGGCGAGATCCCGAACCAGACCGTGGCCGAGAACGAGCATGCCTTGGCCTTCCGCGACATCGCGCCCAAGGCGCCGGTGCATGTGCTGGTCATTCCCAAGGGCAAATATGTCAGCTTCGACGATTTCTCGGCCAAGGCCTCGCCCGAGGAAATCACCGGCTTCATGCGGCTCTGCGCCGAGGTGGCACAGCTTGAGGGCGTGACGCTGGACGGCGGCAATGGTTACCGCGCGATCACCAATGCCGGCGCCGATGGCGTGCAGGAGGTGCCGCATTTCCACCTGCATATCATGGGCGGGCGGATGATGGGGCCGATGGTGACCACGCGCGGCTGATCTGTCGCAGGGCAGGGGTGGCGATGCCGCCCCTTGCCTGACCTCACGTCAGGCAGATCGATTGCAGCCCTTCGTGGTTTCGTCTAGACCATAAATGTTATGTTATCACGTAACATTAAATGATTCAAAACAACGAAAGGTCAAGGGACATGAAACCCCACTTCCTCCGCCCGATCAGCCTTCTTGCAACCCTCGCCATGCTGGGAATGGCCAGCTCCGCCGCGGCGACCGAGAGCACCGCCGAGGCGCAGTCGCACGACCATCACGGCCACAGCCATGCCGACGAGGCCGCCGAGCAGATCCACAAGGGCTATTTCAAGGACGACCAGATCGCCGCGCGCGAGTTGTCAGACTGGCAGGGCGACTGGCAGTCGGTCTATCCGTTGCTGAAGGCCGGAAGCCTCGATCCGGTCATGGCGCACAAGGCGGCGCATGGCGACAAAAGCGCCGAGGAGTATCGCAGCTATTACGAGACCGGCTACGGCACGGATGTTGATCGCATCACCATCGACGGTGACCGCGTCACATTTCATCGCGCATCGGGCAAGTTCGAAGGCCGCTATGCCAGCGACGGGCACGAGATCCTGACCTATGAAAAGGGCAATCGCGGCGTTCGCTTCATCTTCGAGAAGCAGGAGGGCGATGCCGCTGCGCCGCGCTTCATCCAGTTCAGCGATCACCGCATCGCACCCGAAAAGGCCGATCACTATCACCTCTACTGGGGCGATGACCGGGCCGAGGTGCTGGCCGAGCTGACCAACTGGCCGACCTATTATCCGGCCGCGCTGAGCGCCGACCAGATCGTCGCCGAAATGACCGCGCATTGACCGCACGGGCGGGGCGCGCCGATCGGTCAGCCCCGCCCGGACTGCTGGGCAAATTCCGCCATCAGCGCGGGAAACTCGGCCTCGGGCGGAAACTGTGTATAGGCATGGGTGGCGCCGATGCTGACCCAGGGCAGCTTTTCCTCGAGCCAGCATTCGATGAAGGGTTTCTCGGCTGCGCCGCCCTGGATCATGGTGCTGCGGATATTGACCAGCGGGCCGAGGAAGTCGGCGCGGGTGAAGACCCAGCTGAGGCAGAAGGCGCAGCAGTGATGCTGCAACTCGCCCTGCATCCCGCCCATCACCGTTTCGCCCTCGATGGTCACGACGTCCTGATGATAGAGGCTCGACAGCGAGAAGGCGCTGGCGGTCATCCTCTGGCAGCCGCTGCAATGGCAGGCCATGGTCAGCATCGGCGCACCGGTTACGCTGATCCTGACCTTGCCACAGCGGCAGCTTCCGGTGTGAACGGTCATGACATCACCCCCGTGTCAGATCGACAAAGACATCTTCCAGATCCGGCGCCTCGATCACCACGTCGATGATCGGCACCCCGGCACCGCGCAGTGCGTCGATCAACTGGTCGGCCCGGATCCGCGAGGGCGGATAGCTGATCGCCAGCCGTCCGTCTTCCCGCCATTCCGACCGCGCGCCTTGGGGCAGGGCTGGCACCGCCACGCGCCCGCCCGCATCGATCACCAGCGTCTTGCCATCCATGCGCCCCAGCAGCGCCTCGGTGCGGTCTCGGATGATCAGGCTGCCATGGTTGATGATGGCGATCTCGTCGCACATCTGCTCGGCCTCTTCGAGATAATGCGTGGTCAGGATGATGGTCATGCCCGCCTCGTTCAGCTTGCGCACATTGGCCCAGAGCATCTCGCGCAGCCCGATATCCACCCCCGCCGTCGGCTCGTCCAGCACCAGCACATGCGGCCGGTGGACCAGCGCCTTGGCCAGCAGCAGCCGCCGCTTCATCCCGCCCGAGAGGTTGCGGGTATAGCTTTCGGCCTGATCGGTCAGGCCGACCAGTTCCAGCAACTCGTCGGTCCAGCGTTCGGATTTCGGCACACCGTACAGCCCCGCCTGCACCTCGAGGCTGGCGCGCGGGGTAAAGAACGGGTCGATGTTCAACTCTTGCGGCATGACGCCGATGGCGGCGCGCGACTGGCGCGGGTTCACGTCCTGATCGAAACCCCAGATCACCACCTGTCCGGCGGTCTTGTTCACCAGCCCGGCGAGGATGTTGATCGTCGTCGACTTGCCGGCCCCGTTCGGCCCCAGAAGCCCGAAGATGCTGCCCGCGGGAATCGCCAGGTCCAGCCCCTTCAGCGCCTCTTTCGGCGCCTGACGCCCGCTTGCCGCATAGGTCTTGCGCAGCCCGGTGATTTCGATGGCATTGCGCGCCCTGTTCTGGCCCGATCCGTCTGGCATCGTCCTCTGTCTCTCGCTAATATCGGCACCAACTAACCCCTAATCCGGGCAAAGCTCAAGGAACCGACATGACCGCATCGCAAGGCCAGGACGCACCCGAGACCGTAACCGTCACCCGCTGGAAGGTCGCCTGCGATGGCGACGAGGATCTGGTCGGCCTCGGCCATCCCCGCGTCTGGCTGGCGATCCCGCGCGATACCGGCTGGGTCGAATGCGGCTATTGCGACAAGCGTTTCGTCATCGACCGCGAGCACGCGCACGACGACCACTGAGCGTGCACCGGATGTGCACCGCGCGTATACCGCCGGTGCACTGACCGCGCCAATCAACTTGCCCTGACGATCCCGGCTCTGGGGGCATCGCCCCCTTGGCCTTGGCCCGCGCTTTGTGTCAGAACGGACCCTGAACCGGAAAGGGACCAAGACCATGAGCTTCGGCAAGGGCCACCACCTGCACCTGATTGACGGCTCGGCCTTCATCTTCCGCGCCTATCACGCGCTGCCGCCGCTGACCCGGAAATCCGACGGGCTGCCCATCGGCGCGGTGGCGGGCTTTTGCAACATGCTGTGGAAATATGTCACCGACGAGCGCGGGGCGGATGCGCCGACCCATGCGGCGGTGATCTTTGACCATTCGGCCAAGACCTTCCGCAACGAGATCTATCCCGAGTACAAGGCCAATCGCCCGGAACTGCCCGAGGACCTGCGCCCGCAATTCCCGCTGACCCGCGAGGCGACCAAGGCCTTCAACATCGCCTGCATAGAGACTGAGGGTTATGAGGCCGATGACATCATCGCCGCGCTCTCCTGTCAGGCGCGCGATGCCGGCGGCTCGGTCACCATCATCAGCTCGGACAAGGACCTGATGCAGCTGGTGGGCAATGGCGTCGGCATGCTGGACCCGATGAAGAACCAGCCGATCGGCCCCGACGAGGTGTTCGAGAAATTCGGCGTCGGTCCCGACCGGGTGGTCGATGTGCAGTCGCTGGCCGGGGATGCGGTCGACAACGTGCCGGGCGCGCCCGGCATCGGCATCAAGACCGCCGCCCTGCTGATCCAGGAATATGGCGATCTGGAAACGCTGCTGGAACGCGCCGGCGAGATCAAGCAGCCGAAGCGCCGGCAGACCCTGATCGACCATGCCGAACAGATCCGCATTTCCAAGCGGCTGGTAACGCTGGATTGCGACACGCCGCTGGATTTCACGCTCGAAAGCCTCGAGGTGAAGGAACCGGACCCGCAGGTGCTGATGGGCTTCCTGTCCGAGATGGAATTCCGCACCCTGACGAACCGCGTGGCCGAACGGTTCAAGACCGAGGCGCCGGTGATCAGCAGCGCCCCGGTGGCGCCAGCCGCCGATGGGGCAGGGGTCGCGCCCAAGGGCGGGCCGGATTTCCCGGCCATCGACCGGGCCAGCTACACGACCATCTCGGACGCCGCCACGCTGGAGCAATGGATCGCCGAAATCCGCGAGGCGGGCCATGTCGCCATTGATACCGAGACCACCAGCCTCGACGAGATGCAGGCCGAACTGGTCGGGATCTCGCTTTGCGTGACGGCGGGCAAGGCGGGCTATATCCCGCTTGGCCATGTCGCGGGAGAGGCCGACCTGTTCGGCGGTGGCGCGAAGGCCGAGGGGCAGATGGACCGCGATGCGGTGCTCAAGGCGCTGAAGCCGGTGCTGGAAGACGATGCGATCCTGAAGATCCTGCACAATGCCAAATATGACTGGAAGATCCTGGCCCGACACGGCGTCCGCATGGCGCCCCTGGATGACACCATGCTGCTCTCCTATGCCCTTCACGCGGGGCTGCACAATCACGGCATGGACGAGCTGTCGCAGAACTACCTGAACCATGCGCCGCAGCCGATCAAGGATCTGATCGGCTCGGGCAAGTCGCAGATCAGCTTTGCGCAAGTGCCGGTCGACAAGGCCACCGGCTATGCCGCCGAGGATGCCGACGTGACCCTGCGCCTGTGGCAGATCTTCCGCCCGCAGCTGATGCCCAATGCCGTGACCACCGCCTATGAGCGGCTGGAGCGCCCGATGATCCCGGTTCTGGCCGGGATGGAGATGGCGGGCATCCGCATCGATCCGCAGCACCTGTCGCGCATGTCGGGGGCCTTTGCCCAGAAGATGGCGCAATACGAGGACGAGGCGCAGCGGCTGGCGGGGACCAAGTTCAACCTTGGCAGTCCGAAGCAGCTGGGCGAAATTCTTTTTGATCAGATGGGCTTGCAGGGTGGAGCCAAGGGAAAATCGGGGGCCTATTCCACCAGCGCCGATGTGCTGGAGGATCTGGCGGCCGAGGGGCATGACCTGCCCGCGCGCGTGCTGGACTGGCGCGGGGTGGCCAAGCTGAAATCCACCTATACCGACGCGCTGCCGACCTATGTGAACCCGGAAACCGGGCGGGTTCATACCAGCTATTCCATCACCGGGGCGCAGACCGGGCGGCTGGCCTCGACCGAGCCGAACCTGCAGAACATCCCGATCCGCACCGAAGAGGGCCGCCGCATCCGCGAGGCTTTCATCGCCGAGACGGGCAACAAGCTGGTCAGCCTCGATTACAGCCAGATCGAACTGCGCATCCTCGCCCATGTCGCCAATATCCCGGCGCTGCAGCAGGCCTTTCACGAGGGCATCGACATTCACGCCATGACCGCAAGCCAGATGTTCGGCGTGCCGGTCGAGGGCATGGACCCGATGGTCCGCCGTCAGGCCAAGGCGATCAATTTCGGGGTGATCTACGGCATCTCGGGCTTTGGCCTGTCGCGCAACCTGCGTATCCCGCGGGCCGAGGCTCAGGCCTTCATCGACACCTATTTCCAGCGTTTCCCCGGCATCCGCGAATACATGGACAAGACCGTGGCCGATGCCAAGCGCGACGGTTTCGTGCGCACTCTGTTCGGGCGGCGGATCAACACACCCAACATCAACGCCAATGGCCCGGCGGCGGGCGGGGCCAAGCGCGCCGCGATCAACGCACCGATCCAGGGGGCGGCGGCCGATATCATCCGCCGCGCCATGATCCGCATGCCCGTGGCCATTGCCGATCTTCCGGCAAAGATGCTGCTGCAGGTCCATGACGAACTGGTCTTCGAGGTGCGCGAGGATGCCGTCGATGACCTGATCGCGACTGCCCGCCGGGTGATGGAGGGCGCGGCCGAACCGGCGGTGAAGCTCGACGTGCCGCTGGTCGTCGATGCGGGGGTGGGAGACAACTGGGCGGAGGCGCACTGATGGGGGCGGGTCACAGCCACGGCGGGCACGGCCATCACGGGCACAGCCATCCGGTTCCCACGGGTGACCGCGCGATCCTCTGGGCGGTGATCGTCAATCTGGCGCTGACGGCGGCGCAGATCGTCGGCGGCTATGTCGCCGATTCCACCGCGCTGATCGCCGACGGGGTGCATAACCTGTCGGACGCTATGGCGCTGGTTCTGGCCTTTGGCGCGCGCCGGCTGGCGCAGCGCCCGGCCACGCCGGATTTCAGCTTTGGCTGGGGCCGGGCCGAAATCGTCGCCGCCTTCGTGAACTTCCTCGCGCTGATCGCGGTGTCGATCTGGCTGGCGATCGAGGCCTTTGGCCGGCTGACCGATCCGCCCGAGGTGGCGGGCGGGCTGGTCATGGGGCTGGCGAGTTTCGCGCTGATCGTCGATCTGGCGACGGCGGCGCTGGTCTATCGCTCGGCCAAGGAAAGCGTGAACATCCGCGCGGCCTTCCTGCACAATCTGGCCGATGCCGGTGTCTCGGTCGCGGTCATCATCGGCGGGGCGCTGATCTGGGCCTTTGGCTGGTACCTGGCCGACCCGATCCTGACCGTGCTGATCTCGGTGGTGATCCTGTGGCACATCGCCGGCGAGATCGGCCCGATCTTCCGCAGCCTGATGCTGGCCGCGCCGCCGGGCATCGAGCCCGACGAGGTGCTGGGCGCGCTTGGCCAGATGCAAGGCGCTGCGGGCGCGCATCACCTGCACCTGTGGCAGATCGATGAAAAGCGCAACGCCGCCTCGGTCCATCTGATCGCCGAGACGACCGAGTTCCACGGGCTGATCCGTGACGCGAAGTCGATGCTGCGCGAGAAGTTCAGCATCCATCACACCACGATCGAGATCGAATTGCCGGGCAGTGACTGTGCCGACGAGCCGGGCGAGGATCTGGCCGAGGATCATGATCACGACCACGATCATGACGACGACCATGGCCATGACCACGGGGGTCACGGCCACCGGCATTAGGCGCGGCGCGTCAGCGGGCCATCAGAACGGGCACGCGGGATTTCTCCAGCATGTTGCGCGTCGCGCCGCCCAGGATCGCCTCGCGGAAGCGGGAATGGCCATAGGCGCCCATGACGATCAGGTTGGCGTCGATCTCCATCGCGCGCTTGTTGATCTCGTCGCTGATGGTGGGGGTGGTGCGGGCGATGACAGCGACATCGGCCTTGACCCCGTGCCGGGTCAGCATCTGCGCCAGTCCGGCGCCGGGCTCCGAGCGTTCGACCCCGCTGCGGCCCGGATCGATGATCGCGATCTCGACCGATTCGGCGGCGCGCAGCAGGGGCAGGGCGCGGCGCACCGCGCTCATCGCCTCGGTCGACTGGTTCCAGGCGATCAGGATGCGCTTGAAGCCGCCGGCGGGCAGCCCGGCATCGGGCACCACCAGAACCGGGCAGCCGCCCTCGAACATCGCCGCCTCGATCACGGCCTCGCCGCCGGCCGAGGCCTTCTTGCCATAGGGCTGGGCCATCACCGTCAGGTCGGAATAGCGGGCGCGCATCCCCACTAGGTTGGTCATGCCGCCGGTCTGGGCGACGGCGGCGCGGACGCACCAGCGCAGGCCCGATGTGTTTTCCAGCCGGACGGTGACCGCCTCTTTCAGCGCCTCGGCCTCTTCGACCGCCGAATCGACCGATTCCTGGAAGACATAGGGGGTGCCGCCGGGGAAATAGTAACCGGGCTGGCTGAAATCGAAGCCGAGGCAGAGGATTTCCAGGTGGCCGTCCTCTTGCCGGGCCATCGCCTCGGCAGCCTGAAGTTGTAGCAACTGCCCTTCATCGGACAGGATGGTCAGGATACTTTTATAGCTCATGTCAGCCTCCTCGTGGCTGGTCGGGCGTGATGCTGCCCTTCCTTACAGGTAATCACGAAGCCCGGTCCCCACAAAGGCGTTTGCGCAAAAGAGCCGTGATTTCAGGGCAGAATTCCGGCAAAGCGGGCCAGCATTTGCTGCTGTCCTTGTCATCCTGCGACGGCATGCCGCAGGCGATTCCTTGCCGAAATGACGCAACGACGCGAATCCATGCTAGATCGCTTGATTATTTGCCCGAACGCGCTTAGGTGGCGCTGGCTACGTTATCTCTGCTTCGACCTGTTCTCCGCGTTGCGGCATCAGTCATCGAGTTTGATCTGACTGCGCCGGGCCGCCGCACTTCCGCGGGCGGCAAACATGAATGGAGACATCACGATGGCCAACGGCACCGTGAAATGGTTCAACGCCACCAAGGGTTACGGCTTCATCGCCCCCGAGGGCGGCAAGCGCGACGTGTTCCTGCACATCTCGGCGATCGAGCGCGCCGGTCTGTCGCACCCGCAAGACGGCCAGGCTGTCAGCTTCGACATCGAAGCCGGCCGCGACGGCCGCGAATCGGCGACCAACCTGAAGTTCATCTGACCTTCAGGCGCTGAGCGCGAACGGAAGGCGTCCCTCGGGGCGCCTTTTTTCGTTTCCGGATGTGCCGGCCTCAGGCGGCGAGTTCGCCGTGCAGCGAGTTCGGCGCGCTTTCGATGATGCGCACCTGCACCAGATCGCCCACCTGCGCCTCGGGCGCCTCGACAAAAACCGAATGCAGATAATCGGACTTGCCGATCATCTGGCCGGCGATCCGGCCCGGCTTTTCGAACAGCACGCCAAGCGTCCGGCCGATCATGCCTTCCTGCGCGGCCTTCTGCTGGCGCGACAGCAGGGCCTGCAATTCCTGCAACCGGGCATCTGCGACGGCGCCATCGACCTCGGGCCGGTCATAGGCCGGGGTGCCGGGGCGGGGGGAATACTTGAAGCTGAAGGCGGTGCCGAAACTCACCGCCGCGACCAGGCGCAGCGTGTCGGCATGGTCCTGGTCGGTCTCGCCGGGGAAGCCGACGATGAAGTCGCTGGTCAGCATGATGTCGGGACGCGCTGCACGGATGCGGTCGATCAGCCGCATGTAGTGATCGGCCGTGTGCTTGCGGTTCATCGCCTTCAGGATGCGGTCGGACCCTGACTGCACCGGCAGATGCAGGTAGGGCATCAGCTGCGGCACATCGCGATGCGCATCGATCAGGTCATCGGCCATGTCATTGGGGTGGCTGGTGGTATAGCGGATGCGGTCCAGCCCCTCGATCTCGCCAATGGCGCGGATCAGCCGGCCAAAGCCCCAGTCGCGCCCGTCTTCACCCGCGCCATGCCAGCCGTTGACGTTCTGGCCCAACAGGGTGATCTCGCGCACGCCGCGCGAAACAAGGTCGCGGGCCTCGCGCAGGATACGCTCGACCGGACGGCTGACCTCGGCGCCGCGAGTATAGGGGACGACGCAGAAGGCGCAGAACTTGTCGCAGCCCTCCTGCACGGTCAGGAAGGCGGCGGGGGCGCGGCGGGTGGCGCGGCGCTGGGGCAGGTGGTCGAACTTGTCCTCTTCCGGGAAGTCGGTGACGATCTTCGGCGCCTCGCCCCGGACCATCGCCGGCAAGCGGTGATAGGCCTGCGGCCCGACGACCAGATCGACCAGCGGCATCCGCCGGGTGATTTCCTCGCCCTCGGCCTGCGCCACGCAGCCGGCGACGCCGATCTTCAGATCGGGCTTCTCGGCCTTCAGCGGCTTCAGCCGGCCAAGGTCGGAATAGAGCTTCTCGGCCGCCTTTTCCCGGATATGGCAGGTGTTCAGCAGCACCATATCGGCCTGCGACTGATCCTCGGTCAGCTCATAGCCTTCCGCGCCCATGGCCTCGGCCATGCGCTGGCTGTCATAGACATTCATCTGGCAGCCATAGGTCTTGATGAACAGCTTTTTCGGGGCTGCGGTCGGATCGGTCATCGGCATTGTCCTCGGGATTGCCGGGCTGATACAGGAAAGCGGGGGAATTGGAAAGCCGGGGGCGCCGCCCCCGGACCCCCGGGGATATTTAGGCCAAGATGAAGGCGAGGGTGCGGATGGACAGCGATCTGACCACGATCCAGAGCATCGGGCCGGCGACAGCCGCCCTGCTGATCGAGGCCGGGGTGCCGGATGCGGCGACCCTCAGGGCGATGGGGGCGCATGAGGCCTATCGGGCGCTGCTGATCGCCGGGAACAAGCCGCATTTCATCTGGTACTACGTCATGCACATGGCACTGCAGGGCCGGCCCTGGAACGATTGCCGGGGCGAGGAAAAGGCCGGGCTGCGGCGGCAGTTCGACGATCTGGTCGCCGAGGTCAGGGGCGTGCCGTTGTCGGGGATCGAGGCCGAGTTGAGGGCGCTGGGTCTTCTCGCGCCACGGGGCTGAAAGGGCTCAGGGTAGAAGGTCCGACCAGTCCGGGTGGCGCTTGAACTGCGCGTTCACGAAGGGACAGAGCGGCATCACCTTGATGCCGGCCGCGCGGGCATCGGCGATCATCGCCTCGGCCAGCGCCAGCCCGACCCCGCGCCCGCCGATCTCGCGCGGAACGCCGGTATGGTCGGCGATGATCATGCCGGTGCCGGCCTTGGAGAAGGTCAGTTCGGCCTCGACCCCGTCGACCACGGTGACATAGCGGCCGCGGCTCTCGCTTTCCTCGCGCCGGATCTGGAAATCGCTCATCAGTCTGCCCCGTCCGCCTTGAACCCGGCTGCCTTGTGGCTGCCGTCACAGAAGGGCTTGTTCTTAGACTGGCCGCAGCGGCAGAGAAAGGCCTTGCGCACGGTCGTCACCTTCCGTCCGCTGCCGGCGATGATCTGCAGGTTGCCGGCGATCATGTTCGGGCCATCCTTGGTGGGCGTGACCTCCAGCGGGCCGTCGAAGGCCTCGAGCGGCTTGCCGTCTTTCGAGGGAATGTCGGAGGTGGCGCGAAACTCGGCCTTCAGATGGCTGTTGTCGCAGAAGGGCATCCGCTGCGACTGGCCGCAGCGGCACAGCACCGCCCGCATCCGCGGCTCCTGCCCGGCAATGCGGACATCGCCGCGCAACTCGTTGGGACCATCCTCCCAGGGGCGCAGGGTGTTGACCCCCGGCGCCTGTTCCTCGAGTCCGCCATCCTTGCGCTGATAGGTCAGCGCCCCCGAGGGGCAGGCGCCGATGACCCGGGCGATCTCCTCGGCGGGGGCGCTATCGGGAAAGATCCACTGGCCCTCGACCCCGGCGCGGAACACGCCCGGCAGGGCCAACACGCAGCGCCGCGCGTGGATGCAGCGCTTGCCGTCAAAGGTCACGATGATGCTGTCGGAGGAGGCGGGGGGCATGGGCAGGCTCCGTTGGCTGGCAATTGGGCTGGCGGGACGAATGCCCCGATTGATGCCGGATCAGAGGCCCCTGTCAACCAAGCAGAAATTAAGGGGGGGCGCGACGACACGCCGCGCCAGTTGACCATTGGTGCGGGCTTGCAAATCCGCTAGCGTGGCAGAACCCAAGCAAGGAGACCCCCCGCTCATGGAGTTTGGTGTTGTCGAACTGTCGCGACTTCAATTCGCGATGACTGCGCTATTTCATTTCCTGTTCGTGCCGCTGACCATCGGCCTGTCGATTCTCGTCGCCATCATGGAGACGGTCTATGTGATGACCGATCGCCCGATCTGGCGGCAGATGACCAAGTTCTGGGGCATGCTGTTCGGCATCAACTTCGCCATCGGCGTCGCCACCGGCATCACCATGGAATTCCAGTTCGGCATGAACTGGTCCTATTACTCGCATTACGTTGGCGATGTGTTCGGCGCGCCGCTGGCCATCGAGGGGCTGATGGCCTTCTTCATGGAGGCGACCTTCGTCGGCCTCTGGTTCTTCGGCTGGGACAAGCTGTCGAAACAGGCGCACCTGCTGGTCGGCTGGCTGGTCGCCATCGCCACCAATTTCTCG
Source organism: Paracoccus zhejiangensis (assembly GCF_002847445.1). Lineage (NCBI taxonomy): Bacteria > Pseudomonadati > Pseudomonadota > Alphaproteobacteria > Rhodobacterales > Paracoccaceae > Paracoccus > Paracoccus zhejiangensis. The sequence continues at coordinate 1,503,613 of NZ_CP025430.1, read as the reverse complement.
GCGCTGTGGATCCTGATCGCCAATGGCTGGATGCAGAACCCGGTCGGCGCCGAGTTCAACCCGATGACCATGCGGATGGAGTTGACCAGCTTCTACGAGGTCATGTTCAACAGCGTGGCGCAGGCGAAGTTCGTCCATACCGTCAGCGCCGGCTATGTCACGGCCTCGATGTTTGTCCTCGGTGTCTCGGCCTGGTACCTGCTGAAGGGCCGGCATGTCGATCTGGCGCGGCGCTCCATCGCGGTGGCGGCCAGCTTTGGCCTCGCCTCGGCGCTGTCGGTGGTCGTGCTGGGCGACGAATCTGGCTACGATACCGGGCTGAACCAGAAGATGAAGATGGCCGCGATCGAGGCCATGTGGCACACCGAGCCGGCCCCGGCCTCCTTCACCCTGTTCGGCATTCCCGACAAGGAAGCGCGCGAGACGAAATGGGCGATCCACATCCCCTATGTCATGGGGCTGATCGGCACCCGGTCCTTCAACGAGGTCATCCCCGGCATCGAGGACCTTGAATCCGAGGCGCGCCAGCGCGTGCGCTCGGGCCTGATCGCCTACGAGACGCTGATGACCATCCGCGAGGACCGCGAGGCGACCGACCCGGCGGTGATCCAGCGATTCGAGCAGCATTCCGAGAACCTCGGCTATGCCTTCCTCTTGCGTCGCTATCTCGACGATCCTTTGCAGGCCAACGACGAGCAGATCGCGCAGGCGGCCGAGGATACCATTCCCCCGGTCTTCCCGCTGTTCTGGGCCTTCCGCATCATGGTCGGCTGCGGCATGGCGCTGATCGCGATCATGGGCTTCTTCTTCTACCGCTCGTCCTTCAGCGGCGGACGGCACCCGCGATGGGCGCTGCGGCTTGCGGTGCTGGCCATCCCGCTGCCATGGATCGCGGTCGAGATGGGCTGGATCGTGGCCGAGGTCGGCCGCCAGCCATGGACCGTGGACGGCATCCTGCCCACGGCCATGTCGGTCAGCAATCTTTCGGTGACCGAGGTTCTGATGACGCTGATCGCCTTTGCCGTCTTCTACTCGGTGCTGGCCGTGGTCGAGATGGGATTGATGCTGAAATACATCCGCAAGGGTCCGCATGAGGATGTGGAGCTGACCGAAACCTGGATGGACGCGCATCGCGCCCGCCTGAGCCCGGCGGAGTAACCCCGATGATCATGCATGAACTGATTTCCTTCGAGATCCTGCGCGTCATCTGGTGGCTGCTGATCGGGCTGATGCTGATCGCCTTTGCCCTGACCGACGGTTTCGACATGGGGGTGGGGGCGCTTCTGCCCTTCGTCGCCAAGGACGATCTGGAACGCCGCATCGTCATCAACACCGTCGGCCCGGTCTGGGAGGGCAACCAGGTCTGGTTCGTCCTTGGCGGCGGCTCGATCTTTGCCGCATGGCCACCGCTTTACGCGATCAGCTTCTCGGGCTTCTACCTCGCCATGTTCCTGATCCTCGCGGCGCTGATCTTCCGGCCCGTGGCGTTCAAGTATCGCAGCAAGCGCGACGATCCGCGCTGGCGGGCGATGTGGGACCGGGCGCTGTTCCTGTCGGGCACGGTGCCGCCACTTCTGTTCGGTGTGGCGGTCGGCAACGTGCTTCTGGGCGTACCCTTCCACCTGACCGACGACCTGCACGCGGTCTACGAGGCGGGGCCGTTCATGAAGCTTTTCGGCCTCTTGCGCCCCTTCGCGATCCTTTGCGGGGTGGTGTCGGTGGCGATGATGGTGATGCATGGCGCCGGCTGGCTGGTGCTGAAGACCGAGGGCGCCATTCAGGCGCGGGCGCGCGACTATGGCGCCAAGGCCGCCGTGGTCGTACTGGCCGGCTATGCGCTGGCCGGGCTGTGGATGGCCTTTGGCGTCGACGGCTTTGCCTTCGTGACCGAGCCGCCGCATGACGGGCCGTCGAACCCGCTGGTCTCGGAGGTGGTGCACCAGGGCAGCTGGTTTGCCGCCTATGCGACCCGTCCCTGGATCATCATTGCCCCGATCATGGGCTTCGTCGGCGCGGGCATGGCAATGCGTGCGCTGCGCAATACCCGGGACGAGCTATCGCCGCTGATGTGGTCGAAGATGGCGATCGTCGGCATGATCTCCTCGGTCGGGCTGGTGATGTTCCCCTTCATCCTGCCCTCGAACACCAATCCGAACAGCTCGCTTACGGTCTGGGACGCCTCGTCCTCGCATCTGACGCTGTTCGTCATGCTGATCTGCGCGCTGATCTTCCTGCCGCTGATCCTGCTCTACACGGCCTGGGTCTACCGCACGCTCTGGGGCAAGGTGACCAAGGCCGATGTCACCGATCCCGACACACACAGCTATTGAGGAAAGGAGGCTCGCATGTGGTATTTCGCCTGGATCCTCGGCCTGCCGCTGGCGGCGCTGTTCGCCGTGGTCAACGCCATGTGGCTGGAACTGCAGGAGGACCGCCGGCTGCTGAACCAGCGCCGGCCGCCACGCTCGCGCGACGAACTTTAGGGGGGCGGTTTCACGATCTTCGGCACGTTACCGTCGCCGCGGGGCTTGCGCGAGATCACCAAATCGCGGAAGCCTCGGCATCATGAAAACGCCCCGCTTCGCCCCGATCCCCGCCAGCCTGCCCGCCACCGTGCCCTTCGTCGGCCCCGAAACGCTGGAGCGTCAGCGCGGCGCGCCCTTTGCCGCCCGGCTTGGCGCGAACGAGAACGGCTTCGGCCCCTCGCCGCGCGCGGTGGCGGCCATGGCAGAGGCGGCGGGCGAGATCTGGAAATATGGCGACAGCACCAATCACGAGCTGATGGCGGCGCTGGCCGCGCATCTGGGGGTGACGCCGGATCACCTGGTGGTGGGCGAAGGGATCGACGGGCTGCTGGGCCTTGCCGTCCGACTGATGATCGCGCCGGGCGATCAGGTGGTCACGTCCGAGGGCGCCTATCCGACCTTCAACTATCACGTCGCGGGCTTCGGTGGGGTGCTGAACAAGGTGCCCTATCGCGATGACGCCGAGGACCCGGCGACGTTGGCGGCAAAGGCGCGTGAGGTCGGGGCGCGGCTGACCTATCTCGCCAATCCCGACAACCCGATGGGCACATGGAGCGAGGGCAGGGCGATCGAGGCGATGCTGGACCAGCTTCCCGAGGGCGGTCTCCTGCTGCTCGATGAGGCCTATGTGGAGTTTGCCCCGGCTTCGGCCATCCCCACAATCAACGCCGACGACCCGCGCGTCATCCGCTTCCGCACCTTCTCCAAGGCTTACGGCATGGCCGGGGCGCGCATCGCCTATGCCTTCGGCAATCCCGAGCTGATCGCCGGCTTCAACCGCATCCGCAACCATTTCGGGGTGAACCGCATCGCGCAGGCCGGCGCACTGGTGGCGCTTGCCGATCAGGACTGGCTCGAGGCGGTGAAGGCGCAGGTCGTCGCCGCCCGCGACCGCATTGCCCGGATCGGCCAGCAGAACGGCTTGACCGCGCTGCCCTCGGCGACGAATTTCGTCGCCCTCGATACCGGGCGAGACGGGGCCTATGCCCGCGCGCTGGTGGCGGGGCTGGCCGAGGAGGGGGTGTTCATCCGCATGCCCGGTATTGCGCCGCTGGACCGCTGTGTCCGCATATCCTGCGGGCCGGAGGCCGAATTGGACCTCTTCGCCGAGGCTCTGCCAAAGGTTCTGGCGCGGCTCTGACCCCGAGGTTGGATGGATATTTGAACGAGAAAGAAACCAGCCTCTCGCTCGTCCAAATATCCCCGCCGGAGGCGTCCTACATCGCCGCCAGCTGCGCCAGTGCCGCGTCGAGCCGGGCAATATCCTCGTCCAGCGCCGCCAGCTTCTCGCGGGTTTCCTCGATCACCTCGGGCTCGGCGTTCTCGACGAATTTCGGGTTGCCGAGGCGCTTGCGCAAACCATCGGCATCCTTGATCGCCTTGCCTTTCGCCTTGTCCAGCCGCGCGCTTTCCGCCGCCGCGTCGATGACGTCACCGATGGGCAAGGCGAAGCTTGCCCCCTGCGCCGCCACCGCGATCATGCCCTTGGCCATGGCACCGTCCTGCGGCGCGTTCACCCGGGCCAGACGCTCGATCAGCGGTGCATTGGCGGCCAGTGCCGCGCGGGCGGCCGCGTCAGCTTCAGTCACGATCAGGTCGAGCTTGGCACCCGCCGGCACGCCCATCTGGGCGCGGGCCGAGCGGATGCTCTCGATCAGCGCGATCACCCAGTTCATCTGCCGGTCGGCGTCAGTATCGATCAACTCGGCGCCGTAGGTCGGCCAGTCGCCATGGACCAGCATCTTGGTGCGGTCGCCGGTGAGCCGCCACAGGTCCTCGGTGACGAAGGGCATGATCGGATGCAGCATCAGGTAGCACTGGTCCAGCACCCAGCCCATCGTGGCGCGGGTTTCCTCGGCATGTTCGCCATCGAAAAGCGGCTTGGCGAACTCGACATACCAGTCGCAGACCTTGCCCCAGACAAAGGCATAAAGCCCGGTCGCGGCGTCGTTGAAGCGATAGGTGTCCAGCGCCTCGTCGGTGGCAAGGCGGATGCGGGCGACCTCGCCGATGATCCAGCGGTTCACGGTATGGCTCGGCTCGGGCCGCGCGCCGCCGCCGCGGACGCCGTTCATCTCGGCAAAGCGGGTGGCGTTCCAGATCTTGGTGACGAAGTTGCGGAAGCCCTCGACATGGCGCGGCCCCAGCTTGGGGTCGCGGCCCATGGCGGCCATGCTGGTCAGGGTCATGCGCAGCGCGTCGGCGCCGAACTCGTCGATCAACAGAAGCGGATCGATGACGTTGCCTTTCGACTTCGACATCTTGGCGCCCTTCTCGTCGCGCACCAGACCGTGGACATAGACGGTGTGGAAGGGCACATCCTTCACCACCTCCATCTGCATCATCATCATCCGGGCGACCCAGAAGAAGATGATGTCGAAGCCGGTGACCAGCACATCGGTCGGGAAGTATTTCTGCATCTCGGGCGTGGTCTCGGGCCAGCCGAGCGTGCCGATGGGCCAGAGACCAGAGGAGAACCAGGTGTCCAGAACGTCCGGGTCGCGCCAGACGGGATAGACCAGTTTGGTCGGGTCCTGGCTGAGGTTATAGTCAGCCAGCCCCTGCGCGAAGGCATCGATGGCGGCGGCGCGGTCGGCAACCTCGATCACCCGGGCGATCTCCAGCGGCTGCGGCAGGCCGGCGATGCTGTCGCGGAAACGCTCAACCACCTCGGCGAACTGCGGCGCGGCATGGTGGATCTGGTCGCGATGAACCAGACCCTCTTCCAGCAGGGCGAAGATTTCCACCTCGTCCAGCGCGCCGTCATGATCATCGTCGACCTGGCCTTCCAGCGACAGGTCGAGCCCGTACCAGACCGGGATCTGGTGGCCCCACCACAGCTGGCGCGAGATGGTCCAGGGCTCGATATTCTCGAGCCAGTTGAAATAGACCTTCTTGTGCTGCTCGGGCAGGATCTGGGTGCGGCCATCGCGCACGGCCTCGAGCGCGGGGCCGACGATCTTCTGGGTATCGACGAACCACTGATCGGTCAGCATCGGCTCGATCACCACGTTCGAGCGGTCGCCGAAAGGCTGCATGATCGGCTTGGCATCGACCAGCGCCCGGCGCTCGAGATGCTCGGCGTTGGTTTCCTTGTCGATTTCCTTGTGCAGATAGGTGACGGCCAGACCTTCGGCCGTGATCTCGTCGATCACCCGCTCGCGCGCCTCGTAGCGGTCAAGGCCGCGCAGATGTTCGGGGACGAGGTTGACGTTCGAGACATCGCCAACATCCTCGCCCTGCGCGGCGCGGGTGGCGATCTCGGCGCTGTCCTCGTAGGACAGCCCGTCCTCGCGCATGGCGCCCTTGCTGTCCATCAGCGCGTAGAGCGGGATGCCGTTGCGCATCGCCACGGCATAGTCGTTGAAGTCATGCGCCCCGGTGATCTTCACCGCGCCCGAGCCGAATGTGGGATCGGGATATTCATCGGTGATGATCGGGATCAGGCGGCGGTGCGCCTTGGGTCCGACCGGAATTTCACAAAATTTCCCGACGATTGCGGCGTAACGTTCATCCGACGGATGAACCGCGACCGCGCCGTCGCCCAGCATGGTCTCCGGTCGGGTGGTGGCGATGGAGATATAGTTGCGGGTCTCGCGCAGGGTGACGTTGCTGTCCTCGTCGCGCTCCACGTATTCATAGGTTTCGCCGCCGGCCAGCGGGTATTTGAAATGCCACATATGGCCCGGCACTTCGCGGTTCTCGACCTCGAGGTCCGAGATCGCGGTCTCGAAATGCGGGTCCCAGTTCACCAGCCGCTTGCCGCGATAGATGATGCCCTTGTCGTAGAGATCGACGAAGACCCGGATCACCGCATCGTGGAAATTGCCCTCTTCGCCCTTGGGCGCACCCGGCGCGCCGGACATGGTGAAGGCATTCCTCGACCAGTCGCAGGACGCGCCGAGACGCTTCAGCTGGTTGATGATCGTGTCGCCGGATTCCTGCTTCCAGGCCCAGATCTTCTCGACAAAGGCCTCGCGGCCGATCTCGCGCCGGTTCGGCTCCTGCCGTTCGGCCATGCGGCGCTCGACCACCATCTGCGTGGCGATGCCGGCATGGTCCTGTCCCGGCTGCCACAGCGTGTCGAAGCCGCGCATCCGGTGCCAGCGGACCAGGATGTCCTGCAGCGTGTTGTTGAAGGCGTGGCCGATATGCAGGCTGCCGGTGACGTTGGGCGGCGGGATCATCACCGTGAAGGTTTCCTTGCGCGAGGCATTGGCCCCCGCCGCGAAGGCATTGGTTGCTTCCCATTCGGCCGCGATGCGGGCCTCGGCGGTCGTCGCGTCGAAGCTTTTGTCCATGGTCATGGTTCTGGTCCCGTTTTCTCTGCAACGGGGCTTAGCGAAACCGCGCGAAAAGGCCAAGGCTTGCCATGCGTTTCTGCCGGAACCGTCAAGGGCCGGGGCGGGAGTTTAGGGTTGCCATATCTGGATCGGTTGCCGAAAGTGAAAGCCTAAGCAAGCCGGGCCACATAATCCGGCTGCGAAAGTTTGGGAGGACTGCTTCATGAAATCGATTCTCACCGCCGCCTGCGGGCTGGCGCTCATGTCCACTGCTGCGCTGGCCGATCCGGCGAAATGCGATGACGGCGAAACCGTGGTGAAATTCAGCCATGTGACCAATTCCGACAAGCACCCCAAGGGCATCGCGGCGCAACTGTTCGCGGACCGGGTGAATGCCGAGATGGATGGCAAGATGTGCGTCGAGGTCTATCCGAACTCGACGCTTTACGATGACGATGCGCTGCTGGAGGCCATGCTGCAGGGCGATGTACAGCTGGGCGCGCCCTCGCTGTCGAAATTCGAGGCCTTCACCAAGGTCTTCCAGATCTATGACCTGCCGTTCGTGTTCAAGAACATCGCGGCGGTGGATGAATTCCAGGCCTCGGAAGCGGGGGCGGCGATGAAGGCCAGCATGGAGCGTCGCGGCATCCTTGGCCTCGAGTTCTGGCACAATGGCATGAAGCAGCTGTCGGCGAACAAGCCGCTGATCACGCCCGAGGATGCCAAGGGGCTGAAATTCCGCGTCCAGCCCTCGGATGTCATCATCGCGCAATTCGAGGCGCTTGGCGCCTCCGCGCAACCCATGGCCTTTGCCGAGGTCTATGGCGCGCTGCAGACCGGCGTGGTCGACGGGCAAGAGAATGCCTGGTCGAACATCTATGGCCAGAAATTCTACGAGGTGCAGGACGGCACCACCGAGACCAACCATGGCGTGCTGGACTACCTGGTCGTGGCCTCGGTCGACTGGCTCGACAGCCTCGACCCGGCGGTGAAGGACCAGATGCTGACCATCCTGAACGAGGTCACGGTGGAACGGAACGGCGCGGTCAACGATGTCGACATGGCGGCGCGGCAGTCGATCCTCGATGCCGGCGGCAAGATCGTCGAGCTGGATGATGCGCAGCGTCAGGCCTGGGTTGATGCGATGAAGCCGGTCTGGTCGCAATTCGCCGAGGGCGTCGGGCAGGAGAACATCGACGCCGCGCAGGCGATCAACGAGAAGCACTGACCCTGAAGAACAGGACCCGTCCCGCGCGCGTCGCGGGGCGGGCCGTTTCCCGCGCCACTCGGGGAGGGGGCAATGAGCTATCGTTACGAGCCGAAGGGTCCGGTCGGGCGCTTCGTCAACAGTCTTGAAGAAAACACCATCGCCATCCTTCTGGGGCTGATGACGATCCTGACCTTCGTCAATGTCATCCTGCGCTATGTGTTCCAGTCCTCGCTGATCTGGGGGCTGGAGCTGACGCTGGCGCTGTTCGCCTGGCTGGTGCTGCTGGGGATCTCCTACACGGTCAAGATCAATGCCCACCTGGGGGTGGATGCGCTGATCAACATCCTGCCTGCGGGCGCACGCAAGGCGCTGGCGCTGATGGCCGGGGCGCTGTGCATCTTCTATGCGCTCTTGCTGCTGAAAGGGGCCTGGGATTACTGGGCGCCCTTCGCCGGCTACCAGCAGACCGGAGGGCGCTGGTTCCCGACGGGCTTCATCCCGACCCGCGACCGCGCCTTCTACGTGACCGAGCAGATCCCGATGCCGGCTTTCCTGGCCTGGATGGGCGATGTGTTCAACATGGGCGAGCCCTACGAGAAGCTGCCGCGCCTGATCCCCTATTTCGTCCTGCCCTTCGGCATTGCACTTTTGCTGTTTCGCCTGCTGCAAGCCACCTGGCAGGTCTGGACCGGCGAGCGGCAGAGCCTGATCGTCAGCCATGAGGCCGAGGACGCCGTCGAGGAAGTCCGCCATCTCAATCGCGGAGACTAGGGCATGGATGTCCTTCTGCTGTTCGTCCTGATCGTCGGGCTGATGCTGCTGGGCCTGCCCATCGCCATCGCGCTTGGCCTGTCCTCGACCCTGTTCCTGTTGTGGTTCTCGGACACCTCGCTCGCCTCGATCGCACAGACGCTCTATAACGCGATGGAGGGCCATGCGACGCTGCTGGCCATCCCCTTCTTCATCCTCGCCTCCAGCTTCATGTCTACCGGCGGCGTGGCGCGGCGGATCATCCGGTTTTCCATCGCCTGCGTCGGCCATCTGCCGGGCGGGCTGGCGATTGCCGGGGTCTTTGCCTGCATGATGTTCGCGGCTTTGTCGGGCAGCTCGCCCGCCACCGTGGTCGCCATCGGCTCCATCGTCATCGCCGCCATGCGGCAGGTCGGTTACTCCAAGGATTTCGCCGCCGGCGTGATCTGCAATGCCGGCACGCTTGGCATCCTGATCCCGCCCTCGATCGTCATGGTCGTCTATGCCAGCGCCACCGATGTCTCGGTCGGGCGGATGTTTCTTGCCGGCGTCATCCCGGGCCTTCTGGCCGGGTTCATGCTGATGGCCACCATCCTGATCATCGCCATCTGGAAGAACATGCCGCGCGGTGAGTGGCAGGGCTGGGGCGAGATCTGGGCCAGCTTCCGCGAGGCCTTCTGGGGGCTGATGCTGATCGTCATCATCATGGTCGGGCTTTACGGCATACCGGGCGTGACCAAGGCGATCTTCACGCCGACCGAGGCGGCGGCGGTGGCGGCGGTCTGGGCCTTTGTCGTAGCGATCTTCATCTACCGCGACATGGGGCCGCTGCGTGACGGCGAGCGTCGCATCCCGCTGTGGCAGAAGCCGCAGGCGCTGGTCACGGCCTTCTTCCACCGCGGCACGCGCGATGTGCTGCTGGAGGCCGGCAAGCTGACCATCACGCTGATGTTCATCATCGCCAATGCGCTGATCCTGAAGCACGTGCTGACCGACGAGCAGATCCCCCAGCATATCGCCGGGGCGATGCTGGATGCGGGCTTTGGCAAGATCATGTTCCTGATCATCGTGAACGTGATCCTGCTGATCGGCGGGCAGTTCATGGAGCCCTCGGGCCTGATCCTGATCGTCGCGCCGCTGGTCTTTCCCATTGCCATCGAGCTGGGCGTCGATCCGATCCATCTCGGCATCATCATGGTGGTGAACATGGAGATCGGCATGATCACCCCGCCGGTGGGGCTGAACCTCTTCGTCACCTCGGGCGTGGCCGGCATGTCGATGATGCGGGTGGTCAAGGCCGCGCTGCCCTTCCTCGGCGTGCTGTTCGTCTTCCTGATCCTGATCACCTATGTGCCGATCCTGTCGACATGGCTGCCGACGCTGATGATGGGGCCGGAAACCATCGTGAGGTGAGACTTGCAGCGCGGCCGTGGCGGGGCTAGCCTGCCGCCACGGTCCGCAGTTCACCGAGGCGTCGCCGGCCATCTGGCCAAGCTGAACCTGTGCGAGAGATTGGACAGCCGCATCTTTTGCCGCGCGCTGACAAGGGCGACCATCGGCACCCCGCCTTGGGGTTTTCGCGTGGCTGGAAGGATGCCGCCATGACGCGTGATCTGAACGCCGTCTTCATCACTGACCTGTCGGGCTTTGCCCGCACGCTGGCCCGCGATCTGTCGGGGCAGGAAGTCCCCGGCCATCAGGCCATGCTGGCCCTGATCGCCCGCGCCGCCGGATTCAGGAACTACCAGCAGCTTCGGGCCGAGGCGCCCCGGCCCGCCGTCTCGAAATCGGTCGAGCGGGCGCTGCGCAATTTCGACACGCAGGGCCGGATGATCGCCTGGCCGGCGCAGACGAAACTGCAGGGCCTTTGCCTCTGGCGCTTCTGGGCCGGTCTGGCGCCGGGGCGTGATTACCGCGAAGCGGATCTGAACGCGGCGCTGAAGGAGTGGCACCTGTTCGGTGACCATGTGTTGCTGCGCCGATCGCTGATCGACCACCGGCTGGTCGAGCGCGCCACCGACGGCAGCTGGTATCGCCGCATCGAGCAAGCCCCGCCGCCCGAGGCGCTGGCGATGATCCGGGGGTGAGCGGAGCGCCCGGCCCGGAACAAGCGCGAAGCGCGCCGGGCCAGCGCCTGCCCGTCCGGGCGGGTAGGCGCTTTGGTGCGGCTGGTCCCGAGTTCCGGCAGGAGAGGGACTTGGCACCATAAAGCGCGCAGTCGGGCCGTTTGGGGCGCCTACCCACGGACAGGCGCTTGCCCTCTGCCGCGTTCAGCGAAACCGATCGGGCATCCGCTCGACAAAGGGGAACATGTCGAAATAAGGCTTTGCCTCGGCCAGCACCCTTGCGCAGGAAGGCCGTTCGAACAAGCGTTCGGCATAGCCCGTCAGCGCCGGAAAACCCTCGAACGGATGCAGGATGCCGGCATAGAACAGCGCCGGCATGGCGGCGCAATCGGCCATGCCGAACTCGCCAGCTGCCCAGTCCCGGCCCTGCAGATGCGCCTCGGCCGTCTTGTAAGCGGTGTCGAGCGTGGCGCGGGAGGCGGCGGCGATGGCAGGCTGCGCCTCGGCCGGCATGAAGAGATGCGACACGACGATCCGCTGCATCGGGTCATGGACATAGAGATCGAAGAACCGGTCCCACAGCCGCACCTGCCGCGCGGCATCCGGGTCGGCGGGGATCATCCGGCGCGGGCCGGGATGGTGCTGGTCGAGATAGTCGATGATGATCGAGGTCTCGGCCACGGTCTCGCCGCGCCCCTGATCGATCAGCGCCGGCATCTTGGCCACAGGCCAGACCCCGGTCATCAGCGCCTGATCCGCCGGATCACCCAGATCGATCAGCCGCGGGGTGAAGGCGGTGCCGTTCTCGTAAAGCGCGATCAGCACCTTCCAGCAGAACGAGGCCAGCGGGTGATAGTAAAGCGTCAGGCTCATGATTTCGGCGCGGGCTTGCGGGCGAATTCGGCGTCGATCTGGATCTCGATCGGGTCGGTGAAGAAGGCGTTCAGCCCATAGGCCTGCGGGTCGATGGTGGTCTCGGCATGCATCCCGATCAGATGGGCGAGAATCGGCAGGTCGTTTTCATCCCCGGTATAGCCCTCGCCGGCGCCGATCAGCGTCACGTCGAAGGTGGCGGGATGGGTCTGGCCCATGATGGTCAGATCGCCGGTGACGGTGCCGGCGGTATTGCTGACTGCATCAAATCCGGTGGCGGTGAAACTCGCCTCGGGATGGGCCTCCACGTTCAGGTAATCCGCGCCGGTCAGCGTTTCGGCAAAACCCGGATAGGGGTTGCTGATCGAGCCGGCCTGAACCGTCGCGGTTAGGGTGCTGGCAGCGGGATCCTCGGGGTTCCACTGAAGGCTGCCCGAGACAGTGTCAAAGCGGAAGACACTGACCGAGAAGTTCATATGCGGCACCCGGGCGATCACCGCCGTATGCGCCGGGTCGAGCACATAGGCGCCGGCACCCGCCGCGTGGTAATCGGGCTGGCCGCGCGGCACATCGGCGGGGGTGATGGCGGCGGGATCGACCGTCGCGGTGGTTTCGGCCCGTGCAAGGGCAGGGGCCAGCGCAAGGGACAGCGCCAGCAGCGGGGCAATGCGGGTCTTCATCAGTTATCCTTTCACTGGCCGTCAAAGGCCGCGCGCATCGTCGCAATGTCGAGCTTGGTCATCTTGTACATGGCCTGCCGCGCGCGTTCCGAGGCCTCGGGATCATCGGCAAAGGTCATCTCCATCACCGCGCGGGGGGTGATCTGCCACGACAGGCCCCAGCGATCGATCAGCCAGCCGCATTGGCTTTCCTGCCCGCCATCGGCGGTGAGGGCGTTCCACAGCCGGTCGGTCTCGGCCTGATCCTCGGTCAGGACCGAGATCGAGGCGGCGGGCGACAGGGTGAAATGCGGCCCGCCGTTAAGGATCATGTAGGGCGTGCCGGCGAGGTGGAAATTCACCACCAGCGCCGGGGTGTCGCCGCCCTGAAAGCCCACGGCCCCTTCGACGGCGCTGCCGGGGATCAGCGCGGTGTAGAAGGCGGCGGCAGCCGCGCCGTCCTTCTCCATCCAGAGGCAGGTGCGGACGGGAGAGGTCATGCCGGCGCCCCCTGCTTCTCGGCCTTGGCGCGGTCGGCATCGGTCCAATGCGCCATGTGATCGGCCATCGCCTTCTTGAAGCCCGGCCGCGCGGTGGCGCGGGCGACATAGGCTTTCAGCACCGGATGATCATCCAGCGCGCCATCGTCGCCGGCACCGCGCAGCACCTCGACCATCATCAGATCGGCAACCGAGAAGGTGTCGCCCACAAGCCAGTCGCGCCCTTCGAGCGCGGCAGCCAGTTGCGCAAGGCGGGGCTGAAGGCGCTTCATCGCTCGCTCGGCGGCGGCCTCGTCCTTGTCGAACAGTCCGGCGGTGACCCAAGCCATCACCTGCGGCTCGACGCTGTTCAGCGCGGCGATCAGCCATTGCGTCACCTCGGCCCTGCGCGACTCTGGCAGAAGCGCCGTGCCCTCTGCCAGATAAAGCGCGATGGCGCCGCTTTCGAACAGCGTCAGATCGCCATCCTTCAGCACCGGCACCTGCTCGAAGGGCTGCATCTCCCGATGGGCGGCAGATTTGGGTGAAACCGGCACGGTTTCGATGCGATAGGGAATGCCGGCCTCTTCGGCGGCCCAACGCGCGCGGATCTCGCGGACATAGCCCTGGGCAAAGGGTGGCACCCAGTCATAGGTGACGATGGTGACGGGCGCGCGGGTCATGGGGTGACCTCCTTCGGGCCGACCACGGCGAAATGCGCGCCCTGCGGGTCTTGCGCGATGGCGATGAAGGCGCCGCCCGGCACCTCTTGCGGGCCGTGGATGATCTGGCCGCCATTGGCGCTGATCCGGTCCATGGCTGCCGTCACGCCATTCGCGCCGAAATAGGGCAGCCAAGAGGTGAAGGGCGCATTGCCCAGGCCCATCATCCCGCCAATATCGGCACCGTTGTGCGAGAACAGCTGATAGGTGCCCATCTCGCCCATGTCGACAGGCGTCGATTTCTGCCAGCCGAAGAGACCGGAATAGAAGGCAAAGCCCGCCTCCGGGTCGCTCGACATCAGCTCGTTCCAGTTGCCATGCCCGGCCTTCTTCTGGTCGAAGGCGCCGGTCTCGTTGGCCTTGGCGATCTGTTCGGGCGTCATATTGCCGAGATCGGGCTGCAGGATGCCGAAGCGCCCACCCTGCGGATCGCCGACAATGGCGAAACGGCCGGTGCCGGGAATGTCCTCGGGGCCGACGAAATCCTTGCCGCCGGCCTTGAGGATGGCCTGCACCGTCGCGTCGCAATCATCGACGGCGAAATAGATCAACCAGTGCGGCGGCTGGTTGCCATCGGCATTGGCGAGGCCGGCGACCATGTCCTCCCCCGACTTCGCCAGCAGATAGTCGAAGCCGGGCACGCCCGCATCCTGCGCGGTCCAGCCCAGCACCTTGCCATAGAAATCTGCCGCTGCGGGGGAATCGCCGGATGTCAGCTCATACCAGCAGGGATTGCCTTGAAAGCTCGTCATGATCGCCTCCTCTTGATCAGGCGGTTGATCGGTCCCGAGACCGGATGTCAGGATTTCGCGGAATCGAAGATCGTGTCAAATCCCCCCCACATCATCCGCTTGCCGTCAAAGGGCATCTCGGGGAATTCCTGCCCCTCCATGTCGGCCTCCATCGATTTGGCGGCCGCGTCGCAGGTGGCGCGGTCGGGCCAGGCGATCCAGCTGAAGATCGGCGCCTCGCCCTCTTCGGCCAGGGTGGCGCGGTAGAAATCAGTCTTCTTGCCATGCGGCACGTCCACGCCCCAGCCCTCGATGGTGCCAAGCGCGCCATAGCCCTCGAACATCGACCAGGCCTCGCCCGCCATCTTGGTATAGGCGTCCTTGTTCTTCTCGGGCGCGGCCAGCGCGAAGCCCTGAACATAGGCCCCGCCATTCGGCTGCCCGGCCTCCCAGACCGGCTGGAAGCCGCCATAGATCATCCGGCTGCCATCGAAGGGCATATTGCCCATCGCCGCCATCTCGGGATCGCTCTGCATCTTCTCCCATGCCGCATCGGCGGCGGCCTTGTCGGGCCATTCGATCCAGGAAAACACGACCGTTTCGTCATCCTTGGCCGCGACCGCGCCCTGCAGGTCATTGACCTTGCCCTTGGGCACATCGGCGCCCCAGGTTTCGATCATCCGGGTCGCGCCATATTTCGAGAACAGACCCCAGGCCTGTTTCACATGATCAATATAGTCTTGCTTGTTAGCGGTGGGGACAGCCGCGATGGTGCCAAAATAATAGCTCATCAGAACCTCCTGTTGCCGGGGCGGAATCCCCGATCCGACTCGCATCCTGTCGCTTGCAGTATGAAAAAGCAACTGATAGTATGAAAATATGACCAAGAACGGCGAAACATCGCGCATCCGCTATGACGAGGGCTGCCTTGAGGCCCACGCCCTGAACGTCATCGGCGATCGATGGGCGCTGCTGGTGGTGCGCGAGCTGATGGTGGTGCCGAAGCGGTTTCAGGCGATCCGCGCCGGGATGCCGGGGATCACCGCCGGGGTGCTGACCCAGCGGCTGACGCAACTGATCGAGTCGGGCGTGGTCAGCCATGATCCTGACCTTGGGGTCTATGGGCTGACGCAATCGGGGCTGGCGCTGCATCCGGTGCTTATGGCGCTCTGCCATTGGGGCAGCCAGCATCAGGGCCATGACCCGCGCCGATTCATCAGCCCGACGGCGCTGATGCTGTCCATGTGCGCCAAAATCGACCGCGCCGCCGCCGCAGGGCAAGAGGTGGTCGCCGGTTTCGATATGGAGCGCGAGGCGTTCGAGCTGCGGATCTCGTCGGACGGGTCACTCACGGTGAAAGCCACCCGCAAACCCGAGGGCGATTTCCTCTTGCGCGGCAATGGCAACACGCTGGCCCGCGCGGTCTATGGACCCGAGCCGGTGGCGCGTCTGGCCGAGGCGGGGGTGATCGGGCTGATCGGCGATGCCGCGCGGGCGCAGGGTTTCGTGGATCTCTTCAGCCTGAACAATCAGGGCTGAAGCGCCAGCCCTTCCTCTTCCTTCAGCGTCTTCAGCACGATCTCGGACCGCACATGCGCCACCTGCGGATGCGGCAGCAGGTGCTGGTGAAGGAAGGCGGCGAAATCCTCGAGATCGCGGGCTCGCACGTCCAGAACGTAATCGGCATCGCCCGCGACCGAGAAGGCGGCGCGGATGTTCGGCTGCGTCTGGATGAAGCGGGCAAAGCTGTCATCGGTACCCTGTCCGTGGCTCTGCAGGTTCACCCTCGTGATGGCGCGCAGCCCGAAGCCCAAGCCCGCGGCGTTCAGCCGCGCTGCGTAGCCGAGGATTAGCCCGGCCTCTTCCAGAGCCGCCCGCCGGCGCGAGCACTGCGAGGGCGAGAGGTTGACCACCTCGGCCAGTGCCGCGTTGGTCATCGCCCCGTCGCGCTGCAATGCGGTCAGAATCGCAAGGTCAAAGCTGTCTATGGCCATTTCGTGCGCCAATCCGTCTCATGGTGCGAATTTCGTGCAATATGACCCGAAAACCGGCGAAAGATGCAAGCCCCATGCGCGGCCCCTGTGACATACTGTCGCCAAGCCGCAGATTGAGGAGTAGCGCCATGGGTCCCTTCCCGCATAACGCCCCGAAAGCCACCATCACCGCCGCCAACCCGGCCGGCACCGACGGGTTCGAGTTCGTCGAATTCGCCCATCCCCAGCCCGAGATCCTCGACCGCATTTTCCGCCAGATGGGTTTCGTTCCGGTGGCCAAGCACAAGACCAAGGACATCGTTCTCTATCGTCAGGGCGACATCAACTACCTGCTGAACGCCGATGCGGATGGCCATGCCGCCCAGTTCGTCAAGGATCACGGCCCCTGCGCCCCGGCCATGGCCTGGCGCGTGGTCGATGCGCAGCATGCGCTGAAACGCGCGGTCGAACTGGGCGCGGTGGAATATACCGGCCCCGGCAAGTCGCTGGACGTGCCGGCGGTGATCGGCATCGGCGGTTCGCTGCTCTACTTCGTCGACACCTATGGCGAAACCGGCAGCGCCTATGCGCGCGACTTCGACTGGCTGGGCGAGGTCAATCCGCGCCCCACGGGCTTCGGCTTCTTCTACCTCGACCACCTGACCCACAATGTCATCCGCGGGAACATGGACACCTGGTACAAGTTCTACCACGACGTGTTCAACTTCCGCGAAATCCGGTTCTTCGACATCAAGGGCAAGCAGACCGGCCTGACCAGCCGCGCCCTGACCAGCCCCGATGGCAAGATCCGGATCCCGATCAACGAAAGCGCCGACGAGAACAGCCAGATCGAGGAATATCTGAAGGAATACAAGGGCGAGGGCATCCAGCACATCGCGATTGCCTCGAATGACATCTATGCCGGCACCGATGCGATTTCCGCCGCCGGGATGGAATTCATGCCCGGGCCGCCCGCCGTCTATTACGACATGTCGAAAAAGCGCGTGACCGGCCATGAGGAACCGCTGGAGCGGATGAAGAAGCACGGCATCCTGATCGATGGCGAAGGCGTCGTCGGCGGCGGCGAGACCCGCATCCTGCTGCAGATCTTTTCCAAGACGGTGATCGGCCCGATCTTCTTCGAATTCATCCAGCGCAAGGGCGATGACGGTTTCGGCGAGGGCAATTTCCGCGCGCTGTTCGAATCGATCGAGGAAGACCAGGTTCGCCGCGGCGTGCTGAAGGCTGAACCCACCGCCTGATCGCATGTCGTAAACGGTATTTGCGCCCGGCCTTTGGTTCGGGCGCATTTTCATGACAGGAGCGACCCATGGCCTGGACCGATTACAGCACCGCCCCCGCACCCGGCACGCCCATCGCCACGCTCTCTGAGGTCAGCGGGGCAATGACGCTGATGCTGGACGGTCCGCAGGGCGAGTTCCCGCTGCTGCTGGTGCGCGCGGGCGAGGCCGTCCATGCCTATGTGAATGCCTGCCCGCATCAATACCTGCCGCTCGACTATCGCGGGCCGCAGATTCTCTCGGCAGACGGGGCCAAGCTGATGTGCACCGGCCACGGCGCGATGTTCGAGGCGGCGACGGGCGAGCCACTGTCAGGCGCCGATTGCGCGCTGGACCGGGTGCCGCTGGTGGTCGAGGGGGGACTGATCCTGATCGGCCAGGACGCGGGCTGAACTGAATCGGGTTAACATATCTGAAAGTACATAATAAAATTGGATCAGGTCAATTGTGATCACCGGGAGTTGAACATATAGGTTGCATCTCTGTTTATCGAGGGATGCTTATGATCAAGACAGTGATTGCAATTGGCACGGTGCTGGCCCTGGCCGGCTGCGCAACGATTACCCGCGGCAGCAAGGACGTGCTCATCGTCGAATCGACCCCGGCCGGGGCTCAGGTTCAGATGAGCAATGGCCAGACCTGCGATTCGACCCCCTGCACGTTCAAACTGCCCCGCAAGTCGGAACTGAATGTACTGGTCCAGAAGCAGGGCTGCAAGCCGCAGCAGATCCGCGTGACCAACAAGGTCGCCAATTCGGGCGGCGCGGCGATGGCGGGCAATGTCCTTGTCGGCGGCATCATCGGTGCGGGCGTCGATGCCAGCAGCGGCGCGATGCTGGATCTGGTGCCGAACCCGGTTGTTGCCAATCTCGAATGCCGCTGACCCGCGGTTGAGTTTGGCGAAGCCCCGGCCCTCTGGTCCGGGGCTTTTTCGTGGCTGGTCGACAATCACGGCGACGCATGCTCATCTGCCCCCGTCAGACACGGGAGGCAGCATGACGAGAACCATCCTCATCACCGGCGCGGGCTCGGGATTCGGCAAGGGCGTGGCGCTGGGGCTGGCCGAGGCGGGGCACAAGGTCATCGCGTCCTGCCAGATCTGGCCGCAGGTGACCGAGCTTCGGGCCGAGGCCGCGCAGCGGGGCCTGACCATGCAAGTCATCAAGCTGGACGTGCTCTCCGCGATCGACCGCGACCACGCGCTGGCGCTGGACTTCGACACGCTCTTCAACAATGCGGGCATCATGGAATCCGGGCCGGTGGCGGAACTTCCGCCCGAAATCGTCCGGCGCATCTTCGACACCAATGTTTTCGCGGCCCTCGAGATGGCGCAGGGCGCGGCGAAGAAGTTCATTCGCGCCGGGGCCGGGCGCATCGTCTGGACCTCGTCGGTGGCGGGTCTGGTCAAAGTGCCCTGGGACGGGGCCTATTCCGCCAGCAAATTCGCCGTCGAGGGCTTCTGCCTCGCGCTGCGTGAAGAACTGGCCCCCTATGGCGTCGAGGTCTGCACCATCAATCCCGGCGCCTATCGCACCGGCTTCAACGATACCGGGATGGAGGCGCAGGACCAATGGTGGGGGCACGGCGAGCGGGTGATGGATCACTGGCCGGTGCGCGAACTGACCCGGCAGGCCGATCCCGCCGAGATGATCGCGGCGATGATCCGGGTGCTGACCGAGGCCAATCCGCCCTATCGCACGGTGCTGCCGAAAGCCGCCCATGACATGGCCCGGCGCGAGCAGCAGGAGGAATGGGAGCGGCAGTTGTGAGCGGTCCGGTTCATGTCACCGCCCGCTTCCGCGCCCGCGCCGGTCAGGCCGGGGCGTTGATCCCGCTGCTTCGTGCACTGGCCGAGCACAGCCGGGGCGAGTCGGGCTGCCTCGGCTATGACTACCTGCAGAACGGCGATCTCTTCACCTCGGTCGAGATCTGGGCCACGCCCGAGGCCGAGCGCGCCCATAACCAGACGGAATTTCTCGACGCGCAACTGGTGAAGATCCTGCCGCTGCTGGACGGCAAGCCCGAGGTGATCCGCTGGCAGCGGATCTAGGCGCCGAAATCCAGCCGGATGTCGGGGCCGGGCAGCCGGGTCACGCCCGTATAATCGGCAATGCTGGCGGCACTGCCGGTGGCGCCGCCAAGGCCGACGCTCGGCATTCCGGCGTCTTTTGCCGAGGCGAGGCCGGCGGTCGAATCCTCGAAGGCCAGCATCCGGTCGGGCGCGAGGCCAAAGGCCTGCGCCGCCCGGGTGAAGGGTTCGGGATCGGGCTTCGGATGGGTCACGTCATCGGCGGTGATGACGATGCCGGGCAGGGGCAGCCCGCAGATACCTATCCAGCGCCGCGCCAGATCGGACGGCGCGGATGTGACCAGCGCCCATTCGTCAGGGTCGAGGCGCGCCAGCAATTCCGGCGCACCGGCCATCGGGCGCAAGAGATGCTCCAGCGCCGGCAGCCGGTCCAGCACCCATTGCCCCTCGGTCATCAGCTCGGCCTCAGGGGCGAAATGGGCGATGATCCGGTGCAGCGGACGGCCATGGCAGAAATGGATGACCGCCGCAGGGTTTAGCCCCCGGCGCTCAGCCCATTCGGTCCATGACGCGGCGATGACCGGGCCGGAATCGACCAATGTGCCGTCCATGTCAAAGGCCAGCGCCTCGGCGGAGAGGATCATGGCAGGCTTCTCAGCATCTCGATCTCGGGGTTGTCCGGGCTGTTGCTCGGCTCGTGCCGGTCGGAGGGGCGGAACCCAAGCCGGCGATAGAGCGCCTGCGCATGGGCCGCCCGATCCCGGACATTCAGGCCGATCGAGGTCATGCCCTGCGCCGCCGCATCGGCGATGGCGGCGCGGATGGCGGTTTCGGCAAAGCCCCGGCCACGCGCCTCGGGCCGGGCATAGACCGACAGAAGCCAGCCCCGCTGGTCATCGCTCGGGTCCAGACCCGCCTGCCAGGCGGCGACCGCCAGCGGCTCGCCCTCGGTCCGGCCAGCCGCGAAGGTGGGGACGTTGGCCAGCCGTTCGGCGAAATCCGCAAGCGGTCGGTCCTGCCAGTCGTCCAGCGTCGAGCCAAAGGCCTCGGGCGCATCGATCAGCGCCGCAAGCCGGATGGCGCGCCATTCCGCGGCGCGTTCGGGATCAAGCCGCCAGACTCTCATTCCGGGTGATGCGGTGCCTTGCCCGAGGGCGCGACATAGGGCCGGGTCACGTCGCGCAGGTCGAGATTGATGCATTCCACATCCGCTGCCAGCGTGCCGTCGCCGGCGAATTCCAGCAGCAGCCGCCCGGTGCCATCCGCACCCGGTTGCCAATCGATCGTCAGCAGTTCCAGAACCGTGTCGGCATCGCGGCTGAGCCCGTCGCTTTGCAACTTGAGCACGTCATTGACGATCAGCAGCGCCCGGACCCGCTCGAACTCGCGCTTCTCGCGCCGCGCGGCCTCGGCATCTTCCCACCGGAAGCGATTGATCAGCAGCGCCAGACGTCGGGCCTTGCTGTCATAGCTGAGTTCGTTCGCCGGCAGGATCGCGTCCTGCACCAGCGCCGAGATCACCCTCAGATCGGCCTCGCCCTCGGCCTTCAGCGCCAGCGGGCTGTCCGGCCCGGCATCAAAGAAGCCCGCATCAGCCATGGGCGGCCTCGCCTTCCTTCACCCGCTCGATCTTGGCGCCGACGCCGCGCAGCTTGCGCACGACATGCTCATAGCCGCGATCAAGGTGATAGACGCGGCTGACGATGGTTTCGCCCTCTGCCGCCAGGCCGGCGAGAATCAGGCTGACCGAGGCGCGCAGATCGGTCGCCATGACCGGCGCGCCTTTCAGCTTGCTGACCCCGGTGACGGTGGCATGGCCGCCATGAACCTCGATCCTGGCGCCCATCCGCGCCAGTTCGGGCGCGTGCATGAACCGGTTCTCGAAGATGGTTTCCTCGAGCACGCTGGTGCCTTCGGCAGTGCACATCAGCGCCATCATCTGCGCCTGCAGATCGGTAGGGAAGCCGGGGAAGGGTTCGGTCTTTACGTCCACGGCCTTGATGCGGCCATTCTTGCGCGCGACCTTGATGCCGCGATTGGTCTGCTCGACCGAGACCCCGGCCTCGTCCAACTTCTCGCAGAAGGCGCCCAGCAGATCGATCCGGCCGCCGAGGCATTCGACCTCGCCGCCGCAGATGGCAGGCGCCAGCATGTAGGTGCCCAACTCGATCCGGTCGGTGACGACCGGGTGGGTCGCGCCATGCAGGGCATCGACGCCCTCGATGGTGATGGTGCCGGTGGTCTCGCCCTCGATCCGCGCGCCCATGCGACGCAGGCATTCTGCCAGATCGACGATCTCGGGTTCGCGCGCGGCATTCTTCAGCACCGTGGTGCCGCGCGCCAGCGTGGCGGCCAGCAAAGCGTTCTCGGTCGCGCCGACCGAGACGATCGGGAAGTCGATCACCGCACCGCGCAAGCCCCCCGAGGGCGCCTTGGCGTTCACATAGCCCTCGCGCAGG
Organism: Paracoccus zhejiangensis; assembly: GCF_002847445.1. Classification (NCBI taxonomy): domain Bacteria; kingdom Pseudomonadati; phylum Pseudomonadota; class Alphaproteobacteria; order Rhodobacterales; family Paracoccaceae; genus Paracoccus; species Paracoccus zhejiangensis. The sequence goes on along the minus strand of NZ_CP025430.1, from coordinate 1,481,553 downwards.
TCCAGTTCCGCGCCCATCGCCTCCAGCGCCCGCAGATGCAGGTCCACCGGCCGCGCGCCGATGGCGCAGCCACCGGGCAGCGAGACCTCGGCATGGCCATAGCGCGCCAGAAGCGGACCCAGCACCAGGATCGAGGCGCGCATCTTGCGCACGATGTCATATTCGGCCCGCTGGCTGGTCAGGTCATGGCTCGACAGCGCCAGCACCGTGCCGTCCTGCAGAGAGGCTACCTCGGCGCCGAGACTGCGCAGCAGTTCGGTCATGGTGCGGATATCCGACAGCCGCGGGGCATTGGTCAGCGTAAGCGGCTGATCCGTCAACAGCGTCGCCGGCATCAGCGTCAGGCAGGCATTCTTGGCCCCGGCAATCGGGATCTCGCCATTCAGCGCCCCGTTGCCCGTCACGATGATCTGATCCATCTACTCGTCCCCTTCCGGCTTGCCGGTTATCTGGTCGTCCGGCTCGGCCTGACTGTGTTCCATATCGGTCTGCGCATCGGCCCGCTGATCGGTCCGCGCCCGCGCCTGCGCCTTGCGCTTGGCCAGGTTGGCCCTCAGCGCCGCCCGCAGGCGGTCCTCGCGGCTGTTCTTGCTCTGGCCTGTCTCGTGCTTCCCGTTCATCCGCCCCTGTTAACGATCAGGCCGCCGACAGTCCAGTTTTGAACGCGACACAGACCCGGCGTGACCCAAGGTCAGCAACGGTCAGCCGACGCCTTCCGGCAAAAATTCGCACACGAGGCCCTTGCGCCGCGTCGCCGCTTTGTCTAAACGCCCCTCCACGATGCTGTGGTAGCTCAGTGGTAGAGCACTCCCTTGGTAAGGGAGAGGTCGAGAGTTCAATCCTCTCTCACAGCACCAGACCCCCCACACCCTCCGAAACGCCTCGCCTGCACGCGCCCGCTTGAGGCCCCTCGCGCATGGCGCTAACAAGGCCGAAGCGCAGGAGCGGACGATGCCGATCACACTGAACACCTCGGATGCGGATTTCGACGCGGGTTTCACCCGGATGCTGTCGATGAAGCGCGAGGATTCGGCCGATGTGAATACGGCCGTCGCGGCGATCATCGATGATGTGCGTGCCCGTGGCGACCAGGCGCTCTGCGAACTGACCGCGCGGTTTGACCGGCTGGAGCTGACGCCGGAGGCGCTGCGCTTCACGCCCGACGAGATCGAGGCCGAAATCGCCCGGGTCAGCGACGAGGATCGCGCCGCCCTGACCATGGCGGCCGAGCGTATCCGTGCCTATCACGCCAGGCAGATGCCCGAGGATGCCAGTTGGACCGATCCCGAGGGCGCGACCCTTGGCTGGCGCTGGACGCCGGTGTCGGCGGCCGGGCTTTACGTGCCGGGCGGGCTGGCCTCTTATCCCTCATCGGTGCTGATGAACGCCATTCCCGCGCGGGTCGCCGGGGTCGAGCGGCTTGTGATCTGCGTGCCGACACCGGATGGCGTGGTCAATCCGCTGGTCCTCTTGGCAGCGAAGCTGGCCGGGGTCGAGGAGATCTACCGCATCGGCGGGGCGCAGGCGATTGCCGCGCTGGCCCATGGCACCAGGACGATCGCGCCGGTCGACAAGATCACCGGGCCGGGCAATGCCTATGTTGCGGCGGCCAAGCGGCAGGTCTTCGGCAAGGTCGGGATCGACATGATCGCCGGCCCGTCGGAGGTGCTGATCATCGCCGAGGGCGCGCAGAACCCCGACTGGATCGCGCTCGATCTGCTGGCGCAGGCCGAGCATGATGCCGATGCGCAATCGATCCTGATCACCACCGATCCCACGCTGGCCCATGCGGTCGCGGGCGCGGTGGACCGCATCCTGCCGACGCTGCCGCGCGCCGAGATCGCCGGGGCCAGCTGGCGCGACTATGGCACGCTGATCATCGCCCGCGATCTGGACGAGGCGGCGCGCCTGTCGAACCGCATCGCGCCCGAGCATCTGGAGCTGGTGGTCGACGATCCCGAGGCGCTGGCCCTGAAATGCGTCCATGCCGGGGCGATCTTCCTTGGCGCGCATACGCCCGAGGCCGTCGGCGATTATGTCAGCGGCCCGAACCATGTCCTGCCCACCGCCCGCTCGGCCCGGTTTTCCTCGGGCCTGTCGGTGCTGGATTTCCTGAAACGCACCACCATCGCCCGGCTGACCCCCGGCGCGCTGGCCGCCATCGGCCCGGCTGCCGTGCGGCTGGCGGGGGCCGAAGGGCTGCAGGCGCATGGCGCCTCGGTTCAGGCACGGCTGGAGCTGCTGAACGAAAGGAGCGGGGGATGAGCCGTCTCTGCAAGATCGAGATCGACGACAGCGGCGTCCCGCCCGCGACCCCCGAGATGGAGCAGGAGCGCAAGGTCGCGGTCTTCGATCTGCTCGAGGATAACAGCTTCGAGGTGCCGGGCCGCGACGGCCAACCGGTCCCCGCCGGGCCCTATCTGCTGGATCTCGCCATCCGCGAGGGGCGGCTGGTCTTTGACTTGACCAACGAGGGGGCCGAGAAGGTGGCCGAGTTCCACCTGTCGCTGGGTCCCTTCCGGCAGGTGGTGAAGGATTATTTCCAGATCTGCGAAAGCTATTTCGACGCGGTGAAGCGGCTGCAGCCGGCCCAGATCGAGGCCATCGACATGGCCCGGCGCGGCATCCACAACGAAGGCGCGCGCACCCTGCAGGAACGGCTGGAGGGCAAGGCGACGCTGGATATCGACACGGCGCGGCGGCTGTTCACGCTGATCTGCGCCCTGATCCCGCAGAAGGTCTGAGGACATGGCGGCAGACATCCCCGGCTCGGTGCTGTTCTGCTGCGACCATAACGCCATCCGCTCGCCCATGGCCGAGGGGATGATGAAGAAGTTCTATGGTCGCGCCGCCTATGTGCAATCGGCAGGGGTGAAGAACGATCTGGAGATCGACGGCTTCGCCGTGGCGGTCTGCAACGAGATCGGCGTGACGCTGAACAACCACCGCACCCGCAGCTTCGAGGAAATGAAGGCCTGGGGCGACGACCTGGGCGGGTTCGACCTGGTGGTGGCGCTGTCGCCGGCCAGCCAGCGGCTGGCGCTGGAACTGACGCGGGTGTTCCATCTCGACGTGGAATACTGGCCGATCATGGACCCGACCGGCATGGCCGAGGGGCGCGACGCCAAGCTGAACATGTATCGGCAGGTGCGCGACCAGATCCGCCGGATGATGATCCAGCGATTCGGGGAACCGACGGCGCTGTGACCTCTCGAGGCAGGACCCGGCCCGGGGACAAGGGCGAAGCCCGCCCGGGCCAGCGACCGACCGCCCCCTGGGCGGACGCTTTTTCACCGCCCCGCGCCGAACAGTCGTTCGATGTGGCGGCACCATAAACTGCCCCGAGCAATCGCCTCAGCGTCTCCCCGCGGTCAGCCGCCGGCCCTCTCACGCGTCAGGCGGTGGCCTATGCCACGCCTCTCCCGCGCCAGCAACCACAGCGACGCGCCCACGATCAGCGCCGATCCCAGCCACATGCTGCCCGGCGGCACGAAGCCAAAGACCAGCGCGCCGAGGCCGACATTGAAGGCCAGCTTCACATGGTCGAAGGGCTGCAGGAAGGCGGCATCCGCCGTGGCATAGGCCCGCGCCAGCGCGTACTGCGCCAGTGCCGTCAGCAAACCGGCGACGACCAGTGCCGCAATGGCCGGGGCCGAGGCGATGGCAAGCCCACCCGCCTCGGGCATCAGCGCCAGCCCCAGATTGAGCGGCGTCAGCAGCGCCAGCAGATACAGCGTCAGCGTCTCGGGCGATTCGGTGGCGGTCATGCGCTTGGTCATCAGCGAGGCCGCCGCCCAGAGCGCCGCCGCCCCGATGGGCGCGAAGGCCCAGAGGGTGAAGCCGTCCGACCAGGGCGACAGGATCACCGCGCCTCCGACGAACCCGGTCAGCACCGCGATCCAGCGCGCGGGCGTCACCTCTTCGCGCAGCAAGAGGCCGGCCCCGGCGGTGACGAAGAAGGGCGACAGCATGATCAGCGCGATGGCCTGCCAGATCGGCACATGCGCCAGCCCCAGCGTCCAGAGCTGCACCCCGCCCACCGCGAAGGCCACGCGCAAGAGATGCGCGCCGGGCCGGGCCGTGGCAAAGCCCTTCAGCCCGATCCCCTGCCAGGGCAGCAGGACCAAGAGCGCGATGAAATATTGCCAGAAGGTCGCCGTGGGGGCCGAGACGCCCAGCATCATGGTGACGTATTGCAGCAGCGTGTTGACGCAGGCGAAGCCCGCTCCGGCCCCGATCATCAGCGCCGCGCCGGTCATGGCAGGCTGTCCGCTTGCAGAAAGTCGCATCGATTAGGCCCCCTTCGTCATATCCGTCACGCAGGGGGCAATGGGCAAAATCCCGCGCCTGTGGCGCAGGGGAATGCCGCTCTCTCTCATCCGGACTGTGACCGTCGGCCCTGGAGTTGCACCAGATCTGCTGACCCCCGGCCTTGTGCGGCCGGGGCGCTCGCGGGCTTTGCGGGCAGGCCGCTTACCGCCGGTGGGGAATTTCGCCCCGCCCCAAGAGTGACGCGGCCAACCATGGCCGCGCCTTCCAGATAGGGCCGGGCAGGGCGGCTGGCAAGGCTCAGCGCCGGGCGTAGAAATGTTCGGGGGCGTCCCACATGCTGCGCCGGATCTCCTCGTCCACCTGTTCGCGGGTCAGGCCGACGTCCTGCAGCTGCTCATCGGTCAGCTTCGACAGGTCGATGCGGGTCTTGCGGACGTCGAAGGCAGTCAGGATACGCTCCAGCCAGTTCGGCCGGGGGATGATCCCCTGTCCCGTCACGACGCGCAGCATGGCGGCTGATTTCTGTGCCATCGTTCAATCCTCCTGATACCTGACATCATCAACAAAGATGAATGGTTTCTTTGAATCCATCTTCATTGCTGATAAGATGGCATCTGGAGAGTCATTCGTAAAATGAATGATTTTGATTTCATCGATCAAAGAGGTTGAGCAATGCGCAATCTGGATATCGCCACCCTCCGCTCTCTGCAGGCGGTGGCGGAACATGGGGCGGTGACCCGCGCCGCCGAGTCGCTGAACATGACGCAAAGCGCCATGTCGATGCAGATCAAGCGGCTGGAAGAGGTGTTCGAGCGGCCCTTGCTGGAAAAGCAGGGACGGGGCGTGGTGCTGACCGATTTCGCCAGGCTTCTTCTGACCGAAAGCCGCAAGCTGGTGGCGCTGAACGATGGCATCATCGCCCGCTTTACCGGGGTCAAGCCGGAATGCCGCTTGCGGGTCGGGCTGACCACCGACTGGCCGATGCTGCATTTCACCCAAGCCGTGCGCGAGTTTCGCAAGGCCCATCCCGAGGTCGAGGTGGTGCTGTCGGACGGGGTCAGCATCGAATTGCGAAAACAGTTCGAGCGGGACGAGCTGGACGTGATCCTGACCACCGAACTCGATTGCGGTGCGGGCGGCATCCAGCTTTACGAGATCGATCTGGTCTGGATGGGCGCGGTGGGCGGCAAGGCCTGGCGCGAACGACCGCTGAAGCTGACCAATTCGCTGAACTGCGCTTTCCTCAAGGGCGCCATCGCGCGGCTCGAGGCGGCGGGGATTGCCTGGGAACATGCTTCGGGCGTCGGCGGCTGCGAGCGGAACCTGATGCTGTCGGCGGCCGATCAGGGGGTGAACACCTTCCTGCGCCAGATCCCGCGCGAGGGGCTGGAGCCGATCGACCATGGCGGCGCTCTGCCGCCCCTGCCGCGCAGCAGCCTGAACATGTACCTGACCTGCGGCCCGGTCTCGGCGCTGGCCAGTGAGTTCGGCCGCTACCTGCGCCGCGCCGTGCAGGAGGAAAAGCTGGAGCAGGAGGCGGCGTAAGCCCTATCGCGGCGCTTCGGTATCCAGCCAGATGGTCACCGGCCCGTCATTGACCAGCTCGACCGCCATGTCGGCGCCGAACGCGCCGGTCTCGACGGGCAGGCCCAGATTGCGCAGGGCCTGCGCGAAGTGCTCGTAAAGCCGCTTGCCGTCTTCGGGCGCGGCGGCGGCAGAGAAGCCGGGGCGGTTGCCACTGGAATTGTCGGCGGCCAGCGTGAACTGGCTGACCACCAGGCAGCCGCCGCCCACATCCGTCACCGAGCGGTTCATCTTGCCCGCGTCGTCGCGGAAGATGCGCAGCTTTGAAATGCGCGCCGCCAGCTTTTCCGCCGTCGCCTCGTCATCGCCGCGCATGGCGCAGGCGAGGATCATCAGCCCCGCTCCGGTCTGGCCGATGATCTTGCCCTCGACCGTCACCGAAGCGCGGCTGACCCGTTGCAACAAGGCTCTCATGCGCGGCCTCTCCCATATCCATAGATCATCATGGCAGCGACCATAGCGGCGAAGAAGGCCCAGAAGGGCAGCCCGCCAATGCCGAGCGTGGCCATCGACGGACCGGGGCAGAGGCCCGAGAGACCCCAGCCCAGCCCGAACAGCGCCGAGCCAAGGACCAGTTTTCTGTCGATGCGCGGGGCAGGGGGCTCTGGAAAGGGCGTGCCGCTGACCGAGGCCCGCCGCCGCGCCGCGATCCGCCAGGCGATCGCCATGGGGATGATCGCGCCCGCCAGCACGAAACCGAGCGTCGGATCCCAGTTGCCAAAGACATCCAGCCAGCCCCGCACCTTTTCCGGCTGGGTCATGCCCGAGACCAGCAATCCCGCCCCGAACAGCCCGCCCGCCAGCGCCGCAAAGACCAGCCGCATCACGGCGCCCACCCGAGCGCGCGGGCGATCAGCACCGCGAGGCCTCCGGTGAGAAGATAGATCAGCGTGGCGACGATGCCCCGCAACGACAGGCGCGAGATGCCGCAGACGCCATGCCCCGAGGTGCAGCCATTGGCCATCCGTGTGCCGATGCCGACCAGCAGCCCGGCCAGAACCATGACGCCCAGCCCGGCCACCGGCAGGGCCGGTCCACCGATGCCGGCGCGTGACAGAAGGGCGGGAACTAGGATCAGCGCGGCGATGAAGACCGCGCGCTCGGGCGCATTCGCCCGGCCCGATCCATCGATCAGCCCGCCCAGCAAACCGCTGGCCCCCATGATCCGGCCGTTCAGCAACAGGAACATGGCGGCCGCAAGGCCGATCATCAGCCCGCCGATCAGACCGGCAATCCAGTCAGGGTCCATCTGCACCTCGCGCAAAGCGTTCGGGTGACAGGTTTAGGCCGATCGGTGCCAGTTTCAACTGCCGAGAAAGATCCCCAGCACCACCGCCATCAGCCCGATGGTCGAGGCGCCAAGCGCGGCCATGTTGACCATCAGCACGCGGCGCATCTTGTCCTTCAGCGCGGCATCATCCAGCCCCGCCTTGCGCGCCCGCGCCACCGTCGCGATGCACCACATCAGCAGCACCACGCCCAGCATGGTCAGCGCCGCACCGCCCCAGATCAGCCAATCGAATATCGTCATTCAGCGCCCCCTTGCGCCTTGGCCCTAGCCCCGATTGCACGGCGCGGCAAGACCGCCTATGCCTGCCCCCCGACGAGCCCGCGACGAGGCAGCAACCGAACCGGAGAGAAGATCAAGATGACCGACCCCTATAACGTGACCGCCGACGAGCTGCGCCAGTTCATCGAACGCATCGAGCATCTGGAAGCGGAAAAGAAGGACATCGGCGAGCAGGTCAAGGAAGTCTATGCCGAGCTGAAGGGCCGTGGCTATGACAGCAAGGCGATCCGCAAGCTGGTGACGCTGCGGAAGAAATCGGCCGACGAGCGGCAGGAAGAGGACGCCATCCTCGAGCTCTACAAGCAGGCGCTCGGCATGGTCTGAGCCGGCGCGGGCCCTGCGACACTTTTCCGATTGTTTCCCTTGGTCTATCCGATTGACAAATCTGAGGTCTTCGCTCAGGTTTTCGCGGATTGCCCCGAGTCCTTCGGAAGGAAAGCTCATGTCCCGCACCCGTTTCTCCCGCCCGCTGCTGCTGGCCGTTGCCCCCGTGCTGATGCTGGGCGGGGCTGCCTGGTCGGCCGAACCCGCCGAGGTTCTGGCGACCTATGCCGACATTGCCGAGGCCGGCTATGGCGACAGCCTGACCACCGCGCAGGCGCTGCGCGATGCGGTGGCGGCGCTGGTCGAGGCCCCGTCCGAGGAAACGCTGGCGGCGGCGCGCGAGGCCTGGCTCGCCGCCCGCGTTCCCTATCAGCAGACCGAGGCCTTCCGTTTCGGGAACCCGATCGTCGATGACTGGGAGGGCAAGGTGAATGCCTGGCCGCTGGACGAGGGGCTGATCGACTATGTCGATGCCGCCTATGGCGGGGCGACGGACGAGAACGATTACGCGGTGCTGAACGTCATCGCCTCGCCGACCTTCGAGCTGTCGGGCGAAGAGATCGACGCCACCACGATCACGCCCGAGCTGCTGCAGGACAAGCTGCACGAGGCGGCTTCGGTCGAGGCCAATGTCGCCACCGGCTATCACGCCATCGAATTCCTGCTCTGGGGGCAGGATCTGAACGGCACCGGCCCGGGCGCGGGCAACCGCCCCTTCACCGATTACGCCGCGAGCGATGCCTGCACCAACGGCAATTGCGACCGGCGTGGGCAATATCTGGTTGCCGCGACCGATCTTCTGATCTCGGATCTCGACTGGATGGCGCAGCAATGGGCCGAAGGCGGCGCGGCGCGGACGGCCGTCACCGCCGATCCGCAGGCCGGGCTGGCCACCATCCTCACCGGCATGGGCAGCCTCTCCTATGGCGAGCTGGCGGGCGAGCGGATCCGGCTTGGGCTGATGCTGAACGATCCCGAGGAAGAACATGACTGCTTCTCGGACAATACCGTGAACAGCCATTACTATGACGGGCTGGGCATCCGGAACGTCTACCTGGGCCAGTACGAGCGCGTCGATGGCAGCACGGTCCGCGGCCCCTCGCTGTCGGAACTGGTCGCCGCCGCCGATCCGGCGGTGGACACGCAGCTGAAGACCGAGCTTGATGCCAGCGTCGCGGCACTGGACGGGCTGCGCGAGGCGGCCAAGGGCGGCATGGCCTATGACCAGATGCTGGCACCCGGCAATGCCGAGGGCGAAAAGCTGATCATGGCGGCGGTGGACAGCCTGATCACCCAGACCCGCTCGATCGAGCGGGCGGTGACGGCGCTGGGTCTGGCCGATCTGTCGCTGGAAGGTTCGGACAGCCTCGACAATCCCGAGGCGGTGTTCCAGTAAACCGCGCATCATGCGTCTGACCTCTGGACTAACCCTCGCCCTTCTTGCCGCGCTGAGCCTGCCGCTTGGCGCGGAGCCGGTGGCGGGCGGCGACCCGCTGGCCGCTGATCCGCACCTGCAGGCGCTGCCGCGCACCGCACCCGAGGCCGAGCGCATCGCCCGCGTGACCGCGCCGACCACGGATTTCTCGGCCCCCGAGAAGTTCGAATCCAATCCCGGCGGCGGCGGCACCGTGCGGGTGCTGCCCACTGCCGATGCCTTCTCGCAATTTTCGGCCAATCTCAGTTTCGAGGACGAACTTCGTTTCAAGCTGGGCAACGGGTTATTCCGCAAGCTCTGGGTCTCGTCTCCCTCGTCAACGCTGGCCTCGGACGGGCTGGGGCCGCTGTATAATTCGCGCGGCTGCCAGTCCTGCCACCTGAAGGACGGGCGCGGCCAACCGCCCTTGCCCGACGAGGCCGGCGCGCATTCGATGCTGCTGCGCCTGTCCGTTCCCGCCGAGGCGGCCACGGGCGAGGTGGCGGACTACCTCGCCAGCCGCGACGGCACGCCGCTTGAACCCGCCGCGCCGCATCCGGCCTATGGCAGCCAGCTGCAACCCCTGGCCACGCCCGGCAAGGCGCCCGAGGGGCAGGTGGCGGTGTCCTGGACCGAGGAACCCTTCACCTTTCCCGATGGCGAGACCGCCAGCCTCTTGCGCCCCGACTGGCGCATCGATGATCTTCATTATGGACCGCTTGGCGATGGGGTGATGATCAGCCCCCGGGTCGCGCCGCAGATGATCGGGCTGGGTCTGGTCGAGGCGATCCCGGCGGGGGACATTCTGGCGGGCGAGGACCCCGAGGATGCCGATGGCGATGGCGTTTCGGGTCGGGCGGCGGTGGTGAAAAGCCCCGAATATGACCGGCTGATGCTGGGCCGCTTTGGGCTGAAGGCCGGGGCCGCCACCATCCGCGAACAATCCGCCGCCGCCTTTTCCGGCGATATCGGCATCTCGACGCCGCTGTTCCCCGATCCTTGGGGCGAATGCAGCGTGGTCGAGGCCGAATGCCGCGCGGGACCGCATGGCGACAAGGATGCGCGCGGCACCGAGATCGACGAGGAGGGACTGTCGCTCGTCGCCTTCTACTCGCGCAACCTCGCCGTGCCCGCCCGCCGCGATGTGGACGACCCCGAGGTTCTGGCCGGCAAGAAGCTGTTCTATGACTCGGGCTGCATCGCCTGCCACCGGCCGAAATTCGTCACCAGCCGGATGAGCGACCGGCCCGAGCAGAGCTTTCAGCTGATCTGGCCCTATTCCGATTTCCTGCTGCATGACATGGGCGAGGCTCTGGCCGACAACCGCCCCGAGGGCCGCGCGACCGGGCAGGAATGGCGCACCCCGCCGCTCTGGGGCGTCGGGCTGACCCAGCAGGTCAGCGGTCATAGCCGCTTTCTTCACGACGGCCGGGCGCGTAACCTGACCGAGGCGGTGCTGTGGCATGGCGGCGAGGCCGAGGCAGCGCGAGAGCGTTTCGTCACCCTGCCGGCCAAGGATCGCGCCGCGCTGATCCGCTTTCTGGGAAGTCTCTGATGCCTGGTACCAAGACATTCTTCCTCGCGGCGGGACTGGCCCTGTCGCTAGCCGCACCCGCAAGCGCCGATCTGGCCCGCGCGGTCGAGACGCAGATCCTGCCGGGCTATTCCGCGCTGGCCAGCACCACGCAGGCGCTGGCCGAGGCGACGGCGGCAAGCTGCGATCCGGCGGCGATCCGGCCCGCCTATGGCGCGGCTTTTGACGCCTGGATGCAGGTCGGTCATCTGCGGCTTGGCCCCGGCGAACTGGCGGCGATCACCATCGCCTTCTGGCCCGATACCCGCTCGGCCACACCGCGCGCACTGAACCGGATGATCGCCGATCAGGACCCGCTTGGCACCGATCCGGCGGAATATGTGCAGGTCTCGGCGGCGGCGCGGGGGTTCTTTGCGCTCGATACGCTGGTCTTTGACCCGGACCCCGCCGGCGATCCCGCCTATCGTTGCGCCCTGACCGCCACGGTGGCCGCCGATCTGGCAGCGCAGGCCAAGGCGCTGGACGCGGGCTGGCGCGAAGGCTTTGCCGCCACGCTGACCACGGCGGGAGAGGCGGGCAACAGCACCTATCTGGCCCCTGAAGAGGCGGTGCAGGCGCTTTATACCCAGCTTCTGGCCGGGCTCGAATTCACCGAGGATCAGCGCCTTGCCCGGCCCTTGGACAGTTTCGACAAGCCCCATCCTAAGCGCGCCGAGGCCTGGCGCTCGGCCCGGTCGCTGCCGAATATCCGCGCCTCGCTGAAGGCGCAGCGGGCGCTGGCAGTCGCGCTGGCCGATGCGCCGATCCCGCTGACCGAGGCCGCTTTTGACGCGGCAGATGCGGCGGCCAGTGTGGTGGTCGATCCCGGCTTTCAGGACATCACCGATGCGCAGGCCTGGTTCCGCGCCGATGTGCTGCGCCAGCGGGTGCTGGAGATCCGGCAGGCGGTCGAGGCGGAGCTGGGCGCGCAGCTTGGCGTTGCCGCCGGCTTCAACTCGGCGGATGGCGACTGAGATGCGGACCAACCGGCGCAGCTTCCTTGCCGCCCTTCTGGCCGCCTCGGCGGTGCCCCGGCTCAGCTGGGCCGATGCCGGCAGCCCGTCCTTCCTCGCCTGCGCGCGCGAGGCGGATGAAAGCTATGCGCTCTACGGGCTGACCGAGGGCGGCGCCGACACTTTTCGGGTGCCGCTGCCCGCGCGCGGCCATGCCGGGGCCGGTCATCCGACCCGGCCCGAGGCGGTGGTCTTTGCCCGCCGGCCCGGCGCCTATGCGCTGGTTCTCGATTGCGCCGGGGGCGAGGTCCGCCATCGCCTGACCCCGCCCGAGGGCCGGCAGTTCAACGGCCACGGAGTCTTCATCGCGGGCGGTGATCTGCTGGTCACGACCGAACAGCGGGCCGAGGATAGCGCCGGCTATCTGGGCCTCTGGTCGGTGACAGACAACTATCGCCGCATCGGCGAACGGCCCACCGGCGGCATCGGCCCGCATGAGGTGGTGCGGCTGGCGGATGACACGCTGGTCATCGGCAATGGCGGCATCGCCACCGACCCGGCGGATCGGACCAAGCTGAACATCCCGGTGATGCGGCCGAACCTCGCCTATCTCTCGCCCGAGGGTGATCTGCTGGAAACGGTCGAGCTGGCGGAAGACCTGCATTTCAACTCGATCCGGCATCTGGCCGTGGGGCCGGGCGGGGTGGTCGGCTTTGCCATGCAATGGGAGGGCGATCCCGAGGCTATCGTGCCGCTGCTCGGGCTGCATCGCCGGGGCGCGGCGCCGGTTCTGGCCAGCGCGCCCGAGGTTGAGCAGCGGGTCTTGCAGGGCTATGCCGGCAGCATCGCCTTTGACCGGACGGGGGCCGAGGTGGCGATCACCTCGCCGCGCGGCGGGCGGCTGCATCGCTTTGATGCAGCAGGGAGTTTCCTTGGCGCGGTGACGCGGGCCGATGTCTGCGGCCTGGCCGGGCTGGCACAGGGCTTCCTGATGACCGATGGCAGCGGCGGCGTGCTCATGTCCGAGGGCGAGGCGGTCAGGCCGCTGGCCCGCAGCCCGCGCAACTGGGACAATCACGTCATCGCGCTGAGCGTCTGAACGCCGGGGGCTACCAGCGGAAGGGCTGCACCTTGCCGGCGGCGGCTCTGGCTTCCTGCACCGCGCACCGCGCCGCATAGAGTCCGACCCAGTAAAGCCGCCCATCCGCCCCCTGCGCCACGCCGAAGCCCATAGATTTCGCCCGTGGGTCCTGCTGGTTCCGGGCATGGCCGGCGGAACCCTGCCACGCCTTCACCGTGCCACCCGCCGATTTCGTGCCCTGCGCGACGTTCTCGGCCGAGAAGCAGGCCCGGAAGCCTGCGCTTTTCACCCGTGCCATCGGCTTGCGGCCTTTGCTGTCGCGATGGCTGACCACCTGACGGCGGGCCAGATCGCAGGCATGGCGCTGTGCCACCTGGCTCAGCTTCGCATCGACCCGCAGCTGCGCCTGTCCGCGCGCCGCCCGCGTGGCATTGGTTTGCTGGGCCAGCGCCGAGACCGCCGGTGCCAGCCCGCTGCTGCTGCAACCGCCCTCTGACGCGAGGGCAGGGGCGGCAAGCATTGCCAATAGAAGAGATATCGCGATATGCCGCATAGACCGATCCTGAACCGTTCGTTTCAGGGTGGTTCTACCGGTAGTGGTATGAATGAAAAACTAACAACTCAAAGTATAGCAATAATCCGCCGGTCGCGATCCCTTGCCGCGCCCCGGCGCTTGGCTTAGGCAGATATCATGCGGATCCTGTTTCTCGGCGATGTGATGGGCAAGGCGGGCCGCCGCGCCATCACCGAGCGTCTGGCCCCCCTGCGGCAGCAATTGCGCGCCGATTTCGTCGTGGTGAACGGCGAGAATGCCAGTGGCGGCATGGGGCTGACCGCCGCCCATGCCAAGACGCTGCTGGAGGCCGGGGCCGATTGCCTGACCCTTGGCGACCATGCCTTTGACCAGAAAGACATGCTGGGCTTCATCGACAGCGAGCCGCGGATCATCCGGCCGCTGAACTTCGCCCGAGAAGCGCCGGGCCGGGGGGCGCGGGTATTCCAGGACCAGCGCGGGCGCAAGATCCTGGTGGCGCAGGCGTTGGGGCAGGTTTTCATGAAGCGGCCTTTTGATGATCCGTTCTCGGCCCTCGATGCGGTGCTGCGTGCCCATCCGCCGGGTGGGATGGTGCAGGCGGCGCTGATCGATTTCCATGCCGAGGCCACCAGCGAGAAGATGGCGGCCGGTCATTTCTGCGATGGCCGCGCCAGTCTGGTGGTCGGTACCCATACCCATGTGCCGACGGCGGATGCGCAGATCCTCAATCGCGGCACCGCCTATCTCAGCGATGCCGGCATGTGCGGCGACTATGACAGCATCATCGGCATGGAGAAGGCCGAGCCGCTGCGCCGTTTCCTGACCGGCATGGCCCGCGACCGCTTTACCCCCGCCAATGAAGAGGCGACGCTCTGCGGTGTCTTCGTCGAGACCGATGACCGAACCGGGCTTGCCACCTCGATCCTGCCGATCCGGCAGGGGCCGCGGCTGCAGCCCTCGCCCGGGACCGGCGCTTGATCGCTGGCCGGCAGCAGCACGGTCCTTGCAGCGCCTGCGGGAATCGGGGAAACATGCCGGCAGATCACGGCAGATCGCAGCCATGAGGGTTGAATGTTCGGATTTGAGCTGACCGGGACGGCATCGGCAATCGCCACGATTGTCATCATTGCCGGGATGCTGACCCTGTTCGTCCGCGAGGTCTATCCGCCCGAGGTGACCGCCATCCTCGGCGCGACGGTGCTCTTGTTCCTCGGCATCCTGAAGGTCGACCATATCGCCGGGGTGCTGTCCAACCCGGCGCCCTGGACCATCGCCTTCATGTTCATCATCGTCGGCGGGCTGGTCCGAACCGGGGCGCTGGACTGGATCGGCCAGAAGGCCGCGCGCCATGCGGGCGACCATCCGATGATGACGCTGGGGCTGATCTCCTGCGTGGTCTGCGCCATGTCGGCCTTCGTCAACAACACGCCGCTGGTCGTGGTGATGATGCCGATCTTCATGCAGCTGGCAAAAGAGATGCAGATGTCTCCGTCCAAGCTGCTGATCCCGCTGTCCTACCTGTCGATCCTCGGCGGCACGGTGACGATGATCGGTACCTCGACCAACCTTCTGGTCGATGGCGTGGCGCGCAGCGCCGGGCTGGAACCCTTCTCGATCTTCGAGATCACCCCGGTCGGCCTGCCGATGGCGGTGGTCGGCATCCTCTACCTGCTCTTGGTGGCACCGAAGCTGCTGCCCGAGCGCGATTCCATGTCGCAGCTGATGGGCAGTGGCCGCTCGAAGATGAAATTCTTCACCGAGGTCGCCATCCCCGAGGATTCGGCGCTGATCGGCAAGGCGCTGGACGAGGTGGATATCTTCACCCGCGACACCGCCCGGGT
Organism: Paracoccus zhejiangensis; assembly: GCF_002847445.1. Taxonomy (NCBI): domain Bacteria; kingdom Pseudomonadati; phylum Pseudomonadota; class Alphaproteobacteria; order Rhodobacterales; family Paracoccaceae; genus Paracoccus; species Paracoccus zhejiangensis. Next base: position 1,466,406 of record NZ_CP025430.1, on the reverse strand, counting down.
GATCGACGTGCTGCGCGGCGACGATTCGCTGCGCCGCGATCTGGCCGCCGTGCGGCTGGAGGCCGGCGACCGGGTGGTGCTGCGCACCCCCATGTCCGAGGTGCTGGGCCTGCAGAACAACAAGAACCTGCGGCTGGCCGACAAGCTTTCCTCGGTGCAGACTTCGACGGTCGAGGTGCTGATCACGCCGGGCTGCCACATGGTCGGGCGCTCGCTCGGATCGATGCGCCTGCGCCGCCGTTACGGCGTCTATGTGCTGGCGGCCCATCGCAAGAACCAGAATATCGGCCGCCAGCTGGACGACCTGGTGGTGCGCGTGGGCGATACGCTGCTCTTGGAAGGGGCGCCGGGCGATATCCAGCGGCTGTCGAGCGACATGGAGATGGTCGAGGTGAACGCCCCCTCGGACCGCGCCTATCGCCGCAAGAAGGCGCCGATCGTGGTGGCCGTGCTGGTCGCCGTGGTTACGCTCTCGGCCCTCAACATCGCGCCGATCCTTGTGCTCGCCTTCATCGGCGTGTGCGTGGTGCTGATCACCCGCTGCATCGATGCCGACGAGGCGCTGAGCTTTGTCGACGGCCAGCTGATGGCGCTGATCTTTGCCATGCTGGCGGTGGGGGCGGGGCTGGAAAGCTCGGGTGCGGTGGAACTGGTGGTCACGCGCATCGCGCCCTGGCTGGCCGAGGTGCCAAGCTGGGGGCTGGTGCTGGCGGTCTACCTGGTCGCCATGTTCCTGACCGAGACGGTGACGAACAATGCCGTCGCGGTGATCGTGACGCCGGTGGCGATCTCGCTGGCCGGGCAGCTGGGCGTCGATCCGCGTCCGCTGGTCGTGGCGGTCATGATGGGCGCCTCGGCCAGTTTTGCCACCCCGATCGGCTATCAGACCAACACGCTGGTCTATGGTCCCGGCGGTTATCGCTTCGCCGATTTCATCCGGGTCGGCCTGCCGCTGAACATCCTCATGGCGATCGTCGCCTCGCTGGTCATTCCGATCTTCTGGGATCTCTGACCTGGCGGGTGATACAGCGGGGCGCCTCTGACGCTACGTCAAGCATTTCCTGCCATGTCCCTGATGCAACGCAGCTTTGCGGCATCGGTCCTTGTCTCGGGCTGTCCCCTGTCCCACATGTTGCGGCGGGAGGAAGACGCAATTGAGACGACAAGGAGGCCATCATGGCTGACATCACCAGCGCCGCCCCGAAAACCGCCAATCCCGTTGCCAGCATCGCCAGCACCCTGACCGCGCCCTTCCGCGCCATCGGTCGCGGCTTGATCGCGCTGGCCGAGGCCGGCCCCCGCGCCGCCGCGCTGCGCCGCCTGAGCCAGCAGACCGACGCCCAACTGGCCGCGTGCGGCACCACCCGCGCCGACGAGGTCCGCCGCATCTTCGGTCCGGGTCTCTACCTCTGAGTTTCCTTGCATTGTGACGATTGCGCCGCGCCGGACCTGACGGGTCCGCGCGGCTTTTTGGTTAAGTAGCTGCTGCGTTCAACTCAGTCGGGAAGTTCGAAGTTCAGACGCGTCAGCGCTATCTCGTTAAACAGCGAGTCCGGCAAGCTGGATCAGGACCCCGAGCGGCAGAAAAATCAACACGCTCAGGACGTAGAGCAGAAGCGCAGCATTCTCGCTTGGCTGTCCTGTTGCGATCTGATCAAAACCGACGATCCCCAGAGTGCTGATGATGACGGCAATGATAGCAAGGACCGCCAATCGCCATCCTTTCAGCTCGGCTGCTGCGATGCCGATGGCCCCGCCGCCTATGCAGGCAACGGTGCCCACGGCTCTAACGGTCAGCTCGAGTCCGGGATGCGGTGGCAGAAGGTTCGTGCCGAACCAGCCGACCAAAGCGGCGACGCCAATCAGGCCCGCCTCTTTCACGCCAAATGCCATTACCGTGATTCCTGATTTTCGATGAGTGGCCCAAGATCGATCTTGGTGGCGGCAAGCACCTGACCCTCGGCGTTCAACATCGCTAAGGGCAGTGTCACCGGAGCCAATTCGGCCACATCGTTGAATACAAATTCAACTTCTCCGGAGAACCGGAGCGTCATGGCCCGACTGCTTTCGACGGGTTCAACAAACTGGACGCCAAAATCACCAGTGCCCGCAAAAACGTCGAGGTTTTCTTCGAAGATTGGCGCAAAATTAATTCTATCCGAAATTACGCCAGTCAGCACGTCCTCCGGAATGCCGAGGCCGGTAACACCGAGAAGGAAGCCTATATCGTTGCTGGAGGAATATAACTGCATGACAAGTACCTTATCACTCTGGAAATAGCGAATGATCGCGCGAACGAGACCGTTGATCTCACCGCCGCCGCGTCCGACCTCGGCACCGGTCTTCTGTGCGTTTCCGCTGGGGAGGTAGGCCCTGGCATCCTTCCGACCATCCGCACTCGTTATGATCGGCGCGTCTTGATCTATTGTGAACGTCGCGCTGTATTTGTTGAAACACGAGACCTGATCCTTGCCGAGTGGTTGGTCGAAAGGGATAAGGGCATCTGTTTTTTCCCAGATCAGCGATAGGTTATCGTCATGGAGGTTGCGGATGAAGTGCCAGGCACGTTGACCGTGCCCGTCGGGTGATGGATCGGCGTCAGAGGCCCATTCGAAATGCGTGGCAGTGCCTTGCGCCGTATCGCGCACGGCCCCTGGGGGCGACTGGTCGAACTGAGCAAGGTCGCATTCGGCAAAAGCAGCAACTGCCGTCAGACAGAGAAAGCCAAGCGAAAGTGAAAGGAACTTCATGGACAGATCCTCTATGCGAGTAAAAGAATCATATCAAACCCAGCTTATCACAAAAATCTTTCCTTGCATGAGATGTGATTGAATTCGGATTTTTAAGGGCGCAAGTTTAACCAAACTGCAGTCAATTCAGTTGGTGAAGATCAAAATGTGGGTTAGCCACCGCAGTTGCGACAGAGGTAAAATTCTAAACTGGTGATTTCCCTTTGTTCCCGATGATGGCTTCAGCAGTGCCGAGCCTCACCCCAGCGGCCAGACGATCAGCAGCATCGGCACCGAGACCAGCATCACGATCACCTCGAGCGGCAGGCCCATGCGCCAGTAATCGCTGAAATGGTAATCGCCCGGGCCGAGGATCAGGGTGTTGTTCTGATGTCCGATGGGCGTCAGGAAGGCGCAGGCGGCCGAGACCGCCACGCCCATCAGGAAGGCATCGGCATCCACCCCCAGCTGCTCGGCCAGCCTTATGCCGACCGGGGCGGCGACGATGGTGGTGGCGTTGTTGTTCAGCACGTCCGACAGGAACATGGTCGTCGCCATCAACAGGACCAGCGCCACCCAGGCCGGCGCGCCTTGCGTCGCCGCGACGATGCCGCTGGCGATCAGCGCGGTGCCACCGGTTGCGTCCAGCGCCACGCCAAGCGGGATCATCGAACCCAGAAGCACCACCACCGGCCAGTCGATATGGTCATAGACCTCGCTGATCGACAGAACCCCGAACAGCACATAGGCCACCAGCACGCAGCCAAGCGCGATGGGCATGGTGACAAGCCCAAGGCTGGTCAGGCCCACCGCCAGCGCGAAAAGCCCGATGGTCTGCCACATCTGCGCCTCGCGCATCACCGGGCGCGACGCCCCGTCGAGCCTGAGGCCGCCCAACGCCGCCGGCACCTCGTCCACCCGGCTTTCGGGGATCAGGAGCAGCATCAGGTCGCCCGGCTCGATGGTCTGGCGCGAGAGGCCGCGGGCGATGATCCGGCCCCTACGGCGCAGGCCCAGAAGCACCGTGTCATAGCGGTTCACCATGCCGATCGACTGCGCCGTCCGCCCGACGATCGGAGAGCCGACCGGCACGAGGCATTCGATCAGTCGCTGGTTCTCCTCGCGCCGACGGGCGCGCGGTTCGAGCCGGCCATCGGGAAAGGCGAGCTTGCGGGCCGAGCGGAAATCATCCAGCGCATCCGGGGTGCTGCGCAGCGCGAGGACATCGCCGGCCTCCAAGACGATCTGCTCCAGATCCGCCTCGACCGGGTGGCCGTGGCGGCTGACCGAGAGGATGCGGATCTCGGCCTTCTCGGCCTCCTCCTGCAGATCGCCGACGGCGCTGCCCAAGATGCTGCTGTCCTCGGTCACGACCAGTTGCGTGCGATAGTCGCGCAGCGCGGCATGGGCGGGGTCTTCCGAGGCACCACTGCCGTGGATCGGGATCAACCGCCAGCCGATCAGGGCGATGAAGGCGATGCCGGCCAGCGCGACCACGCCACCCACGGGAAGGAAATCGAACATCCGGTAGGGCTCGCCCAGCACCTCCTGCCGGAAGCCCGAGACGATCAGGTTCGGCGGCGTGCCGATCAGCGTCAGCATGCCCCCGAGGATGGTGGCAAAGGCCAGCGGCATCAGCGTCAGCCCGGCGGCCCGCCCGGCCTTGCGAGCGACCTGCATGTCGATGGGCATCAGGATCGCCAGCGCCGCGATATTGTTCATGAAGCCCGACATCAGCCCGCCGATGCCGCCCATCACCGCGATATGCAGGCTGACCGAGCGTTCGCGCGCCTCGATGATCCGCGTCAGCATCGCCTCGGCACCGGAACGCCTGAGCCCCGCCGTGACCACGAGGATCAGCGCCACCACCATCGTCGCCGGGTGTCCGAAACCGGCAAAGGCCTCGGCCGAGGGCACCACGCCCAGCAGAACCGCCGCCATCAGCCCGGCAAAGGCCACCAGGTCATGCCGCCAGCGGCCGGCGAACATCAGCACCATGACGGCGGCGAAGATCGCGAACAGGATGATCTGGTTATAAGTCATGTCCGCACCCTCGCACTCGTCACGGTTGAAGGATAGCGACGCGGGGCAATTGCGCAATCTGCCGGCGCTGCCGGTCTTGCGATCCGGGTGCAGGCTGGACTAAAAGCGCCACGATTGAACACTTCCGATGACCGCATAGGACCAGAGATCATGGCAGGCCATTCCAAATGGGCGAATATCCAGCACCGCAAGGGCCGGCAGGACGGGATCCGCGCAAAGCTGTTCTCGAAACTGTCGAAGGAGATCACCGTCGCCGCCAAGATGGGCGACCCTGATCCCGACAAGAACCCGCGCCTGCGCCTGGCGGTGAAAGAGGCCAAGTCGAACTCGGTCCCCAAGGACGTGATCGACCGGGCCATCAAGAAGGCCATCGGCGGCGATGCCGAGAACTATGACGAGATCCGTTACGAGGGTTACGGCCCGAACGGCATCGCCATCATGGTCGAGGCGATGACCGACAACCGCAACCGCACCGCCTCGAACGTGCGCAGCTATTTCACCAAGTCGGGCGGCGACATGGGCCAGACCGGCTCGGTTGCCTTCATGTTCGACCGCGTGGGCGAGATCATGTACCCGCTTTCCGTGGGCGATGCCGACACGGTGATGATGGCCGCGATCGAGGCCGGCGCCAGCGATGTCGATACCGATGACGAGGGTCACTGGATCTATTGCGCCGACACCGACCTGAACGACGTGACGGCGGCGCTGGAAGCGGCCCTGGGCGAATCGGAAACTGCGAAACTGATCTGGAAGGCGCAGGCGCCGACCGAGATCAGCGACCTGGAAACCGCGCAGAAGCTGATGAAGCTGATCGACACGCTGGAAGACGATGACGACGTGCAGACCGTCACCGGCAATTTCGACCTGTCGGAAGAGGTCGCGGCGCAGCTGTGACGGGATCGCCCGGCCGGGGGTTTTGCACCCCCGGACCCCCGTAGGATATTTGAGCCAAGATGAATGCGGCACGGGTTCTTGATCCGCGCCGATCCGGTCGCAGCCCACCCGGTCAAAACAGGAGCCTTGCATGAGCCATTACACCGACGCGCTGACCCAGCTGGGCCAGCCGACCCGCCTGCCGCAAAGCCCGGAGGAGGCGGTGCTTGAGCGGGTGCCCAATCCGCAGGCCGATACCGGCTACGTGGTGCGCTTTACCCAGCCCGAATTCACCAGCCTCTGCCCGCTAACCGGCCAGCCCGATTTCGCCCATCTGGTGATCGACTATGTGCCGGGCGACTGGCTGGTCGAGTCGAAGTCGCTGAAACTGTTCCTCGGCAGCTTCCGCAATCACGGTGCCTTCCACGAGGATTGCACTGTCTCGATCGGGCGGCGGCTGGTTGACCTCTTGTCCCCGCGCTGGCTGCGGATCGGCGGCTACTGGTATCCGCGCGGCGGGATGCCCATCGATGTCTTCTGGCAGACCGGTGCCGCGCCCGAGGGGATCTGGATCCCCGATCAGGGCGTCCCCGGCTATCGCGGACGCGGCTGAGCGCCGCGCCCGCGCCGCACGCTATTGCAGCGTCGCGAGGATGCGCGCCCAGGAGCGCGCGCCCTTGCTGAAGCTTTCGACGTTGTATTTCTCGTTCGGCGAATGGATGCGGTCATCGTCGCGGCCAAAGCCGATCAGCATCGAATCCATGCCGAGGATCTGCTGGAAATCCCCGGCAATGGGGATCGAGCCGCCGGCGCCGATATAGGCCGCCTCGCGCCCCCATTCCTCGGAAAGCGCTGCCTTCGCCGCCGCGAAGGCCGGGTCCGAGGTGTCCATGACGCTGGCCGGGCTGCCGCCATGTTCGTGGAACTCGACCCGGCAATCGGCGGGCAGGAAGCTTTCGACATGGGCGCGGAAGGCGCTGCGGACCTTGGCCGGGTCCTGCTGGCCGGTCAGGCGAAAGCTGACCTTGGCGCGGGCCTCTGCCGGCAGCACGGTCTTGAACCCCTCGCCGGCATAGCCGCCGGCTATGCCGTTGATCTCGGCGGTGGGCTGGTTCCAGACCATCTCCAGCGCGGTGCGGCCTTTCTCGCCGATAGGGTGCTTCAGCCCGACCCGGGACAGAAACTCCGCGGCGTCGAAACCGAGCGCTTGCCAGTCGCGGCTGAGCTCGTCGCTGAGTTCCTGCACCCCGTCATAGAAGCCGGGCAGGGTGACGCGGCCGTTCTCGTCCTTCAGCGCTGCCAGCGCGCGGGCAAGGACCAGGATCGGGTTGGCCGCCAGCCCGCCGAAACTGCCCGAATGCAGGTCGCGGTCGGCGGCGCGGATGATGACCTCTTCCCCGACCAGCCCGCGCAACTGCGTGGTGATCGCGGGCCGGCCATCGGCATACATGCCGGTATCGCAGATCAGCGCCAGCGAGGCCTTCAGTTCCTCGGCATTCTCGGTGAGGAAGGGGCGCAGCGAGGGCGATCCCGATTCCTCCTCGCCCTCGAACAGCAGCGTAAGGCCGGCGGGCAGGGCGCCGTGCACCGATTTCCATGCCCGGCAGGCTTCGACGAAAGTCATAAGCTGGCCCTTGTCATCGGCTGCGCCGCGACCGCGGATCACCGGACCTTCCGGCGTCTCTTCCAGCGCCGGCTCGAAGGGCGGATTGTCCCAGAGATCCAGCGGATCGACGGGCTGCACGTCGTAATGGCCATAGAACAGCACCGGCCGCGCGCCGCCCGGCTGCGAATGGGCGACCACCATCGGATGCCCGGTCGTGTCGCGCACGGAAGCTTCGAAACCAAGCGATTTCAATTCGTTGCACAGCCATTCTGCGGCGTCGCGGACATCGCCCTTGTTTGCCGGGTCGGTGGAAATCGAGGGGATGCGCAGGAAACCCAGCAGCCGTTCGATCGCCGCAGGCTGGCCTGCATCCAGTGCGGCCAGAACCTCGTCCAGCCTCGATTGATCCGCCACTCTGTGCTATCCTTTCCGAGAGATTTTATCTGTTTTCGGCATACGTCTTTCGCCGCATTGCGACAATTTGGCCCTGTCATTCTGCAGCCACTGCAGTTAACAGTACAAGACGCGCGTGATCAGACCATGATCGCACCCAGCCAGCTATGCAAGGGACACGCCGGGATGAACTACGACGCCCAACTGGATCAGGCCATCAACAAGCTGCACGAGGAAGGCCGCTATCGCACCTTCATCGATATCGAGCGCAGCAAGGGCCGGTATCCGCAGGCGGTCTGGACCCGTCCCGATGGCAGCAAGCAAGACATTACCGTCTGGTGCGGCAATGACTATCTGGGCATGGGCCAGCATCCGGTCGTCCTGACCGCCATGCACGAGGCGCTGGACGCGACCGGCGCCGGCTCGGGCGGCACCCGCAACATCTCGGGCACGACGGTCTATCACAAGCAGCTGGAAGCCGAACTGGCCGACCTGCATGGCAAGGAAGCGGCGCTTGTGTTTTCAAGTGCTTACATCGCCAATGATGCGACGCTCTCGACCCTGCCGAAGCTGTTCCCGGGCCTGATCATCTATTCCGACGCGCTGAACCATGCCTCGATGATCGAGGGGATCAAGCGCAATGGCGGCGCGCGGCGGATCTTCCGCCACAATGACCTTGAGCATCTGCGCGAGTTGCTGGCCGCCGACGACCCGGCCGCGCCCAAGCTGATCGCCTTCGAATCGATCTATTCCATGGATGGCGATTTCGCCCCGATCGGCGCGATCTGCGATCTGGCCGAGGAGTTCGGCGCGCTGACCTATCTCGACGAGGTTCATGCCGTCGGCATGTATGGCCCCCGCGGTGGCGGCGTGGCCGAGCGCGACCGGCTGAGCGCGCGCATCGACATCATCAACGGCACCCTTGGCAAGGCCTTTGGCGTCTTCGGTGGCTATATCGCCGCCTCGGCCAAGATGGTCGATGCAATCCGCTCCTATGCGCCGGGCTTCATCTTTACCACCTCGCTGCCGCCGGCGGTGGCTGCGGGGGCTGCGGCCTCGATCGCCTTCCTCAAGGGCGAGGGCGGTCAGAAGCTGCGCGATGCCCAGCAGCTTCATGCCCGCATCCTGAAGATGCGGTTGAAGGGCCTCGGGATGCCGATCATCGATCATGGCAGCCATATCGTGCCGGTCCATGTCGGCCATCCGGTGCATTGCAAGATGCTGTCCGACATGCTGCTGGCCGATTTCGGCATCTATGTTCAGCCGATCAATTTCCCGACTGTGCCGCGCGGAACCGAGCGTCTGCGCTTCACCCCTTCGCCGGTTCATGACAGCAAGCAGATCGAGCATCTCATTCGCGCCATGGATGCACTCTGGTCACGTTGTGCGTTGAATCGCGCCGAAATCGTGGCGTAAAATGCGCGAGGGGGTGTGAGGCTCTCACATCCGTGATAACCTTTCCCGACACAAAGGACGTTGCCCTCGTGATTCGCGTGGGTGACCGATAATCGCGCTGTGAGGCAGTTCGGTATGAGCGGTATTCGGGCAACTGGCCCGGAAGAAGGGGTGGCTCCGATGACGGACACCACTGGATTCTACGACGATGACACCCGCCTTGGTGACATCATGCGCGGCGAGCGTGCCACCAAGGGCAAGTCGCTGCTTGATGTGCAACGCGAGTTGCGCATTCGCGCCTCCTATGTGGCGGCGATCGAGAATTGCGACATCACCGCCTTTGACGCGCCCAGCTTCATCTCGGGCTATGTTCGGTCCTATGCGCGCTACCTGGACATGGACCCGGACTGGACCTTCCGCCGCTTCTGCGCGGAATCGGGATTCCAGCCGACCCATGGCATGTCGGCCTCGGCTGCCGGGCCCAAGCCCGCACGCCGCCCCTCGGACCCGGCCGAGGCGCTGGCCAATCCCCGCGCCCTGTTCATTCCCCAGCCCGAAAGCTTCTGGTCCTCGGTCGAACCGCGGGCGATCGGCTCGCTGGTGGTGCTGATCGCGCTGATCGCTGGTCTGGGCTATGGCGGCTGGTCGGTGCTGCAGGAAGTGCAGCGGGTCAACGTGACGCCGGGCGATGACGCGCCGACGGTGGTGTCGGACCTGGACCCGGTGCAGGCCGGCGGTCTGCCGCAACCGGAACTGGACCAGGGCGAGGGCGTCGATCTGGCCGCCAGCCTGCCGCAGCCGGAATCGCTCGACCGGGCCTATCGCCCGCAGATCCTCGAGGCGCCGGTGCTGACCGCCCGTGACGGGCCGATCTCGGCCATCGATCCGGGCCTGACGCTGCCGCCGGCACCCGCGGAAGCGGTCGTGGCGAACACCGGCACGACCGGGACGGGGACCGCGCCGGCGACGGTCGTGGCCTCGGGTGGCCAGCCGATGGATTTCGGCCCGCAACTTCCCGCCGAGCAACTGGCCGTGCGCACGGTTGCGCCCGATGCCCCCGCGCTGGAGCTTTTGGCCGCGCGTCCCGCCTGGGTGCGGGTGACGGCTTCGGATGGCACGGTGCTGCTGGAAAAGATCATGGATGCGGGTGAGCGTTTCACCCTGCCCAATCTGGAGGAGCCGCCGCAACTGCGCACCGGCAATTCCGGCGCCGTCTATTTCGCCGTCAATGGCCGCACCTATGGCCCGGCGGCGCCCGGTCCGCAGGTGGTGAAGAATGTCGAGCTGTCGGCGAACAGCGTCACCGCGAAATACGCCTTTGCCGACCTGACCGCCGATCCCGAACTGGCGCAGATGATTTCGGTGGCACAGGCGGGGCCGGTGCCGGGCGAGATCGGCCAAGAGGCGCCGCGCACCGAATAGATGGCTTTGCAGATTACAAAAAAGGCCCGGCGCGCCTGTGCGAGCCGGGCCTTATTTCTGTTGGGCCGTCAGCCTCAGCCGCCCCAGGTCCGTTCCAGCACGCCGATCCAGTTCTCGCTGGCGATCTTGCGGGTCAGGCTCTCGCCATAGCCGTGATCCAGCATGGCTTGGGTCAGGGCCGGCAGGGCGGCGGCATCGGGCAGGTCGGCGGGCATCAGCGCGCCGTCGAAATCCGACCCCAGCGCCACGCCATCCTCGCCCAGGATCGCCAGCATGTGGTCGAGATGGCGCAGGATCGGATCGAAGCCCTTGAACGGCACGCGCCGGCCATCGGCATTGAGGAAGCTGACGCCATAGTTCAGCCCCACGAGCCCGCCACTGTCTGCGATGACCCGCAACTGCCGGTCGGTCAGGTTGCGCGGCGTGGTGCAGAGCGCGTGGACGCAGCTGTGACTGGCGACCAGCGGGGCATCGGACAGCGCCGCCACGTCGTTGAACCCGGCCTCGTTCAGATGCGACAGGTCGATCATGATGCGCAGCCTGTTGCATTCGCGGATCAGGTCGCGCCCGGCGGCAGTCAGCCCCGGCCCCTGATCCGGACCGCCCGGATATTCGAAAGGCACGCCATGGCCGAAGACGGTCGGCCGCGACCAGACCGGCCCCAGCGATCGCAGCCCGGCCTGATGCCACAGATGCAGCGCATCCATGTCGCGGATCGCCTCGGCCCCCTCGATATGCAGGATGGCGGCGATGCGGCCGGCGGCGATGCTGTCGCGGATGCCCTTGGCGCTGCGGACCACGTCCAGCGTGCCGGTCCGTTCCATGCGATACAGCGCCGCCGCCTGCTCGAAGGCATGGGGCAGGGCGCTGTCATGGTCGATCTCGCCGGCCAGCGGCAGGGCATAGGGCGGGTTCTCCATCGCCGCCGCCGCTGCCGCGCCATTGGGATTGTCCCGCGCCGGGATCCAGATGGCAAAGAAGCCCCCGACCATGCCGCCCGCCTTAAGGCGCGGCAGATCCATATGGCCGCTGCCATCTCCGTTCAGCCACAGGTCATCGGCCGCAGGGCCAGCCGCCACGGCGCGCTGCAGATAGTCGTTATGACCGTCGAAGACCGGGATCATTTCAAGCTCCAAATAATTCGCTACCCTACATGCACCTTCGCGCCCGGCGGGACAATGGGCAGCTTTGCCGATGGCGGCAGCTTGCCGAACATGCCCCGTTAACCGTCTTTCCGCGCAGCGAGAATCGGCCTAACCCGAACGCCAGCCAAGCTCTGTGAAGGAGGCCAGCCATGCCCGAAATCCGCGCCGAATTCGACGGTCAGACCGTCATCTGCACCTTCGAGGTCACCCCCGGCAGTGCCGAGGATGTGCTGGAACTGCTGCAGGCTGCCTGGGACCAGGTCATCCGCCAGCAGCCCGGCTTCATCTCGGGCGCGATCCACCTGAACGACGCCCATACCCGCATCGCCACCTATTCCCAGTGGCGCGACCGCAAGGATTACCAGGCGATGCTGCGCAGCCAGGAAATGCGCCGTCGCAACCGCGACATCCATGCCATGTGCAAAAGCTTCGAGCCGGTGATGTACGAGGTGCAGGACGTGTTCCGCGCCTGACCCCGGCGCGCGAAAAAGGGCGGCGGAGTGACCCGCCGCCCGTTCCTCCCCAAGATCCCGCCTCAGCGGTTGCGGTAGTAGTCGACCACGTCGCCCTCGGTCTGCACCTCGCCCGCGATATCCAGCGCGGTGCCGATCTCGGACTGGATGGTGGCGCGGAAGCTGCCGTCACGCAGCCCTCCGCCCTGCAGGCTTTCCAGATGCGCGATGGCCTCGGGCCGTGCACTGAGACCAAGCGCGATCAGCGCGTATTCACTCAGCGTCCGGTCCTGCGCCCCGGTTTCGGGTGAAAGGCCCGTCACCGGCGCGAAGTCGCGTTCGGTCCAGACTCTCGGCTCGGTGCTGGCAATCAGGTAATCCAGCGCCGCCGGATCCTCCGAGCGGTTGGCGATGTAGCCAAGTGCCACCAGCGCCGAGACCCGGCCCTTCTCGGCCATGGCGGCGGCCCGGTCGGGCTCGATGCCTTCGGCACCGCCTTCGCCCGCCGGCCCCTGTTCGACATAGTCGATCAAGGCGGCGGTCGAGGCCGGATCGCCGATCATGCCGATCACATTGGCGATGTTCTCGTGATAGAGCACCTCGGCCGGGTCGTTCAGCATGTTGAGCAGGGTCTGGGCATCCGCCGGGCTGTAGCGCGCGGCCACATCCAGCGGCAGGCCCTCGAACCAGACCTGGCGCACGAACTCCTCGACCGGCATCAGCGCGGCCTCATTGCCCCCGCCAGCTTCGACCGTCATGTCGACCGGCACGATGAAGGCCGAGACCAGCGCCGAACCGCCATAGGAGCCGCATTCGCTGGCGTTGATGCGAAGCCGGTTCGAGCCGATCGAGGGGAACATCAGCGCGTCCGAGGTATCGGTGCGATGCGGCAGGCCGGTATTGTGGCCAAACTCATGCGCCCAGAGAATGCCCTCCTGCGTGGCGGTGAAGCGCTCGGTGATGAAGGACGCGCCCGGCGTCTGGCCGCAGCCGATGATCGAGGTGTTGAAGCCCGCCGAGCCGCAGAAATCGACCGTTGGCACCACCTTGATGTTGCCGTTCAGCCCGAAGACCTGCTGCACCTCGGCATTGGTGTTCAGGTTGCCATCGGTCTCGGCAAAGGCGCCGACCGCGCCATTGCGGGTCACGCCGACGGCGCAGGCGACATCGCCCGGCCCGTCATTGCGGGTCAGCACCGTGCCCAGATCGTTCAGGATGCTGTCGGCCTGCCCATCGGTCATGGCCAGCGTGTTGTGGCGCCGGATGGTCAGCGCGCGCACCGTGCGCGGCTGCACCTCGGACCACCAGCGATGCCACATGGCGCGATCGGTGCCACGGGCAAAGCAGTCCAGCCGGTTCGTACCCCAGCTGACGCATTCGGGCTGTTCCAGAATGGTGCCGCCAAGGCTTTCCCATCCGCCCCAGTTCTGGCCATCCCACCAGCGGTGATACATGGCGCGGTCAAGGCCGCGGGCAAAGCAGTCGATGCGGTTCGCACCCCAGTTCACGCAATCCGGGGCCTCCAGGATGGTGCCGCCCAGGTTCTCCCATCCGCCCCAGTTCCGGCCATCCCACCAGCGATGATACATCGCGCGGTCGGTGCCGCGGGCGAAACAGTCGATGCGGTTCGCGCTCCAGCTGGTGCAGTTCGGTGTTTCCAGGATGGTGCCGCCAAGGTTTTCCCATCCGCCCCAGTTCCGGCCGTCCCACCAGCGGTGATACATGGCGGCATCGGTGCCACGGGCGAAGCAGTCGATGCGGTTGGCCGCCCATGCGGTGCAGTCGGGCCGGTCCAGCAGCACGCCGCCGAGGTTCTCCCATCCACCCCAGTTCCGGCCGTCCCACCAGCGATGGTACATGGCCGCGTCGGTGCCACGGGCGAAACAGTCGATGCGATTGGCGCTCCACGTGACGCAGTCGGGCTTGTCCAGGAGCACGCCGCCAAGGTTCTCCCATCCGCCCCAGTTGCTGCCGTCCCACCAGCGGTGATACATGGCCGCGTCGGTGCCGCGGGCGAAACAGTCGATGCGGTTCGCCCCCCAGCTGACACATTCGGGCGAATCGAGGATCACGCCGCCAAGGTTCTCCCATCCGCCCCAGTTGCTGCCATCCCACCAGCGGTGATACATGGCGCGGTCGGTGCCGCGGGCGAAGCAGTCGATGCGGTTCGCCCCCCAGCTTGTGCAGCTTTGTTCTTCCAGCACGACGCCGCCGAGGGATTCCCATCCGCCCCATTCGGCGCGGGATTGTGTCGGAGCGGAGATCAGGGCGGCAAGCGCCAGCAGGGCCAGCGCGGCGAGCCGCCGCCAGCGCCCGATCAGACCAGACAAACGAAACATTTCAGCCTCTTACACAGGCGCGGCCAGTGGCGCGCGCCAAGGGTTGCTGTCGCCCGTTGGGCGGCATTTGATAATCTTATGGAATTATCCAACCGGCTGGATTTATATTTATTAATATAAATTAATGTGAAATTCAATCTGAATATAATTTGCAGGATGTTATTCAATTAAGCTAGTTAACCGTATTCTCCCCAACCCATGCTGCAGCTGCAAAATTGCCCGTGCATCCTGTGGTCGGCCACAGTAACCTGCGGAAAAGCGGAGGAAGGGACAGGCATGGCCGGACAGATCATCACCGTGGCCCAGCAGAAGGGCGGATCGGGCAAAACGACCATCGCGGTCAATCTCGCGGTGGCGCTGCGCTCGCGCGGGCATTCGGTCGCGCTGGTCGATACCGACCCGCAGGGCAGCATGGGCCGCTGGTTCATGGAGCGCAGCGAGCATTATGCCGAGGACGAGGCGCTGGATTTCTCGACCTCCTCGGCCTGGGGCGCGTCCTACGAATCCGAGAAGCTGAAGAAGCGCTTCGATTACGTCATCATCGACACGCCACCCAAGATCGACAGTGACCTGCGCCCGGCGCTGCGGGTGGCCGATCTGGTGATCGTGCCGGTCGCCTCGAGCCATGTGGACCTGTGGGCGACCGAGGGCGTGCTGGATCTGGCGCGGCGCGAGAAGGCGCCGGTGCTGATCGTGCTCAATCGCACCAAGGCCGGGACGCGGCTCGGCGCCGAGATCGCCGAGAAATGCGCGGAACTGGGCGCCGAGATCGCGGCGACGCAACTGGCCAACCGTGTGGCCTATGCCGAGACGCTGGGGCAGGGTCTGGGTGCGGCGGAAAAGCCCAAGGCCACCCCGGCGCGGGTCGAGATCGAGGCGCTGACCGACGAGATTCTCGCCAAGCGCTAGGCTCAGATCGGCAGGATGGCCGGGCCGTGCGGGGTGTCGATGCGGTGAACGCTGATGCCGAAGGCGCGGCTCAGGTTCTCCGCCGTCAGAACCTCGCCCGGCGCACCATCGGCCAGCACCTCGCCGCCCGCCAGCAGCACCAGACGGGTGCAGAACCGCGCCGCCAGCCCCAGGTCGTGGATCGAGGCGAGGATGCAGTGGCCTTCGCCCGCCAGCGCGCGGAAAAGCCGCAGGCAGGCCAGTTGCTGCGCCGGATCCAGCCCCGCCACCGGCTCATCGGCCAGAAGCAGCGGGGTTTCCTGTGCCAGCGCCCTAGCGATCAGCGCGCGGCCCTGCTCGCCCCCTGACAGCCGCGTGGCGGTGCGGGCGCGGAACGGTTCCAGCCCCATGCGGGAAATGGCCGCGTCGATGGCGGCGCGATCCTCGGCCCCGCTGGCACCGGGCCAGGGGATGCGGCCAAGCGCCACCAGGTTCTCGACGCTGATCGGCCAGGCGATCTCGCGCGATTGCGGCAGATAGGCGGCGCGGTGGGCACGGTCACGGGCCGAGAGGGCGGCCAGATTCGAACGGCCTACAAAGGGGATCAACCCCAGTGCCGCTTCCATCAGTGTCGATTTCCCGGCACCGTTCGGCCCCAGAAGGCCCACGAACTCGCCCGGCTCGACGCTGAGCGAGACCCCGCGCAGAACCGGGCGGTTGCGGCGGGTGACGGACAGGTTTTCGAGGGTCAGGAGGCTCATCCGAGGCCCCCGCGCGACCGTGTTTTCCAGATCAGGTGCAGGAACAGCGGCGCGCCGACCAGTGCGGTCAGCACGCCCAGCTTCAGGTCGCGCTCGGGCAGGATCAGCCGCACGGCAATATCGGCGGCCAGCACCATCGCCGCCCCGCCAAGCGCCGAGGCCGGCAACAGCCGCGAGGGTTGGGCGCCGACCAACGGGCGCAAGAGATGCGGCACCACCAGCCCGACGAAGCCGATGGTGCCCGCCACCGCCGTCGCCGGTCCGATCATCAGCGCCACGCCCGCAACCAGCAGCCAGCGCAGCCGTCCGGGTGCGATGCCCATGGCGGCGGCGGCGCTTTCGCCGAGGGTCAGCGCGTCGAGGCCGCGGCCAAGACGCATCAGGATCAGCCCGCCGAGGATCATCACCGGCAAAGCCAGCGCCACATGCAGCATCGAACGATCCGCCAGCGAGCCCATCAGCCAGAAGACGATCTCGTTCGCCGCATAGGGATTGGGCGAGAGGTTCAGCACCAGCTGCGTCCCCGCCCCGGCCAGCGCCGAGATGGCGATGCCGGCGAGGATCAGCGTCACCGAGCCACCGCGCGGACCGGCCAGCGCCATCAGCACCGCCACGCCCAAGGCAGCACCGGCCAGCGCCATCAGCGGCAGGCCAAGGGCGAGGCTGGCCGACAGCCCGATCTGGATGGCGATGACCGCGCCAAGCGCCGCCATGCCGCTGACCCCGATCAGCCCCGGCTCGGCCAGCGGGTTTCGCAGATAGCCTTGCAACGCCGCGCCCGAGAGACCAAGCGCCGCGCCAACGCCCACACCCAGAAGCGCGCGGGGCAGGCGGATCTCGCGCATCACGATGGGCAAGGGGCCGTCACCGCCAAGGATCAGCGCGCGGATCCCCTCGACGAAGCCGATGCCCGCCGGGCCGGTTGTCAGCGAGACGAGGAACAGCAGCGCCACCAGCGCCGCGAGGGCGAGCATCAGACGGCTCATTGCAGCGCCTCGATGGCATCGAGCACGAAAGGCGTGCCGCAGACCCAGTCGCGGTCGGTCACCTCGGCCATGCCGGGGGCCGCCTGTTGCAGCGCCGGGTGGTCCAGAATGGCCTCGGACCGCGACTGTCCGGGCCATTTCGCCCCGGTGATCAGCCGGTCGGGCTCGGACATGACCAGCAGTTCCAAGGGCAGGGCGGTGGTCGTCTCGATGCCGTAATCGCCGGCGATATTGTCGTAACCCGCCGCCTCGACAATCGCCCCGGCCAGCGTCGAACGCCCCGAGGTGAAGCCATTGGCATAATACAGCGCCGCCCGGCCATGCGTGGCGTCCTTGGCCAGCGCCGCAAGCCCCGCATCGAAATCTTCGATCAGCCGCGCGGCCTCGGCCTCGCGACCGAGCCAGTTTCCGATCTGGCTGATCTGCGCGCGGATGGCGTCGAAATCCTCGGCAGGCGGCAGCACCTCGACCCGGATCGCCAGCCGGCGCAGCATCGCCACCGCCGGCCCCGAGGCATATTGCCCGGCAATCACCAGATCGGGCCGCATCAGGTAGATCTCTTCGGCGCGGCCGTAATTCGGTGGATAGGCCGCCGCCACTTCGGCCATCGGCGACATGTTCGGGTCAGCCGCCAGATCGCTGACCGACACGAGTTGCCCCGGCGCCGCCAGCAGCATGGCGATCTGGTCGGTGCAGAGGTTCATCGACACCACCCGCCGGGGCGCCTCAGCCCCCGCGACCGCCGGCAGGGCGACGACCAGCGCCGCCGCCACACCGCGGACCAGATCAGAACTCCGCACGGATCCCCGCGAAGAGGGCGCGGCCCGAGGTGCCGTAGCCGCGCAGCACCTGGTAGTCCTGGTCGAACAGGTTCTCGACCCGCAGATAGCCGGTCGACCGGCCGGTCAGGTCATATTCGACCGAGGCATCGACCAGCGTATAGCTGGGCATTTCCGCCCCGCGATCGACCAAGCCCGAGGCATGGGTCAGCCCCAGCCCGAAGCGCGAGCGGTCCGAGATGTCGCCGTCGAGCCGCAGGTTCAGCACCCGCTCGGGCACCCGTTCCAACTGTTGGCCGTCGGGGCGCTCGGTATCGGTATAGGTGAAGTTGCCGCTGAGCCGCAGCCGGTCGTTCAGCGGCGTTTCACCCGACAGCTCGATCCCCTGACTGCGCGTGTCGCCGGGGATCTGTTCGTAGTGGAAGGTCGCATAGGAATAGTCGATCAGATCGGTCACGACCGAGTGGAAGGCGGTTGCGCGCAGGGTCGCGCCATTGGCAAAGCTGCGCTCGACGCCGATCTCGCCACCCTTGGCGGTTTCCGGCGTCAGGTCGGGCGTGCCGGCCCAGAAGCTGTAAAGCTCGTAGGGCGAGGGGGCGCGATAGCCGGTGCCCCAATTGGCGCGGAGCGTCCAGTTGTCATCTGGGCGCCAGGCCAGCGCCAGCCGGCCCGTGGCCTCGCTGCCGAATTGCGAATTGTGGTCGTGGCGCAGCGACAGGGCCAGATCCAGCCGGTCGTTGGGCGTATAGCGCGCCTCGGCAAAGGCCGAATTGGTGATGTAACCGGCATCGGTGCTGTCGCCCTGGAACTCCTCGCGGCTATGGGCCGCGCCCCAGGCCAGCACCACCTGCGGGTTCAGATCGACCGAGCCCTTGTATTCCAGCTCGGTCCGCTCGCCCTCGAAGGGATAGGTGAAGCCGTCATAGGTTTCCTGCCGCGAGGTCTCGCTGCGCTGCAGGGCCAGCCCGTGGCGGATGCCGCCGGCGTCGTAATCGGCATAGATCCGGCCACCGCGCAGGATGCCGTTGCTGGCATCGGCGCCATCTTCCAGCACCGGGAAATCGCCATCGGTCTCGGCCTCGGTCTTCTGCCAGAAGCCGGCGGCGCCGATGGTCAGGGCGTCGTTGACATCATAGCGGCCCGACAGCGTGGCGCGGGTGGCGCGGGCGCCATCGTCCTCGCGGTTGCCATCGGCCTCGTCCGCGACCGAGAAGCCATCAGTGTCGAGATGCTGAACCGTGAAGGCCAGCGCATGACGCTCGCCGGAAGTGGTGATGCTATAGGCCGCCCGCTTGGTGTTGTAGCTGCCATATTCCAGAGTCGCGCGCTGGCGGGTGCCGGGTTCGGTTGCATCCAGCGTGCTGATGGCGATGACCCCGCCGATGGCCTCGGAGCCGTAAAGCGCCGATTGCGCGCCCTTCAACACCTCGATCCGGGCGATGTCACCGGTCATCATCGCGCCGGGATCAAAGCGGATCTGGGTCGAGGAGGGGTCCGACACGTCGATCCCGTCGACCAGCACCTTCACATATTGCCCGGCAAGGCCACGGATACGCAGGGTCGACTGGGTACCGAAGCCGCCATTGGCGGTGGCCGAGATGCCGGGCAGGGTGGCCAGGTAGTCGGTCAGGCGCAGGGTGCCGTCGCGCTGAAGTTCCTCCTGCGTCACGACCTCGACCGTGGCGCCGGTGCGGCCCAGTTCGGCCTCGGTCTGATAGGCGTAGAGCGTGATCTCGGGCAGCACGTAATCGGCCGGCGGCAGCGCGGCCCCCTGCGCGGCGGCGAGGCCGGCAAGGGCGGTCAGCGCGGTCGAGGCGGCCAAAAGATGGCGGAGTTGCATCGGTTCGGTCCTTCAGGGCGCCCGGTCGTTGCGGGCGGGGATGGGTGATCCGGTGGGAAGGCGTTTCCGGCCGGACGGGTCAATGAACCACCGCGACGGACAAACCGTTTCGCACATGCGCCCCGCATGTGGTCAGGGTGATGGCCTTGGCAGGTCTCCTGGCTTCGCGGGTCGGGGCTTGGCCGGGTCTTCCCATCCGCAACCGCGAACAGTGACATGTCCGGCCTCGCTCGCCGCTGACAGTTGCGGGGGCAGCCGCGGAATTGCACCGCGTTCCCTTTTCACCGGGATCACTCCCGGAACCGAGGCAGGGCGGGGATTAACCGAAGCCGCGAAACGGGGCAAGAACTATCGGCGGCCGAGCCCGGCCACCCAGTTCGGCACCGTCTCGCTGGCCGGGCCGATGATGCGCTTGGCAAAATCGCGGGCATTGGCGCTGGCGGCGAGGTTCAGTTCCACGCAGGGGATGCCCCGGCGGGCGGCGTGCTGGGCAAAGCCGGCGGCGGGATAGACATTGCCCGAGGTGCCGATGGCGGCGAAAAGATCGGCTTCCTCCAGCGCCTGCCAGATCCGCTCCATGTGATAGGGCATCTCGCCGAACCAGACGATATCGGGGCGGGTGGCGGCGGCGCCGCAGGAGGGGCAGGGATCGGCGGGCTGCATGACCAAAGGCGCCGGCCAGCGATGGCCGCAGGCGGCGCAGAGGGCGCGGGTCAACTCGCCATGCATGTGGATGACATCCGCGCTGCCGCCGCGCTCGTGCAGGTTGTCGACATTCTGGGTGATCAGCGTCAGGTCATGCGACTGCGCCAGATCGGCCAGCGCGCGATGGGCCGGGTTCGGCTGAACCTCGGCCAGCCGGGCGCGGCGCTGGTTGTAGAAGCGGTGGACCAGGTCGGGGTCGCGTTCGAAGGCCTCGGGCGTCGCCACGTCCTCGACCCGGTGGTTTTCCCACAAGCCATCGGCGGCGCGAAAGGTCGCAAGCCCGCTTTCGGCGGAAATGCCCGCCCCGGTCAGAACGGCGATGCGCAACGCCGGCTCAGCGGCAATAGGCCTCGGCACTGCTGGCAAAGCGCTTGTAGCGCGACCAGAAGGCGTTGTCGGCGTCGCTTTTCGACATGCGGACCTCTTGCGCCTTGTGCGGCTCGCGGAAGAAGCCGGCGGCACGGCGCTGGTCGGACCGCGACAGCGTCTGGTTCGCCACCTGCTGGATGCAGCCGCAGAGCGGCGCATTGCCACGCGCGCGGTCCGAGCGCACGCAGGCGCTGTCGATCGGGCCGGCCATGGCCAAAGGGGTGGTCAGCACGACGGCGGCGGCCGCAATGATGATGCGGTTGAGCATTGGGACTGTCTCCTCGGTTCCTCGTCATCGGATGCCGCGGGCTTGTCGCCCGTCTCCTTTGGCACCGTCATGCCCCCAGATATAGCAAATTCCGGGGCGTCGCTCAATCTCTTGGGTATAACCCATTGGTCAGGGGCGGGCCGCCCGCAACATCAATATCTTGTGGCGTCGCGGCCCCGCGCGGATCAGGCCGGCTCGGGCGAATAGCCGGCGCCGCGGATCGCCGCCTCGGCCTCGGTCGCGTTGATTCCCTCGACCCGGACGCGCTTCGTCTCAAGGTCGATCTGCGCCGTGCCGCCGGCCTCGGTGACAGCTTCCTCGATCGCCGCCTTGCAATGGCCGCAGGTCATGTCGGAAACGGTGAACTCCATCGGATATCCTTTCGCTTGACGGCCCCGCACGGGCCGGCCACACCCGCGGGCATGGAATGGATCGGTTTCGACGCAGATGACACGCTTTGGGAAAACGAGACGTTTTTCCGCAGCACCCAGGCTGGCTTCGCCCGCCTGCTCGAGGGCCATGCGCCACCCGAGCGCATTGCCGCGCATCTCTTCGACACCGAATGCCGCAATCTGGCGCGTTACGGTTACGGCATCAAGGGCTTCATGCTGTCGATGGTGCAGACCGCGCTGGAGCTGACCGAGAACCGCCTGCCGGGCGAGGCGGTGGCGGAAATTCTGGCAATGGGGCAGGAGATGCTCGCCCATCCGGTGCATCTGCTGGAGGGCGCGGCGGGGGCGGTCGAGGCGCTGTCGGACCGCCGCCGCATCCTCATCACCAAGGGTGACGTGCTGGATCAGGAGCGCAAGATCGCGCTGTCGGGTCTGGCCGAGCGGTTCGACGCCATCGAGATCGTCCAGCACAAGACGCCCGATGCCTATGCCGCCGTCTTTGCCCGCCACGGCATCACCCCGGACCGTTTTCTGATGGCCGGCAATTCGATGAATTCGGACGTCCTGCCGGTGCTTCAGGCCGGCGGCAATGCGGTGCTGATCCCGCATGATCTGACCTGGCTGCACGAGCAGGGCGATGACCCCGATCATCCGCGCTTTCACCGGCTGGAGCGCATCGCCGACCTGCCGGCCCTTGTCGCGAAGCTGACCCCATGACCGGCAATGCCCGCGCGGCGGGGCTGATGGTCTTGGGCATGGCCTTCTTCGCCATCGAGGACCTGCTGCTGAAGCTGTTGGCCGTGCGGCTGAGCATCGGCGAGGTGCTGTTCCTGCATGGCGCGCTGGGGGCGGTGCTGTTCGCGCTTCTGATCCGGTTGCGCGGTCAGCCGACTGGCTGGCAGGGCGCGCGGCGACCTGTGGTGCTGCTGCGCAGTCTGGGCGAGGGGCTGACGGCGCTGACCTTTGTGGCGGCGCTGGCGCTAGGCGATCTGGCCTCGGTCTCGGCCATCACCCAGGCGCTGCCGCTGGCCATGACCATGGGCGGGGCGCTGATCCTGGGCGAGCATGTCGGCTGGCGGCGCTGGCTGTCGGTGGCACTTGGCTTTCTGGGCGTGTTGATGATCATGCGGCCGGGGACCGAGGCCTTTCACCCCGCGGCCCTGCTGGCGCTCGCCTCGGTCTTCTTCGCGGCGATGCGCGACCTGACCACGCGGCGGGTGCCGGTCGATGTCGGATCGGGCCTTCTGACCATCACCGCCTTCACCGCCATCGCCCTGTCGGGGCTGGTGCTGATGGCGGTTGAGGGGCAGGGGCTGCGGATGCTGGACCTGAACCAGTGGCTGCTGCTTCTGGCCTGCGTCTTCGTCGGGCTGGCGGGCTATCAGGCCATGGTCGTGTCGGTGCGGCTGGCCGATCTGTCGCTGATCGCGCCCTTCCGCTATACGCGGCTGGTCTTTGCGCTGATCCTCGCCGTGCTTGTGCTGCGCGAGCGCCCCGATCTTTGGACCCTCGCCGGGGCCGGGGTGATCGTGCTGTCGGGCGTCTATGCGATGTGGCGCGAGGCGCAGCTGCGCCGGCGGGCGGCGCGGCGGGCCTAGTCGGCTGATGCACGCGGATCGCTGGCAAGGCAGGGGTCCAGCATCACCCGCCGCCCCTCGGCCCGGATGAAGCCGCCGGCCAAGACCGCTCCGTCGCCCGGCTCAAAATCGCCGGTCTCGTAGGTGACGCAGAGCACCTGCACTTCTGCTGCCTCACACAGCACCAGGTAGGCCAGCACCCCGTCGCTTTCGACCGCGCTCAGCCTTCCGCGCACCGTCAGGCTGATCCGCTCCCCGGTCTCGGGCGCGTAGCCGACCCAGTCAGGCAGGGTGGCGCAGGTGGCGGCGCGGTCGGCCAGCGCCTCGCCGGGCCGGAACGGGGCCAGCGGGCCGAACGGGTCGGGCTCGACCGCCAAGGCCGCAGCCGCCAGGCCCGCACCGAGCGCCAGCGCCGTCACCCCCGTTTGCCACAGACTCGCCATTCCCCGATCCTGCGCCCCTGCGCCGGGCCTGTCCAGTGCCGGGTCCGCTGCCGCTCGAAACCCTCTTTCCGCGGCTCTTGCGCCCCTGTATAGCCCGGCCATGACCGACCTTGATCTCATCCGCAATTTCTCGATCGTGGCCCATATCGACCACGGCAAATCCACCTTGGCCGATAGGCTGATCCAGATGACGGGGACTGTCGCCGAACGCGACATGAAGGCCCAGCTTCTGGACAGCATGGATATCGAGCGCGAACGCGGCATCACCATCAAGGCGAACACCGTGCGCATCGACTATCCGGCCAAGGACGGGCGCAAATACGTGCTGAACCTGATCGACACGCCGGGCCATGTCGACTTTGCCTACGAGGTCAGCCGCTCGATGCGCGCGGTCGAGGGCAGCCTGCTGGTCGTCGATGCCAGCCAGGGGGTCGAGGCGCAGACGCTGGCCAATGTCTACCAGGCCATCGATGCCGGGCACGAGATCGTGCCGGTGCTGAACAAGATCGACCTGCCGGCGGCGGAACCCGAGCGGGTCAAGGAAAACATCGAGGATGTCATCGGCATCGACGCCTCGGACGCGATCCCGATCTCGGCCAAGACCGGGCTTGGCATTCCCGACGTGCTGGAAGCCATCGTCCAGCGCCTGCCCGCGCCCAAGGGCGACCGCAACGCGCCCCTGAAGGCGATGCTGGTCGATTCATGGTATGACGCCTATCTCGGCGTCGTCGTCATGATCCGGGTGATGGACGGCATGGTGAAGAAGGGCGACCGCATCAAGATGATGCAGACCGGCGCCATCTACGGCATCGACAAGCTGGCCGTGCTGCGCCCGCAGATGCAGGACATCGCCGAATTGGGGCCGGGCGAGATCGGCGTCTTCACCGCCTCGATCAAGCAGGTCCGCGACACCCGCGTCGGCGACACCATCACCCATGAACGCAAGGGCGCCGAGACGCCGCTGCCGGGCTTCAAGCCGGCGCAGCCGGTGGTCTTCTGCGGCCTCTTCCCGGTCGATGCCAATGATTTCGAGGCGCTGCGTGATGCCATCGAGAAGCTGGCGCTGAACGATGCCAGCTTTTCCTACGAGATGGAGACCTCGGCCGCGCTCGGCTTCGGCTTCCGCTGCGGCTTCCTGGGCCTCCTGCATCTCGAGGTGATCCGCGACCGGCTGGAACGCGAATACGACCTGGACCTGATCACCACCGCGCCAAGCGTGGTCTTCCGGCTGCACATGAACGACGGCGAGGTGCGCGACCTGCACAACCCCGCCGACATGCCCGACCTGACCTATGTCGACCATATCGAGGAACCGCGGATCAAGGCGACGATCATGGTCCCCGACGAATATCTGGGCGACGTGCTGAAACTGTGCCAGGACCGCCGCGGCATCCAGCTGGACCTGACCTATGCCGGCCAGCGCGCCATGGTGGTCTATGACTTGCCCCTGGCCGAGGTGGTCTTCGACTTCTACGACCGGCTGAAATCGGTGACCAAGGGTTATGCCTCCTTCGACTACCAACTGTCGGAATACCGCGAGGATTTCCTCGTGAAGATGTCGATCCTGGTGAATGACGAGCCGGTCGACGCGCTGTCGATCATGGTGCACCGCGACCGCGCCGAAAGCCGCGGCCGGGTGATGGTGGAAAAGCTGAAAGAGCTGATCCCGCGCCACATGTTCAAGATCCCGATCCAGGCGGCGATCGGGTCACGCGTGATCGCCCGCGAGACCCTGTCGGCCATGCGCAAGGACGTGACGGCGAAATGCTATGGCGGCGACGCCACGCGGAAGAAGAAGCTGCTGGAAAAGCAGAAGGCCGGGAAAAAGAAGATGCGCCAGTTCGGGAAGGTTGAGATCCCGCAGACGGCGTTTATTCAGGCGTTGAAGATGGAGTGAGCGGTGTGGGTTTGGCTCAAATCTCTGCTTGCACGAAAGGCGGATGCCGAACCTGACCTATCGGATAGAGCGGACACAATTAAGCGAAAATCCGCTGAAATAGAACGCGAGATAGGTGATTTTGAAAAGGACATTCGACAGGGTGGCAGAACAAGCAAAGGAAAATTTGATCCTTGATTTTTTGTATGTTGATCAAGATCGAATCTCCTCGATACTTTCGCAACTTAACGATTATGGCGCACTTGTTCAAATGGTGAGCCAAGAAACCGCAGTCCGAGCGAAAACCGAGGAGGTGGGTGCGCATGGGAAAGGTAACATCGGCGTCGCCAGCGGACAACTAGATGTCAAAGATGGGTACTCGGCGTCACTCCAGCGTCAGCGCCAACAGCTTTATGATGCTCGTTGGCTTAACACACTTAACTTTCTAGATGAAGCAACAGCGCGGGGCATGATCAATAAGACTATCGAGAATGCGCCTCCTGGCTCGATAGTAAGGCACTCTGGCCACCTATCAGTTCGCGATCTTGGTCAGTTAAAAAGCTTTTGGAAGCTACCCTCGTTTCAAGCAGCGGCACGCTCGGGAGTTGATGCGCAAGCGGGGATGCCACGGCAGCAAGTGCGAGCTAAGAATCGCACATCAACCAAGACTAAGAAAACTGAGCCTGATGGCCTAGAGCTTTTTCTAGAAATGTCAGAGCATCTGCCTCATACTGTTCAGGCCATTTTCCAGGGCGAAAAGGCGAGGGTGTGGAGCATACTACGCGAAGACTCGTTGCGTATTCGCAGTTCAGATATGATGCTCAACTATGGCTCGAATATCCCGGGAGTTTGGTCGGTTATCGGTATCGTCGATGCGTTACCCGGAGGGTTAGATCAGCAGGCTCCCGATTTTAGCAATTTTACTGGTGACGAAAGTGCAGCTGTAACAGCCATACTTGATGCGTTTGTTCCTGTATTTAGAAGCACAATGGGGAGGCCAAGTAACTGCTTCGGCGTAACGCCACTAGTCGTCTACAGAACTGTTGGCGCAAATTATGGTGAGCAACCGTAGGGTGGGGTTCCACCCCACCATCCGCGCGCGCCACATCAATAAACGCCAACCTGAACCGGACCCACGCAATGGTGGGGTGAAACCCCACCCTACGTCCGGGCGTCGCGATCAAACCGGCTGACCCAATCCATCCGCCCCCCCGCCTTGTCCCGATGGAAAGACGAATAGGGCCAATCCTCGGGCCGCTCGACCAACCTATGCTTCACCGGGTTCCACCAGCAATAGCGCAGATGCGCCGCGAGATCGGCCTCGTCGCGGAGATGATGCTCCCAGAACCTGCGCTGCCACAGCCCGGCATCGCCCTTCGCTACCTTGGAGGCCGAGCGTAGGGTGGGGTTCCACCCCACCTCCGCCGTCACCGCCCGGGTGCACCGCGCCTTGATCGCGCCCCACCTTGCCGAGTAATCTGTATCCCCATCCGGCAGGCGCCAGATGCAATGCAGGTGATCAGGCAAGACCACCCAGGCCTCGATCGCAAAGGGCCGCGTGGAGCGCGTCGCGGCAACCGCCATGCGCAGGCGGTCGATCTCCTCGACCAACAGCCAGCTATCCCGTTGCGCCAGCGTGACGGTGAAGAAGATCGGAACGCCGGGCAGGCGGGGGCGGAGATAGCGCGATATGCGCCAACCTCGCGCGGAACCGTTAAATCCGGGTGAACGGCCTCACGACCACCCCTCAACTCTACCCCCACGCGAAGCATTCCGCATTTGCTCTGCTCACGATTTCGTGTCCTTAATGTCTCTCGGATCATGAAAGGGGAGGAAATCATGTCTGTTCGACTCGCAACGCTGATCTCTGCCGCTCTTGCACTGCCGGCTTTCGCCGAGGTGCCGATCGCCCAGAAAGACAGCAAATGGTACACCGATGCCGAGGCGGTCATCGCCGCGCGCGAGGCGATCGCGCCCAACACGAAACGGGCCAAGAACGTCATCCTGTTCGTGGCCGATGGCAACAGCCTCTCGACCCAATATGCGACGCGGATCTGGATGGGGCAGAAGGCCGGGGGCCTCGGCGATGATTTCGTGCTGCCGCAGGAAAAGCTGCCCTTCGTGGGCCTGTCCAAGACCTATACCTCGAACGGCCAGACGCCGGATTCGGCGCCGACCGCCAGTGCGCTGAACACCGGGATCAAGTCGCGCAACGGCACCGTGAACATCGACGATGCCGGCGATTTCGACAGCTGCGATGCGGCGGCCACGGCCGGACTGACCACCTTCGCCGAGATCGTCACCGATATGGGCAAGTCGGTGGGCATCGTCTCGACCGCGCGGCTGACCCATGCCACCCCGGCGGCGGTCTTCGCCAAAAGCGCGCAGCGTGACTGGGAAGATGACAGCGAGCTGCCGCCTGATTGCGCGCAGAAGGACATTGCCGCGCAGATGGTCGATGCCGCTGATGCCGGCATCATCGACCTTGCGCTTGGCGGCGGCAGCCGGGGCTTTTTCCCCAATGGCATCACCGATGAAAACGGCGCCGCAGGCCGGCGGTTGGACCGAAACCTGGTCGAGGAACTCAAGGCCAAGGGCTGGCAATATGCCTGGAACCGCGAAACCACGCTGGCCGCCGATACGACCAAGCCGATCCTGGGTCTCTATGGCGAAAGCCACATGAATTACGAGGCGGACCGCCCCGAGACCGAACCCTCGCTGACCGACCTGACCGAAGTGGCGATCAAAAGCATGCAGGGCAACGAGAACGGCTATTACCTGATGATCGAGGGCGGCCGCGTCGACCATGCCAACCACGCCGGCAACATGGCGCGCGCGGTGACCGATGGCGAGGCCTTCGCGCTGGCCATCGAGAAGGCCCTGACCATGGTGGATACCGAGGAAACCCTGGTCATCGTCACCGCCGATCACGGCCACGGGCTGGAGTTCAATGGCTATTGCGGACGCGGCACGCCGATCACCGGCCTCTGCTATGACGTGGCCGATAATGGCAATGAGCACGCGGAAACCTTCGCCCAGGGTCTGGACGGCAAGCCCTTTACCGTCGCGGGCTACATGAACGGCCCCGGCTCGGTCATGGTCGGGGAAGAGGGCGCGAATGACTGGACCGGCACGCGCAAGGTGCCGACGCAGGAAGAGGCGACCCATATCGACTATCTGCAGGATGCGCTGGTGCCATTGCCCTCGGAAAGCCATTCGGCGGTCGATGTGCCGATCATGGCAGCCGGCCCCTGGGCGCATCTTCTGGGCGGCGTGGTCGAGCAGAACGTGATCTTCCACGTCATGCTGAAGGCCGTTTCTACCGAATAGGGCCGAGCCTGCAGGTCAACCGCATGGGGGGCAATGGCCCCCCATGCTCATTTCTGCCGCTTGCCGGGTTTGGCCGGGCATTCCCGGCAGGCCCGACGTGCGTGCACCCACCCAAGAGACCTCTCGCTTACAGCCACATCATCGCCAGCGTCACCGGCCCGGTGCCATCCGCGCGCTTCAGCAGATGTAGTGCCAGGTTCGCGCCATCGGGATAGATCGAGGCGATCAGATGCCCGCCGAGATCAGCGGAGGGGAAGAGATCCGGCAGATCGGCGAGTTGGCCCTCCGGACCCCATTCCACCGGACCCTCGTAAGCGGTGAAAGCGATCCCGCCGGCGATGCTGTCGCGTGCCATGACCAGCAATTGCGTCTGCCCGCCACCGGGAAAGCCATAGGGGCAATTGCTGCGCAAGACCCGGGCGGTGGCAAGCTGCGGGAAATAGGCCGAGGCCTGATGGCGGATCAGCGCAACCTGCTGGTCATCGCAGGCGCGTGGCCCCTCGGGTGCCGAGAAGGTCATCCTCGCCAGCAACATGATCGCCACGGCGATGGCAAGGAGGATGCCCAAGAGGCCCAACAGGGCGATCCCTGCGACCCGCATCACCCTGCCCCTGGCCATTGGCGTCACATCCGTCCTGCTCACTTGGAAACCCGATCCAGCAGACCATGCGCGGTAGCGGAGGACAAGGTCGCCGGATCAGCGCGCCTTATTTCCGCCGCTTGCCGCCCTTTGCCGTGCCGGGGAACCACATCCCCATCCAGGCCTCCATCCAGGCCTTCTGCCAGTCCTGCATCATCTGCGTCTGTGCCTTGCTCAACTCGGACATCATCTGTCCGCGCGCCGCGCCGGTCATGCTGTTGGCGGCGGTGAGCCAGGCGCTCATCCAGGGGTTCTTCATCGGGGTCTCCGGTTTCGGGTCATGTCAGGCAGGCTCAACGCGGCAGGGCGGCGGCTGGTTTCCAGTGGCGCAACAGCAAAAGGCCCCCCGCATCGCCTGCGGGAGGCCTTGGCCTGCATACTGACACGCAGGTTTACTGGGCCGTGATCGTGGCCATAACCAGCTTGTCATCGATGCGGATCGGGCCGTCTTCCTTGGCCCCCAGCGTGTATTCGAAGCTGCCGGTGGTCATGCCGCCATCCTCGCCATGGACCATCAGCATCAGCATGTCGCCCGTGGCGACCGGCTCGGTCAGGATGGCGGCGACATCGGCGGTTTCGCCTTCGCGGATCGGGGCGTAGGCCACGACCGGGCCGGGCTTCATCTCGGCATCGGTGCGGTGCACCACCAGCCAGCCATTGGCCGGGGCGACGACCTTGGTGGCGCTGACGATGCCATTGGCGACGCTCTGGTCGCTCGCCTCCACCATCGGGGCCATCGCATCCTGGGCAAGGGCAGAGCCGGCGGAGAGCGCCAGCAGGCAGGCGGTAAGGGTCAGTTTCTTCATGGTTTTCCTCCTGTCATGTGCCGGCGTCACGGGCCGGTTAATTACAGACACGCAGGCCATCCGGGATCGGACGCACCGCCTCACGCCTTTGTGAGGCCGCGCGCAACGCCCGCCCGGTTCATCCCGGCTTAACCAGCCTGCCGCAGTCTTCTCGCAGGTGATCGCGGAAAGGGGACAGCAGATGCCGAGCGTCGAGGAGATTGCGGCCGAGATCGTGGCGCGCGAGGGGGGCTTTGTCGATGACCCGGACGATCCGGGCGGGGCGACGCAATACGGCGTGACCCTTGGCACGTTGCAGAAGCTGGGCCGCGATCTGAACCGCGACGGGCGGGTGACGGCGGCGGATGTGCGGGCGCTGACACGGGCAGAGGCGCGACAGATCTTTGTCGAGCATTACTTCCAGCGCCCGCGCCTCAGCGAACTGCCCGAGGCGGTGCAGGCCAGTGTCTTCGACATGTATGTGAATGCCGGGGCGAATGCGGTGAAGATCCTGCAGCGGCTGGTCAGTCGCATGGGGTTTCCGTGCGCCGATGACGGTCTGGTCGGGCCGGCAACCATCGCGAGCGCCCGCGCGGCAGCCGAGGCCGCGCCGCGCCACCTGGGCGATGCTTACGGCATTGCCCGGCGGAACTATTACTACGCGCTGGCCGATCAGCGCCCGGCCAGCCGCAAATACGCGCGCCGCCGCGATGGCGGCAAGGGCGGCTGGATCACCCGGGCCGAGGAATTCATCTCGCCCGCCTATCACCTCAGCGCCAGCCAGCACCGCGAAAGGACCGCGAGATGGGGATGATCGACCGCTTTATCGGGATGGGGCCGACCGTCAGTGCCGTCGGGCAGGCGGCGACCGGCATGGCCGAGGTGTTCACCCAGAACGCCACACGGCGGATGGAGCTGGACGAGGAAGCCTATGCCCGCGCCATCACCCAGCTGGGGCAGGAGTTTCAGGCGGTGCCGGCAGGCGGGTTCGACCGCTTCGTCGACGGGCTGAACCGGATGCCGCGCCCGCTGATGACGCTGGGGGTATTGGGCTTGTTCGCCTATGCCATGGTTGAGCCGATCGGGTTTTCGGCCCGGATGCACGGCCTCGCGCTGGTGCCCGAGCCGCTCTGGTGGCTCTTGGGTGCCATCGTCAGCTTCTATTTTGGCGCCCGCGAGGCGCATCATTTCCGCAATCGCGGGGGGATTCCCGCGCAACCTGCGCAAGCCGCGACAGACGCTTCGGCGCTGATCGCCGCGCCGCAGCCCGGCGACGATTTCGCCGACAATGCCGCGCTCAGGGACTGGGCTGCGACCAAGGTCTAGCGGGCCACACGCAAAACTGACGATCTGCGGCCAAGGGGGGACTGTTCCCCCCTTTTTCGCGGGGGTAGACTGCCCACCAACCACCGGAGGTTCCATGATTGCTGAACTTGGCCATTTCGCCCTGATCCTCGCCTTTGCGGTGTCGCTTTATCAGATGGTCGTGCCGATGATCGGCGCGGCACGCGGCAATCGCGGCTGGATGGACAGCGCCCGACCGGCGGCGCTGGCGCAGTTCGGCCTGACCGCGATCAGCTTCGCGGCGCTGACCGTGGCCTTCGTCACCTCGGATTTCTCGCTGAAGCTGGTCTACGAGAACAGCCATACCGACAAGCCGATGCTCTACAAGGTCACCGGCGTCTGGGGCAATCACGAGGGCTCGATGCTGCTCTGGGTGATGATCCTCGCGCTGTTCGGGGCGGCTGCTGCGGCGTTTTCCGGCAACCTCCCGCCCAGTCTCAGGGCGCGCGTCCTGTCGGTGCAGGCGGCGATCGGTGCGGCGTTCTACGCCTTCATCATCTTCACCTCGAACCCCTTCCTGCGCTTGGGCAATCCGCCCTTCAACGGGCGCGACCTGAACCCGCTTCTGCAGGACCCCGGCCTCGCCTTTCATCCGCCCTTTCTCTATCTCGGCTATGTCGGCCTCTCGGTGTCCTTCAGCTTTGCCGTGGCCGCGCTGATCGAGGGGCGCGTCGATGCGGCCTGGGCGCGCTGGGTCCGGCCCTGGACGCTGGCGGCCTGGCTGTTCCTGACCATCGGCATCGCTTTGGGGTCGTGGTGGGCCTATTACGAGCTTGGCTGGGGCGGCTTCTGGTTCTGGGACCCGGTCGAGAACGCCAGCTTTATGCCCTGGCTGCTGGCGGCGGCGCTGCTGCACTCGGCCATCGTGGTGGAAAAGCGCGAGGCGCTGAAAAGCTGGACCATCCTTCTGGCGATCATGGCCTTCGGCTTCTCGCTGATCGGCACCTTCATCGTGCGGTCTGGCGTCATCACCTCGGTCCACAGCTTCGCCAATGATCCCGAACGCGGGGTGTTCATCCTTGCCATCCTCGCGGTCTTCGTCGGCGGGGCGCTGACGCTCTTTGCCGCGCGGGCGGGGGCGATGGCGGCCAAGGGCGTGTTCTCGCCGGTCTCGCGCGAGGGCGCGCTGGTCCTGAACAACATCCTCCTGGCGGTCTCGGCCTTCGTGGTCTTCATCGGCACCATCTGGCCCTTGGTGGCCGAATTCTTCTGGGACCGGAAACTGTCGGTCGGGGCGCCGTTCTTCAACCAGGCCTTCACCCCCTTCATGATCGTGCTGGCCGTGGTGCTGCCGGTGGGCGCGATCCTGCCGTGGAAGCGGGCGCAGGTCAGCCGGGCGATCCGCCCGCTGCGCGGGGCGCTGGCCGTCACGCTGGCCATCGCGCTGTTGATCTGGGCGGTGTCGAGCGGCCATTCCGCCATTGCCGTGATCGGCGCGGGTTTGGGCAGCTGGCTGATCGCCGGGTCGGTCGCCGAACTGATCCACCGCACCGGCAAATCCGGCCTCTCGCGCCTGTTGCGCCTGCCGCGCGCCGACTGGGGCAAGGCGGTGGCGCATTCGGGGCTGGGCATCACCTTCATCGGCGTGGCGCTGCTGACCGCGTGGCAGGTCGAGGATATCCGCGTCGCCCGGATCGGCGAAAGCTTCGATGTCGGCGGCTACCAGATGACCTTGCAATCGGTGGACGAGATCAAGGGACCGAACTACCTCTCGACCATGGCGGCCATCGCCATCGCCAAGGACGGGCGCGAGATCACCACGCTCTATCCCGAGAAGCGGGTCTACCCGGTGCAGGCCATGCCCACGACCGAGGCCGCCATCGACAACGGCATCTTCCGCGACATCTATGTGGTGATCGGCGACGCGCAGGCGGGCGGGGGCTGGGCGGTCAGGTCCTATGTGAAACCCTTCGCCAACTGGATCTGGCTCGGCTCGATCCTGATGGCGCTTGGCGGGCTGATCAGCCTTTCGGATCGCCGCTACCGGGTGGCTGCCGGGGCGCGCAAGGCGCCGGTCAACGCGGTGCCGGCGGAATGAGGCGCGTTCTTGCCATTATCGCGCTGGCGCTGCTGCCGACGCTCGCGCTGGCCGTTCAGCCCGACGAGGTGCTGCCCGAT
The DNA here is from genome assembly GCF_002847445.1 of Paracoccus zhejiangensis. Lineage (NCBI taxonomy): Bacteria > Pseudomonadati > Pseudomonadota > Alphaproteobacteria > Rhodobacterales > Paracoccaceae > Paracoccus > Paracoccus zhejiangensis. The sequence goes on along the minus strand of NZ_CP025430.1, from coordinate 1,432,908 downwards.
GCCGCGCTCGAGGCCCGCGCGCGCGAGATCTCGCAAAAGCTGCGCTGCCCGGTCTGCCAGGGTGAGAATATCGACGAATCGAATGCGCCGATCAGCCGCGACCTCAGGCTTTACGTGCGCGAGCGGCTGGTCGCGGGCGACACGAACCCGCAGGTGATCGAGGCGGTCACCGACCGCTTTGGCGAATTCGTCCTGTTCGAACCACCGGTGCGCGGGGCGAACCTGCTTCTCTGGCTGGCCGGGCCGCTGATGGCGCTGCTGGCGCTGCTGGTCGGCTGGCGCTTCCTGCGGTCACGCGAACGGGCCGAGACCGCCCCGCCCGCGCCCTTGAGCGACGAGGAACGGGCGCGGCTTGAGACCATCATGGGTGACGTGAAGGAATGAGCCGCCCGTGACGTTTGGTCCGGGCTTTCCCTTCGCGTCAATCTGGGCAAGATGGCGCGAACCCGAGGGAGGACCGCCATGAGCTTCGAGACCATCCAGTTTTCCGTCCGCGACGGCATTGCCACCGTGGTGATGAACCGGCCCGACGTGATGAACGCGCTGAACAGCCGGATGCGGTCCGAGATCACCGCAGCCATCAGCGGCGTCGGTGCGGAAGTGCGCTGCGTGGTGCTGACCGGCTCGGGCCGGGCCTTCTGCTCGGGTCAGGACCTGACCGATTTCGCCGCCGCCGCCGATGTCGAGGCGGTGCTGCGCGACGAATACGAGCCGATGCTGCAAGCCATCGTGAATTGCCCGGTGCCGGTGATCGCCGCGATCAACGGCGTGGCGGCGGGGGCAGGGGCCAATCTGGCGCTGTGCTGCGACGTGGTGATCGCCACTGAAAGCGCCCAGATCATCGAGGCCTTTACCCGTATCGGCTTGATCCCGGATGCCGGCGGCACCTGGTTCATCCCGCGCCTGGTGGGCCATGCCCGCGCCATGGGGATGATGCTGTTCGCCGAGGGCGTCCCGGCGAAACAGGCCGAGGAATGGGGCCTGATCTGGAAGGCGCTGCCCGACGAGGAATTCGTCGAGGGCGTGGCGGCTGCGGCGCGCAAGCTGGCCGCCGGCCCCAGCGGCGCCTATCGCCGCATCCGCACGCTGGTGTCGCAGTCGCTGGACAATGATCTGGAGGATCAGCTGAAGCTGGAAGCCCGGATGCAGAAAGAGGCGGCGAATTCGCGTGATTTCAGCGAGGGCGTGCAGGCGTTCCTGCAGAAACGTCCGGCGCAGTTCAGCGGGCGGTAATCACTGCGGAAGCACAGGCTGCGCACGGCCGCGGGTGGGCGTGCGCGGCGGGTGTGATCGTCACTTTATGGTGCCGCCACATCTGCGTTCACGCCCTGCGCAGGTGGTGAAAAGCGCCCGCCCGAGCGGGCGGCCGGGCGCCGCCTGTGCTGGTCGCACAGGCCCGTGTTCGTCGTTCAACCCTTGAGAGGCTTACCCCCGCGCGCGCCGACGCCCGCCACGCCCGCCACTGGCGGCAGCCGCCGCAGCAGCGGCCTCGGGGAAGGAGGTGCCGGCATGGACGGCCTCGATCACCCGGCTGAACTTGATCCATTCGCCGCCATTCGGGTCATGGTTCATCAGGAAGTTCGCGGCCTTGATCGCCTCCATCTCGGCGGCGCGGACCGGGTTCATGATGGCGCTGGTCATGCCGGCGCCGATGGCCATGGGCAGGAAGGCCGCGTTGATGCCGTGGCGGTTCGGTAGGCCGAAGCTGATGTTCGACGCCCCGCAGGTGGTGTTCACGCCCAGCTCGTCGCGCAGCTTGCGCACCAGCGCAAAGACCTGCTGACCGGCCGAGGCCATGGCGCCGACCGGCATGACCAGCGGATCGACCACGATGTCATGGGCCGGGATGCCGAAATCGGCGGCGCGCTCGACGATCTTCTTGGCCACGGCGAAGCGGACCTCGGGGTCCTCGCTGATGCCGGTATCGTCATTCGAGATCGCCACTACCGGAACGTTGTATTTCTTGACCAGCGGCAGCACCAGTTCCAGCCGCTCCTCTTCGCCGGTGACGCTGTTCAGAAGCGGACGACCGTTGCAGGCCTCGAGCCCGGCCTTCAGAGCGCCCGGAACCGAGCTGTCGATGCACAAGGGCACATCGACCAGCGCCTGGATCCGGGTGATCAGTTCCGGCATCAGCATCGGCTCGACGAAGTTGTTGTCGGCATAGCGCGGGTCTTCGGCCATCTTGTTGGTGAAGACCGCGCCCGAGTTCACGTCCAGCACCGTTGCCCCGCAGGCCACCTGTTCCAGCGCGTCCTTTTCGACGGTCGAGAAATCGCCCATCTCAAGCTCGGCCGCCAGCTTCTTGCGGCCGGTGGGGTTGATGCGCTCGCCGATGACGCAGAAGGGTTCGTCAAAGCCGATGATGACGGTCTTCGATGCGGATTCCAGAACGGTGCGGGTCATTATGGGCCTTTCAGGGCTAGTCGGTCAGGCCGCTTTGGCGCGGCTCAGCCAGTCGGTCGAGGCGGTGATACCACCAAGCGGAAAGATATGCGCGGCCTCGATGGCGAAACCGGGATTGGCGGCCTTGTGGCGGGCGATGGCGGTGATGAAGTCGGTCGGCTCGTAGGGAACCAGCAGCTTCGTCACGTCGCGGGCGCGGCGCTGCAGCACGCGCAAGGACGGGCCGACGCCGCACATGATGGCGAATTTCAGCATGGTCTGCAGTTTCGCGGGTCCCGCCAGACCGATGCGGATCGGCAGATTCAGCCCGACCGCCTGCATCCGGTTGGCCCATTCGATCACGGGTTTCGCGTCAAAGCAGAACTGCGTCACCACGGCCATCTGGGCATCCGTCCGCTGCGCGAAGTCCTGCTTCCAGCGAAGGGCCCGCAGCACCTCGGCCTCGCCGCCATTGGGGTCGATGTCGCGATTGCCCTCGGGATGGCCGGCGACATAGAGCCGCTCGAAATCCGCGAAAAGGCCGGTATCCAGCATCTGCATCGAATCGGCAAAGGGACCGCGCGGGGTGCTGAGCCCGCCGCCCAGAAGCAGCGCCGAGGTCGCGCCGGCGCCGCGATAGGCGGCGATCCATTCGGCCAGCGCCGCCTGCGACGGCACCACGCGGGCAGGGATATGCGGCACGGGCGCAAAGCCCTCGCGCGCCAGGCGGGTCACGGTCGCCTGCATGTCGGCCGGATCGGTGCCGTCGATATGGGCCACGAAGACCTGCGTCCCGGCCGGCAGGATGGCGCGGAAATCGGCGATCTTCTCGGCCGTTTTCGGCATCACCTCGATCGAGGCGCCCTGCAGGAAGGCGGGCAGGGGCGAGGTCATATCCTTCTTGGGCGTCCGAAACTGCATGAGCGACATCTTTTCAGCCTGTATTAAACCGGGTTCCAGCCGTCATTGGCGATCAGTGCCTTCAGACGGTCCTTGTCGTATTCGGCCTCGAGCCGGGTGGCTTCGGCCTGCGGGTCATCCCCCTCCGCCGGCGCGCGGCGCCATTGGTTCAGGTAATCGTCGGTTCCCGCCAGACCGGCCTTCATCGCGGCGCGGTCGATGGCCTGTTCGAAACGCTCGTCCAGCACGACGCGGGTCGCATTGCGGCCCTTGCCCATGGTCACCTGGGCAGGAATGTCGCGCCAATAGACAAGCGTCAGTCCGGACATGCGGGGATCCTCCTTACCGGCCTCAATAGGGCGCGCGCGGCGGGGCTGATCCACCGCTTGCGACCATGATGCGGGCCATTTGCGACACCGCCCCACGCTTCTGCCGCGCATGAGGCGCCGGCGCAACAAGCGGGGGCGTGAAACCTTTGCATGATCTTCATGAGCGGGGCCGAGAACGGGGGCGGTTGCGCGGCGAAAACCCGCGCGCTAGCGTCCGGTCCATGGATGAGACACGCGACTTCGGAACCTATGATTTCGTCATCATCGGCGCGGGCAGTGCCGGCTGCGTGCTGGCCAACCGCCTCAGCGCCGATCCGCGCCACAAGGTGCTGCTGCTGGAGGCGGGCGGCAGCGACAACCGCTTCTGGGTGCATGTGCCGGTGGGCTATCTCTATTCCATGGGCAACCCGGCGGTGGACTGGTGTTACAAGACCGAGGCCGAGCCGGGGCTTAACGGGCGGGCGCTGAACTATCCGCGCGGGCGGGTGCTGGGCGGCTGTTCCTCGATCAACGGCATGATCTACATGCGCGGGCAGGCGGCGGATTACGACGGCTGGCGGCAGGCGGGCAATCCGGGCTGGGGCTGGGACGACGTGCTGCCCTTTTTCCGCCGCTCGGAACGCCATTACGGTGAAGCCAGCGAGTTGCACGGCACCGAGGGCGAGCTGCGGGTGGAACAGCAACGGCTGAGCTGGCCGATCCTCGATGCGGTGTCCGAGGCGGCGCAGGAAATGGGCCTGCCGGTGTGTGATGATTTCAATGCCGGCGACAATGAGGGCGTGGGTTACTTCCCGGTGAACCAGCGGCGCGGCATCCGCTGGAACGCGCGCAAGGCATTCCTCGACCCGGCGCGGAGACGGGCGAACCTGCGTATCGAGACCGGGGCCGAAGCGGAACGGCTAGTGATCGAGGAGGGCCGGATCACCGGCGTCATCTTCCAGAAGGGCGGGCAGCGGCATCTGGCGCGCGCGGGCGGCGAGGTGGTGCTGGCGGCGGGGGCGATCAATTCGCCGGCGCTGCTCGAATGGTCGGGGATCGGGCAGGGGGCGCATTTGGCCTCGCTCGGGATCCCGGTGGTTCTGGACGTGCCGGGCGTCGGGGCGAACCTTCAGGACCATCTGCAATTGCGCAGCGTCTTCCGCATTTCGGGCGCGCGGACGCTGAACGACCGTGCGGCGAGCCTCTGGGGCAAGGCCGGGATCGCGCTGGAATATGCGCTCAAGCGGTCCGGCCCGATGGCGATGGCGCCCTCGCAACTGGGGATCTTCGCGCGCTCCTCGGACCGTTTCGCGACGGCCAATATCGAATACCACGTCCAGCCGCTGTCCTTGGACAAGTTCGGCGAGCCTTTACATCGCTATCCCGGCCTGACCGTCTCGGTCTGCAACCTGCGCCCCGAAAGCCGGGGCAGCAGCCATGTCCGCAGCGCGACGCCCGGCGAGGCCCCGGCCATTGCGCCGAATTACCTCTCGACCCAAGGCGACCGCGAGGTGGCGGTCGATAGTATCCGTCACGCGAGACGGCTGATGGCGACCCGGCGCATGGCCGAGTTCGCGCCGGTCGAGACGCTGCCGGGGGCGAGCCTGCAAAGCGAGCCCGAGCTGGAACAGGCGGCGGGGAATATCGGCACGACGATCTTCCACCCGGTCGGCACCACGCGCATGGGCACGGACGCGATGGCCGTGGTCGATCCCGAGTTGCGGCTGCGCGGGCTGGCGGGGCTGCGGATTGCCGATGCCGGGATCATGCCGATGATCCCCTCGGGCAATACCCATGCGCCGGTGACGATGATCGCCGAAAAGGCCGCCGCGATGATCCTCGAGGATGCAACCGGCGCGTGAGCCATGCTAGGCTGGCGCGGAAGTGTCAGCCGAGATGTGCCATGATCAGTCGCCGCTTGTTCACCGCCACCGCCCTTTCCTCGGGTGTCCTCGCACTGTCCGGCTGCGGTTCGGGCCTTGCCCGTCCGGGGCGGCAGGCCGATCTGGGCGAAGGCGCCATCGATGCGCATATGCATCTGTTCAATGGCCGCGACGTGCCGGCGCTCGGCTTTCTGCGGCAGGTGATCCTGCCCGATCTGGGCAGTAGGTTCCCGGTCGCGCTGATCGGTCCCTTTGCCGAGATGATCGTCACCTTCCTGCTGCAGGGCACGCGCGATGCGGCGGCGGAACTGGCGGATCTGGGCCGGGCACCGCTGCCCCGGATCGACCCGGCCGAGGACGAGGCGCGGCTGGCCCGCGCCATCGACGGCTATTTCGGCGCGGCACAGGCCCGGGCCGAGACGCAGGTTTCCGCCAGTCGGGCGATGCGAAGTATCGCGCCGGGCGAGTCGGCGCCGGTGCTGCTGCAGGAGCCCGACCAGCAACTCCTGTCGGCGCTGTCCGATGCGGCAGGTGTGCCGATGGGTCAGGCGGCGGCGGGGATGGGTGACCAGCCCAGCATCACCGCCCGCCGCGCCGCGCCGAGCACTGGCCAGCAACTGGCCCCGGGTCTGCTGAACCCCGACCGCCGCAGCGCCACGGCCTCCAGCCTCAGCCTGTCGAACACGCTGCAATGGGCGATGCTGATGACCCGTGACCGGGCGGTGATCCGGGATCAGGCCGCGCGGCTTTATGGCCGACCGACCGAGGCGCGGATCTTCTGCAACCATCTGGTTGATATGGCCCTGTGGCTGAATGCGACCGAGCCGCAGAGCGTCAGCCCGATGGCCCAGCAGGTCGATCTGGCCGCGCGGCTGAGCCAGCGTGAGGCCCGTGTGCTGGTCCTGAACTTCGTGCCCTTCTGCCCGCTGCGTGCCGCGCTTGAGGGCGCATCGGTGCTGGAAGGCGTGCAGCGGGCGATCACTCAGCAGGGCTTTGCCGGGGTCAAGCTTTATCCACCGATGGGCTTTCGCCCCGATGGCAACAGTACCATCAGCTTTGCCCATGCCCGCCCCGACATCGCCCGGAACCCGCCGCCCCGCGCCGCGCTGGACCGGGCGCTTGGGGCGCTTTACCGCTGGTGCGCGGAAAATGACGTGCCCATCGCCACCCATGCCTCGCACAGCATGGGGGCGGGGCCGGGGACCAAGGCCTATTCCGCGCCGTGGCACTGGGCGCCGGTCCTGCGGCGCCATCCCGACCTACGGGTGAACCTTGCGCATTTCGGCGGGTTCAACGGCCATGACGCGCCGGACTGGCAGGCGCGGCTGGGGCAGATGATGACCGAGGACCGCAACCTCTACTTCGATACCGGCTATTGGGACGAGGCGGCGCGGGATGCTGCCAACGCGCCGGGCGGGCCGCTGGCGATGACGCAGGCCTTTCTGGCGACCTATCCCGTGGCGGCCGAGCGGATGCTCTATGGCAGCGACTGGCACATGATCGCGCGCGAGCCGGATCACCCAAACTATCACCGGATGATGCGCGATTTCGTCGGCCGGCTGACCCCTGATGCCGCCGCGCAGCAACGCATCATGGGCGGCAACGCGCTCGGCTGGCTGGGGCTGGACCGGCCCGAGGGGGCGCAGTTCCGCCGGCTCGCGGCCCATCACGGCGGCAACCCGGCCTGGCGCGCGCTGTTCGAGGCCTCCTAGGCAGGCTGGCCGGCGGTGGCGCGGCGGGTTCGGACCTGTCGCCAGACAAAGGCCGCGACGAAGAAGCCGGTCAGCACCAGAACGATGGTCGGCGCCGGGGCGCTGTCGATCCAGAAGCTGAGCCAGACGCCCGCAAGGCAGGAGACCAGTGACACCGCCGAGGCGACCGCCAGCATGGCCTGCATCCGCCGCGTGACCAGGAAGGCGATGGCTCCCGGCGCGATCAGAAGGCCCACGGCCAAGATGATCCCCACCGCGGTCAGCATCGCAACCACCGTCAGCGAGATCGCCGCAAGCAGTCCATAATGCAGCCAACGCACCGGCAGCCCGATCACCCGCGCCTGCACCGGGTCGAAACTGTACAGCGTCAGCGCCCGCCAGTTCATCAGGATGCCGCCGCTGACCAGCAGCGCGATCAACCCGGTGCGCAGGATCTGCTCGGGCGAGACGCCGAAGATATTGCCGAAGAGGATGTGGAACAGGTCGACCTCGGGGCCGATGGCGACATAGAGCACGATCCCGCCCGCGAACATGCCCGACATGACCACGCCGAGGATGGTGTCCTGCTTGACCCGGCTGTTCTCCTGCAGGAAGCCCGCCGCCAGCGCGCAACCCATGCCGGCGGCAAAGGCGCCGATGACCAGCGGCCAACCCAGCAGATGCGCCAGGACCACGCCCGGCAGCACCGCATGGCTGATCGCATCGCCCATCAGGCTCCAGCCCTTGAGGACCAGGAAGCACGAGAGCAGCGCCGCCGGCACGGCAATGATCGCGGCGATGACGAAGGCCTCGCGCATGAAACCGTAGTCGAGCGGGGCGAAGAGGATCATGGCGCGACCTCGCGCAGGGCCTGCCGCGCCCGGCGGCGGGCGGCCAGCATCCCGTGGGTCGGGGCGAAGATGAAGGCGGCGAGGAAGATCAGCGTCTGCAGCAGCACGATGATCCCGCCGGTCGCGCCGTCGAGGAAGAAGGACAGATAGGCGCCGAAGCCCGAGGTGAAGGCGCCGATGAAGACCGACAGCGCGATCAGGCGTGGAAAGCGGTCGGTCAGCAGGTAGGCGGTGGCGCCGGGCGTTACCACCATGGCGACGACGAGAAACGCCCCAACGGTCTGCATCGCCGCCACCGTGCAGGCCGAGAGCAGGGTGAAGAACAGGACGCGCAGCCGGGTCGGATTGAGGCCGATGGTGCGGGCATGCGTCTCGTCGAAGAACACGGCCAGAAGGTCGCGCCATTTCATCAGCAGGATCGCCAGCGAGACAAAGCCGATGATCGCCAGTTGCAGCACATCCTCGGGCGGGATGGCGAGGATATTGCCCATGGTGATCGTCTGGATGTCGACCGCCATCGGGTTCAGCGAGACCATGAACAGCCCCAGCCCGAAGAAGCTGGTGAAAATGAGCCCGATGATCGCATCCTCGCGCAAGCCGGTGCGGTTGTTCAGGAACAGCATGGCCAGTGCCGCCAGCCCGCCCGACAGGAAGGCCCCGATGGCGAAGGGCAGGCCCAGCATATAGGCCCCAGCCACGCCCGGCACGATCGAATGGCTGAGCGCGTCTCCGATGAGGCTCCAGCCCTTCAGCATCAGGTAGGCCGAGAGGAAGGCGCAGACCCCGCCGACCAGCGCCGCGACCCAGATGGCGTTCGACATGAAGCCGTATTGAAAGGGAATGAGAAGGGTCTCGATCATCTGCGCCGCGCGGTGGTTCTAGACCCCTGCGCCCCCGTGGGATATTTCGGTGAAGAAGAAGCGGGCCGCATCATGCGCTGTCTTTGGTGCGGGCCTGCTGGTCATAGAAGATCAGCGGGCGTTCGTCGTCGCTGAAGACATCGACGGCACGGGCATCGGGATCGTCATGCAGCGCCGCGCCGCCAAGGACGAAATGGCGCAAGACGCCGCCGAAGGCGCGTTTCAGGTTCTCCGGCGTGAAGGTGGTGGCGACCGGTCCCGAGGCCAGAACCGTGCCTTTGACCAGCACCACCCGGTCGCAATATTCGGGTACCGATCCGAGGTCATGGGTCGAGACGAGGATCACCCGCCCCTCGGCCCGCATCTCGCGCAGAAGCGTGATGATCGCCTCCTCGGTCTTCACATCCACGCCGGTGAAGGGCTCATCGAGGAGGATCACCCGGCCCTCCTGCGCCAGGGCCCGGGCGAGGAAGACGCGCTTTTTCTGCCCGCCCGACAGCTCTCCGATCTGGCGCTGGCGGAACTCGGCCATGCCGACGCGGGCAAGGGCCTCGGTGACCGCCTGTTTGTCCACGGCGCGCGGGCGGCGCAGGAAGCCCATATGACCATAGCGGCCCATCATCACCACATCCTCGACGAGGACCGGGAAGGTCCAGTCGACCTCTTCGGCCTGCGGGACATAGGCGATCAGGTTCTTGCCAAGTGCCTCGGCGACGCTGCCACCCAGCACGGTAATCTTGCCCTGTGCGGCAGGGATGAACCCCATCAGCGCCTTGAAGAGAGTCGATTTCCCCGCGCCGTTCACGCCGACCAGCGCGGTGATCGAGCCTTCCGGTACGGTCAGGCTGGCCTCGCGCAGGGCCGTGTGGCCGTTGCGATAGGTGACGGTCAGGTCGGAAACAGTGATGCCATCGGTCATTTCTGCAACTCGGTCAGGATGGTTTCGCTGGTGACCTTCAAGAGGTCCAGATAGGTCGGCACCGGCCCGTCGGCTTCGGACAGGCTGTCGACGTAAAGCTGCCCGCCATAGCGCGCCCCGGTTTCGGCGGCGATGGCGCGGGCGGGGCGGTCCGAGACGGTGGATTCGGAAAAGACCACCGGGATCTTTTCGGCTCGAACCGTGTCGATCACCCGGCGCACCTGCTGCGGCGTGCCCTGTCCGTCGGAATTGATCGGCCAGAGAAACAGCTCGTTCAGCCCGTAATCGCGGGTGAGGTAGGAGAAGGCGCCCTCGGAACTGACCAGCCAGCGGCGGTTGTCGGGCAGGGCATGGGCGGCCTCGCGCAGGGGGCCAAGCGCGGCCTCGATCTGCGCCTTGTAACCTTCCGCATTCTGCCGGTAGGTGGCGGCGTTCTGCGGATCGGCCTCAGCCAGCGCGGTGGCGATGTTCTCGACATAGACCAGCGCGCTCGACAGCGACATCCAGGCATGGGGATTGGGCTTGCCGTCATAGTCGCCGCCGCGGATGGCGATGGGCTCGACCCCCTCGCTGACCACCGCCACCGGCACATCGCCCAGCTTTTCGATGAACTGCTGGAACCAGGCCTCGAGATTCATCCCGTTGGCGAGGATCAGCCCGACATCCGAGGCCCGGATCATGTCACCTGCCGTTGGCTGGTAGGCGTGGATATCGGCGCCGGGGCGGGTGATCGATTCCACATCCGCCGCATCTCCGGCCACGTTGCGGGCCATGTCGGCGATGATGGTGAAGGTGGTGACGACCTTCAGCCGCTCGGCCAGCGCGGGCTGGGCCAGCAGCAGCGGCAAGAGGGCGGCAAGGGCAAGGCGGCTGAGGGTCCGGATCGGGTTCGGGGTCATGATGCGCCTTGTATCTGCGAATCATTCTCAACTGTCAACAGTTGCGATTGATTCGCAACTGGCTAGTTGCAACTGGTGCCGTGCTGGGGCATGACAGTCCCATGTCCGAGTCCCGTGCCCTGCAACTGGAAACCGCGCTCCGCGATGCCGGCGTCCGCATCACCCGCCAGCGCAAGCTGCTCTTGAGCGTGCTGGCCGATTGCGCCGATCACCCCGATGCGACGGAATTGCACCGCCGCGCCGAGGCGGCAGGGGCTGGAGTGTCGCTGGCCACCGTCTATCGCACCCTGACCACGCTGCAGGCGCAGGGCGTCATCGAGAAGCTGGAATTCCAGGGCGAACCGGCGCGGTGGGAGCCGGCTGACCAGCACCACCACGACCACATGATCGACGTGGAGACCGGGCAGGTGATCGAGTTCACCAATGACCGGATCGAGCGCCTGCAGGCCGAGATTGCCGCCGAGATGGGCTATGAGATCGTCCATCACCGGCTGGAGCTGTATGTGCGCCGCAAGCCGACCGCCTAGGTTGAATTACACCTTTACGAATCCTTAAGCTCTTTGTTCGATACCCGGGTACGGAAACCAACCGGGATATTTGCATGAAACATTTCGCCCTGATCGCCGCGCTGATCGCCGCCGGCCCTGCATTCGCCTATGAGCCGCTGGTCGAGAAGCAATCCTTCACCCTGACCGATTTCACCACCGATGGCGGCGCGACCATCCCCGAGATGACCCTGGGCTACGAGACCTATGGCACGCTGAACGAGGCCAAGGACAATGCCATCCTGATCCCGCATTACTTCAGCGGCAACAGCCATGCGGCGGGGAAATATGCCGAGTCCGATGCGGCACCCGGCTATTGGGACACGATCATCGGTTCGGGCAAGGCAATCGACACCGACAAGTATTTCGTCGTCGCCGTGGACAGCCCGGTGAACCTTGGCGCCAATGATCCGAATGTCATCACCACCGGCCCGGCCTCGGTGAACCCGGCGACCGGCAAGCCCTGGGGCATGGATTTTCCGATCCTGACCATCGGCGATTTCGTCGAGACGCAGAAGGGGCTGATGGATCAGCTGGGCATTCCGAAATGGCACGCGGTCATGGGCGCCTCGATGGGGGGCCTGCAAAGCTATGAATGGGCGGCGCGGCATCCCGATCTCTTGGAGCGGGTGATCCCGGTCATCGCCTCGGGCTGGGCCGATGCCGACCTGATCGCCTGGCTGGATGTCTGGGCCTCGCCCATCAAGCTCGATGCGAACTGGAACGGCGGGGACTATTACGAGGGTGAAGCACCCAATGCCGGGCTGGCCGATGCGCTGAAGGTGGTGACGCTGCACGCCAATTCGGCGGAATGGACCAATGGCACCTTCGGGCGCAACTGGGCGGCCGAGGGTGCCGATCCGGGCAAGGCCTGGGCCAATGACTATGCCGTGGTCGATGCGCTGAACAAGGCCGGCGCGGCGCGGGCCAGCCTGTCGGATGCGAACCATTTCCTCTATCTCGTGCGCGCCTGCCAGCAATTCGTCGCCGGCCATCCCGAGGACGGGATCTACAAGGGCCTGCTCAACATCGACGTGCCGGTGATGCTGATCCATACCGATGAGGACCTGGTCTTTCCGGGTGACGCCGTGCGCGAAACCGCCGGCATCATCAAATCCGACGGCACCCCGGTCGAGATCGTCGAGCTGCAGGGCACCCGCGGCCATCTGGACGGGGTGCTGAACATCGCCCAGGCCAGCGACCGGCTGAAGGCCTTCCTCGACGCCGAATGATCCGTGCCAGATGAAAGGGCCCTGCGCCGCGCCTTGACCGGGCGCGGCGCAGGTTCTACGAGGATGGCGATCATTGGGGGCCTGTAGCTCAATTGGTTAGAGCAGGGCGCTCATAACGCCTTGGTTGCGGGTTCAAGTCCTGCCGGGCCTACCATCATCCCAAGTCATCGATGACGTTCGGCGCCTTGCGGCAAGGCGCGCCAGCCGGAGCGGCCAGCGCGCCGCCTTGTCAGTTGCCGCCCGAGCCGCCGGCGCTGGCGGTCGGTTCTTCCGGGCGGACGCCGGCGACCGTCTCGACCGTCGGGTGTTCGGTATAGCTGTTGCCGAAGCTGGTCTGGATATAGGTGACCACGGCCACGACCTGCTCGTCCGACAGCATATGACCCAAGGGCGGCATGCCCTTCTGGCCATTGACCACCAGCATCACCGGATAGTCGCCGAATTCGAGGTTCTCGTTGCCCGCAAGCGCCGGGTAGGCACCGGCACCCTTGGCCCCCGAGCCGTCATACTGGTGGCAGCCCCGGCAGAGATATTGGTAGATTTCCTCGCCGGTCGAAAAACCAAGCTGCTCGCTGCCATCATCAAGGCCCGGCGCGGTTGCGCTGGTCAGCGCCCCGGCAGCGGCTTCCGCCGCCGCGCTGTCGGGCGCGTCGGTGATGATGTCAGTGATGGTCTGGGTCAAGGGCATGGCCTGCGCCGTTCCGGGGGCGGCGTCCTCGGCAGCCGGGGGCGTGGCATCGGCCTCGGCCACTGCGGTTGCCTCGGCGGTCGCCGCTTCGGCCTCGGCAGCTTCCGGGGTGGCTTCAGGTGCGGCTTCCTGCGCAAAAGCCGGGGCGGTCAGCATCAGCGCCGCCAGAAGGGTCGGAATGATCGGTTTCATGGTTCGGTCCTCCTCAGCCGGCGATGACGCGTTGATGCAGGCGGGTGATGGCGTCCAGCGCCGACAGGATGGCGCCCTCCTGCCAGCCCGGCCATTGCGACAGGTGCTCTCCGGCGCAGACCAGCCGACGATCGACCTCGCAGGCCTTGAAGAAGGTGTCGCCATACTCGTCCCAATGGCCATAGCAGCCAAGGGTCCAGGAATTGCGGTGCCAGCCGAAGCTGGCGCCGGCGGTGAATTCCTGGCGATAGTTCGGCCCGTGGATCTTCTCGCCATCGGCCAGGCAGCGCTCGATCCGCTGTTCGGGCGTCAGCGCGGTGAATTCATAGGCGGGCTTGCCGAACTGGTAGGCGCCCAGAAGCACGCCCGGCCCGGCGCTCATCATGTCGGCGGAGGGATAGCTGATCTGGCCGATGGAGAGATCGGTGAAGGTGATCCCGCCATAGATCTTCTCGTCCTGCTCCCAGAAGCGGCGCTTCATCTCCAGCCCGGCCTTGAAGCCCTCGTAATACCAGACGGTATCGACGGCGTTCTGCAGGTCCGAGGACAGGTCGGCCTCGATCTGGCCCAGAACCGAGAAGGGGATGGTGCAGACGCAGTAATCCGCCGTCACCTGCCCACCTTCACCCTCGCCCGAGGAGCTGTCGTAATCGATGGTCACGCCGGTCTCGCTTTGCGCGATGCGGGTGACGCGGGCGTCATAGGTGATCAGGTCGCCGACCTCGTTGGCAAAACCACGGGCGATCATGTCCATGCCGCCGATGGGCTGGAACAGCGGGGCGTGGTGTTCGTAGATGTCATGCTCGCGCAGGTGATGCCAGAGGCCCGAGCGCAGCAGGTCGTCGCGCCCGATCGGCGTCGAGGGAACGGGGGCCGAGGTCATGCCGCCGCCGGCGGGCTTGTCATAGCCGCGCAGGTTCGAGGTGCCGATATTGCTGGCATAGCGCATGTCCTTGTCCAGCGCGCCATACTCGCGCAGGCTTTCCAAGAGCATGTCCTTGGTCTCGCCGGTCACCTCGTCATCCAGCGCGCCGGCATTGACCGCCTTGGTCAGAAGCTCGGTCACATGGCCCTGGTAATCGGCCTTGATCCAGGACTGGCGCTGCGGCTTGCCGTCGAAGGCATCCTTGGAATGCAGGTAGGCGCTGAGGTTTTCCTGAACGAAGGGTTGCAGGGCGACACCGAGGCGCTGGCAGTAATGGATCACCCCCTGGTGGTGATGCGGGATGCGCCAGGGTCCGTTGTTGAAGAACTGGCCTTCCGAGAAGCCGACCTTCTGGACGAAACCGCCCATCTCGTGCACCTCGTCGCCACCGCGCAGGGTGATGCAGCGGCCTCCGGCGCGTTTCTGGTATTCGAGGATGGTGACCTTGTAGCCCGCATCGCGCAGTTCCAGCGCCGCGGTCATCCCCGCAAGACCGGCGCCAAGGATGACGACCGAGGCGCCCTTGGGGTCGCCCTCGAGCTTCACCGGCTTGTAATCGCTTTCCTGTGCGTGACCCATCGTGGTCATCGCCCGCAGCATCGCTGCGCTGCCCGCCGTCGCCCCGATCAGGGTCAGCAGGCTGCGCCGCGACATGGTTCCGAATGGTGACATAACTGGTCCCTCCCCCATGCTACCAAGGTAGGATGATAACAGACCCGTGAGGGGATTGTTCCCCCTCTGCGTGCAGAATCCGCAAATAGTCGCCTATGAGGCTCAGCCCGGCGCGCAGGCGGCTAGGATCTTGCCGAGGCTGTTCCAGTTCCGCGCCGTGCCAGGCTGGCCGAAATGCCGTTCCAGCCGGGCCGGGGTCAGCTTCGACTGGCCGATGGTCTCGGGATAG
The DNA here is from genome assembly GCF_002847445.1 of Paracoccus zhejiangensis. Taxonomy (NCBI): domain Bacteria; kingdom Pseudomonadati; phylum Pseudomonadota; class Alphaproteobacteria; order Rhodobacterales; family Paracoccaceae; genus Paracoccus; species Paracoccus zhejiangensis. Next base: position 1,417,729 of record NZ_CP025430.1, on the reverse strand, counting down.
TCGATGAAGACCTCGCGGCCGACCAGCCTCAAGCGCTCCGGGCCGGGATAGCCGGTGGGCAGGCAATCGGCGGCAGGGTCGGGCGGCTGCGACAGGAACATCACCAAGAGACGGCTGGGGCGTTCCGTGGCGACCTCGGGGAAGGGGTTCGCGTTCAGGACCTGCCGCAACTCCGCCGGGCGGCGCAGGAAGACCGCATTCGTCAGCCCATGCGCCGCCATGATCCCGTTGAGATGGTCGCCGATCTCGGCTTCGGGCTGTGCCGAGCGAAAGACGACATTGCCGGTGGCGAGAACTGTCCGCGGGCCGCGAAACCCGCGCGCCTCGCAGGCCCCGCGCAGGTCGGCCATCGACAGTTTCGCATGGGTGCTGCCGCCAATGGCGCGGATCAGCGCGATCCAGGTATCCGGCTCATGGTTCATGCAGCCACCCTGCCGCCGGGACGACCCGCCGGCAAGGCCGGTTATTCGGCCGCCTTCGCCGCCTCGGCCTCGAGCTTCGAGGCGCGTTCCTCGACCAGTTCGACGATGTGGTCGACCATCTGCGCATTGGTCATCTTGTGCGCCTGCTTGCCGGCCAGGTAGACCATGCCGCTGCCCGCGCCGCCGCCGGTGAAACCGATATCGGTCATCAGCGCCTCGCCCGGCCCGTTCACCACGCAGCCGATGATCGAGAGCGACATCGGCGTCTTGATATGTTCCAGCCGCTGCTCCAGCGTCTCGACCGTGCGGATCACGTCGAACCCCTGCCGCGCGCAGCTGGGGCAGGAGATGATCTGAACGCCGCGGGTGCGCAGACCCAGAGATTTCAGGATCTCGAAGCCGACCTTCACCTCTTGCACCGGATCGGCCGAGAGGCTGACCCGGATGGTGTCGCCAATGCCCGACCACAGCAGGTTCCCGAGCCCGATGGCGGATTTCACCGTGCCCCCGACAAAGCCGCCGGCCTCGGTGATGCCCAGATGGATCGGGGCATCGGTCGCCTCGGCCAGCTGCTGATAGGCGGCGGCGGACAGGAACACGTCCGAGGCCTTCACGCTGATCTTGAACTCGTGGAAGTCGTTGTCCTGCAGGATCTTGATGTGGTCGAGGCCGCTTTCGACCATCGCATCGGGGCAGGGCTCGCCGTATTTCTCCAGGAGGTGCTTTTCCAGCGACCCGGCATTCACGCCGATGCGGATCGAGCAGCCGTGGTCCTTGGCCGCCTTGATAACCTCGCGCACGCGGGCGGCATCGCCGATATTGCCCGGGTTGATACGCAGGCAGGCGGCGCCGGCCTCGGCCGCCTCGATGGCGCGCTTGTAGTGGAAATGGATGTCCGCGACGATCGGCACCGGGCTTTCGCGGCAGATCTCGCGCAAAGCCTTGGTGGTTTCCTGATCAGGGGCGCTGATGCGGACGATATCGGCGCCGGCCTCGGCCGCCGCGATCACCTGCGCCAGCGTCGCCTTGACGTCATGGCCATTGGTGTTGGTCATGGTCTGCACCGAGATCGGGGCATCGCCGCCGACCGGCACATTGCCGACCATGATCTGCCGCGACTTGCGCCGCTCGATGTTGCGCCAGGGGCGGATCGGGTTGTGGGTCATCGGGACCTCCGGGTTTCGCCCCCGCAGATACGCCATCGAGACCCGGGCGGCAATGCCAAGCGGGTCCGCGCGCAAGGCTGTGAACGGGGCAGAAGACAGGCCGGGCCGGCGCAAGCCAATAACCCAAGGTTGTTTTGACGCGCCCCGGCCCAGAGACTATAGAGGCAGGCGATTCACGAAAGGTCCGGTCCTTGCTGCGCAGCATCTTTTCTTTCTTCGGTGGCATCTTTTCCTGGGTCGTGACAGCGGCCGTCTTTGTCGCGCTGACCATCGGCGGGATCTTCTGGATCTATTCCCGCGACCTGCCGAGCCACGAGACGCTGGCGCAATACACCCCCAAGACCATCAGTCGGATCTATTCCGGCGAGGGCCGGCTGATTGACGAATTCGCGCAGGAGCGCCGGTTGTTCGTGCCGATCGACGAGATCCCCGACCTGGTGAAGCAGGCCTTCATCAGCGCCGAGGACAAGAATTTCTACACCCATCCGGGCTATGACCCGCGCGGCATGATTGGCGCCATGGTCGAGGCCGTGCGCTCGGGCGGCAGCAATGTGCGCGGTGCATCGACCATCACTCAGCAGGTGATGAAAAACTTCCTGCTGTCCAGCGACCGCAGCATCGAGCGCAAGGTCAAGGAACTGATCCTCGCCACCCGGCTCGAGGATACGTTGACCAAGGACCAGATCCTCGAGCTGTACCTGAACGAGATTTTCCTCGGCCAGAACAGCTTCGGCGTTGCCGCCGCCGCCCAAACCTATTTCAACAAGACGCTCAGCGAACTGTCCCCGCACGAGGCCGCGACCCTGGCCGCCATGCCGCAGGCGCCCGGCCGCTATCACCCCGTCCGCGCCAAGGACCGGGTGACGGAACGGCGCAACTATGTCCTGCGCGAGATGTGGCAGAACGGCTATATCGAGCAGGCGACCTATGAGAGCGAATCCAAGCTGCCGCTGCGCTCGGTCCAGAACGGTGATTTCCCCTCGTTCCAGGAGCAACTGCCGCCGCGTGATTATTTCACCGACGAGATCCGCCGCCAGCTGAGCCGGGAGTTCGGCGAAGAGGAATTCTTCGGCGGCGGTCTGACCATCCGCGCCACCGTCGAGCCCGACATGCAGAACGTCGCCGCCGATGCGCTGCGCGAGGCGCTGGAGGATTACGACCGCGGGCGTGGCGTCTGGCGCGGCACCGGCCTGACCCTTCCGCCCGAGGCGCTGACCGACGAGGCCGCATGGCGCGGGGCGCTGTTCGAGACCGAGGCGCCGCGCGACATTCCGGGCTGGATCCCGGCGGTGGTGCTGGAACTTGGCCAGAGCGATGCCCGCATCGGCATCGAGGGCATCGAGGAAGATGCCGACGGCCACTGGATCCCGGCCAAGGACGTGCAATGGGCGCGCAAGCGTCAGGCCGATGGCAAGCTCGGTCCCCGCGCGCAGGTGGCGGGCGACCTGGTCTCGGTCGGGGACGTGGTGCTGGTCCGCGCCATGACCGAGGATGGCAGCGGCGCTTTCATCCGCTGGACCTTGCGGCAGGTGCCCGAGGTCGAGGGCGGCTTCATGGCGATGGACGTGAATACCGGCCGCGTCGTGGCGATGCAGGGCGGCTTTTCCTACCAGTCCTCGGTCTTCAACCGTGCGACACAGGCGATGCGCCAGCCGGGCTCGAGCTTCAAGCCCTTCGTCTATGCCGCCGCGCTGGACAACAACTACACCCCGGCGACGATCGTCGTCGACGAGCCGATCAAGATCAACACGCCGCAAGGGTTGTGGACGCCGAAGAATGCCGGTGGCAATTTCTATGGCCCGACGCCCTTGCGCACCGGGATCGAGCAGTCGCGGAACCTGATGACCATCCGCATCGCCGACGATATCGGCATGGAGCGGGTGGCCGAATATGCCGAGCGCTTCGGCGTCTATGACCATCTGGACCCGTTCCTCGCCAACAGCCTCGGCGCGCAGGAAACCACGCTGTTCAAGATGGTTGCCGCCTATGCCATGTTCGCCAATGGCGGCGAGCGGGTAGAGCCGACGCTGGTCGACCGGGTGCAGGACCGCCGTGGCCGCACCGTCTATCGCCATGACAAGCGGATCTGCGAAAGCTGCGGCCAGCAGGCGCTGCCCGCCGGGCAGGGGCCGGTCATCGACAACAACCGCGAGCGGGTGATGGATGCGGTGACCGCCTATCAGCTGACCTCGATGATGGAAGGCGTGGTCAAGCGCGGCTCGGGCAAGGGCGTGAACCTGCCGGTGCCGATCGCCGGCAAGACCGGCACCACCAATGACGCCAAGGACGTGTGGTTCATCGGCTTCTCGTCGAACATCGTCGCCGGCTGCTATCTGGGCTATGACACCCCGCGCACCCTGGGCGAGAACGCCTTTGGCGGGACGCTGTGCGTGCCGGTGTTCAACGCCTTCATGCGCGAGGCGGTGAAGCAATATGGCGGCACCGAGTTCAAGGTTCCGCCCGGCGGCTACTGGGTCAAGATCAACCGCCATACCGGCCAGCGCATGGCCGACAACGCCACCGGCGATGACGTGATCGCCGAGTATTTCCGCGATGGCAGCGACCCCAGCTGGAACTCGCCGGTCATCGTCGCAGGCTTTGGCGATGGCGACGTGGTGCTGCCCTGGGAGGCCTCGGCCCCCGGCGCCGGCGCCACCGCCGTCACCACCTCGACGGGCCAGAAGCGGGTGATCCCGAAGAAGGCCGATTTCGGCACACTGTCCTCGGGCGGCCTGTATTAGGCAAACTTGCAGACCCGGCCCGGGGACAAGCGCGAAGCGCGCCCGGGCCAGCGGACGACCGCCCCATCGGGCGTCCGCTTTGGTGCCGATCAGCGCCGAACAGCCGTTCGATATGCTGGCGCCATAAAGCGTCTGCCTTCAACCGCCAGCAGCGGAAGCCCGCGGTCGCCCGCCGGCCCTCTCTTTGCGCGTCAGGGGCAGGGTCGGTTGGTGAAGACCCCCGGATTGCCCCCGCGCCGGCATGTCTGCCGCGTGCCATAGGCCGTGGCCGCCGCCGCGCCGGTTTCGGCGTAGATGGCAAATTCGATCACGTGCTGCTCGGTCTCGACCGCGTCATCGGGCAGCCCGCTCTGGGTCAGCACCACCGCGCCGCGGTCAAGCCCGATGATCTCGCCCGAAAAGATCTTCAGCGTCTCGGCGTAGTTTCCCTCGGGCCGCTCGGCCGGCGCCAGCCGCGACTGGATCACCGCCCCGGCCTCGTCCAGCGATTCCTGCCCGGTCAGGCCGAACATCGCCGCATCGCGCAGCAGGTAATCGCCGGCGCTGATCGCGGGCACATCGCCCCAGCCGCCGCCCGCCGGGCGCAAGCCGGGCGCGGGGCCGCAGGCAGCGGTGATGAGGCAGAGCATCAGGGCAGGGCGGATCGCGGATCGCATGGCGGGACCTTTCGCGGGCGGCATTGCGTTCATCCCAGCATAAGCCTGATTGGGCGCATGACCAGACGCTGCGGTCACCTGCGGCACCGCCCGGTCTTGTTCCCGGGCCGGCTGCGCGCTATCTACCCGCTTCGACACAAATCCCGAGGAATCCGCTGATGCGCGCAGAAACTCAGTCCACGATTGATGCCATCCGCAAATCCCTGACTCTCTTGGGCCAGCGGATGGATTGGGAAACCGCGCCGCACCGGCTGGAAGAGATGAACGCCATGATCGAGGCGGGCGACCTCTGGTCGGACCCGGCCCGGGCGCAGAAGCTGATGCGCGAACGGCAGGCGCTCTTGGACGCGGTCGAGACCTATCGCCGGATCAGCACCGATCTCGAGGCCAATGCCGAGATGGTGGAACTGGCGGGCGAAGAGGGCGATGCCGAACTGGTGGCGGAATCCGAGGCCAACCTGAAGGCGCTGGCCGAGATGGCGGCGCAGAAGGAGTTGGAGGCACTGCTCAACGGCGAGGCCGATGGCAATGACACCTTCCTTGAAATCAACGCGGGCGCCGGTGGCACGGAAAGCTGTGACTGGGCCTCGATGCTGGCGCGCATGTATGTGCGTTGGGCCGAGAAGAAGGGCTATGAGGTCGAGCTGATGTCGGAAAGCGCGGGCGAAGAGGCGGGGATCCGCAGCGCCGCCTACAAGATCTCTGGGCATAACGCCTATGGCTGGCTGAAATCGGAATCGGGCGTGCACCGGCTGGTGCGCATCTCGCCCTATGACAGCGCGGCGCGGCGCCATACCTCGTTCTCGTCGATCTGGGTCTACCCGGTGGTGGACGACAATATCGAGATCGTCATCCCCGATAACGAGATTCGCATCGACACCTATCGCTCGTCGGGCGCCGGCGGACAGCACGTCAACACCACCGACTCGGCGGTGCGGATCACCCACCTGCCGACCGGCATCGTGGTGACCAGTTCCGAGAAATCGCAGCACCAGAACCGGGCGAACGCGATGGCGGCGCTGAAATCGCGGCTCTACCAGGCCGAGCTGGATCGCCGCAACGCCGCGATCAACGCCCAGCATGACGCCAAGGGCGATGCCGGCTGGGGCAACCAGATACGTTCCTATGTGCTGCAACCCTATCAGATGGTGAAGGACCTGCGCACCGGCGAGGAGACCAGCGACACGCAGGGCGTGCTGGACGGCGATCTGGATGCCTTCATGGCGGCGACGCTGGCCCTCGACGTGGCGGGCAAGTCGCGCGCCGAGGCGAATTCCGAGGATTGATCGGCTGATGGGGGCGCGGGAGTGACGACGAAAACCGCGCTTCTGGTCGTCGACATGCAGATGCTGATGCTCGACCGCATCGCGCAAGGCCGCGACTGCCTCAACGCCGATGCGCCGGATCGGCTCGCGACGCTGTTGGCGGATTTCCGGGCCGAGGGGCGTCCGGTGATCCATGTCCTCCATCACGAGCCGGATCCGGCCGCCGAATTGCACGCCGATGCACCGGCCAGTCAGCCCATTCCGCAGACGCAGGCCGTGCCGGGTGAGCCGGTCTTCATCAAGCACACTTCCTCGGCTTTCGCATCGACCGGGTTGGAACGCTTCCTGCGCGATGCGGGCATCACCGATCTGGCCGTTGCCGGGGCAGTTGCCGGGTTCTGCGTCAATTCCACCGTCCGCGCCGGTGCCGATCTGGGTTTCCGGATGCAGGTGATCCGGGATGCGGTGATGGGTTTCGACCTGCCGGCGGCGGGTCTTTCCGCCCAGGCCATCTTCGACGTGACCATGGCGCATCTGGCGGCGGATTTCGCCCGGCTGGTCGATACGGGCGATCTGCTCGCGGGCTGAGGTGAAGGCGCAGGGACCGGCCCGCGCAATCGCCGGCGTAGTCGCGGAGCCGTGTTTGGCTGTCTCGAGCCCATTGCAGCCAATCGATGGAACGAGCAGGTTTGGCGCATGGACGAATCCAGACTGACCATACGACGCGCCATCAAAGCCGATATCCCTCAGCTGTTGGAGCTGTACCGGCACCTCATTCCCGGAGATGAACAACCCACGGAAGCTCAGGCGGGTGACGCTTTCGCGCGCTTTCTCACCTATGCAGGAAGTGCGATCTTTCTGGGCGAACTGAATGATGTGCTGGTTGCTTCCTGCGCGCTTGTCGTGGTCCCCAATCTCACGCGGGGGGCGAAGCCCTTCGGTCTGATCGAGAACGTTGTAACGCATAGTGACCATCGAAACTGCGGCTACGGGCGCCAGATCCTCGATGCGGCATCGGAATCCGCCTGGGCGTCAGGCTGCTACAAGGTCATGCTCATGACGGGCTCGCAGAAACCTTCGACGCTCAGCTTCTATCTCGCGGCGGGTTTCGAGCAATCAAAGACCGGCTTCCAGAAGCGGCGCTTTCCAGTTCGATCCGAAATCTGACACTCGTCTGCCCCGCCCGGTAGACCCGATCCGTTCGAATTGGCGACATTGCCTTTCCATTTCCCGCGCCGGCGGGCAGGGTTGCCCCGGAAAACGTGAAAGGGGTCGGTGATGCAGACACGGAAACTGGGCGCGGATGGTCCCGAGATCGGTGCGGTGGCGCTTGGCACGATGAATTTCGTCGGCGCCTATGCGGCCGGTGATCCCGACGAGGCGCTGCGCTGCATGGCGCGCTGCCTTGATCTCGGCATCAATCACTTCGACACCTCGAATGTCTATGGCAAGGGCCGGGCCGAGGAGTTGCTGTCGGGGTTCCTGAAGACCCGCCGCGATCAGGTGGTGCTGGCCAGCAAGGTGGGCATCACCCGCGAGAAGGAACGGCCCTTCAACAACGAACCCGATTACCTGCGCGATTGTCTGGACGCCTCGCTGAAGCGGCTGAAGGTCGATCATCTTGACCTCTACTACATCCACCGCCGCGACCCCTCGGTCCCGGTCGAGGAGGTGATCGGCCAGATGGCGCGATTCCGGGACGAGGGCAAGATCCGCGCCATCGGCCTGTCCGAGATCGCGCCCGCGACGCTGGAACGCGCGGCGGCGGTGGCACCCATCGCGGCGGTGCAGTCGGAATATTCGCTCTGGACCCGGCTGCCGGAACTGGGGCTGGTGCAGGCCTGCGCCCGGCATGGCGCGGCGCTGGTGGCTTTCTCGGCACTGGGCCGGGGCGTGCTGACCGACGCGCCGCCGCAGCCCGATGACCTGCGCGAGGGCGATCTGCGCCGCGGGATGCCGCGCTTCGATGCCGAGAACTATCCGCGCAACATGGAGAGGATCGCGCGTTTCGCGGACTATGCGCACGAGATCGGCCACAGCGCCGAAGCCGTCGCGCTGGCCTGGCTTCTGTCGCGTGCGCCCCATGTCATCGCCCTGCCCGGATCGCGCAGCAGCGCGCATATGGAGGCCAATGCGAAGGGCGGCGACCTGGTCCTGACGCCCGGGCAACTGGCCGAGATCGAGACGCTGCTGCCGGTCGGTTTCGCCCATGGCGCGCGCTATAACCGCGCCATGTCGCGCGGGCCCGAGGCCTATTGCTGAGCGCAAGGCCTCACGGCGCTTCACATCCGGGCGATATGACGCGGCGCCGGTGCGGAGCTTCCTCAGCAACGCCGTGCAAAGCCTGTCGCGCTTTGCTATGCTGCGCCTGCAAAATAGAGGCAGGTATCTGATTTGGAACCGAAACACATCAATCTGGCGCTGCAGGGCGGCGGTGCGCACGGGGCCTTTGCCTGGGGCGTGCTGGACCGCTTGCTGGACGAGGACTGGCTGATCGTCGACGGCATCAGCGGCACCTCGGCCGGGGCGCTGAACGGCGCGGCGGTCAAGGCTGGGCTGGCGCTTGGCAACAGCCGGGCCGGGCGCAAGGCGGCCAAGAAGAACCTGGCCTATATCTGGGAAAATGTGAGCCAGGTCAGCGACAACCGGATGATCCGCTGGCTGAGCTCGAACATGATGGTGCCGCGCGGGTTGCAGCGTTGGGCCGAGCTTTTCACCCCAGCCGCCTGGCTGGAGGGGATGACCCGGGTGTTCAGCCCCTATGATTACGGCCCGCTTTATTCCAACCCGCTGTTGCCGATCCTGAAATCCATGCCGCATCCGGTCTTCTGGGGCGAGGCGGGGCCGCGTCTCTTCATCAATGCCACCAATGTCCGCACCGGTCGTATCCGGGTCTTTACCGGGACCGAGGCGACCTGCGAGGCGGTCACCGCCTCGGCCTGCCTGCCCACGCTGTTCCGCGCGGTCGAGATCGATGACGCCAAGACCGGGCGGCGCGAGGCCTATTGGGATGGCGGCTATTCCGGCAACCCGGCGCTTTACCCGCTGTTCGCGCCCGCCCTGCCGCGCGACATCGTCATCGTGAACATCAACCCGATGATGCGCGAGGCGCTGCCGAAGACGCCGGCCGAGATCCAGGACCGGATCAACGAGGTCAGCTTCAACAGCAGCCTGCTGCGCGAGTTGCGCGCCATCAACTTCGTCAAGAAGCTCTGGGCGGAACAGCGGATCAACGACCGGCAGATGAAGAACCCGCTGATCCACATGATCATGGATGACGTGCTGATGAACGACCTGAACGCGCGCTCGAAGCTGCTGCCCAATCCGCAGATGCTGGAACGGATGCGGAATGCGGGGCAGGCGGCAGCGGATGCGTTCCTCTCGGAGCACGCCGATGACCTGAACAATCAGGATACGGTGGATTTGCCGGCGCTGTTTTCCTGATCCTTCGCCGCCTGGCCGGCCGGGTAGACCAGCCCGGCCGAGATGATCAGCTTGGCCGCGTCCTCGATGCTCATGTCCAGCACATGCACATCCTCGGCCGGGACATAGAGGAGAAAGCCCGAGGTCGGGTTGGGCGTGGTCGGCAGGAACACCGCCAGCATCTCGCGCTGGGTCGCGGTGGCCAGCTCGCCCTTGGCCGGGCCGGCGACGAAGCCGATACCCCACAGCCCCTTCCTTGGATATTCGATCAGGCAGGCACGGTCAAAGCGTGCCTCGTTCTGCGACAGGATGGTCTCGGCGATCTGCTTCACCCCGCCATAGACCGATCGGACGATGGGCATGCGGTCCACGATGCGCTCGCCGGTGCGGATCAGCGAACGCCCGAACCAGCCCTTGGCCGCCCATCCGATCAGGATGGTGACCAGCAGGAACACCACGACGCCCACGCCGCGCAAGGGAATGCCGATCCATTGCTCGGGCCGCCAGCGTTCCGGGATCATCGGCAGTACCCAGCTGTCCATCCAGCCGGTCAGGGTCCAAATCAGCCAGACGGTGATGCCGATGGGCGCCACCACCACCAGCCCGGTCAGGAACGAGGCGCGCAGGGCGGCGACGGGACCGGGCTTGCGCAGGGGCGCGGGATTCGGGTGCAGCGGCGGCAGGTCGTCGGGATGGCGCATGATGTCCAGCGGAAAAGATCGCCGCCATCAGCCCGCGATTCGCGCCGCCGGTCAAGTGAAAGGCTGGTGACGGTTAACGCGCCCTTCAGCGCATGGCAGCGGCAATCTGCGCCGCCAGCCGTGCATTGTTCAGCACCAGCGCGATGTTCGAGGCGAGCGAGCGACCCTCGGTCAGCTCGAAGATGCGCGACAGAAGGAAGGGCGTCACCGATTTCGCGGCAATCCCCTGCGCGGCCGCCTCGGCCAGCGCCTGTTCGATCACCGGGTTGATGATCGCGGCGGCGATCTCGTCACCCTCGGGGATCGGGTTCGCCACCAGTTGCCCGCCGGGCAGGCCAAGGGCGGCGCGCATGTCGGCGGCGGCGGCGATCTGGGCGGGGGTGTCCATCCGCAGCGGCGCGGCAAGGCCCGATTTGCGCGACCAGAAGGCGGGGAATTGGTCCTGCCCATAGGCGATGACCGGCACGCCGAGGGTTTCCAGCACCTCGAGCGTCTTTGGCAGGTCGAGAATGGCCTTGGCCCCCGCCGCCACCACGGTGACCGGGCTGATCGCCAGTTCCTGCAGGTCGGCGCTGATGTCGAAGCTCAGTTCCGCGCCGCGATGCACGCCGCCGATGCCGCCGGTGGCAAAGACCCGGATGCCGGCCAGCGCGGCGCAGATCATCGTCGCGGCCACGGTGGTCGCGCCGGTGCGGCCATTGGCGATGCAGACAGGCAGATCGGCACGGCTCAGCTTCATCACCTCGGCGGGCGGGGTTTTCGCCAGTGCCTCCAGCGCTGCATCGTCCATGCCGATATGGATGCGCCCGCCCATGATGGCGATTGTGGCGGGCACGGCCCCGCCCTCGCGGATCGCCGCCTCGACCTTGCGCGCCATGTCCAGGTTGTCGGGCCAGGGCATGCCATGGGTGATGATGGTCGATTCCAGCGCCACGACCGGCTGGCCGGCATCGAGCGCGGCCTGAACCTCGGGCGAGTAGGAAAGGGGGGCTTGGGTCATCGGGCTGGCTCCGTCTGCTGTTGGGGGGCTGGTGCCATGATGCGGCGCCTCTGGCAAGCGCGTGCGGCGGTCAGGGCAGGTCCTTGCCCGCGACATGGGCGGCGGCGGCTTGCGTCGCGGCCATCAGCGCCGCCTCGCGCGCCGCGCCGGCCTGTTCGGCCACAAGATGCGCGGCGAGGAAACAATCGCCCGCGCCGGTGATCCGGGCGATGCGGACGGCGGGGGGCGTGGCGGTCAGGGTGGGCTGGCCGGCCATGGCATCGGCCACACGCTCGCCGCCATCGGTTACGATGACGCGGCGCGCACCCCGTGCCACCACCGCCTCGGCTGCCGTCACCGCATCGGCGCAGGGAATGCCGGCGAGGATCTCGCCCTCGAGCCGGTTCAGGTAGAAGCAGCCGCGCCCGGCGGCGATCAGCGGGGCCAGCCGCTCGGCCTTGCCGGGACTCGCCGGGACCACGCGCAGATCGGCCTGCGCCAGTCGTGGATCGGCCGACATCTGCGCCAGAAGGCGTTCGGTCAGGTTGCCATCCAGCACCACCGGGCCATCCCAGCCCTTCAGCACACCATCGAGCGGTGCAAGGATGCGATCGCCCGCCGCCTCAAGCGAATGCGCGTCGGCAATGGCGGCGACCAGCCCGGCATTATCCTCGACCGCCATATAGCAGTCGGTCGGCAGGTCCGGGTCGCGCAGGATGTGCTCGATCACCACGCCGAGCCGGACGGATTGCGCCACCAGCGCATCGCCCTCGGGTTCCGTACCGACGGCGGACAGGACCGCAGGCCGCATCCCTCGGCGGGCCAGCGCGATGGCGACATTCAGCGCCACGCCCCCCGGGATATGCGCGATCCGGCCCGGAACGTCATGGCCGGCCTGCATCGGGCGGGTGGACCGCCCGATCACGTCCCAGAGCATCGCCCCGATGCAGAGGATGTCTGGCTTACTCGTCATCATCGTTTCCCTTGTCCTCGGCCCAGTCCGCCATCTCGATTTCCAGAAAACGCTCGAAATCGTCAAGATCGACCGGATCGAACTGGCCGAAACCCTGCATCCAGATCGAGGCCGCGCGCATTCCGGCGGGTTCCAGCTTGCACCAGGTGATCCGCCCGCGCCGCTCCTGCCGGATCAGCCCGGCAGCCGCCAGCACCGCCAGGTGCTTCGAGATTGCCGCAAGGCTCATCTGGAAGGGCTCGGCCACATCGCTGACCGCCATGTCGTCTTCCAAGAGCATCGACAGCACCCGCCGCCGAGTCGGATCGGCGAGGGCGGCGAAAATCTGGTCGAGAGGGTCGATCTGAAGGCTCATCTGGGCGCTGATGCTTAACCGGGCGGTTGACTATCGCCGCGCCACTTCCTGAATGCAAGCGCGGTTTCCGGCCTGGGGCGTTTTTCAAATCAAAACAAATTCAGTCACTTGCGATCTCGGACGGCTTGCTTGACTCGGGCGGCTCCAGCCCCTATCACCCGGCCAACCTGTAACGAGGGCGTGAGACATGGCCGACGGGCCCCTGGAAGATGCGGAGAGGGCGAAAGATGCCGCCCGGCTACGCGACTTCGAGGAGCGGCTGGCCAAGAAAACGCGGATCGACGACGGGCCGAAGCCAATGGCGACCCATGACCAGGCACACCTTGCCTGGCGCATGGTGATCGAGCTGGTGGCGGGGCTTGGTCTCGGTTTCGGCATCGGGTTCGGGTTGGATAAGCTGTTCGGCACCATGCCGTTGATGCTGATCCTGTTCATATTCCTCGGCTTCGCGGCCGGCGTCAAAACCATGATGCGCACCGCGGCCGAACTGGGCGAGAGGTCGGTCCGAGCGGCCGGCGAGACGGAACAACCGGCCGAAGCGGCCGAGAAGGACGAGAGGGGCTGACGTGGCGACCGAAGCGCATGGCGAAAGCACAGGGCTGGAATTCCACCCGATGGATCAGTTCATCGTCAAGCCGTTGTTCGGCGACGGTCCGGTCCAGTGGTACACGCCCACCAACGTGACGCTGTGGATGGGGATCATTCTCCTCGCCATCATCGCGCTGTTTGTCATGGGCACCCGTGGCCGCGCCATCGTGCCGAACCGGGTCCAGTCCATCGCCGAACTGGGCTATGGCATGGTCCACAAGATGGTCGGTGACGTGGTCGGCAAGGACGGGCTGAAATACTTCCCCTATATCATGTGCCTGTTCCTGTTCATCGTCTTCGCGAACATGCTGGGCCTCTTGCCGAAAGCCTTTACCGTGACCTCGCATATCGCCGTGACCGCCGTTCTGGCGCTGGCGGTGTTCATCAGCGTGACGGTGATCGGTTTCGTGAAGAACGGCACCCATTTCCTCGGCCTCTTCTGGGTCACCTCGGCGCCCCTGGTGCTGCGCCCGGTGCTGGCGGTGATCGAAGTCATCAGCTACTTCGTCCGCCCGGTCAGCCACTCCATCCGACTTGCCGGCAACATGATGGCCGGTCACGCCGTGATCAAGGTTTTCGCCGGCTTCGCCGCGCTGGCGCTGGTTTCGCCCGTCTCGATCCTGGCGGTCACCGCCATGTACGGGCTCGAGGTGCTGGTGGCCTTCATCCAGGCCTATGTCTTTACCATCCTGACCTGTGTCTACCTCAAGGACGCGCTGCATCCGGGCCACTGAGGCCGGGTCGTCAGGACATTCACCCTCATTCACAACTTCCAACCGCAAGGAGACATCTCATGGAAGGGAATATCGCAGAGCTGGGTCAGTACATCGGTGCCGGTCTTGCTGCTATCGGTTCGGGCGCTGCCGCCGTCGGTGTGGGCAACGTTGCCGGTAACTTCCTGTCGGGCGCCCTGCGCAACCCGTCGGCCGCCGCTGGCCAGACCGCGACGCTGTTCATCGGCATCGCCTTCGCGGAAGCTCTGGGGATCTTCGCGTTCCTCGTCGCGCTTCTGCTGATGTTCGCAGTCTGATCCAGCCTCATCCTTGCGGCGGGATGGGGTGTGCGTGACCCGCGCCCCCATCCCATCGTGACCTTCAAGGCCAAGGGGTAGGACATGATCAGCCTGTTGCAAGAGGCCGCCAATACCGCGGCCGAACATAGCGAAGACGTTGCCGGCCACGCTGCCGACGCGGCTGCGCATGGGGCCGACGCTGCGGCGCACGGGGCGGAAGCCGCTGCTGCGCATGGGGCAGAAGCCGCCAGCTCGGGCATGCCGCAGCTGGATTTCAGCACCTTCCCGAACCAGATCTTCTGGCTCGTGGTCACCATGCTGATCCTTTACTGGGTGATGTCGCGCATTGCCCTGCCTCGCATCGCTTCGGTCCTGTCGGACCGTCAGGGCGCCATCACCGGCGATCTGATGGCGGCCGAGGAATTCAAGCAGAAGGCCAAGGACGCCGAAGCCGCCTATGACGCGGCGCTGGCCGAGGCCCGCAGCGAGGCGCAGAAGATCGTCGCGGCGAACAAGGCCGAGATCCAGAAGGTTCTGGATGCCGCCATCGCCGATGCCGATGCCGAGATTGCCGCCCGCACGGTGGAATCGGAAAAGCGTATCGGCCAGATCCGCGACTCGGCCCAGGCCGATGCGCAGACCGTTGCCAAGGATGTCACGGCCGAACTGGTCCGCATCTTCGGTGGTACTGCCGATCAGGCACAGATCGATGGCGCGGTGGACAGCCGCCTGAAGGGGGTTCGGCAATGAAGAAACTGACTGCTGCCCTTCTGGCCCTGTCGGCCAGCCCGGCCTTTGCCGCGACCGGTCCGTTCTTCTCGCTGAAGAACACCGACTTCATCGTCACCATCGCCTTCCTGCTGTTCGTCGGCATCCTGATCTACATGAAGGTGCCCTCGATCATCGGTGGGATGCTCGACAAGCGTGCCGACGGCATCCGTGCCGATCTGGACGAGGCCAAGCGCCTGCGTGAAGAAGCGCAGGAGATCTATGCCAGCTACGAGCGCCGCCAGCGCGAGGTGAAGACCCAGGCTGACGAGATCATCGCCAATGCCAAGCGCGAGGCGGAAGCCCAGGCCGTCAAGGCCCAGGCCGATCTGAAACTGTCGATCGCCCGTCGCCTGAAGGCGGCCGAGGACCAGATTTCCAGCGCCGAAAGCGATGCCGTGCGTGCGGTCCGTGATCGCGCCGTGCAGGCGGCGGTTGCCGCCGCCTCGGACATCCTCGGCAAGCAGGTGGCCTCGGGCCAGCGCTCGGCCGGTATCGACGACGCCATCGACGAAGTGGCGCGCCGCCTGAATTGACGTCGTTCACGACGGGACAGTGAATCGAACCCCGGCCAGAAATGGCCGGGGTTTTTCCTTTGGCGGTTCAGCCGTGCTCTTCCGCCGCCGCCTCGGCCAGCGCCTGGTTCAGCGCCCGCAGCGCATCGACGTGATAGACGACGCCGAGGATTTCGGGATCGGGCAGGCTGTCGGGATCGTCGCCCTGATCGGCCTCCTCGGGCGGGCGGATCACCGGCAGGAAGGCGGCGCCGGTGCGCTCGAACTCGGCCAGCGCCTGGTAGAGCCGCATCCCCTCGGTCAGTGCCTTGCCGGTGGCGACGAGGTTGCGGACTAGGTCTGCTGGCGGGGCATTCTCGGCCGTGATCGGGCGCAGGATGGCGGTGATGCGCATCTTCTGCGGCAGCCAGACCTGCGGCCCCTCGGCAATGCGCACGCCGCGATTTTCCAGCTGCGTCAGGAAAAAGGAGCGATGCACCAGCCGCGAGGCCAAGGCCGAGGACAGCGACACGGCGGTCATCACCGCGATCCCGGTCTGCCAGTCGCCCGTCATCTCGAAGACGATCAGCGCGGTCGAAATGGGCGCGCCCAGCACCGCCGCACCCACTGCGCCCATTCCGGCCAGCGCGTAGAGGTTTACCGAACCCGACACGTCGGGCAGGATGCCGGTAGCGACGATGCCAAACGCGAGCCCGGTCAGCGAGCCCATGACCAGCGCCGGCGAGAAGATGCCGCCGCCCATGCGCCCGCCAAGGGTGATCGCCACGGCCACCGCCTTGACCACGGCAAAGATCACCGCCTCGGACAATCCGATGCGCCCCTGCAGCGCCGCCGAGGTGGTCTCGTAGCCGACGCCGATGATATGCGGGAAGGGGATGGCGATCAGCCCCAGCAAGCCGCCCGCCACGGTCGGCCTGATCCAGCGCGGCCAGCTGCGCCCGGCCATCAGGTGATTGCCAAGCGCATCGGCGCTGAGCACCGCCTTCATCAGCGCGGCGGCGACCAGTGCCGAGACGAGGCCCAGCAGCATGAAGGCCGGCAGTTCTACGTTGAAGGCCAGCGAGGCCTGTTGCGTCAGGGTGAACTCGGTCAGCCCGCCGAATTCCAGCCGATTGATGACCGTGCCCGCCACGGCGGCGATGGCGATGGGGGCGAAAGAGTGGATGGCGAAATGGCGCAGCACCACCTCATGCGCGAACAGCGCCCCGGCGATGGGGGCGTTGAAGCTGGCCGCGACGGCCCCGGCGACGGCACAGCCCAGCAGATCGCGTCCGGTCATCGGGCTGGCCTTGATCCGGCTGGCGACCAGCGTCGAGATGACGCCCGCCAGATGCACTACCGGCCCCTCGCGACCGGAACTGCCGCCGGATCCCAAGGTGATCAGCGAGGCCGCCGCCGAGGCCAGCCCGGCTTTGACCTCGACCCGCCCGCCATCCAGCGCCGCCCCCTCGATCACATCGGGAACCGAGCGCACGCGCCCGTCGGGGGTAAAGCGATCAAGGATCACGCCCACGACAAAGCCGCCGATGATCGGCACCACCAGCACCCAGTACCAGGGCAGATGCGCCCCCGCGCTGGCCAGTGTCAGGTCGTCGGCGCCATAGATGGTGCGTTGCAGGGCGCTGATCCCCAGCCGGAACCCCAGCGCCGCGAAGCCCGCGCCGACCCCGATCAGCAGCGCCAGGAACCAGAATTCCAGCTTGTTCGGGCCATGCTCCAGCATCACCCGCAGCGCATGGCGGCAGCGGCCAATGGCATAATGCCAACCCCTGACGACCCAGCTGCGCTTGCCTGAACTCATCGCTCCATCCCCTTGAGGGACCAGCGAATCACACTTCCGGGCTTTGGTCCAGCAGCCTTGGCAGGGTGGCACGCAACAAATCCATCCTGCCGGGCCGCCAGCCAAGCGCCACGAGACCGCTGCAATCGGCGATCCGCAGGGCCGAGGCATCGGCGCGGGGCGGCAGCGGATGGCGGCAATCGGTCAGCCGGGCGACCTCGGCCAGCAGGTCGTGATGGTCCAGCACGAGATCGCTGACGTTCAGGCTCGCCGGGGCATCGTCGCGCAGCGCCAGCAGCGCGGCGGAGGCCAGGTCATCGCCATGCACCTCGGTCGCCACGCGCGACGGCACCGGACGCCCGGCCAGGTAATCCGCGAACATTTCGCGCCACTTGTTGCCCTTGCCGGGGCCATAGACGCCGGTCGCCCGCAGCGAGACCGCGTGCAGCGGCAATGCGGCCAGGGCCGCCTCGGCCTGTGCCTTCACCTCGCCATAGAGCGTGGTCGGCGCGGGCGGCAAGTCGTCGGTCAGCAGCGTCCCGGCCGGACGCCCGTCATGCACCGCCCGCGAGGACAGGAAGACGATCCGGGCCACACCAGCCGCTGCCGCCGCCCGGAAGAGGCGCAAAGTCCCGTCGAGGTTCAGGTGCAGAAAACCCTCGGGATCATCGCCCTCGCCACCGCGATAGCGGCCGGGCGCATGGGCGAAGGCGGCATGGATCAGCGCGTCATGGCCCGAGAGGTCCGGGGCATCGCCAAGTCGGTAGCCGGGCAGGGGGTTCAAATCGTGACCGGCGGCGCGGACCCCTCGGGCCAGAAAGCCGCCGACGATGCCGCTGGCCCCGGTCAGCGCGATCCGCATTGCGTTAGGCTCACGCGGCCGGGCGTTGCTGGGCGGCGAGGTCCGGGATTGGCCCGCCCTCGGCGATCTGCCGCCAAAGCGCGATCAGCGGGGCCAGTTCGGCCGATTTGGCGTGATCGTCCCAGGGCTTTTCATACTGGAAATGCAGGATGTGGATGTCGTTCCAGCTCCAAAGGTCGGGCAGGTTCATCCAGACATATTGCAAGAGGTTGTACTGGATCGGCAGGCCGTGCCAGTCGGGGAAATACTCCTGCAGGAAGGTCTGGTCGGTGCGCGGCCAGAAGAGGCCGGGCCGGTCCAGACGCGCCAGCATCCGGCGGAAGGTCTCGGCATCGGGGCGGGCGGTGAAGACGCCGGAATTCATCCGGTGGAACCCATCCAGCCCGTCATAGACATTCGGCGCGGCGCAAAACTCGGGGAAATCGAACAGCTTGTCCACCGGCCGCAGCACCACCGCATCGGCATCGATGAAGACGCAGCGGGCGTAATCCAGCTGCCACAGCCGCAGCTTGACGAAATTGTCCAGGGGCGTGTGGAAATCGGGTTTGCTGCCGCGGGTGAAGGCGGCGCGGGCGTGCAGCGCATCGCGGGCGTGAAGGGCGTCGAACCCCTCGCTGGTGGGGAGAAGATCGGCCTCGATCAGCCGCGCGCCAAGCGCGCGCAGCCGCGCCAGCCCCTCGGCCGGGATATGGCGATGCATCACCGCGATGTCGGCATCGGTGCCCGACAACCGCAGCGAGCGGACCAGCGCCTCGGCCCCGGGAAGGTAATCGGCATTCGTCACCAGCGTGACAAAAGCGCGCTCTGCCCGGGCCGGCAATTCGGCACGAAGGCCCGGCGCGATGCGGTAGCCGCTGCGCCATTCGACCGGATGAGAGAACTGGCTGATACGTTCAGATGTCATTGCGGAACAGTTCCTTGCCTCACAACCCTGAAACGAACCTGATGCAAGGCTAGTTCCCCTGCATGACATGAAGATGGCAGCTTCATGCAGGAATTATGACAGTGGCGGGGGCGCTTTCCCATCCCCGCGGCGCGCGATAGGCTGCAATCCTCCTATCAGAGGTTGTGTGATGCCGATCCCCGATTCCGTCCTTGCCGAATTGCAGTCCCTTCTGGGTGCGCGGCTCTCTGTCACCCAGGTCGACCGCGACCAGCATGGCGCCTCGGAAAGCTATCACAGCGCGCCGCCGCCCGATGCGGTGGCCTGGCCCGAGACGACCGAGGAGGTCTCGGCGATCCTCCGGCTCTGCAATGCGCATCTGGTGCCGGTGATCGGCTGGGGCACCGGCACCTCGCTGGAAGGTCACGCGCTGGCGGTCAAGGGCGGGATCACGCTGGACATGAGCCGGATGAACAAGGTGCTGGAGATCCGGGCCGAGGACATGCAGGTCTCGATCCAGCCCGGTCTGACGCGCGAGGAGCTGAACACCGAGCTGCGCGCCACCGGGCTGTTCTTCCCCGTCGATCCCGGCGCCAACGCGAGCCTTGGCGGCATGGCCGCCACGCGGGCCAGCGGCACGACGGCGGTGCGCTATGGCACCATGCGCGACAATGTCCTGGCGCTCGAGGTGGTGCTGGCCGATGGCCGCGTCATGCGCACCGGCACGCGGGCGGCGAAATCCAGTGCCGGCTATGACCTGACGGCGCTGATGGTCGGCTCGGAAGGGACGCTGGGGATCATCACCGAACTGACCCTGCGCCTGCATGGCCAGCCCGAGAAGATCGCCGCCGCCGTCTGCGCCTTCCCGACGCTGGAGGGGGCGGTCGATTGCGTCACCGCCACCATCCAGTCGGGCATCCCGATGGCCCGGATCGAGTTCATCGACGAGGTGTCGGTCCGCGCCTTCAACAGCTATGCCAAGCGCGATTTCCCCGAACAGCCGCATTTGCTGATCGAGTTCAACGGCAGCGAGGCGAGCGTGGCCGCCGATGCCGAAAGCTTCGGCGCGCTGGCCGAGGAATTCGGCGGGCAGGGTTTCCAATGGGCTGCGACGCCCGAGGAACGGAACGCGCTGTGGAAGATGCGCCACCAGGCCTATCCGGCGCAGCTGTCAGTGCGCCCGGGCAGCACGGCCATGGTGACGGATATCTGCGTGCCGATGTCGAAACTGGCCGAAGCCGTCGCCGCCGCGCATGAGGATATCGCCGCGGACGGCATGGTCGGCCCGATCCTCGGCCATGTCGGCGACGGCAATTTCCACTCGGCCCTGCTGGTCGAGCCGGGCAACGAGGACGAACTGAAGCGCGCCAAGGCGCTGGCCCGGCGCATGGCCGAGCGGGCGCTGGCGGTCGGCGGTACGATCAGCGGCGAGCATGGCGTGGGCATCGGCAAGCGCGCGCTGATGGCCGAGGAGCATGGCGAGGCCTGGGCGGTGATGGGCGTCATCAAGGCAGCGCTGGACCCGAACAACATCCTCAACCCGGGGAAGCTGGTGCCGGATAGGGGCTGAGGGCCGAACGGCAGCCCCCGGCCGATGGGCGGGCTGCGAGTTCGCCCACCCTTCGCCCCTGCCTTTCACCGTTCTGACGCAGTCGTGACCGACACGGCCCGGTGACTTTTGTTCACGGCTTTGCGATAAGTGGAAAAAAAGCAGAGCAGTGTTTCGGGGCAGCAATGAAATTTCTGGTAAAACTGATCATGGCCATGATGCTGGTGACGATGGTCGTCAGCTGTGGCCGCACGCCGTCGCGCGGCGGAGGGGGCGGGGCCGTCTATGTCGGCGGCAATACGCCGCAGCTGGGCGACAGCGATCCGCATATCTGGCGCTCGGGCCATCCCTATGGCCACCAGGTCCACGGCATCGACATCTCGCGCTGGCAGGGCGACATCAACTGGGCGCAGGTGCGCGGCGCCGGGATCAGCTTTGCCTTCATCAAGGCGACCGAGGGTGGCGATCACAGCGACCCGAACTTCCAGCGCTACTGGCGCGAGGCCGGCGCGGCCCGCATCCCGCGCGGCGCCTATCATTATTTCTACTTCTGCCGCTCGGGCGCCGAGCAGGCGGCCTGGTTCATCCGCAACGTCCCGCGTGAACGCGGCGCGTTGCCGCCGGTCATCGACCTGGAATGGACCAATTCGCGCACCTGCCCGCGCCGCCCGCCGCCGCACGAGGTCAAGCGCGAGGCCGAGATCTTCATGCAGATCGTCGGCCAGCACTACGGCCAGCGTCCGCTGATCTATACCACGGTCGACTTCTACAAGGACAACCAGCTGGGCACGATGCGGGCCGAGTTCTGGCTGCGCTCGGTTGCCGATCATCCCCGCGCGCGCTATCCCGGTCAGCGCTGGACCTTCTGGCAATATACCGGCACCGGCATCGTTCCGGGCATCCGCGGCGACGTGGACCTGAACGCCTTTGCCGGGTCGAGCGCGGATTGGGCAAGATGGCTGCAGACGCATCTGTCGCGATAGGCTCGCGACGCTGGCTTTGGGTTGAATTTGCGGCGCTCTATATCGGGGCGCCGCTGGCCATTGCCCTCTGCC
Source organism: Paracoccus zhejiangensis (assembly GCF_002847445.1). Lineage (NCBI taxonomy): Bacteria > Pseudomonadati > Pseudomonadota > Alphaproteobacteria > Rhodobacterales > Paracoccaceae > Paracoccus > Paracoccus zhejiangensis. The sequence continues at coordinate 1,396,036 of NZ_CP025430.1, read as the reverse complement.
TGCCGCCCGAGCGGATGTTCACGGCGCTGTTCCTCTTCAGTCTCGTCGGCCTCGTGCTTCTGTGGCGCACCGGCGGCTTCCAGTGGCGCAACCTGGTCCGTGGCCGGCGGATGCCCTGGCACGAGATCGCCGGGATCGCGCTGGCCACGCTGGTCGCCGGGGTGGTGATCCTGTCCATCTCGCGCCCCGAGGCGATGTTCGGCATCCTGCGCACGCGGCCGGAATTCCTGCTGCTGATCTGGGCGCTCTATCCGATCCTGTCGGCGCTGCCGCAGGAGTTGATCTTCCGGCCGCTGTTCTTCCATCGCTACGGCGCGCTTCTGCCGCAGGGCAAGGCGGGCATCGCGGTGAATGCGGCGGTGTTTTCCTTCGCCCATCTGATGTACTGGTCCTGGATCGTGGCGATCATGACCTTCATCGGCGGCTGGTTCTTTGCCCGCGCCTATCTGCGCCACGGCTTCCCCGCCGCATGGATGCTGCATGCGGTCGCGGGCAACATGCTGTTCGCGGTCGGCATGGGCTATTACTTCTACAGCGGCAACGTGGTGCGACCGTTCTGAGGGGGCAGGGGCATGGCCAGCGTAACCGGCATCGGCGGCTTCTTCTTTCGCGCCCGCGACCCTGAGGCGCTGGCCGCCTGGTATGACCGGCACCTGGGCATCGGCTGGCTGGGGGAGGGGCCGTGGCAGCAGGCGGCGGGTCCGACCATCCTTGCGCCCTTCCGCCACGATACCGACTATTTCCCCGCCGACCGGCGATGGCTGCTGAACCTGCGGGTGGACGATCTGGCCGGCATGATCGCCCGGTTGCAGGCCGCCGGCATCGCGGTCGAGACCCGGCCCGAGGAATGGGACAGCGAGGTCGGGACTTTCGCGCGAATCCACGATCCCGAGGGCAATCCGATCGAACTTTGGCAGCCGCGCGCTTGACTTCCGCCCCGCGCCGCGCTTTGAGCAGGGGCTGAACGAAAGAGGTCCGCCATGCACGCCTATCGCAGCCATACCTGCGCCGAACTGACCGCCGCCAATGCCGGGGAAACCATCCGCCTGTCGGGCTGGGTTCATCGCGTGCGCGATCATGGGGGCGTGCTGTTCGTCGACCTGCGCGACCATTACGGCATGACCCAGGTCATCGCCGACAGCGATAGCCCGGCCTTTGCCGCGATGGAGAAGCTGAAGGCCGAGACCGTCATCCGCGTCGATGGCCGGGTCAAGCTGCGCGATGCCAGCCTGATCAACCCCAAGCTGCCGACCGGCGAGATCGAGGTCTATGCCACCGGGCTGGAGGTGCTGGGCCCCGCCGACGAGCTGCCGCTGCCGGTCTTCGGCGATCAGGAATATCCCGAGGAAACGCGCCTCGCCTATCGCTTCCTCGACCTGCGCCGCGAAAGCCTGCACCAGAACATCATGCTGCGCTCGAAGGTCGTCCGCTCGATCCGCAACCGCATGTGGGATCAGGGCTTTACCGAGTTCCAAACCCCGATCATCACCGCGTCTTCCCCCGAGGGCGCGCGCGACTTCCTCGTGCCCTCGCGCCTGCATCCGGGCAAGTTCTATGCCCTGCCGCAGGCCCCCCAGCAGTTCAAGCAGCTGATCATGGTCGCGGGCTTCGACCGCTATTTCCAGATCGCGCCCTGCTTCCGCGACGAGGATCCGCGTGCCGACCGCTCGCCCACCGATTTCTACCAGCTCGATGTCGAGATGTCCTTTGTCGAGCAGGAGGATGTGTTCAACACCATCCAGCCGGTCATCCAGGGCCTGTTCGAGGAATTCGGCAATGGTCGCCCGGTCGATGTCAACTGGCCGCGCATCCCCTATGCCGAGGCGCTAAAGAAATACGGTTCCGACAAGCCCGACCTGCGCAACCCGATCGAGATGCAGGATGTGAGCGATCACTTCCGCGGCTCGGGCTTTGGCATCTTCGCCAAGCTGCTGGAACAGGAGGGCACCGAGGTCCGCGCCATTCCCGCGCCGACCGGCGGCTCCCGCAAGTTCGCCGACCGGATGAACGCCTTCGCGCAGAAAGAGGGCCTGCCGGGCATGGGTTACATCTTCTGGCGCAAGGCCGAGGATGGCTCGACCGAGGCCGCCGGCCCGATCGCCAAGGCATTGGGGGCGGAGCCGACCGAGGCGATCCGCCTGCAGCTGGGTCTGGGCGAGGGTGATGCCGCCTTCTTCCTTGGCGGCAAGGCCGAGCAGTTTGAACCCGTCGCCGGCCGCGCCCGGAACGAGATCGGTCGCGAACTGGGTCTGACGCAGGAAAACCAGTTCAAATTCGCCTGGATCGTCGATTTCCCGATGTATGAGAAGACCGACGAGGGCAAGATCGACTTCAGCCACAACCCCTTCTCGATGCCGCAGGGCGGTCTTGAGGCGTTGAACGGCGATCCGCTGGCAGTGAAAGGCTATCAATACGATCTGGCCTGCAACGGCTACGAGCTGATTTCCGGCGCGATCCGCAACCACAAGCCCGAGATCATGTTCAAGGCCTTCGAACTGGCGGGTTACGGCCATGACGAGGTGGAAAAGCGGTTCGGCGGCATGGTCAAGGCCTTCCGCTATGGCGCCCCGCCGCACGGGGGCTGCGCGGCCGGGATCGACCGGATCGTGATGCTTCTGGCGGACGAGGTGAACATCCGTCAGGTCATCATGTTCCCGATGAACCAGCGGGCCGAGGATCTGATGATGGGCGCGCCGTCCGAGCCCACCAACGAACAGATGCGCGAACTGCGCCTGCGCGCCCTGCCGAAAGAGTGATCTGACATCCCGCTTCGGGGCATGCGATAAGACGCCGGGGGCCCTGCCTCCGGCGTTTTGTGTTGATGGTCAGAGATGTCGGTTTCCTTTCCCGAACTTGCGGCCATAAGGCTGGGATATGGCCTGTCGCCGCTGATGCCGCCGCCCGCGACCCCGGGCGAGGTGCTGGACAGCGTGGCCGCCGCCGCGCCCGGGCCTGAGGCGGTGACGCTCGAACAGGCGCGCGAGGTGATTGGCCGGCATTTGGCCCTTGGCCGGAACCGCATGGACAGCGGCAGCGAGGGGCAGGCAGAGTTTCGCGCCCTGAACCGGGAACTGGCGCTGATGCCGATGGTCGAGCTGCGCCAGCGGTTGGCCCGCGCGGTGGATGCCCCTGCCGGTTTCGGCGAGCGGCTGGTGCAGTTCTGGTCCGATCACTTCACCACCCGTTCGAACGCCACCAACACCCACCATCTGCGCCTGGCCTTCATCGACGAGGCCATCCGGCCGCATCTCGGCGGGCGGTTCGAGGCGATGCTGATCGCCGCCAACACCCATCCGATGATGCTGCGCTACCTCGACCAGGGCCGCTCGATCGGGCCCAATTCCCGCGCTGCGCGAAACAACCCGAACCGCAGGATGGGCCTGAACGAGAACCTTGCCCGCGAGACGATCGAGCTGCACACGCTTGGCGTCGATGCGGGCTATGACCAGGACGATGTGCGGCAGCTGGCGGAATTGCTGACCGGGCTGGTGTTTCGGCCCAAGACCGACGAGCTGTTCCTGAAGAACTGGGCCGAGCCGGGGGCCGAAACCGTGCTGGGCCGCAGCTATGGCGGCGACGGCCCGGCGCGGATCGAGGATATCCATGCGGTGCTGACCGATCTGGCGCGCCATCCCGACACCGCCCGCCACCTCGCGCGGAAGCTAGCGGTGCATTTCGTCGCCGACGAGCCCAGCCCGGCACTGGTGGATGAGCTGGCTGCCACCTGGGGCGAGAGCGGCGGCGATCTGTCGCAGGTCTATGCGGTGCTGGTCGGCCATCCCGATCTGGCTGCCCAGTTCCGCCAGAAGGTGCGCCAGCCCTTCGACTATCTGGCCAGCACTTTGCGCGCGCTTGGCGTGTCGGGGCAGGCGATCCTCGCCATCGAACCGCGGCGGATCAGGAACGATTTCGGCGCCGCGCTGACCCGGATGGGTCAGCCCTGGTACCAGCCGGTCGGTCCCGATGGCTGGGCCGAACCGGCCGCCGACTGGATCACCCCGCAGGGGCTGGCGGCGCGGATCGAGTTCTCGCTGAAGCAGCCTTCGCGACTGGTCGAGACATTGCCCGACCCGCGCGATTTCCTGCACACGGCGCTGGGGTCGACCGCCGGCGAGGCGCTGAACTGGGCCGTTCCCAAGGCGGAATCGGCGCGCGAGGGGGTGGCGATGGTGCTGGCCTCGAACGACTTCAACAGGCGATAGGGGGCGATCATGCTGAGCCGCCGGCTGTTTCTGAAATCCACCGCCCTGATCGGCTGTTCCGCCGCCGCCCATCCCTTGCTCAGCAGCATGAGCTTTGCCGCCGCCCCGGGCGAGAACCGGCTGGTCGTCATCATCCTGCGCGGGGCGATGGACGGGCTGGATGTCTTGCAGCCCTATGGCGACCCGGAACTGGCGCGCCTCCGCCCGACGCTGGCGATGGGGCCGGCCAAAGGGGCGCTGGATCTCGATGGCTTCTATGCGCTGCATCCGGGCCTCTCGGCGCTTTACCCGCTGTGGCAGGCGGGCGAGCTGGGCTTCGTGCCGGCGGTCTCGACCCCCTACCGCGACAAGCGCAGCCATTTCGATGGGCAGGACCTCTTGGAGGCCGGAACCGGCAATGACCTGCCGGTGCGCTTCCGCCAGGGTGGCTGGCTGAACCGGCTGTTGCAGGCGATGCCGGGGGCAATGTCCGAGACCGCCTATTCGGTCGGGGTCGAGGAGATGTTGATCCTGTCGGGCAAGGCACCGGCACGCAGCTGGGCGCCCGATGCCGAGCTGGAGCTGTCGCCGCAGGCGCAGCTGCTGCTGGATCACCTCTATCACGAGGACGCGCTGTTCCGCGACGCGGCGGCAGAGGCGAACCAGATCGCCGCCGAGACCATGCAGCCCGAACGGCGCAGCCGCGCCGATGCCGCCGGGCTGGGGCGCTTCGCGGCCACGCGGCTGAACGGCGAGACCCGGATCGCCAGCTTCTCGGTCGCCGGATGGGACAGCCATGCCAACCAGCCCGCCGTGATCGGCAAGGCGATGACGCGGCTGTCGGATGCGATCCTTGCGCTGCGCGAGGGGCTGGGGGCGAACTGGGCCAAGACCACGGTGCTGGCGATGACCGAGTTCGGCCGCACCGCGCGGCAGAACGGCTCGAACGGCACCGATCACGGCACCGGCGGCGCGATGCTGATGGCGGGGGGCGCGATCCGCGGCGGCCGGGTCATCGGCGACTGGCCGGGGCTGGGCGAGGGCGATCTTTATGCCGGGCGCGACCTGATGCCCCTGCGCGATGTGCGCGCCCATGCGGCCTGGGCCATGGCGGGCCTCTATGGCATCCCGCGCAACCAGCTGGAGACCAGCATCTTTCCGGGTCTGGACATGGGGGACGATCCGCGCATTCTGGCCTGAGCCGATTGCCCGAGGATGCGCCCATGCCGACCGATCCCCGCCCCCTGGGCGACGCCCTGACCGCCTTCACCCCGCCGCCTGCGCCGGGACCCGCCGCCATCGATGGCCGTTTCGTCCGGCTGGAGCGGCTGGACCCGTCGCGCCATGCCACCGACCTCTTCGCTGCCAACCAGGGCGGTGACCAGGTCTGGGACTACCTCGGCTATGGCCCCTTCACGCGGGTCGAGGATTACCGCGACTGGCAGGCGGCGATGGCCGCATCATCCGACCCCTATTTCTACGCCATCCGCGATCTGGCCTCGGACCTTGTACTGGGCGTGGCCTCCTATCTCAGGATCGACATTGCCAATGGCGTTATCGAGATCGGCCATATCCAGCTGTCGCCACCCCTGCAGCGCACGGCTGCGGCCAGCGAGGCGCTAATGCTGATGGTGGGCTGGGCCTTCGACGCGGGCTATCGCCGGGTCGAGTGGAAATGCAACGGCCTGAACGCCCCCTCGCGCCGGGCGGCGATCCGGCTTGGCTTTACCTACGAGGGCACCTTCCGCCACCACATGATCACCAAGGGCCGCAACCGCGACACCGCTTGGTTCGCGATCATCGACAGCGAGTGGCCGATGCTGAAACAGGCCTATCACACATGGCTTTCGCCGCAGAATTTCGATGCGGATGGCCAGCAGCGCGCCAGCCTGAACGCGCTGACCGCGGCGGCGCTGCCGGGGCGGGTGGACGGGTAGGGCGGCAGGGCGCGGCGCTGTGCGGCGCCTCAGATCCCCTTTGCCGCCGCCAGCCGCTCGTAGACCAGCCCGCTGATCCGGGTCAGGTCCGCCGCCAGGGACCGTCCATCGGCATGGTCGCGTGCCAGCAGGTTGGCCGCATCTTCCAGCGCCGTGTCATGGGCCGAGCGGCCCAGCCCGGCAAGGAAGCCGGCGATGTAATCCACCGCGCCAGTATTCTCGGCCGCGGCCATCACCTCGACGATATGCAGCAGATCGTCGCGCAGCGCCGTGGCATCGGGCGCGATCACGTCATCGGTCAGCAGGCGCGGACCGCCGAGCCGCACGGCGGCGGGCAGGTGGCGCAGCACCATCTGCTGGAAGGCGGCAAGGCTTTCGACGGGCTTGGCCAGGAAGCCGTTGGCACCCGCCTCCATCGCCGCCTGTTCGTTGTCCGGATCGCCCGACATGCCGAGAATCACCGGCACGCGCGGATGCGCCACCACCATGCGCCGGATCAGGTCGGCACCATTGCCGTCGGGCAGACCCAGGTCGACGATCACCACCGAGGGGCGGTAGGTCTGCAGGTGCCGGGCGGCCGAGCGCAGGCAATCAGCCCGCCGGATCCTCGCGCCAGAGCGCAGGCACAGAAGGCGCACAGCCTCGCTGGCAAAGCGCGAATCCTCGACCACCAGCACCGTCAGGCCGGTCAGCGGGCGGTTCGGCAGGTCGATTTTCCACTGCGGCAGGCCCTGTCCCGGTGTTTCCTTTCCAACTTCTGTCAGCATCACCTTGTCCTCGTTGCGATTCTCCCATTGCTCCACCTAAAGTCCTAATCGCTAAGATCAGGTTAACCGCGGCCTTGTTTCCCTTTCCCTCCGGGGCCAGCCGTCCTAGAACCACGCGCAAAGCCCCTGGCCCTGCGGAGACCCCCATGATCGGACGCCTGAACCACGTCGCCATTGCCGTGCCCGACCTCGAGGCCGCCTCGGCGCAATACCAGAACACCCTTGGCGCAAAGGTCGGCGCGCCGCAGGACGAGCCCGATCACGGCGTCACCGTGGTCTTCATCGAGTTGCCGAACACCAAGATCGAGCTGCTTTATCCCCTGGGCGAGAACAGCCCGATCCAGGGCTTCCTGGACAAGAACCCCTCGGGCGGCATCCATCACATGTGCTTCGAGGTCGAGGACATCATCGCCGCCCGCGACAAGCTGAAATCCGAGGGCGCGCGCGTCCTTGGCACGGGCGAGCCGAAGATCGGTGCCCATGGCAAGCCGGTGCTGTTCCTGCATCCCAAGGACTTCAACGGCACCCTGATCGAGCTGGAGCAAGTCTGATGAACCTGACCGGCGGCATCGTCCTTTACGCGGTGATCTGGTTCCTGGTGCTGTTCATCCTGTTGCCCATCGGCCAGCGCAGCCAGGCCGAGGCGGGCGAGGTGGTGCCGGGCACGCCCGCAGGTGCGCCCGACAATCCCCGGCTGAAGCGCAAGATGCTGTGGTCCACGCTGATCTCGGCGGTGCTCTGGGGGATCTGCGCCTATATCATCCTCGGCGGGGTGATCACCCGCGAGGATCTGGAAGCCTGGGGCCGGCTGACCGGCGTATGAGGTGAAAGAGGTGGGTGAACACCGCCGAGGCCAGCACCGGCACGGCGATGTTCAGCACCGGCACCGTCAACAGCACCGCGATGGCGATCCCGGTCAGGGTGATCTGGCCGCTCCGCGCGCCCCTCAGCGCATTGGCCTGCGGCGCCTGCAGATGCCGGCGTGCGGCCATCTGGAAGAATTCGCGCCCCAGCAGCCAGCCGTTCGCGGCATAGAACAGAATGGGCGCGAAGGGGCCAAGGAAGGGCGTGGCGATCAGCGACAGGACCGCGACTCCCAGAACCGCCGCCATCACGCCGAGCGATTCCAGAAGACCATCCAGAAAATCAACGCCTTGCCCGCGATCATTCGGGTAATGGATCATCTCCACCCGATCCGAGACCTGCTCGGCGAACAGCCCCGAGAAGGCGGCGGCGACCGGGGCCATCAGGAAGAAGCCCATCAGCGGGAACAGCGCCAGAGACGACCACGACAGCGCATTGCCGACATCGATCACCGTGCCGATCCAGGGCAGGGTGAAGCTGCCGGGGGTAAAGATACGCACCAGCGCAAAGACCCCGGCCTGCAGCGCCACGAACAACAGAATCGTCAGCCCGATCCCGGTCAAGAGCAGCGACAGGATGCGCGGACGGAACAGGTCGGCCCAACCGAGGGCCAGCGCGCGCGTGAAGGTCATGCCTCGCCGCCTGCGGTGAGATAGCTGGTCTTGGCCGCGATATCGGGGCGCGGACGCTCGGGCGGGGTCTCGCCGCGCGTGCCCAGATGCACCAGCCCGACGATCTTCTCGCCCTCCTGCAGTCCCAGATGGGCGCGGCCGAATCCGGGGTTCAGCGCCGCCAGCCCGGTCAGCCAGGCCGCCCCCCAGCCCGAGGCCAGCGCCGCGTTCACCAGTCCAAGGCAGACCGCGCCTGCCGACAGGAACTGTTCCCAACCCGGCACTTTCGGGCTTTCCACCGGGGTTGAGATCACCGCGACGATGACCGGCGAGGCAAAGGCGGCGGCAGCCTTCTCGGCCCCGGCGGCATCCTGCCCGGCGGCCAGCGCCTCCTGCCGCACCAGCGGTGCCAGGTGATCCAGCGCCGCGCGCTCGATCACCAGGAAGCGCCAGGGTTCCAGCTTGCCATGATCGGGCACCCGTGCGGCCAGCGTCAGCAGGCGCTCGATCTCGGCGCGGTCGGGGCCGGGGTCGCGCAAAAGCTTGGGCGGATAGGACCGGCGATGGGCCAGAAACTCCAATGCGGCGTCGTTGCGATGGTCCATGCGGCTCTCCTCGTGACTTCGGCAGTGATGTAGGCTGCGCCGTGGGGGTTGAACAGGGGTTGCGGGCGCGCGCCCCGCCGCTGCACCCTTGGCGCATGAGCAATCTCAGCCATCTGGCCGTTCCCGGCGCGGTGATCGCGGTGCGCGTCACCCCGCGCGCCGCGAAGAATGCCGTGCTCTCGGACGAGGACGGGCGGGTGCGGGTGCTGGTGACCACCGTGCCCGAGGGCGGGCGCGCCAATGCCGAGGTGCAGAAGCTTCTGGCCAAGGCGCTTGGCGTGGCCAAGACCCGGCTGGTGCTGATCCGCGGCGCCACCGGCCGCGACAAGCAGTTCCGGCTGGATTAATCCCCGCGGCTCAGCCGGTAATTGCCCTCGGGCAGGTCCAGCGCCGCCCGCAATTCCTCAAGCTGTTCCAGCGTGAAGGTGATCCGAGCCACCTCGTTGCCCTCGGGTGTCATCTGTTCGACCACCACCCGGTCGTCGAAGGTCAGGATCACCACGTCCTCGTTCAGCGGGCGCGTCCCGGCATCGGCCTCGTCGATCAGGGTGATGACGGTGGCATCGAAATCATGCTCGATGGTGAACATTCAGGTGATTCCTTCCTTCGCTGGCCTTGGCTGGGGCAGGGGGTCGGGCAGCCCGCTGCTGCCGGCCATCTGATCCGGTTCTGCGGATCGGCGCAACCTCGGGGCCGACAATCGCGTGAACGGCTGCGTGAACAGGTCGATAAGATGCAACCGGGGGGTTTGCGCGCCCGTCCGCAGAGGGTAAAGTCAGCGGAAAGCCGCCGAGACGGCTGACCGATGCATGAGGGCAGTGAAATGCAGATCGCGAAATTGACAGGCCTGTCGCTGGGGGCTGCCTTGGGACTGGCCTCCTGCGCGCCGGTTCCGGGCGGCGTGGTGATGCCGCCGGCCAGTGACAGCGCGCCGATCACCCCCTCGCCCTCGGCCGATCATCCGAACACGGCTTCGGCGGCGGCGCGGTCTTTCGTCACCGTCATGCGCAAGATGGAACCTGCGGTCGAGCGCGAATGCCTGCAGCGCCGCAGCCAGCCGATCAATTGCGATTTCCAGTTCGTCGTCGATGACCGCGCCGGGCTGGAGCCGAATGCCTTCCAGACCGTCGATTCGACCGGCCGCCCGATCATCGGCTTCACGCTGGCGCTGATCGCCTCGGCCCGCAACGCAGACGAGCTGGCCTTCGTCGTCGGCCACGAGGCCAGCCACCACATCCTCGGCCACCTGGACCAGAAGAACCGCGCCGCGCAGGCAGGGGCGGTGCTGGGCAGCATCCTGGGCACCTATACCGGCGGCAATGCCGAGGTGGTGCGCACCGCGCAGCAGATCGGCGCCTCGATCTCGTCCCGCACCTTCTCGAAGGAATGGGAGCTGCAGGCCGATTACATGGGCGCGCTGATCACGCTGAACGCCGGCTATGACCCGCGCCACGGCGCCCGCTTCTTCGAGCGCATCCCCGATCCGGGTGACCGCATCCTCGGCTCGCACCCCTCGCGCGCCGCTCGCATCGCGCAGGTCGATCGCGCCGTGGCCGATTACACCAGCGGCCGCGCCCGCTGATCCCCTGGTTTCGGTCCCCTTGTGGGACCGAAATGACACACATGCGGTTTTTCTGCGGCCCAATGCGGGATTGGTCAGAAACTGCGGATTCAGCCGCAGATTCCGCTTTCTTCAGGCCGAACTGACCCATATGGTTCAATCAATCGTGATGGAAACAGTCGGCGGCGCGGTCGCGCGCCAGCAGTCGCAGGAAGAAGGAGCGCCAGATGATTGGCGTGGTGGTTTGGAGCAGCGCCGAGCGGCAGAAAGCCGTCATCTGGTGCGATGACCATGGGGCGCTCGCCTATCTTCAGGGACCGGAACATCTGATCGGGCAGGGCGAATGGCCCTGTGCCGGTGATCTGGTGTCGCTGGAGTTCGAGACCATCGGCGACCTGCGCCATGCCCGCGCCGTCTCGATCATCGGCCCCCAGCATTTCCCCGGTCTGCCCGATGTGCTGCGCGATGTCGCGCGCGAGGAGCCGCCGCTGCGGCTGGTTACCTCGAACGGCAAGCGGGTCGATCAGGACTACGAGGCCGAGGAAGCACCGGCGGACCGGCTGCGCCGCGTCGCGGGCTGGGCCGGCTAGGCCGCACAGCGCGATCATCCATGGTGACGGGAAGGGGCGGGGCGCGACAGCCGCGCCCCGTTTGCGTTCAGAGCCCGCGGGCCAGCGCGGCCACGCCGGTCCGGGCGATATCCGCCAGACCCAGCGGCTGCATCAGCTCGGCAAAGGCATCGAGCTTGGCCGGGGTGCCGGTCATCTCGAAGACAAAACTTTCCAGCGTCGAATCGACCACGTTGGCGCGGAAGATCTCGGCGATGCGCAGCGCCTCGACCCGCTTCTCGCCCTTGCCGGCCACCTTGAAGAGGCCCAGCTCGCGCTCGACCGAGGGTCCCTCGACCGTCAGGTCATGGACCTCGTGCACCGGCACGATGCGGCCCAGCTGCGCCTTGATCTGCTCGATCACGGCGGGGGTGCCGCGCGTCACCACGGTGATGCGCGAGCGGTGGCCGGTATGATCGACCTCGGCCACGGTCAGGCTGTCGATGTTGTAGCCACGGCCGGAAAACAGCCCGATCACGCGGGCCAGCACGCCCGGCTCGTTCTCGACCAGCACGGCGAGGGTATGGCTTTCCTCGACCTGGGCATTGGGGTCGCGCAGATCATAGGCCGAATGGCTCGATGCGCCCTTCTGGATCTTCAGTGCATTCATCGCTCGGTCTTTCTTCTTCAAGCAAATATCCCGGGGGCGCGGGGGCAGGGCCCCCGCAGCCAACCGGTCAAACCAGGACCGCGCCGCCCGACTGGATCGCGCCGGCGGTTTCGGCCTCGCCCAGCAGCATCTCGTCATGCGGGCGGCCCGAGGGGATCATCGGGAAGACGTTCTCATGCTTCTCGACCAGCACGTCGAGGATATAGGGACCGTCGTAATCCAGCATCGCCTGGATCGCCGCGTCGAGATCGGCCGGATCGCGCACCACCGCGCCGGCGCAGCCAAAGGCTTCGGCCAGCTTGACGAAATCGGGCAGGCTGTCGGACCAGCTCTGGCTGTAACGCTCGCCGTGCAGCAGCTGCTGCCATTGCCGCACCATGCCCAAACGCTCGTTGTTCAGGATGAACTGCTTCACCGGCAGGCGGAACTGCACCGCCGTGCTCATTTCCTGCATGTTCATCAGCCAGCTGGCATCGCCCGCGACGTTGATGACCAGCGCCTCGGGATGCGCCATCTGCACCCCGATCGAGGCGGGCAGGCCATAGCCCATGGTGCCCAGCCCGCCCGAGGTCATCCAGCGGTTCGGCTCGTCGAAATGCAGGTATTGCGCCGCCCACATCTGGTGCTGGCCGACCTCGGTGGTGATATAGCGGTCACGCCCCTTGGTCAGAGCCTCAAGCCGTTCCAGCGCGTGCTGCGGCTTGATGATCTTGTCGGAATTGCGATAGGCGAGGCAGTTCTTGGACCGCCAGCCCTCGATCTTCTCCCACCACTTGCCCAAGGCCGCGCTGTTCACCTTGCGGCCTCGCGATTTCCACACTTTCAGCATGTCTTCCAGCACATGGCCGACATCGCCGACGATGGGAATATCGACATGGATGACCTTGTTGATCGACGAGGGATCGATGTCGATATGGGCCTTGACCGAGCCGGGGCTGAAATCGGCGACGCGGCCGGTGATGCGGTCGTCAAAGCGCGCGCCCAGGTTGATCATCAGGTCGCAGCCATGCATCGCCAGGTTGGCCTCGTAGAGGCCATGCATCCCCAGCATGCCGATCCAGTTCTTGCCCGAGGCCGGGTAGGCGCCCAGCCCCATCAGGGTCGATGTCACCGGGAAGCCGGTCGCATCGGCCAGTTCGCGCAGAAGCTGGCTGGCCGCGGTGCCGGAGTTGATCACGCCGCCACCGGTATAGAGGATCGGACGCTCGGCCCGTTCCATCAACTCGACCAGCCGGGTGATGGCCTGCAGATCGCCCTTGCGTGCAGGCTGGTACGCGCCCGGCTCGACCTGTTTCGGGCCGACATAATCGGCCTCGGCGAATTGCACGTCCTTCGGAATGTCGATCAGCACCGGGCCGGGGCGGCCCGAGGTGGCGACGTGGAAGGCCTTGTGGATGGTCTGGCTCAGCTGCGCCGTGTCCTTCACCAGCCAGTTATGCTTGGTGCAGGGCCGGGTGATACCGACGGTATCGGCCTCCTGGAAGCCATCGGTGCCAATGAGGAAGGTCGGAACCTGCCCCGAGATGACGACAAGCGGGATCGAATCCAAGAGCGCATCGGTCAGCCCGGTGACCGCATTGGTCGCCCCGGGGCCCGAGGTCACCAGCACGACACCCGGCTTGCCGGTCGAGCGGGCATAGCCCTCGGCCATGTGGACCGCGCCCTGTTCGTGGCGGACCAGCACATGGGTGATGTCGTTCTGCTGGAAGATCTCGTCATAAATGGGTAGCACGGCGCCCCCCGGATAGCCGAATACGGTGTCGACGCCCTGATCGCGCAGAGCTTCAATCACCATTTTCGCACCCGTCATGCTTCGGGACATGTCCGTCTCTCCGTAATGAAAAATAAGGCGCGGATTTACGCCGCGCTGCCGCAAACTAGGGGGGCACTCGGGAAGGGTCAATGCCAATTCGCGGAGAAAATGACGCGAAAATCGCGTTTTTTGTAATTTTATTTCCAGAAGCGCGCCTGTGGCGCAAGTTTCATTCAGGTTGCGGCAGGGAAATCCGCGCCACCTGCTCGACGATCGGATCGACCGACAGCGGGTGGGTTTCGCTGTTATGGTTCTCGGGATCGCCGATATTCTGCCAGACCCCGCCCTTGTAGATTTCCAGCGCCGAGAAGCGCGCCTTGTAGTCCATCTTGCGGCTGCCCGGCACCCAATAGCCCAGGTAGACATAGGGCAGCCCGGCCGAGCGGGCGAGTTCGATGTGATCGAGGATGATGTGGCTGCCCAGGCTGGCCGCGCGCAGGTCCGGGTCATAGAAGCTGTAGACGAGGCTCAACCCGTCATCCAGCACATCGGTCAGGCAGACGGCGGCCAGGTGATCCTCGGCTGCCTTGCCCCCGGCAGGCGCGCTGTCGGCTGGCGCTGCGGGCTTCTGCCCGTCACCAAGCGCGCGCGGGCCGCGATACTCGATCACCCGGCTTTTCACCGGGGTTTCCTCGATCATCGCGGCGAATTCGAAGATGTCCATGTCGGCCATGCCGCCATCGGCATGGCGATGGTCGAGATAATGCCGGAACAGCTCGTACTGTTCCTCGGTTGCCCAGGCACTGGTCGACAGGCGCCGCAGCGCGGCATTCCGGCGGATCAGCTTGCGCTGGGTCCGCGATGGGGTGAAATCGGCGACCCGGATACGGGCCGACATGCAGGCGGTGCAGCTTTCGCAGCTGGGACGATAGAGCACGTTCTGCGACCGCCGGAAGCCCTGGCGCGACAGCGCGTTGTTCAGCTCGGCGGCGTTTTCCCCGTGCAGCGCGGTGAACAGCTTTCGCTCGGCCCGCCCATGAAGATAGGGGCAGGGCTGCGGAGCCGTCACATAGAATTGCGGCGCATGGGGCAGGGTATGGCGCATCAGCTGCCTGCCGCAAGAAGCCTGGAAAGGTCAGTCGTCATGCACCTCGCCGGCGCTCGCCGACGCTCCTGATAATCGCGCCAATTGGCGGAACCCTACCAACCTTTGCCGGACGCGCCAAGCATTGTCGCAGTCCTCCGGGGGCCGTTGACGCGATTCCCGCGATGGCTAGTGTGGCGGGCATGGATTTTGCCGCCTCGATCAGCCATTCGCCCATTCCCCATGATTCGGTCCGTGCCGAGGCCGCGCGCGAGGCGCTGGCCGGTCTGCCCGCCCCGGTTGTCGACCTTGCCGCCGGCGCGGCGGGCTGCAGCCCCTACCTCGCCGGGCTGATCGAGCAGGAGCGGGACTGGCTGGCCGGCGCGCTGGACCTCGACGACCCGGTGGCCGCCGTCACCGTGGGGTTCGAGGCGCTGGATGCCGATGACCTGGGCGTGGCGCTGCGTCAGGCCAAGCGGCGGGTGGCGCTGTTCACCGCGCTGGCGGATCTGGGCGGGGTCTGGCAGCTGGAACAGGTGACCGGCGCGATCTCGGACCTGGCCGACCGGGCCGTCGATCTGGCGCTGCGCGTCCATGTCGCCGCCGAGGCGCGGCGCGGCAAGCTGCCCGCCCCGCGCGAGGGCCGCGAGGTGGACGCCGCCGGCATCTTCGCGCTGGCGATGGGCAAGGGCGGCGCCGGCGAGCTGAACTATTCCTCCGACATCGACCTGATCGTCCTCTATGACGATGACGCTTATGATCCCGACGACCAGCACGAGGCGCGCGCCGCGCTGATCCGCGCCACCCGCAAGATGGCCGCGACGCTGTCGGACAATACCGAGCATGGCTATGTCTTTCGCACCGACCTGCGGCTGCGTCCCGACGCGGCGGTGACGCCGGTCTGCATCTCGGCCTCGGCGGCGCTGACCTATTACGAGGCCGAGGGCCGCACATGGGAACGCGCGGCCTATATCAAGGCGCGCCCGGCGGGGGGCGACCTGAAGGCCGGGCAGCGGTTCCTCGAGGAGCTGCGGCCCTTCGTCTGGCGCAAGCACCTGGATTTCGCCGCCATCCAGGACGCCCATGACATGCGCCTGCGCATCCGCGACCACAAGGGTCTGGGCGGGCGACTGGAGGTGCCGGGGCACAACATGAAGCTGGGCCGGGGCGGCATCCGCGAGATCGAGTTCTTCACCCAGACCCGCCAGCTGATCGCCGGTGGCCGCGATCCCGACCTGCGCCGCCGCGACACCGTGGGCGGGCTGGCGGCGCTGGCCGCGAAGGGCTGGATCCCGCCCGAGGTTGCCGCCGAGCTGACCGATCACTATCGTCAGCACCGCGACATCGAGCACCGCATCCAGATGGTGCATGACGCCCAGACCCACAGCCTGCCCAAGGATCACGAGGGGCTGCAGATCATCGCCGAGATGATGGGCGAGGCTGACGTGGACGCATGGTCGGCGCGGCTGAAGGCCCGGCTGGAGCGGGTGCACGAGTTGACCGAAAGCTTCTTCGCGCCGGGCGAGGCCGGCAAGCTGCCCGATCTCTCGGACGAGGCCAAGGCGATCATTGCCCGGTGGGCGGATTACCCGGCGCTGCGGTCCGATCGGGCGCGGGCGATCTTTCGCCGGGTCCAGCCCGAACTGCTGTCGCGCATGGCCCGCGCCTCGCATCCCGACGAGGCGCTGGCGCGGTTCGACGCCTTCCTGTCGGGCCTGCCCGCCGGGGTGCAGCTGTTCTCGCTGTTCGAGGCCAATCCGCAGCTGATCGAGCTGATCGTCGATATCTGCGGCACCGCGCCGGGGCTGGCCAGTTATCTGTCGCGGCATCCGGCGGTGCTGGACGCGGTATTGGGCGGCAGCTTCTTCGCGCCCTGGCCCCGGGCTGAGGGGCTGCAAGCGAGCCTTTCGGCGGCACTGAAATCGGCGCTGGACGCGCCGGGCGGCGGCTATGAACAGGCGCTGGATACGGCGCGGCGTTGGGCGCATGAATGGCATTTCCGCGTCGGCGTGCACCTGCTGCGGGGGTTGATCGATGCCGACGAGGCGGCGGTGCAATATGCCGATCTGGCCGATGCCGCCATCGCCGCGCTGTTCCCGGTCACCGTCGACGAATTTTCCCGCCGCCACGGCCCGCCGCCGGGGCGCGGCGCGGTGGTGTTGGGCATGGGCTCGCTGGGGGCGCGACAGCTGAACACCGGCTCGGATCTTGACCTGATCGTCATCTATGACGCCGAGGGGGCCGAGATGTCCGAGGGGCCGCGCCCCTTGGCGACCCGGCCCTATTACGCGCGGCTCACGCAGGCGATGATCACCGCCGTTTCCGCCCCGACCGCCGAGGGGCGGCTTTACGAGGTCGACATGCGGCTGCGCCCCTCGGGGCGGCAGGGGCCGGTGGCGACCTCGGTGCAGAGCTTCGAGAATTACCAGATGACCGAGGCCTGGACCTGGGAGCACCTCGCCCTGACCCGCGCCCGTCCGGTGGCTGCCGCCGGCCCGGATGGCGCGGCGCTGGCCGATCAGGTCGAGGCGCTGCGCCATAAGGTGCTGCAGGACCGGGGCGGCGAGACGCAGGTGATGCCCGACCTGGCCGAGATGCGCGGCCGCATCTTCCGCGCCAAGGCCCCGGACGGGGCCTGGGAGGCGAAGATCGGGCCGGGCCATCTGCAGGATATCGAGCTGCTGGCGCAGTCCTTTGCGCTGCGCAGCGGCGATCCCGCGCGCGGGGTGGCGGCGCAGGTCCGCGCCGGCAAGCGCGCCGGGCTGATCGCGGGTGCCGAGGCCGACAGGCTGCTGTCGGCGCATCGTTTCCTCTGGCGGCTGCACGCCTCGGGACGGCTGCTGACCGACCGACCGCTCGACATGGAGGAGATCGGCGCGGGCGGGCAGGACCTCTTGCTGCGCGAAACCGGGGCTGCGACGCTGGACGCGCTGGCCGAAACGCTGGCGCGGCAGGGGCGCGAGGCCGAGGCGATCATCGCCGCGCAATTGCCGACGGCCGAGGTCGAGGGCTGACAAGGCAGCTTTGGAATGGCGAGAACCCGGCGCGGGCGCGCGCCGGGTTGTGGCAGTCGCAGGATTGGAAGGTGTGCCGGATCAGGCGGCCCCGCGCCGGCGGCGCAAGAAGGACAGCTGCAGATGGCGGGGTAGGGGTGCGGGAACGGGCGCGCGCCCGGCCGATTCGCTTGACCGATCGCGGCGCAGGGTGGCGGCAGGCCCCGACATGTCCTGCGCCGCACCGATCGCGTCATCGGCGTCCGCTGCAAAATCCTGCCCAAGGATGCTGTTCGAGGCGACCAGCAGCTCGCGCAGCTTGTCCTGCAGCTCGGGTGCCGGCGGGGTCCGCCTAGCGCGGCCATCCTCGAGCACGCCCAGCACCGGGATCGTCACCGTGCCCGGCAGATGCGCGGCGGGGTTCTGCGGCATCGCCGCCACCGGCGGGACCTCGGCTTCGGCGGCGTCCTGCGGCCCGTCATAGACGCCATGCACGGTCTTGTCCCAGTAGAAGGGCTTGACGACGGCCTCGTAGATCGCCTTCCACCCGGCAAGGCAGCCAAGCGGGTGATAGACATGCAGCGTCGGCACCCAGGGGCGCAGATGCCCGCGCTTGGGTCCCCGCACCGCCCAGAGGCCGATGGCGATGTTGACCGCCTCGGCCGATAGCAGCAGCGCGACCAGCACCGCGACCGCATGACCCGGCCAGAGCGCCGAGAGCGGCGCGGCCAGCGGATGCGGCAGGCCAAGGGCGATCAGCCAGAAGCTCAGCAGCACCGGGGCCAGCAGGTATTGCGACAGCGATCCGAGGAACTGCACCTGGAAGGCGATGAAGCGTTTCGCCCCCAGTTCCGCCAGTAGCCGGCGCGGATCGCGCATATGCACGGCCCAGGTCAGCGCATGGCCCTTGATCCAGCGCGAGCGCTGCTTGACCCAGGGCACCGTGCGGCAATTGGCCTCTTCGTCGGTGGTGGTGTCCAGCATCTCGGTACGCAAGCCGCGGCGGGCAAAGCGCACGCCCAGATCGGCATCCTCGGTGACGTTCCACGCGTCCCAGGCCCCGACCTGTTCCAGCGCGGCGCGCCGGCAGAACAGCGTGGTGCCGCCAAGCGGAATGACCAGCCCCAGCCGCGCCGCGCCGGGCAGGATGGCGCGGAACCAGCCGGCATATTCGACGGTGAAACAGCGCGCCAGCCAGTTGGTGCGGGGGTTGTAGAAATCCAGCGCCCCCTGCAGGCAGGCCACGTCATCCGGGGCGAAGTGAAAGCGGCGGGCGACCTTGTGCAGCTGCTCGGGCTCGGGCGCGTCCTCGGCATCCCAGACCCCGATGATCTGACCGCGGCAGAAGTTCAGCGCATAGTTCAGCGCCCGAGGCTTGGTGCGGATCGGGCCATCGGGCACGGTGACGACGCGGATCCAGCGCGGCAGCCCGGCAATGGCCAGCGCGTCGCGGGTGATCCGGTCGCCTTCCTCGATCACCAGCAGGATATCGGTCAACTCGCGCGGATAGGTCAGCCGCGCCAGCCGCCCGACCAGCCGCTCGGCAATGTCGCTTTCGGCGAACATCGGCACCATGACGGAAATCAGCGGCAGCGGCCCGGTCATCTCGGGCGGGGTGCGGCTCAGCGCGGCCAGATCGGCCTTGGCCCGCCGCTCGGCCCGCTCTCCGGCAAGGGTCGCGGCGAAGCAGAGCGCCTTCAGCACGGTCACGCAGACCAGCGTGCCCACCACCCAGATCGCCAGCACCGCGAGAATCGCCACCGGTGCGAAGACCAGCCCAAGCGCCAGCATCGCCAGCGCCCCCAACGCGATCCGGGTGGCGCGGCCTTGGCTGGCCTGGCGGCAGCTTTCCGGGGCCGGCACCCTTGCCTCGGCGGCGCGGATCAGTTGCGTGCGGCGAGTGAGCAGGATCGCCTCCTGCGCGGCGACTTCAGAGCAGAGCAGCATCCGCAGGTTGCCAAAGCCCTCGGGGAAACGGTGCGATACCTCGGCAAAAGCCTCGGGCCGCGCGGTGGCGATCCAGGTCAGCCCGGCGGTGCGGCGCCAGGGGACGAGGGCATGGGTCATGCAGAACTCGGCCCCCAGCTCGTCGATCAGGCGCGGATCGGGGGGCTGGGCCTGCAGATCGACGGTATTGGTGCGCCATTGCCGCGCCAGCGCCCGGGCCAGCGCGTCTTCGGTAACCCAACCCTGGGCCAGCAGGATGTCCTCGAGCCGGGCATCCTGACGCCGGCGCAACACCGCCGCCCGCAGCAGAAGCTCGGAACTGACCGCACCGTCTTCGAGAAGGATCTGGCCGAGGGGGCGCAACTCGCGCGGTGGGGGCGCGGCGTCGCGCGATGCCTTATGACGGGCGAGGGCGGCAGAGCGAAGGCCCGGCCCTGGCAGGGGCAGGACATTGTCAGCGCGATCCGGCGCGGCGGCAGCCGTGATCGGGGTGGTGGGGTCTTCGGCAGGCTCGGAAGCAATGGGCAGCATTGGGCGACTCCCTGCGGTTCACCCATTGCTTGCATGTCAGGCGTTAAAAAGCTGTTAAAGCAGCGTTTTCAGCCCGCGCGCCTTTGCGCCATCGCCTCGGCGAAGCGTTCGAACAGGTAGAAACTGTCCTGCGGACCCGGTGCCGCCTCGGGATGATACTGCACCGAGAAGACCGGCCGGTCCTCGACGCGCAGTCCGCAATTGCTGCCGTCGAACAGGCTGACATGGGTCTCCTTGACGCCGGCGGGCAGGGTCTGGCTGTCGACCGCGAAGCCGTGGTTCATCGAGGTGATCTCGACCTTGCCGGTCTCGATATCCTTCACCGGATGGTTGGCGCCGTGATGTCCGTGGTTCATCTTGATGGTCTTGGCGCCAAGGGCCAGCGCCAGCATCTGATGGCCAAGGCAGATGCCGAAGATCGGCAGGTCGCGGGCCAGCAGCGTCTGGATCATCGGCACGGCATAGGCGCCGGTCGCCGCCGGATCGCCGGGGCCGTTCGACAGGAACACCCCCTCGGGATCATGGGCCAGCACTTCCTCGGCGGTGGCCGTCGCCGGCAGCACTGTCACCTCGGCCCCGGTCGAGGCCAGCGAGCGCAGGATGTTGCGCTTGGCGCCGTAATCCAGCGCCACGACGCGGAAGGGTTTCTCGCCCTGCGGCCGCTCGGGGGCCTCGTCAAAGCCCTTTTCCCAGGACCACAGGCCCTGATCCCACCGGTAGCTCTGGGCGCAGCTGACATCCTTGGCCAGATCGAGGCCGACCAGCCCCTTCCAGTCACGGGCGCGGGCGACCAGCGCGGCAATGTCGAAATTCCCCTCGGGATCATGGGCCAGCACCACATGCGGCGCGCCCTGCAACCGGATCGCGCGGGTCAGCCGGCGGGTGTCGACGCCGCCCATGCCGATCCGGCCACGGCGTTCCATCCATTCAACCAGGTCGCTGGTGGCGCGCCAGTTCGACGGCTCGGTCGGGTCCCATTTCACGATGATGCCGCTGGCCACCGGCTCGGGTGCCTCGTCATCCTCGGGCGTGACGCCGGTATTGCCGATATGGGGGAAGGTGAAGGTGACGATCTGGCTGGCATAGGAGGGATCGGTCATGATCTCCTGATAGCCGGTCATCGCGGTGTTGAAGACCAGTTCGGCCACGACCTCGCCGGTCGCGCCGAAGCCCTGGCCAAAGAACACCGTGCCGTCGGCAAGCGCCAGGCAGGCTGTGGGTTTGTCGGCCATCGCGGCACCTCTGTCTTGAAATCGGCCTGTCAATAGGGGGGGCGGGTGCCGGGGTCAAGCCGGCGCGGCTTGATTTGCGGCGGCAGAATCCCTAAATGACCGGCTTTCCGCCAGATGGGCGGAGCATGAGCAAGGATCAGACAATGGATTTGCGTGTCCGACTGCAGACCGCGACCAAGGAAGCGATGAAAGCCCGCGACAGCGAGCGGCTGTCGACGCTGCGCCTGATCGGCGCGGCCATCAAGGACCGCGAGATCGCCGCGCGCACCGGTGCCGGCGACGAGGCGGTGCTGAGCGATGCCGACCTGATCGCCATCCTGTCGAAGATGGTCAAGCAACGCCAGGAATCCGCCCGCGCCTATGAAGAGGGCTGCCGGATGGAACTGGCCGAGAAAGAGTATAACGAGATCAAGGTGATCCAGGAATATCTTCCGCGCCAGATGTCGGTCGAGGAATCGGCCGAGGCGGTGCAGAAGGCGATCGCCGATCTGGGTGCCGATTCCGTGCGCGACATGGGCCGGGTGATGGCCGAACTGCGCACCCGCCATGCCGGGCAGATGGATTTCGGCGCGGTCGGGCCGATGGTCAAGGAAAAGCTGCTGGCCTGAACCGGGCCGGTCGTCACGACGAAGATGCGGCGTCTGGCCTTGGGTCAGGCGCCGTTTTCTTTTGCCGGGTCAGCGCAGATCGGCCAGCCGGCGCAGCAATTCCCCGTGAAGTTCCCGCCGTTCCTCGGGCGTCAGGAAGGCCCCCAGTTCGATCTCGCGCTGGCCGTCGGTGACGGTCAGGTAATCCTCGACCGGGCCTTTGCGCAGCACCGGGCGCGCCCAATAGGTATTCGTTTCCCAATCCCGCGCCGCGCGACCCGGATCGCTGCGATGGATGCTGAGCCGCTGGCGGTCCATGCGCAGCACCTCACGCGTCTCGCCGCTGCGATAGCTGCGCTGCAGCCCCCACCAGATGCCGCCCACTGCCAGCGCCATGAAGGGCAGAAGCCCCCAGAGCACCGCCGTGCCCAGGACCGCCGCCAGTGGCACGGTCAGCAGCACGACAGTCACGCCGATGAACCAGACAAACCCCTTGCGCGGCAAGGAGCGGAAGGGCCACAGCACCAGCTCGGCCCCGCCCTCGTTCCTGTTGGTCCACGCATATGGCATGGGGCGATTTCTGCCGGGTCGCGCGGCAAAGCGCAACGGTTCCTAAGGATCAGCGCCGTATCAGCCGTCCTTGGCCGCTGCCGCTGCCCGGCAGCCGATCAATTCCTGCGCCTCGTCGCCCAGTTTCCCGGCTGCTGCGGCAACGGCGCGGTCGATCAGCAGGCCCGGATCGGCGGTCACCGCCTCCGTCGTCTCGGTCAGCCCTGCCAGACGCGCCTGCAACCCCTCCGCCGCCACGCCCAATCGTTCCACCGCCTCGGGCATTTCGGCCCCCTCGCGCATTGCCGCCAGATCGCCGCGCAGGCCGGCCACCTCGCCGGTCAGCGCCGCCACCTCGTCCCTGAGCGGCTGCACCGGGGCAAGGTTCTGCGCCAGCTCCCCGGCCACATCGGCGGTGACGGCATGGACCTCGCTGGTCAGCCGCCATGCGAGCCAGAGGCAAAGGGCCACAAGGATCAGCGTGGCATTCAGCAGCGCAAGGATCAGGTTGCGCAGGGTGGGCCAGAGGCGGCGGGCAGGCATGGCATTAACTCCTGAAGCGGCGAACAAGGGTCACGGCGCGGCCCCCAGCGGTCCCGGCCGGCGTTCCTCGGACAGCATCACATTGGCCTCGACCTGACCGACGCCGGGCAGGGTCATGATCCGGCGGCGCAGGATGCGCTCGAAATCGGAAATGTCGCGGGCGGTGATTCGCAGGCGGTAGTCGAACTGGCCCAGCACGTGCTGGACCACCTGAACCTCGGGGATCGCCGTCACCGCGCGCTCGAAATCTTCCAGCGAGGTGCGGCCCTTGGTGGCGAGCCTGATGCCCAGGAACACCGTCACCCCGAACCCCAGCGCGGCGTTGTCCAGCACCACCCGCCGCCCGGCCAGCACGCCGGCATCGGTCAGCCGCTTGATCCGCCGCCATGTGGCGGGCTGGGTCAGCCCGAGGCTGCGCCCGATGGAGGCCGCGCTCAGCGTGGCATCGCGCGAGAGCAGCCGCAGGATCGCCTGATCGGTGGCATCGATGTCGGTCACAGCGCTACCTCGGTGCTGTTCTTGATGGTCGAGACCAGCATCAGCGCGTCACTGTCGCTGACATGGGGCAGGGTCAGGATGCTGTCGCGATAGATGCGCTGCCAATGCGACATATCGCGCGCGATGACCGAAAGGCGCAGATCGACGCTGCCCAGAAAGGTCTGGATCTCGGTCACCTCGGGCACCTTGCGGGCGGCGGCGATGAATTCGTCGAAGGCGCGCGGGTCGGTCTTGTCGAGGGTGAAGCGCAGCGAGACCTCGACCTCCCAGCCAAGGGCGCGCCAGTCGATGCTCTGCTCGATGGCTTTCAGCACCCCTTGGGCCCGCAGCTTTTCCAGCCGCCGCCACAGGCTTGCCGTGGTCAGCCCGGCGCGCTCGGCCAGCTCAGTGGCGGGGGCATCGGGATCGGCCATCAGGTGGCGCAGAATTCGGCGGTCGGTGGTGTCCGGCATGATTTTTTCGATCTGTTCATCTGGTGAGCATGATTTTTTCGAAATCATGGCAAGATTCGTGATGAATGAACAGGACAAGGGCGAGGCTTGGGCGTAGAAACCCCACATCGGTTAACAAAGGACCACGACATGCGTGTCTATTATGATCGCGATTGCGATGTGAACCTCATCAAGGACAAGAAGGTCGCCATTCTGGGCTACGGCAGCCAAGGCCACGCCCATGCGCTGAACCTGCGCGATTCGGGCGCCAAGAATGTCGTCGTCGCCCTGCGTCCGGGCAGCGCCTCGGCGGCGAAGGCCGAAGCCGAGGGCCTGAAGGTCATGGAGATCGCCGAGGCGGCCAAATGGGCCGACCTGATCATGTTCACCATGCCGGACGAGTTGCAGGCCGAGACCTACAAGAAATACGTCCATGACAACCTGCGCGAAGGCGCGGCGATCGCCTTCGCCCATGGCCTGAACGTGCATTTCGGCCTGATCGAGCCGAAGCCCGGCGTCGATGTCATCATGATGGCGCCCAAGGGCCCCGGCCACACCGTCCGCGGCGAATATGTCAAAGGCGGCGGCGTGCCCTGCCTGGTGGCCGTTCATCAGGACGCCTCTGGCAAGGCCATGGATATCGGCCTTTCCTATTGCTCGGCCATCGGCGGCGGCCGCTCGGGCATCATCGAGACCAATTTCCGCGAGGAATGCGAGACCGACCTCTTCGGCGAGCAGGCAGTTCTTTGCGGCGGTCTGGTCGAACTGATCCGCATGGGCTTCGAGACGCTGGTCGAAGCCGGCTACGAGCCGGAAATGGCCTATTTCGAATGCCTCCACGAGGTGAAGCTGATCGTCGACCTGATCTATGAAGGCGGCATCGCCAACATGAACTACTCGATCAGCAACACCGCCGAGTATGGCGAATATGTCAGCGGCCCGCGCATCCTGCCTTACGACGAGACCAAGGCCCGGATGAAGGCGGTGCTACGCGACATCCAGACCGGCAAGTTCGTCCGCGACTTCATGCAGGAAAACGCCGTCGGCCAGCCCTCCTTCAAGGCCACCCGCCGGATCAATGACGAGCACCAGATCGAACAGGTCGGCGCCAAGCTGCGCGAGATGATGCCCTGGATCTCGAAGGGCAAGATGGTCGATAAGGCGCGGAACTGATTTCGCGTCAGGTGAAATGAGAAGGCCCGGGGTGTTTGCCCCGGGCTTTTCTGTTCTTGGAAGGTTTGCACCTGTACTGGTGTGCCCGCGGTTTGAAGCCTGCTGCACTTGGGATGCGAGGCAGACCCTACAAGACTATTTTCGTGGTAGGCTAATTTTCTTCAAACGGGAGGGAGAAATGACGACCACCGCGGAAAAGATTGCAGTATCTATTTCAATACTGGCTCTTTGTCTTTCGATTTACACGACGTGGCGGCAACACAACAACGATATGCGGGCCATTGAAGCAACTGTCCTGTCCGCCCAAATCGACGCATGTACAAAGCTATCCGCCCATCATTACACGCAAGAAAATATCGATGAAGCCGTGCAAGCTATCAATGCGGCGCGTGCGTTGACTGACTGCCTTTCTGCCGGAGACATCGGGGCTTGTCGACGTGACGTGAACATGAGGAATGCGGGGCAAATGTGTATAGGACTAGAGGCTCAGTAAGCTGCCTGCATATTCTCTTTGTGGCTACTAAATTCTGGGTCATATCCCCGACCCGGAATCAAGGCGCATCGCGCCGCCGGGTCAGCGGCCTGCCGTTCCGGCGGCTGGCCGCTTGGGTGACCATCCGCGCCGAACAGCCGTTCGATGCGCTTTGCCCCATAAAGTACATCGACGATCTGCCGCAGCGGCCATCCACGGCGGGCCGCCGACCCTCCGCTGCGCTTCCCCCGCCAGCGGAACGACCTACCAACCATGCGGCCTGTCACGCCACAGATCCGGGGCTTTGTGGGTCACCGGCGACAAGCCGACATCACGCCGCATATGATCGCTTTCGGGGATCGGCGCGGCGCGCCGGCGTAGGGTTGCGAGGTGGATGAGACCGGCAGCCAACCCGCCGAAGACAGGCAGGGACCTGCGCCCGACGCCCCGCGCTTCGCTGATCTCAGACATAGCTGACCACCTCGATCTCCACCCCGTTCTCTTCGGTGAAATAGAAGCGGCGACCGGGTTCGTAGTCCTGATGCGCGCCGGGCCGGTAGCCCGCGGCGATGATGCGCTGCTCGGTTCCCTCGAGATCGTCGGTGACGACGGCGATATGGTTCAGCCCGGCCCGGGTGCGATAGCTGTCGATGGCCGGGGCCTGATCGCCGCCATGGGAAAACAGCGCGACATAGCTGTCATCGCTGCCGACATGAACGCTGCGGCCGGTCTCCATCGCGGCGCCGGACCAGCGGATATGCCAACCGAAGAGTTGGCACAGGATCTGCGCCGTGGCATCGGGATCGGCGACGGTGACATTCACATGTTCAAGCCGGGTCATGGTTTTCTCCTGTGGCAAGGGTCTGGGTCGAAGGGCTGGACAGGACGCCCGATTCGTTTGTAATTTCTCAAGTGAACTTTAGATCAAGAGGAAATCATGGCCGCCTTGCCGCAACAGGGGCTGACCATCGGCGATCTGGCGGCGCGGACCGGGCTCGCGGTCTCCGCGATCCGCTTCTACGAGACCCACGGCATCCTCGCGCCCTTGCGCAACGAGGGCGGGCATCGCCGCTATGCCCGCAGCGATATCCGGCGCATCTCCTTCGTCATCGCGGCGCAGCGCCTGGGGTTTCCGCTGGCAGAGATCGCCGAGCATCTGGCGCATCTGCCGCCGCACAAGGCGCTGAGCAAAGCCGACTGGCAACGCATTTCAACCGCGTTCGGCCAAGAGATCGACCGGCGCATCGCCGACCTGCAGCGGCTTCGCGCGCGGCTGGATGGCTGCATCGGCTGCGGCTGCCTGTCGCTGGAGAACTGTCACCTCTACAATCCCGATGATGCCGCCGCAGCGGGCGGGCCGGGGCCGCAGCGGGCCTATCACGACTGACGGGGCATCTTGCACCCGCCGCCACCCGATGCCACATCCACGCCATGGTGGAATGGCTCACAACCCCCGGTCTGACCGATTACGACGAGGCGCTGGCCGTCATGGAGGCCCGCGTCGCCGCGATCCATGCGGGCGAGGCTGACGAGCTGGTCTGGCTGGTCGAGCATCCGCCGCTCTACACCGCCGGCACCAGTGCCAAGGCCGAGGACCTGCTGCAGGCGCGCTTTCCGGTGCACGCGGTCGGGCGGGGCGGGCAATATACCTATCACGGGCCGGGCCAGCGGGTGGTCTATGTCATGCTCGACCTGAACCGGCGCGGGCGGGATGTGCGGGCCTTCGTGCAGCGGCTGGAAAACTGGGTCATCGCCGCGCTGGCCGAGTTCGGGCTCAAGGGCGAGATCCGCGAGGGCCGCGTCGGCGTCTGGGTCGCCCGGCCCGACAAGGTGCCGCTATTCGACGGCAGCCCGCGCGAGGACAAGATCGCCGCCATCGGCGTCAAGCTGCGCCGCTGGGTCAGCTTTCACGGCATCGCCATCAATGTCGAACCCGATCTCAGCCATTACGGCGGCATCGTCCCTTGCGGCATCAGCGGCCATGGTGTCACCAGCCTGGTCGACCTGGGGCTGCCGGTGGGCATGGCCGATCTGGACGTGGCGCTGCGGCGCAGTTTCGATGCAGTCTTTGCCGAGGCGGATCAGAACCTCTCGTCCTGAGGCGCGATCAGCGGCAGCACCTGCTTGGGCACCTGGTCCCAGGGGACAAACCCGCTCTGCCGGCCGGCGCGCAAGCGGGCGCTGCACTCATTGCTGACATGCAAAAGCAGGCTGCGGGTGATCCTTGCATGATCGGGCATGGCGCTGCGGGCGAGGCAGCTGAAGCCCACGGCGGCGGGCTGATAGTTCAGTTCAAAGGGCGTGAGGAAGGTCATGGTGACATGGCGCCCCGGTTCGCTGTGGAAATAGAGCCCGACATAGCCCGCCTGGCAATGCAGCAGCACCCCGCGATACTCGCGCTGGCGGCCGGTGACGCGGTCCTTGCTGTCGCAGACGCCACGGATGTCGAAACTGCGCACCACCCGCGCCCGCTCCAGCGTGCGGATCTGGATCAGGCTGACATAGGCGCAATCCAGCCGCGATTTCGCTCCCCGCCAGCGTTGGTAGATGCCATCGGGCAATTCCCGGCTTGGCGTGAAGTAATCCTGATCGGGGCAGGCATAGGCCATGGCTTCCTGCATCCCCAGGTCGCCCCGGAGTGGCGCGTCGGCAATTGCCCGGCCATTCTGCAGCCTCGCCAGTTGCTCGGGGGCAAGGATCTCGGTCAGGATGCGCGCATCGACTCCGAAGAAGCGACAGATGCGCTGCAAGACGTTGGGTTTGGGGAAGGATTCAGACCGCAGGTAACGCTGGAACTGGACGCGGCTAATGCCAAGCTGCCCGGCCACCAGCGTTTGCGGGCCGCGCAGGGCTGTCAGCTGGCGCAGGTTCGCGCCAAAGACCTGCAAAACGTTCATGGCGGAACGGGGGTGAAACACGCTGAAAGACAGTATTATCGCGCTTTTCGCGCCGGCTTTCAACGAAATTGCTGCACTTGCACAGTCCGCAACCCGCCCGTCACGCAAGCGCCGTTCCGGCCCTGGAGCCGCAAGAGCTGGTCGAGGATAGCGGTATCGCGACACGTCGGCGCAACCAGTCGGTTGCGCGGTACCGGCCCCCCCCGAGGCATTGCGCGGCCCGCCATCCTCTCCAGTCCCGGTCAAGCGCGGCCGCCGGATCGAACGGGTTTTCCGCCAGGGAGGGCCCGGTTGATCCCGTTCGTGTGAGCATCCGGCCCGATCAGCGCAAGCAGGTCGCCGATGCGCCTGCCGAGGAGGAGAATGTGCTGTCGGGCCTTTGGCCAGCCGTCCTTGTCCGAAGACGAGATCGTTATACTCCTGCGTGTGCCAGACCGCGAGAGTCGTGTTTGAAGCAGCTGGCTACGCAATTGTTAACGACGCCGGCTCTTTTTCGTCCGCAGTCGCGATGCGGGTCGGCTGGTCGCGCAATTGCGACTAACCGACCATTGGCAGCCGGGCGTTTGCAGACCTATAACTGGCCGGGAGAACCAATTCTTGCAGTTGAGGAGTTGCAATGAAACAGATCATCATCAGCGCCGTGGCCACCCTGGCCCTTGTCAGCCCGGCCTTGGCGCAGGACGTGGCCACCGGCGAAAAGGAATTTCGCAAGTGCAAGGCCTGCCACATGATCCAGGATGCCTCGGGCACCGACATCGTGAAGGGCGGCGGCGTCGGACCTAACCTGTGGAACGTCGTCGGCCGCAAGGTCGCCGGTCAGGAAGGCTATGCCTATGGCGACGGCATCAAGGAAGCGGCCGAGATGAACCCGGACCTCGTCTGGACCGAAGAAGAACTGGCCCATTACATCACCAACCCGAATGACTGGCTGGAAGCCAAGACCAACGATCCGGCGGCCAAGACCAAGATGACCTTCAAGCTGAACAAGGGCCAGGCCGACGTGGCCGCCTACCTGGCTTCGGTCTCGCCCGATGCCGGGGCAGCGGCCCCCGCCGCGGATGCCGCCGCCGCCCCCGCCGCCGAAGGCGAATCGGCCGAGGCGCCGGCTACCAACTAAGGTCGCGGTCCGACCCGTTCGCCGGCACGGCAAGTCAAGGCGGCTGCGACAAACCGCCGCCCGGAAAATCCAGAGCGCCCCCGCTGAAAACGCATTTTTTGGCGGGGGCGCTGCGTTTTAGGCCAAAGGACGCATTGCCGCGTTCTAAGGCCTCGTCTACAAAGGCGCGCAATATTGCCGGCCTCAACGCCGGCCGCACGACTTACGAGGGAGATCGCGCATGGCAGACGCAGCCGCACATGGCCACGACGACCATCACGACCAACGCGGGTTCTTTACCCGCTGGTTCATGTCCACCAATCACAAGGACATCGGCATCCTGTATCTGTTCACCGCCGGTCTGGTGGGTCTGATTTCGGTCAGCTTCACCGTCTACATGCGGATGGAGCTGCAGCATCCCGGTGTCCAGTACATGTGCCTTGAAGGCGCGCGGTTCATCGCCGCCGCGGCGGAAGAGGTCTGCACCCCGAACGGCCATCTGTGGAACGTCATGATCACCTATCATGGCGTCCTGATGATGTTCTTCGTCGTCATTCCCGCGCTTTTCGGCGGTTTCGGCAACTATTTCATGCCGTTGCAGCTGGGCGCCCCGGACATGAGCTTCCCGCGGCTGAACAACCTCAGCTACTGGATGTATGTCGTCGGCGTCTGCCTCGGCATCGCCTCGCTTCTGGCCCCGGGTGGCAGCGAGCAGATGGGTTCGGGCGTGGGCTGGGTGCTTTACCCGCCGCTCTCGACCACCGAAGGCGGCTACTCGATGGATCTCGCGATCTTCGCCGTCCACGTCTCGGGTGCCAGCTCGATCCTCGGTGCGATCAACATCATCACCACCTTCCTGAACATGCGTGCCCCCGGCATGACCCTGTTCAAGGTGCCGCTGTTCGCCTGGTCGGTCTTCATCACCGCCTGGCTGATCCTTCTGTCGCTGCCGGTTCTGGCCGGCGCCATCACCATGCTGCTGATGGACCGCAATTTCGGCACCACCTTCTTCGATCCCTCGGGTGGCGGTGATCCGATCCTCTACCAGCACATCCTGTGGTTCTTCGGCCATCCGGAAGTCTACATCATCATCCTGCCGGGCTTCGGCATCATCAGCCAGGTGATCGCGACCTTCTCGAAGAAGCCGATCTTCGGTTACCTGCCGATGGTTCTGGCCATGGCCGCCATCGGGGTTCTGGGCTTCGTTGTCTGGGCGCACCACATGTACACCGTCGGCATGTCGCTGACCCAGCAGAGCTACTTCATGCTGGCCACCATGACGATCGCCGTGCCCACGGGCATCAAGGTCTTCTCGTGGATCGCGACGATGTGGGGAGGCTCGGTCGAGTTCAAGACGCCGATGCTCTGGGCCTTCGGCTTCCTGTTCCTGTTCACCGTCGGCGGCGTGACCGGCGTGGTGCTGTCGCAGGCTCCGCTGGACCGCGTCTATCACGACACCTATTACGTCGTGGCGCACTTCCACTACGTGATGTCGCTGGGGGCCGTCTTCGGGATCTTCGCCGGTGTCTATTACTGGATCGGCAAGATGTCGGGCCGGCAGTACCCGGAATGGGCCGGCAAGCTGCACTTCTGGATGATGTTCATCGGGTCGAACCTGATCTTCTTCCCGCAGCACTTCCTGGGTCGCCAGGGCATGCCGCGCCGCTACATCGACTACCCGGTGGAATTCGCCTACTGGAACAACATCAGCTCGATGGGCGCCTACCTGTCCTTCGCCTCGTTCCTGCTGTTCATCGGCATCGTCTTCTACACGCTGTTCTACGGCAATAAGGTCGGAGTCGCGAACTACTGGAACGAGCACGCCGACACGCTGGAATGGACCCTGCCGTCGCCGCCGCCGGAGCACACCTTCGAGCAGCTGCCGAAGCAGTCGGACTGGGATCACCACCGCGCGCATTGAGCGCCTGATCGGTGACGAAACGGAAACGGCCCCGCAGCGATGCGGGGCCGTTTACCATTCCGGCAACCAGTTCTGACGCCGCGTTCTCCTTCATTTGACGAATGTCCGTCCCCAAGTGCAGGGTGAACGAGTGGCAGGAGGTTGACGATGAAGCAGGAAACCGAAGGCCGGCGGGTCGTCGTGATCGGCGCGGGTTTTGCCGGGCTGCAGCTGATCAAGGAGCTGAAGGGCGCGGGGTGCGAGATCACCCTGATCGACCAGCGCAACCACCACCTGTTCCAGCCGCTGCTCTACCAGGTGGCGACGACGCTGCTGGCGACCTCGGACGTGGCCTGGCCGATCCGGCGGTTGTTCGCGCGGCGGAAGGACGTGACCACGCTGCTGGCAACGGTGACCGGCGTCGACAAGGAGACGCGGCAGGTGCTTCTGCAGGATGGCGGGCGGGTGCCCTACGACATCCTGGTCATCGCCACCGGCGCGCGCCACGCCTATTTCGGCCATGACGAATGGGCCGAACACGCCCCCGGTCTCAAGACGCTGGAAGATGCCACCACCATCCGCCGCCGGTTGCTCTTGGCCTTCGAGCGGGCCGAGATGAGCCGCGACCCGGCCGAGCGCGCGGCCTACCTGACCTTCGCCGTCATCGGTGCCGGCCCGACCGGGGTGGAACTGGTCGGCATCATCGCCGAGCTGGCCCATCGCGTGTTGCCCGAGGAATTCCGCCAGATCGACACGCGCGATGCCCGCATCCTGCTGATCGAGGCCGGGCCGCGCATCCTCGGTGCCTTCAGCCCCGAACTGTCGGCCTATGCCGCCGAGGCGCTGGAAGAAAAGGGCGGGGTCGAGGTGCTGACCGGCAAGCCGGTGACCGACATTTCCGCCGAGGGCATCAGGCTGGGCGAGGATTTCATCGCCACCCGCACGGTCATCTGGGCCGCCGGGGTGCAGGCCTCTCCCGCCGCCGAATGGCTGGGTGCCGAGGCCGACCGGGCCGGGCGGGTGATGGT
Source organism: Paracoccus zhejiangensis (assembly GCF_002847445.1). Lineage (NCBI taxonomy): Bacteria > Pseudomonadati > Pseudomonadota > Alphaproteobacteria > Rhodobacterales > Paracoccaceae > Paracoccus > Paracoccus zhejiangensis. Next base: position 1,363,578 of record NZ_CP025430.1, on the reverse strand, counting down.
CACGCCCGAGCTGACCGTGCCGGACCAGCCCGAGATCTTCGTGCTGGGCGATACCGCCCATGTCGAATGCGAGGGACAGATGGTGCCGGGCGTGGCACCGGCGGCCAAGCAGCAGGGCAATTATGCTGCAAGGGTGATCCGCGCCCGGCTGACCGGCCGCAAGCTGCCGGGGCCGTTCCGCTTCCGCTCGATGGGGAACCTCGCCACCATCGGGCGCAACGCGGCGGTGATCGAGTATGGCAAGCTCAGGATGCGGGGCTGGCCGGCCTGGTGGGCCTGGGGCATCGCCCATATCTACTTCCTGATCGGCACCCGCTCGCGGTTGGCGGTGGCGCTGAGCTGGGTGTGGAGCTTCATGACCGGGCAGAACTCTGCCCGGCTGATCACCCAGGGCGAAAAGCCCCGGGTCCGATAGAACCCCGCCTCAGCGCGGGAAGAGGAAGGTCACCACGGCGCGGGCACCCCAGCCATCGGGGCCGTTCTCCGGCGCGTCCGCCCAATAGCGGATGCCGCCGCCGACGCTCAGCAGGTTCGGCCCCACCTTCACCACCTTGGTGGCAACAAGGTTCAAGGGCAGCGAACCCTCGTTCTGGACCCAGTCATAGGTGGCCTCGGCATTGAACGAGATGGTCATCGCATCCGGGGTCGAATAGCTGACGAAGGGCTGGAAGAAGGTCGCGCTGATATCGGTCGCGTCCGAGCCGCCGCCGACATCCCAGAGGTGATTGGCCAGCGCGCCGTAGGACCAGGGTCCGCTTTGCTTCAGCACCACCCCGGTCACGCCGGCGGCAAACTGGTCGGCGCCCAGGTCATCCGTCGCGGTCGGCAGCAGGAAGACCGGACCAGCGCCCCAGATCAGCCCGCCCTCGGTCGGTGCTTTCGGCGAGAAGAAAAAGCTCTGCACTAAATCGCCCATGCCCGAGCGCGACTCGCCCGGGACGATGTCGCTGACATGGACGAAGGGGATGATCGTCCGCGAGATCAGGTTCCAGTCCTCGCCCAGTGAAATCGGCACGACCGGCTGGACGTTCATCGTGGTGCGCGTGCCATTCCCGTCCGGCCCGATCCCGGAATCATAGTTCAGCTGATAGGGAACGCTGATCAGCGAGGCGACCGGGTTGCTCAGGTCCTTGGCCAGGTCGCTGACATCCTGCGCGAAGGCCGCCGGGGCGGCCAGCAGGGCAAGACCCGCAAGCCGGGATAGATGGATGCATGTGGACATCGTTTCGATCTCTCAAACACAGCGGCGAGGGAAATCTTGCCGCTGCGTCAACTTACACCCCTAGGGTGCACAAGAGGAGACGAGAGCAGCCCCTGCGCGCATCGGTCGCAGCGTCTGGGGCAGGCTGGCGGGGGTCAGTCCCCGCCCATGCCAGCACGCATCAACAGCCGGCGCAGCGGGCTGATCGCGTGCAGCGCGCCGAGGCCCGCGGCCCGCAGATCGCGCAATGGCCGGGCCTCGGCCATGCTGATCCGGTTCAGCGCATCGATGCCGGTCAGCCGCGCCTGCGCCTCCGCGCGGCGCGCGCGGCCATAACCGGCCAGCGCCGTGGCATTGCCGGGATCATCGGCGCTGAGATCGACCAGCGCGGCCAGATCGGCGAGGCTCATGTTCAGCCCCTGCGCGCCGATCGGCGGCACCACATGTGCGGCCTCGGCGATCAGCGCCACGCGCGGCGCGCTGAAGCGGTCGGCGATCTGGCTGATGATCGGCCATGTCGTCAGCCGCGTCACCAGCGTCAACTTGCCAAGGATACCCGCCGACCGGTCGTTCAGCGCCTCGGTAAACTCGGGCAGGGGCAGGGCCTGCAGCCGGGCGATCTCGGGCCCGCGCTCCATCCAGACCACGGCCGAGCAGGGTTTGCCATCGCGGTCGGGCAGGGGAACCAGCGTGAAGGGACCGCCGCTGCGATGCACCTCGGTCGAGACGTTTCGGTGCGGAAATTCATGGGTGACGGCAAAGGCCAGCGCCTTCTGGCCATAGCGATAGGTCCTGACGCCGATGCCAAGCGCCTGCCGCACCGGGCTGTTCCTGCCATCTGCCGCGACCACCAGCCGGGCGCGCAATCGGCTGCCATCGGTCAGGGTGACGAAGGCGGCATCGTCGCGGGCGATCAGCCCGGCGGTGCCCGTGCCGGCGCGGAATTCCACGTTCGGCAATTCGGCCAGCTGCGCCATCACCTCGCGCCGGATCAGCCAGTTGGGCAGGTTCCAGCCAAAGGGACCGTCGCCCAGATCGCCGGCATCGAAATCGCGGACCAGCCGCGCCTTGGGCTCGGCCCCGCCGGCATCGACGATGCGCATGACCTCCAAGGGCGCGGCATGGGGGGCAAGGCGCGGCCAGAGGCCGATGCGGTCCAGAAAGGCCACCGAGGGGCGCAGGAAGGCGGTGCTGCGCAGGTCGGCGCCGGCCCCGGCCTCGTCTGTCACCGGCGGGGCCGGATCGACGCAGAGCACCCGATGCCCCTGTGCCCCGAACGCCGCCGCCGCGATCAGCCCGGCGGGACCGCCACCCGAGATCAGGATGTCGATCGGATCGCCGCTATTCATGCCAGCCCCCTCAGAAATGCCGCCAGATCATCGGTGCGATGCTGCACATGCGGCCCGTGTTCGTGATCGGTGGTCAACTCGTCCGGCCCGTGGCGGCCGATGCCGACCAGCACGGTGCGCATTCCCAGGTCATGCGGCACGATCAGGTTGCGCGGATCATCCTCGAAGAAAGCGGCGCGGGCCGGGTCGATGGCCTCGGCCTCGATCACCCGGGCATAGGCGCGGGCATCGGGCTTGGGGTGGAAATCCACCTCCTCGACCCCCCAGATCGCGTCGAAGATATTCAGCCCGCGCCGGTCCAGCACCCGGTTTGCATAGGCGCTGTCGGCATTGGTGTGGATGATCTTGCGGCCGGGCAGGGCGCGGATCGCCGCAGCCAGCGCCGGATCGGGCGTGAGCACCGACATGTCGATGTCATGCACATCGGCGAGATAGGGCCCCGGCTCGATCCCGTGCTCGGCCATCAGTCCGGCCAGCGTGGTACCGTGATGGCGCCAGTAATCATCGCGCAGCCGCGCGGCCTGATCGGCTGTGACCCCCAGCTGCCGGACGACGTAATCGGTCATCCGCCGCTCGATCTGAGCGAAGAGCGCCGCCGAGGGGTCGTAAAGCGTGTTGTCCAGATCGAAGATCCAGACGCTGACATCCTTGAAATCCATGGCCTTGGCATAGCGGCTGCGATGGGTGCTTGCAATTGCGCCCGGTGCGGCAGAACGTGCCGGGCATGAAGGACGCTTATTCCATGATCCTGTCGGCGATCGATGCCGGCGTCTACCAGCCCGGCGACAGGCTGGTCGAATCCGAACTGGCCGAACGCTTCGGCGTCTCGCGCACGCCCGTCCGCGAGGCGCTGCAACGGCTGGAAACGCAGGCCATGCTGACCCGCGACGGGCGCAGCCTGATCGTCTCGACGCTGGATCACAACCAGTTGGCCGAACTTTACACCGTGCGCGCCGAGCTGGAGGCACTGGCGGCACGGCTTGCCGCCCGTCATGCCACACCCGAAGAGGTGCGGGTGATGAGCCAGATGGTCGCAGAGGATCGCAAAAGCCTCGACAACCCCCGCGTGCTGGCCCGCACGAACCGGCGCTTTCATCACCAGATCCATCTGGCCTCGCATAACCGCTATCTCGTGCAGCAGCTGGACCTGGTTCATCGCAGCATGGCCTTGATGGCGCGCACCTCGCTGGCCGCCGAAGGGCGCGGCTCGGTGGCGCTGGACGAGCATCAGGCGATTGTCGACGCGATCGGCGCGGGCGATGCGCAGGCGGCGGACAAGGCGCTGCGCAACCATATCTCGATGGCCTGGGAAACCCGGCTGAAATTGGATGCGGCTTCCGATGACTTCTGAACCTTTGAGCCCCACCCCTCTCACCCTTGAGCTTGCCGACCCCAAGCGGCTGATCTTCGAAAGCTTCCGCATCGAGGGCATCACCCCCGAGGAATGCCGGTCGATCTTCGTCGATTGGGCGCTGTCGCTGCCCGAGGGCGTCGATGCCGCGGATGCCGCGCGCCTGTTGCTCGAAACCCATGCGCCCAAGGCACAGGCGGCGGGCGAGGCGGGGCATCCGATGGTCAAGGTGCTGGTCGAGGGCGCAACCGCCGCCCGCACCACGCCGCGCCGCAAGGGCGGGCGCGCCGGGCGCTTTGCCGAGATGGAATGAGGCTGATCGAGAGTGCCGAGGACTTGGCCGAGGGATCGGCCTATCTGGCGCAGGTCTGCCCGGTCTGGGCGCGGGTGCTGCCGGAGCTGGGGCCATTGCCGCTGCGCCGCCGCGCCGACGGGTTTTCAGCGATTGTCGACGCTGTTGTCGGACAGCAGATCTCCACCCATGCCGCCGCCGCCATTGCCGGGCGGATGACCGAGGCCGGTTTGACCTCGGCCGAGGCGATTGCCGCAGCCGACGACGCGGCCTTGCAGGGCGCCGGTCTGTCGCGGCCGAAGATCCGCTATCTGCGCGGCATTGCCGGGGCCGGGATCGACTGGCCGGCCTTGCGCGCGCTGCCGGATGACGAGGTGATCGCGACGCTGGTCGCGCTTCCCGGCATCGGCCAATGGACCGCCGAGATCTACCTGAAATTCGCCCTTGGCCGCGCCGATGCCTTTGCCGCCGGTGATCTGGCGCTGCAGGAGGCGGCGAAGGTCTTGTATGACCTGCCGGAACGCCCCGCGCCCGCCGCGCTGGTGCAACTGGCCGAGCCGTGGCGGCCCTGGCGATCGGTTGCGGCGCGCGGGCTCTGGGCCTATTACCGGTTGGCAAAAGGGCGCGAGGGCGTCCGCTAGACACCCGGGGGACAGCATGGTTCGAGAGTTGAAATCGCAGCGGCGCGGGCCGCAAAAGGCCGATGCGGTGGTGGTTTTCCTGCATGGCTATGGCGCAGACGGGGCGGACCTTCTGGGTCTGGCCGACCCGCTGGCCCCGCATCTGCCCGGCACCGCCTACTATGCCCCGAACGCGCCCGAGCCCTGCCTGAACAACCCGATGGGCTACCAGTGGTTTCCGATCCCCTGGCTCGACGGGTCCAGCGAGGCGCAGGCGAAATCCTCGATGGCGCTGTCGATCGCCGATCTGAACGCCTTCCTCGACAAGGTGCTGAAGGACGAGGGGCTGGGTGCCGACCGCATGGTCATCTTCGGCTTCTCGCAGGGCACGATGATGGCCCTGCACGTCCTGCCGCGCCGCGATGAGGCGGTGGCCGGGATCATCGGCTGTTCCGGGCGGCTGTTGCAGCCGGAGCTGCTGGCCGCCGAGGCCAAGGCAAAGCCGCCGGTCCTGTTGATGCATGGCGATCAGGACCCGATGGTTCCCTTCGCCGATATGGGTCTGGCCGGCGAGGCGCTGAACGCCGCCGGCTTCGAGGTCTATGCCCATGTGATGAAGGGCACCGGCCACGGCATCGCGCCCGACGGGCTGTCGGCCTCGCTTGGCTTCATGAAGCAGGTGCTGGGGAAGTAATTAGGGGGCAGGGCGGCGGGCCAGTTCCGCCGCTACATCGTCATCCACCGGCGTCTCACAGCTGTTCACGATGAAGCCCAGCACCGAGTAAAACCCGACCGTCGCCATCAGGTCGAACATGCCCTCACTGCCCACCGCCGCCAGCAGGTCGGCACGGGTCGAGGGCAGAAGCCGCGCGTTTTCCATCAACTCGTCCACCGCCCGGGCAAGGATGCGGTCGCCGTCGCCGATCCCCTCGAGCGGGCCGGTCAGCGCGGCGATGCGCGCGTCCTCCATGCCCACGGCGCGGCCACGGCTGACGTGATGCGCCCATTCGTAGGGTGCCTGCAGGTTATGCCCGGTGCGCAGGATCACCACCTCGCTTTGCTGGTCCGTCAGCGCCCGGTCCAGCACCACATGCTGGCGCAGCGGCGCCCAAGACGCCAGCAGCGCCGGGTGATGGGCCATGGTGCGGTAGACGTTCAGCCGGGTGGCAAAGCCGCCCTTCAGGTCGGCCACCGATTCCGGCCAGTCATTGTCGCCAAGGGGTTGGAATTCCTTAACCATCATTGCATCCTTTTTGGACAAGCCTAGCAGCAGGATCCGGCCATGTCTCATGTCTTTCCGCGCCATTCCAAGTCCCAGCCCCCGGTTGCCGTCGGCGGCGAGGGCGTCTGGCTGATCGATGCCGAGGGCAAACGCTATCTCGACGGTTCGGGCGGGGCGGCCGTCAGTTGCCTTGGCCATGGCGATCCCGAGATCACGCAGGCGATCAAGGATCAGCTGGACAAGCTGGCCTTTGCCCATACCGGCTTCCTGACCAGCGAACCGGCAGAGGCGCTGGCCGATCTGCTGATCGACCATGCGCCGGGCGATCTGGACCGGGTCTATTTCGTCTCGGGCGGGTCCGAGGCGACCGAGGCGGCGATCAAGCTGGCGCGGCAATACTGGGTCGAGAAGGGCGAGCTGCAGCGCTCGCGGCTGATCGCGCGCAAGCAAAGCTATCACGGCAATACCATCGGCGCCCTGTCGGCGGGTGGCAATGAATGGCGGCGCCAGCAATTCGGGCCGCTGCTGCTGGACATGAGCCATATCGCGCCCTGTTACGACTATCGCGACCGGGCCGAGGCCGAGAGTCCCGAGGAGTACGGGTTGCGCGCCGCCAATGCGCTGAAGGACGAGATCGAGCGGCTTGGTCCCGAGACCGTCATGGCCTTCATGGCCGAGCCGGTGGTGGGCGCGACCGCAGGGGCGCTGCCGCCGGTGCCGGGCTATTTCCGCCGCATCCGCGAGATCTGCGACGAGTACGGCATCCTCTTGATCCTCGACGAGGTGATGTGCGGCATGGGCCGCACTGGCACGCTGTTCGCCTGCGAGCAGGACGGGGTGGAGCCGGATATCCTCTGCATCGCCAAGGGGCTGGGGGCGGGCTACCAGCCGATCGGTGCGATGCTCTGCACCTCGGCCATCTATGACACCATCGCCAAGGGCAGCGGCTTCTTCCAGCACGGCCATACCTATATCGGCCACCCGGTCGCCACCGCCGCCGGGCTGGCCGTGGTCCGCGCCATTCTGGATCGCGGGCTGTTGCCACAGGTGCGGCAGAAGGGCGAGGCGCTGCAACAGAAGCTGGAGGCGCGCTTTGGCCAGCACGCCCATGTGGGCGATATCCGGGGGCGGGGCCTCTTTCGCGGCATCGAGCTGGTCCAGGACCGGGCGACGAAAGCCCCGTTCGATCCCGCGCTGGGGATCGCCGGCAAGATCAAGAAGGCCGCCTTTGCCGAGGGGCTGATCTGCTATCCCATGTCCGGGACCATCGACGGGCGGCAGGGCGACCATGTGCTGCTGGCGCCGCCCTTCATCATCTCCGAGGCCGAGATGGATCAGCTGGTCGAGCGGCTGGGTCGCGCCATCGATGCAGTGCTGCCCTGACCGCGCCCCGCGAGGTCTGGTGGCGCGAGGTCTGGTGGCGCGAATCGGAATTTGCGCAAGATACGGGGTACAATGGCCTGACGGGCAAGGAAAATTCGTGATAGGTATTGTTACCGATTGCCAATCCAGATCACTGCGTTACCGTGGTTAATAACCCGTATGTGAAGCTGCGGGACAAAATCGTACAATTAGGGAGCATCCTATGACCATGTTCAAACCCGTTTTCCTGACCGCTGCGCTTGCACTTTGTGCAGGCACCGCCTCGGCTCAGGAAGAGCGTTTCATGACCATCGGCACGGGCGGCCAGACCGGCGTCTACTATGTCGTCGGCCAGTCGATCTGCCGTCTGGTGAACCGCGACACGGCGACGACCGGGATCAAATGCACCGCGCCTTCGACCGGCGGCTCGGTCGCCAACGTGAACGCGATCAAGGCCGGCGACATGACCATGGGCGTCGCGCAATCCGACATCCAGTATCACGCCTATAACGGCAGCTCGGCCGAGTTCGAGGGCGACAAGAAATTCGAGGGCCTGCGCTCGGTCTTCTCGGTCCATCCCGAGCCCTTCACCGTGGTTGCCCGCAAGGACGCCAACATCGCCGCATTCGACGACCTGAAGGGCAAGCGCGTCAACGTCGGCAACCCGGGTTCGGGCCAGCTGGCGACGATGGAGGTGGTTCTGGCCGCCAAGGGCTGGACGATGGGTGATTTCTCGCTGGCCTCGCAGCTGAAGCCGGCCGAGCAGTCGGCGGCGCTGGGGGACAACACCGTTGACGCCATCATCTACACCGTCGGCCACCCGAACGGCTCGATCCAGGAAGCGACCTCGACCGTCGAGGCCAACCTGGTGCCGGTCGAAGGCGCCGAGATCGACAAGCTGGTCGAGGAAAACCCCTATTACGCCAAGGCGGTCATCCCGGGCGGCATGTATGCCGGCACCGATGCCGACACCAATACCTTCGGCGTCAAGGCGACCTTCGTGACCTCGGCTGATGTGCCCGAGGACATGGTTTACGAGGTGGTGAAGGCGGTCTTCGACAATTTCGACCGCTTCAAGGGCCTGCACCCGGCCTTCGCCAATCTCGAGCCCGAGCAGATGGTCAGCGAGGGCAACAGCGCCCCGCTGCATCCGGGCGCCGAGAAGTACTATCGCGAGAAAGGCTGGATCCAGTAATCCACGCAGAACTATCAGGGGTCCGGTTCACGCCGGGCCCCTTGTCTCCACAACCAGCACGAGACTGACGAGGGAAGACAGGGATGAGCGATCACAACACCAACAACCCGGACCCGCAGAAGCCCAAGCGCGATGACGAGCAATGGGAAGCTGCCGCGGTCGAGATGGACGCCTCGGGTGCGGGCGGTCTGTCGCAGGATGAACTCGACGAGCTTGTCGCCTCGTCCGATACCGGGGCGCGCACGCCGGCGGGCATGGTCGGCAAGATCATCCTTGTGACCGCGCTCTGCTGGTCGCTGTTCCAGCTGTGGATCGCCTCGCCTTTGCCCTTCATGTTCGGCTTCGGGGTCTTGGACAGCACCGAGACCCGCTCGATCCATTTGGCCTTCGCGCTGTTCCTGGCCTTCATGGCCTATCCCGCCGAGCGTTCGCCCTTCCAGCTGGCGCTGGCTGTCGGCGTGCCGGTGCTCTTGGCCTTCCTCTTCATGTCCGGCGCCAAGGCCGGGATCCCCAGCTGGTGGATCCCCGTGGTCGCCGCCGCCATCATCGGCTGCATCCTCCTGGGCAGTCCCAAGACCTGGGTGCCGCCCTGGGAATGGGCGCTGGCGCTGGTTTCGGCCTTCTGTGCCCTCTACATCTACCTGAACTATGCCGCGATCAGCACCCGCGTCGGTGCGCCGATCCTGATCGACTACGTGGTCTCGGTCGCCGGCCTGATGCTGCTTCTCGAGGCCACGCGCCGCAGCCTCGGCCCGGCCCTGATGATCGTGGCGACGCTGTTCCTCGCCTATACCTTCCTTGGCCCCTACATGCCCGACATCATCGCGCATAAGGGCAACAACCTGTCGGAAGTGGTGAACCACCAATGGACCACGACCGAGGGCGTCTTCGGCATCGCGCTTGGCGTTTCGACCAGCTTCGTGTTCCTGTTCGTGCTGTTCGGCGCGCTGCTGGACAAGGCCGGGGCCGGCAACTACTTCATCCAGGTCGCCTTCAGCCTGATGGGCCACCTGCGCGGCGGGCCGGCCAAGGCCGCCGTCGTCAGCTCGGCCATGACCGGGCTGATCTCGGGGTCCTCCATCGCCAACGTGGTGACCACCGGCACCTTCACCATTCCGCTGATGAAGAAGGTCGGTTTCTCCAGCGAAAAGGCCGGCGCGGTCGAGGTGGCTTCCTCGGTCAACGGCCAGATCATGCCGCCGGTGATGGGTGCCGCGGCCTTCCTGATGGTCGAATACGTCGGCATTCCCTATTTCGACGTGGTGAAACACGCCGTCGTTCCGGCTTCGATCAGCTATATCGCGCTGGTCTATATCGTCCATCTCGAGGCGATGAAGGCCGGCATGAAGGGTCTGCCGCGTGCCTATGAGCCGCCGCCCATCCTGCGCCGGCTGCTGACCACCGCCTTCATCATTGCCGGCATCTGCATCCTGTCGCTTCTGACCTATTACCTGATGGGCTGGATCCGCCCCGCCTTCGGCGATGCCGCGATCTGGGTGGTCTTTGCGCTGCTGACGGCGGTCTATATCGGCCTGTTGTGGCTCGGCGCGCGCGAGGAGCCGCTGGAGATCGACGACCCCAATGCCCCGGTGACGCAATTGCCGCTGCCGGGACCGACGGTGCGCTCGGGTCTCTACTTCATCCTGCCGGTGGTGGTGCTGGTCTGGGCGCTGATGGTCGACCGGCTGTCGCCGGGCCTCTCGGCCTTCTGGGCCACGGCCTTCATGATCTTCATCCTGCTGACGCAGCGACCGCTGATGGCGATGTTCCGGGGCGAGGATCGCAACGGCAACAGCGGCCTGGGCGCGACCTTCAGGGCCGGCTTCGGCGATCTGATCGATGGTCTGATCTCGGGCGCGCGGAACATGATCGGCATCGGCATCGCCACGGCGACGGCGGGCATCATCGTCGGCGCGGTCAGCCAGACCGGTGTCGGCTCGGCGCTCGCCGATGTGGTCGAGGTGCTGTCGGGCGGCAACCTGCTGGCGATCCTGTTCCTGACCGCGATCCTGTCGCTGATCCTTGGCATGGGCCTGCCGACCACGGCGAACTACATCGTCGTATCGGCGCTGCTGGCCCCGGTCATCGTCACGCTTGGCCAGCAGAACGGGCTGATCGTGCCGCTGATCGCGGTGCACCTCTTCGTGTTCTACTTCGGCATCATGGCCGACGTGACGCCACCCGTGGGCCTTGCGAGCTTTGCCGCTGCCGCCGTATCGGGCGGTGATCCGATCAAGACGGGCGTGGTGGCCTTCGGCTATTCGCTCAGGACCGCCGCGCTGCCGTTCCTGTTCATCTTCAACACCGATCTCCTCTTGATCAACACGGACTGGTTCCACGGCATCTTCGTCTTCATCACCGCGACGATAGCCATGTTGCTGTTTGCCGCGGCGACACAGGGCTGGTTCCTGGTGCGCAACAAGATCTGGGAAACCGTGCTTCTGTTGTTCATCGCCTTCACCATCTTCCGCCCTGGCTTCTGGATGGACATGATCGCGCCGCCCTGGAACGATCGTCCGCCGGCGGAGCTGGAGCAGGCCATCGCTGAATCCCCGGTCGGCGCCGACATGCGGCTGTGGGTGGAAGGTCTGAATGACGTGGGCGACCCGGTCGAGTTCGTGGCGCTGCTCACGGTGCCCGAGGGGGCTGACGGGGCCGAGCGGCTGCAGAATGTCGGCATCCTCGGCCTCAGGACCGACGGCGACCAGGTGCTGATCGACGACGTGGCCTTTGATAGCGTGGCGCAGAAGGCCGGTCTCGATTGGGACCAGAAGGTCCTGCTGGTGCGCCAGCCCGCCGCTGCGCCGTCGAAATACTGGATGTACATCCCGGCCTTCCTGCTTCTGGGTCTGGTCATCTGGTTGCAGCGCCGCCGCGAGGACCCCAATGACCGGGCGCCTGCCCAGAGCAAGAAAGGGCTGAGCCATGCCTGAGAATGTGCTTCTGCCAATCGCCGTCAACCAGCCCGAAAGCTGGCAGAAAGCCTTGCCCGCCGCGATCCGCCAGGCGGGCGAGGGGGGCACGATCCATCTGCTCGGCATCGTGCAGGATTTCGGCAGCTCGATGGTCGCCACCTTCCTGCCCAAGGATTACGAGAAGACCGTGCTCGAGGCGATGAAGGCCAGCCTGAACGAATTCGCCGCCGCGAATGTGAAGGGCGTCAAGGTCAAGACCCATGTGGGTCACGGCCATATCGCCGAGACGATCCTGAAAAGCGCCAAGAAGCTGGGTGTCGATCTCATCGTCATGGGCAGCCAGAAGCCGGACGAGCTGCGCAGCATGCTGCTGAGCAGCTATGCCAACGCTGTGGTGCGCCATTCGCCGGTCTCGGTGATGGTGGTGCGGTAGGCCGCGCGCGATACGAAGATCAGGGCGCGGGTTTTCCCGCGCCTTTTTCATGTCTGCCCCTGCCGCCCCGTATCTTGCCACCGGCCCTTGGCCCGCTCTAACCTTCCTCCATGAGCGATCTCACCCAACGTACCGCCACCGAGCTTTCCGCCCTGATCCGGTCCCGCGAGGTCTCGCCGCTCGAGGTGATGGAGGCCTGTCTCGACCGGATCGAGGCGGCTAATCCCGCGATTAACGCCATCGTCAGCCTGCGCCCGCGCGAAGAGTTGCTGGCCGAGGCCCGCGCCGCCACCGAGGCGCCGGGCGAGGGCTGGCTGCATGGCATGCCCATCGCGGTGAAGGATCTGGCGCAGGTGCGCGGGCTGCGCAGCACCTGGGGCTCGCCGCTGTTTGCCGACCATATCCCGACGGCGGATGACCTGGTCCCGGCACGGATGCGGGCGGCGGGGGCGATCTTCATCGGCAAGACCAATACGCCCGAATGGGGCCTCGGCTCGCACAGCTTCAACACAGTCCATGGCGTGACCGGCAATCCCTATGACCCGGCGCTGAGTGCCGGGGGTTCCTCGGGTGGCGCGGCTGCGGCGCTGGCGGCGCGGATGCAATGGGTCTGCGACGGTTCGGACATGATGGGCAGCCTGCGAAACCCTGCCGCCTTCTGCAATGTCTATGGCTTCCGGCCAAGCTGGGGACTGGTGCCTGGCGAGGCGCTGGGGGACAGCTTTCTGGCGACCATGGCCACGTCCGGCCCGATGGCGCGAACGGTCGAGGACCTGGCGCGGCTGTTGGAAACCCTCGCCGGGCCCAACCCGGAAATGCCCTTCGACCGCCCGAACCAGCCCTTTGCCGCGCTGCTGGATCAGCCGGTTAAAGGGCTGCGCATCGGCTGGCTGGGTGATTGGGGCGGGGCCTATCCCTGCGAGCCGGGGATTCTGGCGCTCTGCGAGGGCGCGCTGGGGCAGATGCAGGATCTGGGTGCCACGGTTGTCGAGCTGGCCCCGCCCTTTCCGGCGGAGCAGCTGTGGCAATCCTGGACCACGATCCGCGCGGTGCTGAATGCCGGCGGCAAGCGGCGGCTCTACGACGACCCCGAGAAGCGCCGGCAATTAAGCCCCGAGGCGATCTGGGAGATCGAGCAGGGGCAGGGGATCACCGCCGCGCAGCTTTACACTGCCAGCGAACAACGCTCGGCCTGGTATCGTCGGCTGGCGGGGCTGTTCCGAGAGGTCGACCTGATCGCCTTGCCCTCGGCCCAGGTCTGGCCCTTCGACAAGACCCTGCGCCGCCCCGCGACGGTGGGCGGCCAGCCGCTCGACACCTATCACCGCTGGATGGAGGTGGTGGTGCCGGTCAGCCTTGCCGGTCTGCCCTGCCTCTCGGTGCCGGTTGGCTTCGGCACCGCCGGCCTGCCGATGGGGATGCAACTGGCCGGGCCAGTGGGCGCGGATGCGCGGGTGCTGGCCATGGGGCAGGCCTGGCACAGGGCGACCGACTGGCCGGGGCGGCGCCCGCCCGCGATCTAGGCGGGGGCGCTGCCGCCGGACTGCAAAACGCCGCGGCAATCACCATCTGTTAATAAATCGTTGGGCGATCACATTTCGCCGGATTAAATTCACAGTGGAATCACATTGGGTCGTCAATATCTGGACACAGCTGATTAATTTCCGGTTGGCGATTTCGACATCATGTCCTTCTGCGGAGTTTCGGACAGCGAGATGACCCATTCAGGCGACATCATGGCAGGCTTTCCGCGCCTCTATCTGCTGGGGCGCTTCAGCCTGATCGGCGCGGATGGGCGTGACGTGACCCCGAAAAGCAAGAAGACCTGTGCGCTGCTGGCGCTTCTGGCGCTGTCGCCGCGCGGCACCCGCACGCGGGTCTGGCTGCGCGACAAGCTGTGGAGCGAGAGCGACGAGGAAAAGGCCTCGGGCAGCCTGCGCCAGACGATCCGCGACCTGAAGCGCGCCCTGGCCGAGATGGAGGGCGCGATCCTGACGGTCGATCGTACCGCGCTGAGCCTGAAACTGGACAGCCTCTGGATCGACCTGCGCAGCATTCACGAGGCGCGGGCGCTGCCCTCGGGGATCAGCGCCGATGTCGACCTGCTGGAAGGCTTCGACATTGCCGACGAGGAATTCGAGGACTGGCTGGCGATGGAGCGCGCGGTCTGGGCCGATTTGCGCGACAGCCTGCAGGACAGCGAGTTGGAGGACGAGGTCACACCGCCGCGCGTCGAGACCGGTTCCGGCCAGCGCCCGATCTATCCGCACCTGATCGTCATCGGCCTTCTGCCGAGCATCGTCCATGGCAGCGACCAGCTGGCTCGCTATGTCGGCGATTACGTCACCGAATCCGTCGCCTGCACGCTGGCCGAGTATCAGCCGGTGCAGATCGTCAACCTGGGCGACCGCTTCGGGGGCGATGCCGATGACGCGCTGTCGCCCGACCCTGATTACCTGATCCGCACCCGGGCGCTGGTAGTGGGCAGCAAGGTCTCGCTGACCTTCCTGATCTACGAGGCCAGCAACCGGTCACTGGCCCTGAGCCAGTCGGTGCAGATCCCGCAGCAGGATCTGGTCAATGACGATTTCATGCTGGCCAACCAGTTTGTCTCGCAGAATGTCGATCACCTGGCCAAGATCATCCTGCAGCCGGGGCCAAGGCGCGCCGGCGTGTCGCACGACCAGGGCACGCTGATCGGCTACCGCATCCTCGCCAGCATGTTCGACCTGGATGCCGGCCGCATCCAGCAAAGCCAGTCGATGCTGGAACGGGTGCAGGACCGCGAGGCTTCGAGCCTGTTTCACAGCCTTGGCGCCTATGCCAGTTCCTTCTCGCTTGGCGAGAATATCGGGGGCTGGGATCAGGGGCGGCTGGAGCAGACCGAGAAATTCGCCCGCGACGTGATGCAGGCCAATCCGTTCAACTCGATCTCGCTGGCCTGCATCGGCCATACGATGGGCTTCGTGCTGAACCGCCATGACATCGCCGCCGAGATCTTCGCGCGCGCGGTGAAGCTGAACCCGATGCAGGCCTTTGTCTGGGATCACCTGGCGTTGCACCGGCTTTACAACGGCGATCTCAATGGGGCGAGGACGGCGTCGGACCGGGCGGTGATGCTGGGCCGCTACAGCCCGATCAGCTATACCTACGAGACGACGGCCTGCATGATCTCGGCGCTGCAGGGCGATCATCACCGCGCCGTCGAGATCGGCAGCCGCAGCCTGATGAAGCAGCCGCGTTTCCACGCCGCCATGCGCTACACGCTCTCGGCGCTGGGGCATCTGGGCGATGGCGAGCGCGCAGTGGCGCTGCGCGGCCAGCTGCTGGGCATCGATCCGTCCTTCGCCAATCGCGACACGCAGGAAATGCGCTTCCGGCTGCCGCTGAAGGAGGCGCGTGGTCATGTGCTGAACGGGATAGCGAAGGCGGGATTATGAGGGAGGTTCCGGTGGTGTCCACAGACCTGGATTTGTTGAAGCGGACAGAGCTGGTCGTCACCTCGACCGGGCTGATCCTGCGGGGCGTCGCGCTGTCCCTTGGCGATGCCGGCTTCCCGACGCTGGAGACGCGCGGCAATACCGCCGGCGGATCGCTGGGGACGCTCTTGTCGATGAACCGTTCGGCCCGGTCGAGCCTGAACCGCAATCGCAACCGGAACCGCAATCGCAATCGCAACGCCGCCGCCGCGACCAACCAGGGCGGGCTGGCGCTGGAGCCGTGGCAGGAGCGCGCGGCGCTTTATGCGCGGGAGAAGGACTGGGTCAACCTGCCGATCGACCTGCCGCCCGCGCCGGCGCAGCTGCAGGCCGAGGCCATCGAGATGCTGCGCAAGCAGGTGCTGCTTCACGGGCCAGCCGAGGCGATGCGGCGCGACGAGATCATTACCCAGAGCCAGCTGGAGCTTTCGGCCTATCTGCGCCCCCTCGGGATCGAGGAGGTCGCCGGCTACGAGGCGACGGTGGCGCTGGTTTACCTGGTGGTGATGCTCTGTGACGAGATCGGGTTGCGCTACAAGAACCGCTTCAACGCGCCACGCCCGAACAATGTCGAGCCGCGCTTGCGCCCCTTCCTGCCCAATCCGCCGCATTCCTCCTATCCCAGCAACCATTCCTTCCAGTCCTTCGCCGTGGCTTTTACCCTGTCGCGGATCATCCCCGAGCATCCGGCCAGTTCGGAACTGTTCCTGCGCGCCCGGCGCGTGGCCGAGAACCGGGAATGGGCGGGGCTGCACTACGCCGCCGACACCCGCGCCGGCCATGATCTGGCGCGGATGCTGATGCCGGTGCTCGAGGTGGTCTGCCGCGACCAGATGCTCGCCGCCCAGAAGGAATGGATATGATGATCCCCGTTGCCAAGCCCATGCCGCAGGGGTCCGAGATCTATCCCGAATATGCTGCGCTCTGGCATCTGGAAAGCATCGGCGTGCTGGATGCGCTGCGCGACGGTGCGCGCCCGCCGGCCAATGCCAAGGTCAGCCGCGTTGCCATCATCGACACCTCGGTCGCGGTGAACCATCCCTGCCTGAAAGGGGCGGTGAACGATAAACTGGCCATCGACTTCTTCTCGAACCGGCTGGGGGCCTTTCCCTATCTGGGCGAGGCGCTGGCCGCGCCCTCGATCCCGAGCAACCTTGAAACCGACATTGCCGATGACCTGCCGGGCAGCCTTGCGCTGCTGCGCGAGCTGATCGACCGGCTGTCTCCCGGCGCGGCGGCGCATGTGAACGGTGTCGCACCGACCAGCTCGGCCGATTTCTCGAACCACGGCACGGCCATCGCCGGGCTGGTCGGCGCGCGTCCGGCGATCATGCAGATCGCGCCAGACTATCAAGGTCAAGACCCCGCCGAGATCGACGTGCCGCTGCCCTATTGCGGCACCGATCCCTTCTGCGAGCTGGTGCCGATCTCGACCAATTTCGACACCGATCCCGAGGCGCTGATCCTCGCGCTGCTTTATGCCGAGGTCATCGATGCCTCGGTCATCCTGATCCCGCGCTCGTTCCCCGATCCGTTCCGCACGCTTGGCGCGATCCCGGTCGATCTCGACCTGCTGGAAGCGGCGCTGCCGGCGCGGCCCACGGCGCGGGAACGCGCGCTGTGGGAGGAGCTGGCGCAGCTGCTGGTCGCGGTGTCGATGCGCCGCCCGATCATCTGCGCGGCGGGCAATTTCCAGGAGGTCGGGGGTATCTACCCCGCCAACCTGGCGAGCGAGTATAACGGCATCATCTCGGTCGGTGCGGTGAACGCCAAGGGCCTGGTCGCCGGTTACTCGACCTCTCAGGGCATCACCGTCATGGCCCCCAGCAATGATGGCGAGACCTATGACCGGGTTTCGGTGCGGCTGGATGAACAGGATGCGGATTTCCCCGATCGGCGCAGCCCGGCCGAGAACGAGAATGGCAGCTTCTCGCATTTCGAGATCGTCTCGACCGATGTGCCGGGGCGCCACGGCTATTCCCACGGGCCCTTCTCCAGCGCCGAGCCGGCCGACGGGCTGCGGGAATTCGGCTCGTATTTCTGCCGTTTCGGCGGCACCTCGGCGGCCTCGGCCATCGTCGCGGGCTTCGTCTCGCTGGGGGTCTCGCTTGGCCAGATCCCGCGCGCGGTCGATGGCGGCCTCGGGGTGAAGACCTGGCTCATGTCGCGGACGGTCCAGCTCGATACCGAGGAGAACGGCTCGTTCCACTATCTCTCTTGGAACGGCGCAGTCAGCTTCCCGGACCTGAAGGTCTGAGCCGGCTCAGCGCAGCCGACGGGCGGTCGAGACCAGACGCTCGATCAGCGGGGTCAGGATCAGTTGCATCGCCAGATCCTGCTTGTTGCCGGGGATGACGATGGAATTGGCGCGGCTCATCCACGAGCCATGGATCATCGACACCAGGTAGGGAAAGTCGATCCCGCGCGGGCTGCGGAAGCGGATGACCACGAGACTTTCATCCGAGGTGGGTATCCAGCGGGCGATGAACGGGTTCGAGGTATCGACCACCGGCACGCGCTGGAAGTTGATGTCGGTGGCGGTGAATTGCGGGCAGACGCAATGCACATAGGCGTGCATCCGGCGCAGGATCGTGTCGGTGACCGCCTCGGTCGAATAGCCCCGGCTTTCGCGGTCGCGGTGGATCTTCTGGATCCATTCGAGGTTCATCACCGGCACCACGCCGATCTTCAGATCGCAGAGCGGCGGCAGGTCGACCTCGCCATTCGAGACGCAGCCATGCAGCCCCTCGTAGAACAACAGGTCCGCGTCGCTGTCGAAGGGCGTCCAGGCAGTGAACTCGCCCGGCGGCACGCCATGGCGATCAGCTTCCTTGGCGTCATGGACATAATGCCGGGTGCGGCCGGTGCCAGTCTCGCCGAACTCGCGGAAGGTCCGTTCCAGTTCCTCGAGTTCGTTGGCCTCGTAAGAGAAATGGCTGAAGGTGTGATCCCCCGCCTCGAAGCGGCGGCGCAATTCGGCCTTCATCTCGGTGCGCGAAAAACGGTGGAAGGAATCGCCCTCGACCGAGATCGCCTTGACCCCCTCGCGCCGGAAGATCTGGTCGAAGGTGCCCTTGACCGTCGAGGTGCCCGAGCCCGAGGCGCCGATAACCGAGATGATGGGGAATTTCTTGCTCATGTCTGGTCTCCGGTCTTCTCAGCGAAACAGGCCGCGCCGCCCGAACAGCGCGCTTTCATCTTCGGGCAGATCGTGATGGGTGGCCACCCGCGCCACCTGGTTGGCACTGCCGAAGACAAAGGGCGTGCGCTGGTGCAGCGAGGTGGGCACGAGGTCGAGGATCGGCCGGACACCATCGCTGGCGCGCCCGCCGGCGCCCTCGACCAGGTGGGCGATGGGGCCGCATTCATAGACCAGCCGCAAGCGGCCGGTCTCGTATCCCTTCCGGCTGTCTCCCGGGTACAGGTAGATGCCGCCACGGGTCAGGATGCGATGGGTCTCGGCCACCAGCGCGGCGATCCAGCGCATGTTGAAATCATGGCCGAGCGGACCCTCGTTCCCGGCCAGCCGGTCGTCGATGAAGCTGCGGATCGGCGCCGGCCAGTGGCGGTAATTGGCGGCATTGATGGCATATTCCGGCATCTCCAGCGGCATGTCGGGCAGGGGGCCGAGGTCGCGGAACTGCTCCGTGCCGCTGTCCAGCACATATTTCCGGGTCTGGCCCTGACCGATGCGCAGCATCATCCCGCCTTGCGGACCGTAGATCAGATAGCCCGAGGCCAGCAACTCGCGGGCAGGACGCAGCAGGCTTGCCTCGCCCGTGGCTTCCGCCGGGTAGATCCCGAAGATGGTGCCAAGCGGGGCGTTGCCGTCGATGTTCAGCGCGCCGTCCAGCGGGTCGATCACCAGCGCCAGCGCGCCCTCGGGGTCGAGTTCGACCACCTCCGCCTGCTCCTCCGAG
Source organism: Paracoccus zhejiangensis (assembly GCF_002847445.1). Taxonomy (NCBI): domain Bacteria; kingdom Pseudomonadati; phylum Pseudomonadota; class Alphaproteobacteria; order Rhodobacterales; family Paracoccaceae; genus Paracoccus; species Paracoccus zhejiangensis. The sequence continues at coordinate 1,344,239 of NZ_CP025430.1, read as the reverse complement.
GCGAAGAAGCGCACCGCCGATCCCATCAGCGCCACCTGCGCCATGCCATCGGCGATCAGGTCCAGCGCCGTCTGCCGGTCGCCACTGGCATTGACGCCGCCATCTGCCGCGCCAAGGTCTTCGGACAGGCCATTGCGGGCGATGCGGGCGGCAAGGGTGATGCCCAGCCCGGCCAGCCGGTCCAGCACCTCGGCCAGGTCGTCGGGCGTCGCAGCGGGCAGGTGGTCCAGATGGCGTGGCATGATGCGTCCTCCCCTCACCGCAACAGTGCTTGCACGGGCCTCAATTCCATGAAATTTAAAAAGATGATAGCCGAATTAGAAAGAAATTAATGTCGCAGATCGCTGCCATCACGCTGAAACAGCTTCGGGCGCTGATCGCGGTGGCCGAGCAGGGGTCGCTGACCGGCGCGGCAGGGGTGCTGAACCAGACGACGCCGGCGATCCACAGCCAGATCCGCAAGCTGGAGGAAGCCGTGGGCCAGGCGCTGCTGGTCCGGGGCGGGGCTGCGGACGGGTTCAGCTTGACGGCGGCAGGCGTGGCGATGGAGCGGGTGGCGCGGCGGATCGAAGGGAACCTGTCGCAGGTCGGGGCCGAGATCGCGGCGATGACCCGCGGCTATAACGGCCATGTCCGGCTCAGCGTGGTTTCGACCGGCAAGTATTTCGCCCCGCGTCTGGTCCTCAGCCTGCGCCAGCAGGCCCCCGAGGTCGAGGTCAGCCTGCGCGTCGGCAACCGCCAGCAGGTGATCGCCGATCTGGATCAGGGCGCGACCGATCTGGCGGTGATGGGCCGCCCGCCAAGCGAGCCGAAGGTCGTCTCGGTGCCCTTGGGTGCACATCCCCATGGCATCATCCTGCCGCCCGGTCACCGGCTGGCGGCGACCGATGGGTTCGACCCGGCGATGCTGATGGAGGAGACCTTCCTGGCACGCGAAAGCGGTTCAGGCACGCGCGACCTGATGATGCGCTATTTCGACCGTCTGGGTGAGGGGATCGAGCCGCAGCTGATCACCATGGATTCGAACGAGACGATCAAGCAGGCGGTCATGGCCGGCATGGGGATCGCGCTCTTGTCGCTGCATACCTGCAGCGAGGAACTGCAGATGGGCCGGCTGGTGGCGCTCAGGGGCAGCGGTCTGCCCTTGATGCGGCAATGGTACCTGGTCCGTCCCGCCGCCGCCAAGCCCGATGCCGCGACGCTGCGCGTGGCGCAGGCGATCGAGGATTTGGCCGGCAGCTACTTCCCACACCTCGCCGGTTAGACCCGATCAGCTGGCCGCGCTCATCACGTAGCCAGGATGGCAGGCCAGCCGGACGGTGGTGATCGGGCCGAGGTCGTTCCATGTCGTGCGGTGCAGGATCAAAAGCGCCTGACCGCGCCGGACCTGCAGCATCCGCGCATCGCGGGCATCGGCATTGGCGGCGGTAAACTCGACATCGGCATGAAGGTAGGGGGCGTTCTGCACCAGCCATTCATTGGCATTCAGCGCGCGGAAATCGGCGCCCGCCACCTGCGGCAGGGCGGCGCGGTTGATCCAGCGATCCTCGAACTGGAAGGGCTTGCCATCGCCGTAATGGACGGCGCGCAGATGGGTCAGGATGCTGCCTTCGGGCAGGCCGGTCCGGGCGGACACGTCCTCGGGGATCGGGCTGTCGCGTTGGGCGATGACCCGGTGGCTATAGACCATGCCCTCGGCCTCGATCTGCTCGCGCACGATGGGGATCGAGAAGGTGGCCTTGCGCACCGGGTTGACGGCGATGCGGGTGCCGGCCCGGCGCTTGCGATCCAGCAGGCCCTCATCGGCCAGCAGTTGCAGCGCCTTGTTCACCGTCGCCCGCGCCGCGCCGAATTCGACTGCCAGATCGGCCTCGTCGGGGATGCGGTCGCCCTGCAGCCATTCGCGCTCGACGATACGGCGGCGCACCTCGGCGGCGATCAGCTGCGCCTTGGGGGCTGTGGGACCCGCTGTCACATCCGCTCCGACAGGCTGGCCATAGTCTGCAGATAGGCCGAGGTGATGGCCTCGCGCCGGATATGACGGCCATCCCGGACCACGTGGCGGCCAGCGGCCCAGACATCGCGGATCAGCCCGTCGCCGCCGGCAAAGATCAGGCTGTCCAGCATCTGATCGCCCGCGCGCCCGGCCATGACCGGGTTCTGCAGCGAGACGGCGCAAAGGTCGGCCCAGAGGCCCGGGCGGATCGCACCGGTCTCGCGCCCCGCCGCCGTCGCCCCGCCGTCCAGCCCGGCCTCGTAAAGCACCCGCCCGGTCGATCGCTCGGGCGTGGCGAGGATCGCGCGTGCCCGGTCGCGCAGGCGCTGGCTGTATTCCAGCGTGCGCAATTCCTCGATCAGCGAGATGCGGATATTGCTGTCCGACCCGAACCCCAGCCGCCCGCCGGCCTCGCGCCAGATGGTGCCGTTGAAGATGCCATCGCCCAGGCTCGATTCGGTCAGCGGACACAGGCCGGCCACCGCGCCGGTCGCGGCAAGACGGCGGGTTTCGTCCTCGGTCATGTGGGTCAGGTGGATCAGCGTCCAGTTTTGGTCGGGGGTGTGGTTGTCCAGCAGCCACTCGACCGGGCGGCGGCCGTATGCGGCCTGAATTTCCTCGATCTCGGGGACCTGCTCGGCCAGGTGCATGTGCAGGGGCCGTCCGGGGCGCAGGGTCGTGCAGAGCGCCAGCGCCTCGGGGCTGACCGCGCGCAGCGAATGCGGCGCGACGCCGATGCCGGTATCGCCGGGCAGGGGGGCAAGAGCCGCCTCGGCGGCGTCCATCAGCCGGGCGAAGCCTTCTGGATCGGTGCCGAAGCGCGACTGACCGGGGCCGAGCGGGCGGCGGTCGACGCCGCCGAACTGGTAATGCACCGGCAGCAGGGTCAGCCCGATGCCGGTCTGATCCGCCGCTGCCGCGATGCGTTCGGACATTTCGCCCAGGTTGTCATAGGCGCCGCCGCCGGGGCGGTGATGCAGATAGTGGAACTCGACATTGGTGGCATAGCCGGCTTCCAGCATCTCCATCTGCACCAGCGCGGCGATCGCCTCGACATCCTCGGGCGTCAGATGGTCGAGAAAGCGGTACATGATCTGCCGCCAGGTCCAGAAGGTGTCGCGCGGCTCGGGCCCGCGCGCTTCGCTGAGACCCGCCATCGCCCGCTGGAAGGCATGGGAATGCAGGTTCGCCATGGCGGGCAGCAGCAGTTCGACCCGCTGGCCCTCGGGCGCCGCGCCGGGCGTGACCGCGCCGATGCGGCCCTCGAGGGTCAGCTCGACCCGCACCGCCTCTGCCCATCCCTCGGGCAAAAGCGCCCGTTCCGCCCATAGCACGACCATTTCGACCTCTATCCGCCATCCGGTGATTGACTGCGATTAAGTTTAGACATAGAACGGCAATAAGTCTAGACATAGAAAGTCATGAAAGGCGGCCCCATGCATCTTCTCAGCAATGTCCGGATTGCCGAACAGGACGCGGATACCGGGCAATATGGCCTCTCCGCCGCCACAGCGATTCTGCTCGAGGATGACCGGATCTCATGGATCGGCGACCCCGCTGAGTTGCCCGAGCGCTATGCCCATGCCGAACGCGAGGATCTGGCGGGGCGCGTAGTCACGCCGGGGCTGATCGATTGCCACACCCATATCGTCTTCGGCGGCGACCGTGCGCGCGAATTCGAAATGCGGCTGGAAGGCGCGAGCTACGAGGAGATCGCGCGGGCCGGAGGCGGCATCCTCTCCAGCGTGAACGCCACCCGTGAGGCCGACGAGGCGGTGCTGCTCAAGCAGGCCTTGCGCCGGGTCGATGCGCTGCTGGCCGAGGGTGTCACCACCATCGAGGTGAAATCCGGCTACGGGCTGGATGTCGAAAGCGAACTGAAGATGCTGCGCGTCGCCCGGCTGATCGAGGCGCGGCGCGAGGTTTCGGTGCGCACCACCTGGCTCGCCGCCCATGCGCTGCCGCCGGAATACAAGGACGACCGCGCCGGCTATCTGCGCGAGGTGGTCATTGCCGGGATGAAGCAGGGCCATGACGAGGACCTGATCGACGCGGTCGACGGGTTCTGCGAGGGCATCGCCTTTTCCCGCGACGAGATGGCAATGGTGTTCGACGCCGCCGCCGAGCTGGGCCTGCCGGTCAAGCTGCATGCCGAGCAGCTGTCGGATCTGGGTGGGGCGGCGATGGCGGCGGAACATGGCGCGATCTCGGCCGATCATCTGGAATATCTCGGTGCCGACGGCATCGCGGCGATGGCGAAATCCGGCACCGTTGCGGTGCTGTTGCCCGGTGCCTTCTATACCCTGCGCGAGACCAAGCTGCCGCCCATCCAGGCGCTGCGCGAGGCCGGCGTGCCGATGGCGCTGGCGACCGACTGCAACCCCGGCACCTCGCCGCTGACCTCGATCCTGCTGACGATGAACATGGGGGCGACGCTGTTTCGCATGACGCCCTCGGAATGCCTGGCGGGCGTCACCACCCATGCGGCCCGCGCGCTTGGTCTGAGCGATCGCGGCACCATCGCCGTCGGCCAGCGCGCCGATCTGGCCATCTGGGACATCAAAGATCTGGCCGAGCTCAGCTATCGCATCGGCTTCAACCCCCTTCATGCCCGCATCGTCGGAGGCGAATTTGTCTGAACTGATCCTTACCCCCGGCGAGACCACGCTGGCGCAGCTTGAACAGGTCTGGCGCGAGGGGCTGGCCGTGCGGCTGGCCGACAGCGCCCGGCCCGGCATCATCGCCGCCGCCGCCCGCATTCAGGCCGCGGTCGAGGGCGATGCCGCCGTCTATGGCGTCAATACCGGCTTTGGCAAGCTGGCCTCGATCAAGATCGCGGTGAAGGATACGGCGACGCTGCAGCGGAACCTGATCCTGTCGCATTGCTGCGGCGTGGGCGAGGCGGTCGAGCCGGAAACCGTGCGACTGATCATGGTGCTGAAACTGCTGTCGCTGGGGCGCGGGGCTTCGGGCGTGCGTCCCGAGGTGATCGCACTCATCGAGGACATGCTGGCCAGGGGCGTGCTGCCGGTCATTCCGGCGCAAGGCTCGGTCGGTGCCTCGGGCGATCTGGCGCCCCTGGCGCATATGGCGGCGACGCTGCTGGGCGAGGGGCGCGCGACCTTTGAGGGCCGCGAGATGGCGTCCTCCGAGGCGCTGGCGGCGGCGGGGCTGACCCCCGTCGTGCTGGCGGCCAAGGAGGGGCTGGCGCTGATCAACGGCACGCAGGTCTCGACCGCCTTCGCGCTGGCCGGGCTTTTCACCGCCTTCGCCTCGGCCCGTGCGGCGCTGGTCGTCTCGGCGCTGTCGACCGATGCGATCATGGGTTCGACCGCGCCCTTTCTCGCCGAGATCCACAGCTTGCGCGGCCATCGCGGCCAGATCGTCGCGGCGCGGGCGATCCGCGACCTGATGGCGGGATCGGAAATCCGCGAAAGCCATCGCGAGGGCGATACGCGGGTGCAGGATCCCTATTGCATCCGCTGCCAGCCGCAGGTGACGGGTGCCTGCATCGACCTCTTGTGGCAGGCGGGCCGGACGCTGGAGATCGAGGCCAATGCCGCGACCGACAATCCGCTGGTCTTGACCGAGGCCGACCAGATCGTCTCGGGCGGCAACTTCCATGCCGAGCCGGTGGCCTTTGCCGCCGACCAGATCGCGCTGGCCATTGCCGAGATCGGCGCCATCGCGCAGCGCCGCATCGCGCTGATGGTCGACCCGACGCTGAGCCATGACCTGCCGCCCTTCCTGACCCCCGATCCGGGTCTGAACAGCGGGCTGATGATCGCGGAAGTCACCAGCGCCGCGCTGATGAGCGAGAACAAGCATCTGGCAACGCCGTGCAGCACCGATTCCACCCCCACCAGCGCCAATCAGGAGGATCATGTCAGCATGGCCGCCCATGGCGCGCGGCGGCTGAAGCGGATGAACGCCAATCTGGGCCAGATCATCGGGATCGAGGCCATGTGCGCGGCGGCGGGCGTGGAATTCCGCGCGCCGCTGGCGACCTCGGCACCGTTGCAGGCGGTGATCGAGCGGCTGCGCGCGACGGTGCCAGCGGTGGTCGAGGATCGCTATCTCGCCCCCGATCTGGTGGAATCGGCCCGGCTGGTGGCCAGCGGGGCGCTGGTCGCCGCCGTGCCTGCCGATGCGCTGGCCGAGGTTCACCCGTGACCCCGGTCGAGGTCCACGAGGGCGACAGCCCGGTCATCCTCGGCCTGCCGCATACCGGCACCTTCCTGCCGGATGCGATCTTCGCCCGGTTGAACGCGCGGGGTCAGGAGCTGGCCGATACCGACTGGCATATCCACCGGCTCTATGACGGGCTTCTGCCCGGCGCGACGACGGTGCGGGCGACCTTTCACCGCTATGTCATCGACGCCAATCGCGGGCCGGACGATGCGAGCCTCTATCCCGGCCAGAACACTACCGGGCTGGTGCCGCTGACCGATTTCGACGGTGCGCCGATCTGGACCGAGGAGCCGGACGCCGAGGAGATTGCCGAACGCAAGGCAGGCTTCCACGCCCCCTATCACGCGGCGCTCGCCGCCCAGATCGAACGGGTGAAGGCGCGGCATGGGGTGGCGATCCTCTATGACTGCCACTCGATCCGAAGCCATATCCCCTTTCTCTTCGAGGGCACCCTGCCGGATTTCAACATCGGCACGAACAATGGCGCGACCTGCGATCCCCGGATCGAGGCGGCGACCTTCGACGCCTGCGCCGCCACCGGCCGGACCCATGTGCTGAACGGCCGCTTCAAGGGCGGCTGGACGACGCGGCATTACGGCCAGCCGGGGCAGGGTGTCCACGCCATCCAGATGGAACTGGCGCAGTCGACACACCTCGCCGCCGAGACCGCCCCCTTCGCCTATGACGAGGCCAAGGCCGCCATGCTGCGCCCCACCCTCGGCAAGATCCTCAACGACCTCGCGGCGCTGGCCGCCGAACTGAAGGCATGAAGCGATGAACAACCCCCGTCACAATACCCGCGACATCTATCCCGCCACCGGCAACACGCTGACCGCGAAAAGCTGGCTGACCGAGGCGCCGATGCGGATGCTGATGAACAACCTGCATCCCGACGTGGCCGAGAACCCGCATGAGCTGGTCGTCTATGGCGGCATCGGCCGGGCGGCGCGGACCTGGAAGGATTTCGACCTGATCGTCAAAAGCCTCACGGATCTCGAGGCCGATGAGACGCTGCTGGTGCAATCCGGCAAACCCGTGGGCGTCTTCAAGACCCACAAGGACGCGCCGCGCGTGCTGATCGCCAACTCGAACCTCGTGCCGCATTGGGCGACCTGGGACCATTTCAACGAATTGGATAAGAAGGGCCTGGCCATGTATGGCCAGATGACCGCCGGGTCGTGGATCTATATCGGCAGCCAGGGGATCGTGCAGGGCACCTACGAAACCTTCGTCGAGGCGGGCCGGCAGCATTTCGGCGGCAACCTCACCGGCAAATGGATCCTGACCGCGGGCCTTGGCGGCATGGGCGGCGCGCAGCCCTTGGCGGCAGTGATGGCCGGGGCCTGCTGCCTCGCCGTCGAATGCGACGAGACCCGCGCCGATTTCCGCCTGCGCACCCGCTATGTCGATGCCAAGACCCATGATCTGGACGAAGCCCTGGCGATGATCGATCAGTGGACCAAGGCGGGCGAGGCGAAATCGGTGGCACTGATCGGGAATGCGGCCGAGGTCTTCCCCGAACTCGTCCGCCGCATGAAGGCCGGCGGCGCGCGCCCCGACATCGTCACCGACCAGACCTCGGCCCATGATCCGGTGCATGGCTATCTGCCGCTTGGCTGGACCGTCGCGGAATGGCGCGCGAAACAGGAAAGCGAACCCAAGGCGGTCGAGGCCGCAGCCCGGGCGAGCATGAAGCAGCATGTGGCCGCCATGGTCGACTTCTGGAATGCCGGGGTGCCGACCCTGGATTACGGCAACAACATCCGTCAGGTGGCGCTGGAGGAGGGGCTGGAAAATGCCTTTGCCTTCCCCGGTTTCGTGCCCGCCTATATCCGCCCGCTCTTCTGCCGGGGCATCGGGCCGTTCCGTTGGGCGGCGCTGTCGGGCGACCCGGAAGACATCTACAAGACCGACCAGAAGGTGAAAGAGCTGATCGACGATCCGCATCTGCACAACTGGCTCGACATGGCGCGTGACCGCATCAGCTTCCAGGGCCTGCCGGCGCGGATCTGCTGGGTCGGGCTTGGCCTGCGTCACAAGCTGGGCCTCGCCTTCAACGAGATGGTGCGGAATGGCGAGCTTTCCGCCCCCATCGTCATCGGCCGCGACCATCTGGACAGCGGCAGCGTAGCCAGCCCCAACCGTGAGACCGAGGCGATGCAGGACGGCAGCGACGCGGTCAGCGACTGGCCGCTGCTGAATGCCCTCCTGAACACCGCCTCGGGCGCCACCTGGGTCAGCCTGCATCACGGCGGCGGGGTCGGCATGGGCTTCTCGCAGCATTCGGGTATGGTCATCTGCTGCGACGGGACGCAGGATGCCGATGCCCGGATCGCGCGGGTGCTGTGGAACGACCCAGCCACGGGCGTCATGCGCCATGCCGATGCCGGTTACGACATGGCGCTGGACTGCGCCCGCGAGCACCAGCTGAACCTGCCCGGCATCCTGTGATGCCGGTAAACCAAAAGACGACCAACAAGGAGAGACCCATGACATTGACCACCCTGAAAGGCGCCCTCCTGGGCATGACCATCCTTGGCCTTGCCACCCCTGCGCTGGCCGACCAGCTGGCCGACATCAAGGCGGCGGGCAAGATCGTCACCGCGACCGACATGCATTACGCGCCCTTCGACATGCTGAACAACGGCACCTACGAGGGCATGACCAAGGACCTGTTCGACGAGGTCTCGAAGGAACTGGGTGTCGAGCCGGTCTATCAGGACATCCCCTGGCCGGCCGAGCTGCCGGGCCTCGAAGTGGGCAAGTTCGACATCATCATCGCCCCGGTGACCGTCACGCCCGAACGGATCGAGCGTTACGCCTTTGGCCTGCCCATCGCCGATGCCACTGTGGGCCTTGTCCGCGCGGTCAGCAGCGATGCGGTGCAGAAGCCCGAGGATATCGCCGGCAAGACCGTCGGCGTCCAGCAGGGCACCGCGCAGTTCAAGCAGCTCGAGGCCTATGGCGCCAGCCTTGGCGAGGTGTCGATCAAGGAATACGGCACCACCGACGAGGCCTATGCCGACCTGGCCGCCGGGCGTCTGGACGCGGTGGCGGGTTCCTCGCCGAACCTCGCCTACCTGGTGAAGAACCGGCCCGAGACCTTCGTGCAGACCGATCCCGCGACCTTTGGCGAGCCGAAGTATTTCGCCTGGGCCATGCAGAAGGACGAGGATTCGGCCAGCCTCGTCGAGGCCGTCAATGCCGCGATCCTGAAGATGCATGACGATGGCCGCATGGCCGCGATCCAGGAGAAATGGCTGGGCGTCGCGCCCGACCTGCCGCGCGAAGTCCCGACCGAGTGATTGCATCGCGGGCGGGGGTGACCCCGTCCGCATCTGCCAGAGAAAGCGGCGATGTTTTCCATTCCGACCTTCCTTGAAAGCTTTGGCCCGCTGGCCATGGCCGCGCGCTTCACGCTGCTGGTGTCGGGCCTTGGCATTGCGCTGGGGCTGGTGATCGGCGCGCTGGTCTGTGCCTGCGCCCTGTCGAAATCGCGCGGGCTGCGCCGCTTTGCCGCCATCTGGGTCAGCTTCCTGCGCGGTGTGCCGCTGTTGGTGCAACTGCTGCTGATGTATTACCTGCTGCCCGTCGTCGGCATCAGCATTCCCGCACTGGCCGCCGCCGTCATCACCGTGGGCATCTGCGCCAGCGCCTATATCAGCGAGATCTGGCGCGGCGCGATCGGTGCGCTGCCCCCCGGTCAGTCCGAGGCGGCCGAGGCGATCGGCATGGCGCCGGGCACCATCTGGACCCGGATCGTGCTGCCGCAGGCCGTGGTCATGTCGCTGCCGGCGCTGGTCAACGAGCTGATCCTGCTGGTCAAGGCTTCGTCGCTGGTCTCGATGGTGGGCATCATGGAGGTGACGCGCGCCAGCCAGGCGCAGGCCGCCACCACCTTCCGCCCGCTCGAGGTCTATCTCGCCGCCGCCTGCATCTACCTGGCCATCAACCTCTGCCTCGCCGGGATCGGCCGCTGGCTGGAACACAAGGCGGCCGTCTGATGGAATGGAGCGTCTTTCAGCAATACGGCCCGATGCTGCTGCGCGGCTTCGGCATCACCATCTTCTGCTGGATCATGGGCACCATCCTCGGCATGGCGCTTGGCCTGATGATCGCGCTGGCGCAACGCTATGGCCCGCGCCCGCTGCGCTGGCTGTTGCAGGCCTATATCGAGGTGATCCGCGGCACGCCCTTCCTCGTGCAGCTCTTCGTTCTCTATTACGGTGGTCCGCTGGTCGGGTTGCGTCTGGACGCGCTGCCCGCCGGGCTTCTGGGCCTGACCATCTATGGCAGTCCCTATTTCGCCGAGATCTTCCGCTCAGGCTTCAACGCGGTGCCCAAGGGCCAGATCGAGGCCGCCCGCGCCATCGGCATGGCCGAAGTGTCGATCATCCGCCGCATCCTTCTGCCGCTGGGGCTGGTCTCGGCGCTCCCGGCGCTGGTCAATTTCTCGATCATCCTGACCAAGGAGACGGTGATCCTGTCGATCATCACCGTGCCGGAGTTGATGTATCAGGTCAGCCGGATGTCCACCGAAACCTTCCGCTTTCTGGAAGCGAATTTCGTGCTGGCGCTGTTCTTCTGGGGGCTGGTCGAGGCGATCTCGCGCCTTGGCCGCCGCTTCGAGACGCGCATCACCCAACATCTGATCGAGAGGGTCTGAGATGGTTCAGGCATCCAGCGTCGAGATCCGCAAGGTCAACAAGTTCTACGGTCCGTTCCAGGCGTTGACCGATATCGACTTGTCGATCCCGCCGGGCAAGGTCACCTGCCTGATCGGGCCGTCGGGCTCGGGCAAGTCAACCCTTCTGCGCTGCATCAACTTCCTCGAGGAATACGACTCGGGCGAGGTGCTGATCGACGGGCAGACCATCGGCTATGACGCGCCGGGCAAGAAGATGTCGGGCCGCAAGCTGCGCGAGATGCGGCGCGGGATCGGCATGGTGTTCCAGCAGTTCAATCTGTGGCCGCACATGACCGCGCAGGAGAACGTGGCCGAGGGGCTGATCCGCGTGCGCGGGTTGCCCAAGGCCGAGGCCGCGAGCCGCGCCGCCGAGGCTTTGCGCAAGGTCGGGCTGGCCGACCGGATGGCGAACCACCCGGCGCGGCTGTCAGGCGGGCAACAGCAGCGCGTCGCCATCGCCCGCGCCATCGCCATGGAACCCAAGCTGATGCTCTTTGACGAACCGACCAGCGCGCTGGACCCGGAACTGGTGGGCGAGGTGCTGACCGTGATGAAGGCGCTGGCCGGCGAGGGCATGACCATGGTGGTCGTCACCCACGAGATGGGCTTTGCCGCCCATGTCGCCGATCAGGTCGCCTTCATGGAGAAGGGCGAACTGGTCGCCGTCGATGCGCCCGCGCGCATCCTGCACCAGCCCGAGGATCCCCGCATCCAGTCCTTCCTGCGCACCTATCACGAGCGCAACGCCTTCTGAACCGCGCGTCCCGAGGGCTGGCTCACGCCCGCTCGTCCTTGGGGCTGCCCATGAGCACATGGGTGGTGATCGTGGCGATATGGGCGAAATCGCCCAGCACGTCAGTGTGGAACTGCTTGTAGGCGGCCAGATCGCGGCATTCCACACGCAGCAGATATTCGACGGAGCCGGTGATGTTATGGCATTCGCGCACCTGCGGCGCGGCGCGGCAAGTGCGCTCGAAGGCCTGCTGCGCCTCGGTCGAATGGCGCGAGAGACCGATCATCACATAGGCCACGAAGCCCACATCCCGCGCCTCGGCGCTGATGACGGCGCGATAGCCGGCGATGATCCCGCGCCGCTCCATCTCCTGCACCCGGCGCAGGCAGGCCGAGGGCGACAGCCCGACCTTGGCGGCCAGATCGATGTTCGAGATGCGGCCATCCGCCTGAAGGGCGCGCAATATCCGCTCGGAAATCTGATCAATATCATTCATGGATTGCAAGAATGGTAGATTGAGGACGCAAAAAGCAAGCCAATTGCGCGCGTGATGGCGCAAATATTGCGCAAGAAATCACAGAGGTCCGCCATGCAGCCCGATATCCTCATTGCCCTGATCGGCTTTGCCTTCATCACCTCGGTCACGCCGGGGCCGAACAACATGATGCTGATGGCTTCGGGCGCGAATTTCGGCCTGCGCCGCACGGTGCCGCATATGCTGGGCGTCTCGCTCGGCTTTGGCGCGATGGTCATGGTGCTGGGGTTGGGCTTCGACCGGTTGATCACCGGCACGCCGGCCTTGGCTGAGGCGCTGAAATGGATCAGCCTTGCCTATATGCTGTGGCTGGCATGGAAGATCGCCAGTTCCTCGCGCCCGTCCGAGGAGAAATCGACGGCGCGGCCGATGACCTTCCTGCAGGCGGCGGCGTTCCAATGGGTGAATCCCAAGGCCTGGGCGATGGCGCTTGGCGCGCTGTCGGCCTATGCGGCGGGCGTCGGCGGGGCGCTGGTGGTGGGGCTGGTCTTTGCGCTGGTGAACCTGCCCTCGGTCTCGCTCTGGGCGGCCATGGGGCAGGGGCTGCGGCGGTTGCTGGCGGCACCTGGGCGGCTGCGGGCCTTCAACTGGACCATGGCGGCGGGGCTGGTGCTGTCGATGCTGCCGGTGCTGTTCCACTGAGGCCGGAAGGCCTCAGATCGCCACCCACAAGAGCCAGCCGACCCCGGCGACGATCAGCCCCATCCCGGCCAGCTGGCGCGCCGAGGCGCGCTGGCGGAAGACCCGGCCCGAGACGAGTTGCGCAAAAGGCACCTCGATCAGCGCCAATGTGCGGACATTGGCGGCCGAGGTCAGGGCAAAGCCGGTGAACCAGAAAAGCGAGGCAAAGGCACCAAGCGCGCCAGCGGCCAGCGATCCGCGCCATTCGCGGATGATGCCCGACAGCGCCTTGCGGTCGAAAAGTGAAAGCCAGACCAGCGCCAGAACGGTCTGCACCGCCAGTGTCAGCGTCAGGATGGTCAGCGCCCGCAGGACAAAGCCGCCCTCCGGCAGCGCGAGGATCGCGCCGCGAAAGCCGATGGCCGAGAGGCCGAACAGCGCCCCGGCCATCACCCCGTCAAAGACGCTGCGCAGCCCGGCGCGGCTCCAGTCGGCGCCCGAAACCAGCAGCACACCCAGCACGGCCGTGGCAATGGCGCCGATGCGACCCCAGCCCAGAGGCTCGGCCAGCAGCATCGCGCCGATCAGCGCCAGCGTCACGGGTTCGGTCTTGCTGAGCGCGGTGGCGATACCGAAGCCCCGCCCCTGCATCGCGAGCAGCAGAAAGCCCGTGGCCAGCATCTGTGCCACCGCGCCCATGACCGCCCAGGCCAGCGAGGCTGTGCCGGGGGCGGGCAGAGTGTTCAGCAGGGCGGCAATCGCCAGCGCCAGCGCCGCGAAGGGCAGGCCGAAGATGAAGCGCACCGCCGTCGCGCCCGCCGTTCCGATGCGCCCGGTCAGGCCCGCCTGCGCGGCGTTCCTGCCGGTCTGGGCCAGCGCCGCGATCAGCGTGGTGGCGATCCACAGCATCTCAGGCGCTGCGCACCGCGTCGATCATCCGCGCCACATTGTCGGGATCGGCATCCGGGGTGATGCCATGGCCAAGATTGAAGACATGCGGCCCGCCGCGGAAGGCGCGGGTGATGCGCTGCGCCTCGGCCACCAGCTCCGGCCCGCCGGTGACCATGTGGCGCGGGTCCATGTTGCCCTGCACGCAACCATCGACCTGCACGTTCGCCGCCGCCCATTCGGCACTGACCGAATTGTCCAGCGCCACGCAATCGGCACCGACAGCCCGGCCAAAGCCGATATAGCGATCCCCCGCCTGACGCGGGAAGGCGATGACCGGCACGCCGGGATGACGCGCCTTCAGTGCGGCGATGATATCCCGCGCGGGGGCGAGGGCGAAATCGTCGAAATCGCGGCCTTTCAGGCTGCCGGCCCAGCTGTCGAAGAGTTTCACCACCTCGGCCCCGGCCTCGATCTGGGCCGAAAGGTAAAGGATCGTCGCCTCGGTGATGCGCTGGATCAGCGCGGTGAAGGCGGCACGGTCGGCGGCGATCATGGCATGGGCCGGACCCTGGTCCGGCGTGCCGCGACCGGCGACCATATAGGTCGCCACCGTCCAGGGCGCGCCGGCAAAACCGATCAGCGCCGTCTCGCGCGGCAATTCGCGGGCAAGGATGCGCACGGTTTCATAGACCGGGGCCAGCGTCTCGTGGATCTCCTCTGCCGGACGCAGCGCCGCCACGCCGGCGGCATCGGTCAGGGTCGAGAGACGCGGCCCCTCGCCGGTCACGAACCACAGATCGGCGCCAAGTGCCTGTGGCACCAGGAGGATATCGGCAAACAGGATCGCCGCGTCGAAGCCGAAACGGCGGATCGGTTGCAGCGTCACCTCGGCGGCCAGTTCGGGATTGTAGCAGAGCGACAGGAAATCGCCGGCCTCGGCGCGCGTGGCGCGGTATTCGGGCAGGTAGCGCCCGGCCTGGCGCATCATCCAGATCGGCGGGGTGGGCAGGGTCTCACCCGCGAGGGCGCGCAGCAGCAGCTTGGTCATGATGCCTCCAGTCCCGCCCCTTCAAGGGGTCCAGCGAGGCGTTGTCAAGCGCGCGACCCGACGCTATGGCAAGGGCATGATGGATATGCCCACTTCCCAATCGCCGCTTCGCATCGGCACCCGTGGCTCGGCACTGGCGCTGGCGCAGGCGCACGAGACCCGCGCCCGGCTGATGGCCGCCCATGACCTGCCCGCCCTGGCCTTCGAGATCGTGGTGATCAAGACCACCGGCGACCGGGTGACCGACCGGCCGCTGAAGGAGATCGGCGGCAAGGGCCTGTTCACCCGCGAGATCGAGGAGGCGCTGACCGAGGGCGCCATCGACATCGCCGTGCATTCGATGAAGGACATGCCGACGCTGCAGCCGGATGGGTTGCTGATCGACTGCTTCCTGCCGCGCGAGGATGTGCGCGACGCCTTTGTCAGCCCGCATTTCGCCTCGATCGCAAACCTGCCCGCCGGGACGGTGGTGGGGTCTTCGAGCCTGAGGCGGCGGGCGCAGCTGGCCCATCGCCGGCCCGATCTGCAACTGGTCGAGTTTCGCGGCAACGTGCAGACCCGTCTGAAAAAGCTCGACGAGGGCGTGGCCGCCGCGACCTTCCTCGCCATGGCGGGCCTGCGCCGGTTGGACATGGCGCATGTCGCCCGCAGCGCCATCGATCCCGAGGAGATGCTGCCCGCCGTGGCGCAGGGGGCCATCGGGGTCGAGCGGCGCGCGGCCGATGACCGCGCCGCCGCGCTGCTGCACCGCATCAATGATGTCGAGACCGGCCAGCGTATCGCTGCCGAGCGGGCCTTTCTGACGCGGCTGGATGGGTCGTGCCAGACACCGATTGCCGGGCTGGCCGAGCTGGACGGGACGAGGCTGGTCCTGCGCGGCGAGATCCTGTCGCCCGATGGGGC
The DNA here is from genome assembly GCF_002847445.1 of Paracoccus zhejiangensis. NCBI lineage: Bacteria > Pseudomonadati > Pseudomonadota > Alphaproteobacteria > Rhodobacterales > Paracoccaceae > Paracoccus > Paracoccus zhejiangensis. Next base: position 1,328,634 of record NZ_CP025430.1, on the reverse strand, counting down.
GGTGGTCATCGCGGGCCGCCGCGAGGGCAGCGTGGCCGAGGGCGCGGCGATGGGCCGCGATCTGGCCGAGGAACTGCTGGGGAAGGCGGGGCCGGGCTTCTTTGGCTGAGGGCGCGTTTCGCGCCGCCACCCCCGACCCGAGGGAAACTCAGTAGCTGCGGATCAGCCCGACCAGACGGCCCTGAACCCGCACGGCGGATTCGGGCAGCACCCGGGTCTCATAGGCCGGGTTCGCGGCCTCGAGCGCGATCATCGCGCCCCGGCGGCGATAGCGTTTCAACGTCGCCTCGTGCCCTTCAACCAGCGCCACGATGATATCGCCATTCTCGGCGGTCGCCTGTTCGCGGATCACCACGACATCGCCATCGTTGATCCCGGCCTCGATCATCGAATCGCCCCGCACCTCGAGCGCGTAATGGTTTTCGCGCCCGCGCAGCATGCTGCCCGGCACCGCGATGTGATGCGAAACCTCGGAAATCGCCTCGATCGGCACACCTGCGGCGATGCGGCCCATCAGCGGCAGTTCGACCGCCGGGCTGTCGGTGATGGTCATGGCGCCGCGCGGCTGCGGCGGGCGGTTGTTCGTGATGACGCGGGGCGAGAAGCCGGGTGCAGCGTCGGACGAGGCCGCGCCGGGAATCGCGGCGGCGCCGCCCATGCTGTCGGGCAGGCGGATGATCTCCAGCGCCCGTGCCCGGTGCGGCAGGCGGCGGATGAAGCCGCGTTCCTCCAGCGCCGTGACCAGCCGGTGAATGCCGGATTTCGAGCGCAGGTCCAGCGCATCCTTCATCTCGTCGAACGAGGGAGGCACGCCGTCCCGCGCCATGCGTTTCTGGATGAAGTCCAGCAGTTCGATCTGCTTTTTGGTCAGCATCTGCGTCGATCCCCGGCAAGGCCCGTTCGGGCAGTGTTCGATGAATGTTCTAACCTGATTGACGAATCACGTCAACAATCTGCACCGCCAGCCGTGAACAAAAGGTTAACCTTCAGGAACGCAGCGGGATGAACTCGACCACTTCGCCGGCCTTGCGGGCGGGATCGTTCGCGGGACGGATCATCAGCGCATCGGCCTGCGAGATCAGGGCAAGGCGCGCGGAATCCTGGTCGCCGAAGGCGGTGACGCGGGGCAGGTCCTCGCCCGGGCTCAGCGTCGCGCGCAGGTAATGCTGGCGCGGCCCCTCGGGGCGCAGGTCATTGGCCAGCCGGCCTTTCAGCGTGGGCACAAGGCCCGGTAGCCCCTGCATCCGCAGGATGAGAGGTTGCATGAAGATGATCGCGCAAACGATTGATGAAACAGGATTACCCGGCAGTCCCAGCATGGCGGTTTGGCCGATGGTTCCGGCCATCAGCGGCTTGCCCGGTCGCATGGCGATCTTGTAGAAGGCGCGGTCCATGCCCAGCTCGCCGGCGACCTTGCCGACCAGGTCGTGATCGCCGACCGAGGCGCCGCCGATGGTGACCAGAAGATCGGCCTCCGCCGCGCGGGCAAAGCTGTCGCGCAGGCTGGACTCGGTGTCGCGCGCGATGGGCAGGACCTCGGCCTCGGCGCCGACGGCGCGGGCCAGGGCCGCCACGGCGATGTCGTTCGAGCAGATGATCTGGCCCGGTCCGGGGATTTCGCCGGGGCGCAGCAACTCGTCGCCCGTGGCCAGCACCGCGACACGCGGGCGGCGGGCGACGGTGACACGGGGAATGTTCATCCCGGCCAAGAGGCCAATGTCCGAAGGGGTCAGCGGACGCTGCGGATCGAAGCGGTCGCCGTCCGAGAAATCATTGCCACGCGGGCGGATATGGCTGCCACCCGAGGCATCGGTGACAGTCAGAACATCGCCCTCGCGCGCGGTGTTTTCCTGCATGACCACGCGGTCATAGCCTTCCGGCACGGCGGCGCCGGTGAAAATGCGGATCGCGGTGCCGGGCAGGGCCTCGCCTTGCCACGGATGCCCGGCGGCGGATTCGCCGATCACCCGCAGCGGCTGCGCCAGATCGGCCTCGCGCAGGGCATAGCCATCCATCGCGGCGGCGTTGAAAGGGGGCTGGGTCAGGCGCGCGGCGACCGGGGCCAGGAGCGAGCGGCCCACGGCATCGGCAATCGCGATCTCTTCGCCCTCGGGCGCAGGGGCCAGTGCCAGAACCCTTGCAAGCGCCTCGTCGACGGAGATCATGCCCCGGCCTCGTAGGTGCCGGACTTGCCGCCGGATTTGCGCAGAAGCCGGATATTTTCGATCCGCATGCCCTTCTCGGCGGCTTTCAGCATGTCATAGATGGTCAGGCAGGCCACCGACACGGCGGTCAGCGCCTCCATCTCGACCCCGGTCTGGCCGGCGGTGCGCACCGTGGCAGTGACGCGGATGCCGGGCAGGCTGGCATCCGGGGTCAGGTCCAGCGCGACCTTGGTGATCGGCAGCGGATGGCAGAGCGGGATCAGATCGGCGGTGCGTTTGGCCCCCATGATCCCGGCCAGACGGGCAACGCCCATCACATCGCCCTTCTTCGCCCCGCCCTGCGCGAGGGCCAGCGTCTCGGGCGCCATCACCACGCAGCCCTCGGCCACAGCCTCGCGCGCGGTCGATTCCTTGTCCGAGACATCGACCATATGCGCCTGACCGGCGGCGTCGAAATGCGTCAGGCTCATGTAGCCACCTCAAGGATGTCGCGGGTGGCCGCGGTCACATCGGCCTGCCGCATCAGGCTTTCGCCGATGAGGAAGCGGCGGGCGCCGACGGCCATCATCGCGGCGAGGTCGGCGGGGGTGAACAATCCGCTTTCGCAGACCAGGTCCCGATCCGCCGGAACGCGCGGCGCAAGTTTGCGCGTTACATCAAGAGACAGGTCGAAGGTCTTGAGATTGCGGTTGTTTATACCAATCAGCGGCGATTTCAATCGCAACGCGCGATCCAGTTCCTCGCCGTCATGCACCTCGATCAGCGCATCCATGCCCCAGTGAATGGCCGCCTCCTCGAGTTCCGCAGCCAGCGCATCATCGACCGAGGCCATGATGATCAGGATGCAATCGGCACCCCAGCTGCGCGCCTCGGCCACCTGATAGGGGTCATAGAGGAAATCCTTGCGCAAGACCGGCAGGTCGCAGGCGGCGCGGGCGGCGGTCAGGAATTCGGGCGCGCCTTGGAAGCTCGGGCCATCGGTCAGCACCGACAGGCAGGCGGCGCCGCCGGCCTGATAGGCGCGCGCCAGTGCCGGCGGGTCGAAATCGGGCCGGATCAGCCCTTTCGAGGGGCTGGCCTTCTTGATTTCGGCAATCAGCGCCGGGCCTTGGGCGGCCTTGGCCGTCAGGCTGGCGGCAAAGCCGCGCGGGGCGTCGGCGGCGCGGGCGGCGGCCTCCACATCGGCCAGCGGACGCGCGGCCTTGGCGGCCGCGATCTCGTCCAGCTTGTAGGCCTTGATCTTGTCGAGAATATGCATGGTCTGGTTCTACCCTTGCTGCCGCGGCAAAGGAAGGGGGCGCTGCCCCCGTCCTCTGCCCGGACTCCCCCGGGGGTATTGGGGCGAGAAAGACGCTAGCGGGTCCAGTTGATCGCGGCGCGGTTCTGCGCCGTCAGCCAGTCATTGATCCGACTGAAGGGGCGCGAGCCGAAGAAGCCACGCCGGGCCGAGAGTGGGGAAGGATGGGCGGTTTCGATCAGCAGATCCTGCGGCCGAGGCAAGCCGGCCAGCGCCTTCTGCGCGTGGTTGCCCCAGAGGAGGAAGGCCAGCGGGGCATGGCGCTGCGCCTCGGCCACGGCCTGACGGGCGAGGCGGTCCCAGCCCCATTTCGCATGAACGCCCGCCTGACCGGGCAGGACCGAGAGCGAGGTGTTCAGCAGAAGCACGCCCTGTTCGGCCCAAGGGGTGAGGTCGCCAGTCTGCGGCGCGCTGCCGAGATCCTCGCGGAGTTCAGCAAAGATGTTCTTCAGCGACCGGGGCAGGGCGATGTCGGGGGCGACCGAGAAGGCAAGGCCATTGGCATGGCCGGGGGTCGGATAAGGGTCCTGACCCAGAATCACCACGCGCACCCGTTCGGGCGGGGTGGCGGCAAGCGCGGCGAAAAGGCGATCGGGGCCGGGCAGCCAGTCCGGGGCTGCGGCCAGCCGGTCGCGGATCGCGGGCCAGTCCTCGCGGAAGAAGGGCAGATGCGCCCAAGCGGCGGGCGGGATCATGCCTCGGGCGGGCCGGTGACCTCGGACAGGGCAACAAGCCGGGCCTTGGCGCCGCCGCTGTCGATCGACTCGCGGGCGATCTCGGCGCCTTGGCGCAGGTCGCTGGCGCGGTCGGCGATGACCAGCGCTGCGGCGGCGTTCAGCAGTACCGCATCGCGATAGGCGCTGGCCTCGCCGTCGAGCAGCGCGCGGAAGGCGGCGGCGTTATGCGCCGGTTCGCCGCCGATGATCGCCTCGAACGGGTGGCGGGTCAGGCCGGCATCCTCGGGCGTCACCTCGATCTCGGTGATCTGGCCGTCCTTCAGCGCCGCGACATAGCTGGGGCCGGCGATGCTGATCTCGTCGGTGCCATCGCCGCCATGGACCAGCCATGCGGCATCCGAACCCAGATCGCGCAGCACCTCGGCCATAGGCCGGATCCAGTCGCGCGAGAAGGCGCCGGTCAGCTGCCGCCGCACCGAGGCCGGGTTGGTCAGCGGACCCAGCAGGTTGAAGATCGTGCGCGTGCCAAGCTCCGTGCGCGGCGCGCCGACATGGCGCATCGCGGGATGGTGCATGGTCGCCATCATGAAGCAGATGCCGGCGCGGTCCAGGGCCTCCTGCGCCACCTTGGGGCCACCCAGCACGTTGATGCCCATCTGGCTCAGCGCATCGGCCGAACCGGATTTCGAGCTGAGATTGCGGTTGCCATGCTTGGCCACCGGCACGCCCGCACCGGCCACGACAAAAGCCGTGGCGGTCGAGATGTTCAGCGTGCCCTTGCCGTCGCCGCCGGTGCCGACGATGTCGATGGCGCCGTCGGGCGCATGGATGCGGTTCATCCGGGCGCGCATGGCGCGGGCGGCGGCGGCGATCTCGTCCACCGTCTCGCCGCGCACGCGCAGCGCCATCAGCAGGCCGCCGATCTGCGCCGGGGTGGCGCGGCCCTCGAACAGCGCGGAAAAGGCGGCCTCGGCCTCGGGGCCGGTCAGCGGGCGGCTGGCGGCAAGGCCGATCAGCGGGCGGATGTCATCGGTGATCATGCGGCCTCGCGTCGCGGGGTGCAGCGGCCAAGGAAGGTGCGGATCATCTCGTGCCCGTGCTCCGAGGCGATGGATTCGGGGTGGAACTGCACGCCCTCGATCGGCAGCGCCTCGTGGACCAGCCCCATGATCGTGTCGTCATCCGAGCGGGCGGTGACGCGCAGCGAGTTGGGCAGGCTTTCCGGCTCGACCGTCAGCGAATGGTAGCGGGTTGCCTTCAAGGGCGAGGGCAGGCCCTCGAAAACGCCGGTGCCGTCATGCAGGATCTCGTCGACCTTGCCGTGAAGGATGCGGTTGGCGCGGACGATCTTGCCGCCGAAAGCCTCGCCGATGGCCTGGTGGCCGAGGCAGACGCCCAGAAGCGGGATGCGCGTCTCGGCCACGGCGCGAATGAGCGGCAGGCAGATGCCCGCCTGTGCCGGATCGCAGGGGCCGGGCGAGATCACGATGCCGTCAGGGTTGAGTGCCAGCGCCTGTTCGACCGTCAGCACATCGTTGCGGTGAACGGTCACCTCGGCCCCGGCCTCGCCCAGATAATGCACGAGGTTCCAGGTAAAGCTGTCGTAATTGTCGATCAGCAGGATACGGGGGGCTGTCATGGCCGGACCTTCGCGCTTGGGGTCGGGGGCGGTTTCCCCCGGATTTCGGACCCGCTATAGATGGGCCAAAGCGCGCCGGGGGGTCAAGCCCGGCCAGCAGGGAAACGAGGCGGATGGCAAAGGGATTCGGGACCGGGCTGATCCATGGCGGGCTTGCCGGTGCGGCGGGGCTGCTGGCGCTGGCGCTGGCGGTGCCGGTGTCCGAACCTCAGCCGGAACAGCCGGCAGAGGCGCCGGTCGAGGCGCCGGCAGAGACCGCATCGCCGGTCGAACCCGTCGAGGCGGCACCCGAATCTGCGGTCGTGCCCGAGCCTGCCCCCGAACCCGCGCCCGAACCCGCGCCCGAACCTGCGCCCGAACCTGCGGCGCTGTCGCCCGCCGAGACCCCGGTTGACGGCCCTGCCGATCCTGCGCCGCAGGCCGGATCGGTCAACCTGCCGGTCGGATCGGAATTTGCCCGCAGCGCCGACCTGGCCCCGCCGGTTCCGGCCATTCCTGCCGCTCCCGCCGCCAGTGCTAGCCTGACCGAGGCCCCCGCCGTGGTCGCGCCCGCCGCCGAGCCTGCGCCGGTTTCCTCGGCCGCCCCGGTCCAGATGCCCGATCCTGCCGCCGACCGCATCTCGGTCAGCCGGTTGAGCGCGCCCGAGGCCGAGGAGGCGCCGGACCTGTCGGGCGTTCTGTCGCGCGGGGCGCCGTCGCTGGCGGCTGCTCCGGCGGGTCTGGCCGATGCCGCTGCACCCGATGACCTGCCTGATCCGGTCGCCCCGCTGCCCGAGGTGCAGGCCGAAGCCGCGCCGGTAGAGCCAGAGGTCGTCGAGCCAGCGCCGGTTGAGCCGGAACCGCAGCCGGAACCGGAACCCGCGTCCGAACTGGTGGCGGTCGAGCCCGCAGAGGAACCCGCACCGACACCCGTCGCGGAAGCCCCGACCGAAGCCCCGTCGCAAACCAGCGCCGCCCCCGCTCCTGCGCTCGACCTTTCGACGCCGCCCGACCTTACCGAACTCAATCTCCTTGAACGGAACTGACATGTCCGCACCGACCAATCCCGCCATTGCCGCCACCTTCAGCCCCCCGGTGATGGAGGCGCGGCGCTGGTTGAACGGTGTGACCTTCCCGCCCGACCGGCCGCTGATCAACGTCAGCCAGGCCGCCCCGGTCGATCCGCCCCCCGAGGGGCTGCGCCGTGCCATTGCCGAGGCCGCGCTGAACCGGCCGGACGCGCATCTTTACGGGCCGGTGCTGGGGAATGCCGATCTGCGGCAGGCGGTGGCCGAGGAGTTTTCGCAGAGCTATGGCGCAAGTGTCGCGCCCGAGCAGGTGGCGATCACGCAAGGATGCAACCAGGCCTTCTGCACCGCCATGACCATGCTGGCGGCGGCAGGCGACGAGGTGATCCTGCCTGTGCCGTGGTATTTCAACCACAAGATGTGGCTCGACATGATGGGCATTGTCACCCGTCCGCTGGCCTGCGACGCCGCCATGCTGCCCGACCCCGAGGCGGCAGCGGCGCTGATTACGCCCCGCACCCGCGCCATCGTGCTGGTCACGCCGAACAACCCGACCGGGGCGGAATATCCCGAGGGGCTGCTGACGCGCTTCTATGACCTTTGCCGTGCGCATGGCATCGCGCTGGTGCTGGACGAGACCTATCGCGATTTCGATGCGCGCGAGGGTGCGCCCCATGACCTGCTGACGCGCGAGGGGGCTGGGGAAACGCTGATCCAACTCTACTCCTTCTCCAAGGCCTATCGCCTGACCGGGCATCGTGTCGGCGCGATGATCGCGGGGCAGGCGCGGATGATCGAGGCCGAGAAGTTTCTGGACACCGTCGCCATCTCGACCTCGCAGTTGGGCCAGATCGGCGCGCTCTGGGGGATGCAGAACCTGCGCGACTGGCTGGCCGGAGAACGGGCCGAGATCCTGACCCGCCGCGCCGCCGCCACGCGGGTCCTGTCACAATTGCCGGGATGGGAGCTGCGCAGCTGCGGCGCCTATTTCGCCTGGCTGCGCCATCCCTTTGCCGCCACCTCGGCTGATCTGGCGCCGCGCCTGGTGCGCGAGGCGGGGGTGCTGGCGCTGCCCGGGACCATGTTCATGCCCGAGGGTGATGCCGAGGGCGCGGCGCATTTCCGTATTGCCTTCGCCAATGCCGATGCGGCGGGTATCGCCGAACTGGGGCAGCGGCTGGCAGCCTTTACGGCCTAGCCGGGGCTGACGATGCCGTGGGCGCGGGGTCGCAGGGCCTTGTCGTCCCGCCGGGTGGGGCCTAAAGACGCCCAGACAGCAGAAGTTTGACAGGATGAGACGCGCGTAATGGCTAATCTGCGGACCAAGGGCAAATCGACCATCGTCTGGGTGTTGATGGGGATGCTCGTGCTGGGGCTGGGCGGCTTTGGCGTCACCAATTTCGGCGGCGGCCAGACCGAGGTCGGCCGGGTCGGAGACACCAAGATCACCGCCGGCGAATATGCCCGCGCGCTGCAGAACCAGATCAACGCCTATAGCCAGCAGACCGGCCAGCCCTTCACCGTGCAGCAGGCGGAATCCATCGGCCTGACGCAGCAAGTGCAGTCGCAGCTGTTCACCGCCGCCGCCCTGTCGGAAGAGGCGCGCAAGATCGGCGTCTCGGTGGGCGACCAGAAGGTCGCCGACACCATCATGCAGGCCCCGAACTTCCGCGGCCCGAACGGCCAGTTCGACCGCACCGCCTATGGCGAGATGCTGCGCCGTCAGGGCATGGACGAGGGCGAGTTCGAGGGCCAGATCCGCGAAGACGAGGCGCGGCTGATCCTGCAGCGCGCCGTGGCAACGGGTGCCCCCGCGCCTCAGCCCGCCGTCGACCAGACCGTGCGCTGGATGCTGGAAAGCCGCGATGTCACCTGGCGCGAGATCACCGCCGACCAGCTGGCCGGGCCGGTCGAGCGTCCGAATGACGACACGCTGAAGGCCTGGCACCAGGCCAATGCCGACCGCTTCACCGCGCCGGAACTGCGCAAGATCACCTATGTCTGGCTGACCCCCGACATGCTCGAGGGCGAGGTCGAGCTGGACGAGACCGCGCTGCGCGCCGAATACGACCGCCGCATCGCCGAGTTCCAGCAGCCCGAGCGCCGCATGGTCGGCCGGCTGGTCTTCCCGACGATGGCGGATGCCGAGGCGGCCAAGACCCGGATCGACGCGGGCGAGGTGCCCTTCGCGGCGGTGGTTCTGGAACGCGGGCTGACGCTGGATGATATCGAACTGGGCGAATTGTCGCAGGAGGATCTGGGCGGCGAGACCGGCGAGGCCGTCTTTGCGCTGGAACAGCCCGGCGTGGTCGGTCCGTTCCAGTCGGATCTGGGCCCGGCACTCTTCTCGATGAACGCCATTCTGGACCCGGTGGATATTTCCTTTGACGCGGCGCAGGACGAATTGCGCGGCGAGGCGGCGGCGGATCGCGCCGCCCGGATGATCGAGGACCAGAGCGGCGATTTCGAGGACATGCTGGCCTCGGGCGCCTCGCTGGAAGACGTGGCCGAGGAAACCCCGATGGAACTGGGCCAGATCGATTTCGACGCGGCTGCCGCGCCCCAGCATACCGGGATCGATGGCTACCAGTCCTTCCGCGAACGCGCTGCCGCGATCACCGAGGGCGATTTCCCGCAGCTTTACCAGCTGGATGATGGCGGCGTCTTTGCCTTGCGCCTCGACGAGATCGTGCCGCCGACGCTGAAGCCCTTCGACGAGGTTGCCGATGCGGTGGCCGAAGACTGGATCGCCTCGGAAACGCACGGGATGCTTCTGGCGCTGGCCGAGGAAGAGGCCATGTCGACCGAGCCGGCTACGTCCCATGCGCCTGCCGCTGAGTCCGAGGCAGCCACCGAGGGCGAGGGGACCGAAGCTGCCGCACCCGAAGCCGTCCCAGAAGCCGCGGCGCCGGCGGGCCAGCAGGTCGAGGCGCTGACCCGCGACGGCTGGATCGACGGCACCCCGGCTGAGCTGGTGGCGCAGGCCTTTGCCATGACCGAACCGGGCCTGACTCATGTGGTCGATGCCAAGGACCGGGTGTTCCTGGTGACGCTCGACGCCATCCACGAGGCCGACATGACCGGCGAAGCCGCAACCGAAGTGGCCGATACCGTCCGCCAGCGGCTGGAACAGTCGCTGCAGAACGACCTGTTCGATTACTACGTCCGCAGCGTGCAGGCGGAAAGCGGCATCCAGCTGAACCAGTCGGCCATCAGCGCCGCCCAGACCATGGTCCAGTAATGGAGCTGTCGCCGGATTTCACCGCCTTCGAACAGGGCTGGGCCGAGGGCCGCAACCAGCTGGTGACCATCCGGCTGGCCGCCGATCTGGATACGCCGGTCAGCCTGATGCTGAAACTGGCCGAGGCCGCGCCGAACAGCTTCATGCTGGAATCGGTGACGGGCGGCGAGGTTCGTGGCCGCTTCTCGGTGGTCGGGATGAAGCCCGACCTGATCTGGGATTGCCGCGACGGCAAGGCCCGGATCAACCGTCAGGCGCGCTTCTCGACCGAGTTCGTGGCCGAGGATCGCCCGGCACTCGACAGCCTTCGCGCGCTCATCGAGGAAAGCCGGATCGAGATGCCTTCCGGCGTGCCGCCGGTGGCGGCGGGTCTCTTCGGTTATCTCGGCTATGACATGATCCGGCTGGTCGAGCGGCTGCCCGATGTGAACCCCGACCCGATGGGCCTGCCCGATGCGGTGCTTCTGCGCCCCTCGGTCGTCGCCGTTCTGGACGGGGTGAAGGGCGAGGTCACGCTTTGTGCCCCCGCATGGTATGATGGCGCCGTTCCGGCCCGCGCCGCCTATGCCCAGGCCGCCGAGCGGGTGATGGAGGCGCTGCGTTCGCTTGACCGCCAGCCGGCCGAACCGCGCGCCTTGGGTGAGGCCGCCGTGGTAGGCGAGCCGCGTTCGAACTTCACCAAAGCCGACTATCTGGCGGCGGTCGAGAAGGCCAAGGATTACATCCGCGCCGGTGACATCTTCCAGGTCGTGCCCAGCCAGCGCTGGTCGATGGATTTCCCGCTGCCGCCCTTCGCGCTGTACCGCAGCCTGCGCCGCACCAACCCGTCGCCCTTCATGTTCTACCTGAATTTCGGCGGCTTCCAGATCGTCGGCGCCAGCCCCGAGATCCTCGTGCGCCTGCGCGATGGCGAGGTGACCGTCCGCCCGATCGCCGGCACCCGCCCGCGTGGCGCCGACGAGGCCGAGGACCGGGCGCTCGAGGCCGATCTCCTGGGCGACAAGAAGGAACTGGCCGAGCATCTGATGCTGCTGGATCTCGGCCGCAACGACGTGGGCCGGGTGGCGAAGATCGGCACCGTGACGCCCACCGAGCAGTTCATCGTCGAACGCTACAGCCATGTCATGCACATCGTCTCGAACGTGGTGGGCGAGTTGCGCGAGGGCGAGGATGCGCTGTCGGCGCTGCTGGCCGGGATGCCCGCCGGCACCGTCTCGGGCGCGCCGAAGGTCCGGGCGATGGAGATCATCGACGAGTTGGAACCCGAAAAGCGCGGTGTCTATGCCGGCGCCGTCGGCTATTTCGCCGCCAATGGCGAAATGGACATGTGCATCGCGCTGCGCACCGGGGTCATCAAGGACCAGAAGCTCTATATCCAGGCCGGCGGCGGCGTGGTCTATGACAGCGATCCCGAGGCCGAGTTCATGGAAACGGTGAACAAGAGCCGGGCGTTGCAACGTGCCGCCGAGGATGCAGCGCGGTTCGTGCGGGGGAATGGCTAGGCCTTCCCCGCCCGCCATTCCCGCCATGTGAGAAAGATCACCAGCGCGTCGAACGCCGACAGCGCCAGCATCATCGGCGAGCCGGTCACGCTCCAGCGGTGCAGTTGGTATGCGACGAAGCCGGCAAAGACCGCCATCGCCAGCGGGTAGGCCATGGTGATCCGGCGTTGCAGCATCAGCACCACCACCAGCTTCACCAGCCCGTGGGTCAACAGGTAGATCGCATAGAAATGCTGGCTGTCGGCGCTGAAGCGATCCGCCAGCCGCACCGCGTGCGCGGCTAGCGGGTCCGAGGGGTCCTCGATCAGCTCGTTCCGGGTCAGCCAGTCCACGGCGCCAAGGATAGCGCCATGGGTGATGAACAGAAGCGCCGCCCCGGCCAGACTCTCCAGCGCCGCAAAGACCCCCTTCAGGGCAAGGCTGGCCTCGAAGAGATTGTGCAGCGGGCCGCGACGGGCCGCGAGATGCTGGATCAATCCTCGCCCCGGTAGGGCTGGACATATTGCAGCGCCATGTCCCAGGGGAAGAAGATCCAGGTGTCCTGGCTCACCTCGGTCACATAGGTCTCGACCATCGGCCGGCCCTTGGGCTTGGCATAGACGGTGGCGAAATGGGCCTTGGGATACATCTCGCGGATCAGCTCCAGCGTGCGGCCGGAATCGACCAGGTCATCGACGACCAGAATCCCCTCGCCATCGCCCATCAGCGCGTCATCGGGCTTTTTCAACACTTCCAGCTGGCCCTGGCCGGCCTCGGTTCCGACGCCCTTGTAGGAACGGATCGAGATCGTGTCGATGGTGCGGATGTCCAGCTCGCGGGCGACGATCATCGCCGGCACCAGCCCGCCCCGCGTCACCGCGACCACGGCGCGCCAGTCGGTGCCATCCAGCCGCCAGGACAAGGCGCGCGCATCGCGGTGCAGCTGTTCCCAGCTGACATGGAAACCCTTTTCGTGGGGCAGACGGTCCATCATGGTCTTCTCCTTCAATGGCGCAGGATCAGCGAGAGGCCCAACAGGCCGATCAGCCCCGCCGCCACCCGGTCGATCCAGAATTTCGCCGCATAATAGCGTCGCCGCAGCAAAGGCAAAGCCATCAGCGTCGCCAGCGCGGTATAAAAACCCAGTTCCACCGTCAATGCGGTGGCGTAGATGACGGCCTTGTCCGCCGCCGTGAGCGCCGCCGGGAAGATCGACAGCAACACGGCGGAATAGAACAGCGCCGGTTTCGGGTTCGAGAGGTTCAGGATCATGCCGCCCCAGAAGCCGGCACCATAGCGTTTCTCGGCCGGGTCGGGCAGGGGGTCGGCGGCATGGCGCCACATCTTCCAGGCGATCCAGACCAGGTAGGCCCCGCCCAGCACCTTCAGCGCCACGAAGGTCCAGGGGACAACCCGGAACAGGACCGTCAGCCCCAGCAGCGCGAAGAGGCACCAGAGCGAAGCGCCCACCGCCAAGCCCCAGCCATAGGGCAGGGCGCGGGCACGGCCCATGGCAAAGGCGCTCTGGCTGACGGCAATGACGCCGGGGCCGGGCGACAGGATCGCCACGGCCAGCGTGCCGACAAACACCGCCAGCTGCGCCAGGGTCACCACCATCGGGCTTCTTTCTCGCTCAAATATCCATGGGCCGGTGCCGCGGGGCGCGGCCTCAGTGATTCTTCACCACGGTGGCGATATCCGGCGCATCCACCGCCTTCATGCCGACGACATGGTAACCGGCATCGACATGGTGGGTCTCGCCGGTGACGCCGGAGCCGAGATCCGACAGCAGGTACAGCGCCGACTTGCCCACATCGGCCTGGGTCACGTTGCGGCGCAAGGGCGAATTCAGCTCGTTCCACTTCATGATATAGCGGAAGTCGCCGATGCCGCTGGCGGCCAGCGTCTTGATCGGGCCGGCCGAGATCGCGTTCACCCGGATGCCGTCCTTGCCCAAGTCCTCGGCCAGGTAGCGCACGCTTGCCTCCAGCGCCGCCTTGGCCACGCCCATCACGTTGTAATGCGGCATGACCCGCTCGGCGCCGTAATAGGTGAGCGTCAGCAGGCTGCCGCCCTCGGGCATCATCGCCGCCGCGCGCTGGCAGATGGCGGTGAAGGAGAAGACCGAGATATCCATGGTCATGGTGAAGTTGTCGCGCGTAGTATCGACATAGCGCCCGCGCAGCTGTTCCTTGTCGGAAAAGCCGATGGCGTGGACGACGAAATCGAGCGTGCCCCATTCGGCCTTCAGCGCCGCGAAAAGTGCATCGATCGAGGCCTCGTCGCCGACATCGCAGGGCAGGACCAGCGACGAGCCGACCTCGGCCGCCAGCGGGTCCACCCGCTTCTTCAGCGCATCGCCCTGGTAGGAGAATGCCAGCTGCGCGCCTTGGGCGGCCACGGCCTGGGCAATGCCCCAGGCGATCGACTTGTCATTGGCTAGGCCCATGATCAGACCGCGCTTGCCGGCCATCAATCCGGTGTTCTGCTCGCTTGACATGGGGGGGTTCCTCGCGCTTTCAACCTTTTGGGATGTGATTAGGCCAAAGGTTGGGGCGCATCAAGCGCCCGGGGGAGAGGTGATGGCAGGACGGGACGGCATCTTTGCGGGCGAGGACCCCTTCATCATCGCGCAGCGCTGGCTGGCCGAGGCCGAGGCGACCGAACCCAATGACCCCAGCGCCATGGCGCTGGCGACGGTCGATGGTGATGGGATGCCCGATGTGAGGATGGTGCTGCTGAAGGAAATCGAGGCGCAGGCGTTTGTTTTCTATACGAATTACGAAAGTGACAAGGGCCGACAACTAAATCTGACAGGCAAGGCCGCTTTCGTGATACACTGGAAATCGCTACGTCGTCAGATCCGCGTGCGGGGCCATGTCAGCCGGGAGGAAGGGCCGCAGGCAGATGCCTATTTCGCCAGCCGGGCGTTGCAAAGTCGCATCGGTGCCTGGTCCTCGCCGCAGTCGCGGCCCATCGCCAGCCGCGAGGCGCTGCTGGCCGAGGTGGCGCGGCAAGGTTTGCGGCACGGGCTCAGTCCGTCGCGGCCTCCGTTCTGGGGTGGTTACCGTATCCGGCCCGTGCAGATCGAGTTCTGGGCGGATGGTGCCTTCCGGTTGCACGACCGGTTCAGGTGGAATCGGGAGACTGACGAAAGGCCTTGGCAGATCGAGCGTTTGGCTCCATAAACTTGACGGACCGGTTCACTTATTGTTAATTGACTCCGTCAAGCTGCCGAAATGGTTAGGAATGCGTAGAAATTTACCCTACGGCAATCTTGCTGACGGATGTTGATGGTGGCCGCAGGTGGGCGTAGTTTCGTATGGACGCGTGTAGAAGGTGCGGCAAGGAAGAGTATCGCAGAATGACCGGGGACAACCCTGATGAGAAGACTGTCACGGGACTGATCAAGTGGTTCGACCCGGCCAAGGGCTATGGGTTCATCTACAATGACGAAGGTGGTCCCGACATCCTGCTGCACGCCAATGTGCTGCGCAATTTCGGCCAAGGGTCGGTTGCCGACAATTCCCAGGTGACGGTTCGTGTGCTGACCACGACGCGCGGCCTTCAGGCCGTCGAGGTTTACGCGATCAACCCGCCGGAAAGCCACGGTGTGCCGCCGATCGCGGATCTGCCGCAATCCGTCATCGACAATCTTCATGCCCTGCCGCTGCAGCCGGCCCGGGTCAAATGGTTCGACAAGGCCAAGGGCTTCGGCTTTGCCAATATCTTCGGTCGGGCCGATGACGTCTTTCTGCATATCGAGGTCCTGCGCCATTCCGGCCTTGCCGATCTGACCGTGGGCGAGGCGGTGTCGCTGCGCGTGGTCGAGGGGCCGCGGGGCCTGATGGCCGCGCAGGTCGCCAGTTGGGACGATGTCCTGCATCAGCATGACGCAGAGGTTGCGGCCGAGGGATCGGCCGCCGGTTCGGATCAACCGGCCTCGGGCGATGACACGCCGAGCGGTGTGACCTCGCATCTCGCGGTTGGCTGAGGGCCGGTCGCGCGGATGAACGATCGGGTGCGGATCACCGGCCTTGCCGCGATGCTGCTGGCCCTTGGCGGCACGCTCGTTCCGGAAGATGCCGTGGCGCTGTCGCCGAAGCTTGCTGCAGTCCAATGCGATCCGGGGCAGGCGATCCTTGTCAGCGACAAGGGGCAATTGCCGATCGCCGTTGAGATCGCCGATGACCCGGCCGAGCGCGCGCAGGGGCTGATGTTCCGGCGCGAACTGGAACCCCAGCACGGGATGCTGTTCATCTACGAAACCCCGCAGCCCGCCAGTTTCTGGATGCGCAACACCCTGATCCCGCTGGACATCATCTTCATGGATGCGACCGGCAAGGTGCGCCATATCCACCCGAATGCCCGTCCGCTGGACGAAACCCCGATCCCCGGCGCGGCGGTGGGCGATCCCGATCCGCTGCGTCTCTTCGTGCTGGAGATCGCCGGCGGCGAGGCCGAGAGGCTGGGCATCTATACCGGCCAGGTCATGGCGCATCCGGCGATCGATCCGGCGCAGGCGGCGATTTCCTGCGAGTGACCCCTTTCCCCGCGCCGCCCACCACGCTAGAAGGCGCAGGTTCGGGGCGTAGCGCAGCCTGGTAGCGCGACGGTTTTGGGTACCGTAGGCCGGAGGTTCGAATCCTCTCGCCCCGACCAGCACTTGGCTGAAATCCTGCACTCCCTTTCCTTGACGTTTTGATCCGGTTCCGGCCTGTCAGCGATAGAGCGACAGGATGATGACCACGCCGGCGACCAGAAGGCTTGCACCGAGGGCGGCGGTCAGAATGCCCTGAAGCGTCAGGTTGCCCGAGCGAGTCAGATCCCAGGCCAGCCCAATGACCAGTTGGCTGGCAACAAGGATGGCGATGGTCGGCGCCGCGCCGAGGCGCTGGTAGCCGGTGATGCTGGCAAAGACGAAATACGACCCCAGCAGGCCCGGGATCAGGAACCAGGGGCGGAAGGCGGTGACGATCTCGCCGATGCCGCCGATCCCGGCCTTGCGCAGCAGCAGTAGCGACAGCAGCACCAGCCCGACCGCCGAGTTCATCACCAGCGCGATCAGCACCGTCGAGACCGAGCCGGTGATTCGAGCCATCAGCAGGTTCTGCGCAACCAGTGCGGCACCTGCCGCGATGAGGAGGCCGAGGGTGACAAGCGGCATCATTCCCTCCGCACCGGGTCGGGCGTGGCACTCTGGTCGAGCACAAGCTGCAGGAAAGCCAGATCCAGCCAGCGACCGAATTTCGTGCCCACCTCGCGCAGCAAACCGGTTTGCACGAAGCCCAGCTTCTCGTGCAGCCGGATCGAGCCAGTATTCTCGGCCTCGATCCCGGCGACCATGACATGCTTGCCAAGCGCCCGGGCACGGGCAATCAGCGCCTCCATCAGTGCCTTTCCGATGCCTCTGCCGTGCTGACCGTCGCGGACATAGACCGAATGTTCGACCGTGTGGCGATAGCCGTCGAAGGCGCGCCAATCCCCGAACGAGGCATAGCCCAGAACCGTTCCGTCCGCGTCCACGGCGACCAGCACCGGATAGCCGGCGCGGTGCCGGTCGGCCAGCCAGGCGAGGCGGTTGGCCAGGTCGACCTTGCGGTCGTTCCAGATCGCCGTCGTGTGCTCGACCGCGTGGTTATAGATCGTCATCACCCCTTCGAGGTCGGCTTCCTCGGCGTCGCGAATCTGCATGATCGTTCCGTCCGCTATCATATTGCGCGGATAGTCCACTATGATGGACGAACTGTCAAGCGGTGGCAGGTGTCAGCTGTCGCGCAGCAGGATCACCGCATAGCTGCAGGCATGGGCACTCTCGTTGCGGAAGATGCAGTCACCTGGCGGCCCGAGCCGAAGGCAATCACCCTGCTGCAATTCGTGGCGGGTCGTGCCCTCGACGAAGGTCAGATCGCCCTCGAGCACCCAGATCATCTGGCGGATGAAGGCAAAGGCCGAGGCCGGCATGGGCACTTCCGCGCCGGCCGGCAGGCTGACTTCAACGATCTCGACTGGCAGATCCGTGCGGGGCGAGACCTGACGGCGCAGGTATCCGGTCTCGGGGTCGGTCCAGAGCGGTTGGTCCTCGCGGCGAAGAAGCTGCCCGCCGGCCGCCTCGGCCCGCGCCATCAGCGTCGACATGCTGAGACCGAAGGCGCCGGACAGCTTGCCCAGCAGGTTGGCGGTCGGGCTGCTGTCGCCGCGTTCGACCTTGTGAATCATCGCCCGCGAGACCGCCGCCCGTTCGGCCAGTTCGGTCAACGACCAGCCGCGGTTTTCGCGTTCGGCGCGGATGCGGGCGCCGATCCGGTTGTCGAGATCATCTTGCTGCATTCCGTCACTATA
Source organism: Paracoccus zhejiangensis (assembly GCF_002847445.1). NCBI lineage: Bacteria > Pseudomonadati > Pseudomonadota > Alphaproteobacteria > Rhodobacterales > Paracoccaceae > Paracoccus > Paracoccus zhejiangensis. The sequence continues at coordinate 1,310,785 of NZ_CP025430.1, read as the reverse complement.
GTGGACGCAGAGGCCGGGCCGCAAGCCGATGCGTGGGCCGGTTCAGACCTTGCCGCGCTGCGCCAGGGCTCGCCGCACATGGCCGGGCAGGATCAGGAAGCCGCGGCCATAGCGGGCCGCCAGACGGCGCGGATTGGACAGCATCCGCCACAGCCATTCCATCTTGGCCTTGCGCATGAAGACCGGCGCGCGCTGCTGCTGCCCCGAGATGAAGTCGATGCCGGCGCCGATCGAGGCGAAACCGACGCCGGGCAGGGCGTCGCGGGCGCGGATGGCAAAGCGTTCCTGCCGGGGCGCCCCAAGGCCCAAAAGGCAAAGCTGCGCGCCGGAATTGGCGATCTGCCCGATCAGCCGCGCCGCCTCGGAGGCATCGGGATCGAAGGGAAAGCCGGGCACCGCCTGCATCACCACCTCGAGCCCCGGATGCGCGGCCATCAGTCGCTCGGCCGCGAGTCGAACAGAGGCCTCGCTGCCCCCGATCAGCGCCACCGGCGCCTCGTGACGGGCAGCCAGTTCGGCCAGCGGGTGCACCAGTTCCGAACCCGGCACCAGTTCAACCGGTTGACCCGCCAGCCGCGACAGCCAGACGATCGGATTGCCGTCGGCGCAGACCAGGTCATGGGCCGCATAGGCGCGGCGAAAGGCCTCGTCCCGCGCCAGCTGTTCCAGGTGGTCGACATTCAAGGTTGCCAGCGCGAATCCCCGGTTCGCCGCCATTCGCGCGGCGACTCCAGACAGCAGCGCCTCGCGGTCGGGGCAATTGACCCGAACCACTTGACCATCTGGATAGGTAAATAACATCTGAACGACCCGGTCGTTGGAACTCGTGATCTTTACTTGTATGGTCGGGCCGATATGCCTGCCAGCATATTCGGTAATTTGTTCCCAGTTGGTTAGCCGATGCACGCGAACCCCCTTGCCACGATGATGCTGCTCAGCTGGCCGCTTTTCGCGGCGCTGATCTTCATGCGCATGGAGCGGGTGAACGCGGCGATCTGGTCGCTTCTCCTGGGCTACATGTTCCTGCCGCCCTCGTTCGCGATCGACCTGCCTGTGGTTCCGGCCATGGGAAAATACGAGATCGCCTCGCTCTCGACGGCGGTGATGCTGTGGCTGGGGCTGGGTAGAAAGGTTGTCGAGCGTGACCCGATGGCGCATGACGCCCGGCCGGTCATGCCGTTCTCGACCAAGTTTCTGGTTTTCCTTCTGCTGATATCAGCTGTGTTCACCGTACTGAATAATAGCGACGCGCTGGTCAGCGGTATTTCTTATCGGCCAGGGATGCAAATTTCGGATGTGGTCGCCAATGCCATGTTGCAGCTGATCGAGCTGATCCCCTTCTTCATCGGCTTTTCGCTACTGTCGACACCCCATCAGACGCGCAAGTTGCTGGTCGCCCTTATGATTGCCGTGTTGATCTATTCGATGCCGATGTTGCTCGAGGTTCGGCTGAGCCCGCAGCTGAACACCTGGATCTATGGCTATTTTCAGCACGAATTTGCCCAGGTCATGCGCTATGGTGGATTTCGGCCCATCGTCTTCATGACCCATCCGATCTGGGTCGCGTCCTTCGCCACCATGGGATTCATCGCGACACTGTGCCTGACCCGCGCCTTCCAGACCAATGCGCGGATGATGCTGGTGATCTGCTATCTCATCATCCTGCTGATCCTGTGTAAGACCATGACCGCGATCCTGATGGCAGCTCTGGCCATGCCGCTGGTACTCATGGCCTCGCCAAGGGCGATCCTGTCGATCAGCGTCGTGGTTGCCATCGGCGTTTTTGTCTACCCGGTTCTGCGCTTGCTGGACTTTGTTCCGACCGAGGGTATCCTCGGCTTTATCGATCCTTCCCAGCCTGAACGAGCTGCATCGCTGAAGGTACGGTTCGACAACGAGTTTATCCTGCTGACACGTGCGCTCGAGCGGCCCTTTTTCGGCTGGGGATCCTGGGGGCGCAACTTTCCGGTGGACCCGGTTAGCGGGCGCTATGGCGCCATTGCAGACGGGGCTTGGGTTATTACCCTAGGGTCGCGCGGCATTCTGGGCTATGTCGCCCAGTTCGGCCTACTGATCAGCCCGATTATCATCATGTGGCAGCGCAGTTTTGCGCTGTTCCGCCGCTTCGACAAGTCGGACCTGTTGATGATCGCGACCCTGACGCTGATGCTGGCGGTCAACCTGATCGAGTTGATTCCAAATGCCACGCTGACCCCGCTGACCTGGCTGTTGAACGGAACGATCCTTGGCCATGCGGCGCGGCTGCAATACTCGCGCGCGCTGCGTCGGCGCTGGCAGCGCGAAGACAGCGACGCCCTGGCCAAGAAGGAAGGTTTGCGCCCCGCGCTTTGATGCAGAGACTGAAATGCTCCTAGGCACTCGGCGGAGTTTACGGATATGATCCGCTGATGCAGGCTGGATCGAATGGAAATGGTAACGGAATGAACGATCAACCTGACCTGCAAATCGGCCCGAACGATATCGCGGTCATCGGCATGGCGGCGCAATTGCCGGGTGCTGACGATGTCGCGTCCTTCTGGCGCAACCTTTGCGAGGGCGTCGAGTCCATCCAGCCGGTCAGCCGCGAAGACCTGCTGGCGCGGGGCGAATCTCCCTCGGTGCTGTCGGACCCGAATTACGTGCCGGCGGCAGCAATCCTTGACCAGTTCGACGGGTTCGACGCCGAGTTCTTCGGCCTCAGCCCGAAGGATGCGGCGATCATGGACCCGCAGCATCGCAAGTTCCTGGAAACCTGCTGGCACGGGCTGGAAGATGCCGGCCAGATGCCCGAACGCTTCGATGCGCCGATCGGGGTTTATGCCGGCTGCGGCATGGGCAGTTATTTCTATTTCAATATCTGCGCCAATCGGGAACTGGTCGAGAATGTCGGCCATTTTCTTTTGCGCCATACGGGGAATGACAAGGATTTTCTGTCCACCCGGGTCAGCCACATCTTCAACCTGACCGGGCCAAGCGTGAATGTGCAGACCGCCTGCTCGACCTCGCTGGTCGCGCTGCACATGGCCTGCCAGTCGCTGACCTCGGGCGAATGCGACATGGCGCTGGCCGGGGGCGTGACCATCGAGATGCCGCATGGCCGGGGCTATCTGTTCAAGGAAAACGAGATCCTCTCGCCCGATGGCCATTGCCACGCCTTCGACCACCGGGCCGAGGGCACGGTCTTCGGCAGCGGCTCGGCGGTGGTGGTGCTCAGGCGTCTGGCCGATGCGCTGGCCGATGGCGACAACATCCGGGCGATCATCCGGGGCAGCGCGATCAACAATGACGGCTCGTCCAAGGCGGGCTACCTGGCCCCCAGCGTCGAGGGGCAGGCGCAGGCGGTGGCCGAGGCGCTGGTCATGTCGGGCTGTGCGCCCGACAGCATCGGCTATATCGAATGCCACGGCACCGGCACCGCGCTTGGCGACCCGATCGAGATCGCCGCGCTGAACCAGGCATTCTCGCGCGTGCTGTCCGAGGGGAGCCGCGCCGCGCCCTGCTATGTCGGCTCGGTCAAGACCAATATCGGCCATCTGGATACGGCGGCTGGCGCGGCGGGGTTGATCAAGACCATCCGCGCGCTGGAGGAAGGGGTGATCCCGCCGACCCTCGGCTTCGAGGCGCCGAACCCGGCCATCGATTTCGACGCCGGCCCCTTCGCCGTTGCCGACCGGCTGATCGACTGGCGCCCCGTCCATGGCCCGCGTCGCGCCGGGATCAACTCTCTGGGGGTGGGTGGCACGAATGCGCATGTGGTGTTGGAACAGCCGCCCGCCGCCGCGCCCTCAGAAGAATCCGACTGGCCGTTCCAGATCTTTGCCGTCTCGGGCCGCAGCAAGGCGGCGCTGGATGGAAATGCCGAGAAGCTGGCGGGCTGGCTCAGTGCAAACCCCGATACCGACCCGGCCGATATCAGCCACACGCTGATCAACCGCCGCCGCGCCTTCGAGCGCCGTCGGGTGCTGGTCGCCAAGGACGCCAGCGAGGCGGCGCAGCTTCTCGCCAGCAGCGATCCCTATCGCGTCTTCGACCATCAGCCGCTTGGCGAGGCGCCCGGGGTGGTGTTCATGCTGCCCGGCGGCGGCTCGCAATATGCCCGGATGGCGCGCGACCTCTATCAGACCGAGCCGGTCTTCCGCGACTGGATGGATCGTGGGCTCGACCATCTGGCGACAATCTCGGACCATCCGATCCGCGACATCTGGCTGGCCGAGGATGGCGATGTCGCCGGGGCCGATGCGCGTCTGTTGCAGCCTTCGGTGCAATTGCCGCTGCTGATGATCACCGAATATGCGCTGGCCCAGCAGTGGATGGCCTGGGGCGTCACACCCTCGGCGCTGATCGGGCACAGCATGGGCGAAAATACCGCCGCCGCCGTCGCAGGTGTCATGCGCTTCGAGGATTGCATCGGGTTGGTACATCTGCGCGGGCGGCTGTTTGACAGCGTGCCCGAGGGCGGGATGCTGTCGGTGCCGATGCCGGCGGATCAGTTGCGGGCGATCCTGCCGGCGGAACTGGACCTTGGCGCGGTCAATGCCGGCGATCTCTGCGTCGTCTCGGGGCCGAAAGCGCCGCTGGAAGCCTTTGCCGCCACGCTGGCGGGGCAGGGAATCGAGGTGCAGGTGATCCCGATCAGCATCGCCGCGCATTCGCGGATGCTGGAACCGATCCTGCCCGATTTCGGCGCCTATCTGCGCTCGATCCCGCTTTCTGCGCCACAGATCCCGATCATCTCGAACCGCGACGGTCAGGTGCTGCCCGATGTCGATGCGATGGACCCCGATTACTGGGTGCGCCACCTGCGCGGCACGGTCGAATTCGCCGCCGGGATCGAGACCTTGGCCGGGGGCGATCCGAAGATCTTCCTCGAGGTCGGGCCGGGCCGGGCCATGTCGGCGCTGGCTCAGGCCAATCCGGGGGTGAAGGCGCAGCAGGTGATCTCGAGCCTGCGCCATCCGAAGCATCAGGTCGAGGATGACCTTTACTTCATGACCGCGCTGGCCCGGGTCTGGGCGGCGGGCGGCCAGATCGACTGGTCGCAGATCTGGGGCGATGCCCGCCGCAACGCCCTGTCGCTGCCTGGCTATGCCTTCCAGCGCAAACGCTATTTCGTCGAGCCGACGGCGGGAACGCAGGTGGCCGACACCGCGCTAATGCGGATCGAGGAACCCGAGGGCTGGGGCTGGCGGCCCGCGTGGCGGCTGTCCGCGCCGGATGTGGAACTGGCCGCAGGTGGCCTTCCGCAACCCGAGGTCGGGCAGGGCGTGCTGATCTTTGCCGATGAGGCGGGGCTTGCCGACCGCGTGGCCGATCTGTTGCGCAAGGCCGGTCAACCCGTCGCCACCGTCCGCAGTGGCGACCGGTTTGAGCGGGTGAAGCGGGGCGATTATCGCCTGCCGCCCGAGGAACAGCGCGACGGTTACGAGGTGCTGCTGGCGGCGCTGCAACAGGACGACATTCCAATCACCCGGATCGGCCATTTCTGGTCGGTGACCACCGGGGCCGAGGCACGGGCCGGGTCGAGCCGGTTCCAGGACCAGATGACCCGCGGCTTCTTCAGCCTGCTGCATCTGGCGCAGGCCCTTGGCGACGAGATGGCCGATCAGCCGCTGAGCCTGACCGCCTTCAGCAATGACGCGCTGCGGGTAGCGGATGAGCCGGCGCAGACGCCGGAAAAGGCCACGGTTCTGGGGCCGCTCAGGGTGATGCCGCGCGAATATCCCATGCTCTCGACCCGGCTGGTCGATCTGCGCCTGCCGCCACCCGCGCGGCGGGGACTTTTCGGCGGACGGGGCGATCAGACCGCACTGGACCAGCTGGCGCTGCACATGGCGCAGGAACTTCTGGCCGCGCCCGGCGCGGCGGGGACAGAGGTTGCCGCCTGGCGCGATGGCCGGCGCTTCGTGCAGCGGCTGGCCCCGGTCCGGCTGGAACCGCAGGACGGGGCACAGGCCGAGGGTGTCACCTTCATCACCGGCGGCTTTGGCGGGTTGGGTCAGGCCATCGCCCGTGATCTGGCGGCGCGGGGCGGGGCGAAACTGGCGCTGCTGTCGCGCGAGGCGCTGGGGCAGGACGGCACCGTGCCGTTTTCCGCCAAGGCCCGGCAGATGGCGGCTTTCCTGCGCGAATTGCAGGCGGCGGGCGCCGAGGTCATCGCTGTCACCGGCGATGTCACCAGCCCCGAGGATATGACCCGCGCCCTTGCCGAGGCCCGCGCCCGCTTCGGCTCGGTCGATACCGTCATCCATGCGGCAGGCATCATCAATGACGCGCTGATGGCCGGCAAGGCCGATGGCGAGGCCTGGGACGTGCTGGCGCCCAAGGTCCATGGCACCAAGGCGCTGATCGCGGCGCTTGAGGGGCATCCGCCGCGCCAGACCGTTCTTTTCGCCTCAACCAGCACCGCCTCGGCCCCGGCGGGGCAGGTGGATTACGTAGCCGCGAATGAATTCCTAAACGCCGTTGCCCGCGCCGCGCCGCCCGCGCTTGGCCGGGTGGTTGCGGTCAACTGGGGGGTCTGGGCCGATACCGGCATGGCGGCGCGGGCGATGGGAACCGAGGCTGCGCCCGGTCCCGCCCCGCAGGAGCCGGTACCCGAGGCCGATGGCGGCCCGATGCTGGGCCAAGAGGTTGCTGGCGGGCGCGGGGTGCGGGAATTCCACCGCCTCTTCTCGACCGCCGACTGGGTCATCGGCGGTCACCGCACCGCGCAGGGTCAGGCTCTGATGCCGGGCACGGGCAATCTGGAACTGTTCGCGCAGGCACTGGTCGCCACCGGCACGCCGCTGCCGCTGACCCTTACTGACGCGCTGTTCCTGCGCCCGCTCTATGTCTCGGACGCTGAGCCCACGGCGGTCTCGGTGCAGATCGAGACGGTCGAAGGGGCTTCACGCATCACCATCACCGATCCCGATGGCGGCGACAGCTATGCCACCGCCATGGCCGAGCGCGCCGCGCCGCAGGACCGGCGCATCACGCCGCCCACCGATTGGGACGAGCAGGCAACGGGCGAGGCCGCGCTGCCTTCCGCGCAGGACCGGGTGATGCGCTTTGGCCCGCGCTGGCGGGTGCTCAGGGCGGTGAAGCTGGGGCAGGGCGAGGGCTGGGCCGAGCTGCGCCTGCCCGAGGCCTTTGCGGGCGAAGCCGCGCAGCACCAGATGCACCCGGCGCTTCTCGACATCGCCACGGGTTGGGCGATGAAGCTGATCCCCGGCTGGGGCGGCGCGCGGCTGTGGGTGCCGGTCGGTTACGAACGTTTCACGCTGCTGCGCCCGCTGGGGCCGCATCTTCTCAGCCATATCCGCCTGCAGCCCAGCACCGCCGAGGGGTCGGCCCGCTTCGACGTGACGCTGGCCTTGCCCGATGGCACGGTCGCCGCCGAGATCGAGGGCTTTACCCTGCGCCGGATGGAGGCGGGGCTGAGCGCCGCGACGGCGGCGAAACCGGCTCGCGGGCAGGAAAGCCCCGGCGAAAAGCGGCTGCGCCATAACGTGTCGCAGGGCATTCCCGGCGCGCTTGGCCCCGATGTGCTGCGCCGCGCCGTGGCCCTTGGCCTGCCGCAGGTCTATGTCTCGTCGCTGGACCTGCCCGGTCTGGTGGCGGAAGCCGCCGCCCCGGCGGTCAGCGCGCCCAGCTCGGATGCCGCCTTCGAGCGGCCCGATCTCGATGCCGAATTCATCGCCCCGGCAGCGGGCACCGAAAGCGAACTGGCCTCGATCTGGTCCGAGCTTCTGGGCGTGCGCCAGATCGGCGCGGGTGACAGCTTCTTTGACCTGGGTGGGCATTCGCTGGTGGCGGTGCGGATGTTCGGGCAGGTGCGCAAGGTCTTCGGCGTCGATTTCCCGATCTCGACCCTCTTCGAGGCGCCGAATGTCGGCAAGCTGGCGGCGCTGATCGAGGCGCGGGTCGGCCCGCGCGCCGGCACACCGGCAACCGCAGGCGTCGAGGGCGGGGCGGCTTTGGCCGATCCCGGCCCCGCCCGGCGCTATGTCGTCGACATGGGCGGGCGCGAGGGCGGCACCCCCTTCTTCATCGTCGCCGGAATGTTCGGCAATGTGATGAACCTGCACCAAATGGCGCAGCGCGTGGGTCAGGATCGTCGCTTCTACGGGCTGCAGGCACGCGGCCTGTTCGGCGATGACAAGCCGCATGAGAGTTTCGCCGAGGCCGCGCAGGATTACCTCGCCGAGATCCGGCAGATCCAGCCCGAAGGCCCCTATCTTCTGGGCGGCTTCTCGGGCGGCGGGCTGATCGCGCTGGAAATGGCGCGGCTGCTGGTGGCGGAGGGCGAAGAGACGGCGATGCTCGTCATGCTCGACACGCCCTTGCCGATGCGCCCGGCGATCAGCCGCCGCGACAAGGTGCTGATCCGTGCGCAGGAGATGCGCGAACAGGGGCTCAGCTTCTGGTCGGACTGGGCCAGGAACAAGCTGGCCTATGAACTCTCTCGCCGCCGGAAAGAGCGTGATGCAGAACAGGAGACCGAAGAGGCCGAAGGCTTCCACGATCTGGCGATCGAATCGGCCTTCCGCGGTGCGCTGCCCAAGGTCGCGCTCGAGGTCTGGCCCGGCCCGGTCACGCTGTTCCGGCCGCCGCTGGATTATCGCTACAAGGTTTCGGATGGCCAGTTCGTCACCGCCGGGCGGGAATACCTGATCCCCGACAATGGCTGGGGCCGCTGGATGCCGCAGCTTCAGGTCCACGAGGTTCCGGGCGATCACGACAGCATGGTGCTGGAACCCAATGTCCGGCGGCTCGGGATGCTGCTGCGCGAGATCCTGCGCCGGCATGACCGGGGCGGTCAGCAATCGGCGGCGGCAGAGTAACATGGCAGTCCTGCAGATCGTCGTCCTGAACTTCCGCACGCCCGAGATGACGCTGGACTGCGTCGAGACCGCCTTGCGCGAAACCGAGGGGCTGGATGCCGGGATCACCATCGTCGAGAACGGCTCGGGCGATGGCTCCTATGCCCGGATCCGCGCCGAGGGCCTTGCGCGCGGATGGCTGGATGGACGCCGGGTTGCGCTGATCGACAGCGGCTGGAATGGCGGCTTCGGCGCCGGCAACAATGTCGGCATCCGCGCGGGCATGCCCGACGGGCGGCAGGCCGATCTGGTCTATCTGCTGAACTCAGACGCCTTTCCGCGACCGGGCGCCATCGCGCGGCTGATCGACCATCTGGACAGCCACCCGGAGGCGGGCATCGCCTGTTCACGCCTGCGCGGGTCCGATGACCTGCCGCACGAGACGGCCTTCCGCTTTCCCTCGGCCGGGGGCGAGTTCGAGAATGCCGCGCAGACCGGCCCGATCACCCGTCTGTTGAAGAACAAGGTTGTCGCCCTGCCGCAACCCGACCGCACCCTGCCGGTGGATTGGTCGGCCGGGGCCAGCATGATGATCCGGACCGAGGTTCTGGACCGGATCGGCCTCTTCGACGAGACGTTCTTTCTCTATTTCGAGGAAACCGATCTGTGCCGCCGTGCGGCACAGGCGGGTTGGCAGACGCATTACGTCTGGGACAGCGTGGTCACCCATATCGGCTCGGCCTCGACCGGGATGAAGACCTGGGCGAAAGTCCCTGATTACTGGTATGATTCCCGCCAGCATTATTTTCAGAAACATCACGGGCGCGCGGGTGCGCTGATGGCGACGCTGGCCAGCGTGGCGGGGAACGGGTTGTGGCGGCTGCGCTGCCTGATCCAGCGCCGCGACCACGGCACCCCGCCAGGCCATTACGGCCAGATGCTGCGCCGCGCGTTTGGCAAAAGACACGATCCGAAAGGCAGTACATGACCCGTTTCAGCGCCATCCTCGTCGGCAACGAAGCCTTGATGCGCCACGCGACCCAGACCCTGCTGGACCGGGGCCACGGCGTCGCCGCCATCGTCACCCGCAATCCCGACCTGCGGCACTGGGCCGAGGGTGAGGGGCTTCGGGTCGAGGATCAGGATGCGCCGATGCCGGCGGATGCGCCGGGCGCCGACTGGCTGTTCAGCGTGGCGAACCTGTCGATCCTGAAGCCCGAGATGCTGGCCCGCGCCGGACGCGGCGCGATCAATTTCCACGACGGCCCGCTGCCCGCCATGGCCGGGGTGAACGTGCCGGTCTGGGCGATCCTTGAGGGCAATCCCCGTCACGCCATCACCTGGCACCTGATCGATGGCGGCATCGATACGGGCGATGTGCTGGCGGTGCGGGACTTCGACATCGCGCCGGATGAGACCGCCCTGACGCTGAATGCAAAATGTTTTGCACATGGGGCCGAGAGCTTTGGCGAGATCGTTTCGGCGATTGAATCCGGCAGCCTGTCTCCGCAATCCCAGCCTGCCGGCGCGCGCAGCTATTTCGCCCGCGACCAGCGACCCGAGGCGGCGGCGGTGCTGGACCTGCGCCGGCCCGCCGCCGATCTGGCGCGACTGGTCCGGGCGCTGGATCACGGCGAATACTGGAACCCGCTCGAGGTGCCGAAACTGGCGCTGGGGCCGGATCGGTTGGCACTGGTGTCTTCGGCCGAGGCGGTCGAGGGCGCGGGCGCGGCGGGAACTGTTCTGGCGCGCGAGGGTGACAGTCTGACGCTGGCGACAGGTGCTGGCGCGCTGCGCGTGGCGCTGGTGCCGGGGCAGGGTGATCTGCCCGAGGTCGGGGCGGCGCTGCCGCTGCCCGACGATGCGGCGCGGGCGGCGCTGGGGGAGGTGGCCGGGTCAGCCGCCAAGCGGGACGGGTTCTGGCGCAAGCAATTGTCGCAGACGGCGTTGAGCCGGGGCGATGCCGCCAGCGGCGCCTGGTCGAGCCTGCCGGTCGCCGGCACCGCCTCGCCTGAAGCCGCCGCCGCGGCCCTTGCACTATTGGCGCGGCGCGGGGCGGGCGGGGCGATCTCGGTCGCGCTGCGGCCCGGGGGTCACCCCTCGACCGGCGGCGTTCTGGCCGACTGGCTGCCGTTGACCGTTACGCCCGAGGGGCGGCTGGGGGATTTTTCTGCCACGCTCTCGGGCGTCATCGCCGATTTGCAGAAGCGCGGCCCCTTCGCGGCAGACCTGCTGCACCGCGCGCCCGAATTGCGGGGCGCCAGCGCGCCCGAGACCGGGCTGGACCTTGCCGGTCGCGGCCCGATCCCCGGCACGGCGCTGACGCTGAGCCTCGGCGCGGACGGGATCACGCTGCATCATGACAGCGCCCGGATCGATGCCGAGGAGGCGCAGCGTCTGGCCGAGCGCCTGTCGCTTGCGTTGCAGGCTGGCCCGGACAGCCCGGTCGCGGCCATCGGCGCGCTGGATCCGGCGCGGCTGGACGAGCTTCTGCACAGCCGCAATGCCACGGCGACAGACTATCGCGACGCTTGCATCCATAGCCTGATCGCCGAGACGGCGGCGCAGGACGCTTCGGCCACGGCGCTGGTCTTCGAAGATCAGAGCCTGACCCGTGCGCAATTGGAATCCGCCGCCAATGCCTTGGCCCGCGATCTGGTGGCCCAGGGCGTCACCCCGGATCAGCCGGTCGGCCTTTTCGCCAAGCGTGGCCCGGAGCTGGTGATCGGTGCGCTGGCGATTCTCAAGGCAGGCGGCGCCTATCTGCCGCTCGATCCCGATTACCCGCAGGACCGGCTGAGCCATTACCTCGCCGACAGCGGCGCACGGATCGTGCTAACCCAACCGGGGCTGGCGGGTCTGCCCGAGGGTCACGGCGCCAGCCTGATGCCGATCCCCGCAAAACCCCCGGCAGAAGACCCGGGCGCGCCGGAAACCACGGTCGGACCCGAGCATCTGGCCTATCTGATCTACACCTCGGGCTCGACCGGCAAGCCCAAGGGGGTGATGGTCGAGCACCGCAATGTGGCGAACTTCTTCGCCGGCATGGATGCGGTGATCCCGCACCAGCCCGGCGATGCCTGGCTGGCGGTGACCAGTCTCAGCTTCGACATCTCGGTGCTCGAGATCTTCTGGACGCTGGCGCGCGGGCTGAAACTGGTCATCGCGGGCGAGGAATCGCGGCTGGCGGTGTCGGGCGGAACACCGGGCAAATCCCGCGCGGCGATGGATTTCAGCCTGTTCTACTGGGGCAATGACGATGGCGTCGGTCCGAAGAAATACGAGCTTCTGCTGGATGGCGCGCGCTTTGCCGATCAGAACGGCTTCACTGCGCTCTGGACGCCGGAACGCCATTTCCACGCCTTTGGCGGCCCCTATCCGAACCCCTCGGTGACCGGGGCGGCGGCGGCGGCGGTGACCACGCGGCTTGGCATCCGCGCTGGCAGCTGTGTCGTGCCGCTGCACCATCCGGCGCGGATTGCCGAGGAATGGGCGGTGATCGACAACCTGACCGGCGGGCGGGCGGCTATCGCGGTCGCCTCGGGCTGGCAGCCGGATGATTTCGTGCTGCGCCCGGAAAACGCCCCGCCGAAGAACAAGGATGCGATGATTGCCGCCGTCGACGTGCTGCGCCGTCTGTGGCGCGGCGAGGAGGTCGAGTTTCCCAAGGCCGATGGCACGCCCCACAAGGTCCGCACACAGCCCCGCCCGGTGCAGAAGGAACTGCCGATCTGGGTCACCGTCGCCGGCAACCCGGAAACCTGGCGCGAGGCCGGGCGGCTTGGCGCCAATGTGCTGACCCATCTGCTGGGCCAGTCCGTCGATGTGGTCGAGGAACGGATCAAGGATTACCACGCCGCCTTGCGCGAGGCCGGGCATGATCCGAGGGACTTCACCGTCACGCTGATGCTGCACAGCTATCTGGCCGCAGACCGCGAGACCGCGCGCGAGGTCGCCCGGGGTCCGATGAAGGATTACCTGCGGGCCGCCGCCGCGCTGGTCAAGCAATATGCCTGGGACTTCCCGGCTTTCAAGCGACCCGCCGGGCTGACCAATCCCATGGCCATCGATCTTGGCAGCCTCAGCGAAGAAGAACTCGACGGTATCCTCGAATTCGCCTTCCTGCGCTATTTCGAGGATTCGGGCCTGTTCGGCAGCGTTGAGGAAGCCGTGGCCCGTGTCGAGCATTTGCAGAAGATCGGCGTGGGCGAAATCGCCTGCCTGATCGATTACGGCATCGCGCCCGATGTGGTGAAGGGCTCTTTCCCGCTGCTCGGGCAGGTGGCGGCGGCCTTTGCCGGGGCCGAGGAACCCGATGCCGGGGACTTCTCGATCGCCGCGCAGATCCGCCGGCACCGGGTCACGCATCTGCAATGCACCCCCAGCATGGCCCGCATCCTCGTCACCGATCCGGCGGTGGCCGGGGCGCTCGCCAACCTGCGCTGCATCATGATCGGCGGCGAGGCATTGCCACCCTCGCTGGTGCGCGACCTGCGCGCGGTCAGCGGGGCCGAGATCCTGAACATGTATGGCCCGACCGAAACGACCATCTGGTCCTCGGTGGCGCGGCTCGCGCCCGACCAGGACTCGACGCCGCTGGGGCCGCCCATCGCCAACACCCAGCTTTACGTGCTGGACGAGGCGGGCCAGCCGCTGGACGACGGCGAGGAGGGGGAACTCTGGATCGGCGGTCACGGCGTCACCCGTGGCTATTGGAACCGGGCCGACCTGACCGGCGCGGCCTTCCGCCCCGATCCCTTCGTGCGGCCTGCTGATGCCGCGCCCTGGGGCGCGCGGATGTATCGCACCGGCGACCTGGTGCGCTGGCGCTCGGACGGGCAGATGGATTTCCTCGGCCGCGCCGATGGCCAGATCAAGTTGCGCGGTTTCCGCATCGAACTGGGCGAGATCGAGGCGCGGCTGGCGGACCTGCCGGGCGTGCGCGAAGCGGTGGTGATCCTGCGACCCGATGCCTCGGGGCAGGGGCGTTTGCTGGCCTATGTCACCGGCGAGGCCACGCTGGAAGAGGCGCATCTGCGCGCGGCGCTGCAGGAGCTGCTGCCCCAGCACATGCTGCCCGCCCGGATCACTCGGCTCGAGGCGATGCCGCTGACCCCCAACCGCAAGATCGACCGCAAGGCGCTGCCCGAACCGGCCGCGCCGGTGCAGGTGGCGGCCCCTGCGGTCAGTACCGCGCCGGTCGCGCCTGCCGGAAACGGGGCCGATCCCTCGCCGGTGATCGAACAGGTCTGGGCCGAGACGCTTGGCCTGCCCTCGGTCGGCGCGCGGGACAATTTCTTCGCCATTGGCGGCCATTCGCTCTTGGCGATCCAATTGCACCGCACGCTGCGCGACCGGCTGGGGCTGGCCTCGATCGGGGTGACGGATGTGTTCCGCTTCCCGGTGCTGGGCGATTATCAGCGCCATGTGGCGGGTCTTGCAGGCGCTGGCAAACCGGCGAAGCCGATTGAAGCCGCACCGCGCCCGGTGGTGGCGCCCACGGCTCAGGCAGCGGCGGACGATCCGATGGCCCGGCGGCGGGCGATGCGGGCGCAGTTGCGCAACAGCGAGTGAGCGCGGCCGAGCGGCTGTTGCACGCAGCGCGGGCGATTTTGCCCGCCGATGTGGGCTGCGCCGTGGTGCCGATCGGCGAGGGGCGGCTGCTGCCCGAGGAGGCGCAGGCACTGGCGCGCGCCGTGCCCCGCCGTCAGGCAGAGTTCGCCGCCGGCCGGCTGGCTTTGCGCCGCGCCATTGCCGAAGCAGGTTTCGACCTGCCCGAGGATCGCCCCGTCCTGCCGCGCCCGGATCGCCGGCCCGATCTGCCGGACGGGCTGGCGGTCAGCCTCGCCCATGCCGGCGACCTCTGCATCGCCCTGGCCAGCACCCGTCCGGGTCTGATGTTGGGAGTCGACATCGAACCGGTGGATGCGCCCCGTCCCGAGGGGTTTGCGGACACGATCCAGCCCTTTCGCTTCCGGGGGGCAGGGGATGCGCTGGCGGCCTTCTGCGCCAAGGAGGCGCTTTACAAACGGCAATATCCGGTCACCGGGCGGATGATGGAGTTTTCGGACCTCGCGCTGGTCCTCTCCACCGAAGGCCGGTTTCGCGCCTGCGTTGTCGGCGTCGGCTCGATGCAGGGGCAATGGCAGGAGGTCGCAGGATATTTTCTGGCCATCAGCCTTGGGCCGGTCGCTTGCAACCGGACCGTGTAAGGCCCGAATCGCGGCGGCCGGGGAAGAGGCCTTTTGCCTGAACTGCGCTGACCATCCGGAAAAATTCCGGTCGGGCTACCAGTCCCAAGACCAGAGTCTGAGTCATGGAAAACGGCCTCGCGCACCGGCAAAAGCACGGGTTTTTCTCGACCTTGCGTCACATTCGCCCGCTCCGAAAGTGACGCAGCGTCAGTGGGGTGGCAAAAAAACGTGAGAATCTGGCAAGAAAGTATGAACCAATTGGTTCGAGGTGCGTTACACTTCTGGGTGAGTACACGTGTTCAGTTTGGCAGTTTTTCGCCGAGCGTTAACGCTTCCTTAAGCAATTTTAGGGATAGCTAGGCGCAGAGATGTTCTTTTTTGTGGTGTGCATGGCAAAGCTGCTGCACGCTGCAATGACTGGGGAAGGAACTGGAACTGATACCACTCTTGGGCATAGGTGTGGCCTTTGGTGCCATCGCGGCTTTTGCCGTCGTCTACCTGTTCGGTGCGGGTCTGTTCGCAGGTCTGCTGGCATATTCGCTCGGCGGCGCGGCGTGTACGCTCGTCGCCGCATGGTTTCGCTTTCGCTGCGTCGAGGAGCGCGGCGAAGCTGCCGACAAGTCCGTGGTAGACAAAAAGCTTGTGGCGGCCCAATAAGCATCGGGCCGCCGGATCAGGTCTTGGGCTCACCCGCGCCGTAATAGTGGGCGGATGGGAAGTGGCTCAGTAGCCCGTGCAGCGCAGCACGACCCCGAAGGTCCGTGCGATAATGCTGGCATCACCCGACAGGGACAGCGTGCGTGCATATTCCGCGTCGAAGGTGGCGCGCTCCGCAAAGCTGCTGTCATTGCGATCGGTGATCTGCCAGAGGCCGGTAACGCCCGGGCGCATGTGGTAATAGTCGGCGCCGGGATAGTGGACGGCCTGGTCGACCATCATCGGCCGCGGACCGACGATGCTCATGTCACCGATCAGCACGTTCCACAGTTGCGGCAGTTCATCCAGCGAAGACTTGCGGATGAAACGCCCAAAGGACGTGATGCGGGGATCATGCTTCAGTTTCTGGCTGCGATCCCATTCTTCGCGGGCTGCGGGATTGGCATCCAGATAGTCGGCCAGCTGTTGGTCTGCGTTCCGGACCATGCTGCGGAACTTCCACATGCGGAAGCTGCGGCCGCTTTTGCCGAGACGCATCTGCGTATAGAAGGGCGATCCGCCCTCCTTTGCGATCATGACCAGAACGACAAGTGCGATCGGCAAGACAAGCGGCAAGGCCAGCAGGACAATCAGGATGTCGATGGGTCGCTTCATGAACCGAGAGTAGAACCCGGTGATGGATTCGGACGCGGCTGCCTGGGTGGCTTCGGACATGTCCAAAGCCGAGACTGTATCAAGACCGTACTTCATTCGTAAAAACACTCGAGGGGGGGGACAACACTCCTCAACTATACACTCCGCCCCCAAACTTAGAACAGATTTTATGAAAATCTTCACGATCTGCAGGCGAGGCGCCTCCAAACCTATCCAAAACATCAGGTTGACGTTTCGGCAGCATTAACGCCGAAGGGACTTGCATTCTCTGCAATCAACGTGAAGATGTGTTGCTGCATCCGCAAACATATTAGTTTAGATTAACACAACTATAAGTTGTGCAATTTCCCACCAACTGGCAAAGTGATTCTTCCTGAAAACCCTAAACCTTCGATCAAATTTTAAACCGAGGGGTTTAGCGGCCGCGCGTCCAGTTCGCCTCGCCCCGCTTCGCGCGCACGGCGAGCGCGACCGCTGCATAGGCTGCGAACCCCAGCGGATCGCGCAGTGCCAACCCGGCAAGCTGCCGGCGGTCCGGGCGGGTGTTGCCTTGCCGCGCCAGCAGTTCGGGATGCAGCCTGGCAATCTCCTGCACGCCGCGATCCTGTCGGCGGCGAACGCGCACCAGCCGGTCAAAGCCCTCGGCCAGTGGCCAGCTGTAATCCGAGGCGACCCGCAGACGTTCCGCCTCGGCAAATTGCAGGCGCACGAAGGTATCGTCCGAGATCAGCTGCGGAAAGCGGCCCCATCGCGCCCGGCCTGCCGCGTTCACCGCGAAGAGGCCGGCGCCGGTGACATTTCCGGTCATGAAGGGCAAGCGCGACCAGAAGCGGCCATAGGCGCGCGACACGGCGCTGTCTGCTGGGGCGACGACCAGCCGGCCGCCGGCATAGCGCGGCGTCGGGGCGGCCAGAGCCTCCACCAAAGCGCCCAGCATGTTCGGATCCATCACGATATCGGCGTCCAGATACAGGCGATCTTGATAAATCGCGTGATCGTCGCCGAGGTTCAGCGCCGGGATCTTGCCGCCCTCTGCGCGTTCGATCACCACGAGCGGCCAGCCGCGGGCGGTGAATGCGCCCTGGATGCGACGCGCCTGCGCGGCGGTATCGTCACGACAGCCATTTGCCACAACGACAATCTGAACCGGGCCATCATGGTCCTGATCCAGCACCGCCTGAAGACAGCGGTTGATGTAGCCGGCCTCGTTGCTGGCCGGGATGATGATGCTCAATCCGTTCATTTGTACTCGATCAGCCCGGCCTTGCGCCCCAAGAGGCGGCGCAGGTGAAATTCCGAGATGCCCATGGCCTCGGGAAACTTCGACAGCATCAGGAAAACGGCGCGCAGCCGGCTGTCATTATCGCTCTCCTCGCGCCGGGCCATCCGCGCCACCTGCAACGGATAGACCATCAGCGCGAGGAATGCCCAAGAACCGAACAGCTGCGCGGCAATCAGGATCAGCGCGGGGATCACCAGAGCCCAGATCAATGCGCGTCGGGTCTCGCGCCGCCAGAAGGGCTCGGCGTCGTTGCGATGCAGCCAGCTGCCCTCGGCGAAGGCGTGTCCCGCACGCCGGGCGCGGCGCCACCATTGCCCGAAGCGATGCATGTTGGCGTCGTGGATGGTCATCGGGGCGTCCAGACGGCGAACGGTCATGCCGCTCTGGCGCAGGCGCAGGCACATCTCGGGCTCTTCGCCGGCGATCATGTCGTCTCGATAGCCGCCGATCGCTGCCAGAGCCTCGATCCGGGCCATCATGTCGCCGCCCACCGCCGTCGCAGCGCCGACTGGTGTATTCCATTCGGCATCGCAAAGCCGGTTATAGACCGAGGCCTCGGGATGCCGCTCGCGCCGCCGCCCGGCGACAATGCCCAACTGCGGATCGTCAGTCAGGGCCGCTCGCGCGGTCTCGATCCAGCCTGGCTCAATCTGGCAATCACCATCGACGAATTGCACGAAACCCTGCTGCTGGCCCTGATCCAGCAAATGCCGCAATCCGGTATTACGCGCCCGCGCGGCGGTGAAGGGAATGGAGGTGTCCAACACCAGAACCTGCGCCCCCAGCCGCCTTGCCGCGTCAATGCTGCCATCGGTTGAACCCGAATCGACATAGATCACCGGGTCGGCAAGACCCTGCAACGAGGTCAGGCAGGCGACCAGGCGCTCGCCCTCGTTGCGGCCGATCACGATCGCCGCAACCATCGCGGGATTGTTGGTCGCACGCGGGATATTGATGGCTTTTTCGGCATTTGCAGTTGTGATTTTCATGTGCCAGACGTTAGCATGGGCTTCGGTGGGGCTGTACGGTTTTTCGCTTGCGCGTTTGGGAGAGTTTCGGATTTGACACAACGCCACCACTCTGGCCACCACACCGAGTCCGCCCCGTCCATCGCCCCGCCCCGCAGCCGCAAGGCCTTGGGCCGGGCCGAGCGTGAAGAGCTGGAAGTCGCGTCCCGTTTCGCGGTCCTGCGCACGCGGCTTCTTCAGGAAATGAACCGACAGCGCTGGCGCCGCCTTGGCGTCTGCCCGATTACCGATGGTGCTGGCGCCACCTATGTTGCCGCCAATCTGGCCCTTGCTGCCGCGCGTCTGCCGAATTCCAACGTGTTGCTGGTCGATCTGGCGCTTGGTCATCCGTCGCTGGCGATGCAGTTGGGCGTTCCCGGCGACTTTCGTCTTGTCAGCTATCTGCGCGGCGAGGACCTGCAGCCGGATGACTTTGTGAACCGGATCGAGGGTGAGACCAACCTGCGCTGCTTCACCTCGGGCCGGGCTATACCCGACGGCGCCGAACTGCTGCAGGACGAAGTGACCCGCGAGCGCATTGACCGGCTGGTGACGGACTCGGGCTGCGATCTGGCAATTTTTGATCTTTCCCCCGTCCTTGGCACCGATGAGGGGCTGGCCGGCCTGCCGGTGATGGATGCGGTTCTGCTGGTCGCCGATGGCCGCAGTGGAACCGGCCAGCAGATCACCGATTGCCAGCGCCTGTTGGCCGACATGCCGCCCCTTCTGGGCGTCGTCTTGAACAAGGCCGAGGACGTGAGGTAGCGCGATGGGACCGATTCAATCCATTGCCGACCTCGTTTCGCTGATCTGGCGGCGCCTTCCGCTGATCCTGACGGTCCTTCTGGCTGGGCTGCTGCTGTCACTCTATCTCGCGGTCACTTCACCGTCTGCCTTCGAAGCTCGGACGGTGATCCAGGTCGACGCGCCGGTGATCTTCGATCCGGTCACCCGGTCGGCCCCACCGGCGGCGTTAAGAGTTCAACAGATCGAACAGCGACTGATGTCACGCGAAAACTTGCTGCGCCTGATCGATCAGTACGGCCTGTTCGATGGTGCAGAACGGATGCCGGAAAGTGCCAAGCTCGAAGTGATGCGCGCGCAAACCCGGATCGAGAGCGTTGCCTCGTCGGCGGTGGGTCCGGAAAACACTGGGAATCTTGCCGCGCTTGTTATCTCGGCCCGTGCGGGCACCGCCCAGACAGCGGCTGACCTGACCAATGATCTGGCCAATGACGTGGTGACAAGCTATCGCCGCGAGCGCGAGGCACGGATCAATGAATCCCATGAATTCCTGACGACAGAATTGAAGCGGATCGAGGCCGATCTGGATGGCCGAGACCGTGCGATCGCCGCCTATGCTTCGGAGAACGAGGATTCTCTGCCCGAAGCACGGACTTTCCATCAACAGGAACTCGTCGGCCTGACGCAGCGCCAGACCCTGACCGAGCAATCGCTCATGCAGTTGCGCCGCGAGCGTCTGGCGCTCGAGCGGACCGAGATGACCGATGAAACCAGCAGTATCGTCCAGCAGCTGCGTGCGACTGAGGTCGCCTTGGCGCAGGCCCGCCGGACATTGCCCTCGGGTCATCCAGAGATCCGCCGCCTGGAAGAGACCGTTCGCGCAATCACCGACGGCAGGAGCGAAGACACCCCGGCGGGTCTGAGCCGTCAGCTCAGCATGATCGACGAGCAGGTGGCCAATATGGAGGCGGATCTGGATATGATCGCCGCGCGGCGTGATTCAATCGCAACCGCGCAAAACCGGATGCCGCAGGTGGCACAGATCTATGAGCAGATGCAGCGCTCGCGGCAGAATCTCAGTGATCAGTATACCGAGATGTCCCGCAGATTGGCCGAGATCGATGCCCTGCGCCTCCTGGCAGACAATGACCAAACCGAGAATATGGTGATCCTCGAGCCGGCAATCCCGCCCGAGTTTCCGGTTGCCTCGAACCGAAAGCGCAGTGCCATCCTGGGGACCTTCCTCAGCATTGCCGTATCCAGCGGCCTGGCGCTGCTTCTGGACCTGATGAACCCAGTGCTACGCAATGCCCGCCAGTTCGAGGCGGTGACGGGATTGCGGCCGCTGGTCGCGCTTGGCTATCGTCCGACCGCGCGCGACCGGACCTGGTTCGCTCTACGCATGGCCTATGTCGGGGTCCTTCTGCTGGCGGCTCTCGTCGCGGTCCTGTGGATGATCGACCTCATGCCCGAATGGCTGGCACAGATGCTGCCGCCCTCGGTACGGGTGGGTGTCCCGGCGACCTGAACCCGTCTTCGCACCAGCCGATCGGCGGGGCCAGTCGGCCGCTCTCATTCCGCTCAGCCGACCTGAGCCAATGCCCGGATCTCGTCGAGCCGCGGAAACAGGATGAGTGACAGCACGGTCACCGCAATCAGCGCGAAAACCCCGTCATGGAGTGGATCCCAAGCGTGGTGGCGTCGCGCCAATAGTGCAAGCGCGGGGTACGAAAGAATAGTGCCAACCGCCTGTCCGAGCAACGCACCAAGGAGGCCTCCAAAATGCGAGCCGATCCAGAAGCAGCTCAGAAACAGGACTGCGCGGACGGCTATTAGATAGAAGAACCCGCGAGAATCCCCGGCGGCAAGTGCCGGAAGGTCATTTCCTAGCAGGATGACTTGGGGAACCACGACACTGGCAATCAGTGTGACCATAATCCCCGACTGCTGATAGCGCTGGTCATAAAGCAACTCGACCAGCCAGGGTCCCAGGAAGGCGACCAGCAGCGTTGCGCTCAGAATTCCGCCGGTCAGGGCAAAGCGGATGCGGCGGATGCGACCGAACTCGTTCGGGCCGGCGCCGGGCGGAGATTCCCGGTAGAGCGGAATCATGATCCGCGCAACGATCGCGCTGCCCAGCATCTGCGGAAAGCTGGCGAGAAAGAAGCCGATATTATAGAGACCCAATTGAGTCAAAGTGAGATAACGGCCGAAGATCGCCTTGTCGCCCTGATTGATCAGAAACCCAAGGATGGTACTGGGAAAGATCCATTTGCCGAAACTGGTTAGTTCATGGACAGCTTCCCGGTCCCATTGCAGGCGGTCACGGTGGCCGGGGATCATCCAGAGCATGATCAGGATGCGGACAATGCCTCCGACGACCAGCATCACCACCAGAGCCCAGATCGAGGCGGTGACCCAGGCCAGGATGACAAGCATGACCGAGGTGATCACCTGCGAAAGAAGATCAGCCTTCGTCACCTGACGTAGCGACATGTGTCGCTCTGCCGTCAGAATCCGCATCGGTTGCAGCCCGTGAATGACCGAGCCGAAGCCGGCAACGACGAGATAGGCCGCAATCTCGGGTGCATCATAGAACCGCGCATATGGGACTGCCAGCGCACAGCAGACGAGCCACAGCGCCACCCCCCGCATGATCTCGATGGTCCAAGCGGTGTTGAGAAAATCGGGGTCGTCGCCGCGCGGGCTGCGCAGCACCGCCGGGCGGGTGCCGACATCGGAAAAGTTGTTCAGCCCCTGGATCAGCACCATGATCAGAGCCATGGTGCCGAAGGCGCTCGGAAACAGCAGGCGTGCCAGGGCGAGGTTCACCACCAGCCGCAGGGCCTGCCCGCCACCGAAGCCGGCAAGGGTCCACATGCCGCTGCGCAGGGCACGCCATGACAGGCCCTCGTCGTGATAAAGCCGGGAGGTCAGGCGTCGGATCATCTGGACAGTCGGTCCTCGTGTAACGAAAGCAACTCGGTCACCGACCACCCTGATCAGAGGCCGCGCGGGGAAACGGCTGCGAATCCCCGGCGACGCCCGAGGATGGCATGTATACCAAAGGATTTTCAATCATCCTTGCGGACACCGCCAGGCCAGGCCGGTTAAGCCGCGCCAAGCGCCGAGACGATCGGCCCAAAATCGCTGGCCTTCAGGCTGGCGCCGCCGACCAGCGCGCCGTTCACATGCGCGATGGCGAAGATCTCGGCCGCGTTGCCCGGCTTGACGCTGCCGCCATAGAGCAGGCTCATCTGGTCGCCATCGGCGAAACGGGCGGTCAGCCGGTCGCGCATCAACTGGTGAACCTCGGCGATCTGGTCGTTGGTGGGCGTGCGACCGGTGCCGATGGCCCAGATCGGCTCATAGGCGATGACGGTATTCCGGGCGGTGGCCCCTTCGGGGATCGAGCCGGCCAGTTGCGCGGCGATCACGTCCAGCGTCTCGCCGGCATCGCGCTGCGCCTCGCTTTCACCGACGCAGATGATCGCGACCAGCCCGGCCCGATGCGCCGCTGCCGCCTTGGCCGTAACTTCGGCATCGGTTTCGCCATGATCCGTGCGGCGCTCGGAATGGCCAAGGATCACATGGCTCGCGCCCGCATCCTTCAACTGAACTGCAGAGATGTCGCCGGTATGCGCGCCCGAGGCGGCGGCATGGCAATCCTGCCCTCCGACAGCGATGGTGTCAGCAAGGCCGGAGACACGGGCAGCCATCGGATGGATCAGCACCGCAGGCGGGCAGATCAGCACATCACAACCGGGCGCGGCGTGATCGCGGGCCAGCGCGTCGATCTGATCCAGCGCGGCCAGATCGCCGTTCATCTTCCAGTTTCCGGCGGCAAGTTTACGCGGTGCCATGATTATCCCTCCTGCGATCTATCGAGGACGGGATTAAGCTCCCCCCGCGCAAGGATCAAGGCGGGGCGCGATTTGTCGCTCAGGCGCCCGGTGCGCGCGCACCTTCCAGCGGCTCGAAGCGGATGGATTCGCCGCAGCCGCAGGTATCGGTGACATTCGGGTTGCGGAACTTGAAGCCGGATTCCAAGAGGCCGGTCTCGTAATCGATCACGGTCCCGAACAGGAACATCTGCGCCATCGGCGCGATCAGCACCCGCGCCTCGCCCTGCTCGACCACCTCGTCGGCCTTGTCGGCGGTCTGGGCCAGTTCCATCGTGTATTCCATGCCGGCGCAGCCGCCCTTTTTCAGGCCGATGCGCAGGCCGACAGCCTGCTTGCCCGACATCAGCCGGGCAATCTGCCGCTCTGCGGCTTGGGTGATGGTGACGGGGCTTTTCCCCGGAATTCCGAACATGGCTGGGCCTTTCGATCCTAGAGGCCATAGATAGGGTCACGGCCCGACCGGCTCAAGTCCCGGCGGCGCGCCGCTTACATGAAGCCCAGTTCCAGCCGGGCCTCGTCGGACATCATGTCCATGCCCCATTGCGGATCGAAGGTCATGGCGACATCGACCTGTTTCACCCCGGGCAGGGGTTCGATGGCATCGGCGACCCAGCCCGGCATCTCTCCGGCGACGGGACAGCCGGGGGCGGTCAGGGTCATGACCACGTTCACCGCGTTCTCGGCATCGATCTCGATGGTGTAGATCAGGCCCAGGTCGAAGATGTTCACCGGGATCTCCGGGTCATAGACGGTCTTGCACGCCTCGACCACCTGCTCGTAGAGCGGGTGCTCGGTCGTCGACGGCCGGATCAGCGGCGCGCCTTCCATCAGGGGCTCAGAGCTCATGTCATGTCCTCGGCAATTCCGACAGTTTATATAGGCCTCGATCTGCTTCGGGTCCAGAGGGCGAGGCGGCTCAAAGGCAGCCGTGTTTTGCGCCCGCGTTGCGCCAGCCGCGCAAAGCCGGTAAGGACACCCGGTTGCAGATCCCGGACCCCGCCATGACCGACCGCTTTTCCTTTGCCCTCAACGCCACCGATGGCCGCGCCCGCACCGGCGCCATCCAGACCCCGAGGGGCGAGGTGCGTACCCCGGCCTTCATGCCGGTGGGCACCGCCGCCACGGTCAAGGCGATGCTGCCCGAGAGCGTGCGCCAGACCGGGGCCGATATCCTGCTGGGCAACACCTATCACCTGATGCTGCGGCCGGGGGCCGAGCGGATCGCGAGGCTGGGCGGGCTGCACCAGTTCATGAACTGGCAGCGCCCGATCCTGACCGACAGCGGCGGCTTCCAGGTGATGAGCCTTGCCGGCCTGCGCAAGCTGACCGAGGAGGGTGTGACCTTCTCAAGCCATGTCGACGGTTCGAAGCATTTCCTCTCGCCCGAGACCAGCATGGAGATCCAGCGGCTTCTGGGCAGCGATATCGTCATGGCCTTCGACGAATGCCCAGCCCTGCCGGCGGCGGAAGAGGATGTGGCGAAATCCATGCGCCTGTCGATGCGGTGGGCGCAGCGGTCACGCGACGCCTTCGGCGACCGTCCAGGCCATGCCCTCTTCGGCATCATGCAGGGCGGCGTTACCCGCGAACTGCGCGAGGAAAGTGCCGAGGCGCTGAAAGCCATCGGTTTCGAGGGCTATGCCATCGGCGGTCTTGCCGTGGGCGAGGGGCAGGAGGCGATGCTGGGTGTGCTCGACTATGCCCCCGGCCTCTTGCCCGAGGATCGGCCGCGCTACCTGATGGGGGTGGGCAAGCCCGATGACATCGTCGGCGCCGTCCAGCGCGGCATCGACATGATGGATTGCGTGTTGCCCTCGCGCTCGGGCCGGACCGGGCAGGCCTGGACCCGGCGCGGGCAGGTGAACATCAAGAATGCCCGCCATGCCGACGATCCGCGCCCGCTGGACGAGGCCTGCAGCTGCCCGGCCTGCACCGGCTATAGCCGCGCCTATCTGCACCATGTCTTCCGCTCGGGCGAGATGATCTCGGGCATGTTGTTGACCTGGCACAACCTGCATTATTATCAGGAATTGATGGCAGGGCTGCGCGAGGCGATTGCGGCGCAGCGTCTGGATGATTTCGTCGCGGAATTTCACGCGATGCGCGAAGGCGGCGATATTCCGCCGCTGTAAGGGCGGCCGCTTCGTGCGGCGCGCTTTTCTTTTCACGGGCAAGCGCCTATGGGATTGCGATCCCGGCGGACGAACCGCCCTATTTACAATTGTATGGGCCGCATGAGCGACAAGATCACCACCATCACCACGACCGAAGAACTGGCCAAATTCTGCGAGGCCGCCAAGGCCGAGGCCTATGTCACGCTCGATACCGAATTCCTGCGCGAGCGGACCTATTATTCCAAGCTCTGCCTGATCCAGATGGCCCTGCCACCCGCCTCGACCGCCAAGATCGCGGGCGGGCAGGCGGTGCTGGTCGATCCGATGGTGAAGGGCCTGTCGCTGGAGCCGCTTTATGACCTCTTCCGCCACAAGGCGACGGTCAAGGTGTTCCACGCCGCGCGGCAGGATCTGGAGATCTTCTTCCACGATGCCGGCATCTTCCCCGAACCGCTGTTCGACACGCAGGTTGCGGCCATGGTCTGCGGCTTTGGCGAGCAGGTCGGCTACGAGACGCTGGTGCGCAAGATCGTCAAGGCCGATCTGGACAAGTCCTCGCGCTTCACCGACTGGTCGCGCCGGCCCCTGTCGGATGCGCAAAAGGCCTATGCGCTGGCGGATGTGACCCATCTGCGCCAGATCTATGAACATCTGTCGGCGCAGCTGAAGAAATCCGGGCGCGAAAGCTGGCTGGCCGAGGAGATCGGCGTGCTGGAAGACCCCGAGACCTACATCACCCGGCCCGAGGATGCCTGGCAGCGGGTGCGCACGCGCTCGAACTCGCCGCGCTTCCTTGCCATCCTGCGCGAACTGGCCCGCTTCCGCGAGACCTATGCGCAGGAACGCGACGTGCCGCGCTCGCGCGTCTACAAGGACGATGCGATGATCGAGCTGGCCTCGACCAAGCCGGCGGACGAGGGCGATCTGGGCAAGTCGCGTCTGCTGCTGCGCGAGGCGCGGCGGGGCGAGATCGCGGCAGGTATCCTCGCGGCGGTGAAGGCCGGGCAGGAGGCGCGCGATCTGCCCGAGCCGGAGAAGACCGAGCCGGGCCGTCCGGGCAATCCGGCGCTGGCCGATCTGCTGCGGGTGCTGTTGAAGGCCAAGTCGGACGAGACCGGAGTGGCCTCGAAGCTGATCGCCTCGGCCGCCGATCTGGATGCCATCGCCAGCGGGGCGCGGGACGTGCCGGCGCTGTCGGGCTGGCGCGCCGAGGTCTTCGGCGCCGACGCGCTGCGTCTGGCCGGGGGGCAGATCGCGCTCTCGGCCGAGGGCGGCATGGTGCGCGTGGTCCCGATCGGCTGAGCCATGGCGGACGGGATCGTGCTGGACAGGCTGGGTGAGGCCGATGCGCCCCTGATCGCCGGGGCGCTGGCCGATCTCGACACGACGCAATGGCTGAGCAGCGTGCCCTTTCCCTATGGGCTGGCCGATGCACGGAGATTCATCGCCGAGGCGGGGCCGGATGACCATGCCATCCGGGTGAATGGTGCGCTGGCCGGCGGGGTGCGCTCGGGCGGTGACCTGGGCTACTGGGTGCTGCCCGCCTTTCGCCGGCAGGGCGTAGCGCGCCGCGCCGCCGTGCTGGCATTGACCCGCAGTTTTGCGGCAGGACACCAGCAGGTGACGGCCAGCTACCTTCAGGGCAACACTGCCTCGGCGGCGTTGCTGGATGAGCTGGGTTTCGGTGACCCGCATCCGGGGACCGTCTTTTCCGTCCGGCTGGGGCGGGACGTTCCGGCGACCCGGGTGGTGCTGACCCGCGCCGCCTTCGCGGCCCGACACGGCGTCTCGATTGACACCGGGCGGCTCGTGATCAACCGGGCAGAACCTGCCGATCTGCCGGCGCTCTATGACATCGCCACCCGGCCCGATGTGGCGCAGATGCTGTTCATCTTCCGGCCGGGGATGAAGATGGTCGATTTCGCCCCGATCTTCCCCGCTGAATCGCTGGTGCCGCCCTATCGTCTGGCAATCCGCCACGCGGGCAGGGTCATCGGCTCGATCGGCGTCGGTCGGCTGGACGGCAAGAACGCCCCGCCGATCTATTACTTCCTCTCGCCCGACAGCTGGGGTCAGGGCTTTGGCCGCGAGATCCTGCAGGCCTTTCTGGCCGAGATCGACGCCCGCTATGCCCCGCCGCATCTCGAGGCCGAGGTCTTTACCGACAACCCGGCTTCGGCGCGGATGCTGGAGGGCGTCGGCTTTCGCCGCACCGGCGAGGTCATGCTGTGGTCGGCAGGGCGTGGCGGCAAGGCGCCGGGCTGGGCCTATCGGCGCGACCGGGGCTGAGCGGCGCTAGTCGTTGCGGACCACCACCCGGAAACGGGCGCGGCGATCCTCGGGCGTCTCGGGCAGGGCGGTGGCAGCGGCCGAGGGTGCCGGGGCAGCCGGTGCTGCTGCTGGCGTCGCAGGTTCGGCCGGGGCGGGCAGCCGGGTCCGGCGCCAGTCGGCCGGCGGCTCGGCGAAGCCGGGTGCCGAGGCCGAGGGGGCGACGATCTCGGCCCCTTCGAAGATCGGCAGGATACGTTCGCGCACTAGGTCGAAGCGCCGCGGCAGGCTGCCCGGCTCGCCCTCGCTGATCAGGCAGCCAAGCGCGCGGGTGACATCGCCGAGATCGGAGCGCAGCGGCATCAGCAGCATCCGCGCCGCCAGCGCCGGGCGGGCGTATTCCGCCTTGGCCACCAGCGTCAGCTCGGCCAGCTGCGGGGCGTGGAACACGGTTTCCAGCACGTCCGACAGCCGCCCCCGCGATCCGGGATTGAGGAAGGCGCAAAGCGGCATCCCCCGCACCTCCATCCCCATCAGGTCGATCAGGTGCCGTCCGGCCAGCCTGAAGCGCGCGGCGCCCGGCGCCACCCGCTCGAGGATGAAGGCGTAATCCAGCGCCCCGCGAATGCCCTTGGGTTCGATCTCCGAGCGCAGCGGGATGGCGCGGCCCCGACGCAGGCTCTGCCAATAATCGCGCAGATCGGCGAGGATGCGCGCCGGGTTGTTCGCATCGAACTCGGCCAGATGCAGCACCCGGCCGCCGGCCCCCGGTGGGAGATCCCCTGATTTCTGATTGTCATCGGGCAAAGGCTGATTCCCTGAAAAAGCGGGCGACAAACACAACAGTACCACAGCCAGAATAGCCGCTGTATCGGTCTCATCCGAGTCCTTTGTTAACAGATGGTTAACCAATCCGCTTCGGCAACGCGCCCGACCGCCGCGGCAAGCCGCGGGGTTGACCGGGACCGGGGGCTTTGCCATCAGGGGCCAGCTTGAGGCGCCAGAGGATCGCATGGAACGAACCGGACTGCTGATCATCCTGTCCTCGCCTTCGGGCGCGGGCAAATCCACGCTGGCGCGGCGGCTGATGGACTGGGACGACAGTCTCAGCTTCTCGGTCTCGGCCACCACCCGATCGCCGCGCCCGGGCGAGGTGGACGGCCAGCATTACCATTTCACCAGCGCCGATGACTTCCGCGAACTGGTCCGCACCGACCAGATGCTGGAACATGCCGAGGTCTTCGGCAATCTCTATGGCAGTCCGCGCGCGCCGGTCGAGGCGGCGATGCGGGCCGGGCGCGATACGCTGTTCGACGTGGATTGGCAGGGCGGGCAGCAGATCCGTGCCTCGGCCCTTGGCGGGCATGTCGTGTCGATCTTCGTCCTGCCGCCCTCGCTGCCGGAACTGGAACGGCGGCTGCGCACACGCGGGCAGGACAGCGACGAGGTGATTGCCGGCCGGATGGCGAAAAGCCGGGGCGAGATCAGCCATTGGGCCGAATATGACTATGTTCTGGTCAATGACGACCTGGACCGGACCGAGGCCGATCTGCGCGCCATCCTGTCGGCCGAACGTCTGCGCCGCAACCGCCGCGCCGGTCTGGGCAATTTCGTGAAGCAGTTGATGGAGGGGGACGAATGATCTGGGAACTGGACGGGATCGCACCCGAGCTGGCCGGGGATGCCTGGGTTGCGGCGGATGCGCAGCTGATGGGCCGCGTGGTGCTGGAAGCCGGCGCCAGCGTCTGGTGGGGCGCGGTGCTGCGCGGCGATAACGAGGAGATCCGAGTGGGCACCGGCAGCAATGTGCAGGACCTCTGCGTCTTTCACACCGATCCGGGCTATCCGCTGACCATCGGCGCGAATTGCACCATCGGCCACCGGGCGATCCTGCATGGCTGCACCATCGGCGAGGGCGTTCTGGTCGGCATGGGCGCCACCATCCTCAACGGCGCCAAGATCGGCGCCGGCTCGCTGATCGGGGCGGGCGCGCTTATCGGCGAGGGCAAGGAGATCCCGCCGGGCTCGCTGGTGATGGGCGTGCCGGGCAAGATCGTGCGCCAGCTGGACGAGGCGGCGCAACAGGGCCTGCTGGAATCCGCCGCGCGCTATCGCCGCAATGCCGCGCGTTTCCGGGCCGGGCTGAAACAGATCGGCTGATGCAGCAAAGCACCCGCCAGCTTGGCCAGATCGCCCAGTTTCTCGAGGCGGTGCCACTGGCCATGCTGGCGGTGGACCGGCGGATGCGGGTCATCGCCGCCAATGCGGCAGCGGAGGCCATGTTCGGCCCCGACCTGACCGACCGTCCCTTTGTCACCGTGCTACGTCATCCGGGCGTCATCCAGTCGCTCGACTGGGTGATCGATCCCACCGGCCATGCCGCCCCGCCGGTCGATCCGCAACTGCCCGCGCCGCCCCCCGGCGGTCATGCGCTGCGCGCCAGCATCACGGCCAAGGGCCGGCAGATCCCTTGCGACATCACCACCAGCCCGCTGCCGCCGGCTATGGGCGAGGGCGCGCTGATCGCGCTGGCCGATGGTTCGGGGATCGAGCAGGCCGATCAGATGCGCCGCGATTTCGTTGCCAATGTCAGCCACGAGCTGCGCACGCCGCTGACCGCGCTGATCGGTTTCATCGAGACCCTGCGCGGCCCCGCCCGCGACGATGCCGGCGCGCGCTCGCGGTTCCTGGGGATCATGGAGGCCGAGGCCGGGCGGATGAACCGCCTTGTCGCCGATCTCCTGTCGCTCAGCCGGGTGGAATCGGATGAACGCCGCCGTCCCTCGGGCCGGGTCGAGTTGACCGGCCTGTTGCGCGGGGTGGTCGATACGCTGGTGCAGCGGGCCGAGGCGGCCGGGGTCAAGCTGGACCTGACCCTGCCGCCCGGCGAGGTGCGGGTGACGGGCGATGCCGACCAGCTGGTGCAGGTGTTCCAGAACCTCGTCGAGAACGCGGTGAAATACGGCGGCAGCGGTGGCTGGGTCGGGGTCTCCCTGGCCCATGTAGCGCATGAGCCGCGCCTCCGCGG
Source organism: Paracoccus zhejiangensis (assembly GCF_002847445.1). Taxonomy (NCBI): domain Bacteria; kingdom Pseudomonadati; phylum Pseudomonadota; class Alphaproteobacteria; order Rhodobacterales; family Paracoccaceae; genus Paracoccus; species Paracoccus zhejiangensis. Next base: position 1,280,128 of record NZ_CP025430.1, on the reverse strand, counting down.
GCCGGGCTGGTCGGTCCTGGTCGAGGATCGCGGCGACGGCATCGAGGCCTTGCACCTGCCGCGCCTGACCGAACGTTTCTACCGCGTCGATGCCCATCGCTCGCGCGCCGAGGGCGGCACCGGTCTGGGCCTTGCCATCGTCAAGCACATCATCAACCGCCATCGCGGGCAGCTGCGGATCGAAAGCGTGAAGGGCAAGGGCAGCCGCTTCACCGTGATCCTGCCCGATCGCGGCACCGGCGGCTGACGCCCCATCCCGCCCACGCAATCGGCACTCGCACCCCGGCGGGCATCGGCCTATAAGATTTCCGACCGATTGCCAGCGAGGATGCCATGAGCGAACCGACCGATCTTTCCCCCTCTGACGCCGCCAAGCTGGCCGCCTCGCGCGCCGCCATCGCGCTGGTCGAGGATGGCATGAAACTGGGCCTCGGCACCGGCTCGACCGCCGTCATCATGGTGCGCGAACTGGCCGCGCGGGCCAGGGCCGAGGGGCTGAGCCTGCGCTGCGCCGCGACCTCGCAGGCGACTGCCGACCTGGCGTCGAGCCTTGGCCTCAGGGTGGAACCGCTGGACCAGATCGGCTGGCTCGACCTGACCATCGACGGGGCCGACGAGGTGGACCCGGACCTGAACCTGATCAAGGGTGGCGGCGGGGCGCATTTGCGCGAGAAGATCGTCGCTCGCGCCAGCGACCGCATGGTGGTCATCGCCGACCCCGGCAAGGTGGTCGAGACGCTTGGCGCCTTTCACCTGCCGGTCGAGGTGATCCAGTTCGGCTGGCAGATCACCGAACGGCTGATCCGCGAGATGCTGGAGGCACAGGGTCTGGGCCAGCGCCCGATCCTCTTGCGCAAGCGCGACGGCCAGCCCTTCCTGACCGACGAGGGCAACCTGATCCTTGATCTTTCGCTGGAGGCGATCCCCGACCCGGCGCGGCTGGCGCGTGGCTTTGCCGATATTCCGGGCGTGGTCGAACATGGGCTGTTCCTCGGCATCTGCGATCTGGCGATCATCGGCAAGCCCGATGGCAGCGTGGTCGAACTGACCCGCGACGACCTGTCCGACGAGGTTGATCCGCTCTTTGCCGAGGAGGACGAGGCATGAGTTTCGACTATGATCTCTTCGTCATCGGTGGCGGTTCGGGCGGGGTGCGCGCCGCGCGCATTGCCGCCGGACAGCATGGCGCCCGCGTGGCGCTGGCCGAGGAAAGCCGCATGGGCGGCACCTGTGTCATCCGCGGCTGCGTGCCGAAGAAGCTGATGGTCTTCGCCTCTTCCGCCCGCGGACTTGCCGAAGAGGCGCATGGCTATGGCTGGCTCGAGGCCTCGGCGGGGGCGTTCAGCTGGCCCGATTTCCACGGCAAGCTGAACCTTGAACTGGACCGGCTCGAGCGCGCCTATACCGCCGGGCTGGACCAGGCCGGGGTCGATATCTTCCTGCAGCGCGCCCGCGTCGCCGATGCTCATACGGTCGAGCTGGCCGATGGCAGCCGCAAAAGCGCCAAGCACATCCTGATCGCCGCAGGCGGCCGGCCACAGCGCCCCGATATTCCGGGGGCGGAACTGGGGATGGTCTCGGATGACCTGTTCCTGATGGACAGCCTGCCGCGCCGCGCCCTGATCATCGGCGGCGGCTTCATCGCCTGCGAATTTGCCTGCATCCTGCAGGGGCTGGGGGTCGAGACCACGCTCAACTATCGCGGCAATGCGGTGCTGCGCGGCTTTGACGGCGAGACCCGCGATCTGATGACCCGGCAACTTGGCAGCAACGGCATCGACCTGCGCCTTGGCCTCTCGCCCACAGGGCTCGCGCGGGACGGCGATGGCCGCATCCGCGTCAGCTTCGACGATGACAGCCATGATGAGTTTGATGCGGTGATCTTTGCGACCGGCCGCGCGCCCTATACCGGCGGGCTGGGGCTGGCCGAGGCGGGCGTGCGTCTGCAGCCCAATGGTGCGGTCGAGGTCGATGACTGGTCGCAGACATCCGTGCCCTCGATCTTTGCCGTGGGTGATGTGACGAACCGGGTGAACCTGACGCCGGTGGCGATCCGCGAGGGTCACAGCTTTGCCGATACCGTCTTCGGCGGCATCCCCCGCAAGATGGATCACAGCCTTGTCGCCCATGCCGTCTATACCCGCCCGCACGAGCTGGGCGGTGTCGGCATGACCGAGGACGAGGCGAAGAAGCGCGGCGGCGTGGACATCTATGCCACCACCTTCCGGCCGATGCGCTCGGCCTTTGCTGGCTCGCCGGCGCAGGTGATGATGAAGCTGATCGTCTGCAGCGAGACCGACCGGGTGCTCGGCTGCCACATCTTCGGCCCCGAGGCGGGCGAGATGATCCAGCTGGTCGCCATCCCGATCACCATGGGCGCGACCAAGGCCGATTTCGACGCCACCATCGCCGTGCATCCGACCATGGCCGAGGAAATGGTGACCATGCGCCAGCCGACCCGGCGCCATCACCATGCCGAGGCGGCGGAGTAACTTGCCGGGGCAGGGGTCAGCCTAGAAGCTGATCTCGGCCCCGCGCTCGTCCAATTCCCATGTCAGGCTGCGGCCCGAGGCGCGGATGGCTTCGGCCAGCAGCGCGAAATGCACCTTGGCCGATGGCGGATGCGGCAGGTCGGGTGCGCTGCCATCCAGCCAGGACCACAGCTCGGGCTCGGGCTTGGTCCGGTCGGCCTCGCCGACCAGCCTCCAGCCGGTGCCGCTGCGCACCACCAGCACCCGCCCGCCCCAGGGCATCGCGCTTTCGAGGCACATCAGCGCCAGAAGCAGCATCTGCACCTCGCGGCGCGGCTGGTCGCCATCGCTGTCCAGTTCGATCTTCAGCCGCCCCTGCGCGCCCATGTCGCGGATCAGCCGTGCCAGTTCCGGGCCAGAGATCCGCTGTTCCTCGCCCGAGCGGCCGAAGGCCATGCGGAAGGTCTGGATGCGCGCCCGCGCCGCCTCGACCGCATCGGCCACCAACTGCATCTCGGGGCCCTGCGCCACGGCCATCGGTGCGCCGCCCATCTGCATCAGCTCTACTCCGTTCGAGATGGCGCCAAGCGGCGAGACGAGGTCGTGGCACAGCCGCGATCCGAGGAGAAGCGCGAGATCCAGCGGCTCGATCCGCGTTGAACTGTCGGTCATGGCATCCTAGTTTGGCTGAAAGGCAGGGGAGTGGTGATGAACGAGCTTCTGGAACCCGGCATGATCGTCCGCCACCCCGGCGCGCCCGACTGGGGCGAGGGGCAGGTGCAGTCGCGCATCGGCGACAGGATCACGGTGAATTTCGCCCATGCGGGCAAGCAGGTCATCGACGGTCGTCGGATCGCGCTGCAACTGGTGCGGCCCGACGGGGCCTGACGGTGAGGTTCCATGCCCATGGTTTTGCAATCAATACGCGATTTTCGCAAGGAAAACTCGACCCTTGGGCAGTGTCGCTTTGCCGCAGGGTTGCCGCGATGAGGGCGCTCTACGCTTGCAATGCTGGGTTCCCCCGCCTAGAGAACAGCCCCGAGCGCAGGAAAAGGCCCGACCCCTCGGCATGACCCCCGATACCAACTATTTCCAGATCCGCATCGCCACCAGCGAGCGTGACCTCAAGGCGGCGCAGCGCCTGCGCTATCGCGTCTTCGTCGAGGAACTGGGCGGCGATGGCCCGCTGGTCGATCACGAGAACCGGCTGGAACGCGACGAGTTCGACCCGGTGGTCGATCACCTCTGCCTGATCGATTCGCGCCGCAGCGCCGAGGAGTTGGACCATGTGGTCGGCGTCTATCGCCTGCTGCCCGGCTCGCGCGCGGCCGAGTTCGGGCGCTTCTATTGCGACGCCGAATATGACCTGAGCGTTTTGCGTGACTGCGGTCGCAGCCTGCTGGAACTGGGCCGCTCCTGCGTCGATCCCGAATATCGCGGCGGCTCGGGCATGTTCCTGCTGTGGAACGCGCTGGCCGATTACGTGCTGGATCTGGATATCGAGGTGCTGTTCGGCGTTGCCAGCTTCCACGGCACCGATATCGACGTGCTGGCGCCCTCGCTTTCGTGGCTGCACCAGAACCATCTTGCGCCCTCCGAGCTGCGGCCGACCGCGAAGCCCGAGGGCTATCAGGACATGGACCTGATCCCCGCCGAACGCATCGACCGGCGCGAGGCGATGGTGAACATGCCGGCGCTCATCAAGGCCTATCTGCGGCTTGGCGGGCAGGTCGGGCAGGGCGCCTATCTCGACCGGGCCTTCAACACCACCGATGTATTCCTGCTGATGGACACCGCCGCCATGTCCGACAAGCACCGCAAGTTCTACGAATCCCGCTGGCAGCAGCAGCAATGAGCGACCAGGGCCGGGGTCCTGCGACATGGCGCGATAACAGCGGCTATGCGCTTGGCCGCCCGTTGAGCCTGCGCGACTGGCTGCGCGTGGTCCGGCGCGGGGTGCCGGTCATCCTCGTGCTGGCGATCGGGGTGCTGCTGATCCTGCCCTTGCGCGCCGTCGAGCGGCTGTTCCACGGCCCCCGCCGCCCCTGGACCGGCCCACATGTGCAGATGGTCTGCCGGCTGTGCCTGTTCTTCTTGGGCATCGGCTGGCGCCGCGTTGGCAAGCCCCTGCGCGGCCCCGGTGCGGTGGTCGCCAACCATTCCAGCTGGCTCGACATCTTCGTGCTGAACGCCGCCATGCCGGTCTTCTTCGTCAGCAAGGCCGAGGTCTCGGGCTGGCCGGGCATCAATATCCTGACCCGCGTGACCAATACCCATTTCGTCATCCGCGACCCGAAGCTCGCGCGCCAGCAGGCGCATGAATTTGCCGAGCGTGTCCGCGCTGGTCATCGCCTGCTGTTCTTCCCCGAAGGCACCTCGTCCGATGGCCGCCGGGTGCTGCCCTTCAAGCCGACGCTGTTCCAGGGCTTTCTCGACCCGGAACTGCCGCTCGACCTGGCGATCCAGCCGATCATCGCCGATTACCACGCCCCGCGCGGCGAGGACGCGCGCTTCTATGGCTGGTGGGGGGATATGGACCTTGGCCCGCATCTGATGCATGTGCTGTCGGTGCGCCGTCAGGGCAGCGTGACGGTGACGCTTCATCCACCAATCGCGGTTGCGGGCGAGACGCGGAAATCGTTGTCGGCCAAGGCCGAACAAGCCGTGCGTTCCGCGCTCGAAAATGATATGATTGCGCCTTGAGGCTGCCTCGCCAACACCATATATAGTATTTTCTCCTCGATGACATACCAAGGATTGCCCCTGATGAGCCGCTTTGCCGCCCCGATTGCCGAACAAATCTGGGACATGAAATACCGGATGAAGGATGCCGAGGGGCAGCCGGTCGATGGTACGGTCGAGGACAGCTGGCGGCGGGTGGCGCGTGATCTGGCTTCGGTCGAGAGCAAGCCGGCCGAGTGGGAAGACCGCTTCTATGCCGCGCTCGAGGATTTCAAGTTCCTGCCAGCGGGACGGATTCTGGCGGGTGCTGGCACCGGCCGCACGGTGACGTTGTTCAACTGTTTCGTCATGGGCACCATTCCCGACAGCATGGGCGGGATCTTCGACATGCTGAAGGAAGCCGCGCTGACCATGCAGCAGGGCGGCGGTATCGGCTATGACTTCTCGACCATCCGGCCGCGCGGGGCGGCGGTGCATGGGGTGGCGGCGGATGCCTCGGGTCCGCTGTCGTTCATGGATGTCTGGGACGCGATGTGCCGCACCATCATGTCGGCAGGCTCGCGCCGGGGCGCGATGATGGCGACGATGCGCTGTGACCATCCCGATATCGAGGCCTTCATCGAGGCCAAGCAGGACAGCGCCCGGCTGCGCATGTTCAACCTGTCGGTGCTGATCACCGATCCCTTCATGCAGGCGGTGAAGGACGGCAAGAGCTGGGACCTGCAATTCGAGGGCAAGGTCTATCGCACCGTCGATGCCCGCGACCTGTGGAACCGCATCATGCGCGCGACCTATGATTTCGCCGAGCCGGGCGTGATCTTCATCGACCGCATCAACCAGCAGAACAACCTGCATTACGCCGAGACCATCGCCGCCACCAATCCCTGCGGCGAGCAGCCCTTGCCGCCCTATGGCGCCTGCCTGCTGGGCTCGATCAACCTCGCGCGGCTGGTGACGGACCCGTTTACCGCCGAGGCGCATCTGGATGCCGAGGCGCTGGACGATCTGGTCCGCACCGCCGTGCGGATGATGGACAACGTGGTCGACGCGAGCCGCTTTCCGCTGCCGCAGCAACTGGCCGAGGCGCAGGCCAAGCGCCGGATCGGTCTGGGCGTCACCGGGCTGGCCGATGCGCTCTTGATGCTGGGCCTGCGCTATGGCGCCAAGGACGCGGTGGAGCAGACGCGCAAATGGATGAAGGCCATCGCCCGCTCGGCCTATCTGGCGAGTGCCGATCTGGCGAAGGAAAAGGGCGCATTCCCGCTGTTTGACGCCGACGAATATCTGAAATCCGGCTTCATGCAGCGGATGGATGACGATGTGCGCGCCGCGATCGCTGCGAATGGCATCCGCAATGCGCTGCTGACCTCGATCGCGCCGACCGGGACCATCAGCCTCTATGCCGGCAACGTGTCCTCGGGGATCGAACCGGTCTTTGCCTATGCCTATACCCGCAAGGTGCTGCAGAAGGACGGCTCGCGTACCGAGGAAGAGGTGGTGGATTACGCCGTGCAGATGTGGCGCGACCTCAAGGGCGATGCGCCGCTGCCCGACTATTTCGCCAATGCGCAGACGCTGGCGCCCAAGGATCACGTTGCCATGCAGGCGGCGGCGCAGGAATGGGTCGACAGTTCCATCTCGAAGACCATCAACTGCCCCGAGGATATTTCCTTCGAAGAGTTCAAGGATGTCTATCTCTCGGCCTGGGACCTGGGCTGCAAGGGCTGCACCACCTATCGCCCGAATGACGTGACCGGCTCGGTGCTGTCGGTCAGCGAAACATCCGAGGCCGCGCCCGAGGCCGATCGCGGCGCCGATGTGGTCTACCTGACCGAGCCGCTGGACCGCCCGGCGGCGCTGGAAGGCTCCACTTACAAGCTGAAATGGCCGGGCAGCGAGCACGCCATCTACATCACCGTGAACGACATCGTGCAGGCCGGCCACCGTCGCCCCTTCGAGGTCTTCATCAACTCGAAGAACATGGAGCATTTCGCCTGGACCGTGGCGCTGACGCGGATGATCTCGGCCGTGTTCCGGCGTGGCGGCGATGTATCCTTCGTGGTCGAGGAACTGAAAGCCGTCTTCGACCCGCGTGGCGGCGCCTGGATGGCTGGCAAATACGTCCCCTCGATCCTCGCGGCCATCGGCGGGGTGATCGAGCGGCACATGATCTCCACCGGCTTCCTCGAGGGCGAGGGTATGGGGCTGAAGACCGACCCGCAGGCCGAGGTGATGGCCGTGGGCGAACGCCCGCGCGGCCCGGCCTGCCCGAGCTGCGGCCAATACGGCATGCGCATGGTCGAGGGCTGCATGACCTGCCCGAGCTGCGGCCATTCGAAATGCGGCTGACCCGCGAGGGCTGAACTGACCGGAAGGCCGCGGATCATCCGCGGCCTTTCTCGTTACGCGGAAGCGGTGGCACGGCCATAGAAGCCCTGCTGCTCGCGCGCCGTCATCGCCACGCCGGGGCGGTCGAAATAGGCAAAGATCGCCACCATCCGCTCGGTCGCGCCCCGGACCGGCACCACCCGGTGCAGCGTGTTCACGCCTTGGAAGACGTTCAGCGCGCCGGGTTTCAGCGCGATCCGCCGCACCTGCGGGTCTTCACCCCTCAGCACCGCCGCGACCCCGTCGTAATTCGGCTGGTCCGGCGCGCGCAGGTCCTTGCGGTATTCCAGTTCACCGCCCGCGTCGGGCGCTTGCAACAGGATCGTGGTGGTGAATTCCGAGCGGTCGAAATGCCAGTTCAGCGCCTCGCCGTCGCGGCTCGCTTGGATGTTCACCCGCGCCATCGGATCCTCCATCGGGTAAAGCGCGGCTTTGCCCATGATGGCGGCGAGGAAGGCGACGAAGGGTGGCCATTCGTACAGCGCGATGACCGGATTGCCCTGCAATTGATCCGCGCAAAGCGTGTGGTTCACCGTCTCGACCTTGACCATGGCCGGGTGATTCTCGGTCAGCCCCTCGACCTCGTCGCGGAAATAGATGTTGTGGCGGCGGGCATGGCGGAAGCCCTCGCGCGCCATGGTCGGCGCGGCGGCGCGGGCGGCGGCCTCGGTCGCCTCGGGGCGCAGGAAGCCGGGCAGGTCGAACATGCCATCTTCGGCCAGCCGCGCCCGGCAGCTTTCGACAAGCGCAAGGCAGGCCGGGCTGTCGGGCCGGTCGATGGGATAGGTGTCGAGATCAAGCAGATGGTTCATGGCTGGTCACTCCGTCATGCTGTCAGGGAGACCCTGCGCTTCGGCGCGGCGTCTGCACAGGCGGGGAAAACTTGGTGAGGGCAAGATTTTCTTGGGCTTGGTGGAAGATCTAAGGCAAGATGCCACTCAGCCCCTGATTTTCTTCGGCCAGATCGAACCCCACATGCCCGAACGCCTGCCCCTGAACGCGCTACAAGCCTTTGACCACGCCGCCCGCTGCGGCAGTTTCGCCGGTGCCGCCGAGGAACTGGGCGTCTCGGCCACGGCGATCAGCCAGCATGTCCGCCAACTCGAGGCGCGGTTCGGCAAGGAGCTGTTCCTGCGCCGCGCCAATGGCGTCGATCTGACCGATGCCGGGCGAGAGCTGTTCCAGCGCGTCTCGGGCGCCTTTGCCGAGCTGACCGAGGCGACGGCGCATCTGCGCCATGCCAGTTCGCGGCCCCGGCTGGTGATCTCGGTCATCGCTTCGGTGGGCGAATTGTGGCTTCTGCCGGTGCTGGCGCGGCTGGAGGGGCGCGCGGGCGTGCGGATCATCGAGGAGAGCCGCGATCCGGTCGATTTCACCGCCGAGGGCATCGATATCCGCATCACATATGGCGCGACTGCCTATCCCCAGCACGCGGTCGAGACGCTGTTTCAGGATCGGATGCTGCCGGTGGCCGCGCCTGCGCTGGCAGCGCAATGGATCGGCGGGGTCGAAGGGGTTCCCGACGAGTTGCTGATCCATACCGGCTGGGGCCCGTCTTATGGCAGCGCCCAGTCTTGGGCCGATTGGCATGAGGCCATGGGCAGCGGGCGGCGGCCGGATCTTGGCCGGGGCATGGTGCTGGATCGGCTGGCCGGCGCGGCGGCGGCGGCGCGCAGCGGTCTCGGGGTGGCGCTGCTGCCGGAGACGCTGGCGGCGGCCGACCTGGCGCGCGGGTCATTGGTCGCAGCGGGTCCGGCGGCGGCACGGATGCCCTTGCCCTATGTCATGATCGGCCGGCCCGCGCCGCGCCCCCGCCCGGCGGCGGCAGTCTGGCAGCATCTTCTGGCGGAGGCGCGGGGCGTCGCTCAGGCCTTGCCCGGATAGCCCACGCCCTTCAGCGCCACCGCGATCTCGTCCAGCGTCGCCGGGTCGTCGATGGTGGCGGGCAGCTTGAACTCTTCGCCATCGGCGATCTTGGCCATGGTGGCGCGCAGGATCTTGCCCGAGCGGGTCTTGGGCAGGCGGTCGACCACCACGGCGGTCTTGAAGGCGGCGACCGGGCCGATCTGGTCGCGGACGCGGGCCACGACCTCCTTGACTACCTGCGCATCGGGCGTCTCGACGCCTTTCTTGAGGCAGAGGAACCCCAAGGGCATCTGCCCCTTCAGGCTGTCGGCCACGCCGATCACCGCGCATTCGGCGACGGCGGGATGACCGGCCAGAACCTCCTCCATCGCGCCGGTCGACAGGCGGTGGCCGGCGACGTTGATCACATCATCGGTGCGCGCCATGATGTAGAGATAGCCGTCCTCATCGACATAGCCCGCATCGCCGGTTTCGTAATAGCCGGGGAAATGGTCGAGATAGGATTTGCGGAAGCGACCTTCCGCGTTCCACAGCGTCGGCAGGGTGCCGGGCGGCAGCGGCAGTTTCACCGCGATGGCGCCAAGGGTGCTCGCGGGCAGGGGATGGCCGGCCTCGTCGAGGATCTGCACGTCATAGCCGGGCATCGGATGGGTCGGGCTGCCCTTCCTGACCGTCAGAAGCTCGATCCCCAAGGGGTTCGCGGCGATGGCCCAGCCCGTCTCGGTCTGCCACCAGTGATCGATCACCGGCACCTTCAGGTGATCCTCGGCCCATTGGATGGTGTCCGGGTCTGCGCGCTCGCCCGCCAGGAACAGGGCCTGAAGCGAGGACAGGTCATAATCGCCGATCAGCGCACCATTCGGATCCTCGCGCTTCACCGCGCGGATGGCGGTGGGGGCGGTGAAGAAGCTCTTGACGCCATGGTCCTGAATCACCCGCCAGAAGGTACCGGCATCGGGCGTGCCGACGGGCTTGCCCTCGAAGACGATGGTGGTGGCCCCGGCGATCAGCGGCGCATAGCAGATATAGCTGTGACCGACGACCCAGCCCACGTCCGAGGCCGCCCAGAACACGTCGCCGGCATCGATGCCATAGATGTTCTTCATCGACCAGTTCAGCGCCACCAGATGCCCGGCGGTGGCGCGGACCACGCCCTTCGGCTGGCCTGTCGTGCCGCTGGTATAGAGGATATAGGCCGGGTGGTTGCCGGCGACCGGCACGCAATCGGCCGGGGTCGCGTCATCCTGGAAGGCGATCCAGTCGACATCGCGGCCCTCGACCAGTGTGGCCGCGTGTTCCGGGCGCTGGAAGATGACGGTGAAATCGGGCTTGTGGGCGGCCTGCTCGATCGCCTTGTCGATCAGCGGCTTGTACTCGACCACGCGCCCCGGCTCGAGCCCGCAGGAGGCGGCCAGAATGGCCTTGGGCTGGGCGTCGTCGATGCGCACGGCCAGCTCATGCGCGGCGAAGCCACCGAAGACGACCGAATGGATCGCGCCGATGCGCGAACAGGCGAGCATCGCGACCAGCGCCTCGGGGATCATCGGCATGTAGATGATGACCCGGTCGCCCAGGCCCACGCCGCGCGCCGAGAGCGCCCCGGCCAGCCGCGCGGTCTGGTCCTGCAACTCGGCAAAGCTGACGCTCTGCTGCGTGCCGGTGATCGGGCTGTCATGGATGATCGCCGCCTGATCGCCGCGCCCGGCCTCCACATGGCGGTCGACGGCGTTCCAGCAGGTGTTGACCATCGCATCGGCGAACCATTCCCCCGCCGGTCCCTGGTCGAAATAGGCGCGAGTGGGCGCGCGGTCCCAGTCAATGGCGCGGGCCTGCTCCATCCAGAACGCCTCGGGGTCGGCCTTCCAGCCCTCGTAAACCTCGCGATAGCCCATGCCCGATCCTCCCTGACGCGCCGCTGCTTTGTAGCGCCGAGGTGGGTGGTCGCGCAACAACCCGGCCTATCGACCTTGGTCGCGGCGACAATGGGCCGCGGCGGGCGGATGGACATTCACTGGCCGGCGCGACAGTGTGCCTGTCCGGTTTGACAGCGAAGGGGATGATCATGGCGGAACAGAAGAAGCTGGCACTGGTCACGGCGGGCGGTTCGGGCATGGGGGCGGCGGCGGCCCGCCGGCTGGCGGCGGACGGGTTTGCCGTCGGCATCCTGTCCTCCTCGGGCAGGGGCGAGGCGCTGGCGGCGGAACTGGGCGGGTTTGGCGTCACCGGTTCGAACCAGTCGAACGACGACCTGGCGCGGCTGGTCGATGGCGCGGTGGAGCGCTGGGGCCGGATCGACGTCTTGGTGAACAGTGCCGGTCATGGACCGCGCGCGCCGATCCTCGATCTGACCGACGAGGACTGGCATCGCGGGATGGAGGTCTATTTCCTCAATGCCGTGCGCCCCTCGCGGCTGGTCACGCCGCATATGGTCGCCGGCGGCGGCGGGGCGATCATCAATATCTCGACCTTCGCCGCCTTCGAGCCGGACCCGGTCTTCCCGACCTCGGGCGTGTTCCGTGCCGGGCTGGCGGCCTTCTGCAAGCTCTTTTCGGATCGCTATGCCGCCGAGAACGTGCGGATGAACAATGTCCTGCCGGGCTTCATCGACTCGCTGCCCGAGAAAGAGGAATTCCGCGCCCGCATCCCCATGGGCCGCTATGGCCGCGAAGACGAAATCGCCGCCACCATCGCCTTCCTCGCCTCGCAGGGCGGCGCCTATATCACCGGGCAGAACCTGCGAGTGGATGGCGGGATCACTCGGTCGGTGTGACCGCCTGCTACTCCCAAGGCGGAAATCGGCCGGGCCGGCAGGCGCCGAGGATGATCTGCTCCCAGCTTTTCCCGGCAGCGCGCAGATCGTCGATGCCGGGGCCGTCGGGATTGCCATAGGTGGCGCGGGTGCGGGCCTCGATCTGCGCCCGGATCGCCTGGGGCGTCAGCGCCTTGAACCGGGCTGACAAGGCGAGGCGTTCGGCGTGAAGCAGGCGGGCGATGGCCTCGGGGTCTTTCCCCTCGGCCCGCAGCGCCTCGGCCCGATCGGTCAGCGCCCGGACCTGCGCCTCGTAATCGCGGCGCAGGGCGGGCAGGGCGGTTTCACCCTCAGCTGTAATGCGACACCGGCGTGCCGGCCAAGGCCGACATGTTGAGCAGCCCGCGCGGGGTGATCGAGGGGGTGACGATATGGGCGCGGTTGCCCATGCCCATCAGGATCGGCCCGACCTCCAGCCCGCCGGCGCGCTGCTTCAGCACGTTGCGCACGCCCGAGGCGGCATCGCTGCCGGCGAAGATCAGCACATTGGCCGAGCCCTCCAGTCGCGAATTGGGGAAGATGCGCTCGCGCAACCCGGCATCCAGTGCCGAATCCACCTGCATCTCGCCGTCGAACATGAAATCGACCTCGTGACCTTCCAGAAGCGCCATCGCCTCGCGCATCTTCTGCCCGCCCGGGGTGTTCAGGTTGCCGAACTGCGAATGGCTGCACAAAGCCACACGCGGGGTCACGCCAAAGCGGCGGACATGGCGGGCGGCGCCGATGGCGGTCTCCATCACCTCCAAGGGCGAGGGGTCGTGATGCACCTGTGTATCTGCGATGAACAGCGGCCCGTCCTCGAGGATGATCATCGACAGCGCGCCGACCGGGTGCAGCCCGCCACGGGCGAGGATCTGGCTGACATATTGCAGGTGCCAGCTGTATTGCCCGAAGGTGCCGCAGATCAGGCTGTCGGCCTCGCCGCGATGGACCATGGTGGCGGCGATGGCGGTGGTGTTGGTGCGCATGATCGCGCGGGCAATGTCGGGCGAGACGCCGCGCCGTTCCATCAACTGGTGATAGGTTTCCCAGTAGTCGCGGTAACGCGGATCGTTTTCCGGGTTCACGATCTGGAAATCCTTCTCGGGCCGGATCGGCAGACCGCAGCGCTCGGCCCGCATCTCGATCACCTCGGGACGGCCGATCAGGATCGGCACGTCATTGGTTTCCTCGATCATGGCATTGGCGGCGCGCAGCACCCGCTCGTCCTCGCCCTCGGCAAAGACGATATTCCGTGCGGCCAGTTCCGAGGCCTCGAAGACCGGGCGCATGATCAGCGCCGAACGGAAGACCGAGCCGTCGAGCTTGCGCTTGTAAGCGTCGATGTCCGCGAGCGGACGGGTGGCCACGCCCGTTTCCATCGCGGCGCGGGCCACGGCGGTCGAGACGACGCCGATCAGGCGCGGATCAAAGGGTTTCGGGATCAGGTATTCAGGACCGAAGGTCAGCGTCTCGCCGCGATAGGCGGCTGCAGCCTCGGCGGCGGTGGTGGTACGGGCCAGCGCGGCGATGCCCTCGACGCAGGCGACCTCCATCTCGTCATTGATGGTGGTCGCGCCCACATCCAGCGCGCCCCGGAAGATGAAGGGGAAGCAGAGGACGTTGTTCACCTGGTTGGGAAAATCGCTGCGCCCGGTGGCGATGATCGCATCGGGGGCAACGGCGCGGGCATCATCGGGCAGAATCTCGGGCGTCGGGTTCGCCAGCGCAAAGATGATCGGCGCCTTGGTCATCTTCGCGACCATCTCAGGCTTCAGCACGCCCGGACCCGAAAGGCCCAGGAACATGTCGGCGCCGTCGATCACCTCACCCAGAGTCCTCAGATCGCTGGCCTGCGCAAACTCGGCCTTCTGCGGGTTCATGTCCTCGGCCCGGCCCTCGTAGACCAGCCCGTGAATGTCGCAGAGCCAGACATTCTCGCGCTTCACGCCCAGCTTCAGCAGCATGTTCAGGCAGGCGATGCCCGCCGCGCCGCCGCCGGTCGAGACGATCTTGATATCCTCGAACTTCTTGCCCGCGACGCGCAGCGCGTTGGTCGCCGCCGCGCCGACGACGATGGCGGTGCCATGCTGGTCATCGTGAAAGACCGGGATGTTCATCCGCTCGCGGCACAGCCGCTCGACGATGAAGCATTCGGGGGCCTTGATATCCTCGAGGTTGATGGCGCCGAAGGTCGGTTCCAGCGCGCAGACGATCTCGGCCAGCTTTTCCGGGTCGGGCTCGTTCACCTCGATGTCGAAGCAGTCGATATTGGCGAATTTCTTGAACAGGACCGCCTTGCCCTCCATCACCGGCTTCGAGGCCAGCGCGCCGATATTGCCAAGGCCCAGCACCGCCGTGCCATTGCTGACCACGGCGACCAGATTGCCCCGTGCGGTATAGCGCGCGGCATTGGCCGGGTCGGCCTTGATCTCCAGACAGGCTTCGGCCACGCCGGGGGAATAGGCGCGGCTTAGGTCGCGGCCATTGGCCAGCGGCTTTGTGGCGCGGACCTCGAGTTTGCCGGGACGCGGGAATTCGTGATAGTCGAGCGCCGATTGCCGGGCATTATCCTGTCTGCGGTCTTCCATCCCCCGTCCCCCCTTACCTGTGACTTGTCGTGCCGGGTCTGTTCGCTGCCGGGCACTTCAATCGAAGATTGACCCATGGTTAGCGCGATTCAAAGGCCGGGAACAAGCGGCCCCGGCTTGCATTGACCTCGCGCCCCGGCGAAACTGTGTTTGCAAAATCAGGAGAGTGCGCATGTCACTTGTCGAAGCGGCGCGCGAGGTGCGCGAACTGGCCTATGCGCCCTATTCCCAGTTCAAGGTCGGCGCGGCGATCCGTGGCGCCTCGGGCACGATCTATCGCGGCTGCAATGTCGAGAACGTCGCCTATCCCGAAGGCACCTGTGCCGAGGCCGGGGCGATTGCCGCGATGGTGGCTGCGGGCGAGACCCGGCTGGCCGAGGTCGCGGTCATCGCCGACAGCCCCAGCCCTGTGCCGCCCTGCGGCGGTTGCCGGCAGAAGCTGGCCGAGTTCGGCGGGGGCGAGGTGCCGGTGACGCTGGCCACCACCGATGGCGCGATCTTCGAGACGACCATTGGCGAGCTGCTGCCCGGCCGCTTTGACCTCTCGCATATGAGCCGCACGGAATGAGCGATCCGCGCCCGGTCATTGCCGCGCTGCGTGACGGTCGCGGGCTGGATGCCGCCGGTGCGGCGCTGGTCGCCAATGGTCTGGCCGATGGCTCGGTCAGCGATGCGCAGGCGGCGGCCTTCGCCATGGCGGTGCTGTTGCGCGGGGCCGGTCCGGGTGGCAAGGCGCGGTTGACGCAGGCGATGCGGGATTCGGGGCATGTGATGGCCTGGGACCTGCCCGGGCCGGTGGTCGACAAGCATTCGACCGGCGGCATCGGTGATACGGTCAGCCTGATCCTCGCGCCGGTGCTGGCGGCTTGCGGAGCCTATGTGCCGATGATCTCGGGCCGGGGGCTGGGTCATACCGGCGGCACGCTGGACAAGCTGGAGGCCATTCCCGGCTATCGCTGCGATGTCTCCGAGGCCGAGTTCCGCCGCGTGGTCGGCGAGGTCGGCTGTGCCATCGTCTCGGCCAGCGGCGAGATGGCCCCGGCGGACCGCCGGCTCTATGCCATCCGCGACGAATCCGGCACGGTGGAGAGCCTCGATCTCATCACCGCCTCGATCCTGTCGAAGAAGCTGGCGGCGGGGCTGCAGGGGCTGGTGATGGACGTGAAGCTGGGCTCGGGCGCCTTCTCGAAGACCGGCGAACAGGCCGAGGCACTGGCCCGCGCGCTGGTCGAAACCGGCGGGGAACTGGGCTGCCCGACCGTGGCGCTGATCACCGACATGGACCAGCCGCTGGCCGATGCTGCCGGCAATGCGCTGGAACTGCGTGCCGCGATCCGCGCGCTCGGGGGCGAGGGCGGGCGGCTACTTGACCTGTCGCTGGCGCTATCCGAGGCTTGCCTGAAGATTGTCGGGCTGGAGCCCTCACTGGCCCGGCATGCGCTGGCGAGCGGCACCGCCGCCGAACGATTTTCCCGCATGGTGGCCGCGCTTGGCGGGCCTTCGGACCTGCTCGAGAACCCTGACCGGCATTTGCCGCCTGCGCCGGTCATCCGTCCTGCCCCCGCACCGCAGGCTGGCGCGGTTGCCGCCATCGAAACCGAGGCTCTCGGCCATGCCGTCGTCGCGCTTGGCGGCGGCCGCGTGCAGGCATCCGACCGGATCGATCCGCGCGTGGGCCTTGCCGAACTGGCGCGGATCGGGCAAGAGGTCGAACCCGGCCAGCCGCTGGCCATGGTCCATGCCGCCGACGAGGCGGCGGCGGATCGTGCCATTGCCGCCGTGCAGGCCGCTTACCATCTTGGCACCGCGCCTGCCCCCCGCCCGCTGATCCTGAAGGAAATCACCCCCGATGACTGACGCCCGTGCCTTCCTGATCGTCTTGGACAGTGTGGGGATCGGCGGCGCGCCCGATGCCGACCGCTTCTTCAACGACGGCCGCCCCGATACCGGCGCCAATACCGTCGGCCATATCGCGCAGGCGCAGCCGCTGAACATGCCCCATCTCGACCGTCTGGGTCTGGGCGCGGCCGTCCGCCTTGCCTCGGGCCTCGAGGCGCCGGGGCTTGGGGCCGAGCCGCAAGGCCTCTGGGGTGCGGCGACCGAGGTCTCGAACGGCAAGGACACGCCCTCGGGTCATTGGGAGATCGCCGGGGTTCCGGTGCCCTGGGACTGGCATTACTTCCCCGAAACCTTCCCCAGCTTTCCACCCGAGGTGACCGCGCGGATTTGCGAACTGGCCGGGACCGACGGCATTCTCGGCAATTGCCACGGCTCGGGCACGGCGATCATCGAGGAGATGGGCGAGGAGCATCTGCGGACCGGCTGGCCGATCTGCTATACCTCGGCCGACAGCGTGTTGCAGATCGCCGCGCATGAAGAGGCCTTCGGGCTGGAGCGTCTGCTGGATCTCTGCCGCGACCTCGCGCCGATGCTGCACGAGATGCGGGTGGGCCGGGTCATCGCGCGGCCCTTTCTCGGTACGGCCAAGGCGAATTTCAAGCGCACCCCCAACCGCCGCGATTTCGCCATCGCCCCGCCTTCGGACACCATTCTGGACATTGCCACGGCCGAGGGCCGCGTGACCCATGCCATCGGCAAGATCGGCGACATCTTCAGCCATCGCGGCATTACCCATCTGCACAAGGGCAAATCGGACGCCGATCTGGCCGAGCATCTGATCCGCCTTGGCCACGAGGCCGAGCCGGGCAGCCTGACCTTTGCCAATTTCGTCGAGTTCGACAGCAATTTCGGCCATCGCCGCGACATTCCCGGCTATGCTGCGCAGCTGGAATGGTTCGACACGGTGGCCGGGCGCTTCCTCGCCACGCTGCGCCCCGGCGATCTGGCCATCTTCACCGCCGACCATGGCAACGACCCCAGCTGGACCGGCACCGATCACACCCGCGAGCGGGTGCCGGTGCTTGGCTGGGGCCGGGGCGCGCAGCCGGTGGGGCAGGTGGCCTACAGCGATATCGGCGCCTCGCTGCTCGAGGTGCTGGAGCTTCCCATAACAACAAGAAAAGGCACAAGCTTCCTATGAAGGACGTGAAAAAGACCGAGCTGCATCTGCACCTGGAAGGCGCAGCGCAGCCGGCATTCATCCGTGGCATCGCTGCGGAAAAGGGCGTGAACCTGACCGGCGTTTTCGACGAGCAGGGGCATTACGCCTACAAGGATTTCAGCGAGTTCCTCAGCGTCTACGAGGCCGCGACCAGCGTGCTGCAGACGCCGCGCGACTATGCACGGCTGCTGCAATCGGTGCTGGAAGAATGCGCCGAGCAGGGGGTGATCTATACCGAGCTTTTCGTCTCGCCGGAGTTCTGCGGCGGTGGCGACCTGACCGCATGGCGGGAATACCTGCACGCGATGAGCGAGACCGCCGAGGCGATGCGGAAGCAGGGCATCGACAGTCGCGGCATCGTCACCCTGATCCGCCATTTCGGCGCCGATCGCGGCAAGAAGACCGCGATCTGTGCCGCCGAGACCGCCGGCGGCTGGATCACCGGCTTTGGCATGGGCGGGGCCGAGGCCATGGGCAAGGCCACCGATTTCGCCTGGAGCTATGACGCCGCGCGCGAGGCCGGACTGGGCCTGACCTGCCATGCCGGTGAATGGGGCGGCCCGGCCAGCATCCGCAACGCGCTGGAACTGGGCGTGACCCGGATCGGCCATGGCGTGCAGGCCATCGACGACCCGGCCCTGGTCGAGGAACTGGCCGAGCGTGGCGTGACGCTCGAGGTCTGCCCCGGCTCGAACGTCGCGCTGGGGGTCTACCCGGACTGGCCGTCGCATCCGATCGCAAGGCTGCGCGATCAGGGCGTGAAGGTGACGGTCTCGACCGACGATCCGCCCTTCTTCCACACCACCATGAGCCATGAATATGACCGCCTCGCCGATGTCTTCCGCTGGGGCGAAGCTGAGTTCAACCAGATCAACCAATGGGCCGTCGATGCCGCCTTCTGCGATGCGGCCACCAAGGACCGCCTGAGGAGGGAATTCGCATGAGCCAGTCGTCCGGCACCCCGCATCTGACGGTGGTTACCCACCCGCTGATCCAGCACAAGCTGTCGATCATGCGCGACAAGACCACCTCGACCGCCAGCTTCCGGCGGCTGTTGCGCGAAATCAGCCTGCTGTTGGCCTACGAGGTCACACGCGAGCTGGACCTGACGACCGAGCGGATCGAGACCCCGCTGGGGCCCATGGACGCGCCGCGTCTGGAGGGGAAGAAGCTCGCGCTGATCTCGATCCTGCGCGCAGGCAACGGGCTGATGGACGGGATTCTGGAACTGATCCCGGCGGCGCGGGTGGGCTTTATCGGGCTCTATCGCGACCCCGAGACGCTGCAGCCGGTCAAGTATTACTCGAAGGTGCCGGCGCAGCTGGATGCGCGCATGACCATCGCGGTCGACCCGATGCTGGCCACCGGCAACAGCTCGGCGGCCGCGATCCAGATGCTGAAGGACGAGGGGGCGAAGAATATCCGCTTCCTCTGCCTGCTGGCCGCACCGGAGGGCGTGGCGCGGATGCGCGAGGCCCATCCCGACGTGCCGATCTTCACCGCCGCGCTGGACGAGAAGCTGGACGATCACGGCTATATCGTCCCGGGTCTGGGCGATGCCGGAGACCGCATGTTCGGCACGAAATAGGCCCGTCTTAACCCATGGTTAGCCCGCATGGCCTAGAAAGGGGCCATGCGGGTTGATTCGGTGTGGCGGTCATGCGGTTCTGGGTTTTGGTGGTGCTGGTCTGGCCGGCGACGTCCTCGGCGGAAGCGATGGGGCCACTGGAACAGCCGCCCGAGGATTTCACCGCCGTGCAATATATCGACAGCGCCGGCTGCGTCTACCTGCGGCAGGGATCGGTCTGGGCGCCGCGTCTGGACCGCGACGGCACGGTGATCTGCGGTTACCCGCCCTCGCTGCCGGGTCTGGCGGCAGGGCATCAGGACGCACCGGGCGAGGCGGCCCTGCGGCTTTCGATGACCTTGGCGCAGGGGTTGCGGGATGCCGATGTGCTGGCCGACCCGCCCGACCTGTTGAAACGCGACCACGCCGAGACGCCCCGCCCGCAATCCGGCCCGCTGGCAGATCTCGATGGCGCGCTGCGTGGTGTCTCGGCGATGCGTGTGGCAGCGGCCGAGCAACCGGCGGGGCGGCAATCGCCGCTTTGCGATCTTCTGGGCTATGCGGCACCCGGCTCGGGCGAGGCAAGCACGGGGCAGGTCATGGGCTTCTGCGGCGGCGGTGCGCCGAACCTGCAACCATGGGTCGCGGCGGATGCGAGGGCGGCAGGGGTCACGTCGCCGGAACCGGAAACTGTTGCGGATGCACGCACCACGACTGTCCCCACGAGGGCTGCACGGGACCCGTCGGGATCGAAGCAGCCTGCGCCCGGGGCTGCGGGGAAGCCCGGGGGCGGCGCGCAGGCGCCCAAGGAGAATGCACCACCAGCAGGTGGACCTGTGGCAGACGAGGGCGGACCCGAACTGATCCCGGCCGGGGCGCGCTATGTGGTGATCGGGCGTTTCCCGGTTCCGGCCGAGGCCGAGGCGGCGATGCTGCGGCTGGTCGGGCTCGGCTATCCGGTGGCGCGAGGGCGCAAGGCCGATGCCGAGGCCGGCGGGCGGCTGGTTCTGGTCGGGCCGTTCCGGGAACGGCAGGCGCTGGTTTCGGCGCTGAACCAGTTGCGCCGTGGCGGCTATCCCAAGGCGGTTGTGCGGTAGGGACGGATCAGCCGGCGCAGATCTGCTGCAGCGCCAGCCATTGCCGGTCGGTCAGCAGCGCGGCGGGCGGGGCCTGCAGGCGGTAAGGATCGGCCTCGATCAGCCCCAGGACCGATTCCCCCGTGGGGTCCAGCGAGCGGGCATAGGGTTCGGCCGGCACGCCCTTCTGCGCCATCGCCTCCAAAAGCACCCCATCATCGGGCCGGGGCAGGGGCTGGGACAGCCGCGCTTCGCCATAGCCCGTCAACGCGCCGGCGGGCAGCTTGCCCGAGGTCAGGAGCTGGATCGCCGCGCGCGGGCCGGCATGGTCCAGCGCCTCCTGCAGCACGGAACCGGGCGGGCTGGCCAGCGAGGCCGCCAAGAGATGACCGGCGACGGTTTCGGGGCTGGAGGTCTCGGCCAGAAGATCGGTGCCGATGAGATAGAGATCCCCCGGCAGCCGCCTTGCCCCCCGCAGATCCGCAGGCAGCACGACGATCCGCGCGCCGGGGTCCAGAAGCCGGGTGGCCAGATGTTGCAGCACCCCGTCGCCCGCGACCCGGTGGCAGGCCGCCCCGGTCGAGCGGGCGATCTCGGCCTGGACCGCATCGCCGATCTGCGCCGCCTGCGCCGGGGGCGCGATGCGCCCGGCATAGCGCACCAGCGCGCCGGGCAGCCAGAAGACCAGCCCCACGACCATCGCCAGCGCCGCCGCCAGCGTCAGCCCGCCGCGCAGCCGGCCCGGATGGGCGCGGCGCGATTCGATGGCGCGATGAACCCGCTCGATCGCGTCGATCATCAACTCTTCGGTGATCTCCAGCTGCTCGTCGGGCGCATCGGCCGTCGGCGAATAAAGCGCCGGCATCTGCCCGGGATTGAGCCGGGTGACGGCGGGCAGCGACCAATGCGCCAAGGGCCGGTCCGAGCGGGGATCGGTCAGAATCAGCGTCGCATCGCCGACCGAGACGACGACCTCCTGCAAGCGCTGATCCGGCCCGGCGCGCCAGGCGCCCGGGGATTCCAGCCGTATGAACTCGGTCAGCGCCGTCATGGATGCCTGCCTGCCTCGGGCGGAATGCGCTCACTCCGCCGCCTTGCAATGACCATAGCCGCCCGGCACGGCGGGTCAATCGGCGCGGCAGGGAAACCGCGCCGCAGCCCGTTCATCTGGCAGCAGCCCAAGGGTTGGGCGGGGGCGATCACACCGCCTGTTCGGGAACGCTCATGCCCTTGTCGCGGGCCAGAACCCGCATCCGGTCCTGCAGCTTCTCGAAGGCGCGTACCTCGATCTGGCGGATCCGCTCGCGCGAGACATCGTAACGCGCCGAAAGGTCTTCCAGCGTCATCGGCTCGTCGCGCAGGCGGCGTTCCATCAGGATGTCCTTCTCGCGGTCGTTCAGCACATCCATCGCCTGGATCAGCATGTTGCGCCGGGTGTCCAACTCGTCGGCCTCGGCAAAGGCCTCGGCCTGGTTGGCATCCTCGTCTTCCAGCCAATCCTGCCATTGCGCCGTGCTGTCGCCATCCGAGGACCCCACCTGCGCGTTCAGCGAGGCATCACCGCCCGACATGCGGCGGTTCATGTCGATCACTTCCTGCTCGGTGACGTTCAGGTCATGGGCGATCTGGGCGACGTTTTCCGGGCGCAGATCGCCCTCTTCCAGCGCACCGATCTTGTTCTTGGCCTTGCGCAGGTTGAAGAACAGCTTTTTCTGCGCGCTGGTCGTGCCCATCTTCACCAAGGACCAGGACCGCAGGATATATTCCTGGATCGAGGCGCGGATCCACCACATCGCATAGGTGGCAAGGCGGAAACCCTTTTCCGGGTCAAAGCGTTTTACCGCCTGCATCAGCCCGACATTGGCTTCCGAGATCACCTCGGCCTGCGGCAGGCCATAGCCGCGATAGCCCATGGCGATCTTGGCGGCCAGGCGCAGGTGGCTGGTCACCATCTTGTGGGCGGCCTCGCTGTCCTCGTGGTCGGCCCAGGCCTTGGCCAGCATGTATTCCTCTTCCGGTTCCAGCAGAGGGAACTTGCGGATTTCCTGAAGATAGCGGTTCAGACCCTGTTCAGGGCTGGGGGCGGGAAGACCGGTGTAATTCGCCATGTGGATGCACTTTCAGGTCAGGAAGGAAACGCCGCCGCCGCGATCATCGTTCCGCAGGGGCGGGCTTGGCTGCACCGCGCCGATGGCGCGGTCGTGGCTCGGCAAAATAGTGCCGCAGCGCGCGGGAGATGCAATCTAGGTAGCGGTAACGTTTCCGTCAAGGGCGATCTGATTGGGGCGGAACGCTCACACCGCGCGCAGCCGGGCCAGCAGATCGGCCATGTCCGGGGGCAGCGGGCTGTCGAACCCCAGCGCCTCGCCGGTGACCGGGTGGTCAAAGCCCAGATGCGCGGCATGCAGCGCCTGGCGCGGGAAGGC
Source organism: Paracoccus zhejiangensis (assembly GCF_002847445.1). Lineage (NCBI taxonomy): Bacteria > Pseudomonadati > Pseudomonadota > Alphaproteobacteria > Rhodobacterales > Paracoccaceae > Paracoccus > Paracoccus zhejiangensis. The sequence continues at coordinate 1,257,212 of NZ_CP025430.1, read as the reverse complement.
GGCGACCTCCGCCGCCACATCCCCCAGTGCCTTGGCCGAGGCCTTGCGCGAGCCTCCATAGACCGGATCGCCGATAAGCCCCAGCCCGGCATGGGCCATATGGACGCGGATCTGGTGGGTGCGCCCGGTCTCCAGCCGGCATTCGACCAGCATCGCGACGGGCGGCTTGCCGAAGGCTTCCAGCAGCCGCGCGCGGGTGACCGCGTGGCGGCCCTTGTCGAAATAGACCGCCTGCTTCTGCCGGTCGGTCGGGTGGCGGGCAAGCCGGGTGGTGATCTTCAAGAGGCCCGGTTCCTCGAACCCCACGCCCGGCACGCCGCGCAGGCGCGGATCGGCGGCGTCGATCACCCCATGGGCCAGCGCCAGGTAGCGGCGCTGCGCCGAATGCGCCTCGAATTGCGCGGCAAGTCCGTGATGGGCGCGGTCGGATTTCGCCACCACCAGAAGACCCGAGGTGTCCTTGTCGATCCGGTGGACAATGCCCGGCCGCTTCTCGCCGCCGATGCCCGACAGCGTCTCGCCGCAATGGGCCAGCAGGGCATTGACCAGCGTGTCACGGGGCGAGCCGGGGGCCGGGTGGACGACCATGCCGGCGGGCTTGTCGATGACGATCAGGTCGTCATCCTCGTAGGCGATGACCAGCGGGATCGCCTGCGGCAGGGTCTCGACAGGCTCGGGGTCGGGGATGGTGATGCGGTACTCCTGCCCCTCGGCCACCCGCGCCTTGCCGTCGCGCATCACGCCCGCAGGTCCGCTGACCGCGCCATCGGCGATCAGCCGGGCAAGGCGCGAGCGCGACAGGGCCGCTGCCTCTGGCACTGCGGCGGCAAGGGCCTTATCAAGCCGGTCGGGCGGATTGGCCGGGATGGTCACAAGAAGGTCGGACATGGGTCAGGGCAATAGGGGTCAGGGCAATATGGATCAGGACGACAGGGACTGGAAGGCGGCGGCGGACGCGGTGCCGGAACTGCGCTGGCTGAAGATGCTGGTCACCGGGCTCGCCGTGGTAATGGGGCTGGGGATCATCGCCATCGTGGTGCTGCTGTGGATGCGCCTCAGCCAGCCGATGCTGCCCGACCTGCCCGCCTCTATCAGCCTGCCCGAGGGTGCAACCGCCGAGGCAGTCACCTTCGCCCGCGAGTTCATCGTCGTGGTGACGGATGCGGGCGAGGTGCTGCTCTACGACCGATCAGGCGCGCTGAAGGACCGGCTGGCGCCCTGAGCTCAGGCGTTGAGCTTTTTCTCGAGCGCGTCGAGCCGTGTTTTCAGCTCGGCATTCTCGGTGCGGGCCTTGATCGCCATGTCGCGCACCGCCTCGAATTCCTCGCGGGTGACGAAATCGCGGTCGGCCAGCCAGCGGTCGACCCAGGATTTCATCGCGTTCTCGGCCTCGCTGCGCGCGCCCTGCGCCACGCCCATCGCATTGGTCATGAGCTTCGACATGTCGTCGAAGAAGCGGTTATTCGTGCTCATCGGGGCGTCCTTCCTGACTGAATTGTCATCCATATGGGCCAGAAGCGGGCGGGGTTCAATGTTGACAGCGCGGGTCTGGCCGCTAAGCCTGCCGCGCGAAACGTCACCCGCTGGAAGACCCGAGGCCCCATGATCCCCTTTCCCGATATCAGCCCCGAGATCTTCACCATCAATCTTGGCGGGCTGTCGCTGTCCTTGCGCTGGTATGCGCTGGCCTACCTAGCGGGGCTGGTCATCGGCTGGCGGCTGGTGGTCATGCTGATGCGCCGCCCCGCGCTCTGGGGCGGGACTTCGCCGATGCGGCCCGAACTGGTCGATGACCTGCTGACCTCGATCATCCTTGGCGTGATCGTCGGCGGGCGGTTGGGCTTCGTCCTCTTCTATGAACCCGCCTATTACCTCGCCAATCCGCTGGACATTCCCAAGGTCTGGCTGGGCGGCATGAGCTTTCACGGCGGTTTTGCCGGGGTGATCGTCGCGGCCTATCTTTATGCCCGCCGCCACGCGATTCCGCCGCTGCGGCTGGCCGATGCCTTGGCCGTGGTGGCGCCGGTTGGATTGTTCTTTGGCCGTATCGCCAATTTCATCAATGCCGAGCTGTGGGGCCGGCCGACCGATCTGCCCTGGGGGGTGATCTTCCCCGGCGATTCCTTCGCCCGCCATCCGAGCCAGCTTTACGAAGCGGGGCTGGAAGGGCTGGCCCTCGGCCTGATCCTCTGGGCACTGGTGCGCGCAGGCGGGCTGATGCGTCCGGGGCTGGCCTTCGGTGTGTTCCTTCTGGGCTACGGCCTGTCGCGCATGTTCGTCGAGCTGTTCCGGGTGGCCGATGCGCAGTTCATCACCCCCGACAACCCGCTTGGCCATGTCATCGGCGGGCCGGTCTGGGGCCTCAGCATGGGCCAGCTGCTGTCGCTGCCGATGGTGCTGATCGGCCTCTTCTTCATCCTGCGCGCCCGCAGGGCTGCCGCCCCGGCATGACGCCGCTGGCCGCGATCATCGCCCGGCAGATCCGTGCCAGCGGCCCGATCACGCTGGCCGAGTACATGGAAACCTGCCTGCTGCATCCGGCGCATGGCTATTATTCTACGCGCGATCCCTTTGGCGCGGCGGGCGATTTCACCACCGCGCCCGAGATCAGCCAGATGTTCGGAGAGCTGTGCGGCCTTGCCCTGGCGCAGTCCTGGCTGGATCAGGGCAGCCCCGCCCCCTTCACGCTGGCCGAGCCGGGGCCGGGGCGCGGCACGCTGATGGCGGATATGCGGCGCGCGATCCGGGTCGCGCCGGGCATGGGCAAGGCCGCCGAGGTGGCGCTGATCGAGGCCTCGCCGCATCTGCGGGGCGTCCAGCGCGAGCGCCTGGGGCAGGTGCGACATCTCGATACGGTCGAGGATTTGCCGCAGAAGCCCTTGTTCCTGATGGCGAACGAGTTTTTCGACGCGCTGCCGATCCGGCAATTCCAGCGGGTCGAGACAGGCTGGTCCGAGCGCGTCGTGGGGCTGGAGGGAGAGCAGTTGACCCTTGGCCTCGCCCCGCCGGTCGATCTGCCGCGCGCGGGCGAATTGGGCGAGATCTACGAGATTTGCCCGCAGGCACCCGCCATCATCGAGGCCATCGCCAGCCGCATCGCCACCCATGGCGGGGCGGCGATCATTGCGGATTACGGCGGCTGGAATGGCAGCGGCGACACCTTTCAGGCGCTGCGAAACCACGCCTTCGACGACCCGCTGGCCCATCCCGGCGAGGCCGACCTGACCGCGCATGTCGATTTCGCCCCGCTGGCGGCGGCGGCGATCCGGGCGGGAGCCGTCGCTTCGAAACCGGTTCATCAGGGCGACTGGCTCAGATCCATGGGGATCGAGGCGCGGGCGGCGCGACTGGAGGCCGCAGGCGATGCGGGGGCGATGGCGGCGCTTCACCGCTTGACCCACGCGGATGAAATGGGTCACCTGTTCAAGATGCTGGCCATCTGGCCGGAGACCGCCCCTCCCGTTCCCGGTTTTGTCGCGCTGAACCCCGATGCAGACCATGCTTGAGATATTGACCCACCCGCTGCTGGAGCCCGTCCGGCACGGCTTCTTCACCCGCAAGGGCGGGGCAAGCTCGGGCCTGTTCGCCGGGCTGAATTGCGGTCGCGGCTCGTCGGACCAGACCGAGGCGGTCGAGGTCAATCGCGGCCGCGTGGCCCATGCGATGGGCGTCGCGCCAGCTGATCTCGCCACGGTGCATCAGGTCCATTCGCCCGATGTGGTGGTGATCGACGAGGCGATGCTGCCGGCGGATTGCCAGCAGATCCGCGCCGATGCGCTGGTGACGGCGCGGCCCGGCATCGCGCTGGGGGTGCTGACCGCCGATTGCCAGCCGGTGCTGTTCGCCGACCCCGAGGCCGGGGTAATCGGCGCGGCCCATGCCGGCTGGAAGGGCGCGCTGAACGGCGTGCTGGAGGCGACGGTTTCGGCCATGCGCGCATCGGGGGCGGAAAACATCCGCGCCGTGATCGGCCCGACGATCAGCCAGCGCGCCTATGAGGTCGGCCCGGATTTCATGGAAACCTTCACCGACGAGGACGCGGAGAACGCCCGCTTCTTCGCCGGTGGCCCGAACGGTCGCCCGATGTTCGACCTGCCCGGCTATGGGTTGATGCGCCTGCGCGCGGCGGGGGTCGAGGCCGAATGGTCGCGCCATTGCACCTATTCCGACCCCGAGCGCTTCTTCAGCTATCGCCGCACCACCCATGCGGGCGAGGTGGATTACGGACGGCTGATCTCGGCGATTTCGCTGTAGGGTGGGGTTCCACCCCACCATGTAACACCCCGCAATATCGACGGTTGGTGGGGTGAAACCCCACCCTACGCCTGCCCATCAGCTGCAGCCCGCCCCATCAGCCGCGCCGGGTTGCCCGCCACCATTGCGCCGGCGGCGACATCGCGGGTGACCACGCTGCCCGCGCCGATGATCGCGCCATCGCCGATGGTCACGCCGCCCAGGATGACCGCGCCACCGCCGATCCAGACATCCTCGCCGATCAGGACCGGCAGCGCGATCTCCAGCCCCTGTGAGCGCAAGGCCCGGTCCTTGTGATGCTCGGCGCAATAGATCTGCACGTTCGGGCCCAGCATGGTCCGCGACCCGATGCGGATCGGAGCACAGTCCAAGAGGGTCGCACCGGCATTCAGGTAGACCGCATCGCCAAGGCTGATGTTGAAGCCGTAGGTGCAATGGAACGGCGCCTCGAGAAAGGCGCCCACTCCGATGCCGGCAAAGAGTGCATGCAACTCGGGCGCCATCGAACCGCGTTGATCGGGCGGCAGGCTGTTATGGCTGTGAACCGCCCGGCGGGCCTGCCAGCGCAGCGCGTCAAGTTCGTCATCGATGCAGCGATACCACTCGCCCGCAGCCATTTTCTGCCGCTCGCTGCGGCCTGTCGGTCCCGTCATCGGGGTTCCTCTCACCCCGCTTCGCGCACCCGTTCCTCAACCACCTCGAAGGGCACGCCGGGTTCGTCCTTGGCGCAGCGGATGACCAACGAGGTCTTGACGCTGGCGACGTTCGGGGCGGCGGTCAGGCTGTCGGTCAGGAAGCGCTGGAAGGTCGAGAGATCAGGCGAGACGCATTTCAGGATGAAGTCGATCTCGCCGTTCAGCATGTGGCATTCGCGGACCAGGGGCCAGTCGCGGCACAGCGTCTCGAAGGCCGAAAGATCGCGCTCGGACTGCGAGGCCAGCCGCACCATGGCAAAGACCTGCACCTCGAATCCCAGCTCGCGCGGGTCGATATCGGCGTGGTAGCCACGGATATAGCCCAGTTCCTCCAGCGCGCGGACGCGGCGCAGGCAGGGCGGGGCCGAGATGCCGACGCGGCGGGCCAGTTCGACATTGGTCATGCGGCCGTCGGCCTGCAGCTCGGCCAGAATGTGACGGTCGATTTCGTCCAGCTTTGCCCCTGCCATGCTGCCCTCTTGTGTCTGAAGCTTGCCGGAAACTATCCTGCAGGGCCGACCTGCGCAATATTATTTCTCGATTTTCGGTGCATTGCGAACAGCGCCTCGGGACATTACCTAGGGCCAAAGCGAGATGAGGCGAGACATGTCCGAGACCACGCATACCCAGCTTTTGATCGTCGGCTCCGGCCCGGCGGGCTATACTGCGGCCGTCTATGGCGCGCGCGCGATGCTGAAGCCGCTCTTGATCCAGGGGATGCAGCCGGGCGGTCAGCTGACCATCACCACCGAGGTCGAGAACTGGCCCAGCCTGATCGAGATCCAGGGCCCCGAGCTGATGGTGAAGATGGAGGAGCACGCCCGCGCCATGGGGGCCGAGATCGTCACCGACATCGTGACGAAACTCGACCTGTCGCAGCGGCCTTTCCGGGCGGAATGCGACAGCGGCAACGTGGTGACGGCGGATGCGGTGATCCTTGCAACGGGCGCGCAGGCGCGCTGGCTGGGTCTACCCTCGGAAGAGAAGTTCAAGGGTTTCGGCGTCTCGGCCTGTGCCACCTGTGACGGCTTCTTTTATCGCGGCCGCGAGGTGCTGGTGATCGGCGGCGGCAATACCGCGGTCGAGGAGGCGCTGTTCCTGACCAAGTTCGCCTCGAAGGTGACGCTGGTCCATCGCCGCGACAGCCTGCGGGCCGAGAAGATCCTGCAGGAACGCCTGTTCAAGAATCCCAAGGTCGAGGTGATTTGGGATCACGAGCTGCTGCAGGTGAAGGGCAGCGAAAGCCCGCTTGGTGTGACCGGGGCGATCCTGCGCTCGACCAAGGACGGCTCGACCCGCGAAATCGGCGGCGACGGCATCTTCATCGCCATCGGCCATGCCCCGGCCAGCGAACTGGTCAAGGACCAGCTGGAACTGCACAATGGCGGCTATGTGAAGGTCGAGCCGGGTTCGACCCGCACCTCGATCCCCGGCGTCTTTGCTGCTGGCGACCTGACCGACCATATCTATCGTCAGGCCGTGACCAGCGCCGGCATGGGCTGCATGGCGGCCCTGGATGCCGAGGAGTTCCTGGCCGAGCATGGGCAGGCGGGTGCGCCCGATCCCACGGCCTCGGAACTGCCCGAACACGCCCCGGCCGAATGAGGTGAGTCGCGCCCGAAGGCGCGACCACACCCGTCATTTCTCTCTATTCCCGGGCGATTCTTCGCTTGCGCGACTGGGTGCGGCGGCAACCACCGGCTGAAACCGGCTGCGGAACTGTCTTTTTGGTCAGGATTTGCCTGCAGCGAATGCATTGCTTTTGGTCCGGCGGCCCGGCGGGCGCAATATCATTCCAGTAACGGTGCCAAGTCCCCCCACCAGGTTGTTGAAGAGTTTTCCGGGATCAAGGCTTCTGACGTTTCGGCCCGAAGCCCGGACTGGTCGGTACCGCGTAACCAGTAGGAGTGTGAACAAAATGGCGAGAGTCGATAAAGACAGCATTCGGAGCGGGCAGCAGGATGGTTCGGATCACATGCCGAGTTTCCTGCGCTACCCCGCGGATCAGATCGATTTCGGCTATGAGATCGTTGCATCCAGTCTGACCAGTAACGGTCATCGGCGCGGCCCGGAAGGGTTGTCGCTGACGGCGCGGGTTTACGAGTAACTTACCGCCCGGGCGGGTGGCTGACGACCCGCCCGGGCAGTTTCCCCCTTCGACATTCTAACCGGCCGCGGCACGATCACTTGCTTGCGGCGGTTGCGCAAGGCCGGCAGGCCGACCCCCGATGCTTCGAACCCCCCATCGACAGCAACGGTCTGGCCGGTCACATAGCTGGCCTTGCGGCTGCACAAGAACAGGATCACCTCGCCGATCTCGGCCTCGCTGCCATAGCGGTTCAGCGGGATGGCGTCGTGATAGGCGGCGATGATCTCGGGGCTGTGGACAGCCATGGCGAGCTTGGTCCGGACCGGGCCGGGGGCGACGCAATTGGCGCGAATCCCGTGTTCCCCCAGTTCCACCGCCTGCTGCCGGGTCAGTTGCATGACCGCCGCCTTCGAGGTGCCATAGGCCACCCGCAGGGTCGAGCCGCGCAGGCCCGAGATCGAGGCGATGTTGCAGATCGCGCCGCCCTGACGCTTCAGCAGCGGAATGGCCGCCTGGCTGACCAGGAACACCCCGTCCAGATTGGTCTGCATGACCCTGCGCCAGCGCTGGAAGCCGGTGTCCTCGATCGGGCCGAAATCGGCAACTCCGGCATTGTTGACCAGCGCATCCAGCCGGCCCGCCCAGTTGGCGACCTCATCCATCATCTGGGCAACCTGCGCCTCGTCCGAGACATCGCAGGCAAAGGTCCGGGCAGCGGGGTCGGCCAGTTCAGCCTCGGCCACCGCCAGCTCCGGCACGTCGCGATCGACCAGCGCCACCCGCCAGCCCTCGGCCAGGAACAGCCGCGCGGTAGCAAGCCCGATGCCGCGCGCGGCGCCGGTGATCAGGGCTGTGGGCTGGCTCATCGGATTCTCCTCGTGTGATCGCTGTCGCGCAGGCGGCGAGTGTCAGGTCGGCAGCGGCGGCGGTCAAGGGGCGGTCAGGACCGGGCCAATGGCCTTGCATGCCGCAGCGTTGAAACGGCCGGGGGCAGCTGTGGGACGCCGCAACCCGCCGGAATGAACCGGATAGTGTGAAAACGATACAACCTTATATTTGCAACGTTACACTTTTTTCTATGCCCGGGCGACTCAACGTGATAGTAACACAGCTGTGAGCGCTATCAGAGTATCTTGATCTGGGAGGATAGGATGGGAGTATTCAACATTGTCATGTTCATCGGATTCACCGCCCTCGTGGCGGTGTTGTCCTATTATTGGACCAAGGGAACCGATGAGCATCATTCCGAGGGCTATTTCCTCGGGGGTCGCTCGCTGACCGCGCCGGTGATCGCCGGCTCGCTGCTGCTGACCAACCTGTCGACGGAGCAGATCGTCGGCCTGACCGGTCAAGCCTATACCGAGGGCATTCTGGTCATGGCCTGGGAAACGCTGGCGGCCATCGCCATGGTGGTGACGGCGCTGGTGCTGCTGCCGAAATACCTGCGCTCGGGCATCTCGACCATTCCGGGATTTCTCGAGGAGCGCTATGACGCGCAGACCAAGACGATCACCTCGCTTCTGTTCCTGTCGGGCTATGTGATCGTGCTGCTGCCGATCGTGCTCTATTCGGGTGCGCTGGCCATGTCGACGATGTTCGACGTGCCGGGTCTCTTCGGGGTCAGCGAGACGGCGGCGCTGTGGATCACGGTCTGGGCCATCGGCATCATCGGCTCGATCTACGCGATCTTCGGCGGGTTGAAGGCGGTTGCGGTCTCGGACACGATCAACGCCGTCGGCCTGTTCCTCGGCGGCCTGCTGGTTCCGGTCTTCGGCCTGATGGCCATTGGCGGCGGCAGCATCTTCGAGGGTCTGAACGTCCTCTGGACCGAGAACCCCGAAAAATTCAACGCCATCGGCGGGTCGGACGCCTCGGTGCCCTTCGCCACCATCTTCACCGGCATGATGCTGGTGCAGCTGTTCTACTGGGGCACCAACCAGGCGATCATCCAGCGCGCCCTTGGTGCCAAGAACCTGGTCGAGGGGCAGAAGGGCCTGCTATACGCGGGCGTGATGAAGATCCTCGGCCCGATCATCGTCGTGCTGCCGGGGATCATCGCCTACCACTATTTCGAGGGCGGGCTGGACGTGGCCGATCAGGCCTATCCGAGCCTTGTCAGCGAGGTGCTGCCCTTCCCGCTGCGCGGCTTCTTTGCCGCGGTGCTGTTCGGGGCGATCCTCAGTTCCTTCAACTCGGCACTGAACAGCTCGGTCACGCTTTTCGGGGTGGACATCTACCGCCAGTATTTCAAGCCCGAGGCCAGCGACGAGCAGGTGGTGAACGCGGGCAAGAATTTCGGCTGGGTCCTGGCCATTGCCTCAATGACCATCGCGCCCTTCATCGCCAACGCGCCGCAGGGCCTGTTCGGCTACCTGCAAGAGGTGAACGGCTGCTACTCGATCCCGATCCTGACGATCATCCTTGTCGGCATCTTCACCCGCAACGTGCCGCCGGTCGCGGCTAAGATCGGGCTGGCTTCGGGTGTGGGTCTCTACATCATCAGCCAGTTCGTTCTGAAGCCGATGGTCGGGGCCGAGAACTACCCGCACTTCCTGCATGTCATGGCGATCCTGTTCGTGCTGAACGTCTGCATCATGCTGTGGATCGGCAAGACCCGCCCGATGGTGCCGGAATACCAGCCGCGCGACAGCCATGCGGTGGACATGACGCCCTGGGCCTATGCAAAGCCCTTCGGCGCGGCGATCGTGATCGTGGTGATCTCGACCTATTTCATTTTCACCTGAGCGGTCGCTTCCGACCACCCGAACTTGCGATCCGCCTTAGCCCCGGCTTTGGCGGATCGTGTTTTCCAGACGCGGCGCGTCAGCGGCTGCGGCATGGGCCAGACCGGCGAAGAAGCCGCGCAGGCCGGCATAGAGGTTACGGATGGTCATGATGATCTCCTTTCGATCCGTGTTCCGATAGCGGTAACGTAAGGGATCTAGAGGGGTCGTAAAACGGCTGCGGGCGCAAAGCCGCTATGCGTCCGAAGGGATGCCGGGGTTGGGCCTGCTGCCGCGGCAGATCAGAACGGGCTGATGTCCTCGGGCCAGCGGCGGGGATAGCCCGTGACCAGCAACAGCACATCGCTGCCGGGCAGCGCCTCGCGCATGTCGCGGATCAGCCGCAGGTTCAGCGCATCGATCTCGGCCGCCGTCACCGAGCGCAAGGGGTCGTAATAGGCGGTGACCAGGAAGCTGCGGCCGGTTTTCATCACCGAAAGATCGTGCAGCCGCCCGCCATCCTCGGACAGTGCCGGGCGCAGGCTGCGCCGCGCCAGCGCCACCCGGTCGGGCGGGGCGGTGACGCCGGCCAGTTCCCCCAGTCCGGCGCGAAAGCCGCTGAAATACTGGCCGATGACGGTGAGGCAGAGGAAGAGGACGATGATCGAGTCGCCGACCGGGGCAATCACCGCCAGCGGCCCGTCGCGAAGCAGGTAGATCAGCGCCAGCCCGACCCCGGCCGAGGCGGTGATGATGCCGTCAAAGGCCGAGGCCCGCGCCTCGAGCCGCAGGATATCGCTGGTCCGCCCGGTCTTCTGCCAGGCGCGGCGATGGCTGAGCCAGAGGCCAAGGCAGGTGCCGCCGATGATGACGAAATAGCCGATCATCGGGCCGAAGATCAGCGGCTCGGGCGGGGTGCCCATGGCATAGTCGAAGATGTTCTTGGCCGCGTTGGTGACGGCGAAAAGCACCAGCCCCAGCAGCGACAGCGAGCGGAAGGTGATGAAGATCGCCTCGTCGGCGGCATAGCCGAAGGGCCTGAGCCGGTCCGGCCCGGCCTCGACCCGGCGGCTGATCCGCCGTCCCAGTAGCGCCGAGGCAAAGCCGATCAGCGAGAAGAGCCCATCCATCATGATGGCGTTCGAGTTCGACAGGAACCCGGCGGCAAGCCCTGCCACGGCCATGAACAGGTTGCCCCACATGGCCAGCGTCAGCGCGCGGGCCTCCAGCGGGCGCAGGTCGGGGGTGGTCGGCTCGGACATTCGGGCGCCTCGTCAGGTCATGGCGGGGTGTCCGATCTGGGTAGCCGCTGGGGCAGGGTTGGGCAAGGGCAGGGGCTTGCGCGATCAGGAACTGCCAGTCGTGAACAGCTGATCGAGGAAGGGATTGGTGAACAGGTTCGCGGCATCGTAGGATTGCAGGGTTGCAACCTGCCAGGCCCAGGTTGCATCGGCGGGGCGGCCGGTGGTGCAGGTGTCGCGAATGGACTGGATCACCGCCGCATCGGTCCAGGCCCCGCCGGGCACGCTATAGGCCCAGCCCTTCGACCATTCGACATTGGCGCGGAACCCGGTGTCGAAATGCGCATAGAACCAGGTCTCGAGCTCGGTATAGAACTGGTAGGCCTGTTGCGGGTCGCCCTCGGGGATGATGGTCAGGACATCGAACCAGCAGGCAACGTCCCAGCCATTCTGCTGGACAATCGGGTCGGTGCCGAGCGACGAGATCACCGGGCTTTCCGCCACTTGCCCCGGCGGCAGGCCCAGATGCGCGGTATCGTCCAGTCCGGTCACTCGGATCTCGAGCGGCGAATTGATCGGCCAGAGGCCGTTCTTCTGATAGGACAGCAGCATGTCGGTGAATTTCGTCGTGGCATCTGCAATCGCCTGCTGCACCTGGTCGCGCTTCATCAGCACCGCATAGCCATTCGCCGTCACCCGCAAGGTCTCGTCCTTGACATAGAGCAGCGTGTTCTTGGACTTGCCCCAGAGGTCCGCAACAGAGGTCAGCTGCCCGGCGGTGTATTGCGCCACTGTCGAGCAGAAGGTGGGGGTGATCTCGGGTGCCGAGGTGACCATCTGCCGCAACAGGGCGGTGATGAAACTGGGCAGATCGTCCGAGAACGGATAGTTATAGGGCCCCGTCGCGATCTTGGCATAGGTTGGCTTCTTCGGCGACACCGTCCAGACCTTGAACCAGGGAAAGCTGGGCTGCGCCGGATCGAAGGCCGGGAACCAAATCACCTCGATGCGGCCGGACTGCTGCAGGAAGTCACCAACGCTGCGCGCCGGATCCTTGCCACCGACGGGTTGGGCAAACAGCGTCGTGGCCGGAATGTTCATGAAGCTCTGGCATCTGAGCATGTAATTGTCGGTCACCTGCAGCGTCACCTCGGTCAGCAGCGCCCGCCCGCAATGGGTCAGGAAGGCTTTGGCATCGGGATCGCCGCGACTGAAGCGGCGGGCGGCATAGGTGCCGGTTACGGGTCGGGTGACGATGGCGGTGAAGCCAAGAATCTGATTGCTGAGCGAGCCATAGGGCAGGTTCATGTCATCACGGGGCGGCGTCCGCACCCCCGTTCCATGGCCGTTGATCGCCAGCACTCCGCCGACGGTCAGATTGCCCGGCGCCGGGATATGGGCGAAGCTGAAACCGACATCGGGATCCGGGCCGACCCGCGAGGTCTCGAGCGCGGTCATCAGGTCCAGCATGGTGCAGCCGGTCTGAACCGTGACCTGTGCTGGACTGCCGGCCGAGGCAGGGCTGATCGACAGGACCTTGTTCAGGTTGGTCCGCAGGTCGACCAGCATGACATTGTCGGTTGTCTCGCCCTCGGTCACGGTCAGCGGCGACCAGCCATGGGCGACCCCGCGTGCGCGAACGGTAAATTTTGCCTGCGCCGCCCAGTTGCAGACGGCGACGACATCGGCTTCGGTCGCGGGGATGCAGGTCCAGACGTTCGGGACAGAGATCATCTGGGCCCAATTCTCGTAGGTCTGGAGGGACACTGGAATGTTCGCGGGAAAGCCGGCAGGCGCGCTGGTTGTGGCCACGACGATGATCCTTGTTGCGGGTGGGCGATCGATCTGCCGGCACGGCGACATGCCATGTCGGCCCGGCAGACCGGTTGTCGCATGCGGAGGCTATTGCACCGAGACGAGGACCAGGTCGTTGTTCAAAGTCGTGCCGCTGATGGCGTAATTGGCCGTGACCGTGCTGCTGGAGTCATAGTAGAAGATCTGGTTTGCGGTATTGTCGCTACCCCAGACGACAAAGGCATAAAGCGAAACCAGCGCCCCATCCGGCACGCCCGACTGGTCGGGTGACCGGCACTCGGTCTGCAGCACCGGATAGCCGGCCGTTCCGTCGGTATGGACCTTGTTGCCATTCTCGTCCCAGAAGACGAACTGCAGTTTCACGACGAAACCGCCATCATTTTTCAAGCAGAAATTCCCGACCTTTTGTACCATTTTATTCCCTCCGATTTATGAATGAGACGAGGAATTGGATTGCCGGACGCTTGGTTGCGCCAGGTCGCGGGTCTTTCCTGTCCTTGCGTGATGAGATCAAGAAAATACCACGTCACTCGGCACATCTAACTTGGTATCTTCAACTGAAATGCTGAAATAACCCCAAGTTGCATTGTATGATCCAAGAGGGCCACGCTTGGGAATATTTTTTGGTTTTTACCTAGCTTACGGAGCGGTCAAGGCGCCAATAAGTTGAGTAGTCAGATATTTGATTTAATTTTGCCAGGCTGTCAAGATTCGTTTTGAGCGCCGAACTGACGAGGTTGTCAAGGGAAAATATAAATATCAATTTTCGTTACGGCAACGTGTCTTCGCGGAAAAACAAATTTCCGCGAGAAACGCGAACACCCTCGCAAGGAAGTTCCTTCAAACGCTATCGTTGGATCTGAAGGGTAAAAACCTCGACCAGGGATCAACTTGATTCCCGGAGGACAGGCTGGCGGCGGGCTCGAGTCCCGGGAAACGCCCGATCCAGGCAGACGCCCACGAAAAAGGCCGCCCCATCGGGACGGCCTTTCCGTTCTGCCAGAGGGCAGGGGGATGATTACATCATCCCGCCCATGCCGCCCGTACCGCCCATGTCGGGCATGCCGCCAGCGGCGCCCTTCGGTTCGGGCTTCTCGGCGACCATGGCTTCGGTGGTGATCAGCAGACCAGCAACCGAGGCTGCATCTTCCAGCGCGGTGCGAACCACCTTGGCCGGGTCGATGACGCCGAACTTGAACATGTCGCCATATTCTTCGGTCTGGGCGTTGCAAGGCTGGCCGATGCCGAGCCCATTCGCGCGATGATCGTGCTGGTCGTGGTTTCGACCTATTTCATCTACACCTAAGGCGGTGACTTGCTGCACTCCGCCGGGTGTTGGCTGCGGCGGATCGCGTTTCAGCCTAAGATCAGGTCGATGGTGCGTAGAACATCGGCAATATCGACGCGAAAGCTGTCCCGACCGCCTTCGCCCAGGACAAAGCCATAGCGCATACCTAGAAGATCGGTGAAATCCTTCCAGACATTGTCGAATCGCCAGGGCGGCTGGATCGCAATCATCGCGCCACGGTCCTGCATGGTAAGATAGGCATGCGTCAGTGCACTGCCTTCGACTGAAACGGCCAACGCCGAACCCGACAGGCGCTGGACCAGGTCGGCTGCGGTTTCCTGCATCGGGTCGACGATCTCGAAGCCCCGGCGTGCCAGTTCATCGGCCAGTTCTGTCTCATTTTCCAGATGCCGCATCACCTGACCGGAACGGGCGCGGATGATGAAAACGCCGTGCCCGCTGCGGGTCGAATGCTTGGGACGCAGACGTTCGCGTAACTGCTGCATCCGCTGGCGGCGGTTACTGTTCATGCCGATATCGTCAAACAGCCAGACTTGGCCAAGCGCGGTATCGCCGAGCTCTGGCACATTGATATCCATCATCCGGCGATAGTCATGGGCATGGGTCCAGCCGCTGCGCCGACGGCCAAAGGGCGCGCGGACGGTGCCGAATTCCTGTGCCAGCAAGGCGGTGGCGGAATCGTCCATCAGATAGTGCCCGAAATAAATGTCGCTGACCGGCGTCCCGATCAGTGCCACATCGCCGCTGACATCGCCTTGCAGGGCGCGGGGGTGCCGCGGGCCGAACGGGGCGCGATCCATTATCATCTGATGACGCGCGCCCCCGGCGAAGACATAGCCACCCAGCAGCGCCGCGCGATCCAGCCGATAGGCCATGGTCGCGCCATGGGTAACCTCGCCCTCGCTGATACGGATACGCTGCGCCTCGGGGTCGCTCATCGCGGGATAGCCGCGCACGTGGTCCAGCTGGCCGGGCAAAAACCAGGCGGGTGGCCGCGGCACGGTTTCGGCCGGGCAGACCGTGACGGTTTCAGCGGCCACCTGTTGCGGCGTTGGTGGTGTGCCAAAACGCTGATGCAGGCGATAGAGGATTGGGGAAAGGGTCATGATGATGCCTGCTGGTTTCGTCTTTGCTCAGGATGCAGCCGGGCATTTCGGGGCGCAAAGGAAAACTGGCATATCGGTCGATTCTGCCCGGCTGCTTTACACTGATCGTGAAAGGCGAGAGGCATTCGTGAGGCTGCCAAGAAAAAAGGCCGCCCCGAGGGGCGGCCTTTTCGTTCTGCCAGAGGGCAGGGGGATGATTACATCATCCCGCCCATGCCGCCCATGCCGCCCATGTCGGGCATGCCGCCAGCGGCGCCCTTCGGTTCGGGCTTCTCGGCGACCATGGCTTCGGTGGTGATCAGCAGGCCAGCAACCGAGGCTGCATCTTCCAGCGCGGTGCGAACCACCTTGGCCGGGTCGATGACGCCGAACTTGAACATGTCGCCATATTCTTCGGTCTGGGCGTTGAAGCCGAAGGTCTTGTCGGTCGACTCGCGGACCTTGCCGGCCACGACGGCACCGTCAACGCCGGCGTTCTCGGCGATCTGGCGCATCGGGGCTTCCAGCGCGCGGCGCACGATGGCGATGCCGGCTTCCTGGTCGGCATTGCTGCCTTTCAGATCGCCAAGGGCCTTGCCACCCTGAACCAGGGCCACGCCGCCACCGACGACAACGCCTTCCTGCACGGCCGCACGGGTCGCGTTCAGGGCGTCATCGACGCGGTCCTTGCGCTCTTTCACTTCGATCTCGGTCATGCCGCCGACGCGGATCACGGCAACACCGCCGGCCAGCTTGGCCACGCGCTCTTGCAGTTTTTCCTTGTCGTAATCCGAGGTGGTTTCCTCGATCTGCTGGCGGATCTGGCCGACGCGGGCTTCGATCTCGGCTTTCTCACCAGCGCCATCAACGATGGTGGTGTTGTCCTTGTTGATCGAGACCTTCTTGGCGCGGCCCAGCATGTCGATGCCGACATTCTCCAGCTTCATGCCCAAATCTTCGCTGATCACCTGACCGCCGGTCAGGATGGCGATGTCCTGCAGCATGGCCTTGCGGCGATCGCCGAAGCCCGGAGCCTTCACGGCCGCGATCTTCAGACCGCCGCGCAGCTTGTTGACGACCAGCGTGGCCAGGGCCTCGCCTTCGACGTCTTCAGCGATGATCAGCAGCGGCTTGCCCGACTGGATGACGGCTTCCAGCAGCGGAACCATCGGCTGCAGCGACGAGAGCTTCTTCTCGTGCAGCAGGATGTAGGCGTCTTCCAGATCCGCGACCATCTTCTCGGGGTTGGTCACGAAATAGGGCGACAGGTAGCCACGGTCGAACTGCATGCCCTCGACGACTTCAACGTCGGTGTCCATGCCCTTGTTCTCTTCGACGGTGATGACACCCTCGTTGCCGACCTTCTGCATCGCGTCGGCGATGAAGCGGCCGATCTGGGTCTCGCCATTGGCCGAGATGGTGCCGACCTGCGCGACTTCGTCGCTGTCGTTCACCGGGCGGGCGGCGGATTTGATCGAGTCGACGACCTTGGCGGTGGCCAGGTCGATGCCGCGCTTCAGATCCATCGGGTTCATGCCGGCGGCGACGGCTTTCATGCCTTCGCGGACGATGGCCTGGGCCAGAACGGTCGCGGTGGTGGTGCCGTCGCCGGCCTCGTCATTGGTGCGCGAAGCGACTTCGCGGACCATCTGGGCGCCCATGTTCTCGAACTTGTCCGACAGTTCGATTTCCTTGGCGACGGTAACGCCGTCCTTGGTGATGCGCGGGGCGCCGAAGGATTTGTCGATGACCACGTTGCGGCCTTTGGGCCCAAGCGTGACTTTGACCGCATCGGCGAGAATGTTCACGCCTTTCAGCATACGGTCGCGGGCGTCGGTGCTGAACTTAACGTCCTTACCAGCCATGGTGTCTCTCCTAGAATATCGTGTGAAATGAAGCGTCTGTCAGGGATCTGATCGGCAAATCAGCCGATGATGCCCATGATGTCGCTTTCCTTCATGATCAGCAGCTCTTCGCCATCCAGCGTGACCTCGGTGCCCGACCATTTGCCGAACAGGATGCGGTCGCCGGCCTTGACGGCGGGTGCGATCAGCTCGCCCGAATCCTTGCGGGCGCCCTCGCCGACGGCGACGACTTCGCCTTCAGCGGGTTTCTCTTTCGCGCTGTCGGGGATGATCAGGCCGCCCTTGGTTTTTTCGTCCGACTGGACGCGCTTGACCAGAACGCGGTCGTGCAGCGGTTTGAATGCCATAATGAACACTCCTGTGTTTCAGGTTGCAGTGCCGGTTGTTGGCACTCACCTGATGCGAGTGCCAATGGCGGATGATCTAGGGCCGTGGTTCCAACCTGTCAACGGGCGGGAAAGGAAAAATCCGACGCGGGCCCGGCGCTTCGGGCTTTACCCAGATCGCCACCCGCACTGGCCTGTCCCGGCGCGCTGTGCCATCCTCGCCGCCCGAGATGCCCGCCCGAGATGCCCGCCCGAGATGCCCGCCCGTGATGCCCGCCCGTGATTACCGACCGTGATTACCGACCGGAGTTGCCCATGCCCCGCCTTGCCGTCCTGCTGACCCTTGCCCTTCTGGCCGCGCCCCCGCCGGCGCTGGCGCAGGATTGCGTGGGCCGGAACCTGATCGACGCAATGCCCTCCGAGACCCGGACGCGGCTGGATCAGGCAGTCGGGGGCGTGCCCTATCATCGCGGCCTTTTGTGGCGGGCGACCAAGGGTGACCAGCACATCACCATGGTCGGCACCTATCACTTCCAGGACCCGCGCCACGCGGCGATGATGGAACGGCTGGAACCCGATCTGGCCGATGCCGCGCTGTTGCTCGTCGAGGCCGGACCCGAGGAAGAGGCGCAGCTGTCGCAGGCGCTGACCCGCGATCCCTCGCTGACCGTGACGACCGACGGCCCGACCCTGCCCGAGCGGCTGACGCCCGAGGAATGGCAGGTGCTGTCCGAGGCGATGGCCGAACGCGGCACGCCCGCCGTCATCACCGCCAAGCTGCGGCCCTGGTATGTCTCGATGATGCTGGGCATCTCGCCCTGCATGCTCAAAGGCATCGCCAAGGATGGCCAGGTGCAGGGGCTTGATCACCTGCTGGTGGCGCGGGCCGAGGCGATGGACCTGCCGGTCCGCGCGCTCGAGCCATGGGATACCGTCTTCACCCTCTTCGCCGATCTGACCCCGGACGAGGAAGAGGACATGATCCGCGCCACCCTGCCGGCGGCGGGCTATGCCGATGACTATGCCGTCACCATGACCGATGCCTATTTCGGTGCCGATGTCTGGACCATCTGGGAATTCGGCCGCTTCGATGCCTATGACAAGTCGGGCCTCAGCCGGGCCGAGGTCGATGCGCAGATGCGCCTTGCCCAGAGCAAGCTGATGGACGCCCGCAATGCCAGCTGGATCGCGCCGCTGACCAAGGCCGCGGCCGAGGCGGCGGCGCAGGGCAAGGGCGTGGTCGCGGGTTTCGGCGCGCTGCATCTGCCGGGCGAGCAGGGGGTGCTGCGGCTTCTGGAGAAGGACGGCTGGACCGTCGAGCGGCTGGACGGATGAGCGGGGCGGTGAAGCCCCGACTGCACGTGCTGCGCGCCACATGGCGGCGGCATACGCGCATCATCCTTGCCGCCGCGCTTGGCCTGCTGGCGGCGCTGATCGCGCCCCTCGATCTGGGCAGCCGGGCGCTGGTCGGGGCCGATCTCTTCTTCCTGACCTACCTGCTGATGACCGCGCGCGTTATCCGTCACCTGACGCCCGAGGACCTGCGCCGCCATCATGGCGAGGATACCGACGAGGGCGCGCGGCTGATCCTGCTGCTGGCCTTTGCCGGCGTGGCGGTCAGCCTGCTGGCGGTGCTGGCTGCGCTTCTGGGCCATGGCGCGCGGGGGCCATGGCAGCCGGTGCTGGCGGTGGCCTCGGTCCCGCTTGGCTGGGCCACGCTGCACACGGTCATGGCCTTCCACTATGCCGGGCTTTACTACGCCACCAGCGGCGACGGGCGCGATGCCGGCGGACTGGGTTTCGCCAGCCGCAAGGGTGATGCCGACAAGGATCCCGGCGTGTGGGAGTTCCTGTATTTCAGCCTGACCCTTGGCATGTGCGGCCAGACTTCGGACGTGACGGTCGAAACCAGCGACCTGCGCCGGATCGTGGCGCTGCATTCGGTGCTGTCCTATTTCTACAATACGGTGATCCTGGCGCTGGCGGTCAATGCCGCGCTGGCCATCGGCGGCGCGGGCGGCAGCTGATCCCCCACGGGATCAGTCCTGGCGCGCATCCTCGGTGATCGGGCGCACCTTGCGACCGCCCGGACGCGAGGGCATCTTCAGCCCGTGCTCGGGGTCCTCGTCGGCACCTTCGTCTTCCTCCTCGATCGGCGCCGCCGAGGGGCCATGGGCGAAGCGCTCCATCAGCGCGTTTTCCAGCACCTTGTTCAGATCGCGCGAGCGTTGGACGTAATCTTCATTCTGGTCCAGCGGCAGGTCGGGCTTCCAGACCTCGGCTAGTTCGCGCAGGTTGGCGCGGTCGAGCTTGTAGAAGATCTTTTCCAGCTCGGCCGCCTCGTATTCCGACAGGCCTGCATTTTCAAGCACATAGCGCCCGACCCTCAGGCTGGAATCGAAGAGTTCGCGGACGATGTGATCGGCCCCGGCGGCGTAAAGCTGGTAGACCACCACCCGGTCGCGCGCGCGGGCGATGATGACCAGGTCGGGCCGCTTCTCGCGGGCGTAGCGCACCAGCTTGATGTTCGAGGCCGGGTCATCCAGCGCGGCGACAAGGATCTGCGCCTTCTCCAGCCCGGCGGCGGCGAGGATCTCGGGCCGGGTGGGATCGCCGAAATAGCCCTTGAAGCCAAAGCTGCGCATCAGCTGGATCAGCTTCAGGTCATGGTCCAGCACCGTGGTCTGGAAGCCCGACATGGTGACCAGCCGGTTCACCACCTGCCCGAAGCGACCGACACCCGCGATGATGATCGGCTGCTGCTCGTCGATCTCGTCGGGGTCGTGATGTTCCGACCCGTCGCCAAGCCGCTTGGCCACCTGGTCGTAGAGGATGAACAGCAAGGGCGTCGCCAGCATCGACAGCGCGATGACCAGCAGGAACCCCTGGGCCATGCTGCGCGTCAGGATCGCCAGAGAGGCGGCATAGGAAATAAGGACAAAGCCGAACTCGCCGGCCTGCGCCAGCGACAGCGTGAACAGCGAGCGGTCGCGGTCGGCCATGCCGGCCTGCCGGGCGATCAGGTACAGAACCCCGGCCTTGGCGGCGATCAAGAGCGCGGTTGCCGACAGGATCGGCACCGGGTCGGCGGCCAGCATGTCGAAATTCATGCCCGCGCCGACGGTGATGAAGAAGAGGCCGAGCAGCAGGCCCTTGAAGGGTTCGATCTGGCTTTCCAGCTCGTGCCGGAACTCGGACCCGGCCAGCATCACCCCGGCGAGGAAGGTGCCAAGCGCCGGCGAGAGGCCGACGAGGATCATCATCGAGGCGATGCCCACCACGATCAGCAGGGCAAAGGCCGTGTCCATCTCGCGCAGGCGGGCGGAATGGACATAGCGGAAGACCGGCCGGATCAGGTATTGCCCGATCACGATCACCCCGGCCACGGCGGCCAGCGTCGCCAGCGCCGCGGCCCAGCCCGGCAGGCTGGCCATGATCGCCTGCGCGACGAATTCCTCGCCGCCATGACCGCCGTTCTCGGCCGGGTGGCTGGCGCTGCGCTGGAAGGCCAGCAGCGGCATCAGCGCCAGCATCGGGATGACGGCAATATCCTGCGTCAGCAGCACGGCAAAGGCCGAGCGCCCGCCGCCGGTCTGCATCAGGCTTTTCTCGGACAGGGTTTGCAGCACGATGGCGGTCGAGCTGAGCGACAGGATCATGCCGAGGACCAGCGAGACCTGCCAGGTTTGACCGGCCAGCATGGCGACAGCAAAGATCAGCGCGATGGTGCCGAGGATCTGCGCGCCGCCAAGACCCATCAGCCTGCGGCGCATGTTCCACAGGTTGCGCGGTTCAAGTTCCAGCCCGATGAGGAACAGCATCATCACCACGCCGAATTCGGCGATGTGCTGCAGTTCCGACATCTCGCTGCCGGCCAGCCCAAGAACCGGGCCGATGAGGATGCCGGCGATCAGGTAGCCCAGCACCGAGCCCAGCCCCAACCGCGCCGAGAGCGGCACGGCAATGACCATCGTAACAAGGAAAATCGTTGAAAGTAGAAGGAAATTTTCCATTAACGGCCGTCGAGCACCGCCAGATCGCTGCTGCGCCCACCCTTGACATAGGTGACGCGGCTATTGCCGATCGCGGTGATCGTACCGCCATTGATGCGGTCGCCAAGCCGCAGCGTGATGACCCGGCCATTCGACAGCCTGACCAGCGCCCGGCTGCCCTTGCCGGCGCCGATCGTGCCGATGATCTGGGTGCGGTTGATGGTGATACCGTCCTTGACCGTGGCATTGGCGGCGACCCCTGCGGCAGTGGTGCCGCGCGGGACATTGGTGGCGACCTCGGGCTCGTTCTCGGCCTCGGGCGGGGTATAGGCTTGGTTTCTCTGCGCGGCGGCGCGGGCCTCGGCCTCGGCCTGGGCGCGGGCGCGGGCTTCGGCGGCGGCGCGGGCCTGCGCTTCGGCCCGGGCATCAGCCGCGGCACGGTCGCGGGCTCGGGCCTCGGCCTGGGCCTGCAACTGGGCATCCTCGCGGCGTTGGGCCTCGATCGCGGCGGCCTCGTTGGCGCTTGGCTGCTGCGGGATCGGCGCGGCAGCGGCGACAGCCGTTGCGGCGGCGGCGGCAGGCGCGACCAGCGCCACCACGCCGCGATTGCCACTCCGACGCGGCGGCAGCGGCGACGAGGAAAGGGCGGTCAGCGCCCTGGCGCCGGGGGCGAGAGGACCCGAGGCGACGGCGGCGGCGATGGCCTTGTCGACCGCCGCGCCCGAGACACTGCTGCCACCCGCGCGGGCCGACAGCGAACCGGGGCGATGCGAAGGACGGGCCGAACGCGAAAGACCGCCGGTCGCGGTGGGCGAGCCGGCGGTGCGCTGCGGTTCAGATTGTGGCTTCTGTGCCGGTGGTGGCGATTCCCCCATCGCCGCCGCCACCGCGTTGTTCACCGCCTTTTGCGTGCCGGCGCGCACATCGACTGGCCGCCGCAAGGGCCGGGCATCGGCCAGCCGGATCACCGCGTCACGCTCGGCCTTGCTCAGGCTGTCATTGCCGGCCTGCGCGGTGCGCAGGTACTTCAGGATATCCTCGTAATAGCGGATTTCTTCCGGCGTCAGCGCCGCCTGCCTGGGTTCCTCGGCTCCGCGCGGTAGCAGGTTCATCGACTGCCGGTCAGGTCGCGAGGGTGGCCGGGTCGAGCGTTGCAAGGCATCGGTCGGGCGCTGCGCGGCGGGTGCGGGCGCGGGGCCGGCTGCCGGCTGCGCCACCGGCTCGGCGGCAGCGCGCTGGGTCGAAGCCGGACGCGAGGGCGGGCGGATCGCCGTCACCCGCGACGGCGCGGCTTGCGTGCGCTCGGCAAAGGGGCGGGGATTGGCGGGGACCACCGGGGTCGCGTCGTTCGTTTCCGGCGCGGCGGCACGGCGCGGCGGCGCGGCGGGCCGGGTCGAGCGGGTCAGGGCCAGCGTGCGCAAGGGTGCGGGCTGGGTCGCGCGGGGGGCCGGAGCAGCCGCCTTGGGCGCCGCAGCTTGCGGGGCCGCAGCCTTGGGGGCAGGGGCCGCAGCCACCGGTGCCGGGGTCGGCGCGGGCGCGGGCGTAGCTGCCGGGACCTCGGCCGCGGGGGCTTCGGCAACGGCCTCGGCCTCGGCCTCGGGTTCCGCTGCGGGTTCAGCCTGCGCCTCGGTCAACGCGGCCTGCACGGCGCTTTCGCGCGCGGCCAGCGCTTCGTCGGCGGCAGCTTCCGGCTCGGGCGCGACAGCCGCTTCGGTCAGCGGTGCCGGGGTCTCGGCCGGCAGGGTGGCTGCAGTGACCGGCTCTGCCTCGGTGACGGGCGCGGTCACGGGGTCGGTTGCCGCGAGTTCCGCATCCGTCGGCACATCCGGTTCCTCGGCCATCTCGGCCTCGTCCACCGGCTCGGTCGTATCCTCGACCAGCGCCTCGTCCGAGACCGGCGCTGCGGCGGGTTCCGCGACTTCTGTGGCCGGGGCGGTCGCGGCGATCTGATCGGCTGCGGGCGTCTCGGTCTTGCCGCCGAAGAACAGCAGCACCACGACCAGCGCCAGCATCAGGAGGCCCATCATCACCGTAAACGTGCTGGGCGCGCGGCTGTTCATCGCACGCGCCGCGCCGATCAGCGAAGCCATCGCTCCGGGCGTGGCCGGCTCGGCCTCCTCGACCGCACGCCGGCTGCGGGCCTCGGCGGCGCGGCTGTGGAAGGCCTGCGCCCGGGGCGGCATGGTCTTGCCGGGGGTGGTCAGTTCGACCTGCGGGGCAAGGTGACGGATCACCTGGGCGTCAGTCTCGGCGGCCTCGGTCTCGGGCGTCTCGACCGGTGCCTCGGCAGGGGGGGCGGCGGGGGCCTCGGCGGGCAGCGCCGGGCCAACCCGCAGGTTCTGGGGCGCGGGGCTGGCCGCCGCACCACGTTCCGCCGCCACGGCGAATTCCGACATGACGGCACGCTTGGCCTTGGGCGTCGCTGCCGCAGCCGGCTCGGCGGCGGGATAGACATGCGCGGTCACCCGCGAGATGACCGGATCGGGCGCGGCGATCTTGGCGGGCGTCTCGACCGGCGCCTCGGCCATGCCGGCAATGCTGGCCGAGGTGACGCCGGCGCGGCGCAGATCGGGTTCGGTGACGGTGCTGCGACGGGTCAGGTCGCGAACCGTGGCCGAGGGGCCGAAATCGGGCTGGCCGGGAAAGCGGTCGTCACCCGGGCGGGCGATGAAGCCGGTCGGGCGGAACCCCTGGCTCAGCGCGAATTGCTCGGCCTCTTCCAGCGTGCGGCGGGCGACGGCGGCGATGTGCAGGCTGTCGGCCTGATCCTCGCCCGCGGGCGCCCAGGCAAAGGCCAGATCGGCGACCTCGTATGGGGTCAGCCCCTCCAGCGCGCGGGCCACGGCCAGCGCCGGTTCCGGCCCCGGCGGAACGGTCAGCGTGGTATAGAGGATCTGGTCATCGGGAATGACCAGCAGCGTGTCGGGGCCGCCGGCCTGATCGGCCTCTGTCCCGTCGCGCTCGCGCAGGCTGCCCAGCTGCTGGCCCAGGTCGCCGCGGGTGAAGCGCACGGACCCCAGCCGTCGCCAGCCCTCGGGGTCGCGCTTTTCCAGCACGACCTCCTCATGGGTAAAGCTCATTGCGAATGCAGCGGTAAAATGCTTGGTCATGACTGTCTGCTAAGCCTCGGCGCGCGGGTTTGTCCCGATCTGGTGTTGTCTTCATGATTTACCTCAATTCCTTGTGTGGGGAAAGGGAAACTGGCGAAGCTGTGAACGCAAATCGATGAACAAATCCCTATGATCGGCGTTCAGCGGGACAGACATCCCCCAACAGGAGCTACCAAATGAAAACACGAGACACCGCCGCCGCCACGAGGCCCGTTCTGACCCGCAAGGCGCGCGGGCGGGGGATGCTGTCCGGGCTGCTGGCCGGCGCGGCGCTGATGGCTGCCGCCCCGGCGATGGCGGCGCCCGGCGACAAGCCCGGCATGGGCGGGCATCACGCCTGCCACGGCAAGGGCATGGGTCACCATGGCGCCCGCATCTCGGTCACCGGCGAGGGGCAGGCATTGGGCCAGCCCGACATGGCGACGATCAATCTTGGCGTCACCACCCAGGCCGAGACGGCGGCTGCGGCGATGACGCAGAATTCCGAACAGCAGACGGCGGTGATCGCGGCGCTGACCGGATCGGGCGTCGAAGAACGCGACATCCAGACCTCGGGTCTGAACCTGACGCCGATGATGGACTATTCGCGCGAGGGCCAGCCGCCGCGCGTTACCGGCTACCAGGCGCAGAACATGGTGACGGTGCGGGTGCGCGACCTGGCGGGTCTCGGCGGCACGCTGGACGGGCTGGTCACGGCGGGTGCGAACGAGATTAACGGCATCACCTTCGGCCGCGACAATTCCGACGAGATGCAGGACGAGGCGCGCCGCGACGCGGTGGCCGATGCCCAGCACCGCGCCGAGGTGATCGCCGAGGCTGCCGGCCTGACGCTCGGCCCGGTCCTGACCATGCGCGATGTGGTCTATACGCAGGGGGGACCCGAGCCGATGATGATGCGGCAGGCGATGGATGCCGGGGCCAGCAAGGCGGTGCCGGTGCAGGGTGGCGAGTTGACCATGATGGCGCAGGTCGAGATGCAGTTCGCGCTGCGCGACGAGGCGGCGATGGCGGAATGTGCCGGGATGGGCGGCGGCCATGGCGATCATGGCGCCGCGCCCGAGGCTGAACCCGAGGCCGAAGCCGCGCCCGAGGGTGAAATGCCGGCGGGCGAGATGCCCGAGGGCGAAGCGCCCGAAGGCGAGGCGCCTGGCGCAGAAGCGGCCCCCTCGAACTGAGGTTAGGCGGCAATCGGAAAGGCCCGGGGAACATCTCCCCGGGCCTATTCACTTCACTGGCAGTCTCAGGCCGTCGCCTTGGCCAGCGCCTGGTCCAGATCGGCGATCAGGTCGCCCACATCCTCCAACCCGATCGACAGACGCACCACCTCCGGCCCGGCACCGGCCGCGCGCTGCTGATCCTCGTTCAGCTGCCGGTGCGTGGTCGAGGCGGAATGGATCACCAGCGAGCGCGCATCGCCCAGGTTCGCCACATGGCTGAAGAGTTGCAGCGCATCGACCAGTTTGACCGCCGCCGCATAGCCGCCCTTGATCTCGAAGGTGAAGATCGCGCCCGCGCCCTTGGGATAGACGCGCTTCGCCGTCGCGTTCCAGGGCGAGGAGGCGAGGCCCGCATAGGTGACAAGGTTCACTCGCGGGTCTTTCTCCAGCCATTCGGCGACCTTTTGGGCATTCTCGACATGGCGCGGCATACGAAGGCCAAGCGTCTCGATCCCCATCAGCGTGTAATGCGCGCCTTGCGGGTTCATGGTCATGCCCAGATCGCGCAGGCCGATGGCGATGCCGTGGAAGGTGAAGGCGAGGTTGCCGAAGGTCTCGTGGAATTTCAGCCCGTGATAGGCGGGTTCCGGGGCCGAGAGGCTAGGGAACTTGTCGCTGGCCGACCAGTCGAACGTGCCGCTGTCCACCACCACGCCGCCGGTCACGGTGCCATTGCCGGTCATGTACTTGGTCAGGCTGTGCACGACCAGCGTCGCGCCCATCTCGATCGGCTTGCAGAGATAGGGGGTCGCCAGCGTGTTGTCGACGATCAGCGGGATGCCGGCCTCGTTGGCGATCCCGGCAACGGCGGGGATGTCGGTGACATAGCCGCCCGGATTGCTGATCGATTCACAGAAGATCGCGCGGGTGTCACCGTCGATGGCGGCCTTCACCGCCTCGAGATCGTCGAGATCGACGAATTTCGCTGACCAGCCGAAACGGCGGATGGTCTGGCTGAACTGCGTCACGGTGCCGCCGTAAAGCCGGGTTGAGGCGATGATGTTCAGCCCCGGTCCCATCAGCGGGAACAGCGCCATGATCTGCGCCGCGTGGCCCGAGGAACAGCAGACCGCCCCGGCCCCGCCCTCCAGCGCCGCGATGCGGTTCTGCAGCGCCGCCACGGTCGGGTTGGTCAGCCGCGAATAGATATAGCCGACTTCCTGCAGGTTGAAGAGTTTGGCCGCGTGATCGGCGTCGCGGAAGGCATAGGCGGTCGTCTGATAGATCGGCACCTGCCGCGCGCCGGTGGCGGGGTCGGGTGCGGTGCCGGCATGGATGGCGGTCGTGTCGAAGCCCTGGGTCATCTGGCTGATCCTCCTGTGGTCGCGGTTAACCTAGAGGCCGAGACCCGCCCCCCGCAACGGGAAAACGGGGGGCAAGTGGCAGCACCGGATCAGTGCCTGTGGTCGCTTGCCGGCTGGCCGTGTTCCAGCACCGTGCCGGCATCGGGCGCGGGCTCGCGGAGCGGGCAACGCCACAGCACCGCCGCCACCGCGATCAGGGCAAAGCCCCAGGTCGGCAGGTCAAGGAAGGCCCCGGCGACCGAGACCCCGGCCATGACCGACAGCGCCAGACTGCGGATGCCGTGGTGGAAATGCCGGTCCCGCGCCACCCACAGCGCCAGCAGGAACACCGCCAGTGGCAGGCCCAGCCACATCGCCAGTTCCGCGGGTGTCGCCTTGCTGTGATGGCTGGCCAGATCCAGCTCGGCCGCGACCCCGGCGCCCATCACGGCGATCGAGCCGAAGATGAAGACGTGGGAATAGCCCCAGATGAAGGCGGTCTTGGTATCAGCGCGGGGCAGGTGATCCTCTTCGGTGAAATAGAGCCAGAAGATCGCCAGCACCATCACCGCCCCGCCAAGCGCGACCACGCCCGGCCAGATCAGGCCATGCTCGCCATACATCATGCTGAAGCCGATGCTGATCGCCAGCATGATCTCGCCCATCGAGATGATGGTCAGCAGGCCATAGCGTTCGATGATGTGGTGGCGGTGAAAGGGGGTGGCGCCTGCGCGTTCGGCAAAGACCGGCACCGAGAACTCGATCAGAAAGACCAGCGCCGCGCCGATGAAGAAGGCGGTCGAGCCGGGGGCGCAGAGCAGGTAGACGAGGATCCAGCCAAGCTGCGCGATCAGGATGCCGGCGGCAAAGCGGCGGCAGGTGGTGCGATAGGCGGGATTGCTGCTGGCCCTGAGCCACAGAAGCGCCATGGCGACCCGCATGATGCACCAGCCAAGCACGCCCCACTGCATGTCCAGCGTCTCGAAGATATGGCTGGCCCCGCCGGCAAAGATCAGCGCCCCGACCATGATCGTCATGGTCAGGAGCCGATAGAGCGGGCCGTCATTGTCGAAGGCACTGGCGAACCAGGTGAAGTTCATCCACGACCACCAGATCGAGATGAACAGGAACAGGAAGCGCGGCAGCACCTCGACGCCGTGTCCCTCGCTGATGCCGTGATGCAGCGCCGCGGTGACCGAGGCGATGGCAATGACGAAGACCAGATCGAAGAACAGTTCCAGCTGGGTGGCCGCGCGATGATGCTGCGCGGGATTGCGGGCGGGAAGGGCGGGGAGGTGAACCATGAAAAGCCTCGTCGGGGATTACCGTCCCAGATAGGAGGAGATTTCGCGGAAAACTCAAGCCTTCAGATGCGACGACCTGCCGCAGGCCCTGCTGCTGTCACGGCCAGAGGGTCATGGTCATAGATCCAGTCGAACCGCCCGGCCAGCCGTTCGGGCGCGAGGCGCGAGATCAGCCGCAGCCCGGCATGGGCGACCAGCCGCTTTGGCCCGGTCAGGTGATAGTTCCGGGCGTTTGCGCTGGCCAGCGCCACGACCTGCGTTGCCCGTTCGGCCCTCACCGACTGGTATCGCGCCAGCGCGGCGGGCTGGTCGGGGTCGCTGTCCAGACAGGCGGCCAGCACCGCCGCGTCCTCGATCGCCAGCGCCGCGCCCTGGGCCATGAAGGGCAGGGTAGGATGGGCGGCATCGCCAAGGATCACCCGGCTGCCATCCTGCCAGCGCAGCGCGACCTCGTGACGGAAGAGGCCCCAGATGCCGGTCTCACTCACGCGCGCCAGCCAGCCGGGCACGGGCCCGCCGAAACCGGCGAAGGCAGCGCGCAGATGGGCCGGATCATCGGCCTGTGACCAGCCCTCGGCCTGCCAGTCCGGGCGCTCGACCACGGCGACGATGTTGCGAAGGCCGCCCGCCAGCGGATAGCTGACCAGATGCCGCTTCGGCCCGAGGAACAGGTCGGACCAGCCCGTGCCATCACTGGGCGGTTCTGGGTCGCGGATCAGCGCCCGCCATGCGGTCTGGCCGGTGAAAAAGGGCGCCTCGGTGCCGTTCAGCACCTGCCGCACCCGGCTGTTGATCCCGTCCGCCCCGATGACCAGCGGCTCGCGCGGCAGGGCGTCGATCATGTGGCCAAGCCGCAGGGTCACGCCCTCGGCCTCTGCCGCCGCGCCCAGCAGCTCGACCAGCCTTGCGCGGTGGATCATGCGGAAGCGGGCGGCGGGACGGCGGGCGGCAAAGTCGAGTTTCGCGATGGGCCGACCGGCGGCGTCCCACATCCGGACCCCGCGCCCGCGCACCGACACCGCATCCAGCGCCGGGCCAAGCCCCAGCGCCTCGAGCACCCGGCCCGCATTCGGAGAGATCTGCAGGCCCGCGCCCACCTCGGTCAGTTCCGGTGCGCGTTCCAGCACATGCACCTCGGCCCCGCGCCGCGCCAGCGCCAGCGCGGCAGTAAGCCCGCCAATGCCCGCGCCGATGATGGTGGTCGGGCGGTCTGTCAGGTGGTTGCCCCGTCGCGCAGACAGGACGGCCGGGCTCGGACCCTCGGTGCTTTCCGACATGATCCTTGTCCTTTCGCCGTCCTTGTGCCGGGGCGTCGATCCCGCAGGTCGCCGCCCCGTCGGCAATCCGGATCAGTCGTCGCGGTGAACGCGCTCGCGCCGCTCGTGCTTTTCCTGCGCTTCCAGCGTCATCGTGGCGATCGGGCGCGCGTCCAGCCGCTTGAGGCTGATCGGCTCGCCAGTCACCTCGCAATAGCCGTAATCCCCGGTCTCGATCCGGCGCAGCGCGGAGTCGATCTTGGAGACCAGCTTGCGCTGGCGATCACGGGTGCGCAGTTCCAGCGCCCGGTCAGTTTCCTCGCTGGCGCGGTCGGCAATATCCGGCACGCTGCGGCCACTGTCCTGAAGTCCTTCGAGCGTTTCGGCGGATTGCTCGAGCAGTTCCTGCTTCCATGCCTGCAATTTGCGACGAAAATACTCTAACTGACGGTCATTCATAAAAGGTTCGTCCTCGGCGGGACGGTAATCCTGAGGCAGGAAGGTTTGAGCTTTCATATTTCCTCCGGCTCGGCCGGGACGTTGGGGGGTCCGGGTCCTCGAGCGGACCCATAAAGGAAGGAATCCCCCTTGTCGATATAAGTTAGGGTTAACGTCTGCGCCAATCTTGCGGGCGGCGGGACAGCGTCCTAGGTTGCCGCCGAGTTGGAGCAGGTTCAGGAGTCCTTACATGCAATTCACCGGCACCCGGGACTATGTCGCACCCCCCGAACTGGCCATCGCCGTCAATGCCGCCGTGACGCTGGAACGGCCCCTGCTGGTCAAGGGCGAGCCGGGGACAGGCAAGACCGAGCTGGCGCGGCAGATGGCTGCCGGGCTGGGCCTGCCGATCATCGAATGGAACGTGAAATCAACCACAAAGGCGCAGCAGGGCCTCTATGAATACGACGCGGTCAGCCGGCTGCGCGACAGCCAGCTGGGCGATGAACGCGTGCATGACGTCGGCAATTACATCCGCAAGGGTAAGCTGTGGCAGGCCTTTGATGCGCCGGGCAAGGTCGTCCTGCTGATCGACGAGATCGACAAGGCGGATATCGAGTTCCCGAACGACCTGCTGCAGGAACTCGACCGGATGGAGTTTCACGTTTACGAGACCGGCGAGACCATTCAGGCGAGGCACCGGCCGGTGGTGGTGATTACCTCGAACAATGAAAAGGAACTGCCCGACGCTTTCCTGCGCCGCTGCTTCTTCCATTATATCCGCTTCCCCGATGCCGAGACGCTGAAGCAGATCGTGGCGGTTCACTACCCCGGGTTGAAACCGCGTCTTCTGGATACCGCGCTGACCCAGTTCTTCGAGCTGCGCGAAGCGCCCGGGCTGAAGAAGAAACCCTCGACCAGCGAATTCCTCGACTGGCTGAAACTGATCCTCGCCGAGGATCTGGCACCCGAGGATCTGCAGCGCGCACCCGACCAGATCCTGCCGCGCCTGCATGGTGCGCTCTTGAAGAACGAGCAGGACGTGGCGCTGTTCGAGAAGCTGGCCTTCATGGCCCGGCGGCAGGGGCGGTAAACTTGGCGATGGAGGTGACAGTCCGGCCGGTCACAGCTGCCGACAAGGCAGAGTGGCAGGTGCTTTATGACGGTTATCAGCGGTTCTACGAACGCCCCGACCTGCCGCAATCCTTTTTCGATGCGGCTTTCGAGCGGCTGCTCGCGGGCGATCCGCACGATTTTCATGGGCTGGTGGCCGAGGAGGACGGCCAACTGCTGGGACTGACGCATTACGTCTTTCACCCCAATCTCTGGCGTCCGGAAGGGGTCTGCTATCTGCAGGATCTGTTCACCGCCCCTGAAGCGCGCGGCAAGGGCGTCGCGCGCGCACTGATCGAGGCGGTCTACGCGGCAGCGGACGCGAAGGGCGTTCCCGCGGTCTACTGGCTGACGGCCGAGAACAACTATCCCGGCCGTATGCTCTATGATCGCGTGGCGGTGAGGTCGCCCTTCATCCGCTACAACCGCCCGCTTTAGGCCGCCTTTTCGACGGCGGCGACGATACCGTCCACGACCTCGCGCAGCATGGTCTCGTCCTCGGCCTCGGCCATGACCCTGATCAGCGGCTCGGTGCCCGACTTGCGGATCAGCACCCGGCCCGAGCCGTTCAGCCGGCGTTCAGCCTCGGCGATCACTGCCTTGACCGGCTCGGTCGACAAGGGATCGGCCCCGGCGGCGTAACGCACGTTCTTCAGCAATTGCGGCACCGGGTCGAACTGGCTGACCAACTGACTGGCGGGTTGGCCGCTATCGGCCATCGCGGCGAGGAATTGCAGACCCGCGATCAACCCGTCGCCGGTGGTGGCGTAATCGGTCATGACGATATGGCCCGACTGCTCGCCGCCGAGGTTGAAGCCCTGACCGCGCATCCGCTCGACCACATAGCGGTCGCCGACCTTGGTCCGCTCGAGCCGCAAACCGCGCCCCTGCAGATAGCGTTCGAGGCCCAGATTGGACATGACGGTCGCCACCAGCGCGCCGCCCTTCAGCCGGCCCTCCTCGGCCCAACGGCTCGCCAGCAGCGCCATGATCTGGTCGCCATCGGCCAGGCGGCCCTTCTCGTCGATGATCGCCACCCGGTCGGCATCGCCGTCAAGGCTGATGCCTAGATCGGCGCCATGTTTCAGCACCGCATCGGCACAAGCCTCGGGATGGGTGCTGCCGCAACCCTCGTTGATGTTGAGGCCGTTCGGCTCGACGCCGACCGGGATCACCTCGGCGCCCAGTTCCCACAGCACATCAGGGGCGGCGCGATAGGCCGCGCCATTGGCGCAATCGACCACCACTTTCAGCCCGTCCAGCCGCTGGCCGGTGGGGAAGGTGGTCTTGGCATATTCGACATAGCGCCCGCGCCCGTCATCGATGCGCTTGGCGCGCCCGATATTCTGCGGCTGCGCCAGATCGAAGCTGCCGGCGACGATGCGCTCGATCTCGGCCTCGGCTTCGTCGGACAGCTTGAACCCGTCGGGGCCAAAGAACTTGATGCCATTATCCGCCGCCGGATTGTGGCTGGCCGAGATCATGATCCCCACATCCGCCCGCATCGAGCGGGTGAGGAATCCCACTGCCGGGGTCGGCACCGGGCCTAGAAGCAGCACGTTCATCCCGGTCGAGGTCAGCCCGGCGGTCAGCGCGTTCTCGATCATGTAGCCCGACAGGCGCGTGTCCTTGCCGATCACCACGCGGTGGCCGTTGCGCCCGTCGCGGCGGAAATAGCGGCCGGCGGCGGCGCCAAGTCGCAGCGCCATCTCGGCGGTCATGGGAAAGGTATTCGCGCGGCCCCTGACGCCGTCGGTTCCGAAAAGCTTTCTGCTCATTCTTGTTCTGCCCTGTTCTCGTTGACGGCTGCCCAAAGCCGTAGTCCCTGTTTTATCATGGCCACGTCATGGACGCGGTGAATCTGTATCCCCTGCGCCAGCGCCTCGATGGTCAGCGCCAGGGTGCCCGGCCCGCGATCCGCCGCCACCTCGGCCCCGCCGACGGTGCCGATGAAACGCTTGCGCGAGACGCCCAGAAGGATCGGGCAACCCAGGGCGTGAAACAGCGAGATGCGCCGCAGGATGGCGAGATTATGCGCCTCGGTCTTGCCAAATCCAATGCCCGGATCGATCACGATCCGGTCGCGGCGAATACCCGCCTGAACCGCCCGGTCTATCCGCGCCTCGAGCGCGTCATAGACATCCAGAAGCACATCCCCATAACGCGGATCGTCCTGCATGGTCTCGGGCAGGCCCTGCGCGTGCATCAGGCAGACCGGAACGCCGGTCTCGGCCACAAGGCCGGGCAAAGCAGGGTCGAAATCGAAGCCCGAGACATCGTTGACCATGCCCGCACCGGCGTCCAGCGCCGCCCGCGCCACGCCCGCCTTGCGGGTATCGACCGAGATCGGCGCGCGGCCCCACGCCGCCGCGATAACCGGCAGGATGCGGGCCAGTTCCCGATCCTGCGGCATCTCTGCCGCGCCGGGCCGGGTGGATTCGCCGCCGATATCCAGAATGTCGGCACCCTGATCGATCAGTGCCTGCGCCTGCGCACCGGGTTCATAGGCACCGCCATCCGAGAAGCTGTCGGGCGTGGCGTTGATGATGCCCATCAGTTTCGGGCGGTCGAGGGCAAGGCCAAGGATTGGCGCGCGCGGGGCGGTGAGCGCCGCGATTACCTCGTCCGGGGCCGTATCGCTGATCCGGGGCGCGGCACCACGCTGGAGGATTTCCACCTGCGAGAAGCGGGTCCAGCCGCCGGCCAGCGACCAGCGCCCGGTCAGGGGCGCGGGGATCGGGCGGTAATAGAGCGGTCCGGTCATGGCAGGCGGGAGATGATGAGGTCAGAGCCGGCGGGGGCGTCGGGCAAGGGCGCGCCGTCGGCCAGGGCGAGGTCCAGCCGCTCGGCATTCAGCCGCCCGGCCAGCCAGAGGGACAGGGCCAGCGGATCGGCATCAAGTGCTATCTCGTCGGCCACCATGCGATAGGGGGCCCAGACCGTGGGCAAGCCATTGGCGATGGACCAGTCCATCTCAGTGCGACTATCCGAGACATCGAGCCCCAGCCGCCCGGCCAGCGCCCATGCCGCCTGATCCAGCGCCAGAAGCGCGATCCGGCGCGGATCTCCCGTTGCCGGCAGTGGCAGACCCGGAGCGGCGGGCACGATCACGGCCCCGGCAGGCGGGGCCAGCGACCGATCAGTGCCGAGATGGATCACCACGGGCCGAAGTGCTGTCGGCTCGGCGGCGACCCGGCCCTTCTGGCGGGTGATCGACAGGCCAAGCGCGCCCGGCACCCGGTCGAGCTTCTCGATCGTCACGTCGATCTTGGCGGCGCGGGGATGGGCCAGCGCCTCGGCGGCGATCTTCTCGGCCAGCGTCTCGAGCAGGTTGTAACGCCGATCGGACAGACCGGCGGCGACCGCATCGGTCAGCACGTCATAGGAGAGGATTTCATCCACCTGATCGCCGGCCCCCGAGACCGGCTGGCCCAGTTCCACGGTCAGGTTGAAGCGCAGGCGTTGTGTCTGGCCGCGCTCGGACTGGAAAGCACCGATATCGGCACTGACGAGGTAATCGCGCAGGTGAAGGCGGTCGGGATGATCCATGCGCCCCGTTATCCGGCAATTCCTGCCCCGCGCAAGGGGGATCGGGCCTACTGACGGCTGGGGCGCTGGTATTCCCGCGTCAACCGATTACAAACGGTTTCCTGTTACCTTGACCGTTCCAAGTCCGAGTACCCGATGCAGATCCTGTCCTTCATCATCCACCTGTTCAGCGGCGCCTTGCTGCTGCTTTTCGCCGTGCGCTTCATGCGCGTGGGGATCGAGCGGCAATGGGGCGGCGGCTTGCAGACCCGGCTGCGCGATAGCGCCGGCACGCTGTCGCTGCTGGCCAAGGGCGGGGTCCTGGGTTTCGTGCTGCAGGGCGCCACAGTGGTGATGTTGATGGCGGCGGGGCTGGTGGGTAGCAATACCATTCCGATGGTCTCGGCGGTGCTGCTGGCGATGGGGGCCGATCTGGGTTCGGCCTTGGCGGTGCAGGTGCTGACCCTGCCGATCAGCGCCATCGGGCCGCTGCTTCTGGTCGTCGGTGGCTGGCTTTATCTCAATTCGGCCGAGGCCGGGCGGCGGAATATCGGCCGGGTGATCCTTGGCCTTGGGCTGATCTTCCTGTCGCTGCGGCTGATCCGCGAGGCGGTCGAGCCGTTGCAGGCGCTGCAGAACGCCAGCGGGGTGATCGCCTCGCTGAATGCCGATCCGGTGACGGCGGCGATCTGCGGGCTGGTGCTGACGCTGTTGATGCATTCCAGCCTCGCCGCCATCCTGACCGGCCTCGCCTTCGCCGCGCATGGGGCGCTGGGGCCGGTCGCGGGGCTGGGCTTCGTGCTCGGCTGCAACCTGGGCAGCGCGCTGTTGCCGCTGTGGCTTCTGAGGAACGAGGCCGGGCCGGGGCTGGCCGTTGCCCGCATCGTGGCGAGCTTGCGCTGCGGATTGGGCGTGGTGCTGACCGCCGGGCTGGCGCTGGCTGGCGCGCAACTGGCGGGGCAGGTCGAGCTTTCCGCCCATGACGCCATGCTGGGCGGGCATCTGGGGTTCAACTTCCTCCTGCTGCTCCTGGCCCCTTTGGCGCGGCGTATGGCACAGCGGGCCGAGCGTCGGGATGTAACCGGCGCCCACGCCCGCTTCACCCTTCCCGCCGATACCTCGGACCCGACGCTGATCGTGGTGGCGCTGAAGACGCAGGTGGGCCGGATGCTGGAGATCCTGTCGACCATGTTCGCCCGGGCCATCGCCCATCCCCCCGACGCCGAGGGCGTGCGCGAGGCCGAGCGGCAGCTGAACACCGCGCTGGCCGAAACCCGCAACGCCTTTGCCGGCCTGCCGGAACTGCCCGAGCGGCAGGCGGCCGACGTGCAAAACGCGCTGGAGTTCTCGATCCGGCTGGAACGCTGCGGCGACATGATCTCGGGCAAGTTCCTCGAGGTGCGCCAGCAGGTCGAAAGCGGTGAATACCGTTTCACCGCCGAGGGCGCGGCCGAGATCGACGGGCTGATGGAGGCGCTGGATACCGGCCTTCTGCTGGCGCGCAACGTGCTCTGGACCGAGGACGAGGAGGCGGCGCGGCAGCTGGTGCTGCACAAGCAGCGGGTGACGGGGCTGGAACAGCAGAGCCGCAACCGGCATCTGCAGCGGGTCGGCTCGGGCAACCTGACCAGCCTCAGTTCCAGCAACCAGCATCTGGAGCTGATCGCGGCGGTGAAAGAGATCAACAGCAAACTGGCGACGGTCGGCTATGCGGTGCTGGAACGGCAGGGCCAGCTGGAGGCGACGCGGCTGAAGCCCACGGAAACCACCCTGCCGCCGCGGGCGCAGGCGGGATCGCAAAACTGACAAGGCGGGACCGAAGCCCCGCCTTGTTGATAATCCAAGGATGGATGCGCAGACGCGAACCTCAGTTCGAGGCGATGCGCTGGCCGGTGCGATAGAAAATGTGGCGGCCGATGCGAACGGTGCGCTCGAAGCGGCGCGACCAGGCCGGGCGCACGGCAGGGGTGTGGAAATAGGTCGCCCCGCCGGTCAGGTTGCCGGTGCCGCCCGCAAGGGCGTTCTCGGCCACCTGCCGCACGCGCAGATAGGCGGCCTTGCTGCGGATGGTCTTGCGACCGCCGATCGTGTAGCTGAACTGGCTCGGCTGGTTGATGACGCCGCAGACCGAATTCGGGAACTTGCCGCTGGCGACGCGGTTCAGGATCACCTCGGCGACGGCGGCCTGACCCTGGCGACCCTCGCCGCGGGCCTCGAAATACAGAGCCTCGGCCATGCAATCGAGATCGCGGCCCGAGAAGGCGGTGGTGGCGCGGGTCTTGTAGACCTGCTCCGGCCCGCCGGCGACCTGCACCGGCTCGGCATCGACATAAAGCAGCGGCTTGGGCCGCGGCATATCCATGGGCGCTGCGATTCCGTGCAGCGCCTGACCATCCGAAGAATAGACAGAGGGCAGGCCAGTGGCATTGGCCGAGCCCGCAACAACCGCGGAAACAATCGCAACAGAGAGACAATTACGCATCAGCTTTGGCAGCAGCGAGTGCATGATCGGACCTGTATCGTCGTTTACATTGATGGGCCTGGTGCGGCCCGGGAACCGGTCAGAGCAGATGACCGGGTGAACTTCGACGATCTGGATAGGTGCAAGCGCGCCCGGCGATCTAGCGCACAGATGGGTGAGTTCCGGTTTCGCTATGCTGCAGCGCAGAATTGGCGATATCTCGCCGAGCCTCACGGCGATAACTGGCGAGAATCAGCAATTTGCACCCGATTTTAGGACCGCTTCGGGCCTAATCGGGGAACCGTTTCGGGGGTTTATGGTCCGAATCGTTGTAGCTCGCCCGAATCGATTCCTGCGCGCCGGCCAACCTCGCGACCGGTACACGAAAGGGAGAGCAGGAGACATAGGAAAAGCCGGCGCGGTGACAGAATGCGATCGATTCCGGGTTGCCGCCATGCTCGCCGCAGACCGACAGCGTGATGCCGGGCGTCTTCTGCCGCGCGCGCTCGGCCCCGATCATCAACAACTCGCCCACGCCCTCCTGGTCGAGGATGTGGAACGGGTCCTCGGCATAGACGCCCTGGCCGACATAGGCGCCCATGAAGCGCCCGGCATCGTCGCGCGACAGGCCATAGGTCATCTGCGTCAGGTCATTGGTGCCGAAGGACAGGAAGGCCGCATGGGCGGCGATGTCACCGGCGCGCAGCGCGGCGCGCGGGGTCTCGACCATCACCCCCAGCCGATAGGTGAAATCGGCATGCATCTTGTTCCTGACCTCGGCGGCCACGGCATCGACGCGGTTCTTGACCAGTTCGACCTCGCGCATGGCCGAGACCAGCGGGATCATGATCTCGGGCACCACCGGGTCGCCCTTGCGCCCGGCCAGCGCGGTCGCCTCGAAGATGGCGCGGGCCTGCATGTCGTAGATCTCGGGCA
The DNA here is from genome assembly GCF_002847445.1 of Paracoccus zhejiangensis. Classification (NCBI taxonomy): domain Bacteria; kingdom Pseudomonadati; phylum Pseudomonadota; class Alphaproteobacteria; order Rhodobacterales; family Paracoccaceae; genus Paracoccus; species Paracoccus zhejiangensis. The sequence goes on along the minus strand of NZ_CP025430.1, from coordinate 1,219,172 downwards.
TGACGATGCCGAGGCGAACCCCGCGCATCCCCAGCATCGGGTTGAACTCGGACAGGGCATCGACGCGGCGCATGACATCCGACAGCGGCAGGTCCAGCGACTCGGCCAACTCGCGCATCCCCTCGCGGTCATGGGGCAGGAATTCGTGCAGCGGCGGATCGAACAGGCGAATGGTCACCGGCAGCCCGGCCATGATCTCGAAGAGGGCGGCGAAATCGTCGCGCTGCATCGGCAGGATGCGCGCCAGCGCCAGCCGCCGGTCCTCTGGCTTGTCGGCAAAGATCATCTCGCGCATGGCGGGCAGACGCTCGGCATCGAAGAACATGTGCTCGGTGCGGCAGAGGCCGATGCCCTGCGCGTTGAACATGCGCGCGGTGCGGGCATCCTCGGGCGTGTCGGCATTGGCGCGCACATCGATCTGGCGGAACTGGTCGGACCATTCCAGCAGCTGCGCGAAACTGTCATCCAGCGCCGGTTCCAGCATGGCGGCGGCGCCCGCAAGCACCTCGCCGGTGGTGCCGTCGATGGTGATCTCCTCGCCCTCGCGGAAGCTGCGGGTGCCGGCGCGCAGGGTGCGGGCGCGCGGGTCGATGCTGATCCCCGAGGCGCCGACGATGCAGGGCAGGCCGAGGCCGCGGGCGATCACCGCCGCGTGGCTGGTCATGCCGCCACGCTCGGTCAGCACCGCGACCGAGGCGTGCATGCCGCGGATGTCCTCGGGCACGGTCTCGCGGCGGACCAGCACGCAGGGCTCGCCCCGCGCGGCGCTGGCTTGCGCGGCGGTGGCCGAGAAAACGATCTTGCCGGTGGCGGCGCCGGGGCTGGCATTGATGCCGCGGGCGATCAGGTCGCGCGGCGCGCGCGGATCGACCTGGTGGTGCAAGAGGTCCGACAGCGCCCGCGGCTCGACCCGCATCAGCGCCTCTTCCGGCGGAATGATCCCGTCCTTGGCCAGTGCCACGGCGATCCTGACCGAGGCGCGCGAGCTGCGCTGCAGCCGCACCGCGTCGATGATCGAGACGCGGCTGTCATTCACCACGAAATCGATCATCATCTCTTCGCGCAGCCGCTCGCGCGCGGCGACGCCAAAGCGGACCAGGTCGGCAAAGACCTCGGGCGCGGCCTCTTCCAGCGACAAGCCGCGCGGATCGCGGGTCAGGTAAAGCGTCTCGGCGGCGGCGGTGCGCACGCTGCCCTGCATCTGGCCACGGAAGCGACCGGTGATGCGCGGGGCGCCGGTGACCGGGTCGCAGAACTGGATCGTGCCGGTGCCGCAGAAGCCCGGGCCGATCCCCAGCGCCATTTCCTGCACCACCAGCCCCAGCGGCGCATCGGCCGGCGCGCCCTTGGCCTGACGCAGCAGCCGCGCGGTCGGACCGTCCCAGGCCCGCGCCATCGAGCGCAGCACCTCGGCCAGTTGCACGGCGGGGTTCTGCGGGAATTCCTCGTCCATCTCGTCGGCATAGGTGCGCAGCGCCTCGCGCAGCGCGCCCTCGCCTTCCTGCGCGAACATGTCGGGGTCGAGGCGGGCGATGTGGATGGCATAGGCCTGCACGAAGCGCAGGTAGATGGCATCGGCGGCCTCGGCCCCGATCCGCCCGACCAGCCCCTGATGGCAATTGTCGTTGATGCCGACGTTCAGCACCGTGCCCGGGCCGCCCCATTCGGGGTTCAGCGCCGAGGGCCGCACGCTGACCAGCCCGCTGGCGGGGTGGCCGGGGCATTCGGTGCTGCTGAGCAGGCTCGCCAGCATGTCGATGTCGGGCGGATGGCCGGCGGCGATCTTCTGCACGCTGTCGGCGGAAATGGCGTGGCTGCGCGGCACCGGCAGTTCCATCCGCACCAGGCGCTGCAGGCATTTGGCGCGCCAGCCATGACGTGTCCGGTCGATCCCCGCCGAAGGGGTGATCAGGGTCGCGTCAATGGGTGCCGCCGTCATCATAACCCCATAGGAATAGCGCGTTATGGAAATGCTGCAAGTGCGAACAACACGGCGGGCGCGAAATCGGCACCGAACGAGGGCGGCCGCCCGAGGGCGGCAGCGGCGTTACAGCCAGTCCAGCACCACCTTGCCGGCCTCGCCCTTGCGCATCGCGGCGAACCCGGCCTCGAACTCGTCGATCGGCAGGCGGTGGGTGATCAGCGGCGTCAGGTCCAGGCCCGATTGGACGAAGGCGATCATCTTGTACCAGGTCTCGTACATCTCGCGGCCATAGATGCCCTTGAGATGCAGCATCTTGAAGATGACCTTGTTCCAGTCGATCTCGAAGCCGGTGGGCGCAATGCCCAGGATGGCGATCTTGCCGCCATTGTTCATCAGGTCGATCATCTGCCGGAAGGCGGGTGCCGCGCCCGACATTTCGAGGCCAATATCGAAGCCCTCGGTCATGCCGATCCGGGCCATCACCTCGCGCAGGTCCTCGCTGCTGGTGTCGATGGCATAGGGCACACCCAGCTTGCGCGCGAGATCCAGACGGGTCGGGTTGATGTCGGTGATGACCACCTTGCGGGCGCCTGCGCGCTGCGCCACCAGCGCGCCCATGATGCCGATCGGGCCGGCACCCGTCACCAGTACATCCTCGCCCACGCAGTCAAAGCTCAGCGCGGTATGAACGGCATTGCCGAACGGGTCGAAGATCGCCGCGATCTCGTCGGGCACGTCGTCGGGGATCGGCACCACGTTGCTTTCCGGCAAGCACAGGTATTCGGCAAAGGAACCGGCGCGCTGGACGCCCACCCCAAGCGTATTGCGGCACAGGTGACCACGGCCGGCGCGGCAGTTACGGCAGGCACCGCAGGTGATGTGACCCTCGCCCGAGACGCGCTGGCCCGGCTTGAAGCGGGAGACGGCGCTGCCGGTATCGGCGATGACGCCCGAAAACTCGTGACCGGTCACCAGCGGCACGGGCACGGTCTTCGCGGCCCAGGCATCCCAGTTCCAGATATGCACGTCGGTGCCGCAGATCGCGCTTTTGCCGACGCGGATCAGCACCTCGTTCGGGCCGGGCTCGGGAACCGGAACCTCTTCCATCCACAGGCCGGGCTCGGGGCGCGACTTGACCAGCGCGCGCATCATGTTGCTCATTGGATCACCTTCAGCTCGCGACCAGTTTCGATGAATGCGGCGATGGCCGCCGACAGGTCGGCCTCGCTGTGGCCGGCCGACATCTGGGTGCGGATGCGGGCCTGTCCGCGCGGGACGACGGGGAAGGAGAAGGCGGTGACATAGACCCCGCGGGCCATCATCGCCGCCGCGAACTCTGCCGCCAGATGCGCGTCGCCCAGCATCACCGGGATGATCGGATGGCCCCGGCCCGCAAGGGTAAACCCCGCCGCCCCCATCTCGGCACGGAAGCGGGCGGCATTGGCGTCAAGCCTTGCCCTGAGGTCGTCGCCCGCCGCGATCAGGTCCAGTGCCGTCAGCGAGGCGCCGGCGATGACCGGGGCCAGCGTGTTCGAGAAGAGATAGGGGCGCGAGCGCTGGCGCAGCATCTCGATCACCGGCGCAGGCCCCGCGACATAGCCGCCCGAGGCGCCGCCAAGCGCCTTGCCAAGCGTGCCGGTGAGGATCTGTACCCGCTCGGCGACGCCGTGCAGGGCAGGGGTGCCGCGCCCGCCGGGTCCGGTCAGGCCGACCGCGTGGCTGTCATCGACCACCACCGTCGCGTCATAGCGCTCGGCCAGGTCGCAGATCGCCGGCAGATCGGCGATCACCCCGTCCATCGAGAAGACGCCGTCGGTCACGATCAGCCGGTTGCGCGCCTCCTTGGCGGCGACCAGGCAGGCTTCCAGCTCGGCCATGTCGTTGTTGGCATAGCGGTGGCGCTGCGCCTTGCAGAGCCGCACCCCGTCGATGATCGAGGCATGGTTCAGCGCGTCCGAGATGATCGCATCCTCGGGGCCGAGGATGGTTTCGAAAAGGCCGGTATTCGCATCGAAGCAGGAGGAGAAGAGGATCGCGTCCTCGGTGCCCAGGAACCCGGCGATGCGCGCCTCGAGTGCCTTATGCTCCTCCTGCGTGCCGCAGATGAAGCGGACCGAGGCCATGCCATAGCCATAGCGGTCGAGCGCGGCATGGCCGGCGGCGATCAGGTCGGGATGGTCGGCGAGGCCAAGGTAGTTGTTGGCGCAGAAGTTCAGCACCTCGCGGTCCGGCTGCACCTCGATGCGCCCGGCCTGCATCGAGGTGATGACACGCTCGGTCTTGAAAAGGCCATCGCTGCGGATCTGCTGCAATTCCGAGGTGAGGCGATCGGTCAGGCTCATCCCTGGGCTCCCTGAATCTTTACGATTGTCTCAGGTAGTTGTCGGGCTGTGATGCCGTCAACCGAGGATCGAGTGAATTCTGCCGCAAATCCGGGCAGATCGCGCGTCGCACACGGATCGCCCGACGGAAAAGGCCCGCCGGATGGACCGGCGGGCCTTCATGTGTCGCTCTGGCAGGGCCGATCAGGCACCGCCCTCCACGATGGTCACCTTGGCCATGTAATCGGGCGTGGCGACCGCGCCGTTGGCATTGCCGTCGCCCTTGGTGATGGCGTTCAGCACGTCCCAACCGTCGACCAGCTGGCCCACGACGGTATATTGCCCGTCGAGGAAGGTTGCGGGGGCCAGGTCGATGAAGAACTGGCTGTTGGCGCTGTTCGGGTCCTGGCTGCGGGCCATGCCGACGGTGCCGGCCTGGAACGAGACATCGTTGAACTCGGCCGTGAGGTCGGGCAGGTCCGAGCCGCCCATGCCGGCCATCTTGGTGTCGCCACCCTGCTTGCCGTGCTGGACATCGCCGGTCTGGGCCATGAAGCCGTCGATCACGCGGTGGAAGACCACGCCGTCATATTTGCCCTCGTTGGCCAGCGCCACCAGGCGCTCGACATGCTTGGGCGCCTTGTCGGCGAGAAGGTCCAGCGTGATCGTGCCCTTGGCGGTGCCATCGGCGCCGGCAACCTCGATCACCATGTTCGGGCCGGGGCCATCGGTGACGCCGGGCAGACCCTCGGCCAGAACCGGGGTCGCCAGCAAGAGGGCGGGGATCAGGGCCAGCTTACGCATCGGCGGCAACCTTGACCGAGATCATCCGGTCGGGGTTCGCAGGCGGCTCGCCCCGGGCGATCTTGTCGACATGCTCCATGCCGTCGATGACCCGGCCGTAAACGGTGTACTGCCCGTTCAGGAAGTCATTGTCCTTGAAGTTGATGAAGAACTGGCTGTTGGCGCTGTTCGGGTTCGACGAGCGCGCCGCCCCCAGCGTGCCGCGCGAGTGGGGCAGCTTGGAGAACTCGGCGGGCAGATCCGGCAGGTCCGAACCACCGGTGCCCGAACGGCCCGGATTGTAGTTCTTTTCCATGTTGGCGTGCTGCACGTCGCCGGTCTGGGCCATGAAGCCGTCGATCACCCGGTGGAAGGCCACGTTGTCATAGTGACCGGCGCGGGCCAGTTCCTTCATCCGCTCGGCGTGCTTGGGCGCAACATCCGGCAGCAGCTCGATGGTCACGGGACCATCCTTCAGCGTGATGATGATGGTGTTCTCGGGATCCTTGATCTCGGCCATGAGGCCCTCCTTCAGGTTGGACATGGCAACGCAGATAGGCGTCACCGGATGAAAGAGCAACGCGGAACCACCGTTCGGCGTTCAATGCGGGGTTCCGGTTGACGAGATTGTCAACTTGCGGGACAAGCCCGGCAACTAACCATCGCATTCGTGTTCAAGAGGATCGACCATGGCTGACTTCAACACCATCGATGACCTGGATCTGGACGACAAGGTCGTGCTGACCCGGGTGGACCTGAACGTGCCGGTCGAGAACGGCAAGGTCAGCGACACGACCCGCATCGACCGCATCGTGCCGACCATCAAGGACATTCAGCAGAAGGGCGGCATCCCGGTGCTGCTGGCGCATTTCGACCGTCCCAAGGGCAAGCGCGTCGACAGCATGAGCCTCAAGCAAGTGGTGCCGGCGCTGGAAGCCGCGCTGGGGCAGAGCGTGGTCTTCGTCGAGGAGGCCATCGGCGGCACCGCCAAGCGCGCGGTCGCTGCGCTGCAGCCGGGCGATGTGGCGCTGCTGGAGAACACCCGCTTCTACGAGGGCGAGGAAAAGAACGACGCCACCTTCGCCGCCTCGCTTGGCGCGCTGGGGCAGGTCTATGTCAACGACGCCTTCTCGGCAGCGCACCGCGCCCATGCCTCGACCGAGGGTCTGGCGCGGCTGATGCAGGCCGGTGCCGGGCGGCTGATGGAGGAAGAACTGAAGGCGCTGGATGCGGCGCTTGGCAAGCCCGAGCGTCCGGTGGTGGCCGTGGTCGGCGGGGCCAAGGTCTCGACCAAGCTGGAACTCTTGTCGAACCTGATCGAGAAGGTCGATCATCTGGTGATCGGCGGCGGCATGGCCAATACCTTCCTGGTCGCAAAGGACATCGAGGTCGGCAAGTCGCTGGCCGAGCGCGACATGGCCGACACCGCCCGCGAGATCCTGGAGAAAGCCGAAAGCACCGGCTGCACCATCCATCTGCCGGTGGATATCGTGGTGGCGCGCGAGTTCAAGGAAGGTGCCGAGAACGAGGTGCTGCCAGTCGATCAATGCCCGGCCGATGCGATGATCCTCGACGCTGGACCCGAGACCGTAGCGGCGATCCGTGATCTCTTCACCCGCTGCAAGACGCTGATCTGGAACGGCCCGCTTGGCGCCTTCGAGATTGCCCCCTTCGACCGCGCCACCAATGCCGCGGCGCAGGCGGCGGCCGAGGCAACCAAGGCCGGCACGCTGGTTTCGGTCGCGGGGGGCGGTGATACGGTCGCGGCCCTGAACCGCGCCGGAGTGGCCGATGACTTCACCTTCATTTCAACGGCAGGCGGTGCTTTCCTCGAGTGGATGGAAGGCAAGGAACTGCCGGGCGTCGCGGCGCTGAAGGCCAAGCGCGCCTGATCCTCGTCACCTGACTGACGAAAGCGAAACCGGCGGCAGGGTCATCCTGCCGCCGGTTTTTTCATCGCGCCGCAACCCCGCTCAACGCTGGTTGAAGAGCCAGTCGAAGAAGGCACCATATTGCCCGATGACCGCACCCGGGCGGTGGTTGCCGCCGGCACTGGTCGGGCTGTCGGCGGCTGTCACCGCCGCGCCCTGGCCGGCTGCCTCTGCGGCCACGACCTTCTCGGCCCGCTGGCCCGGCGCGGTTGCTTCGATCCTTGTCACGACGTCTCCATTTCCCGGGACTCTGGGCGCCGCCCTCTGGCTCGGGCGCGTCTGGCAGGCAACATGCTTGGGCCAGCCCGGGGGCTTCGCCCGGGCGATGACCTGCGGCCTTGTTGCGAGACTGGTTCCCTGTGGCATCTGTTTCTCCCGACACTCCCTGGCACAGAGAGATTACCATTTCGTAAAGGCTTGGCCTGTCTCGAATAATTAAACTTGGATTGGCCGTTCCGGGCGTCGCGATGGTCTCGGCACGCGGTCCTCGGCCGATCGCGATAGCCGTTAGCGCGATCAGCGTTGCCCTTGCCGGGCGGTCTGCTAGGAAACCCGCAACGTGAAAAGGGGACTCCAAGATGAAGACGACGCGTACCGTCAAGCAGATCCTGTCGAAATACGAAGGCGAGACGCCGGGCGTGAAGGCCCAGTTGAACCGGATCATGATGACCGGGCGGCTGGCCGGCACCGGCAAGATGATCATCCTGCCCGTCGACCAGGGGTTCGAGCATGGCCCGGCGCGGTCCTTTGCCCCGAACCCCGACGCCTATGACCCGCATTACCACTACAAGCTGGCCATCGATGCCGGGCTGAACGCCTATGCCGCGCCGCTTGGCATGATCGAGGCCGGCGCCGACACCTTTGCCGGCCAGATCCCGACCATCCTCAAGGTCAACAGCGCCAATTCGCTGATGTCGGATACGGCGGGCAAGAACCAGGCGATCACCGCCGGCGTCGATGACGCGCTGCGGCTCGGCTGCTCGGCCATCGGCTTCACCATTTATCCGGGTTCGGACATGGCGCTGGACATGTTCGAGGAAATCTCGGCCATGCGCGAAGAGGCCGCCGCCAAGGGCGTGGCCACCGTGATCTGGTCCTATCCGCGCGGCGAGGCCATCACCAAGGATGGCGAGACCGCCATCGATGTCGCCGCCTATGCCGCACAGATCGCGGCGCTCTTGGGCGCGCATATCATCAAGATCAAGCTTTCGACCGATCACCTGATGCTGGGCGAGGCCAAGAAGGTCTACGAGAAGCAGGAGATCGACGTTTCGACCCAGGCCAAGCGCGTGGCCCATTGCATGCAGGCGGCCTTTGGCGGTCGTCGCATCGTGGTCTTCTCGGGCGGTGCGGCCAAGGGCGCCGACGCGGTCTATGACGATGCCCGCGCCATCCGTGACGGCGGCGGCAACGGCTCGATCATCGGCCGCAACAGCTTCCAGCGCTCGCGCGAGGACGCGCTCGACATGCTGGGCAAGCTGGTGGACATCTACAAGGGCGCCTGATTTTTCAGGTTTCCTGTCTGGTTGGAGGGGGCGTTCGCGCCCCCTTTTGCGTTCTGGTGGCTGCAACTCACCCAAGCGCTTGTTTGCGCTGGTCAGGTGAGGTCGCATTCGGGCATCGAGGCGGCGGGTTCCCGCCTTGCGGTGCGCGGGCGGTCTGATTAACTCGGGTGCGAACAGCGAGGTGCCCGATATGGCCGACGATCCCCTTGTCATCTTCACCCCATCGGGCAAGCGCGGGCGGGTGCCGGCCGGCACGCCGGTCCTCGAGGCCGCGCGGAAGCTGGGAGTCGACCTGGATTCGGTCTGTGGCGGGCGGGGCATCTGCTCCAAGTGCCAGGTCGCGCCGGGAAAGGGGGCGTTTCCGAAGCATGGCGTGACCGTGGCCGAGGATGCACTGACCGGGATCAACGCCGTCGAGGAACGCTATGACCGCATTCGCGGGCTGAAGCCGGGGCGGCGGCTTGGCTGTCAGGCGCGCATCCAGTCGGATGTGGTGATCGACGTGCCGCCGGAAAGCCAGTTGCACCGGCAGGTGATCCGCAAATCGGCGAGCGAGCGGGTCATGGTCATGGATCCGGCGGTGCGGCCCTTCTATGTCGAGGTGGTCGAGCCCGATCTGGATGACCCGACGGGCGATTTCCAGCGTCTCTCGATGGCGCTGGAAGAACAGTGGCAGATCAAGGGTCTGCGCGCCGACCTTGAGGTCCTTGCGCGGATCCAGAAAGTCCTGCGCAAGGGCGAGTGGAAGGTGACGGCGGTGGTCTGGGACGATGGCCGCCAGCCACCGCAACTGATCGACCTGATCCCCGGACTACTGGACGGGCCGCTCTATGGGCTGGCGATCGACCTCGGCTCGACCACCATCGCCGGGCACCTGGTGGCGCTGGATGACGGGCGGGTGCTGGCCTCCTCGGGGCTGATGAACCCGCAGATCCGCTTTGGCGAGGACCTGATGAGCCGGGTCAGCTATGCGATGATGAACCCCGGCGGGGCGGAGGAGATGACCGCCGCCGTGCGCGACGGGCTGGGCCATCTGGCCACGGCGCTGGCCGAGGAGGCGGGGGTCGAGCCGGCCCGGATTACCGAGGCCGTGGTGGTCTGCAACCCGGTCATGCATCACCTGATGCTGGGCATCGATCCGGTCGAGCTGGGGCAGGCGCCCTTTGCGCCTGCGACCTCGGATGCACTGGTGCTGAAAGCGCGGGAACTCGGGCTGAAGATCGCGCCCCCGGCCCGGGCCTATGTGCTGCCGATCATCGCCGGCCATGTGGGGGCGGATGCCGCCGCCGTGGTCCTGTCCGAACAGCCGCAGAAATCCGAGACCCCGGTGCTGATCGTCGATGTCGGCACCAATGCCGAGATCGTTCTGGGCGACAGGACGCGGGTGCTGGCCTGTTCCTCGCCGACCGGCCCGGCCTTCGAAGGGGCGCAGATCAGTTCCGGCCAGCGCGCCGCGCCGGGCGCGATCGAGCGGGTGCGGATCGATCCGCTGACCAAGGAACCGCGCTTCCGCATCATCGGGGTCGAGGCATGGTCGGACGAGCCGGGCTTTAATGAGGCCGCGAAGGCCACCGGCATCACCGGCATCTGCGGTTCGGGCATCATCGAGGCGGTGGCCGAGATGCGCATGGCCGGCCTGGTTGATCCCTCGGGCCTGATCGGTTCGGCCGAGCAGGTAGGCACCGCGCGCTCGGTGCCGCAGGGGCGGACCCATAGCTATGTGCTCCATGACGGCACCGCCGAGGGAGGGCCGCTGATCACCGTGACGCAGGGCGATATCCGGGCGATCCAGCTGGCGAAATCGGCGCTTTATGCCGGGGCGCGGCTCTTGATGGACGAGTTCGGTATCGAGACGCTGGACCGGGTGGTGCTGGCCGGCGCCTTCGGCGCGCATATCTCGCCGCTGCACGCGCTGGTTCTGGGCATGATCCCGGATTGCGCGCCCGAGCGGGTGACCAGCGCCGGCAATGCGGCGGGGACGGGCGCACGGATCGCGCTCTGTTCCCGCGCCGCACGAGTCGAGATCGAGGATGAGGTGCGGCGGGTCACGCGGATCGAGACCGCGATCGCCCCGCGCTTCCAGGAACATTTCGTCGCCGCCAACGCGATCCCGCACGCGACGGATGCCTATCCGGGGCTGGTGGGGCAGGTGAGCCTGCCTGAGGTCAGCTATAATACCGCGGGCGATGACCGTCCGCGGCGCAGGCGGCGGTAGGGGAGCGTAGTGGAGGGGTGCCTGCCGGGTCGAGGCGGGCAGGCCGCTCGATCGAACTTGTTCTGCCCCTCGGCAATAGCAGGGTCAATTGCGCCTATACATTTGGCAAAATGGACTTGCTCGTAGAAAGTGGAGAGCAGCAACTGAGTAACCAGGACTGCTCCATGGGAAACGGCAACAGACCGACGCCGGAGTTTCGGAGTGAAGCGGTGCGGCTGGCGCTGACCAGCTGCTCTGCCTACCGATTTTGGACCATCTGAAGCTAGAGTTTCCGGCCCGCCAAGCGGGACTTCCCGGCTTTGAGGAACTCCTCGACCAGCTGTCGTACAGGCTCGTCGCGATGCCCTTACGGCGGCAGAGCTCGGCGATGCTCTCCTCGCCGCGCATGCTCTCGAGCACGATCCTGATCTTCTCCTCGGCTGAATGATGCCTCCGAGTTCGACAGCGGATGTTCTTGACGATCCGCTCGGCGGAGTGCTTTGCCGTTCCGGGGTTCTATGTCATCTCCACTCCTTGGCGGTTACGACGAGCCAGAAACACTCCGTTACAAAATCACACCAGATGTCCCAAGCGCGCTGACGGGGGATATGAGCGACCCCATTTTTGATTTCTGAAACTGAGTGTTGAATCGCCTTGCGACTTAATCTCGAATCGAAGGCTGGTTGCGGGTAATGTGTGTCGATCACGTCGGGCCGGTCATCTGTATCTATCCCAGCTTAGATCAAGGCGTGCGTACGTCGAGCAGCCCAAAGGGAAAGGCATTTTGGCTCGCGGTATGCCTGGAACGTCCGGAGGGAGGGCCCTGATCCCGCTCGCGGCATGAACTATATCAACTATATCGCGGGCCGGCGGGTTAATATGGTGGGAAACGGACGGCCAGAAACGTAATTTTCTTGCCGAACCGATCTTCTTGAACAGCGAAAATCGGTCCGAACACTTGGCTAGGGAAGGATCAAACGCAACTACTAAGAGGATAGAATGAAAACTTGTACAAAGAACCCGCGGCACCCAACTGGGATGATCTCCTGCTGGTCAGGGCGATCGCTGATTCGCGCGGGATGCCGGGCGCCGCCGCCGAGTTTCGGATCAGCGCCTCGACGGTGTTCCGCCGGCTTGGACAGATCGAGGCGCTTCTGGGCGTGGCTCTGTTCCACCGGCATCGCAGCGGTTACGAGCTGACGCCCGCGGGGGCCGACATCGTCGCGCTGGCACAGCGGCTGGAGGTTGATATCGCCGCGTCGCTGCGCCGGGTCGCGGAACGGCAGGAGTTGCTTGCCGGCGAATTGAGCATCGTCGTCGACGAAACGCTGCCGCCTCTCCTGGTTCCGAGCTTCGCAGAATTCCTGCGGCAGTTTCCGGATTTCTGCCTGCATGTGACGACGGTCGACAGAGCGCCGGATCTTTCCGCGCATGATGCGACTATCATGATCTTTGCCAATGGCGAGCCCTCGGGCTAGTTGGTCGGCAGGCGAATTGTCAGGATCGCCTGAGTTGCTTGCAGATTGGCCAGGAAATCCACGCCGAACCGGCATGACCGTCCGACGGATAACGACGATGCGTCGAAACGCCTGCCCGATGACCAACCAGTGCTCCGCAAGGTGATCCTATCGCGGACGGGCAGTGGCGCATCGGATGACGCGGTCTAGAAGGCCGATACGCTTCTCAGCCTTGCCGAAGCGGTTGAAGGCGGTATCGGCCTTGGCACTCTGTCTTGCTATCTGGGCGGTCTTTGGCCGGGGCTGGTGCGGCTTTCCGCGCCATCCGTTACAGGCGGTTCTTCAACCTTGAAACCCGGTGGGAGGGCATCCCCTAGCTGGCGCTGGCGCAGGCGCTGGATCTGGTCTGCGCCGAGGCGGCCCGCGTTCCGGATGGGCAATGGGTCCGGGAGATCGGCAACTGGTCGCCCTATCAGTTCGAAGAGCGTCGGATACCGACCGTGCAGGAGCTGAACGAGGCTGCGCCCGACACGCCGACCTTCGTGTTGTTTCTCTACAGCATGGGGTTCCTGAACGCGGCGGGGGTGGAGGCCATGGGTCTTACCCCCGAGACCGAGACAGCACCGGGCACGCGGATCGAGTTCGCGGACGGCGGCGCCATTCTTCACGCCGAGCCGAACCCCGCCATTCTCTACAAGGTGATCGCGGATCTGCCGCAATTGTCGGCCGTGGAGGCCGAGGATTTCTTGGAATGGATCGCCGGGAACGAGGTTAGTCTGAACGCCGATGCCAATATCGATCATGGCTATGAGCTCGAAGGTGCCGGTGAGCTTCTTGCCCACAGCGTCGGTGACTGGGAGAACTTCATGGCCCCGGCACCCGATCTCGCACAGCGCAAGGACGAGGGTCAGAACCCCGAGGGCGATCTGCACCGGATCAAAACCTTGCTGGTCGAAGTCGGCTGGCCCCTGCGGCAGCACGCGACCTATGGCGACAGCATCGGTCTGATCATGGATGTCTTCGAGCGGGTGAACGAGGAACAGGGCAAGTTAGCGCCGCGCTGGTTCATCGACCATGCCGAAACGATCCACGATGCCGAGCTGGAGCGTATCAAGGCGCTTGGCGGGGGGAGCGCCATCCAGAACCGCATGGCCTTCGGCGGCGAGTATTTCGCCGAACGCTACGGGCCCAAGGCCGCCGCCCACGCGCCGCCGCTGCGCGAGATGCTGGACATGGACATCCCGGTCGGCGGAACCCAGCATTTCGCCGAGGACAACAAGCTGTCCCGCATGTCGCCGGTGGTGACCTACGAGGCTGCGCGCCAGGGGCAATAATGGACTTGTGCGGCAATTGCCCTGCGCCGGCCAGGTGATCTGACCTTGCCGCCGGCTGCGCGTTAAGCCGGCGGCGCCAGGCCGCTTAGCCCGCCCCGTTCAGCGCGGTCGCGTCAGACGGTTTGGAACTGCCCTGCCGCTTGGTCAGCGGCTCGGGGACGGGCGTGGTCAGGTAGCGGTCGCGGCCGGCCATGAAATCGCCCTGCATCTGCAGGTCCAGCCGTTCGAGATCGCGGCGGCGGATGTCCTCGAGCGTCTCGGACACCTCCAGCTCGGAACATCCCAACGCACGCAGGCCCTCCGCCCCCATCTCGAAGGCCGATTCCACGGTTTCGCGGATCTGGTAATCGACGCCGGCCCGGACCAGCTCGATCGCATGGCCGCGGTCATAGGCGCGAACCAGAACCTTCGCCTGCGGAAACTGGTGGATGAGCAGCTCGGCGATCTGGGTTGCAACCTTGGGATCGTCGACGCAGACCATGATCACCTCGGCATCCTCGGCGCCGGAATGGCGCAGCACGTCCAGCCGCGTGCCATCGCCGAAATAGACCTTGGCCCCCCATTTCTCGGCCTCGCGGATGCGGTCGGGATCGCTGTCGACCACCGACAACTTCGCCCCCTGCGCCAGGATCAGTTGCAGCGCGACCTGGCCGAAGCGGCCAAAGCCGATGACCAGAACCTCGCCGCGCAGTTCGAAGGGCGTATCAAGCCCCTCGGCCGAGACCGTGGGCCGCAACAGCCGGTCCGAGGTGAGCAGGATCAGCGGCGTGATGGCCATGGACAGGATCACCACCGAGGCGAAGATCGCGTTCTCGCGCCCGTCGATCACCCCGCCACTGAACGCGGCGGCATAGAGCACGAAGGCGAACTCTCCGCCCTGGGCGAACATGGCGGTCCGGTGCAGGGCCGCCGTATTCGGGCTGCCAAAGGCCCGTGCGACTCCATAGATCGCGATGCCCTTGACCACGACATAGGCCACCAGCATGGCCAGCAGCAGCGGCCATTCCGCCGCGACAGTGCCAAGGTTCAGCGACATGCCGACGGCGAGGAAGAACAGACCCATCAGCAGCCCGCGGAACGGCTCGATATCGCTTTCGATCTGGTGGCGATAGCTCGAGCCGGACAGCATCACCCCGGCAAGGAACGCGCCCATCGCCATCGAAAGGCCGACCTGTTCCATCAGCAGCGCTGCGCCCAGCACCACCAGCAGCGCGCCCGCGCTTAGCACCTCGCGGGTGCGCGCCCGCGCGAGGAGCGAGAAGAACGGGTCGAGCAGCCAGCGCCCAACGACCAGCAGGACCAGAAGCCCGGCGATCGGCAAGAGGATCGCCATGATGCCGCCCTCGCCATGACTGACCGGCGACAGGAAGGCGACCACCGCCAGCAGCGGGACGATCAGCAGATCCTCGAACAGCAGGATCGAGACGGCCTTCTGGCCCTCGGCGCTGGCGATCTCGCCGCGTTCCTGCAGCACCGACATGATCACCGCGGTCGAGGACAGCACGAAACCGGCCCCGGCGATGAAGGCGGTGACCGGCGCAAAGCCGAAGAGGAAAACCCCTGCCGAGGTCAGCAGAACCACCGCAAGCGTGACCTGCGCCAGCCCGAGGCCGAAGATCTGGTTTCGCATCGCCCACAGCTTTTGCGGTCTCAACTCGAGCCCGATGACGAAGAGGAACATGACCACGCCAAGTTCGGCGAAATGCAGGATGGATTCCGGGTCCGAGAACAGCCCCAGCACCGAAGGCCCGACCAGCACCCCGGCGGCGAAATAGCCGAGAACCGAGCCGAGGCCCAATCGCCTGAACAGCGGCACCGCCACCACTGCTGCCGCCATAAGCGCCACCGCGGGGCCGATTACCGGGCCAAGTCCCTCTGCCGCCATGTCATCCTCCTTATTTTCAACTTCAAGGTTAGTCGCTGTTTGTCGGCCAAGACAAGGCGCCGGGGCCAATGATCGAGGCCAACGGTCGGGACGGATGGAGAAAGGGGCGGACCGCAGTCCGCCCCTTTTTTGCTTATGCCGCGCGCTCTGCCCCGGTGCCGCGCAGCAGGTTTGCCAGAGCCGTCAGTTCCTCGCGCCGAACCTCGTGCCCGCCGTCGTGATAGGACGTGGCGAGCTGCGCGCCCTGCGCCCGGGTCCACTCCGCCAGCCGCTCGGTCAGGGGCCAGGGACAGATCGGGTCGTTGCGTCCCGCCGTGATCAGCACCTGCCGCCCCTTCAGGCCCGGTGCGGGGTCCGGGCGCCACGGGATCAGCGGATGCAGAAGGCCGATCCGCTCGAACAGGTCGGGCCGCGCGATCATCGCCGAGGCGAGAATATTGGCGCCGTTGGAATAGCCGAAGCCATAGACCGGACGGCCGGGATGCTGCGCCTTGATGCCATCGACGAACCGGGCCAGCTTGTCGGTCGCCCGCGCAAGGTCGGCCATGTCATAGACCCCCTCGCCGGTGCGGCGAAAGAAGCGCGCGGCCCCCATCTCGGACACATCGCCGCGCGGCGAGATGATCCCGGCATCGGGCAGCAGGTCCTGCGCCAGACCGAAGAACTGGCTTTCGTCGCCGCCCGTCCCGTGAAAGGCAAAGACCAGCGGCGCATCGCCCTGCGGCTCCTTGATCTTCGCGTGATAGCTGTCGTTGGACATGGTCTGTCCTCCTATGCGATGTTCGGCAGGTTGCGCTCGATCTGGTCGCGGAAGGGGCGATAACGCTCGGGCAGCATCAGCGACTGGCCGAGGTTCGCGGTATCCTCGTCGCGGTCGAAGCCGGGTTCATTGGTCGCGATCTCGAACAG
Organism: Paracoccus zhejiangensis; assembly: GCF_002847445.1. Lineage (NCBI taxonomy): Bacteria > Pseudomonadati > Pseudomonadota > Alphaproteobacteria > Rhodobacterales > Paracoccaceae > Paracoccus > Paracoccus zhejiangensis. The sequence goes on along the minus strand of NZ_CP025430.1, from coordinate 1,202,929 downwards.
CACACCGCCCGGCGTGCGGAAATAGATCGCCCAGAAGTAATCGCGGTCGATCACCGGCGTCACCTGATAGCCGGTATCCAGAAGCGCCTTGCGCACCTCGAGCTGGGCCGCCCGGTCCTCGACGGCGAAGGCGATATGGTGCACCGAGCCGGCGCCCTGATGGGCCTGACCGGCACCCGACAGCGCCTCGAGGTCGATGGTCCGCGCCGCATTGCCGCCCTCGATGTGATAGCGGGTGATGGCACCGTCGGTTTCGCCCTTCTGGTAGCCCATGAAGGTCAGAAGCTCGCCCGTGGCCGCCGCGTCACGCAGCCGGAAGCGCGCACCGTGAAAGCCCAGGATGCCCTCGGCATCGCCGATCCCGTCGCCGGTCCAGGCGGTCCGCCCCTCGGCCTCGGCCTCGACAAGGGCGAAATTGTCGGCATCCGGCCCGGCGAACTCCAGACGGGATTCACCAAGGAAGCTGTCCTCTTTCAGACCCTTGACGCCTTGCTGCGCCAGATGGTCCTTCCAGAACCCCAGCGACCCCTTGGGCACGGCAAACTCGGTCACCCCGACCTCGCCCACCCCGCGCTTGCCCTGCGGCATCTGGCCGAAGGGGAAATAGGTCATGACCGAGCCGGGCGTGCCGATCTCGTCGCCGTAATAGAGGTGATAGACCTCGGGCGCATCGAAGTTCACCGTCTTCTTGACCCGGCGCAGACCGAGGGTCTTGGTGAAGAACTGGTTGTTCTGATTGGCGTCACCCGCCATCGAGGTGACGTGGTGCAGGCCCTTGATGTGCTTTTCCATGACCGTCTCCGCTGTGTTCGAATTCCTGTTGCGGTGAAGATAGGCCAGCCCTTATGAAAGACCATAGAAATGAATCGGCATTGATTATTGCACCTGTGACAACAATCTGGCCATGCAGGACCTGAAACCGATCCGCGTCTTCCTTGAGGTGGCGAAGCTGCAAAGCTTCGCTGCGGCGGCCCGGACGCTGCGCCTGACCCCGGCCTCGGTCACCCGGATCGTGGCCCGGCTGGAGGAGGATCTGGGCCAGCAGCTTCTGGTGCGCACGACGCGGCAGGTGTCGCTGACCTCGGCCGGGGCGCTGGTTGCCAGCCGCTACCGGCCGCTGGTCGAGGCGCTGGACCGGGTGTCCGACGATCTGAACCGCGAGTTGCAGCCGTTTCACGGGCGGATCGCCATCAACGCGCCGGTTTCGTTCGGGCTGAGGCTGTTGCCGCCGCTGCTGGATCGGTTCACGCTGGCCTATCCGAATGTGGACCTGACCATCCAGCTGACCGACCGCCTGGTCGATATCGTTACCGAAAGCTGCGACCTCTCGATCCGGCTGTCCCGGCCCCCTGTCGACCGCTCGACGATCTGGCGCAAGCTGTGCAAGGTGCCGCTGCGGGCGGTCGCCTCGCCCCGGCTGTTCGAACGCCACCCGCTGCCGCGGACACCGGACGATCTGAACCCGCGCCTGTGCCTGTCCTACGGCGCCGAGGAAAGCCCCGAAGCCTGGCAGTTCCGCAAGGGCGCGGTGACGCAGACCGTTTTCGCCGGAACCGCGATCCATTCGAACAACGGCGATCTGCTCTACGAGATGGCGCGGGCGGGCGCGGGCATCGTCGTCCTGCCCGAGTTTCACGTTGCAGAGGGGCTGGGCCGGGGCGATGTGGTGCCGGTGCTTGCGGACTGGTCGCTGCCCCATCTGTGGCTGTCGCTTTACTATCCGCCCTACGAGGCGCTGCCGCCGCTGGTCGCGACCTTCAGCGATTTTCTGGAGGCCTTTCTGGGCGATGTCACGGGGTTCGAGTTCTCAGGCTGAACCTGCGGGCATGGGCCAGGCGGTGATGGCCCGGCCCCGGCTTTTCACCCTATCCGCTGTCTGGTCCTGCGGTTTGTCATGCAAGGCGGTCGAGGCGACAGGCCGCAAGAACATCGTGATCGCCGGCTTCTGGACCGAGGTCTGCCTGACGTTTCCGACCCTCGACATGTAGGCCGAGGGCCATCACGTCTATCTGGTTGCGGATGCCGTTGGCGGCGTTTCCCCAAGCGCTTTGCCCTGATCAAAGAGGGCAAGATCGGCTGATCTTGCGACCCACGCCGCAGGGCCGCGGCGTCAGTGGCCTTGCGTTCTGACCCGCTCGACATCCGACACGGCGTTACCGAGCAGGGTCAGTGACGCCGCCCGGGCGAGATCGGGCTTGCCCTCGATGATGGCGTTGCAAAGATCGCCATGCTCGGCAATCGCCCGCGCCCGATGCGATCCCTGCGCGGCGATGCTGAACATCTGCTTCAGGCTGACCGCCAGCATCTCACCAATCGGCCAGAAGAACTCGTTCCGCGTTGCCAGATAGATGGTGCGGTGAAAGGCAAGGTCGGCCGCGACCCAGGCCGCATCATCCATGCCCGCATCGATCATCGCCTGGAAATCGGCGGCGAGCCGAGTGCGATCCTCGGGCAGGGCATTGCGGGCCGCCAGCGCCGCTGCCTCGGGTTCGGTGGCGCGGCGCAGGGCGAACATCTTTTCCAGATAGGTCGCGGTGTCGGTGGTCTCGATCCGCCAGCGCAGCACATCGGCATCGAGATGGTTCCAGTGGATCTGGTCGCGCACCTGCGTCCCGCGCTTGGGTCGCGACTCGATCAACCCCTTGGCGGTCAGCCCGCGCAGCGCCTCGCGCAGGGCGGTCCGGCTGATGGCCAGATCCTCGCAGAGCTGCATCTCGGGCGGCAGGACCGAACCCGCCGGATAATCGCCGCGCAGGATCGCCATGCCCAGCACATCGGCCACCCGCATGTGCAGCTTCAGTGACAGCGCTTCCTTGACCATGACAACTCCCCAACCCGAAACATCGCCCATTTAGTCAGACAATTGGCGGGCGCAGGATCGGCGTATCCGAAGGTATCGCGCAATTCAAGCCCGGATCAGCGCGCTTGA